>JASMLR010000009.1 GCA_030748575.1 Phycisphaerales bacterium | reverse complement strand
CGAACGGGAAGTACTCCTTGACGACGTTTGAATCGACGTCGTAGTCTCGCTCGCGGACCCGCTCCATCCAGTACCCGACGTCCCACGGTCTGATGGTCGCTTCGGTATCTCCGGTGCCCTCACGCTTGGCCTGCGTGAGCAGTTCCATATCGCGGGCAGCCTTCTCTGCGAGCAGCGGCCGCAGTGACGCATAGAACGACTCCACCTCCGCGGCGTTCTTCGACATGCGAATCTCGTTCTCGAAGTCACTGGCGTGATCAAACCCGAGCAGGTCAGCCTGCCGCGCGCGGAGTGCCAGAATCTGCTCCAGCGTGTCAACGTTGGCCTTGGCTCGCCGCCTGCGAGCAAGCCACATCTTCTGCCGGGTCTGCTCGTTGGGGCAATGGTCAAGCACCGGGATTGAGGTCGGGTAATCCATGCCAAGGGCGTACACATCGCCCGTTCGCTCAAGACCGTCCATATAGTCCTGTGGCATGCCTTCGAGTTCCGCCTCGGTCAGGAAGACGGTGGAGGCGTCACTCAAAATGTTCTGGTCGAACTCGATCGAGAGTTCGTTGAGTTGCTTCTCAATCGTGGTCAACGTCTCACGATCTTCGACCGAAAGGTCCATTCCCGCGCGTCGATAGTCACGCAGAATGAACTCAAGCAACCGGGCCTGTTCGCCTTCGAGTTTCGACTGTGTCTCCGCGTAGGCGCGGACGGCGGCGTACAGGTCTTCGTCCTTCCCGATGTCCACATACCAGTCGGTCCACCGACGTTCGACGTTTCGGGCAGCTTCACGCATGGCAGGGTCCGGGTGGACGTATCCCATGAAGGCGAGCATGTTCCCGTCCCGGTCAAAGTGGGCGTTGATGTCGTCCATGGCGCCGATCGTGTTGGCGTAGGTTCGAGCGTCGTCGGGGACGGCGATGATGGCGGCGACTCGATTATCCGCCTGCTGCATGGCCTGGTCGAACCGGGCCGTGAGTTCGTCCGGCGTCTGGGGGACGGTCGGTGACACCGAGGCCGTGGCGACGGCAAGAACCAGTGCGGTGTGTGCAAAGGGCATAAGGGCCTCCTCTGGGGCGATACGGGGGGGCACAGGATAGGGCTCTCGGCAGGCCGCGGTTTTTCGTTCTGCAACGACGAGCCGTCCGGTAGGGTGGCGGGGGATTCAGAGAGGAGGCGTGGATGAGACACACATGGACCACCGCAGGCGTGGCGGCACTGGCCATCAACGTGGCCGGCTTGACTGACGTTGAGGCCACGATGGAACTTGTCGACTCTGGAGGTGGCGAAGAGGTTGGCGACGTCACCCTGTACGTGGCAGGCGTCGATTTCCTTGGCCAGTTGGACGATGGTGTGTACGCAGCCTCATGTGTGGTGAACTATCAGCCGTGGGGTTCAACCGCGGAGTGGACCGGCGAGTTGTCTGCGTCTCGCCACTGGAACGATGACGGCGACTATCTGACCTACTCCATCATCATGACCATGGACTTCGGCGGTCTGGAAGCCCCGTTCATCGGATCGACCACATTCTCCCTTCACGAAATCGAAGAGCCGTGGGAGGATCCGATCTACTACTCGTACGGGCTGCCGCAGTGGGAGACCACCGACTTCTTCGGTGAGACGACCACCTTCATCGGGTACGCCGTATACGAAACCACCATCCCGGCCCCAGCAGGTCTCGGTGTGCTCGGCCTGGCGTTACTGGCCGGGCGTCGACGCCGACGCTGACGCGTTGCCTGTCACGTCACCGACGTAGTTCATATCAACGATCAGCGTACTTCCCGCGGGAAGTTCGCCCATCGGGTCAAACCCCGCGCCCAACTCCGCCGGCACGATCAGCTTGCGGCTGCTGCCCGGCGTCATACCGACCAGCCCCTCCCTGAGGGCGGGCATCAGCGCCTCATCCACCGAGAGCCTCACGGGGGTGCCGCCGGTGTCCTTCCATCGCGTGCCGTCGTCGAGCCAGACGACCATGGACACCAAGGCGGAATCGCCGTTCTGCAGCGGCGCGCCCGCTGGCATCGAAAGGTCATACCAACGCAGTCCGGAAGAACTGCCCCGTCTGGAGGCATCCCCGACGGCGGCGCCCGGAAGCTCTGCGTCCGCGGGTGTGACCGCCTTCACCAGTTCGATGTCCAGAACCGCGTCCTGAGCCGGCTGGCCCTGTACTGGCCATGCCTGGCGATCGGTGGCGTCGATCCAGACCTTTCGGACCTCACCGACTTCCATGTCGGTCAGCGCGGCTGACCAGCCATCGAAGGCGTTGGAGTTGGTGGTTGGAAGCACCAACTCGTCCCACGTCAGATCGTCGCCAAAGAACTGTCTGCCGTCCATGGTCCATGCGCGGACCCGCAGGACGGCTGCTTCGGCGGCGGGATCAAGCGGGGTGCCGGTTCCCTGAGTCACGGTCCACCCCACAACACCGTCGGCGTACGTCGTTCCGTCACCGGTCACGGTCAGGCCCGGGAGCGTGGCAGGATCGAGCGCAGGTTCGGCGGCGACCGTGGGTGTTTCCGCAGCGGGCGGCGGGGCCTTCGCGGCCGGGGGCTCGCCGCCGCAGGCGGTCAGGAGCAGGGGGGCGGTGAGGGCGGTGGTGGCAGTTCGCATCAGCATCAGGGGGCTCCAAGTGGTGACGGGGGCAAGGGTAGCAAGCGGGGATCGGTGGGTTTTTGCCCACCAACCATGCACCTGGACCGAGGCCGCCGGGTGATGCAGGGTTGGTTTCCGGTTGGTGGCATGCGCCCCGCGACTTCGGGAATCGCCCGCTCCGCAGCGATGCCGCCCGGTGGGACCAGCATGACTGGCGCAGCCGGGCCTGGCCACCGGGCGCCTGGATTCAGAGGACCCCGGGTTTTGACGCCCCCGGGACTTCGCGGTAAAGCGACAGGCGGGCAGTCCTGAGACCGCCCGCCTGCATCACGCTGTCTGGTTTCGGCTGGTCTGGTTCAGCCAGCGGCCTCGGCTGCCATTCGCTCGGCCTTGGCCTTCGCGTCATCGAGGTCACCGACGTACATGAAGGCGCTCTCGGGCAGGTCATCGCCCTCGCCGGCCACGAGTCGCTCGAACGAGTCAATCGTGTCCTCAAGTGGCGTGGTGATGCCCGGGAACCCGGTGAACTGCTCCGCCACATAGCAGGGCTGGCTCAGGAACCGCTCCATGCGCCGCGCTCTGGCCACGGCCAGCTTGTCGTCCTCTGCCAACTCGTCGACACCGAGAATGGCGATGATGTCCTGAAGGTCCTTGTATCGCTGCAGAATCTGCTGCACATCGCGGGCGACGCGGTAATGCCGCTCGCCGAGCACCTGCGGGTCGAGGATGCGGGAGGACGAGTTCAGCGGGTCGACCGCGGGGTAAATGCCCTTTTCGGCAATGCCACGCTCCAGCACGACGAAGGCGTCGAGGTGGGTGAAGGCCGTGGCCGGAGCCGGGTCGGTCAGGTCGTCCGCCGGCACGTAAATCGCCTGCACCGAAGTGATCGCGCCGCGGGAGGTCGAGGTGATCCGCTCCTGCAACTCGCCCATTTCGGTGGAAAGCGTCGGCTGGTAACCGACCGCTGACGGCATGCGTCCGAGCAACGCAGACACTTCGGACCCCGCCTGCGTGAACCGGAAGATGTTGTCCACGAAGATCAGCGTCTCTTTGCCGGAGTTGTCGCGGAAGTCCTCTGCCATCGCTAGGCCGGACAGGGCCACGCGGAGACGCGCGCCCGGAGGTTCGTTCATCTGGCCGAAGACCATGGCCACCTTGTCAATGACGTGGGCGGTGTTCCCTTCGGCATCGGTGTATTCGGCTTCCTGCATTTCACGCCAGAGGTCGTTCCCCTCACGCGTACGCTCCCCGACGCCGCAGAACACGCTGTAGCCACCGAAGCCACGGGCCACACGCGCGATCATCTCCTGAATGATGACCGTCTTGCCAACGCCGGCACCACCGAAGAGACCGATCTTGCCGCCGCGGACAAACGGGCACAGCAGGTCGACAACTTTGATGCCCGTTTCGAGAATCTCAGTCTTGGGGTTGAGGTCGTCCAGATTCGGCGGCGGCTGGTGAATGGGCCGCGTGCGGTCAGAGGCGACGTCGCCGCGCTCGTCGATGGGTTGACCCAGCAGGTTGAACACGCGGCCGAGCACACCGTCACCGACGGGTACCGAGAGGGGCGCTCCGGTGTCCACACACGGGTGGCCACGTCGCAGGCCGTCGGTGCTTCCGAGTGCGACGCACCGAACCTGTCCGCCGCCCAAGTGCTTGCTCACCTCGCCATACAGCGTGGTCTGCTTGCCGTCGACCTCCAGGTCGCTTGTGACAGCGTTGTAGATGTCCGGGAGCGCGTCCTCGGGGAACTGCGCGTCGAAGGTGGATCCAATGACCTGGATGACGGTGCCGGTGCTGGCCATGTCGTGTCCTGCCGTTCTGTGGAAAGGGGGCGAAAATGGGGGTGAGCGGCCACGCCGTCCACCCGATCGAGCCGAGCAGGATAGTGGTTTCGGGGCCCCCGTGCCACCGCTTGGAGCCCCACTCGGGTACCATTCGCCCGCCTCAGACCATGCGATTTCATCTCATTGACAATGTGCAGGAAATGGACGGCGATCGGATCGTCGCCCGCAAGCAGGTGAGTGCCGCTGAGGAGTACCTCGCGGATCACTTTCCGGGCTTTCCGATTCTGCCCGGCGTCATGATGCTGGAAGCGATGCTGCAGGCCGCCCGGACGCTTCTCGAGGCTCGGGGGGACGGCCCGTGGGTGGTCGGTGGCGTGCGAGCGGTCAAGTACGGTGCCATGGTGAGGCCCGGACAATCGCTTCGGGTGGAGGTGACGGTTTCCGAGCCCGACGACGACGGCGTCGTCTCGTGCAAGGGGACCGGCATTGTGGAAGGCGACCCCGGGGACGGCGACACCGCCATTTCCGGCAGATTTACCATGCGACCGCCGCGTCTTTTGTCGGCGGTCCAACTGCAGGAGTCGGAGACGACATGCTCATGACCAAGGATGACATTTTCGGGAAGGTCAGCGAGGTGCTGGAGGAGGCTTTGGGCTGTGATGATGACGAGATCACGCCGGAAGCCAGTTTGACGGCCGATCTTGGTGCCGAGTCCATCGACTTCCTCGACATCGTCTTTCGCCTCGAGAAGGCGTTTGGCACTGCGGACCAGCCATTCAAGATTGATCAGGGCGAACTCTTCCCGGAGAACGTCATGGACAACGCCGACTGGGTGCAGGACGGAAAGTTCACCGACGCCGGAATGGACATGTTGCGTGAGCGGATGCCCCACGTGGACTTCTCCGCGTTCGACGCCGACCGCGAGGTGGTGAAGGTCGGTGACCTCATCACGGTCCAGTCGCTGGTCGACTTCGTTGCCATCAAGCTTGAGGGCGATGCGGGCTGACCGCCCGTTCGCGATCCGTCATGCGGTGGATGTGGATTGACAGAATCGTGGAGCACGAGCCCGGCGAGCGGCTCGTCGCGATCAAGAACACGAGTCTGGCGGAAGAGCACCTGCACGATCACCTGCCGGCCCGAGGCGATGCGCCCGCCATGCCGTTGATGCCAGGTTCGCTGATTGTTGAAGGCATGGCGCAGACCGCGGGCATCATGGTGGGGGCGGTGAACGATTTCCGCGAGAAGGTGATCCTCGCCAAGATCGCCAAGGCCGAGTTTGAGGCCGACATGCTCCCTGGCATGACGATCCGCTACACCGCGACGATGGATCGGATTGACGCCGGCGGGGCCATCACGCGAGGCGTGGTCGAGGCCCGTACCAACGATCCGGGCGATGGCGGCGATGTCTGGCAGCCCATCGGCCGCATCAATCTGATGTTCAGCCATGTTGATCAGAACATGGCAGGTCTGGAGTTTCCCGAAGAGAACTTCGTCTTCGGGGAGAACTTCAAGGCCGTGTGGGGGGCGTCCGGGCTGGTCTGCTGAGCGCGGGCCGTCTACTGCTCTTTCCTGCTCATCGCTCCAACAATCGCGCCTCCGACACCACCCCCGACACCACCGCCGATGGCGGAGGCTCCGGAGTCGACCCCGAGGAGTTTGGCGACGAGGACAGCAACCACCGCCGCGACCACGGCGCCAAGAACGGCAAAGAGGAGTGGTTTCACGACTCACGCTCCTGTTCTGATCGCTGCGCGGCCTGACGCTTGGCAATCCAACCACCGACACCGCCGCCGATCATGGCGCCGCCGATGGTCGACAGGGGGTCAAGGTTCAGAAGGGACGCCAGATACAGCGCGACCAGCCCCGCTCCCGCTGCTGCCAGCACGATCCACGTGAGCGTGCTGCTCACGCCTGAGCCCCTCGCAGGTGCTGCAGCACCGCGGCAGGCACAATGTCGGCAAGCTTCTCCACGTCGCCACCGAGTTCCACGATCTGGCGAATGAGGCTCGAGGACGTGAAGCCGTACTTCTCGTCCGTAATGACAAAGACGCTCTCGATATCAGCGACCTGCCGATTGGCGATGGCCAGTTGGCACTCGCTGGCAAGATCGGTGACGTTGCGAATGCCACGGAGCAGAGCCGCGGCGCCGATCGATCGAGCAAAGTCGACGGTCAGGCCTCCGTACGCCTGAACATCCACCGGCGCGCCGGCCGGCGTTTGCGTCAGAAGGTCATCAACCACGCCCTGCATCAGCGACAGCCGGTCCGCGGGCGGCAACATGTGCGATTTGTCCGGATTCTCGCCGATGCCGACCACAATGCGGTCAAAGAGCCTGCGGGCGCGGTTGATCACATCGAGATGTCCCAGAGTCGGGGGGTCGAATGAGCCTGCGTACAGCGCCACGTGTTCGGCCATGGCGGGATTGTACGAGGGCTGGCGTTCCTACAGGCGGAACAGGTCGCATACGCCTCCCTGATCTGCTCAGCGTGGCTCAGCAATCGGATTGTCGGCTGGGCTTGAGGGCTGTTGAATTGGAAGATGCCCTTGTTCTGGTGGGCACCGCTCGAACCGCCTCCTTGAGCCCCTGCCCGGACATGTGTACCACTCTTCTTCTCCTCTCTCGTTCAGGTGGCGCGGCTCAACCAATCGCAACGCCCGAACATGCGCCGGCGGCCTCGTGGCCGCCGGCGTTCTCCAGGTGGCCTCAGGGATTCAGGAATCCTCAGGGGTACACGATGTTGTCGCGTCCGGGAATGATGGCGTCAGCAATCTGGATCACTTCTGCGAAGGACTCCTGCGCCTGATCTCGGTTCCAGCAGTGGGGAAGCACTTTGGCTTCGGCCACGTGCTCGCGGGTCGCCACCGCGTCGCCGGCGATCACGATCGTCCGCCGCGGCTCAGCGACGAGGACGCCGCAGCACCCGGGTGTGACGCCCGGCGAGGGAAACAGATCGACCCCCGGGGCCAGCGTGTCGTCTGCAGGCACCATCCGCTGGAGGGCGGCCAGCCGCTGGGCAGCCGGTTCCACGCCGCCGTCTTCGGGATGCGCCTCGGCCAGAACCAGTGCTTCCTGAACTGCCGCCAGCGCGTGGGCGATTTCGGTTTCAAAGGCGAGCCACGTCGCGTGGGGAAAGGCATCGAGGCCCCGCATGTGTTCCGGTGTAGCGGCGGTCAGAAAGACGTGCGTTACGTCCCGCGGTCGCAGCGGAGCGCGTTCGGCCAGCCGCGCCCCGAGGATGGGCCCCGGGAGACCAGGGTCAATGACCATTCGAAGATCGTCGGCCTCCACGAGCGTCGTCGTGGTGTGACCCGTTCGAGTGGCGGGGGGCTCATTCCACAGCGGATGTGAGGAAAGCGCTCCAATGGAGATGACGCGGACGGTTGGAATCATCCGAGGACGGTACTGCGCCAGCCGCCGCGGCGGAGGACCTATGCTGGCTTCATGAAACGAATGATCGTCTCCGTGGCGCTCGCCATGATGCTCGGTTCCGTATCGGCCGCAGAGCCGCCCCTGCCCTGGTACTTCGCGCTCGGCGAGTCGTCGCTGCAACTTCGGGCGCGGGTGCCGGTCGCGCATCAGGTCGTGCTGGTTCCGGATCTCGCCACGTTGGTCGATGAAGTCTCCAAGTGGTCGCCCCAGAGGCAGTGGCCTGTACTTATCGAGGACGAGCACCTGGCGCCCATGTTCATTCGTCGGTTCAAGCCCAGAGCGGTGTATCGGCGGGCGTCCATTGGCGATGCGGCGCCATCGGCAGCGGCCATCTCCGCCGCAGCCGCCGCGGCATGGGGTGGCAGTGGCGGGACCTCGCCGCGGGCCGCTGCATCTGCGGCGGGCTTACCGGTTCCTGCGGGCGTGGTGGTCTCGAATCCACGCGATCCGGCCGTGTCGGCAGCGGTGCTGTTGGCCGCGGGTCGCGGGCAGGACATCGTGTGGCTCTCAGACAAGGCAGGCGGGAGCGGGGGCACGCTGAATCGGGGGCGGGCCGAAGCATTGATGGGGGCGCTCGAGCAGGCCGTCGCCGGCACCGGATTGCGATGGGATGCACTTGGGGACGACATCGACACCTTGACGATCTGCCGCAAGCTGTCCGGGAAGGCGACCTCGCCCACGGAGACGGCGATTGGCGGCGAAGACCTGGTGGCGATCACGGATCTGCTCGGCCGATCACGCGGCGGCCGCCGCTGGGCCGTGGCCGGCTGGATATTCGGAAACGCGTCGCGGGCGGCCTGGGTGGCCAATTGCTCGCTCTTTCTGCCCCGCGTGGACGTGTGGATGTGCGACACCTATCCGAACAGCCAACCGTGGTCCAGGTGGGGCATGTCACCCGCCGCGTCGGTGCTTGAGCAGGCCAGTTACGCCGTGGATCTCGTCACCGACGCCACTCTGGAGACGCTCGCCAACGCTGCGCCGACCGGGCTCTCGGCAGACCTGGCACTCATGAACAGCAAGGGCAACGCCGACTTCTTTCGCGTGTGGGCAGACCAGGATGGTGATCCTGGCGACCTGCCGATTCTCGATCGCCCGGCCGCACTGTCCATGATTCACAGCTGGTCGCTGGCGGCCCCCGGCAATGATGCCACCGTCGGGGGGCGGTGGCTTGACCGCGGTGTGTACGCCGCTGTCGGGTCGGTGGCGGAGCCGCAACTGTCCGCCTTTGTGATGCCCGAACTTTTTGCGCAGCGCATCGCCGGCGGCGTTCCGTTTCTGGTGGCAGCGCGTTGGTGGCCGGACGCTGCCAACGCCATGTCCAGGCCATGGCGGGTCAATACGATCGGCGACCCGCTCATGCTGGCGGCGCCGCCGAAAGGCTCGATGCGAAGGCTGACACCGCCGAACCCCCCTCGCCCCGGTGATACCGACGTCCAGACCACAGCGGTCCGGGCCATGAGGGCCGTGGAGACGACGCCGACCGATCAGGCCTTTGCCGATGCCATTGGAGAGGTCTGCCTGCTGGGCCGTGACCAGATGGCTGCGACCTTGTGGGAGGCGGCGGTGCAGCGGCAGGGTGCCGGCCCCGCTGCTGCTGCTGCTGCTTTCGGGGCACTGTTTCGTCAGGGCGAGCGAGCGGCCCTGCTGGCCGCGTGGACCCGGCTGTCCGATCCATCACCGCTCCAGGGTGACATGCTTTGGGCGGCCTTCGGTCCGAGCCTCGGGGAGGGATCGTCGGATGATGTGCTGCATGCCCTGTCTCAGGCAATATCCCCAGGGGCCGTACTCACGCGGACGGCGCGGCTGTTGCCGCTGCTGTCCCAGCGATACGGAAGCGGGGCCGCCGTCGCGATGCTTCAGCGGGCGGAGTCCATGGCGAGCACGCAGCGGCAGCGGAGGCTGCTTGCGAAACTTCACAAACGCATCGCGGGGTGAGCTGGGGGGGTCAGTGGCCCAGGGCGTACCGGGTTCCATCCTCGGACATCAGGGTCCAGGATGGCGGCGCCGAGGCGACGGCAGCCAGGCGAGACGCCAGCAGGGGTGGGACGTCCTGCGTTGAGGACGCCATCAAGGCCATCCCCAGCGAGTCGCCCGCTGCCAGCGACACGGGCTGAGCCGGGCGGACGGCGGTCACGCCGCCGGTTGGCGGGCTTGCGGGCAGACTGGCCACCGGGCATGGCTGATAGGAAAGTCCCAGAATCAGGGCGTAGGCAGTGCTGAGGATCATGAATCGGATCTCCGGGGGCCGGGTGGACCTGTGTCAGGCTCGGCCTCAGTGGCATGTCGATCCGATGGCGCCGGTGATTCAGCCGAAGTCTCGGTCTGCGGCAATGTTTCGCAGAATTGGGGACGTTTGTGCGGGGCTGGTTGACGCCATCCCGGGGGGGTGAGATCCTTGTTGGTCGGCAGGTGTACCCCCCGGTCGGGGCAGCAGGGCCACGGGCGGACAGTCGGGAGATGATGGTTGTGAGGAATCGGTGGTTTGAAGGCGTCCGGTGGGTGCGACTCCTCCTGCTTCTGGCGTTGGCCGGGACCGGCGGGCAGGCAGTCGCGGCAGACTCCATGTGGCTGGTCGATCGGTTTGAGACCGCGTGGCGAAGCGGCGCCGACGACCTTCCTGCCATTTCAGAACTGAATACGGCGCCGTTCCGGATCCATCGGACCGCCAGTGGCTACACCGCAACCGGCGGGGACGGCCCGGGTGTGCGGACGGACCTGCGGTCGCTCCGGCGTCACGGTCATGTTCGAATCGATACGCAGGCGATCGAGGTCATCGCATCGGCGATGGAGCGGCAGTTGGCGCAGGACGGCCTGCTCGGCGCGACCGTCCAGCCGTCGCTCCAACTGATTCGTGGAGGGACCCATGCCGCTCACGCGGTGTGGTTCCTGGCCGAGGTGCCGCTGCCGGATCTGCAGCCCAATGCGTCCCTTCCGTACGACCTCGTCCCGCTGCGCGAGCACCGGTCGGCCACCCAGTCAGTCGATGACGTCACGCTTCACTGGGTGGGCGACGCGGCCGGGCTGCCGGACCCGGCGGATCTGCTGCAGTCGGTACGCGCCCCCGTGACCATTCGTGGCGGCGTTGTCATGGTCTCGGACGGCGCGGACTTGCCCTTGCGTCGGTTGATGACCGGCGCGCCTGCGCGATGGACGCCCGCAGCCCTGCAGGCGGTGGTCGAGGCGGTCGGCGCAGCGGCGCATTCAGCCGCCCCGGACGCGACGGTCACCATGTCGGACCAACTCCAGCCGAGCCCGTCGGGTGGCGCGGAATTGTCGATGACCGCCCAGGTGACGGTGACACGGCCCCAGGTGACGGCAGCCCCGGCGGCGAGCGAACCGGTGCTGGCCGCGCCGACGCTGGCTGGGCCCAAGCAGGTCGTCCCCAACAAGGCAAATGTCCCGCAGCCCGGATCGAGCGAGTCTGGAACGGCAGCCGCAGACGTGACGTCAGGATCGGTCCGCGCGGCAGCGCCGATCGAGCAGATCGACGGTGTTCGCATCGCCTGGTCACCGGATCACGAGGCCTGGGGCGATCCCGCCTCGCTGTTTTCGCTGACGACGGTCCGGTTGCAGGTGGTGGATGACGCGGTGCAGGGTGGCTGGGCCGATGCCGGCGATCAGATTCCGCTTGCGGATCTGCAGCGATTTCCAACGCGAGGATGGCGGCCGTCAGCAACCCGCGGCGTCGTGCACGCGATGGAGGTGAGGCTTCGCGAGTTGGGCATGACCAACACCCGGCTTGCAACCGAACTGGTCGGTGAGCAGGACGGAACTCGGATGCTCGTCATCACACTGTCCCCTCCGCCGCGGCCCTCCGGGATGCCTCCGCTCGCGACTACCAGCGAAGCGGTTGAGGGCGACGTGTACTACGTCGCCTGGCCGTTCGAGATCATGTACTCGGCGCCCCACCGCGACCTGCCACCCGCGTCCTCGTTTGAGTGGATCCAGGTTCGCCTTGTTGCAGACGCGCATGGCTGGACCGCAGCCTCCGGCGACGATGGCCGCGTGGTGACGCTGGCGAAACTGAACGAGTCGGGGCCGATGCGATATGACGCCTCCGCCGTCGTGGCCATCGGCAACGCCATTGGCGGCCACCTGGTGGCGCAGGATCTTGTGGGCGTCGGTGTCCAGCCGCTGCCTTCGCAGATTCCATCCTCCGGGCCGGACGCAGGGGCGGACCTTCGAGGGGACCGCACGGAACTGACGCTGGTTGTCACGGTGGGCCGTGTCGCGGAGGTCAGGACCATCGCGTCGGGCGAGCGTGTGGATGATGAAGACCGGGTCAACCATCCGGCGCATCAGCGCATCGCAGACCGCTCGCCGCTGAAGGCCGGAGAGAACGGCGAAGACGGCGCGTTGCTCCGTCGAAAGGAACTCGACGATTACCTGTACTTCCTGAGTCGCCATCCGGGTCGCGACATCGAAGGAAGCATCACCAACTCGCTGATCAGCCGGGATGCAGAGCCGCCCATTGCCGGGCAGGGGGCGCCGGTGGATGTGGAACTCTCCACGCCGGATGACGGCGAGCCAGGCGATGCCTACCTGACCTATCGAGTCGCTGAAGCCAAGCCCTGGACGCTCTGGTTCCAGTATGGAAACACGGGAACCGAGATGGAGGGCTACCAGCGGTTCCGGCTCGGTTTCGTCAACACCCAGTTGACCAACAACGACGACATCTTCTCCATTCAGTACGTCACATCGAGCAATGCCGACACGAATGCGGTCGTTGGCAGTTATGAGGCTCCACTGGGTCTGGACGGCCGGCTCCGTTGGGGCATCAACGGATCGTGGAGCCAGTATGTGGCGGACCAATTCGGTATCGGCGGATTTGCCAATACGTTCACCGGGTATTCATGGGCAGGTGGCGGCGACCTTCGGCTCAACGTGTATCAGGACGGCCCTTTCTTTGCGGATCTGGTCGGCGGCCTGAGGCTGCAGCACCTGAGCGCCAGCAACGATCTCCTCGGCTTCGACCTGCAGGAGCAGGCATCATTCCTCGTGCCCTACGGGATGCTCCAGTTTGATCGCGGGGGACAGTGGTCGAACTTCCGCGGAAGCATCGGCATGGAAGGCAATGTGACCTCGCACAGCGACCAGACACTTGCGAGGCTCGGCTTTGTGACCAATCGGTTCGATCCCGCAAACCAGTTTGCGAGACTGAACTGGTCCGCGACCCTTTCGACCTACCTCGAACCCCTGATTGATGCCGACGCGTGGGCCGATCCGACGACGCCCCGAAGTTCAACGCTCGCCCACGAACTGCTCGTCAACTTCTCCGGTCAATATGCATTCGGAAGCCGGTTGCTTCCCCAGTTTCAATCCGTATCTGGCGGGCCAGGCACGAACCGCGGGTACCCGGTGTCGGTCGCGGCAGGTGACAACGCCATCAACCTGAGCGGCGAGTATCGGTTCCACCTGCCAAGGACGTTTGATATTGAGCCGCAGGCCGGCTCCCTGTTCGGGCAGCCCTTCCGCGGCGCGCCCCAGCATGTGTACGGTCGACCCGACTGGGATCTGGTCCTTCTGGGATTCGTCGACTACTCCTGGCTGACCGAAAACGGCGATACGCCGGGCGAGTTTGACGAGACCCTCCTGTCGGCCGGCGTGGGTATGGAACTGGTAGTCAAGCGGAATCTTCAGATTCGGCTTGACTGGGGTTGGGCATTGCGGGCCCTGGAGAACGGTCTGTACGACTCAGGGCACAACCGCTTGTACGTTCAGGCCAGCTTGTCCTTCTGATTGGACTGAACGGCGGGTAGAGTGAGGGGGCTGCGTCCTGCGCGGCCCTGTGAGGTGGGTTTGGGCAAACGTCCGGGAATCATGTGATGAGCGAGATGAGAGAACGAGACATGAATCGACGAACCGTGGGTGGAATCGTTGCAGAGGCCAGACGGACGGGCATGGCGCTGACCGCGTCAATCGGGCTTGGGCTTCTCGCCCCGAGCGTGCTGGCAACACCCACTGGTGGGGAGTTCATCACACCACAGGGCGGGGGTGGCATCTATCAGTTCGGTGACGTGACCAATGTCCTCCTTGACTCAGGCGTGGCGCTGAATCGGCACATCATCGACTGGCAGGGCCTCAATCTGGCGCCGCAGGAATCGCTGAATTTTGTGGGCCTTGAGGGCTACCGCGTTCTGAACCGTGTTGTCGGCTCGGGCGCTACACAGATTGATGGAATCCTCAACGCTTCGACCGGGCACGTCTACGTTGTGAACGCGGCCGGCGTTATCTTCGGGCAGGGCGCTGTGATCAATGCATCGAGCATGCATGCGGCAGCGGCAGCGGTCACCAACGAAGACTTCCTGTCTGGCGACTCCCTGACGTTCGACGTCGGCCCAGGTGCAGTGGAGTTCCATGGAACCCTCAATGGCGCCCAGCAGATCTCGCTCATCGGCAGCCGCGTTGTCAACACGTCCGACATCAGCGCAGGCATGATCGTGATGGCGGTTGGTGACACGGTCATTCTCAAGGACCTTATGAACAGTCGCATCAGCGTCGAGATCGACGGGAGCGACATCAACGGCGACTACACGCCCCAGGCCGGAAGCCAGACCGCGACCATCGAGTCGGGCGACCCGGCACTCCACAACAGCGGCTCGCTCGACGCCGGTGCCGGTGGCGGCGTCACGTTGGCGGCGGGTGACCTGCTGGGTCTTGCCATCCAACATGATGGCGAGATTCGAGCTGCGGGTGGTGACGTGGACATCGTCGCGCAGGGCGGCGCCGTCTGGACTTCCATGGAGAACCCGGACGTCGGCTCTTCCGGACTGATTGACGTCAGCGCAACGTCCGGCGCAGGCACGATCGACATCATCGGTTCGGCCGTGGTGCAGGAGGGGCTCGCGCGGGCCGTGGGCAACGGGGGCTCGGTGGCGATTCGGAGTTTCTCCAATACGGTTCTGGGTGATGCCGCCCGCATCGACGCAAGTGGCGGCGGCGGCTTCGGCGTCGCGGACGCAGGGACGATTGTCCTGGAGTCGACGGACGGCACCGTCTACGCCGGCCAACCGGTGGCATTGGTTGCCAACGGCGGCGCGTGGGGCGGCAACGGAGGTGACGTGACGATCTCTGGGGCGTCTCTGGACTTTCTTCCTGTGGTGCGCCAAGCCGCCAGCGGCTCCACCTATCAGAACGGATCGCTGGTCATCACCGCGTCGGGCCGCACCCGGGTCATCGCGTCCACAGACCCTCTCTCGCCTGTGGACTACGCGGATCTCTCATCGGCCATCGTGGCCGCGGGTAGCTTCGGCCGGGTCGGCGCCTCGGTGGATCAGACGCTCGGCAATGTCGCTGGCGCTCTGACGCTGGTCTCCACGGAAACGCTTCGAGTGCAGTCTTCCCTGTCGTTCAATGACCTGGCGACGCTTGTGTCCAGCGATATTCAGTTGGCGATTGACGATGTCGACCAGCGAATCGCGGCCCCCACCCTGACGCTCGTCGGCAATGCAAGCATGGAGAACCACGCCACCCTTCACGGCGATGAATCCCTCCATCTCACCGGCGGTTCGGTCACAGGCGACGGCGTGTCCAGCCTCACCCTGGAGGCATTGGATCTCGCGGCCATTGAGGGCGACCTCGGCGCGATTGGCGGCCAGATCGGTTCACTTACCGTGCTGGCCGGACCCACTCTGGAATTCAGCGGCGACGGAAACGACCTGATCCAGTCCGTGCATGTGGCAGGTGATCTGACGATCGCGGGAAGCGGCGGTGGACTTGGTGACCCGATCATGGCCTCTGCGACCCACGACTTTGAGGTTCGCGCAGACGGCGACGTGTCGATCGCAGCGGATGGCCAATCGACCTTCAATCTCTCGAGCGAACAAGGACTCGACATCCAGGCTGGTGGATCCATCGACAATCAAGGCACGTTCACCATTGGCGGCACCCTTGCGATGCAGGGCGGTGAGGTCGAGAACAGTGGAGGACTGGTGGGGTCCAGCGTCCTGCTGCACGCGACCGGCGGCGACTTGACGACCAGCGGCTTGCTCAGGGCGACAGGCACAACTCGGGGCGGTAAGGACGCATTCGGCGTCACGCTGGCGTCGGCCAGCGATCTACTTGTCACCGGGACCGGGATCGAGGTCGCACCGGCAACGCCGGACGGTTTCGTGACCATGACCGCTGGCGGTGCGCTGACGATGTCTACGACGGTGGACGCGCCAACTGCAGCGGTCACACTGACATCCGAGGGTGGCGGCATGGCCATCCAGGGCACGATTACCAGTGGCGTTGCCACACTCACGTCGGCCGGCGATCTGCACCTTGACGAAGCCGTTTCTGCGACTGGTGTCCTGGAGGCAGCCGCAACCGGTGGTCACCTGGCCGTTGGGGCGACAGTGAGCGGCGGATCGGTGGCACTGTCCGGCGAGCGCATCACGGTCGGTGAGACGGTGACCAGCGCGACGACCCTGTCAGCGGTCGCGACCGGAGGCGATCTCGATGTGAACGCGGCGGTCAGCGGCGAGTCCATCGACCTGAGCGCCGACGCAGGCGTCTTGACGACACGCGTCGCGCTGGAAAGTGGCGAGTTGTCTTTGTCGGGCGGCGCGGTGGTTGCCGAGCGGACACTCAAGGCGACCGCCGATCGCGGCGGCGGAGATATCACGCTTCATGCGGCCACGGGCGATCTCAGGCTCGATGAGGCCGTCGATGCAGCCGGCGCACTGGCCGCGACTGCCGACATGGGCCGCATTGCGGCGGCCGAATCCCTCTCAGGCGGATCGATCAGCCTGGAGGCGGCGACGGGGATGTCGCTTGCTGACGTGCTTTCGTCCAGCACCGTCCTGCTCGCCACGACGGCGACCGGCGATGTGGGTGTGGGGCGTGTGCAGGCCAGCGGAGACGTGGCGATGGATGTTGCTGGCGGCTCGCTGGCGGCGACCGGCCCGCTCCACGGCGACGACGTGGATGTCGCAGCGTCTGGAACCATGGACCTGACGACCGTGACCGCCGATGCCGGCCTGTCTCTGACGTCTGGCGACGCCTTGAACGTGGAGACCGCCGCGTCCTCGGGTGATCTGACGATCGACGCTGGGTCGTTGACAGCCGGCGCGCTCAGTGGCAGTGGCGTCGACCTGAGCTCGGCGAGCGAGATGAACCTGACCGATGTGACCGCGGCCGGCGACCTGACGGCCACGGCAGCCGCGATGACGGCGACCGGCGAACTCAGCGGCGTCGGTGTCGAACTGACCTCGGCGAGCGATATGAACCTGGCGGGCGTGACGGCAAGCGGCGATCTGACGATCGACGCCGGATCGTTGACGGCGGGCGCGCTCAGCGGCAGTGGCGTCGACCTGAGCTCGGCGAGCGAGATGAACCTGACCGATGTGACCGCGGCCGGCGACCTGACGGCCACGGCAGCCGCGATGACGGCGACCGGCGAACTCAGCGGCGTCGGTGTTGAGCTGACCTCGGCGAGCGATATGAACCTGACGGGCGTGACGGCAAGCGGCGACCTGACGCTCGACGCTGGGACGTTGACGGCGGGCGCGCTCAGTGGCAGTGGCGTCGACCTGAGCTCGGCGAGTGAGATGAACCTGACCGATGTGACCGCGGCCGGCGACCTGACGGCCACGGCAGCCGCGATGACGGCGACCGGCGAACTCAGCGGCGTCGGTGTTGAGCTGACCTCGGCGAGCGATATGAACCTGACGGGCGTGACGGCAAGCGGCGACCTGACGCTCGACGCTGGGACGTTGACGGCGGGCGCGCTCAGTGGCAGTGGCGTCGACCTGAGCTCGGCGAGCGAGATGAACCTGACCGATGTGACCGCGGCCGGCGACCTGACGGCCACGGCAGCCGCGATGACGGCGACCGGCGAACTCAGCGGCGTCGGTGTTGAGCTGACGTCGGCAAGCGATATGGATCTGGCAGGCGTGACCGCAGCGGGCGACCTTCGCATCACTGCCGATGGCGTGACCAGTTCGGGGCAGGTGACTGGCGGGCAGGTGGATGTTGCGGCCGCGAGCCTGATGCTCTCTGGTGGCGGCCTCCACGCGACCGCCGGGGACCTGACCCTCCAGGTGGACGCCATCCATGTGACCACCGACGTGGCGGCGACCGCCTCCGAGGACCTGATCTTTGGAGCGGGCGGCTCGCGGGCGGACCTGGAAGGCGATCTGACCTTGCAGGCCGGCGCCGATCTGGGGCTCAACGCGACGATCGATGGAAACCACGCTGTGTCTGCCACGGCGTCCGACGAACTGCTGGTGTCCGGAGACGTTGGTGCTGCAGAGGCGGTGTCCTCGCTCTCGCTGACCGCCGACCGACTGGTACTCGCTGCGGACGCAGCCACGATCGCGGCGACGGGAGATGTCACACTGAATGATTCGGACCGCGCCTCACTTAAGAACGGGCTTCCGTCTGTCTACGGATTCGGCGGCGCTCTCTCGGTCCGCTCCCGCGACGGAGATATCCGCATCGGCAGCAACCAGGGCCTTGCGTACCTCGGTGACCTCACCCTGAGCGCCGGCGATGAACTGGTGATCGGTGATGTCACGGCGTTGGGTGATCTGACCCTTCGCGGTGCAAGCGTTGTCGTGCAGCGCCGCGGCGGGGAAGCAGTGCTGACGCCGAGTGGATCAAGGGCCTCTCCGCAGACGTCGATCGTCTCCGGAGGCGACCTTCTCGTGGAAGGAACCATCGCACTCTCGGGTAGCGGCGCCGATCCCAGGCTTGCCGGCGTCGACAGCACGCGGGGCGTTCCTGTTGAGTACGCGGGCGACCCAACGCCGTTTACCGCGGCCGACATGGAGTTGTCAGAGGCCGGCCAGAACAGACTGGCCCTTATTCCACTTCCATCCACAGGACCCTCGCCGGTTGATCCATCCCTTGTTGCTGCGGAGTCGCACCTGGGCGAGGTTGAGTTCGAGGCTGCCGCATCCGACCTGAACTGGCGGCTCCTTGAAACCGAGGTGTTGGCTCAGCTTGGAATCGAGATTGTCGAGGGCGGCGAACGCCCGTCCGGAGGCCGCCGCTTCGCGAGAGCGGGCTTTGTGGAGAGCGAACTGAGCCCGACGCTGGCCGATCCAAGTGGCAGTCTCATTCAAGTGGTCCGTTCCCGGCTCGATCCCAAGTTCGTGCAGCGGGCCGTCGTGGCGTATGCCGACGTCGTGAGCACGGGCGGTGAGCCTGGATCTCTGACGGATGCGGGCACCGTACTTCGGGCCGCAGAGTCGGCGTGGCGTGAGCAACCGTCGGTGGATGGCGAGCGACCTGCGTATCGCCAGTGGCTGAGCCAGGGCGGCACGCCGCTGCAGCAGGATGCACACAGGATTCTGGCGAGTTTGCAGACGACGTACGAGGACCTGCACCGCGCCGGTTTGACGTCGGCCGAAATCGACGCCAGTCGCCGCTACGTTGCGTCGCGATTGGGTGACGATGGCGGCGCCGTTCAGTTGGCCTCGACCCGTTCGTCTCGCCGCCCGAAGAGTTGAGCACAGTTCATCCCGAACCTGTGCAGGCTTGAGGGAATCGTCTCAGGAGCGTATGCTCGGCGTGGAGGCGTTTCATGAACGATGGTTGCGATGGGGTTGGGGCTCGATACGACAGTGTGAAGGAACGCATCGTGTCGGCAGCGAAGCGGGCAGGCCGGGACCCGGCTCGTGTCTATCTGATCGCTGTGACCAAACATGCAACGCCGGCTCAGGTTCGCATTCTGCACCGGAAGGGGCATGCTGATTTCGGCGAGAACCGAATGCAGCACTTCGTCCGCATGGCCAGCCAGATTGACGAGTTCCGGACGCGGCAGCGTGAACTGCACGGGGATCTGGACCTCCCCGAGGCGGTGCGTTGGCACTTCATCGGCCACCTGCAGCGAAACAAGGTCAAACGAGTGGTTGGGGCGGCCAGGCTGATTCACAGCGTCGATTCACTGAAGCTCGCTGAAGAGATTCAGGCATGCCACCGCGACGAATCGCCTCCAATCGAGGTGCTGGTTCAGGTCAATGTCTCAGGGGAAAAGGGGAAGAGCGGGGTCGCGCCCGCCGCCGCGCCGCATCTGGTGGATCAGATTCGCACCATGCTCGGGGTCAACGTGCGGGGGCTCATGTGCATGGCGCCGTTTGATGAAGATCCGGAGTCGTCTCGGCCTGTGTTCTCCAGAGCGAAGGAACTCTTCGACGACACGCGCAGTCGTGTTGGAGACGAGGGCTTCGACCTGCTCTCCATGGGCATGAGCAACGACTTCGAAGTCGCCATCGAGTGTGGGGCAAACATCGTCCGGGTCGGCACCGCGATTTTCGGCACCGCGAACTCCAGCAAGAGCGCTTCGCCAGAAATGGAAGAGACTGCGGCAGAGCCAGCCGCGGGGTCCACCTGATCCGCTCAGGCGGTTGATGAAACTTCAAAGGCAAGCTGCTCGAGCGATCGAGAGAGGTCGATCGGTTGCACGGGCACGTCCACGTGGAGGCGGACGGGCGCGAAGTTGAGAATGCCTCGAATGCCGGCATTCACCAGATCGGTCGCCACCGATTGGGCAACCGGGCCAGGGACCGCCAGAACGGCGAGGTCCACATTGGCCTCCCGAACCGAACGCTCCAACTGCGACAGCGGCTCAATGCGGGTGCCCGCGATGTCCTGGCCGATGAGGTCGGGGTCGGCATCAAATGCAGCCGTCACGCGAAACCCGCCACCGGCAAACCGCGGATAGCCCATCAGGGCGGCGCCGATCTTGCCGACGCCGACGATGGCCAGATTCCACGTTCGGTCCAGTGAAAGCGACTTCCGAATCCTCGCAGCGAGGGTGACCGGTTGATAGCCGACGCCAGGTCGCCCGGTCTGTCCCAGGCACGCCAGGTCGCGACGGACCTGCGCGTCCGTGAAGCCGAATGCTCGTGCGATCGCAGACGAACTGATCGTGCTGCGGCCTTCTCCCGCAGCGGCGTCGAGCGTGCGGAGATACATGCTCAACCGCTTGACGGTGGGTCGGGGGATGTCTCCTGAAGGCGGCACGGACGGCATGGTAGACAGGTGGCTCGGGTGTGGGAACCTCCAGCGGCTGCTGCATTACCATCGGTGCATGCACATCGCGGACATCATGGCGCGGGATCGGAGAACCGTGAGCTTTGAGTTCTTTCCGCCGAGCAGCGACCAGGCGGCCGCAGCGCTGGAGCAGCGGCTGGCCGCTTTTGCTGAATTTGAGCCATCCTTCGTGTCGGTGACCTATGGCGCTGGGGGGTCCACGCGGGTCAACACCCACGATCTGGTCGTGCGGTTACAGGACGAAGGGCGGCTCGACCCGGTTCCCCATCTGACCTGTGTGGCGCACGATGAGGCGGGCATCGACGACATCCTCCAGCGGTATGCCCGCCATGGCATCAGCAACATTCTGGCGCTCAGAGGCGATGTTCCGGCCGATGGCCAGGCCCATGCTCCGGAGGCGTTCCCGCACGCAGCGGATCTCGTGCGGCACATCGACCGGTTCAACCAGGCAGGTGGGCACCCGGACGCCCGCGGCTTCGGGATCGGCGTTGCCGGATTTCCGGAAGGTCACCCCGAGACGCCCAACCAACTCGTTCATATGGAGCATCTGAGGCAGAAGGTCGACGCCGGGGCTGACTGGATCACCACCCAGTTGTTTACTGACAACAGCCACTTCTTCGACTGGAGAGACCGCTGTGACCTGGCCGGGATCACCTGCCCGATCATTGCGGGGCTCATGCCCATCACGAGTCTGGCCACCATGCGGCGCATGGCCGACCTTGCTGCCGGAACCACGTTCCCGGCGCGGCTCCAGAAGCGGCTTCAACGCTATCAGGATGATCCCGCCGCCATCGAGCAGGTGGGCATTCAATGGGCCGTCGAGCAGTGCAACGACCTGCTGGATCAGGGTGTGGCGGGCCTCCATTTCTACACGCTCAATCGGTCCGATGCCACCCGGCGCATCTTTGAGGCGCTGGGCGCAGGTTCGTCGGCAGTCCTGCGAGCGAACGACGGCTGATCGGGCGGGCGTGGTATCCTCCCGGGATGCGACGCATCGACTGGTTGGCAGGAATGACGGTATTGGCGGTCACGGCCGCCGCGGCATTGGCCGATGAGCCGGACCTGCTCACCCGTGTCACAGAAGACATATACGTGGAGCCCGGTGTCCCGGGTGGCGGCTCCACGCCCCTGATCGGCATGGCCGTGGCGGTGCTGATGGTCATTGCCGTGCTTGGTGTCAGTCTCATGCCCTCCAAACGCGGTCATCAGGACTGATGGGAGCCGGGACCGGCACCCGCGTCGCGACGCATCACATGCATCCCGCGCCTCGCAGTCGCTGGATGAGGGGACCAGCGGTTCCGCTGGGGATTGTGGCGGCCATCATGCTGGGCATGCTTGCGACGAGTCCACGCACCGCCGTTGGCGTGCTGGACGAGCGGAGTGAGTACGTCGCCGTGACGGCCAGTTCCGGCCGGGGCGCCGAGGACATCGTGTGGCTGCTGGACACCCGCACCGAGGAGTTGATCGCCGTGGCCTGGGATCGCGAGGCCCGCAGGATGGCGCCGCTTGGGCGACGCAGCGTGGCCGCGGACGTTGAAACGGCTCGAAGGGGCCGCTGAGATGCATCGCGGAAGCGCCACGACCGTGCTTGCCTGGGCCGCCGCGATTGCTGTGGCCCTCGTCTGGATGAGCCGGCCCGGGACCATGATGCACCCCGAAGCGCACGCCGGCATGTCGGCGAGCCGCGGAGGGTTCACGCTACTGACCGCAGGCGCCTGGGATCAGCGCGTTGCGGTGGACGGTGAGGTGGTCTACCTGATGGATCACCACCGAGGCATGATGCTTGTGTACACGTTGTCGGATCTCGTGTCCACGCCCCACATCGAACTGCTCGACGGCGGACGGATCGAAGTGCTTTTCGAGCGGGCTCGCGGCCACGGGCGAGGCACACCGACGCCCTGACGCCGCTCCGGACTCCGGCTGGCGCGTCTGCTGATACCCTCCGGTGATGCACCGACCGGTCGATGCTGTCATGCTCGCTCGTCGAGCGGCCTCGTTCACGAGGCGATCAATCAAGGCCGACTCCAAGCGGGCGGGCCTCCGACTGGCCGTCTCCATGCTTGATCTGACAACCCTCGAGGGCGCCGATTCGCCAGAGTTGGCTCGCGCGCTCTGCCGCAAGGCGATTCAGCCCATCCCGCAGCCGATCGACCCACCTGTTCCGTCGGTCGCCGCCGTATGCGTCTACCCGCGGTTGGTGCCGGTGGTGCGAGAGGCGCTGCTGGGGACCGACGTCAAGACGGCCTCCGTCGCGACCAGTTTCCCAAGCGGGCAGGTTCCCATTGACACGCGGTTGGCCGAGACCGAAGCAGCGTTGGCAGCCGGTGCTGACGAGATTGACATGGTGATCAGCCGCGGGGCATTTCTGGCCGGGCGATTCGACGAAGTCGCTGCTGAAGTGCGAGCGGTCAAAGACGTCTGCGGCGACGCGCACCTGAAGGTCATCCTGGAGACCGGGGAGTTGGGAACGCCCGACAACATTCGGCGGTGCGCCGATCTGGTCATCGAGGCCGCAACTCAAGGGGCGGATGTGCCTGATGGCGCGGTCTTCGTCAAGACTTCAACCGGAAAGGTCTCGCCGGCTGCGACCATGCCATCGGTGTTGCTCCTGCTGGAGGCGGTTCGGGATCACTTCCGCGCAACAGGCGTGCGAATTGGCGTCAAGCCGGCGGGCGGCATTCGCAAATCGAAGGCCGCCTTGCACCTGCTTGTGATGGTTCGGGAGACCGTCGGCCCGGACTGGCTCTGCCCCCAACTGTTCCGAATTGGCGCTTCAAGTCTGCTGGACGATCTTGCCAGGCAACTTCTCTGGACCAGCCGCGGGCACTACGCGGCGATGCACGATGTGGCGGTGACCTGATGACATCAGCTGAATCCCGAACTGTGGAGGCCCTGACCGGGTCCGATTGGGACTACAGCCCCGCGCCGGAGCGAACGCGGCCCGACATCGCCTCCGAGTACGGCCTCTTCATCGACGGCGAGTTCAAGGAGCCCCAGTCGGGCAAGACCTTCGCCACCACCAACCCGGCGACCGGTGAGCGGCTCGCGCGCATCTCCGAAGCCGGGGAGGCGGACGTCGATGCGGCCATGGCGGCCGCGCGGGCGGCGGGACCGAAGTGGGCGAGGCTGAAGGGGCGTGAGCGGGGGAAGTACCTCTTTCGACTGGCCAGGCGCATTCAAGAGTGCGCCCGAGAACTGGCTGTTCTGGAAACCATGGACGGCGGCAAACCCATCAAGGAGTCCCGTGACGTCGATCTTCCGCTGGCGGCCCAGCACTTTTTCTATCACGGTGGCTGGGCAGACAAACTGCAGTGGGCGTTTGCAGGCCGCAACGTGCGGCCCCGAGGCGTCTGCGGCCAGATCATTCCGTGGAACTTCCCGCTGCTCATGGCCGCGTGGAAGCTTGCGCCGGCGCTGGCGTGCGGAAACACGGTTGTGCTCAAGCCTGCGGAGACGACCTCACTTTCGGCCCTGCATCTGGCGCGGCTCCTGCAGGAGATTGATCTTCCGCCCGGCGTCGTCAACATTGTGACCGGGGCCGGAGACACGGGCCGACTCGTCGCGTCGCATCAGGCCGTTCGGAAGGTTGCCTTCACGGGATCGACCGAAGTGGGCCGCCTGATCATGCAGGAGCTGGCACCCCGCGAGATCCCCCTGACGCTGGAGTTGGGTGGCAAGAGCGCCAACATCGTGTTCGCCGACGCGGCCATTGATCAGGCCGTTGAGGGCGTGGTCGGTGGCATCTGGTTCAATCAGGGACACGTGTGCTGCGCCGGATCCCGGCTGCTTGTGGAGGAGTCCATTCTGGAGCCCTTCGTCGCGGCCCTGCGAGACCGCATGGCGCAGCTTCGGGTGGGCGATCCACTCGACAAGAACACAGACGTCGGGGCCATCAACAGCCGCGAGCAGTTGGATCGCATTCGCTCGCTCGTGGCCGCAGGCCAGGAGGAAGGGGCCATTCTGCACGATGCGCAGACAGACTCGCTTCCCGAGAAGGGACATTGGTTCCCGCCGTGCTTCTTCACGGGTGTGCAGCCCTCGCACATCGTGGCCCGGGAGGAGATCTTCGGGCCGGTTCTGGCCGTGATGACCTTCCGCACCCCCGAGGAGGCCATCAGGCGGGCCAACACAACCCCGTACGGGCTCGCCGCAGGCGTCTGGACTGACAAGGGGTCGAAGATCTTCGAGATTGCCCGCCGAATGGAAGCGGGCGTTGTGTGGTGCAACACCTACAACCAGTTTGATGCCGGGTCGCCATTTGGCGGCGTCAAGGAGTCTGGGTTTGGGCGGGAAGGCGGCCTCCATGGGCTCCGCGGCTATGTGCGATAGGTGGATGAGAGGAGACGCGACATGAGTCGGCTGGAAGTCGTGAAGACCGGCAAACTCTGGATCGGCGGCGACTGGCCGCGGTCTGAGTCCGGGGCGACCTTTGTCGTGGAGAACGGAAAGGGAGAAACCGTGGCTCGCTGCGCTCTGGCGAGCCGCAAGGACGCGCGGGAGGCGGTCGAGGCGGCGCGCGCAGGGCTCCCTGCGTGGCGAGATGCCACCGCGACCCTGCGTGGTCAGGTGCTGTATCGGGCGGCGGAGATGCTGGAGAGCCGGGCGGACGAGTTCACGGCTTCACTGTGTGACGGAGGGGAAGGCCTGGCGGCCGCGCGGCGGGAGGTTGAGCGGAGCGTCGATCGACTCGTCATGCTGGCGGGCTGGTGCGACAAGATCCATCAGATCATCGGCTGCCAGAACGCCGTGGCTGGCCCGTATCACAACTTCACGATTCCTCAGGCGTGCGGCGTGGTCGTCACGTTCTGCCCCGCTTCGCCGGCATTGCTCGGCATGATCACGCTCGTCGGGGCGGCCATGGCGACCGGCAACGCCGTCGTGGCCGTGGTGCCGCGGGCGGCGGCGATGACCGGCGTACTCCTCGGCGAGGTGCTTGCGGTGTCCGACGTGCCCAAGGGGGCCGTGAATTGCCTGACGGGGGATATCGAGCCACTGCTGGAGCCACTGGGCGGGCACCGGGAGGTGGCGGTCATGGTGTCCAGCGGATTGGGCAAGGCTGCCAGGACCACGCTTCGCCTTGCGGCGTCTGATGGCATTCGCCGCGTCCACACCATTCCCTGGACCGGCACGGACTGGGAAGACGATGGCGAAACCTGCTCACCCTGGTTCTTGGAGCAGTTCGTCGAGTTCAAGACGTTGTGGCATCCGTCCGGCGTCTGACCAGGGGCTCACTCGTCCGGAACGAGCACCAGCCGTGAACGCTGCGTCACCGTACCCAACTCAGGTTGTCCCTGAACCGGCATTCGCAGTTCCTCCCCGTTGATCAGACGGTTCGGAAAGCGGTGCTGCCACTGCTCGACGTCGAGGCTCATCAGGCCCGAGGACGGGTCCAGGGCGTCTTCACCGAACGCCCCCACCGTGACGGTGCTGAGATCGGTGACCGGATCGTGGTGGAAGAACGCCGGCACGCCTCCCTCCCGCAGTTCGGCAACGCGTCGCTCGGCGTGCCCCCGTCGATCGGCGGAAGTCATTTCCCCTGACTTGAAGCCACCCCAGACCTCAATCTCCAGCGTGTAGATGGTTCGCACGTCTGGGTGGCGTCTGCGTAAGGCCACAAGTTCATGCGGATGAAGCGCGGAATCGGCCCGCCGGGGCCGCACATCGGTCCGCATGATCGCGCCGAAGATTCGCTTGTCATTGACCCTGAGGTTCTGCAGCGTTCGCATGTCAATGGCCGCCTGAGGGTCGTCCCAGCCCTCATAGTGGCCGAACACGACCATCGAGCCCTTGCCGTCGACATGCACGGCGGTGTGCTCCTGAAGGGGCGGGACGATCTGGGTCAGCTGAGCGTGCCACTGCCGGGCGGTCTCGCCGCGGTCGCCGGGGAACGTCTGGAGCACCAGGGTGTGGAAGGACTGGGGGGCCACCGGCTGCGATGCCGCGCGGCTGGGCTCCGCGGGGGGTGGCTCGCTTCCCGAGCCAAGCAGATGCTCCAGATCCTGCCATCCATCGCTGGGCTGGGCGTCTTCCGCCGGCTCGAAGTCCGCGATGTGTGACGCTGGCAGTTGGGGCGGGGGAGGCTCAGGCCTGGCCGGCGGT
Source organism: Phycisphaerales bacterium (assembly GCA_030748575.1). Classification (GTDB taxonomy): domain Bacteria; phylum Planctomycetota; class Phycisphaerae; order Phycisphaerales; family SM1A02; genus UBA12567. The sequence goes on along the minus strand of JASMLR010000009.1, from coordinate 70,409 downwards.
GGGGCCTGGCAGGCCTGAAGCACGGCTGCAGCCAGCACGATGACCACGCGATGCCCGTGGCGGACGAGCCCACGCCAGATCCCCCTGCGCGTGAAGGTCCGGGTTGATCGGAACATGTTGTCAGGTGCGAGGTTGAGCATGTTTTTGCAAAGTTCAAGGCCTCCGCGGGAGCGGGCCGATGAACAGGGTACTGGTCGGCCTCGGTGCCTTTGGTCGGCCGCGGGATTCAGGGAAGAATCGCGAGGCAGTGTAGGTGTTCGTTGGGAATGCGGCGAGCGGTGCGACCGTTCGCCGAGGAGTGTGTTGTGATGTCGGATATCGCCTTGGTGGGCCCCTCATATCATCGCTCAGATCGCCCGCAGTCTCGGCCCTCCGAGCCAGGCGGGCGGTTGAGCCAGTGCGGTGAACTGGGGCCTCCACCCAGCCGCCGCGCACCTGCCGACACGGACGGCCGCCGCGGCGAGTCCGTTCGATGGACGCGTATTCGTGATATCAAGGCTGCCATCGATGCGGGAACCTATCTCACCAGCGAGCGTCTGGACGCGGCCGTCGAAGGCATGCTCCGCGATCTGGAGGCATAAGCGCGTGATTCGCCGTCTGGACCGTGGCCCGTCGTTCGGTCCCGCCCCCGCAAAGACCCCCGCGAAGTCCAGCCTGTTGACCTGGATGAACGCCCGACTGAGGACCACGGTGGCCCCGGCGGTCATGGCCGCGGCGGTCCTGAGCGGGTCGGTGGCGTGCTCGTCGAGCAGCCGTCCCGCGGGCCCGACGCCCGGCACGAGCCGGTATCAACCCCGGACGATGGAGATACACCCATTGTCGCACGTGCACATCCGACCCGATGGGTCCGCCGTGGTCGAGGTGGCGGTCTCCGTGCTTGATGTGGACGGACTGCCAGTCCGGGCTGAAGGCGTCCTGAAGATGGAACTGCACCAGCGCGGGCGATTCGGCGACGCCATCATGGAACGCCGGACGTGGCAGCGGGACCTCCGAGATCCCGCGGACAACCTCCGCGCCTTTGATCCAACAACGCGGACGTACCGCGTCCCGTTGGGTCTGGCCGCTGAGGACGTCCCTCGCTCGCCGGCAATCACGGCGACATTGGTGAGGCCGGCTGCCGCGGCGCTTTCGGCGGAGCGGAGCCTTGAGGTGCTTGAACCCGCCGATGAAGCCGTGGACGCGGCTGAATCTGATGCGATCCCCCCGGCAGACAGCCCGGATTGATGGCTCCGGGGTACGATTCGCCTCCCATGAGCATGCACGTTGTCATTCCTCCCGTAGGAACCCGCGTTCGGGTTGTTCAGCAGACGCCCCTTCGCGACCAAACCTGGTCTGAGGCTGTGGAGGGCGAGATTGTCCGCTTTCGCCAGGCCCGCACCGGGTCGTGGTTTGCCCACGCTCGAGGTGATCGCCTGTGGCTCGATCGCCTGGAACTGCGTGCGGATGACGGTGAGTTGATCGTGCTCAACCTCGATCAGTTCAGCGTGCTTGAAACAGTGGATTGATTCGCGGGTTCAGCAGACCGGGTCACACTCGGGGAAGGGCAGGCAGCCGGAGGGGCCGACCGCCACGATCGTCGGTGTGATGGCGTTCCAAGACCGCGCGTGCTCAATGACCGCTTCCGGATTGATCTTTTCAAGCGCTGCGATGCGCTCGGCCATCGTCGGGCAATCGCCACGATTGGCGACCGAAGAAGCGAGCCGGGATGCGATCGCCTGCGTTGACTCGCCCTGCAGAACAAACGCATCAATCATGGTGCGGCGGGCCCGCTGCACTTCAGCAACCGAGAGATCCTCCGACATTCGGCAGATCTCCGCCTGGCAGACTTCCAACAACTCAGCTGCGTTCTCAGGCGTCGTCCCAGCGCGGAGGATGCACGAACCCTGAAGCGAATTCGCTGCATATCGAGCGGAGACTGCATAGCACAGTGATCGGCGTTGCCGCACTTCGGTGAAGAGCCGGCCGCTGGTTGTACCGCCAAGCGCCGCGCATGCGAGTCGATCGAGATCCTCCTCCGGCCCGCCCAGGTGGGCCGCATCCCACGCCATCGCGAGGTGAACCTGGGCGGTCGGGCGGACCAGCAGGTGCTGCCCTCTCGGGCCTAGTTCCTGCGGCGCCGGCGTCGGCGGGGTGCCCTGAAGGGTGTCGGCCTGCCTCTGCACTGCATTCAGGCAGGCAACGGGGTCGATCCCGCCACACACCGACACAATGGCTCCATCCGGGACGCAACACATCTCTCTGCGGCGGTGCACGTCCTCTATGGCACTCTGTTGCAGCCCACTGAGGGTGCCCATTCCACTGCGGTGGTAGGGGCGATCGATGTGCATTTTTCGCAGGAGCAGGCCGGTCTCTTCGTGCGGATCGTCGGGAAGGGAGGCAAGTGACTGTTCACAGAGGCGTCTGGCACGCTCGAACTCGCTTGGTGGGAGCGTGGGCGTGAACGCGGTGCCGAGGAGCAGGGGGACCGCCTCGCTCAGTCGATCCGCCGTTGTGGTGGCGGCGTATCGGAGATAGCGAGTCCCCACGTGCGCACTTCGCTGCATGCCAGCGCGATCGAGCGCGTCGGACAACTCCTTGGTGTTCATGGAGTTTGCGCCGCGAAAGGCCATTTCAAGAAACAGCGGTGACACGCCGTCAGTATCCGGAGCGTCGTGCGCCGAACCTGCTGGCACAAGACACTGCATCGACAACGACGAAGCCGTGTCACGTGGTTCCATGACCACGCGGAGTCCGTTTGCAAGCGTGTGTAACTCGATCATGCTGCATCCACTCTGAAGGTGACGTTGGAGCATATACGGGGTGTGCGCGGTCTGTGTGCGCGCCGCACGTGCGCTGCTGCGGGCGGCGTCATGCAAAAAAATGTGTAAAGAGTCTTCAGTTGTGGGTCCGATACGTGTAGAACGTGTTGTGACGGGTCCGCCCGGGTGTACGTGCATCCGGTTTTTCCGACTTTGAGCCGGGCCCGAGCGGATTTCATGGAGGTCATGTACATGGCCAAGAAGCGCACTACGAGAAAGAAGGCCACTCGAAAGAAGGCCACGAGAAAGAAGGCCACTCGAAAGAAGGCCACGAGAAAGAAGGCCACTCGCAGGAAGGCCACCCGCAAGAAGGCCACCCGCAAGAAGGCCACCCGCAAGAAGGCCACTCGCAAGAAGGCCACTCGCAAGAAGGCCACGCGTCGACGCTAGTCGCCCGCGGGTTTCTATTGATCTCTGGAGCACGGGCGGACGCTGGTCCGCCCGTGTTCTCCTTTTGAAGATCGAATGGGTGGCGGACTGCCACCGGAGCCCGAGCGGCGCCGTGCTACTATTCCCGCCTCAATCGGCCACCTGGAGGGTGGCCTTGCGAAGGAGACCGAGCTCGATGACGCACATCATCGCCGAGCCATGCATTGGAACGAAGGACACCGCCTGCGTTGACGTATGCCCTGTCGACTGCATTCATCCAACGAAGGATGAGGGCGAGTTTGATCCGGAGTCGATGCTGTACATTGACCCGGACACCTGCATCGATTGTGGGTTGTGCGTCGACGAGTGCCCTGTTCAGGCAATCTTCCCCGAGGAGGATCTGCCGGAAGAGTGGATGAAGTACATCAAGATCAATGCGGATTGGTACGAGAATCAGTGACGCCGGTCAGGCGGCTTCTTCATCCGGCTGATCCGAAGTTCGGTACACGCCACTCTCGGCATCGGCGGGCTCGGTCCAGTCTTCGCAGTTCGCGCCGAGGTTGAGTTCGCTCGACATCGTCTTGCGGTAGCCAAGTTTGCGAACCACTTCCAGCACGTCGGTCCAGGTGGGGAACGTCTTGCCATTCACCCGCTTGAAGGCGTCGATGGCCTGAACGAACAGCATCTGTTCAGCAGTCATCTCACCTTCTTCTGCCGCCCGGAGGAAGTCGGTGCGGCGTCGCCCCGGACCGCGGCGTCGCTCAAGATTCGTCCCGGCATCGGGCTGCATGTCTCGTCGGTCCAGACCGGACCTGCGATCGACGACGCTGAGTGGATTCGGCGGCCGAAGCTGGTCGCCCGAGGCATTCTGGTGTGACATGGTGCGGAACTCCCTGCGAGGCGAGGTGATCTCGCCCGCTACCATGGCCCATCGGGTCGGTGGTATGCCCACTGAAGCCCGGCACCTCGATTTGTGAGATCTCCCCTTCCGTACGATCGGAACAGACGGTATGGCAGCCCGAGAATCCAGCATGGAACCGAAGCGAACGCTGCAGCCACACGCCGCAGTGCTTGCATGGGTGCTGCCTGGCCTGGGGCACTGGGTGCTCGGGCAGCGAGTGCGGGCGGCTCGGATTGCAGCGGGCATGGCCGTTCTGATGCTGGGGGGGCTGCTGATCGGTGGTGTCGACTCGGTCGATTCCGAGAATGATCGCCTCTGGTTTATCGCGCAGATGGGCGCAGGGCCGCTCGTGCTGGCCATCGACGCGGCCAATCAGTCGGGCGTCAAGTCGCTTGCGGTGGAGGAGCAGCGGTCCTGGCGCAGTCTGGGCCATGTGAATTCCGTCGGGACGCTGTATCTCGGCCTTGCCGGTCTGATGAACGCGGTCGTTGTTCTGGAGGCGCTGTATCCGAGGCCCGAACGCCGCCGCAGGCGAAGGTCAGGTGACCGCGAATGATGGCCTGGATTCCATTTGCCCAGCCGATGCCAGACCTCGTCGGTGGGTGGTACCTCCTGTGCATTCCGTTGGTGTTCGGCGTCGCCATGGTCTACAAGGCCATCTGGATGCCTCAGGATGGGCCATGGCTGCGGCAGGTTGTTGTGATGACGGGGTTGGTCGTTGTGGCGCTGATCGCACTGGCGGTCGCGCTGGCGATCTTCGTGCAGTGGATCATCCCGCTGCTGCAATAGCCCTCCCTCTTCGACGGCACACATTCTCGGACGCAGATCGTCCGAGAATCCATGAGGGCTGGGGGATCTCAGGTTCATTTTCCCGACTCCATCTGGCGGGCTTCTGCTTGCACGGGCGGCCACCCGATGTCAGTGGTTGGGCAACGCCTCGGATGGCGTGCCGGTTTGAGAAGGCAGGTTTCCAGACCAAGGACGGTCACATGAGCAGGACGGTGCGGCAGGAGACGCCGCCGAGTGAAGTCGATCGCACGGCTTCACCGGGGCGACACGGACGATCAGTGGGTGCGGAGCCCTGTGGGGCCTTGAGCAAGCGGGAGGTGGCTCAGCCGCCGCGAGCGCTCGCCGACGCCTGGACCGCCTGGCGGGCGAGGAAGTGCCCCCATGCCGAGGCGGAACTGGTCGGCCACTACATGAAGCACCACGTTCGGCCTATTGCGGAGCGGCTTCGGGCATCGCTCCCCGGCCATGTCGAGGTCGATGATCTACTGCAGCAAGGATTTCTGGGCCTCAAAGAGGCCATGGGGCGGTTCGACCCCGAGCAGGGCGTCAAGTTCGAGACGTTCAGTTCGCGCCGCATCGTCGGGGCCATGCAGGACTGGCTGCGTTCGCTTGACCACGTGCCACGCCTCATGCGGCGACGGGCGAGAATCGTCCAGAAGCAGACGGATCGGTTCCAGGCCAGGTATGGCCGGATGCCGGACCAGGAAGAGTTGCGAGCCGGGTTGGAGGTGACCGACGCCGAGTTCGGGCGGATCGTCGGAGAAGCCGCGCCGCCGGTCGTTGTGACCATCTCCACGGCCTCGGGCGACGATGATGACGCCATGACCGTTCCGGCCCGGCACGCCCCGAGTCCGGGCCGCACCGCGCAGCGTCGGGATCTCCGGCAGTGGATCACCCGTGACCTGGACACGATCGACCGAATGATCGTGTCGCTCTACTACTACGAGTCGCTCACGATGCGCGAAATCGGCATTGCGATCGGCTGCAGCGAGTCACGTGTCTCCCAGCGGCTCGATTCCATTCTGCATCGCCTTCGCGGCAGGCTTGACCTGAAGCCGGAGCATCTGACGTTGGCCGGATGATGTGCAGGTGCTCGGTGCTCATGCGATACTGAGCGGATGTCTTGGGTGACACGACTGGTCCTTGGGGGGGCGCTGCTGGCCGCCGCCGCGGTCTTGGTGGTCCTGAGTTGCCGCTGGGGCCCCTTGGCCGAGGGTACGCCGATCCTCATTCTGCCCGGCAACGCGCCCGCCGAGGGTTTCACCACCGCCACCTGGCTTCGACCCGTTCCATTCGGGGGCCTTGTGGTGACGGTACTCGTGCCCATGGTGCTCGTGACCAGTGCGGTGTGGCTCCTCGCTCGCCGCGGAGGGCGGTCGAGCGGCCCCTGAGCCCCGACCTTGCGCCCTCGACCTCGCTCCCCCACCACTGCGACCTCACCCAACGCGGATAGGGCCTGAATTCCATTGGAGCCGGCCGAGGGTCGGTCTATAGTGAAGCGTCCCCAAACGATCGTTTGTGGTGTGTGGGTGTTTGTGGTGGCAGGTGCAGAGGAGCATGCAATGGTGACGGCAGGTCTGATTCTGGTGGCTGGTGCCGCCATGGCGCAGGTGGAACACACGCTCCCGCTTCAGGCTGGCGAGATTCGCGTATCGCCACTTTCGGATGAAGCCAGTGCCCGGGCCTTGGGCGAACTCGCATGGCAGACCGAAGGCGGTCATGTCGTTGTGATTCTCGATGGCCATCACCGCCCTGAGGACCTTGCCCCGCACGGCATGACGCTCCTTCGCAGTCTCGGTGGAACCGCCTGGACCGCGTCGATCACCCCTCACGCAGCCGCGTCCGAGGAGGTTGAGGCTGCCGTTTCATGGGTTGGTGCCCTGGACCCATCATGGAAGATGCACCCGTTCCTTGCGGCGGGCGGTGTCCCAGAGTGGACGATGGATCGGTCCGCGAGTCAGGCCCTCCAGCAGGGCCGCCCATTCGATCTTGAGTCGCTGCTTCGCGAACTTGATCAGGCTGGAGATCCCCGCGTTGTCGTCAATGTGCTGGCGCACCGGGACGTCGATCTCGATGCACTGGCGACCGATGTGCCGGTCCTCACAGGGGGCATCGTGCTCTCCTCGTTGAAGTCCGTCCACGGGCTGACCATCGGCACACCGATGTCGGCGATGCAGACGCTGGCCGACGATGACCGAGTGCTTTGGATCGAGCCGGCGCTCCCCCGGCTCTCCGAACTCAACGACCAGAACCGGCAAACCACCGACGTCGACATCCTGCAGGACCCGCCCTATGGCCTCGACGGCGAGGGCGTCGTTGTCATGGTGTATGACGGCGGCGAGGCCTTCGCCGGCCACGCCGACTTCGGCGGGCGGTTGACCGTCCGGGACAGCAGCGGCACAAGTGACCACGCAACACACGTCTCGGGGACGATTGGCGGCGATGGGACGGCCAGTGGCGGCCAGTACGCCGGCATGGCGCCTGCCGTGACCATCCAGTCCTACGGATTCGAGCAGGAGGGGGGCCTTCAGGAAGGCTTTCTGTACACGGATCCCGGTGATCTCGAGGAAGACTACGGCGACGCCATCAACAACCATGGCGCGGTCATCGCCAACAACTCGATTGGGACCAACACGGCCTGGAACGGTTTCCCATGTGAGTGGACCGGCGACTACGGCGTGACAAGCAGCGTGATCGACTCCGTGGTCCGGGGTGAACTCGGCGGAGACATCCGCATCATGTGGGCCAACGGAAACGAACGGGGCACGTCCAACTGTGGCTCCAACTACCACACCACGGCGCCGCCCGCCTGCGCCAAGAATCACATCACCGTGGGCGCCCTCAACAGCAACGACGAATCGGTGACGTCCTTCACCAGTTGGGGACCGGCCGACGATGGCCGACTCAAGCCCGACATTTCCACGGCCGGCTGCCAGAGCGACGGCGACGGAGGGGTCACGAGCTGCTCCAGCGGCGGCGGGTACTCGTCCAAGTGTGGCACGTCGATGGCCAGCCCGACCGCGTGCGGTGTCGGTGCGCTTCTGATTCAGGACTGGCGGTCGCAGTATCCGGGCGAGCCGGATCTCATGAACGCTACGCTCAAGGCGCTGCTTGCCCATACGGCGGCCGACCTTGGCAATGCCGGCCCGGACTGTCAGTACGGGTATGGAAGCATTCGGGCGCAGGATGCGGTGGATCACCTTCGCACCGGCTCGCTCCTGGAATCTGAGGTCTCTAGTGGCGAGGCTGTTGAGTTTCTTGTCATTGTCGACGAGGCCGACGCGAAGCTTCAGGTGACACTCGCCTGGGATGACGAACCAGCGACGCCGCTGGTGATTCCATCGTTGGTGAACGATCTCGACCTCGTGGTCATCGCACCCGACGGTTCGCAGCGATTCCCGTGGGCGATCAACCCCGACGATCCCGGCGCCCCGGCGACCGCCGTGGCCGCGGACCACCTCAACAACATCGAGCAGGTCACCGTTGAGGGGCCGCAGGCAGGCGTGTGGCGTGTGCAGGTACTCGGCTACTCCGTGCCGGTTGGACCGCAGGCGTTTGGCGTGATGGCGACCCCCGATCTTGTCGCATGCTCAAGTACGGGCATCGTCGGACTCGACCGGGCGGCCTATCCGCTGGAAGGCGAACTGACGGTGACGGTGGTCGACTGCGATCTCAACACAGACGACGGCGTCGTGGACACCGTGGATGTGCTCGTGACTTCCAGTGACGAGCCTGCTGGCGAGTGGCTCACGCTCGTCGAGGAGGATCCGGCGGCATCGACCTTCACCGGCTCCATGCCACACTCGACGGTCGATGCGGTGGGCACGATTCTGGTGTCGCATGGCGGTTGGGTGGAGGCGAAGTATCTCGATGCGCAGGACGCCGACGGCAACACCAATGTCGAGGTGTTGTCGACGGCTCCGGTCGACGGCATTCCACCAGATGTCGTGGATCTCATCTTCAGCGATGTCGGGCCGAGAAGCGCGCAAGTGGAGGCGTCCTTTACTGAACCGGTCGCGGTGCAGGTGTACTGGGGGACGGCCTGTGACGACACGACGGAATCGACTGTCTCAGCAAGTCCTCAGGCTGTGCACTCGATCTCCATCACCGGGCTTTCGGATCAGACGACGTACTACGTGCGGCTCTCGATCGCGGATCTGGCAGGGAATCAGACCGAACTCCCACCATTCGGGAGCAACGAGTGCTGGTCCTTCACGACCCCCGACATTCCCGATTTCTTCACCGAGCAGTTCACCAGCGGCATCGATCTGGACGGTCTCGGAGTTCGTTTTGATCCCACTGCATCGGTCGATCAATACACCGCCTGCGCCGAACCGATGACAGCCTTCCCTGTGGACCCGGCCGGCGGTACGTCTGTGTCGCTCGGCGACGACGATGCCATCCAGATCTCCCCGGCTCAGCCCGTCACTCTGTACGGCGAGTCCTGGGATTCGCTCTGGATCGGCAGCAACGGCATGGTGACGTTCGGCGCGGCCAACACGAGCTACACCGAGTCCATTGCGGCCCACTTCGGATTCGCTGGCGTGAGCATGCTCTGGGACGATCTCAACCCGTCGGCCGGGGGCACCATTTCGTGGAAGGACCTCAGCGATGGTGTGGCGGTGACGTGGCAGAACGTTCCCGAGTACTCCTCCAGCAACAGCAACTCGTTCCAGGTCGTCTTCAGGACCAGTGGGTCGATTCACTGCACTTGGTTGGGGATTGACGCAGGCGATGCCGTCATCGGGCTGTCTGCTGGCGATGGACAGGATCCCGACTTCCAGCCCACGGATCTGTCCGAGTCGACGCTGGGCTGTGGTCCACAGCCACCTTCGGCGCATGGGCAGGTACATTCGGTGTTGCCGGGCAGCATGCTCGACATCACGCTGACCGGAAGTGATGACGGCCTGCCGGATCCGCCGGGCGCTCTTGCCTTCATCATCGACACGCTTCCGAGCCATCCGCTCCGCGACATGCAGACCGGTGACGTGATTGAGAGCGGTGACCTTCCCTACACACTCAGCGACGCCGGCCTGCCGGCCCTTCGATACGAGCCGCCGGGGATCTGGGAGGGATATGACGACTTCATGTTCCACGTCGACGATGGCGGCGCGCCGCCCACCGGTGGCCCATCGGCCATGGCGACGGTTTCCATCACCGTCGCGGACGGTCCTCAGGTCGTCTACGACTTCCCGCTGGACACCGACCCCGGCTGGGACCGCGAAGGTCTTTGGGCATTCGGCCAGCCAACGGGCGGCGGCGGTCAGTACGGCAACCCGGACCCGACGAGCGGCGCCACGGGCCCGAATGTGCTGGGGTACAACCTCGACGGAGACTATGAGAACGGCCTGCCCGAGCGATTCCTGACGACGGAGTCGCTGGACTGTTCCCAATTGACCGACGTGGAACTGCACTTCATGCGGTATCTGAACGTCGAGCAGCCAAGTTACGACCACGCGTATGTTCGAGTGAGCGTCGGGGGCGGCTCGTGGCAGACCGTCTGGGAGAACGGGGCAGCCGTGACGGACAGCGGTTGGAGCGAGCAGGTCATCGACCTCTCGGCCATCGCTGATGGGCAGCCCGATGTGCAGATTGCCTGGGTCATGGGCTCTACTGACAGTTCCTGGCAGTTCTCGGGCTGGAATATTGACGATGTACAGATCGTCGCGGTGGCCCCGTCTGCGGGCGTGCCGGGCGATTTGAACGGCGACGGCATGGTCGGCACCGACGACCTGCTGATCGTCATTGCTGAGTGGGGCCCGTGCCCACCCGGACCCTGCGATGCCGACCTCAACGGGGACGGCATCGTCGGCGCAGACGATCTGCTCTTCATCATCGCCAACTGGGGCGGCGGAGGCCTTGGCGCGCCGCGATCCGGCGGTCAGTCGCAGGACGGACCAGATGACGCGGCCATGACGCCCCTGACGCCGCTGCAGCCGGCAGTCCTGATCAACGAGGACGTGCTCCGCCCGGCCGATGGAACCGGTCTGGTGGTCACCGCAGGCGGGTATCTGCAGCGACCGTGGGCGGTGCTCGATCTGGAGGTCGCCGGAGAGGTGCCCATTCGGGATCGCGATCTTCTGATCATCGGTGAGGTGGCGCAGCTGGACGGCCGGCTCGTCATCCGCCTGACCGACGAGGGCGCCCTGCCGCCTGGTCAGTACGCCCTGCTTGTCGCGGCCGGCATCGAAGGCGAGTTTGCTGAGATGGTGGTCATCGACCCGCTGGAGCGTGGCAGCAGCGTCTGCTGGACGGAGCACGCGATCACGCTGGTGGTTCCGCCCACAGATGCCTCTGAGACGCCGACAGCGGCCGTCAGCGACCTGCTGCAGGCCGTGCGGCGGCTGGGCCAGGCCGATCGCCGCTGGGATCTGGATCAGGACGGTGTCGTCACGGAACTGGACCTCATTGACCTGCTTGGAGGTGAGTGCCGGTAGGCCACATTGGTTGCCGGGCGCGTCCCGGTCGGATACCTTTCTCCGTTCGAAGGGCCTCCCAAGGGCCCCCAGTCATCGTCTTGCAGGCGAGGAGCACCCGATCCATGGCCAAGATGTTCTACACCCTCGGTGAGGTCTGCGAGAAGCTCGGCAAGAGCGAAGCAGAAGTTGAAGCCATGGTTGCGTCGGGTCAGATCCAGGAGTTTCGTGACGGCGAAAGTCTGGTGTTCAAGGTGGAGCAGATTGAACTGCTCGCCGGGAACGACGACTCAGGGGAACTCGACCTTGATCTGGCCTCTTCGTCGCTGGATCTCGGTGACAGTTTCGGGCTCGGCGAGTCCGACAGCGGTGCCATTGGTCTTGCTGAGAGCCAGAGTGCGGACATGCCCGCCCCGGCCGGTCAGGAAGACTCCGGGAGTGCGATCGGCCTTGGCGCATCGTCCATGTTGTCCGCGGGCGGCATCGCCAGCGACGACCTTGACCTGTCAGCGGAACTGGAGTCGCCGGCGGAGGGCAGTGATGCATCGGCATCCGTGTCCGCCTTTGACGGCGCGGCCATCGACGCCGGCGGGACGGCGCTGGGCGAAGGCCTTGATGATGACCTGACGCTCGAGTCCGTCGGCTCCGGCAGCGGACTGCTGGACCTGACCCGAGAGTCCGACGACACGTCCCTGGGCGCGGAACTGCTTGAGGAGGTCTACTCGAGCGATGATGAGGAGATGGAATTCCCCGCCGCGTCCGGCCTCTTCGAGGCGGCGACCGATGACGAAGGTGACGCGGCGCCCGTGGCTGCGGTCGGCGGCGGCGGACCGTCTGTGGCACCCGCTGCGGCGCCGGCCATGGTGGCTGCGCAGAGCTGGGATCCCACCTGGTCCGGCCTCAGTGCGGGGTTGATGGTGGGTGGTCTTGTGGCGCTGATCGCCGTCTTTGCCATGGTTGTGGTTGAGACGATGGGCGGCGCTTCGGGCATCGCGGCCTTGATTGCCGAGCAGATGTGGATCTGGGTCGGCGGCCTGGCGGGCGGCACGCTCCTGCTGGGCGTGATCGGCTGGGTTCTCGGCGGCAAGTCCGGCTGAACACATGCGACTCGCGCCGGCAGGCCTGCGAGAGTGGGGCGGAGGCGGTGTCATCGCGTTGGCGGGGGCAGCGGTGGTGTGGTGGCTCGTGCCCGTTGTCTGGGTGGCGTGGGCCGTCACGGGGCTCGCCGCGTTGGCCTGGTTCTGCATCGCGTGGTTCTTTCGGGATCCACGCCGGCATCCGCCGGTCGGTGTGAAGCCCGGCGATCTTCTGAGCCCCGCCGATGGCCGCGTTTCTGCAATTGAACGGGTTGAGCACCATGAAGCCGTCGAGGGCCCCGCGGTCGTCGTCCGGATCTTCCTGAGCGTCCTGAACGTGCACGTCAATCGCATGCCGTGCGACGCGGAGGTACTCGAGACGATTTACACGCCCGGCAAGTTTCTGGACGCGAGAACGGCGGCGTCGGCGCAGGTCAACGAATCGATGTTGACCCGAGCCGTGCGGGCCGATGGCCTGGCGTTCGGCGTGCGGCAGGTCTCGGGCGCGATCGCCAGACGCATCATCTGTCCGGTGAAACAGGGCGATCGATTCACGCGGGGGGAGCGGTTCGGCATGATCAAGTTCGGAAGTACGACCGAACTCATTCTCCCTGAGCAGGCTGACGCGGCCATTCAGGTTCGGGTGGGGGACCGCGTGGCGGGCGTGCGGACGGTGCTTGCGAGCGTTCCGATGCGGTCGAGTGAAGCAGCGGGCGGCGAATCATGACACAGTCGCCGCGGGTCCACACCTGACGCCTTTCGGCCGGCTGCTGGCTCAGCGAATCCATCAGTGAATCCAGAGGCCCTCGGGCATCACCTGCGCGGCACCCGCGCGGTGCGGTGCTGGAGGGCCGAGGGGGGAGACGGGGGCGACGACCGCTGCTCAGCCGGCGGGCACGGCTTCCGCTTCGACGCGAGGGAAGAGGGCCACCTTCGCAATGCTGGTACCGGGCTGGAGCTGCCCCCAGCGGCATGCCTGACCAAGCTGGTTGCCGGCGTCGCCGAGGGACCACGCCTCTCGGAGGTTGCCAACAGACTGTGGCAGGACGGCTTCAAGCAGACATGCGGCGATGCGAAGCGCCTCGGCGCAGCGGTACAGAATGTTCCCGACGGTCTCCGCGTTGGCTGGGTCTTTGGCGAGTTTGAATGGCGCCGTCTCGTTGATGAACACATCCACCTGCCGGACGATCGACATAGCGGCGGCAATCGATCCAGCGAGATCGAATCGCTCCATCGCGGCGGTCGCGGCCTCGACACGGGCTGCGGTGAACTCCGGCCACTCGACGCCGCCTCCGGCGCAGGCGCCGGTGTCGGCCGGGCAGACGCCATCGCAGTACTTCCCGATCATGGCCGAGGTCCGGCTGGTGCAGTTCCCGAGGGTATTGACCAGATCGGCCGTATAGGTTTCGTGGAACTGGGCCCTGGAGAAGTCCGCATCGGTTGCGCCGAGCGGTCCCTGCGTCGCAAGGAAGTACCGCAGTGCGTCGCGGCCGAAGGTCTCGACGTATCGGTCCAGCATCTCCAGATCGATGAAGTTGCCCAGCGACTTGGACATCTTCTGCCCCTCGCTGATCCAGAACGAGTGGGCGTAGACGCAGCCCGGGAGCGGCAGACCGAGCGCCATCAGCAGCGCCGGCCAGATCACGGCGTGGAACCAGAGAATCTCCTTGCCGATCACCTGCACCGTGGCGGGCCAGTACTGATGTCGCTGGGCGTACCAGTCCGATGCCTGATCGCCCAGGCCCAATGCCGTGATGTAGTTGAAGAGGGCGTCGATCCACACGTAGATCACGTGGTCAGGGGCATCTGGTACCTCGATGCCCCATGCGAAGTTCGTGCGGCTTATGGGGACATCCTGCAGGCCTTCTCGAAGTCGACCCAGGACTTCGTTTCGGCGTGCTTCGGGCTGCACAAGGCCGGGCTGTTCCGCGAAGAGCGCTTCGAGCCGGTCCTGGAATGCGCTCAGCCTGAAGTAGTAGTTCTCCTCGGTCGCTCGCTCAAGCGGCTTGCCGGAGATGGGGGAGGTGTACTCGACTTCGCGGGCCTTGGTCTCGGTGTAATACTCCTCCTGACCAGCGTCATACCACCCTTCGAACGTGCCCAGATACACGTCGCCCGAGTCCATGAGCCGCTTGACGAGGGCCTGAACCTGCGTTTCGTGCCTCGGGTCCGTGGTTCGGATGAAGGCATCGTTGGTCAGGTCGAACAGCCCCATGATCCGGCGGAATTCCGCCGAGTTCTCGTCTGCAAGCGCCTGCGGTGTGACGCCTTTCTCCGCGGCGGATTGTTCGACCTTCTGACCATGTTCGTCCGTTCCGGTGAGGAAGAAGACGTCATCACCGAGCCCGCGCATGAACCTCGCCCAGACGTCGCAGATGGTCGTTGTGTAGACGTGACCGATGTGCGGTCGGTCATTGACGTAATAGATGGGCGTGGTGATACAACGATGTCGGGCGGTCATGGCATGCATGGTATCTGCTCGTGTTGGATGTTCGATCCAGGGGCGGGTGGTCCGTAGGCGGCCGGGGGGAGTGGTTCGGGGGTAGTCCGGGGGCGATCCATCCCGGGGCGGACTATCATTGGCTCCGACATGAGAATCGCATGTATTGCCGCGTCAGTGCCACTGGTTCTTGCCTTGCCTGCGTCAGCGCAGGACCGCCTCGGGACCCCGGTGATTCGTCCCGTCGATGGGGCGAGGGGCGTGACGGCCGTTCGGGGTGTGGGGCAGCGGCGGCATTTGCCGCACGAGTTCGAGTTTCGGGGCAACGCGGCCGGCGGCCGGCGGTTTGAGCACTCCTTTGACCTGACGACCAATGCCCAGTTCCGGGCCAACAACCTCGGCGATCCGGCTTCTCGTCTTCGGACCGAGAGTCTGTACAACAACCCGTGGTACTGGCAGAACCTCGGCAGCCTCGACACCGAACTGATGACCGGCGGTTCGGGTGTGGCCGCCATGGGGGCTGGAAGCGATGGGGACTACTACAACCCGTACTTCTACGATCAGTGGAAGTCGAGTTCCGGAGCCCGGCACGTCGGCGCGCTGACCAATGAGATCGGCCGGGGTGAGCGTGGGCGAGACGGACGGGGAATCCAGGAGGACGACCGCCGCGCCGGCCCGGCTGAATTGCCAGGCACAACCGAGCCCGTCTATGAGCCCGACGTCGGTCCACGGGCACCCGGCGGGCTTGCCGCCCACCGGACCGCCCTGTCCGCGGACCGCCTCGGAACGGCCATGCGGCAGAGCGTTGATGACTCCATGTCCGGACGCGGATCCCGCGAACTCGGCAGGGCCAACATGCCGGACGGCCAGCCGATCCGGTACATGGGTTCAGGTCTTCAGGGGCTTGCGGTGCTTCCTGCCATTCCCGGGGCGATCGACCGCGGCCTGACGTCATACGACCTCGCGCAGGTGCGGGATGACAAGATGACCGGGCGTGCCACGCCCCGCATCGGGCAAACGTGGGAAACTGAATTCAAAGATCTGGTCGTTCCCTCGACGCAGGTGCGTGACACGAGGGTCGCCAGCCAAAGCGTTCACGTTCCGGTGGCCCCGGATCTCACTGCGATCTACACCAGCATGGCCGACCGATTCGGTTCACTGGCGCCCGGGTCGATGTCGGCGTCCGAGCGCCTCGACGCGTTGGATCGTGAGTACCGCAGGATGCGTGGGGGCATCATCACAGGCTTTGACACCGGCGCATCGGATCTTCCTCCGGGCACACAGCTCGAGGACATCGGTCTGGGCGACGAATCCGAGTTGGAGGACACTGGTGACGCTGGGTCCACTGCCGCCCCGACGCCGCCGGCACCGGGCACCGGGCCCCTAGATGTCGGCCCGGTGCTGAGCCGTGAGGATTACGGTCTGGTGCTGCGGCACGGGCAGCGTGTGGAATCTCTGGCGGCTCGGGATGGAAGTCGGTTTGACGATGTGGTGTCGTCTGCCCAGCAGCGGCTCACCATGGGCGACTACCTCAAGGCCGAACGCCGGTTTGGCCGCAGTCTGCGGTTCGCCCCGGGTCATCCGCTTGCCACGGCGGGTCTCGGGCACGCCCAACTGGGCGCAAGCCTCTACCTGTCGTCGGCGCTCACCCTGCAGACGCTTCTGGCATTCCAGCCGGAGATGATCGATGTTCAGTACGCGGAGGATCTCCTGCCGGCCCAGGAAGATCTCGACCGCGCCATCTCCGTCTTGAATGAGCGGATTCAGGATGGCATCGATCTCGACCGGTACGGCTTCCTGCTTGCCTACATCGGACACCAACTCGACCGACCGAGCCTGATTCTCGCGGGGCTTGCGGCCATGCGCGCGGGCGGTGCCGACGAGAGCTTCGTCGGAATGCTTGACGACGTCTGGGCGCCGCCTCTGCGTCTCGACGGCGAGGTCGGCAGCGAGTGAACACCTCGCCCGTTGAGGCTTACGCAGGCGGGGCCGTCTCGGCACGAGCGGTGGCGGCAAACAGCCCGGGCCCCTTTGCGTCCGGGTCGGGCCGGAGCACCTCAAAGCGTTGGAGCGTCACGCCTGCCTGATCGCACCACGCGGCGATCTCATCTCGCGTGAACCCCAGATGCACATGGCCCATGGTGTCGCGGTACTCCGTTCGGTCGTGTTGCACCATGTCGACGATGAGCAGTCTGCCGCCGGGTCGCAGCATGGTTGCGGCAGCGTTGATGGCGTCTGCAGGGGCCTCGACGTGGTGCAGGACCAGCGACATGACGGCCAGATCGACCGAGCCTGCGGGCAGGGCCGCCGCGTGCATGTCGGCCTCGTGAAACCTGACGTTGTCCAGATCGGCCAGCCGTCGTCTGGCGGCTTCGAGCATCGCCGGCTCGCGATCGACGGCTTCAATTCGGCCGACCCACGGGCCGATGGCCGCGGCGAGCTGACCCGTTCCGCATCCCAGATCGGCCACGACCCAGTCCGGATCGAGCATGGCGGGAATGCAGGCGTGCGTGAGCGTGGTTCCAAAGAGCTGCTCACGGACCTCGGCCCAGTCGGCTCCGGTGGCTCCGAAAAACGCCCGCGTGTCGGTCTTGCGCTGCGAGAGTATCTCGTCGACTCGGCGGAGGTCCTCCGCGTGGGTGGGCTCGCCCCGGAGTCCCGCCGCCGCGACGGACCAGAGGCTTCGCGCCCGGTCATCCAGGTCATCCGAGGAAACGCGGTAGAGGGACTGCGGGCCCACGCTCCGCCGCTGGATCCACCCGGCGTCGATGAGCCTCTTGAGATGCCGCGACACTGTGGACTGCGGCGCCTGAATGGCCGCCGCGAGTTCCCCGACGGCCAGTTCGTGCGCGTCCAGGAGCACCATCAGTCGGAGCCGTGATGCATCATGAAGGCCGCCGAGTTGCTCGAGCAGCGTCGCCGTCGGGCCGGGGGTGGTTGAACTCATCCGCCGGTCGTCAGGTGCAGGGTCGGCCCCGGAACGACTCCGAGATCCAGCAGCGCGGCTCGGACGTCGGGGTCGGTGGGATCGAGATCCCACGCAAGCGACAGGGCGCGAATGGCCTCGGACCGTTCTCCAAGCCGGAGCGAGAGGCGTGCCGCTTGCAGGTACGGGACGACGTCTTCGCCTGCGTCGACCGCCAATGCGGTTCGAATGGACTGCCTTGCCGTATCCGGATCGTCTGCTTCAACAGCGGCACGCGCCAGCCGCAGCCAGTCCGCCGCCGTCGAAGTCGTGGTGGCTCGATCGTGCAGGTAGGCGAAGAGATCGTTCCATGCTTCCTGCTGCTCCAGCGTGTCGGCGAGGTCCGCTGCGATGCGGGCGTTGGCTGGCTGAAGCGCCGAGGCGATCTCGAGGGATCGTCTGGCGAGCGTCAGGTCGCCCGACTCCAGCGCGGCCTGGCCGAGCGCGGCCTGAGACCGCCAGTCGGTCTGGTCACGCGCAACGAGTTGCCCGTACCAGTCGATGGCCGACGGCCAGTCGTTGATCGACATGGCCTTCTCTCCCTTTCGACGGAGGGCCTGGCTTGGAACGGTGGTGGTGCAGGCCACGAGGGTGCTGCCCAGGAGCAGGCCCGCGAGGACGACGGTGATTCGATGAGGTACATTCACGCAGGGCATGATACGAATGGGAGCGGCCCAACTCGTGAATTCCTGCGAACTTGGTGGAGCACCCGTGGACAACCCGGCTCTGGCCTGGCCGGTTTCGCCGGGCCTGCGGCCTGTGCCGATGGTCGTCCTCGCGCACACCCTCCCGTCCGGGTCGGTGCACTGGGATGTGCTGGTCGCTCGGGATTCGGGCGGCGGCTCGCCCCTGTGGAGCCTGCGGTGCGAGCGGCGGCCCGACGGTGCGGCTGCCGGGGACCGCATTGCGGCGATTCGCAGGCCGGACCACCATCCTCGCTGGCTCCGGGTGGACGTGGGGGAGGTCAGTGGCGGCCGGGGGATCGCTCGTAGGGTGGCAGCGGGGACGCTGCGGGTGACCGCCGGGGGTGTGGCCGAGGTTCAGTGGGCGGCGGGTGGATGCGATCGCTGGCAGCGGGGGCCGCGGTCGCTGATCATCCTTGATCGCGGTCCTCGGACTTCGCTCGGTGACGATCCCGGCCTTCCGCATAGGACGCCCGGCCCACCGTGAGGCCCATGGGCTCGCCCTGCTGCCACTGCTGATGCAGCTTGTTCAGGAAGGGGCGGCACCAGCCGCAGCCCGTTCCCGCATCCAGGCACTGGGCCAGTTGGGAGGCGACACGGGGCTTCGTTCGGCGGAGATAGGCGATCAACTTGCGTTGTGAAACGTGGAAGCAGAGACAGACCTCGTCGTCATTCTGCATGGGAGGATCCGGAGGTCCGCGAGCGATCCGGCGTCATGGCGAGCGCTCGCAGGCGATGCACGACTTCGTTCATGGTGGCCGGGCGGTCGGCCCGGTCCTTCGCCACGCACTCCAGAATGAGTTCGGAGAGCGACTCCGGGATCATCGGATTGGCCTCATGTGGAGGCTGCGGCTCGGGAATCTCCGAGACGTCAAGGGTCGAGAGCAGTGTCGGATCCCCACCAGCCGGTGGCATGGCCGTGGGGATGACCTCTCGGACCAGCACCCAGTACATCATGGCGCCGAGATTGAAGATGTCGGTTCGCTCGTCGATGGCCTCGCGGCACGCCTGCTCGGGGGCCATGTATCCGGGCGTTCCCTGAATACGCTTCTTGATGGTGCCGATCGGGCAGGCCTGACCGAGATCGATGACCTTGACCGCATCGTGCTCCGTAATGAGGACGTTCGTTGGCTTCATGTCTGCGTGCACGAAGCCCTTTTCATGCATATGCGCCAGTGCATCGGCGACCTGAAAAAACACCTGGCAGGCTTTGCCGTAGGAGCGGGGCAACTGCTGGTCCAGCGTGTTGGCGTCAATCAACTCCATGATGAGCGCCACACTGTGCAATTTGAATCGCTTGCGTTGCTTGACGATCTTCTGGATCTTGCGAATGCCGACGTGGTCCAGCTTGGTCCCGATGGCATATTCACGCTGGGCCTGCTCGATGAAGCGGTCGTCCTTCGCGTCCCGAATCTCAACGTACTTGAGGGCCCACACCTGCTTGGATTTCGGGTCCTGAACCGCATAGATGGTGGACCGGGCGCCTTCGCCAATTCCAGCGAGCACGTTGAAGCCGGCGATTTTTCGTGGGTGCGCCATCGGATCGTTCGCCCCAGCCCTCGGTGAGATCGGGGTGGAGGGGGTGGAGGATAGCCGGGAGGGCTCAGTGCCTCAATGCGGCGCGTCGAGCAATTGGGCCCGGAAATCGGCCTCCGGGAAGAGTCGTCCGGGGGACGTGAGCGTGGAGGCGAGGTCGGCGTGCAGTTGAACTGCGTTCGCCGGAATCCCACACTCCTGCTGGAGGCGTTGGACCAGCCGCACCAGATGCCTGATCTGGCGGTCGGAGTAGGGCTGCCGGTCACCATTGCCGATCAGGCAGATGCCGATGGACCGTTCATTGTGAATCTTTCCGGCGTCACCCACGACGTGCGCGCCGGGCAACTGCTCGATCCATCGATAACCCACGTGAATCTCGCCATTGGCCAGCCCGTTGCCATTGCCCACAAGAAAGTGGTAGCCGAGGCCCTGATAGCCCCACGAGAGGTGCTGGCGGTGAATGGACTCGGGCGTGCCGAAGGGCTCCCCGAGGTGGTGGATCACGATGCCACTCCAGCGGTCGCGGTCCAGCGTTTCTCCGGCTGAGAAAAGCAGGTCTTCGGCCGACTCGGGCCGGTCGTCAAATGTCGTGATCTTGGTCAGCGGGAAGCCGCCGGCAGGCCGGGGCGTATCCAGAGCGAGCAGCCCCATAACCACGGTCATACCCACCGCGAATGCGGCGAGGACAAACTGCGTGCGGCGGCTGGGGCCACCTGATGATGGTGTGTGCTGGTGCGTTGTCATGGCAGGGGGCCGTCCATGTCCCTCTGTCGGTCTATCGGCCAGCCCCCCCCAGCCCACTTGAATGGCGGAGGGCATCGAATCCGGTTCGGTGCCCCGATCTGCCGCACGATGAGCATGATCCGCGCGATTCGTGTGCTTCATCGGTCGCTCAGGCGGGCTCGCAGGGTCGGTTGTGGGTTTCCAAAGAGGTCGTACTCTTCCGTCGGCGTGGATCCTTCGCGGGCGGTGTCGTACTGCTCGTACTGGTGCCGGGGCAACTTCTCGTCAAAGAGTGGCCGGTAACACCCACACAGAGGGGCAGCCAGAAGCAGCAGGAGGATCCATCGCATGGATGGAAGTGTATCCGTGCGATCCTTCATGGTTGGCTGGTGGAGGGCTGGTGGGCAACGCCGCCGGTGGCCTCAAGGCGGGTGCCGGTGGTCAGGTCCTCGTGAAAGACGTGGACGAGCAGAGGCGTGGACGTCGGGAGCGCATTTGTTTCCAGATCAATGGGGATCAGATAGGTCGCTCCGAACAGGCTGCCCCGCCAGGCATCACGCACGGTTTCCGGGTCAAGCACGACTTCGGCAAGCACGCTCGGGGGCTGATCGGGGATCGGGCGCAGAACCTGCGCCCGCAGGGGGCCGACCAACTGCACGGGCCGCTGGCGTCCGTCCATGGCCGTGACATGAACCTCCAGCACCGTCGAGTCGGGCGACGCGCCGGGCTCGAATCCACTCATGGGCGACACCGCGATGGCGGTTACCCTGGGCGCGGCCACTCGGGTCCCGGGCATTTCGCCTGCGGAGGCTTCCGCAGCCCGGAGCCCGATCTCGAGTTCGCGAGTCCTCGCCGACATCGCCTCGAGTTGCTGCTGGAGCGCAGCATTCTCGGTGCGAAGCCTGGCACTTGCCCGGCGGGAACGCGAATCGCATCCAGTCGACAGCATCACCACCGCCGCGAGCGTCAGCACACCCGCCGGACGCACTACTCGTCTCCGGTCGGCAGCCGCTCGATGATGCGATCAACCAGCCCGTACTCGGCCATGCCTTCCGCATCGAGCCAGCAGTTTCGCTCGCAATCGTCGGCGATCTGCTCCATGGTGCGGCCGGTGGCGTCGGCGTAGATGCCATACAGCACATCGCGAAGCCGGACCATTTCACGGGCCTCGATCTCAAGGTCCGTCGCTTGACCTTCCAGCACGCCAGCCAGCAGCGGCTGGTGCATGAGGTTCTTGGCGTGCGGGAGCGTGCACCGTTTCTCTTTGGCGCCGGAGCAGGCGATGAGCGAACCCATCGAAGCGGCCTGGCCAATGACGAAGGTCGCGACGTCGCAGGGCACGAAGTTCATCGTGTCGATGACGCCCAGACCGGCCGTGACACTGCCGCCTGGCGAGCTGACGTACAGGTTGATGTCGGCGTCGGGGTCCTCGTTGGCGAGGAAAAGCATCTGCGCCACGATCAGATTCGTCGACTCGTCGGTGACCGGGCCGGCCAGGAAGATGATGCGGTCCTTGAGGAGCCGCGAATAGATGTCGTAGGCCCGCTCACCGCGGCCTTCTTTCTCGATGACGATGGGGATCAACTGTGACATGGCTCAGGCGTCCTTCTTCGTCTTCTTCTTGGGTTCAGGCAATTCGCACACTTCATCGACCAAGCCGTAGGCCTTCGCCTCATCGGCCCTGAAGTACTTGTCTCGCTCGGAGTCGGCCGAGACCGTCTCATAGGACTGGCCCGTGTGCTCGGCGAGGATCCGATTGAGCGTTTCCTTCGATTTGATGATCTCCTCGGCCTGAATCTTGACGTCGGTCGTCTGGCCGGTCACCCCTCCATAGGGCTGGTGGATCATCACCTTGGCGTGAGGAAGGATGTGCCGCATGCCGTCTTCGCCCGCGGCCAGCAGCACGGCCCCGCCGCTGTACGCCCGGCCGATGCAGTAGGTGGCGACATCGCTGGAGATGAACCGCATCGTGTCGTAGAGCGCGAGTGTGTCGTCGACTGCCCCGCCCGGGCTGTTGATGTAGAAGTTGATCGGCTGACCCTTCTTTTGATCCTCCAGGTACAGCATCTGCATCATGACGCGGGCTGCTGAGGCATGATTGATCTCGCCCACGAGGAAGATGACACGGTTCTCGAGCAGCAACTCGTCCAGCGTCATTTCTCGAGTTCGTTGATAGGAGCCCGCCGCCATGGCGGGGGGCATCATTGAGAGCGGGTGCGGTGCCGCGGTGTGCATCTCGGTTCGTGCATCCTGTGTCGGGGGCGATGGTGGACCGATGTGGACCGCTTCGCCCGGGAAGAGCGGGCATGATACGTCGGGTTGGCGGGCGGGTTTGGGGCGTGCTCAGTGTTCCGACTCGTCGGGACCGAACTCGTCGGGGTCGGTGACCAGCGGTGGCGCCATGTCGGTGTCGCCCGGATCGGCGTGGCGGGTTGCCGCCGGGAGCCGGATCTCAAATCGGGTCGTCTGGTCGGGACCCACCGTGAGGACGACGCGGCCGTTGTGCGCGTCGGCGATTCGACGGGTCACGGCCAGCCCCAGGCCGGTCCCCCGCTGGCCCCGGCTTGACGCGAAGGGCTCGAAAATGCTTTCGATGGCGTCCTCGGGCACGCCCGGCCCGTTGTCTTCGACGCCGATCACGGCTTCGGCGCCGTCCAGCGTTGCCGTCATTCGGACGGTCCCGGTCCGCGGCGGCGCCGCCTCCAGCGCGTTGACCACCAGATTGAGGACGGCCTGATGCATCGCTGCAGCGTCGAAAGGCACGTCCGGTATGGGCTCGCACGCGGTATCCAGCCGCACCCGCCGCTGCTCAAAGATGGGGGCCTGAAGGGCGCGGACATCCGCCAGGAGTTCCTGCAGGCTCCCGGGCTCCAGATCCAGATGCTGCGTGCGGGACCACGCGAGCATGTTGAAGGTGAGGTCGTGGATGCGGTCCATGTTGCGGGCGAGAATGGGCCATCCTTCGCGGGCCAGATCCAGATCACCTCGGTTGAGGGCCAGTTCGATGGCCCCGGCCCCGCCCTGCAGGCCCTGCAGGATGTTCTTGACGGCATGGCTGACGACGGCCACGGTGTCGCCCATGGCGGCCAGCCGCTGGCGGTCGGCGGCGAGCGCCGCGTCGGACACGGTTTCGCTGAGCCAGACCGCCAGGTGGCTGAGCGGGGAGGCCCACTCCGGGGGCTGGGCCGCACACTCGATCGTCAAGCCCCCGTTCCGCGTGGGTACATGCAGGGCCGAATCGCCGCCGACCGTGCCGCCGAGTGCTGCGGCGATGCGTTGCTGCAACGCGGCGTCGCTCGCTGGCGGATCTGCCGCGATCGACCAGAGCAGTGACAGGGCTGCCGCGCGGCCAGCGTCGGTGTCCGGGAGGACCGGGGCAGGCGGCCCGCTGCGGTCGGCAGGGATGTCGCGGGCGGGACCAGCCAGAAACGCAGCGCGACTGGCGACCCGCATGCGGGTGCGGCCGATTCCGATCGTGTCGCCCTCGCCGATCAGCGTCCTCCCGGTGGCCACGATGCCATTGAGAAACGTGCCGTTTGAGGATGCAAGATCCCGGAGCATCCACCGATCCCCCTCGGGCGTGAGTTCGGCGTGGCGTCGGCTGACAGCCGGGTCGGTGAGCGGGACCGCCTCGGACGAACGGCCGAGCAGTTGGGGCTCGCCCGGCGGCAAAGGGAAACACCGCCCTCGGTCCGGACCCTCGATGACCTCCAGTACCAGCATGGGGGTAGAGCGTACGTCCAAATCGATCGCCGCGGCCTGCTAGGCTCTCGCTCAGCCATGGCCGCACCGAAGTTCGACGCCTCCATGCGTGTGATTACGCTCGTCGGTGACGACGCGTTCCTGGTGCCGTATTACACGCGGCAGGTGATGGCCGCCCTGGAAGAGGCCCACGGCGAGGTGGAACGGTTCGACTTTGACGGCGACTCGGCATCACCCGCCGAGATTCTGGACGAGCTTCGGACGTTCGGCTTGTTGCAGCAGCACAAAGTGGTCGTGGTGGACAAGGCTGACCGCTTGCTCGCCGCCAAAGTCGATGGATCCAACAAGGCGCGTCCCCTCTTTGAGAAGTATGTGTCGGCGCCGTGCGAAGATGCCACGCTGCTGCTTCGCGCCGACATCTGGCGTAAGGGCAAGATCGACGCGGCGATTGAGCGGGTGGGCACGGTGCACCGGATCAAGTCGCTTGGACCCGCCGACACCCTGCGATGGGTGCAGGGCCGAGTTGGCAAGGCGCACGGCGCGGAGATTGACCGCGGGGCCGCGGACCGACTGGTTCGCCGCGTGGGATGCCATCTGGCGAGGCTCGATGCCGAACTGGCCAAACTTGCAGCGATGTGCGGCGAGGGCGGCACGATCGACACCACGCTTGTGGATGAGGCGGTTCCACTGAGCCGTGAGGAGAAGGCGTGGGTCATTCAGGACGCCGTGCTCGGCGGCGGCGCCGCCCGAGGTCTGGCGACGCTTCATGAACTCCTTGGAGTTTCTCGGCAGAGTGATGTGCTGGTGGCGTGGGCGGTCACGGACATGCTGCGGCGTCTGCACGCGGCAGCGAGGATGCGTGGTTCAGGGATGTCGCCCCAACAGATCCGCAAGGATCTCAAGTTGTGGGGCCCGGCTGGCGATGCCACGCTCACCGTGGCGCAGCGGGTTACTCCCGAAACGCTGGCCCGCCTGCTCGGCGACGCCCTTCGGAGCCAGCAGCGGCTGCGGCAGGGCATCGGCAAGCCCGACCGCATGCTGGAAGTGCTGATCGTCGATATCGCTGCAGCGCTGGCGGCGTAGCGGCCGCGCTATTCGGTGCAATCCGGATTCTGAGTGAATCCGAGCATGTCGTCGACGTCGACGTCCCCGTCTTCGTCGTAGTCACCTTGGCCCGTGTAGCCGACTGGGCACTCGGGCGCGGATGGGCAGCCGAAGTAGCTGATGATCATCAGCGTGCCACTGACGAGGTCCTCTGGAGTTCCGTCGTTGTCGAGGTCGCACGGGTCGAGGAACTCACATTCGTCGGGAACGCCGTCGCCGTTGAGGTCAAGGCTGGTCCCGTCCAGGATGTCGCAGGCGTCTGGGACACCATTGGTGTTGCAGTCCGGAACTCCGTTCAGGATGTCACACGAGTCGGGAATGCTGTTGCCGTTGCAGTCAACATGCGTGCCATCGACGATGTCGCATGTGTCGATGATCCCATTGTCGTCGCAGTCGATCGACGGGGCGCCATCGAGTTCACAAGTGTCGAGTATGCCGTTGTCGTTGCAATCCGCGGTGCCATCGCCGATGACGTCGCAGACGTCAATGATGCCATTGGCGTCACAGTCGAGCGCCGGATTGCCGAGAATCTGGCACAGGTCATCGACGCCGTTGAAGTCGCAATCGGTGACGGTGTCGCATGCGTCCCCGATGCCATCAGCATCACAATCGTCCTGATCGGCATTCTGGGTGTTCGGGCAGTTGTCATCAGCGTCCGGAACACCGTCGCCGTCGGTGTCGATCTCACTGCAAGGGAACTGTGTCAGGTCGACATGAAGGCCAAGCGACATCAGGTGTGATGTGCAATCGTCGTGCGGTATGAGCACGGCGTCACCGAAGACGTCCGGGCACCTTGCCATGCTTGCGCCGCCGGCCGAGGCATCGGGTCCCCAGGTGACGTTGTCCTGCTCGTCACCAAAGTCGTCCCGGAGTGAGAGCGTGTTTGTGGCTCCGGTGTCGGGCACGGGAAGTTGCACGAACTGACCGTTGGTCGCGGTCAGCACTTGAATGCCGTCCGGGAAGATGGCGTCGTCCGGACTGCCTCCGCCGAAAATCAGAATGGCGCAGTGCGCCTCAATGGTGATGGAACTGGAGAACTCGTGCCACGGAGTCGTTCCGTCGAGCAGGACGGCCCAGTTGAGCAGATTGATGTCGACCGCGGAGTTGTTGACGATCTCGACACACTGATCTTCCGTGGCACTGAACACGCCGTCGCCATTGGCGTCGCTGGCCGGAGCGACGAGGACCTCGTTGATCACAATCGCGTCGCAGATCTGTAGGTCCGCCGGGGTGTCGCATTCGTCGGGGATGTCGTTCGCGTTGCAGTCGTCGCTGAAGCCGGACGTCACATCGCAGGTGTCGGGCACATCATTGCCATTGCAGTCCTGACTCTGGCCGGTTGAGAGGTCGCAGCGATCCGGGATGCCATTGCCGTTGCAGTCAGCGCGGGTGCCGTCTTCGATCTGACAACTGTCGATGCGGCAGTCGTCATCGCAGTCCAGAATGACGCCATCTTCAATGAGCGCGGCCCGGATGTCCCACGCATCGAGCAGGTCATTGCTGTTGCAGTCTGAGTCGAACTCGATCAGGTGCCCGCCTGTGGCCAGGGTGCCTGCCGACCAGGTCCACGTCACGTCGTCTTCGGACGCCAGAAGTTGCAGGTCAGCGCCCAGACCGGGCTCCCCAGGGAGCCACGCATCCCAGAACCAGGCCTCGCCGTCGACCCACGTCCAGGGCGGATCGTCGTAGCCGCCCAGCCAGAGCGATCCGTCGACGGCGAAGTCCCAGTCGAGGCGAATGTCTACAAAGTAGGCCTCAAGAAACCGTGACAGGCTGGCAAGTTCCACGCCAGCGGTGTGGCGGATTATGGGGTCGTTTCGGGCTTCGTTCCACGTCTCCTCCGTCGCCGGCGCGTCGATCGAATTGATCGTGTAGGCGTGGGTGTGGCCGGTCGCAAGGCCGCGTTCCGCTGCCGAAAGCGTGATGGCCGCCGGGTGCTTGCCCATCTGGCAGACATCAAGCAGCCCGTCCGGAGCGGGATAGCCGTTGGAGTCCAGAACGCTGCACGAGCCGCCACGGTCCAGCGTGGGGTCCACTGAAATCTGCCAGACGTCACTGCACCCATCTTCGTCGCAGTCGTCGTCGGGTCCGCTCGGCGCTTGGCACGGGCAGTCCAGCATCCACCGTTCGGCTGCGCCGACATCGGCCTCAATGGTGTCGTACAACCATCCACCCATCATGAGGACGCGGTCACGGACAGCAACGTCCCGTCCCCACTGATCGCCCGGGGTTCCCACCGCGGACTGGACGAAGTGGACCGGGCTCAGCGGTGGATTGAAGTCGTTGTAGTCATCGCAGGCAGGGACGCCCGGATTGATGGTGGTGGGGTGGCTCCATTGCCCGTGATCCAGGTGATCCCAGATGTACACGCCACCTTCCTCGGACGCGATGCTGTAGTCCCCGCCAGGCGCCCCGACGGCGATGTGACACGCGGTGACGTCGATCGACCAGCCGTATCGCGCGCCGTCGCTGAGCGGCGCCACCAGGGTGCACAGGGGCGGATTGGCAATGTTGGGATCCAGGGCCGTGACGACGCTCCACGCCGTGTCCTGCGCATCGAACCGCTCGAAGGCCCATGCCATGCCTCGGCCACCGGCTTCCCAGGGATCGGCCTCCAGCGGTCGACTCCAACCGGGTTGGCCGACGGCAATCGTGGAGCCACTCATGGCGACGGAGTGGCCAAACCAACTCTCCGGTGTGGCGTAGTCGAAGGCGAGGCTGGCGTCCTGTGGGGGCCGAAGCGTCGTGAGGTGAATCCACGAATCAGAGGCAGCGTCTCGCCTGAACACATCGACGACCCCGACGTTGTCGGTGAGGTGCGTGTTGTCTTCGATCGGGCAGTCGATGTCCGCCGGATCCTGACCTTGAATCCAGACGCCGTCGTACACCAACTCGCAGTCCTGCTGCGACATCAAGGTCGGCGGGACCGGGCTTGCCGGATCCATCCATTGGCACTGATACTCGCTGGTGTAGTAGCAGCAGGCGCCGTCCAGGCTGTCCAGCGTCGTCGTGTCAATCAGCGGATTGGTCACGGTCTGCCCGGGAAGCCAGACTGCGTCGCCGCCCAAAGCCAGGGTGTTGCACGCATCCTCGGACGTATCGAGCTGGATATCCCAGATGCCGTCTGTCGGCGCAGAGTCGACGTAGCAGGCGCCCGTCTCGGTCATCCTGGGGTCGTCCGCGAGCGGTGTTCCGACGACAAGATGATCCCCATGCAACGCCACGGAGGCGCCGAAGTAGTCGAGCTGGTGAATGTCATCTGCGCAGGCCCTGGTGTCAGCGCGAGCGATGACTGCGTCCAACTCCCACTGCCCGGACTCCCGCCGGTACACCACGACCGCGCCCGCTTCCTGAAGCAGGGGCGCGCCCAGAGAGGGGGCTGCCGACGCGTAGGGCATGCCCACGGCGATCAGGTCGCCGTCAATGGCGACCGAGCGGCCGAACTCACCCCCAATGGGATCGACTTCCGCGGCGGCAAAGATGTCCGCGGCCTGAGCGGGTTGATCACCGTCCAGGTCGAAAGGATCCAGACGGTGCTTCAGCGACCAGGCGCCGGAGGTGTCCTCCCACAGATAGACCGCGCCGGTGGAGTCGTCGACGAACCAGTCTGTGCCGGGGGCGCCCACGACTGCCGTATAGGCGTCTTGCAGATCGCCATCGACGTCGATGGCGTATCCCAGCCGGTCGCCCTCCGCCGGTGAGACGCTTGCGTTCAGGGCATCCGGCGTCCACCCTCCAACCGTTGCGGGCCGGAACCCGTCCACGCCGCCGTGCTCAGGCGACGCCGTGCTCTGGCCCGGAATGCCCACCAGCAGTCGATCCCCGAACAGGTCGAGGCTGAAGCCAAAGCGATCCGCCAGATCACTGCCAACCAGTCGTTCTTCAAGTTGCGGGTCGCTCGGGGGCAGCGCGCGGTCCGGCGCCGGCCTGGCCATGCGGGCGGCGATGCCCGCTGGCGCGGTAGGGGTCGTTCGCTGGGTGCCGATCCGTCCGGCCCACGCCACACTCGCTGCAGTGAGCAGCGTCAGGAGTGAGAGGTAGGTGGATCGGTGCATTGTGAGGTACTCCCCGCGGCCCCCACGTGGGCACGAGAGACCCCAGTCTACCGCTCCTTCGGGGGATCCGGGCCTGTTTTTGGGCGGATCGAGCGACCGGCTCAGGTCGACCTTCGGGCCACCAGCGTGTCGTTCTGCCCACCGAACCCGAAGGAGTTGCTGAGGCAGACCTCCACGGAGGCGTGCCGAGCGGTGTTTGGAACGTAGTCCAGATCCAGATCCGGATCAGGGTCGGTCAGGTTAATGGTCGGGGGAATCACGCCGTCCCGCATGATGAGCAGGCACGTGATGAGTTCCACGGCGCCCGCGGCGCAGATGAGGTGCCCCATCATCGACTTGATGCTCGTCATCGGAATGGCCGCCGCATGGTCGCCGAACACCCGTTTGACGGCCCGCGTCTCAATGGAATCGTTCTCCTGCGTTCCCGTGCCGTGCGCGGAGATGTAGTGGACGCCCGGTCGGCCGTCCGCGTCGGTGGCGGACGGGTCGATGCCCGCCTGCGAGAGCGCGGCGTGCATCGCGGCTGCGGGGCCCTGTCCCTCGGGGTGGATGTCGGTGATGCGATACGCGTCGGCACTCGAACCGTATCCGGTGATCTCCGCGAGGATCGTCGCGCCCCGGGCCTCGGCGTGCGCGAGCGTCTCGAGCACGATCACACCGGATCCCTCGCCCATCACGAAGCCGTCACGCGACCGCGTAAAGGGGCGTGAAGCGTGCTGGTAGTCGTCGCTCCGTGTCGACAGAGCGGTCAGTCGATTGAACCCGGTAATGCCCAGGACATGCAGCATGGTGTGAGTGCCGCCGCTGACCATGACGTCGGCGTCGCCCCGCTGCAGGATGTCGCACGCTTCGCCGATGGCCTGCGTGCTTGCAGCGCACGCCGTCAGGCAGTTGAAGGCGGGGCCTCGCAGACCGAACTCCCGCGCGATGTGCGCGATGGGCTCGTTGGGTTCCTGCGCCACCTCGTAGCCGCAGGCGATGTGTTCCTTGGCTGCTTCGAGCCATGCGCCATCGTCGATGGCCTCGCCCGTCCACGCCGAGAGGCTGGTTCGCTGGTACGAATCAAAGTCCAGAACGCCTTCGCCAGATCCCAGATACAGGCCGCATCGCCGCCTGTCCAGGCCGGCCGCGTCTCCCAACCCGGCAGACTCCCACGCCTGCCTCGCTGCGCCCAACGCAAAGGCCGTGTGCATGCCCGGCGAGCCGTGGCGAGCGGCCTGGTCGACGTACGTGGTCCAGTCGTAGTCCCGAACCTGATTGGCGAAACTTGTCGGGAACGTAGAGGCGTCGAACCGGTCGATCGGCGCTACGGCCGTCTCGCCCGCGACCAGACGCTTCCAGACCGACTCAATGTCGTGCCCCATGGGGGTGATCCACCCGGAGCCCGTGACGACGACGCGTTTGCGGCTCATGCGCCCGCCTCCCGCGACAGAATGGTCGCTGTGTTCTGACCGCCCTGACTGGCTGTCAGCACGAGTACATGATTCAGGTCTGCGGAACCGGAGGGCAGGGCCTGCTGGTCGATGCAGTGGGCAGCGGCGGCCAGTTGCACGGCACCCTGCCCGGCGCAGCAGTTGCCCGTGGTGGGCGTGAGAAGCACCCGCGGCAGGTCTGCATGTCCGAGTGCCTGGGTCAGGCCGCCAAGTTCGGCGCTATCAATGCCCGGGATGCCGAGTCCCATGGGCACGACGGCGTCCAGATCGGCGGCGTTGAGGCCCGCCTGATGCAGGGCCTGCGTGATGGCATCACCGATCGCCTCAGGGCAAGCATGAGTCAGGACATCGTCACAGATGCTCTGGGTGCACCCCAGGCCCGAGACGATCGCCTTGATGTCGCCGCCGCGGGCAGCCGCGTGGTCTCTCGACTCGAGTACGAGTATGCCGCCGCCTTCCCCAAGGACGGTGCCGCTGGCCGTCGGGTCGAACGGGCGGACCAGGCTCGCGGGGTCTTCATCGGATGTTGCGGACGTGAGTCGGCCGGCGCACTGCTGCCGCCAGGTCGCCAGCACGTTGAGCCGGCTCTCGACGCCGCCGGTCAGGCATGCGTCTGCGGCGCCTCGTTGAATGACCCGCATGGACTCCGCCAGGGAGAGTGGGGCACTCGACTCCCAGCACGTGATGGTGTTGCTGGGCCCGCGGCAGTCATGCACGATCGTGACGTGGCAGGCGAGCATGTTCGGCAGGTACTTCAGCAGCCACAGCGGCGTGAGGTTCTCCATGCCCGCTCGCCCCCAATGGTGCAGGTCAAACGCGCCGTCCGTGTCGCGGCTGGTCACCAGGGCCGCGCCAAGTTCATTGACGTCAGCGCAGATGAGGCCTGCGCCGATGTGGCATCCCATGCGAGCCGGCGAGATGGTGATGTCGCCTTCGCCGCCTCCGGCTGTGACGATGTGAGCGTCCGCGGTCGCCGCGAGTGCTGCCGCAACCGCGAGCTCGATGTCGCGGCACATCACCTTGGTCGCCTTGCGATAGTGCTTGGGGACAAGTTTGCGAATGGAGAACTCGTCCGCTGGAAGTTCGCCGGCGAACGGGCACCCCCACCCGCTTCCGTCAAATGCCTCGGTTGGGCGAATGCCGGTGCGGCCTTCCGTCAAGGCGTCCCAGAGCGGCTCGATGCCGATGCCCAATGCCGTGACCGGACCGATGCCGGTGATGGCGACTTGCTTCATGGTGGACGGCGTCATGGGGGCGGATTGTAGCGCTCACGGGCAAGGGCTGCGAGCGAGCGAGGGAGGCGTTCCCGGATGGCGGTTGAGTCAGGGCAAGCGGGCATCGCGATCGGCGTACCGGACGCTTCGCTGGTTGCGGGCATGGGCGGAGGGGCCTGGCTTCGCCAGGGACCGACGCCGCGGTCGGCTTTTCAGCACGTGGCGGGGGGCGTCATCGTTACCGCCGCCACCACCGAGCCAGAGGCCCGTCCCGGTGACAGCGGCGTAACTGGGGGGCAGTCATCGCCGGATTCGCAGTTGGCGTGGGGCTCAGGCTGGCCATACGGCCCCTGAGCGGCCGCCACGACGAGTCAGGCCCCCTCAGGCCGCGGTGCTGTATCGTGTGGTTGAGGCATCGTTCGTCTCGGTGCACGCCGTTCAGTTGCAGAAGGGGGAGCGAGTGAGACGACGGTGGGTTCAGCCCTGTTCTTCGCTGGGCCGCTCGCGATCTTCGGAGCGATGACATGAGCCTCTGGGGCCGGGACATAAGGATGATCGGACGATGACCATCGACGGAACAGGATTCAATCAGCAGGATGTGAACGGCAAGAAGGTTCTTGCTGGCGTGCTGGGCATCGTGCTCGGGGCGCTGGGCATTCACAAGTTCGTGCTTGGGTACACCGGCGCGGGCTTGGTCATGCTGCTTGTCTCGATTCTGACCTGCGGCATTGGCGCTGGGGTCATGAGCGTCATCGGCCTGATCGAGGGCATCATGTACCTGACGAAGTCGGATGAAGACTTCTACGCGACCTACATGCTCGGCGAGAAGACCTGGTTCTGAAGAAGGTCAGTCCTTCGCCGGCGCGAGCCGCCGCGCGATCAACATCGCCATCTCGAGTGCCTGCTCGTAATTGAGTCTCGGATCGACCAGTGAGCGGTAGCCGTCACGCAGATCGTCATCGGTGAGTCCGCGGGCACCGCCAGTGCACTCAGTGACGTTCTCTCCAGTGAGTTCAAAGTGCACGCCGCCGAGCGTCGACTGGCAACTGGCATGAATGTCGATTGCTGATTCGAGTTCCTTCAGAATGTCGTCGAATCGGCGGGTCTTGATGCCGGCATCGGTCTTCCGTGTATTGCCATGCATCGGGTCGCAGACAAACAGGACGGTCCGCCCCGTCGCCCGGACCGCTTCGATGAGCGAAGGCAGATGTTCGGCAATCCGTTCAGCGCCGTATCGGTGGATGAACGTGAGTCGCCCGGGTTCGTCATCGGGATGGAGCGTGTCCACCAGCCGCCCGACGAAGTCCGGTATGTCCTTTGGCGCCAGCGCCGGGCCGATCTTGATGGCGATTGGGTTGCGAATGCCCCGGAAGAACTCGACGTGCGCATCGTCCAGCCCGGCCGTTCGCATGCCGATCCAGGGGAAGTGCGTCGAGAGGTTGTACCACCCGTCCCGTCGTGGGACGCGGCGGGTGAGCGCCGACTCATACGGCAGCAGAAGGCCCTCGTGGCTCGTGTAGAAATCGACTCGCGAGATGTCGGAGACGGAGATGCCGCTCAGCGTCTCCATGAATCGGAGCGACTCGCCGATCGACTCGACGATGCCGTGAAACTCCGCGGACCGTGGCGAGTGCTCGACGAAGTCGAGTTCCCAATACTCGGGGTGGTGCAGGTCGGCGAAGCCGCCGTCGATCAGGCTGCGAATGAAGTTCAGGGTGAGCGCCGACCGCTCGTATCCGCGGAGCATCCGCCATGGGTCCGGGCGGCGGCTGCGATCGTCGAAAGCGGGTCGGTTGACGATATCGCCGTAGTAGCTGGGCAACTGCTGGCCATCGCGGGTCTCAAGGGGCTCGCTGCGAGGCTTGGCATACTGACCGGCAAAGCGGCCCACCCGGATGACCCGCCGGTGCGTTCCGTGCACGAGGACCAGTGACATCTGCAGCAGAATCTTGAGCTTGTTGATGATGACACTGGATGTGCATTCGGCGAACGACTCGGCGCAGTCTCCACCCTGCAGCAGGAACCTCCGCCCGGCTGCCGCGTCCGCAAGCTGCTGCTTGAGCGCTTCGATCTCCCAACTGGTGACCAGCGGCGGCATGGCGGCCAACTCCATGGTCGCCTCCGAGAGCGCCGCTTCGTCCGGATACTCGGGCTGGTGACGAGCGGGTCGGGCCCGCCATGAGTCGCTCGTCCACTCTGTCATTCTTGAGGAGTCCTCGCTCGTCATGAGGTGGGTACCATGCGGACGGGAGGACTCGAACCTCCACGGGTTGCCCCACTGGTACCTAAAACCAGCGCGTCTGCCAATTCCGCCACGCCCGCGTTTGATTGAGAGTACACCCCGGAGGCGGTCGGTGGGAGGCGTGGGGCCCCTGTTTACTGGTTTCGCGTGCTGGTTTCGTTTGCTGGTTTCGCGGCCCGCCACACACATCGGGAGTTCGCACATGTCGAGTACATCCACCGCAGGGACCGGGATTCTCAGGCTGCTGACACGACTGGTTCTCGGGACGGCCTTCTTCTTTTCCGGGTGGCATGCCTGCTTCCAGGATGTTGCGTTTACGGCTGAGGAGATTCGCTCGCTCGAGGGCGTTCCGGTGGCCCCGATCGAGGTGGCACTTCGGTCCGCTCCGGTTGCTGCACCCGCGGCCGCGCCGGCCGAGCGTGCAGCCACGTCTCCGGAAGCCGCATCTTCCGAAGCCAGATCCCCTGAAGCCACGCCCCCTGCCGAGGCATCGGCGGCCCCCGACGAGTCGGCGGCAGCATCGCCGCTCCAGCCGATCGGCCCATTCGCCAGTACGGGCCCGGTCGAGCGGGCCGCCGCCGAGCGGTGGGCCCTCAGCCTCCGGGAGGCCGGTGTGGGGGACTTTGCCGAGCCACTGGCGTGGGCTGCTGCGGTGGCGTCGCTTCTGGGCGGGCCGCTCGTCCTGATCGGCCTGCTGACGCGGTTCTTCGCGCTCACCATGGCGGTCATGCTTGGAGCATCCTTCTGGTTTGCGTCTGTCGTTGACGCCGGGTTGTTCGGCACCAATCCGTTTGAGTGGTGGGTCGAAGACGAGGCCGCGGTCCGGGTGATGTTTGCGCAGGCTGCGTTCTTCGTCCTGGCCGTGGGGCTGCTCATCAAGGGCCCCGGAGGCCTGTCGATCGACCGGATCATCTGGCCCTCGGGGGCTGGCTCGCCGCAGCCCTCCCCCGAGCCGTACGACGAGGTGTGAGTGGTTCAGGCCCTTTGGGAGCAGCCGCGGAGGTCCGGCCCGGCGTCTCGTATGCTCCCCGGCGGGAGCCATGCGACCTTGATCGGAACGGGAACAACATGGAAGGGCCGCCTGCACGCGGCTGCCAGGAAACTGGGCCCATGGGGCGTCAGCATCATGCTGCACGCCGGCTTGATCGGTATCGGACTGATCATGACCTGGTCCATCATTCGGCTCGATGATCGGCTGCCGTCGCCGGTGGTCACGTCGGAAGTTGTCGCCATGACGCCGGTGATGCCGCTTCGGGCTGCCCCGGATGTTGCCCAGGCACCGGCACCACTTCCGGTTCCGGCGCTCGCTGAGTTGGCGCCGCCACGTCCTCACGTGCCCGGACCGCCGCGGGCAGCGACCTTCACGCCGCCCGCGGCCCGCTTCGCTGGCGAATCGATGGCGTCGGCGCGGACCGTCGTGTTTCTCATCGACGCCAGCGGAAGCATGGTTGCGTGGCTGCCGTTTGTGCTTGACGAAGTCGAGCGGACGCTGGCCTCGATGCAGCCGACGCAGCGGTTTGCGGTGGTGTGCTTCTCCGGCGAGGACGTTCGCGCGCTTCCCGAGACGGGCCTCATGTCGGCCTCGCCCGGCGACACGTCGAAACTCATGCAGCGACTTCGCACGCTCACCGCTCGGCCGTTCAGCAAGGGCTCCGATCCCGTTGCCGGCTTTCAGACCGCCGCGGCCCTTCGCCCGGAACTGGTGCTGCTCCTGAGCGAGGGGCTCGACGGACGGGGCCGGTGGGCGGTGGACCGGGCGGCCACCCTGGCCGCGCTCGATCGGCTCAATCCAGCCGGGAAGCGTGGTTCGCGGCCAATTCAGGTCAACTGCATCAAACTGTCATCGGAAGGGTCGGACGCGCCGACCGTTCTCATGCAGGCCATCGACGAAGCGCACGGAGACGGAACCGTGACCATGGTCGGTCTGGAGGATCTCGATCAATGAACGTGCATCGCATCACCGCAGGATTCCTGCTGCTTGCCGCCTCGCCGGCAGCGGCATCACCGTCTGTCCGAAGTTTCGCCTCGGCGTTCTTCGTCTCACGTGATGGTGACGGGCACATCGAAGTGCTGGGTACGGGCGTTACGTGGCTGCTTCTGTGCATGTCGGCCACTGCGATCGGGCTGGCGATCGCCATGGCGATGGACAATCGTCGCGGCTCCATCATGCCCGATGGGTTCGTTGAGGCCATGCAGGGAGACATCGACGCGAACCGCTTCCGAGAGGCTCTGGGGAGAGCGACAGCGAGCGAGAGCTTTATCGGGGGCATCATGTCCGATGCCATGAAGCAGGCGCCGCATGGATGGACCGCGGTCGTTCGAGCCCTTGAGCAGGCGTCCGAGGAGCGAACCGTTGCGCGACTTCGCCGCATCGAGATCCTCAACATCATCGGACAGGTCAGCCCCATGATCGGACTGTTCGGGACGGTGTACGGCATGATTCTGGCCTTCTCGGCCATCGTTGCCTCGGGGGGCGCGGCCGACCCCGTCATGCTTGCCGGAGGCATCGGCACGGCGCTGACCACGACGTTCTGGGGTCTTGTCGTGGCCATTCCGTCCCTCGCAGCCTGCGCGGTACTCCGTGGACGCATCGACGCCACGACCGCGGAAGCGACCCTCGCCGCCGAGGCGTTGCTTGGGCGGTTCCGCCCGCGACGGAATGCGGAGTCGTCGTGAGTCGACGTCGCGACCGAAGTTCGGTTCGAGCAGACATGACGCCGCTCATCGACGTCGTGTTTCTGCTCATCGTGTTCTTTGTGCTTGTGTCGAGAATTGTCGACGAGGACAGGCCGAAGCTCGACCTCCCGGCGCCGACACCGCCTGCCACCATGATTCCGCCACCGGGCCCGCGGGCCGTCGTCAGCGTGGTGGGGGCTGGCGGGTCGACGCAGTACATGCTCGCGGGCACCGCCTATCCGGCGGGGGGCTCGGGGCGAGCGGCCCTTCGGGCGGCCTTGACGACCATGCTCGCCGCCACGCCCGAGATGACCGTTCAGATTCGCGCCGATCAGACCGCGGCCTGGCAGGTGGTAGCGCCGGTCCTCGATGTGACCCGTGACGCCGGCGCCGCCGCCGGCCTTGCCGGACCGGTGCAGACGCAACTGGCCGCCACCCGGGAGCGAGGCTCATGAGACCGCACGCCAGGGCGACACGCAGACGTGGCGGAGGCATCGGCCTGCATATGGCGCCGATGATCGATGTGGTCTTTCTTCTGCTCGTCTACTTCATGGTCGCCACGGATTTCAGCCCGGCTGAGGAGGTCTTCAGGCTCGACCTGCCTGCCGCCGCGGCCGCCGCGAGCCCGCTGGACCTGCAGGAGGCGCCGCTTCGGGTGCAGGTGCTTCCAGGTCCCGAGGGCGGGCCGCCGCAGGTCACGGTTGAGGGGCCGTGGAGCGATCTTCAGACGCCCGATGAGCTTCGAGTCTTCCTTGCAGGCGCCGTGGTGCCTCGGGGTGATCTGTTTCTGGCCGACCACCCCATCATCATTGTGCCGGGCCCTGAAACACCGTGGTCTCAGGTCATTGACACCTTCAATGCCGTGGTGGCGGGCGGATGCACCAACGTCACCCTGGAGTCCTCGCTGTGATCGGGGTGGTATGCATGGCGACCTGTCTGGCGGTGGCTGATCCGGGGGGGGCTCATCCGGGGGCGGCTGATCCGGCGGCCCTTCGCAGCGACTGGGACTCGGCCGAGGGGCCGCGGCAGCGGGTCACGGCGGGCCTGACGCTGCTCGAGTACGTGCTCGGGGAAGCGTGGACGGACGATCTGGTGGTGGACATGGCCCTGCTCGGGCTGCCGGACCCGCCGCGGCGGGCGTCCGCCATGGCGGTGGTGGATGAAGCGATTGTGGTGTCTTCGGCCGTGGATGCCGACCTCCGCGCGTGCGCGGGCCTTGGCATTCGGGTGGGTCTTGATGCGGAGCGGTGGCGGCATGCCCGCGGGGTGGCCTGCGCTGCCGGGTTCCTGTTGCAGCCCGATGACCCGGATCTGGCAGCGGAGGCGGCGGCGCATCTTCAGCCTGGCCGGGACGCCAGGTCGCGCCGGATGGCGGCGCATCTTCGGTGGGCGCGGGGCGACGCGGACGCGGCAGCGGAGGCCGCTGCGGTGGCCGAGGATCCCACCGCGCCGCCGATTGAGCAAGCGGCCGCCCGAGCCGTGCTGGCGCGATATGCCGGTGGGGATGGGTGGCGCAAGGCCGTTGAGGCGGCGAGCGCGCCGTGGGAGGTCGCGATGGTCGCAGAGTCGAGCATGGCTGGTGCGAGCAGCACCGCCGAAGCGCTGCGTATGGTCGGTCCGGCGCGGCAGGCGCTGGAGCGGACCGGAATGCCCTCGGAAGCGGCCTTCACGCTTGCCCTTGATCTGGCCTCCCGTGTTGGCGGCGCCGCCGACCTGGACGGGGCTGTCATTGAGGATCTGGATGTGGCCGCCGTCATCGCTGCGTCCCGCCAGTCACGGACCCCCGCCGCGGCGGTCGGCTGGCTGCAGCGGCGGCTCGGGCGGCCGCTCGAGGGGCGCGATGCCGCCGCCGCCCAGGCGGCGCTCGGGGAAGCGCTGGAGCGAGCCGGCCGGCCGGCGGAAGCCATGGCAGCGTGGCGGGCGGCGGCCGAACGGGGCGCCGCAGCGTCTGGACACCATTGGGATCAGGCTGCCCGCCTTGCCGCCGCGCTCGCAGAGCGGTCTGAGTCTTCTGCCGCCGTGGAGGTACTTGAGCACGCGTCGAAGCTGGGCGGACACGCCGCGGCGTGGGCCAGAACGCTTGCCACGCTTGAAGCGAGGGCGGGGCGTGAGGCAGAGGCGCTGGAACGACTCCTGGGCGTGGCCCCTGGGGGCGCGGCACATCTCGAGGCCATGTCGCACGTCGGCGTCATCATCGCGGCGCGTCGCTCGCGGCTTGGCGTCTGGGATCCGTCAGACGCAGCGATCCTTCGCGAAGCCCGAGCGGCCGCCCTGGCCGCAGCGACCCAGACGCGGGATGCGCCGCGGGCAGCGATGGCCAGGCCGGTCACGGCCGCGTTGGCGGCGGTTCTGGTCGAGCACGAACTGGACGCCCGCGGCGTTGTGGCGGCCACCGAACTGCTGGAACGCGATCCAGCGCTCGCGTGGCTGGTCCAGGACGATCGGCGGCGACTCCTGTGCCGCGTGGCGCTCGCGGGCGGGGACTACAGCGGGGTCGCCGTGTTGGCCCGCGAGGGGGGAGCCGCCTTCACGCGGGATCTGCTGCTGCACGCCCGATCGCTCCCGGCGGCTGAGGCTTCGATGCTCATCAGGGCAGTCGACATTCCGCCGCCGGCCGGTTCGATGGCCGAGCATCTGGCTGTTGCCGGCCTGTTGGCTCGGGGCGGCGCGGCCGCGCACGCCGTCGCGTGGTACGACGCCGTTCTGGACGAGGATCCGTCGGTACTGGAAGCGGTGCTTGGCCGCTGCGAGTGCCTCCGCGGTTCGGAGAACCGAGCGGTGCTCGCTGACGTGGCCGCGGGGTACCGGCGCATTGCGTCGTTGCCTCGGGAGGAGGATCCTGCCCGCTGGCGTCTGGCCAACCTGCGGCTTATTGAAGTCCTCCGCCGAGCCGGCGCCGATGCGGCCAGGCTTGATGCGAGG
The DNA here is from genome assembly GCA_030748575.1 of Phycisphaerales bacterium. Lineage (GTDB taxonomy): Bacteria > Planctomycetota > Phycisphaerae > Phycisphaerales > SM1A02 > UBA12567. The sequence continues at coordinate 30,365 of JASMLR010000009.1, read as the reverse complement.
CTGGCCCGGCTGCGGAAGATTGACCCGGAGCTTGGCACGTCCCCGCCGTAGTCAACGCATGAGGCGGAGTTCGTCGCGGAGAATGGCAGCCAGTTCGTAGTTCTCGGCGCGTAGCGCGTCCTGCAGCCGCGACTCCAGTTCAACACGCTGCGATGCCGGGAGCCGGGGGATGAGCAGTTCGAGCATGCCTTCCAGCAACTGAATGTCGTTGGCGGTGGCGCACGCTTCGGCTGGGATCAATGCGCGAAGCTCTCGCAGGGCATCATCGATCGCCAGTCGAGCCAGGTCGGTCCGCTTTCCGGTCAACGCTGCTTCGGCCGCGGCGCGGGCCCGAAGCGTGATGCCACGCCGGAGATGCTGCACGGCCAGGGCGTCGTCATGCGTGCGATCAGCCAGAAGCAGTCCGATCTGGCGAATGTGATCGCCATCCTGAGCGGCCCGAGCCGGGTCGCCGAGCATGAGCAGGGCCTGAATGCGGGCATCGAACTGGGCGATCTCCTCGCGAAGCCGCAGGATCTGCTCGGGGGAGAGTTCGCCGGTCGTCTCCGAGATGTCCGCGAGGGCCGTGGGGTGGCCGCCGTCGGGCCGGCCGTCCAACTCCATCTGGAGTACCCCGAGCGACACCCGCACCTGGAGGACCGTCCGGCCGCCCTCGGTGTCGATGGTCCGGACATCCATCCCCGAGGGGTCGTGTTGCCACGCCTGCAGGAACGCAGTCAGATCGAGGTGCATGGGAGGGAAGGGACTCCTGAAGTTCGGATTATTCCGGCCGTGCGGGACAGGCGATTCAAAGATGACAACCGACTTCTTGACAGGCCATTATTGCGGTCAAGAGGCCTGTTTGATGGTTCGATTGTACTGCCAGTCCTCGGTTTCTCCGGATTTCGAGGAACGGTCACACGTTGCTATCGGACGTCGATAGCGGGTGTGTACCGCTCGAGGCCCACTCAGGGGCTCGGGAGGTTGGCTGGGTGCTTGGAGGCACCGATCGAGCCGCACTCATGTGGGGGCGGCGGCACCCGGTTTCGCAGGAACAGGCTCACTATGGCACGGTACGCATCCGATCGAAACCTGGAGGTTTACCTCCGCGATATCAATCAAGTTCCACTGCTGACAGCACAGCAGGAGCGGGAACTGGGCTGGCGAATCATCAACGACAACGATCTGGCGGCCAAGGATCACATGATTCGCGCCAATCTGCGACTGGTCGTAGCCATCAGCAAGAACTACACCAGACGGGGCCTTCCCATCGGCGACCTGATCGAGGAAGGCAACATCGGCCTCATTCGTGCCGTGGAGGGGTTCGACCCTGCGCAAGGGGCGCGGTTCTCGACCTATGCATCGTGGTGGATCAAGCAGTCCATCAAGCGAACGCTGATCAACGCTCGCCATCCCATTCACGTGCCGGCGTACATGGTCGAACTCATCACACGCTGGCGGCGGACCAGTCGGGTCTTCGAAGATGAGCAGGGTCGCCAGCCGACCACCGAAGAGATGGCCGACCTCATGGATCTCCCGCAACGCAAGGCAGAGATCGTTCTCAAGGCGATGCAGGCCCACCGCTCGGCATCGCACGCGCCGACCATGGAAGACGGCGAGGCCCTGGACTTCGCCAGTGTCATTCCCGACGGTCGCAACGAGGACCCGGAGTCCGTCTTTGGACGCTCTGAGGAGTTGAAGGCCGTGCTGTCGATTCTCGAGACTCTGGAAGAACGCGGCGCCCGGGTGCTGCGGCTTCGATACGGCCTGGAAGGCCAGGCGCCGCTGACACTCAAGCAGATCGGGGTGGTGATCGGGTTGACGCGAGAGCGGGTGCGGCAGATCGAGATGGACACGCTGCGGCGCATCCAGCACAAGCTCAAACAGCGTCGCGTCGCCTGACAGCTACCGTTTCAGGAATGGAAGTGCGGACGTTTCGCCTTCCGCCTCGGCTCGACCGAGGTCAACGGAAATCGAAGTGCCTGGTTCGACGGCATCTCGGTCGATGATCGCCATGGCGATGGATCGGTTGAGCGTCGGGCTGAAGCAGCCGCTGGTGACGGCGCCGATGTCCACGCCGTTGCGGCGTACCGCCATGCCTTGTCGGGCGGCGCGGCGGCCCTCCAGCAGCACGCCGGTCAGCAGTCTGGGTGGTCCGCCATCGGCGGCGATGGCCTGAAGGGCGTCCTGGCCGATGAATCGGGGCGTGTCATCCGCCGCGCCCTTGTCGAGCTTGACGGCAAAGTTCAGGCCGGCGGTCAGCGGATCGATGTCCTCGGTGATCTCATGGCCATACAACGCCATGCCCGCCTCCAGGCGGAGCGAGTCGCGGGCTCCCAGTCCGCACGGCCGGACCGTTGTGTCGTCGGCATCGACGTTGCCAAGGAGCATTTTGACCATCTGGCCGGCGACCATTTTCGGGAGAATCACCTCCACGCCGTCCTCCCCCGTATAGCCGGTTCGCGACACGAGGAACTTCGCGATCAGAATCGACTTCTGCGTGAATCGATAGCGTTTGAGCGACGGAATCTCCTTGGAGAACTGGCCGATCAGGTCCATGACTCTGGGGCCCTGGACGGCGACCATCGCCGTGGACTCGGTCTCGTCGCGAAGCTTGAACACCATGTCATCGCGAACCGCTTCAAAGTGGGCGAGGAGCTTCTCGCGATTCGCGGCGTTGCAGACCATGAGGTACTCGGACGTGCCGATGCAGTAGACGAGAACATCGTCCTTGCATCCTCCACGCTCGTTGCAGATGAGTCCGTATCGAACCTGCCCCTCCTGCATTCCCCCAATCTGCCGAGTGCAGACGCGGTCGAGAAACTGCTGGGCGTCTCGCCCGGAGAACCGAAGCCTGCCCATGTGGGAGACGTCGAACATGCCTCCGCTCCGGCGGACCTGATGATGCTCTTCAATGATCGAGCCGTAGTGCAGTGGCATATCCCAGCCCGTGTAGTCGACGAGCTTGGCGCCGTGATCGGCGTGAAAGGAGTGAAAGGGCGTTTGCCGCAGCGGAGTCATGGTGGCCATTCCGGCATCGTATCTGAGATCACTCGCCGGCAGACTTCGAGGCCGCACGCTCGAGCTTCTTCACCCGTCTGAAGAGGTCCGCCAGATTGGTGCCTGCAAGGGCATTCCGCTTGGCTGTGTCGGCGGAAATCGCAGGGGCGCCGCCGATGGCGGTGCCCGACTCGATGTCTGTGACGATGCCCGACTGGGCAAGCGCTTGCACACAGTCGCCCACCTCAAGATGGCCGGCGACACCAACCTGCCCGCCCAGCACCACATGGTGACCCATCTTGACAGACCCCGCGACGCCCACCAGCGACACAAGCAGGCAGTGCGGCCCGATGGTCGTGCCGTGCCCGATGGAGATGAGATCCGCAAACTTGGTGCCACGGCCGATGCGTGTTTCGCCCATCGCGGCTCGCTCGACGACGCAGTTTCCGCCCAATTCAACATCGTCTTCGATGACGACGATGCCGTGCTGGGGAATCTTGTGGTGTTCGCCTGCGTGGGTGGCGTAGCCAAAGCCATCATTGCCGACGACGGTGCCTGAGTGAAGCGTGACGCGATCGCCAAGCACACAGGAGTCATGCACGACGGAATTCGGGAACAGAATGCAGTCGTCGCCAATCGTGGCCTCCGGCCCCACCCAGACGCCCGGGTACAGATGGCAGTTCCGGCCAATGGTCGCGCCCCGCTCCACCACCGCAAACGGGTGCACCCGAGTGCCTTCTCCGATTGTGGCCGTGTCGTGAATGGCCGCTCGGCTGCTTCGGCCGGCGTCGTCGCCGTCGAGCGGCTCGGGATGCACGCGGGTTCCCTGCAGTGCAATCACGGCGTTTCGAAACGCGAAGTACGGATCGTCGCACGTGAGTGTCGCCAGCCCCTCCGGACGCTCGATGCCGGGCTTGATCAGCACGGCACCAGCCTTGGTCGTGTCCAGATGGCTGCGATATCTGGCATTGGCCAGAAACGTCAATTCATCGCTGGTCGCCGATTCAATACCGGCACACCGCGTGATGTTGTGCGTCGGATCTCCGTCGAGGCTGGCGCCAAGGTGATCCGCGAGTTCTCCGAGGGTCATCGCCATTGTGCCGCTCCTTGCCGGTCGGGCGGCGCAGGGTACCGCCCGCCCGGTCCGGCGGCACCCCGCGTGGTGGGCAGGTATCCTCCGAGCCCCGCATGGGCCGCATCAAAGCCATTCTGTCGGGTCTTGTTGGGGCGCTGGTCGTCGCGGCGGCCGCGCATGGTGCCGCGCCGGATGCCGACTCGCTGCTCGACAGGCCCATTGGCTCGATTCAGGTCGAGGGCCTCACCCGGGTTCAGGAGCAGAAGGTTCTGAACAACATCCGGTCTCGGGTTGGCCAGCCGTACGACCCGGAGACCGCGCAGGGCGATATCTCGAGACTGACCAGGTTGGGAGACTTTGCCAGCATCGACATCGTCGCGGAGTTGGCGGTCGATGGGACCGTGGACCTGTCCTACTTCTTCCGCGAGGAACGCCTCCTTGCTGCCGTATCGGTCGTTGGCAATCGGGTGCTCGCCGACGGCGTTCTGCTGGGACCGACAGGATTGCACCGTGGATCACCTCGAGACGACTTCCTGATTCAGCGGGGCATCCGCGAGATGGAAGAGGCGTATCACGCCAAGGGCTACTACCTCGCCGAGGTGACGATTGACGACGCGGAGCTCGAAGAACGCGACATTCTCATCTTTGAAGTGATCGAAGGGCCGCGGGTGCGGATTCGAGCCATTGAGTTTGTCGGCGCGACGTCCTTCAGCGATCGTGAACTCGGGGCCGAGATTGAGACGACGACCTGGTTCCCGTTTCTTCGGCGTGGTGCGGTCGATCAGGAGCAGTTGGCTGCGGATATCGCATCGCTGCACAAGTTCTATCACGGTCGTGGCTGGATCGACGTTCGAGTAGACAAGGAAATCGAGGTCAGCCCGAGCCAGCGGGAAGCCAAGATTGTGTTCCTGATCGAAGAGGGTCGCCAGTACACGGTTGAAGAGATCAAAGTGACGGCGCCGGGAGGCGCCCCGCTGGAGGTGTTCTCCGGCAAGCAACTCGCGGCGATCATGAACATCAAGGTCGGTGATGTCTTCAGGCAGGATTTGGTTGATCGCTCCCGCAAGTCGATCGCGGATTCCTACGGGGTCCTGGGGTATCTCGATGCGAGGGTGTTCATCGCCCCGATTCGTCGCGGTACGACGACCGAACTGTCGTTGCTGGTGGAAGTCAACGAAGGCCATGTGGCCAACGTCGGACTCGTCAATATCACCGGAAACATTCTGACCAAGGACAAGATCATCCGAACCCAGGTGGGCTTGATACCCGGACGCCGCTTCGACGCCAGGGAGATTGAGGCCACCAAGGAGCGGATCATGGGGACCGGGCTGTTCGGCGATGCCAAGGTGTCGGTCCAGCAGCCCGAGGGCGGCGACGAATCGACGCGGGACGTACTGGTGGAGATCAAGGAGAAGAACACCGGGTCGATCAACTTCGGCGTGGGGTTCGGGTCCGACTCCGGCGTTCTGGGCAACATCTCACTCACCCAGAACAACTTCGATCTCTTCGATGTACCGGAGACGTTTGGTGAGTTCGTTCGCGGCCGGGCCTTTCGGGGCGCCGGGCAGCGATTTGCGTTGAACTTCCAGCCCGGCACCGAGATCTTCGCGTACGACGTCAGCCTGACGGAGCCGCAGATCTTCGGGACCCCCTATGCGCTCGGGGGTTCGGCGGGGTACTTCCGCCGGGCCTACGCGAACTACACGGAAGAACGGACCTCGGCGGGCGTGTCCCTCGCGAGACGGCTGGGTGACGTCTGGTACGGATCGCTTCGCCTCGACGCCGCAAGCGTGGAACTCACCGATCTCAACCCGTTTGAGCCGGTGGACGTGCTGGAAGATGCCGGTCCGGAGACGCTGGTCAGCCTTGGGCTCACCCTGACCCGGACCACGATCGATCGGATGACCCGGCCGACGCGTGGCAGCCGGACGCAGTTGACGATCGGCAACTGGGGCATGATCGGTGGAGAGCGAAACTTCAATCGTGTTTCCATCGACTACACGACCTATTTCGCGCTCGATCGCGACTTTCTCGGCAGAGTCTCGACGCTCCGGGTGGATGGGCAGGTCGGCAGGCTCTTTGGCGGCAGTGCCCCCACGTATGAGCGGTTCTATCTGGGCGGGCGAACCCTGCGAGGGTTCCAGTTCAGGCAGGTGTCGCCCAAGGGCATCGACGCGGCCGGAAACGTCACCGACGTCCCGGTGGGCGGCGATTTCATGGTGTTCCTGGGCACCCAGTATCAACGACCGCTGGTCGGTGAAATGCTGGATGGGGTCGTGTTCATAGACTCAGGGACGGTCAACGACGATGTGGGGTTCGACCAGTATCGTCTGTCCGTCGGCATCGGGCTGCGGGTGTATATTCCACAACTCGGCCCGACACCCCTTGCGTTCGACTTTGCGTTCCCGATGCTCAAACAGGATGGGGACCAAACCCAACTGTTCAGTTTCTCGGCTGACCTACCGTTCTGAGCGGAAGTATCCGAAGCGGAGGATCTCTATGGCGATTCACACACGAGTGTCCCTGCCAGTTCTGTGTACAGCGGCAATCATGGCCGGGTTGGTGAGTGTCCTTCCGGGCTCCGCCGCTCAGCAGACAGCGGTCAGCCCGGTGGCTGTCGTCAACCTCTCGGGTGTGATGGAGGGTCTGGCGGAGCGAGCGGACGCAGAGGCCGGCCTGAGGGCCAAGGCTCAGGCCGTGGCGAGCGAGGCGGAATCGCGGCAGGCTTCGCTTCGCACCCTGCAGGAGGAGTTGATGGCGATCACGGACCCGATCGCACGGCTCACCAAGGAAGAGCAGGTTGACGCGGACGTGGTTCAGTTCATGGCGTGGCAGGAGTTGATGAAGCAGGAACTGGACGTCGAGCGGGCACTGGCGCTTGAGAAGCTCTACCGCGACATCATGGACGCCGTCGCAGATCTGGCAACGGCCGATGGAATCGATCTGGTGCTGGTGCATGACGGCACTCGGCAGATCGAGACGAACCCGGCCCCGGAAGCCGGGCCGATGGCCGTGCAGGTTCGACAGCAGATCGCGCAGAGGCGAATCGCCTTCGCATCCGCGAGGATCGACCGAACGCGGGATGTCATCATTCGAATGAACGCCGACTACAAGGATGAAACCCGCTGAGAAGCCGGGAGAGGATTGACGCCATGCACCGACTCATGATTCGATTGATTGTGCTCGTCGCGCTCTGTGTGACGCCACTTCTTGCCTGGCAGGCAGGCGCCAGCCGCGCCGCTGTGACGCCGACCGTTGTTGGCACCATTGACCTTCCTCGTGTTCTGGAGGCGCTGGACGAGTGGAAGGCGGAGATGGCCAGATCGCAGGCCGCAGGCGAGGCCTTCCAGGTGGAACTGGAGGCGAAGCGGACCGAACTGGATGGCCTGGCTGCTGACATTGAGGATTTCCGGGTCGGCACCGAGCAGTATGCGGCCGCCGAGCACGCGCTCAAGAAGGCGTCGATCGATCTTCGGGCCTTCATGAGCCTTGCGGACATGCGTGAGGCCCGAACGAAACAGCGGGCCATTCTCCGGATCTACAACCACGTGCGGGCGGCGACCCGAGAACTCTCCGAGCAGGAGGGATATGGCATCGTGCTCATGGACGACTCGGCCATCCCGATTGCGGAGGACAGCGCCGATGTTCTGGGTGATATCTCGTCTCGCCGCGTGCTGTACGCGAGCACGACCCTGGACATCACCGACCCACTCATCGCGTACATGAACGCGCAGTGGCAGGCTGCACGCGGCCGGTGATGCCGGCCGTCGACTTGACATGCTGACCGCAGCAGACATCGCGGGCCGCCTGGGTGGGGAACTCGTCGGGCAGGAGGCGCACTGCGTGACCGGATTCGCCGGTCTGGCTGACGCCACTGCGTCGGATCTCACCTTCATTGCCCACGCGAAGTGGGCCGAGCGCTGGGCCTCCAGCCAGGCCATGGTGGCGCTGGTGACGCGGGGGATCGACGTTCCCGGGCACGATCCTGACGCGCGATCGCTGGTCGTCGTGGACGACGCGGAAGTCGGGATGATGCTCCTGCTGGAGTCTGTCGCGGCGGACCTTCGACCTGCCCCCGAGGCCGGCGTGCACGCACGCGCTCATGTCGACGACACCGCCACCATTGGCGAGGGTGTTCACATCGGCGCGGCTGCCGTTGTTGCAGCCGGGGCGGTGGTTGGAGACGGCGCGGTCATCGACTGTGGGGCTGTTGTGGGCCGGGGCGCCGTCATCGGGGCCGGCTCGCGTTTGTACGCCGGCGCCGTACTGGGTGAGGGGTGCACGATCGGAGACAGAACCGCGCTGCACTGCGGCGCGATGGTGGGATCGGAAGGCTTTGGGTTCCGTCCCGATCCCGAGACCGGTCTTCCGCGACGGGTTCCACACCTCGGAACGGTCGAGATCGGTGATGACGTCGAGATTGGAGCATCCAGTTGTGTTGACCGGGGCAAGTTCGGTCCGACCACCATCGGGGACGGATCCAAGATCGACAATCTGGTTCAGGTTGCCCACAACGTCCGCATCGGTCGAGGTGTGGTCATCGCAGGCCAGGCGGGGCTGGCAGGGTCGGTGCGTGTGGGGGATGGCGCGGTTCTGGGGGCGCAGGTGGGGGTTGCTGAGCATGTGGAGATTGGCGCCAGATCGAGAATCGCCGCGACCAGTGGTGTGATGCGGGATATCCCCGCTGATGAGGACTGGGCGGGGACACCGGCCCGCCCGGCACGCCAGACTTTGCGGGAGGTTGCGGCCCTCCGTAAACTGCCCGAACTGGTGGCGTCGATCAAGCGGCGGGAATCGTCCTGACGCCTTCGTGGCCACCGGTCTTGCCCATGGACGAGCCGTCAACGCAGTCTGTTGAACCCGAGCGTGAGCCCGCCTGTCAAAGGACGCTGGCTCAGGAGGTGTCGGTCCGGGGCAAGGGGCTCATGCTCGGCCAGGATGCGGAGTTGCGTCTGTGCCCCGCACCACCCGATCACGGCCTCGTGTTTGAACGTGTCGACCTGGAGCCCCCCGTGCGGATCCCGGTGCATATCGAATACGCCCTAGATCGTGACCGCCGTACGGTCATTGGTCTGGGCGAGGCGGTCGTGGAGACCATTGAACACTGCATGTCGGCGCTTCGAGGTATGGGCATTGACAATGCGCTCCTCCAGATTGACGGGCCAGAGGTTCCCCTGGGCGACGGGAGCGCCTCCGAGTTCATCGAGGCCATTGAAAGCGCAGGCATTGAGACGCAGGACCAGCCTCGAAACGTGATCCGAATCGAGGAGCCGATCGTCCTTCGAGAGGACGACAAGATGCTGGCCGTCTTCCCATCCGGGGGCGATGAGTTCCGAGTCATGTATGAGCTCGACTATGGGGATGCATCTTCGCGGATTCCCCGGCAGTCGTTCGCCTTCACGCTTGAGACCTCGGGGTATCTGTCCGAGGTGGCCCGGTCTCGCACCTACAGCCTCGAAGAGGAGGCCCGGGCGCTGCAGGAGCAGGGGCTGTGTACCCACTTGTCGCCGTCCGACGTGCTGGTAGTCGGCGACGAGGGGCCCGTTGACAACGCGTGGCGATATGACAATGAGCCGGTCCGGCACAAGGTGCTGGATCTGATCGGCGATCTGATGCTTGTCGGCGCACCGGTCTCCGGTTACTTCGTCGGCACGAAATCAGGGCACGCATTGAACCGCAAGATGTGCCGAGCGATCTGCGAGCAGATCGAGCGGAGAGAACGCGCAGGGCGGCTGGAGTCCGGGCGGACGATGGACATCCGCGCGATTCAGCAGATCATGCCGCACAGGTATCCGATGTTGCTCGTCGATCGCGTGGTCGAGGTCGAGGGCAACCAGCGGGCTGTCGGTGTCAAGAATGTGACGATCAACGAGCCGTTCTTTACCGGGCACTATCCCGGTACACCCATCATGCCGGGCGTGTTGATTGTCGAGGCCATGGCGCAGCTCGGCGGACTGCTGCTGAGCCAGACGCTTGAGCATCATGGCAAGATCGCGGTGTTGTTGAGTCTTGACCGCGTGAAACTGCGGCACCCGGTGACGCCCGGTGATCAACTGATGCTTGAGGCGGAGACGATTCGAGCAAGCACGCGAACGGCAGCCATCCGATGCAGGGCTTTCGTGGGCGATCGGGATGTCGCTGAAGCGCAGATTCGGTTCATGATGGTCGATGCGGATCAGGCCCACGGATGAGGAGCGGCGGAAGACAATGACTTCGGTACATTCGACGGCGATCATCGATCCTTCAGCGGAGTTGGCTGACGACGTCTGTGTCGGGCCCTACTGCGTCGTCGGGCCGGATGTGCGTCTCGGCGCCGGGTCGGTGCTGGATAGCCACGTGACCGTGGTTCGTCGGACCTCGATCGGGAAGCGAAACCACCTCCGCGCGCATTGTGTCATCGGCGGCGATCCGCAGGACCGAAAGTACGCAGGCGAGCCGACCGACCTGCACATTGGCGACGACAATGACATTCGCGAGCACGTCACGGTCCACCGGGGGACGGGCAACGGGGGGGGTACGACCACGATCGGCTCGGGCAATCTCCTGATGGTGGGTTCTCACGTCGCGCACGACTGCGTCATTGGCAACCATGCCGTCATCGCGAATCAGGTGATGCTTGCGGGGCATGTCAAGGTTGACGATGGAGCGTCGATCGGAGGCGGCGTCGGAGTGCATCACTTCGCGACCATCGGAAGACTGTCGTTTGTGGGCGGACTCGCGAGGATCTCCAGAGATGTTCCTCCGTTCATGATTGTGGAGGGGCATCCGGCCGAGGTACGAGCAGTCAACGCGATCGGCATGCTGCGAAGCAACTATGCCCGGAGCGACGTTGATGCGATGAAAGAGGCGTATCGCCGCATGTACCGCGGGGACTCGGTGGTGGCAGACGCCATTGCGGAGTTGCGGTCGGAGTTTGCTGACAGCGAGGCGATCGGGCACCTCTGCGATTCAATCGAGGCGTCTTCTCTGGGGACGCACGGCCGGGCGCTTGAAGCGTCCCGCAAGGATGACAAGTGGACGGCCGCTCAGAGCGGAAAAGCGAACTGATCAGCCGAGATCGTCCTCGTCGTCATCGACCACCACTCGGTCATCTTCATCCGGATCGAGATCTTCATCATCTTCGTCGTCGGCATCGTCGGCGTCGAAGTACTCGCTTGTGCCGTCGAAGTAGCCCTCGTTCTCTTCGTCCTCGATGGGCGGCCCGACGGACTGGAGGATGGTGAGGAGGGTGTCGATCCAACTGGGGCGGATCGCCGCGGCGTGTGTTGGGTATTCAGGCATGATGGGTCAGACCATGGATGTGCGAGTGGTCAGGAGCCACCCGCGGGTACCTGCCGGCCTCCGCCGGCGCCGCGCGGATTCTAGCGACCCGAATGGGGATGTCGAGGGGCGTTCAGGCCCGATTCGTCACTCGGCCTGAACGGTGGCGGACCCGGAAAACGAAGCGGTCGGGCGGTAGCCCCATTCGGCCATCGTCTCAGCGAACACGCTCGTGTCGAGATACCTGAGGGTGCCCCCGATGGAGAGGGTGGCGCCGGCCCCGGTGCCGGCCGGGAGGACAACCGGCAGATCGGCAACGCGGTCGAATCCAGGGGACAGGACCAGTCCGGCGGCGTGGCGGCCATTCCAGGCGCCGCGGCCAGGGGCCCGCACGGTGTAGTTGTATTCGACCAACTTGATGGCGCGATCATTCGGGTTGGTGATGTGTACCTGGACCGTTCCGGCCGTGGCATCGGCGGTCTGCTCGGTGATCCGGCCTGTGTCCAGAACCTGCACTGAGGGCGGGGAAACGCAGCCCGCCAGCAGGGCGGTCGCAGCTGTGGCAATGAGTCGCGTGCGCATGTGGGCACAGTATCAGGGCCCGATGGCCGCGTCGCCCGCGGTGCAACCCGCCCAGCCGGAACGGCCCGCCACTCGCAGCCCCGTCCCCCCGGAATCGCCTCAGGTTGCCCGGATGGTCGGTCGATTCACGATGCGGTACCCGCTGCACCCCGTTTATGGAGTCCCGAATGCAACTCGACGCCATCCTTCATGCTGCCGCAGATCGAGGCGCCAGCGATGTGCATCTGGTGCCCGGGCATGTTCCGATGGTGCGGGTCGATACGGTCATGCGGGCCCTGGACCTGCCCGTGCTGTGCGGGGACGACATCGACCGATTCGTGACTGAGATCACATCCGAGTCGCAGCGGAAGCAGCTCGCTGCCGAGCACGATCTCGACCTCTCCCACGCCGTGGAGGCGTTGGGACGGTTCCGAGTCAATGTGCACCGGCAGCGGACCGGCCTGGCCATGGCCATGCGGGCGATTCGCTCGTCGGTGCCGCCGCTGGATGCGCTGAATCTGCCAGAGGTCGTGCAGCGATTCGCCATGCTTCCGCGGGGCCTGGTGCTCGTGACCGGTGACACCGGGTCAGGTAAATCCACCACGCTTGCCGCCATCATCCAGGCCATCAATGCGAGGGAACGGAAGCACATCATCACGCTTGAGGATCCGATCGAATACACCTTTGAGTCCAGGCAGTGCCTGATCGAGCAGCGTGAACTCGGCGCGGACCTTCCCACGTTTGCGTCCGGGCTCAAACATGCGCTACGGCAGGATCCGGACATCATTCTGGTTGGCGAAATGCGAGATCTGGAGACGACCGCATTGGCCATGACCGCGGCCGAGACAGGGCATCTGGTTCTGTCCACCCTCCACACGGTCAGCGCTGGCCAGACCGTGGAACGGATCATTGACATGTACCCGGCCAATCAGCAGAACCAGATTCGGTCGATGTTGGGAGACACCTTGCAGGCAGTGCTCTCCCAGTCACTCTTCGCCCGAGCGGACGGCGAAGGCATGGTTCCTGCGGTGGAGATTCTTCTGTGCACCCCGGCGGTCCGAAACCTCATCCGAGAGAACCGCACGTTCGAGATTCCGAACGTCATCGAGACGAGCCGCGGTCTCGGCATGACCACGCTCGATTCATCCATCGCGCAGTTGTACTTCAACGGGCTCATTACACGCGATGACGCGGTCGCTCGCGCTGTGTACCCGGACGCCATGGAGCAGGCCATCGCGGCCTGATTGACTTCGCATGCCCAACTACCACTGGGAAGTACGAACTTCCGGAGGACGCACCGAGTCCGGCCGCATGTCAGCCGAGACTGCAGGTGCGGCGGCCATGTTGCTTCGTCGCCAGGGGCACCATGTACTCAAACTGGTTCCGCTCGCGGATCGGCAGTTCAACTGGAAACGCATCGTTGAGATTCTCAGCGCCGGTACAGGCCCCACGCAGAAGGAAGTACTCGACTTCACCGTGCAGCTTGCCGTCATGGTCCGCGCAGGCATCAACCTCCGACAGGCCCTGGACGGGATCGCCGAGCAGACCGGCAATGCCAAGTTCCGGCGAATCATCCTGCAGATTCGCGCCGATGTGGAGGCTGGCCGATCGTTCTCCGAGGCCATTGCCAAGTATCCGCGGCTCTTCAATGCGTTGTACGTGAACATGGTCAAGGCATCGGAGATGTCCGGATCATTCGCAAAGATGCTCGACCGCATCGCCTCCTTCATCACGCAGCAACTCGAGACCAGAAAGATGGTCATCGGGGCGAGCATCTACCCGGGCATCATCGCCACGATGGCGACTGGCGTAACGGTCTTTCTGTTGACGTTCGTGCTACCTCGCTTTGCGGGCGTCTTTGCGGGCAAGGAGGAGGTCCTGCCGGGGCCGACCAAAATGCTCATGGGGCTCTCGGCGTGGATGGTCGGCAACTGGCAGGTGCTCGTTGCCGCGGTGGTTGCGGTGATCATCGGCGTGCTCGTGGCACTCCGCACCGGCCCTGGCCAACTGGTGTTTGACAGGCTCAAACTCGTCGCGCCGCTGTTCAGACGCATGTTTCGAGCGCTGTATGTCAGCCGATCGCTGCAGACGATGGGGGAACTGCTCAATGCGGGTGTCCCGGTGCTTGATGCGGTCGGCGTCACGGCGGACATCTCGGGGAATCGGTTGTATCGAGACCTGTGGCGACGCGTGCAGGCGGCCGTTCGAGATGGTCGCAAGCTCAATGATGAGTTGGAGAAGTCAAACCTTCTTCCAGGATCGGTTGTGCAGATGGTGGCGGCAGGGGAAGAGTCAGGCCGGCTGGGCGAGGTGCTCGAAGAGGTCGCGGAGTTCTATCACCGCGTGCTGCGAGACGCCATCAAGGCGATGACGAGCATGATCGAGCCGCTCCTGATTGTGATCATGGGCTCCATCGTCGGCTTCATTGCGATGGCGATCATCCTCCCGATCTTCAAGATGAGTTCTCTGGTGTCCGGATGAGCTACACAGGGTCGGTCAGGTCGGCGGGGCGTCGCGGCTTCACGCTTGTGGAGACGGGGCTGGCGATCGTCATCGTGGCGACCGGCATGCTGGCCATGCTCGCTGCACATGAGGCCTTCGTGCAGCAGAACGACTGGGGTGAGCGGGCCGCGCAGGCAGCGAGGCTTGGCGGGGAGATTCGTGAACGAAGCATGGTGCTGGCCGTCGATGACCCGGTGACGGGCGGTGCATTCTGGGGGGCTGAAGCGGGCGAAGTGTCGGTGGCCGACTGGGACGACATGGATGACTTTGACGGGCTCGACGTGTCCGGGTGGGCCGGGGACGGCCCGATCGACGCGTCCGGAAGCGTCATCCCCGGCATGCAGGGCTGGCGGCAGGTCGTCGACGTGCAGTCGGTCGATCCGACGGACTTGTCCACGCCGGTTGCCGACGGGACGTCCGAAGCCGTCCGGGTTTCAGTCGATGTCTATTGGCAGGACAACGCCGGAGATCCAGGCGATCTCGTGACCACCGTGACGTGGGTGCATGTCCAATGAAACGACGCGTCCCATCTTGTACCCGGCGCCGCGGCGTGTCTTCGGTGATGGCCATGATCTTCCTGGCCATCGTCGCCTCTCTGACGGCGGTCATGGCGATTGTGTCCGAGGGCAATGTGCGAAGCGCCGACTCTGCCATTCGTGTGTCGCGAAGTCTGAGCGCGGCCGAGAGCGGGTTGAAGACCGCCATGTGGCGGTTGCGTCGAGAGGCGAGCCGCTACGTTGTCGAGGCCGGAGATCTGGACGGGGGGCTCGGTGACCGGTTGTGGCGAGGCACGTGGGTTGGGGCGGACGGCACCATCACGGTGGCGGATCCCGATGGATACGCCGTGCCAGCCCCGAGTGGGACCGGCCTGATGCACGCCATCTACGACGCCCATGTCACGCACGATCAGCACCCGGACGTCACCGTCGATGGGTCGGTTGTGGAAGCCTTGCTTGACGAGCCTGCCGGCGTCGTGACGTCTCAGGGGATTCCACTCGATGGGACACCGGAGGGGGCGTGGTTCCAACTCAAGTACGAAATGCTGGCGGATGGAAGCGGCGTTCGTGTCACCAGCAGGGGTGTCGACGACGATGTGCAGCGGCTGGTCCAGATGGACTTCATGCTTGAGAAACGCATCGAGTATGCGCTGCTCGGGCAGAGCCGCATCATGATTGGGAAAAATGTGCTCGTGGACGGGCCGATCGGCGCGCTGTACGGAACCGTCGCCGGCGAACTCGATCCGACCAACGGTGACCCCCTCGTACTTCGAAGCGACTTCTACGATCTGGACGCCGCAACGCTCGACCCGCTTCTGGACACCTACCACGGCCTGGTCGCCACGGACGACGTCGATGGCGACGGGAGGCTCCGGCCCGATCATCCCCTGGAGGGGGCATCCCTGGCGGCCCACCCGAGCCTCCAGGATCACGATGAAGACCAGTATGTCGATGACTTCGATCTCTTCCTCGGCGTGTTTGACGCTGACACCGATGACATGGTGGTGTTTGACCCCGCGCTTGCCCAGTCCGCGGGGTGGGGCGTGATGGCAGACGAGTTCGACGGGGACGATGACCTCGCCGCTCTGCTGGACACCGCCAACGCGGACCGCAACGGCGATGGCGTCATTGACGGCATGGACACGGCCATGGGGTGGAACGATGGCATTCTTGATGCCCGCGATCGCTACGCGAAGGTCCGCGGGCATCTCAACTTTGCAACGGACGCGGCCTCGTGGGAAACCGCTCGCGGCGCGTCGTGGCAGTCACGGGTCGAGGCCGTGGTACGGCCGGGCAGCGCCAACGCGCCGGCCTCGTTCTCCGTCGGTGAGCCCTGGCTTCTGGGGCTGAGCAGCGACATGTTCCTCAATTCGACGACGTGGTACGAGACGCAGGCGGATGCGGGAAGTTCCTTTGCAACTCAAGTCGCTTCCAATGGAGGCTGGTTGGGCGAAACTACCTCGCCGGAGGGCGTGCCTTGGGGATCCGACGGTGCCTACGACCTCTTCGATCGCCCCGTCTACCGCAACATGGTGTTCGGCGACATGAAGATTCCAATGGGCACGAACGCCTTGTTCGTGGACTGCTGGTTCGTCGGCGTGACTTGGATTGAGACGACCGAGGACTGCACAGACGTCAATTGGAACTACGCCGGTGCCCGGGAGATGCAGGAAGGCTCGCCAGAGCTGCGGTTTCCCGATCTGACCGCCACCTCCGGCGGCACGGAGTACGCCGACACGAGCGTGGTCTCCAACAACCTTCGGTTCGAGGGGTGCACCTTTCTGGGGACATTGGGTGGTGATCGACCGCTCGAATACACGCACTGGCGAAACAAGGTGCAGTTGACCGGCGCCACGCGGTTCTTCGTCGATCCGGACGATCCTGACCTCCTCGCCGAGGTCGACGCGGGCGCCTTGCAGACGCTTCTGCTGGCCATGCCGGAAGCGACGCTTGAGCAGTTGGCGCGAACCAGCCTGCTTCTTCCTGGTTGGTCAGTGGACGTCGGAAACTTTGACAGTGATACGAGCACGACGGTGAAGCTCAATGGGACGGTCGTGACGGGGCTCATCGACATTCGCGGCTCAGCCGCGGTACACGGCACGCTCATGACGACGTTCCGGCCGGAAGAGGGCGAAGGGCCGCTGTTCTACGGCGGCACTCCGGATGCGTTCAACACGACGCTCGGCTACTTCGGAACCGAGGATGGCGATCAGGAGGGCGTCGACATCGACGATCCTGGCTTCGGCGGGTTCGGCAAGATCACGCTCCAATATGACCCTGACGCCAAACTGCCGGATGGCATTCCGTGGCCGCTGCTTGCGTCACCGGAAGCGCCGACGTGGTACGAAGGGGGTTCGTGGTGAAGCGGTGCAGGCGTCGAGGATTCTCGCTGGTCGAAGTGCTCGTGGCGTTGGCCATCACCGTTGTGCTCATGATCGCCACCATGCTGGCGCTGCGAGCGAGCTTTGAGACCTACCGTCGGTCGGCCGAGCGGGTCTCGACCAATGTGTCGGGGCGGCTTGTGATCGAGCGTGTCCAGATGATGATCCGCGGAGGCGTCGACTTCGGGCCCCTCCCGGCCACGCCCACCGATGCCGTCGTCGAGTCCGACACGCTGAGTGTTCAGGCGGCCGACGGCACATGGACGACGCTTCGCTGGGACGAGCCCACCGCAACGCTTCGGTGGGAGCAGGGGCCGGACAGTTGGCCCCTGATCGAGGGGGCCACCCAACTCGCCGGCGGCGTGGGGGATCCGATTGCGCCGTTTCGCCTGCAGTTTCGTGACGGCCGCTGGCTGACCCATGCGACGGTCGATCTGGTGGTGGACGGACAGGATGTGACGACGACGGAACTGGACCTCGAGGACGTTCCTGAAATGAGGTTCGTCGGGTCGGCCATGCCTCGGCGTGTTGCCTGGGGCGACTGACAGCCAGTCGGTATCCTTCGCGGTCCATGTATGCCATTCGGACCGAGCGAACATTCTCTGCGGCGCACGCCATCACCATGGGGGGTGTTGCGGAGACGCTGCACGGGCACGACTGGCGGGTCCGAGTGCTCGTGGGCGGGCCCGAACTGGACGCAGACGGCCTGCTGGTGGACTTTCACGCGTTGGAGCGACTGCTCGATGATGTGATCCGGCCGTTTCACAACACCACACTGAATGATGTGCCGCCTTTCGACACCATGAACCCGACCGCAGAAGCGGTCGCGAGGTTCATCGCTGAATCGCTGGTGGTTGATCTTCCGGGGACCATCGCGTCACTCACCGTCTCGGTGACCGAGGCCCCGGGGTGCGAGGCGTCATTTGCCATGGAGGTGAAGCCGTGAGCAAGGCGCCACTGATGTTGGGCGTGTCCGGAGCGCGGGGCATCGTTGGTGAAACGATGACGGACCAGGTGGTCCGGAGATTTGCCGCGTGCTGGGGTGCCCGGCTGGCTGCGCAAGGGGAGCGGCCTCGCGTGTGCCTTGGCCGGGACAGCCGTCCATCCGGCCGTGACTTCGCCGGGGCTGCTGCTGCCGGCCTGGCCGGCGCCGGGTGCGACGTCATGGATCTGGGCGTCGTTGCCACGCCGACCGTTGGCGTCATGATCGGCGCAGCGAAGGCCGCAGGTGGCGTGGTACTGACCGCTTCGCATAATCCGTCCGAGTGGAATGGACTCAAGCTTCTGGATGCGTTCGGAACGGCGCCGCCGCCCGACCTCGCCGGTGACATCATTGACGTGTTCAAGAGTGGCGCGGACGTGGAAACGGCGGAGGACGCCGGCACGGTGACGCAGGAGCCCAGGGCGACCGACACGCACGTGGCCAGAGTGCTGGGCAGCATTGATCCGATGCCCATTCGGGAGCGGGGCTTTCGGGTTGTTCTGGATTCCGTCAATGGGGCCGGGGCGGCAGGTGGCCGCGCGCTTCTTGGTCACCTGGGGTGCGCGACGACGCATCTGGGCAGCGAACCCAATGGCGACTTCTGGCATGTGCCCGAACCACTTGCTGAGAATCTGACGGGTCTTGCCGATGAGGTGCGGCGCTGCGGAGCCGACATCGGGTTTGCGCAGGATCCGGATGCCGACCGCCTGGCGGTCATCGATGAGACCGGCGCCTATGTCGGGGAGGAGTACACGCTCGTGCTCGCCGCGTGGCGCATTCTGATGGATGCTCCAGACGCGGCGGTGGTGGCCAACCTGTCCACGAGCCGGATGATTGACGATGTCGCCGCTCGGTTCGGTGGGTCGGTGCGCCGAAGCGCGGTTGGAGAGGCCAACGTCGCCGCAACCATGCGCGCGTGCGGTGCTGCGGTCGGCGGCGAGGGCAATGGCGGGGTGATTCTTCCAGACATCACCTGGGTGCGGGACAGCCTGTCAGGGATGGCGCTGATTCTGGACCTCATGCGGCGAGAGGGCAAGACACTCTCGGCGCTGGTCGCGGAGATTCCTCGGTACGTCATCGTCAAGGAGAAGTTGCCGCTGGCTGCGAAGGAGGATCTCGCCCCGGCGCTGGAGCGACTCAGGGCTGGATTCCCTGAGGCAGAGATCGATGACTGCGACGGCGTGCGGATCGACCTGCCGGAGGGTTGGGCTCACGTTCGCCCGAGCAACACCGAGCCGATCGCGAGGATCATCGTTGAGGCTGGCGACGCCGCGGCCGCGGCCACCCTGGTCGAGCGGGTTCGAGCTGCTGCAGGGCTCTGAGTCGCACGGGCCCTCAGGCCTTCCAGGACTCCTGAACCGTCACGGTAAATGGCTCGGTGCGGCAATCGATGTGGCACGCGAAGTACCCCCCGACGTGGTCAGCGACGAGTGGCCAGATGAAGTCCCGGTCTGTTCTGGGCTGGGGGAGTTCATCGATCGCGTCCTGATCGAGCCACTCCAGGACGCCCTCATCCATCTCGTAGGCCGCGATCTCGCTGTGGTCGATCGGCCGCGTGACCTCAAAGAGGAACAAGAGCCAGTGGCACTCACCCTCATAGGCCGTCTCTGACACCATGCCCATGAGGCGGATTTCGTCGTAGCCCAACGCGACGCCCGTCTCTTCTTCGGTCTCTCGAACGGCGCAGCAGTGGGGACTCTCGCCCGTGGTGGGCTCCAACTTGCCTCCCGGAGGCGAGTACATGCCCGCGTTCGGCGGCTTGCAGCGGTGCAGCATGAGCAGCCGCCCATCTGCATCCCTGAGATAGCACAGCACGGCAATGCGATAGGGGAGGGATCCGTCCGCCAGATTGGTGCTCATGCGTGGGCGCCTTCAATCAGGTCGACCATCTCCCGGACGGCCGCCTGCATGCCGGTCAGGATGGACCGGGCGACGATGGAGTGGCCAATGTGCAATTCGCACAGGCCGTTCAGGGCTGCAATGGGCTGCACGTTGGGATAGTCCAGGGCATGGCCCGCGTTGAACCGCATGCCGGCCGCGATGATCGTTGCCCCCGCCTGGCGAACCCGATCGAGTTCGGCGGATGCCTGGGGGCTGTTCAGGCCATCGGCGCGGGCCGCGTGGGCCCAGGGGCCGGTATGGACCTCGCAGACCTCAAACCCGCAGGCCGCGGCCGCCGCAATCTGATTGGGCTTGGCATCGATGAAGGCACTCGCGGGAATGCCGGCGGTGCCAAGCCTACGGACCACCTCCTGAAGCCGCGGCTGATCCGCCTGGACGTCGAGTCCCCCCTCGGTGGTAATCTCGGCTCTCCCCTCGGGTACCAGCATGGCGGAGTGGGGCCTGATGCTCAGGGCAAACTCGACCATCTCGTCGGTCGCCGCCATTTCAAAGTTGAGCGGCACCGTGAGGGCCGGGGCGAGCCGCTGGACGTCGCCATCCTGAATGTGCCTGCGGTCCTCCCGCAGATGGACGGTGATGCCTCGGGCGCCGCCACGGCATGCCGCCTCGGCCGCCTCGATCGGGTCGGGCTTCACCGTTCGCCGCGCCTGCCGAACAGTCGCGACGTGGTCGATATTGACACTCAGAATCGGCATAGGGGCCCAGATGGTACCGCTGGAAATCGGACACGGCCTGCGCGGTCGATCTATACTCCGCCACGCACACGAACGCGGCATGGAAGATTTTCACAAGAGCCTCGAATCCGTCCTCGGCGACCTGCTGGCGCAGGGCCGCCGCGTGACCGACCTGACGCTGACGGCCGTGGAGTCGTACTTTGAGAATGATGTCGAGGTCGCGGCCGGTGTGATTCGAGCCGATGCCACCGTCGACCACATCGACGTTCAGATCGAGCGAGGGTGCATTGCGCTGATGGGGCAACGTCCCGAGGGCGAGTTTGACCAGCGTTCGATTCTGACCATTGTGAAGATCAACAACGAACTCGAGCGTATTGCCGACTGCGCGGTCAACATTGCGCAGGCGAATGAGCAGCGGAAGGACACCGAGGTTGCCGACACGCTGCGGGTCATGGCCAACAGTGTCGTTGGGATGGTCAGAGACTCCGTTCAGTCGATCGAAGCGAGGGACACGGACCTCGCTCAACGGGTACTGGCCTTTGACGACACCGTGGACGCCTTCAAGGAAGAACTGGTCGAGCGGGCGCAGACGGCCCTGGCGAAGGGCGCGGTGTCCGTCGGCGCAGCGATGCAGTTGCTGGCGGTCGTACGGGCCGTCGAGCGAATGGCGGACCACTGCACCAATATCTGTGAGCAGGTCATTTATCTGGAAACGGGCAAGATCGTCCGGCACCTACCAACCGGATGGACCAAGCCAGCGCTCCCCGAGGACGCCTGATCGGCATGAGCGAGATCGAGTCGATGTGCGGCCGCCTGCAGCAGTGCGGCCAACCAGAACTGGCACAAGCCCTCGTTGCCGCGCCATCGCTGCTTGAGGATCTTCGCCGCGTCGACCTGGACGCCATTCCCTCGCTCGTACAGCGATTCGTCCGGTCCCGGCCGACGCCTCCCGAGGGCGATCTCGCCCCGGCGACGTGCGTGACGACGGATGCCGGCTCAGCAACTGACACGGTCAGGCTTGTCGATCAGGCGGCACTGCAATCCGCCGGAGAAGCAATGCTGGCCGAAGGCCGCGTTGCCGTGTTCACGGTTGCCGGCGGGCAGGGCACACGGCTGGGATGGAACGGACCGAAGGGGACGTTCCCGGCCAGCCCCGTGACCGGCAAGCCGCTCTTCAGGCTCTTTGCGGAGCAGATTCTTGCTGCGCAGGGCCGGTGGGGCCGCCCCATTCGCTGGTACATCATGACCAGCGAAGCCAATGATGCGGAAACGCGTGGCTTCTTTCTGGACAACCGCTGCTTCGGGCTGGACCGAAGGCAGATCATGATGTTCCCGCAGGGGATGATGCCGGCATTTGATGCGGCCGAGGGTCGGGTTCTCTTGAGCGACTCCACGAGCCTGGCCATGAGTCCGGACGGCCACGGTGGGTGCTACGCGGCGCTGCTCAACAGCGGGGCGCTCGACCAGATGGAAGGCCGGGGCATTGATGCCATCAGCTATCACCAGGTGGACAATCCCCTGGCGCCGGTGCTGGACCCGGTGTTTCTCGGTCTGCATGCCCGCAGCGACGAGTCGTCCGGAGAGTTCTCGAGCAAGATGGTTTCGAAGGCCGGGCCGGACGAGAAGGTCGGTGTGTTTGCGATCCGAGGCGGGGCCCCCGGGGTGGTCGAGTATTCCGACATGACCGAGTCCCAGACGACGGCTACGGACTCAGGGGGGCATCTGCGGCTTGGCGCGGGGAATGTCGCCATGCACGTCATCAGTTGCGAGTTCGCCCGGCGCATTGCGGATGCCGGCGAGGCCTCGCTTCCCTGGCACCGCGCCGACAAGAAGGTTGCCTTCTACGACCCGGCGACCTCCAGGACCGTCACGCCCGAAGGCCCGAATGCGGTCAAACTCGAGCGATTCGTCTTTGACGCTATGGCGACGGCGACGCGGCCGGCGATTCTCAAGGTGGATCGCGCTTCGCAGTTTGCGCCCATCAAGAATGCCACGGGCGTTGACTCAGCCGAGAGCAGCCGGCAGATCCAGTCTGCGCTGTATGGATCCTGGCTTGAGTCCGCCGGCGTTCGGGTGCCGAGGGATGAGGATGGGCGGCTCGATGCGACGATCGAAATCTCACCGCTGACGGCCTTGTCCGCCGCCGATTTGGCGGACGTGCCGCTGCCCGAGGCCATCACACCCGGGGCCTCCGTGAGCCTGTGACGGCACGAACCGCTACGCTCCGGGCATGACGGCACGCTTCTGGATGTGGCCGCTGCTGGCACTGCTGGTGCTGGCGGCGCCGGCGGGTGCAGGTGAGCAGCCATCGCTGATCAAGGATCCGCACTCGATCAAGGGCCGCGTCGAGCAGAAGGTCGAGGACTCGCTGAGCGAAGATGGCCCATGGCTGCTCTTCGGGGTGATCATGCTCGCTGGGGTCGGCATTCCCATCAGCGAGGAGATTCTGATTGTCCCCGCCGGGTTCCTGATCGAGCGGGGCGTGTTGCCTCTCTGGGGCACGATCGCGGCGGCGTGGGCCGGCGTCGTGCTTGCGGACCTCATCTGGATGTTGCTGGTGCGGCGGTTTGCCCACCGGTTGCTGGGCGTTCGCTTCTTCCGCAGGATGTTTCACCCGAGGCGGGTGTTGGAGATCAAGTACCTGCTGGACCGCTGGGGGGCGTGGGTCATCATCATGGGCCGGATTCTTCCCGCCGCCCGCACGCCCGTGATCACGGCGGCCGGGCTGGCGCACATGCCCGTCGGGCGATTCATGCTGGGCGAGTGTGTCGGGGCAGCGAAGAGCGTTGCGTGGCAACTTTTCTTGGGCTGGCTGATCGCCAAGGGACTTGGAGCGTCGGTGCACGAGCAACATCTTCGGGACGCATTGCTCATCGGGGGAGGCATTTTGCTTCTCGTCGTGGTAGCGTGGTGGATTCGACGACACAAGAGTGGCCGACGACATCGACCGAGGGCTCGGATGCGTTGGCTTCGAGAAGCGTGCAAGGCACCCATCCACCGAGCCCCGACATGACCGAATTCATCACCCAATACGCCGAGTACCTGCCTTGGGTCGTATTGGGGTTGTTGCTGGCCAGTGGCATCGGCATTCCCATCGGTGAAGACATCATCATCATTCCTGCCGGGGTTCTGATTGGTGAGCAGATGCTCGGGCCGACGGTCTGGGTGCCAACCCTCATTGCAGCGATCATTGGCGTGGCTACCGCTGACATGCTGTGGTTCATGTGGTGCACCGCGTTCGGGACGCGATTGCTGCACCGGAGAATCATCAGAAAGTTTCTGCACCCCAAGCGCTTGCTTCAGGCAAAGCACCAGATCGACCAGCGGGGCATCTGGGTTGTGGTGGCTGCCAGGTTCATTCCAGGCAGCCGAACGCCGGCAATCACGGTGGCCGGCCTCATGCATCTTCGACCGTGGCGGTTCATCGTCGCAACCTGGTCGTGTGTTGTTGTGACCGCCCCGATGCAGTTCTTTGCCGGCATGTTGGTGGGATACGGGATTGCATCGAGGAACACCTTCGGGGCTCTGCAGTGGATCATCGCCGCTATTGTGCTGGCCGTTGTGGTTTCCGCCCTGGCTGTGGTGTTCGCACGCTCACGGGGACGCCGCGCCGAGCCTCCTCGAGCCCACGCCGCGTGGCTGAAGACCTATCGGGGAACCCCGGGTTCCAACGCGGGTTGATGTGCTCCGGTGGTATCCTGCCCCCATGAGAGCAGTGATCACCGGCCAGATTGGAATTGACAAGAAGCAGTATCTCGAGGCCGTTCGGGCCCTCGCCGGAACGCGGGGCCAGCGGATCGAGTTGTTTCACGTTGGAAACATGATGTATCAGGAAGCGCCGGACATTCGTCCGGGTCGCATTCTGGATCTTCCGCTCAGCAGGTTGTCCTCGCTGCGTCGGGCGGCGTTCAAGGACATCATTGCCGAAACCACCCCCGTGGTCGATTGCCCCGATCTGATCGTCAACACCCACGCGACGTTCCGGTGGCGGCACGGTCTCTTCAGCGCCTTTGATTTTGATCAGATGGAAAAGCTGAAGCCCGACATGTTCATATGTCTGCTCGACAACATCGAGGTCGTGCACGATCGTCTCCATGACGAGCACGACATCGACGCGACGCTGAAGGACTGCATGGTGTGGCGGGAGGAAGAGATTCTCGCCACCGAACTGCTCGCAAGTGCGATGGGATGTGCCGACCAGTTCTACATTCTGAGTCGTGGCCGCCAGAAGGACACGTATGAGACGTGCCTGCGTCTGGTGACGCGACCGGAAATGAAGCGTGTGTATCCGTCATTCCCCATGAGTCACGTCATGGACATGCCCGATGTGCTTGAAGAAATCGGCCGGTTCCGAGATGCGCTCGCGGAGCACTTCATCACCTTCGATCCTGCCGATGTTGACGAGAAACTTCTGCTCGACCGGGCCATTGAGGCAGCGAAGACCGGGCAGGATTGGATCGACGTCACCCCGCATGCGTACGGCGGTCGGGAGGGGCGGGAGTTGAAGGTCAGCGTGCGGGAAGTGCTGGACATCGCAGGCGATGTGGACGGCCAGATCTACATGCGAGACTTCAAACTGATCGACCAGAGTGACATGATCGTGTCGCTGGTTCCTGAATTGCCAGGGGGGATTCCCGGCCTTTCCAGTGGCGTTGAGCGGGAACTCCAGCACGCCTGGGAGCACACCAAGGAGGTCTATGTGGTGTGGAAGCCGGCCAAGCCGCCCTCGCCGTTCATCACCGAAACGGCGACCAAGATCTTCCCTGATGTCGATGCGGCCCTGGAGTACTTTGAATCCGAGCGGATGTTTGCGCCCGGAAACCTGTTCGGCCACTGACCGTGGCCACGCGCCGTATCAAACTCACGGTGGCCTACGACGGCACCGACTTCAAGGGCTGGCAGAAGCAGCATCCCCCGGGCGAACCGCCCCTTCGCACCGCGCAGGGAGTCTTGGAGCAGGCGGTGCGGCATGTGGTACGCGAGGAAGTTTCCGTACACGGCGCGTCTCGCACCGACTCGGGCGTGCATGCACTGGGGCAGACGGCCGCATTTGACACCGCAAGTGAGATTGACGTCGACAGACTTGCGCCGGCCATTTCATCAAGGCTTCCGGGTGACATTCGAGTCACGGAAGCGGAAGTGGTACCGGACGCCTTCAACGTCATTGGTGATGTCGAGGCGAAGGCCTATCGATATCGGGTTGCGTTTGATCGCCGTGAAGCGCACGAGCGTCCTTTGTTTGATCGTCGATATGTTGCGTGGGTTCCGTGGCAGCAGGATCTTGACGCCATGAACGCAGCAGCATCGCATCTGGTCGGCCGCCACGACTTCGCGAGTTTCACGCGGCTCAATCACGGTCGTGAGTCGACCGTGCGGGAAGTGCATGCGTGTGACGTCGAGCTCACGGGAGGTCGTGAACTGGCCATCACGGTGTCCGGCGAGGGATTCCTCTGGAACATGGTGCGGATCATCGCCGGCACGCTTGTGGAGGTCGGCGCGGGGCGGCGGAGCGTCGAGTCGATCGAGGCATCGATGTCGGCCCGTGATCGCGCGGCTGCCGGCGTGACGATGCCGCCAGAGGGGCTCGCCCTGCTCTGGATCCGGTACGGGCCTCCAGGATGTGGACGTCAGCGGCAGATGCAGCGGCAGCGGGTGTCGTGAGCGCGGGTCTCGAGAAATCGGGTCTCGAGAAATCGGGTCTCAAGAGAGCGGACCCCGAACAGCAAACGCGGGGCGGCTGCGGTACCGTCGTGTGGTGACGCAGCGCGATCAAGCCTCGCTCGATCAACCCTGGATCGCCGCGCTCAGGCGGCGGATCGCGGGGGAGGCTGCGCGATGGGGTCGGCGGGACGGATCGGGGAATCCCACCGCGGCGCAGAAACGCACGGTTCGGACCATGCTGATCGACGTACTCGATTGGTGCGCAAAGACCGAGGACGCCTGCGGCCTGGTCGTTGTGGCGTGTTGGGCGCGGTCGCTCGATCGCATCGACGCATGGATCGACGCCGCCGGGCCGGACGAGGCTTCTTCCGTGCTGGCTGCGGTGATGGCGACGCCCCCGCAGGATCGCCTCCAGGCCAGCGCGGGCCTGGCGGAACGCGCCGCCCTGCACGGGCCCGGCCCGCGAGCGCGGATCGCCTCGGAGTTGGTGCGGTCGCTTCAGGCGGCTGGAGCGCCCCGCGCGGTCGAGCGGGCCATTACGGCGGCGTTCGACGCCATGATCGGCTCGGAAGCGTCGCCGGAGAGCATCGGCAGCGTCATGTCGGCCGTGCAGTCGGCCATCAACGCGATGGAGGTGCCGGAGTGGACCACGCCGGTGCAGGCTCGAGGTGCGGTTCGCGTGTTGAATGATCGGCTCGTGGAGGCGTTGATCCGGTTGGAGTCACAGTCAGGATGGCTGCTGGACTGTGAAGATCCCATGCTGCATCCAGGCATGCGGGCCGCCATGGAGAATCTCCATGGGGCAGCGTCGGCCAGACGCAACTTTGCCGCCGCCGCCGGCGCGGCCTTTCAGGATGCGGCGGCGCGGGCCCGGTTCGTGGACGCGGCGCGGCAGATCGAGCGCGGCGAGGACGGTGCGGCCCTGCACCGGCGCGTTGCGGAGCTGGCGCGGAGCCTGGGGCCACCATCTCAACTGCCGGAGGCCTTGGCGCTGATTGCCTGGCCGCAGGATCCCGCCGAGCGGCTGACCTGGAGGCTTCCCGCGAACATCGACCGGGTGTCGGCAGGTCGGCTGTTGGCCCTCATGGAGTGCCGCCACCACCTGGCGAGTTCGCGGAGCACCAGACGGTGGCGGCGCGTCTGCGACGAGATCGAGGCGCTGGCCGCAGCAATGGTTCGCGGTTCACCGTGAGGGCGGCTGCGCCGTTCACACGCGGCGCGTGAGCGCATCATCTGGCTGCGGGCGGTCGCGGCTCACCGTGAGGGCGACATGACGGGGTACCATGAGGGCCATGGCACGCATGCTCGTCTTTGGCCCGCATCCGGACGATCAGGAACTTGGCATGGGGGGGTCGATTGCCAGGTTTGTCGATCAGGGACACGATGTGGTGTTGGTCGACATGACCGACGGCGAACCAACCCCCATGGGCGACCCGGAGACGCGGGCTGCCGAGGCGGCGGCGGCGGCCGACCTGCTGGGTGTGCGGCGGGTTCAGGTGGGGCTTCCGAACCGGCGCGTGCAGCACACGCTGGAAGCGAGGCATGCTGTTGCCGGCATCATTCGTGAGCATCAGGCGGACGTGCTGTTTGTTCCCTATCCGGAGGACGCCCATCCGGACCACATCGCGACTACGCGGATCGTTGAGGATGCACGCTTCGATGCGAAGCTCACGAAGACGGATCTCCCGGGCGAGCCGGTGTATCCCACGTGGCTCTTTCACTACTACTGCACGCATCTGCGCATCGTCCCGTCGCCGTCCTTCCTCCTGGACATCAGCGGGTATCAGGACCGGAAGCGTGCTGCCATCGTCGCCTACGACAGCCAGTTCGTGAAGCCCGAGGCGAACCGGAGGGTGGTTGAATGGGTTGAGCACGCAGGCGCCTACTTCGGGAGCCGCATCGGAGCCGAGGCTGCGGAGCCTTTCTTTGCGCGTGAGCCGATCGGCCTGCAGGGGCTCGATCAGGTCGTAGGCGTTGCGGCGCCGCTGTGAACACCGGTTGATCCGAACCCGCCCCGACCTCGTTGTGTGGCGTCGAGTGCGTCCACGGCCTCGATGACGCAGTGGGTGACCGGCGACACGACCATCTGCGCAATTCGCATGCCCGGTTCGATCGTGAATGCATCTCGGCCGAGGTTGATGAGCGGCACCTTCACCTCGCCCCGATAGTCCTCATCGATGGTTCCCGGAGCGTTGGGAAGCGTGACGCCGAAGCGTGAAGCCAGGCCCGACCGCGGCCGCACCTGGCCCTCGTGGCCGGGTGGAAGGGCAATGGCAATGCCGATCGGGATCAGTTCAATGGCCCCTGGTGCGAGAGAGACCGGCTCGGCGATGGCCGCGTGCAGGTCGAGCCCGGCAGCACCGTCAGATTGATAGGCCGGCACGTGGGCTAGGTCGGACAGGGTTTGAACGCGAAGGGTGGGTGCCATGGGCCGCTACGGTAGCGGGCTACGCCTGTCAGGGTGCGGTGGCGATCTCAGTTGGTGGTGGAGCGAAGCCGCGAGAGGCCGCCACACGTCGTGACGAACGGCGGCTCACAGTCCGGCCGCAGCACGCGGTCTACGGAGTGAATCACGGAATCGGCGGCGCGGATGGCGCCAGCAATCCGCGGGCGCGGTTTGGCCTCATGTGCTGCGCGATTGCTCTCGGCATGTGATCGGGGTTTCGAGATGTCTCTGAGCTCCATGTGCGGGATGTGCGGGTCCGGCGCGGACGAGCTGAACGCACCATCCTGCACCCGTATTCGGCCAGAATACTGGCAACGCGCCAGTTTCTGGCGTATCTACGCCAAAGAGGTCGTGTTTCACTATGTGAATAGATTCACATGTTCGTATGTGTTCAACCACGCTCGCCAGGCATGCCGGATGGCGGCATGCCTGGCGTGAACGGTCGATCCTCGTTTGTCAGGGAACGTGGTCGCCGCGTGTGGCTTGGCGGTCTTGAAGCGTCGGGACGGCCCGGCGGGCCCGCCACGATCACCCCCTGTGGGCGGGGCCATCGATCGCGTGCTGCGAAGTTGCCGGAATCCAAGAATGGTGCTCGGCTGCCGTTGGCCGTCGCCTCAATACCATCGGCCCCGCCGAGTGGGCGGGGCCGGTGGTGGAGAGAGAGGAGAGGAGAGTCGGAGTTGTGTGGGGTCCTTTTGGGCCCCGAAGTGAGGGGGTCAGTGACTCACTTCACCCCCATCTACGGCGACTTTGCCGCGGTGTTTGCTGGTCTGGTGCGTTTCGAGCAGTTTTTCTCGTGATCCGCGGTTTCGGGCCCAGAGAGGCGGTTTTTTTGGGGGGAGTGGATCGGGGCCTGGCCTTGCCGCCGCGCAGCAGGGTGGTGGTGTGTGCTGGGTGGTCATCAAGCAATGTGGTGTCGCTTGTGAATTGTGAACTCTCAGCGAACACTGCACCATGGGGCGGTGGTGCTGCGTGGTCTTCGTGCAATGGAAGCGTGGTGCAGTGTGAAGTTCGCGACAACAGTGCAACCAATGGGGCAGGAGGGGGTTTCTATTGTGATTCATCAACGATGACGTTCGAGTACTGGACGCGCCACACACGAGCGATGGCTGCTACGGGCATACGCCCCAGTCGGCCATGGCAAGCAGCAGATCGCCGATGCCTACGTTGAAGTCCTGATCCAGATCCTGAACCATGATGCCGGTCCCATTCCAGTGCCCGATGATGCTGATCATGTCGGTGACCGCCGCAGTGTGATCGCCATCCAGGTCTCCCAGACAGGTACGCACGAAGGAGTGAACGGTACCGCCGTCCGGCGAGGCGTAATCCGGCGCACCAACAAGCAGATTCTCGCCGGCCAGTGCCACTGTCACTCCGAAGCCGCCCTGTTCACCGATTCCGCCAGCCAGTACCGTCTGCACCAGTTCATAGGTGTCGTCGCCCGC
>JASMLR010000008.1 GCA_030748575.1 Phycisphaerales bacterium | reverse complement strand
GGCCACATTGATGGGTGTCCAGCAGTTACTCATGGTGGCCCCGAGAGGCTGGATTGGTGGGTGTCCAGCACTGAGCCCCGGCACGCTCCTGACACCTCCGCCCGCCCTCATCACCTCGCCTGGCAGCGCCCGCCTGCCCAGCACCGCCCTGCCCCAGGCTCCATGCGAAAGAACAGCCCCCCGCCCGAAGGCGAGGGGCTGTCAAAGTCTTGTGAATGCGTTGAGCCTGTACTGCCGGGTCGAGCTGGAAGCGGTACGAGTCCGGCCAGACTCAATTCACACCCGTGTCTCAGCCACGACGGCGTCGACGCGACGCGAGACCGGCGAGACCCAAGAGGGCCATGGCGCCAGGCGCGGGCACGACGGTGAACGTGAAGCTGGTGAAACTACCCGAGGGCAACGACTTGTAGACGCTGGAGACAACGTCGCCGCTGACGGCCAAGCCGCCAACGAACGAGCCCCAAGCCCAACCGTCACCATAGGTGTCGGTCATGTAGACCGTGTAGTCACCAGCAGCCAGGTCGAGGCCCAACCAAATGGTGCCAAAGACGCTGGTGGCGGTGCTCGTCGAGTAGCTGAAGTACTCGAACGTACCGTAGTACGCACCACCATCGCACAACGCGACGGTGGTACCACCATTGTTGGCCACGATGGACCAGTCATTTTCACCCAACCAGCGGTCAGCGTAGTGGGTCACGTTGACAGTTCCGGCTGCCGCGATGCCACCAAGTGACACCGAGGCCAGGCCAGCTGTCGAAAGAGCGAAACGATTCATGTTTCTTTCCTTACTCTTCTCTGCGGCCAAGCAGGTCGACGCTGCCCAACGCTTCCTTTGATGAACCCCGCTCCTACGAGGAGCGGTCGACACGGGTGCGCGCACTGAGTTGCGGGTGGGCTCGATGGTGCGCGACAAGCACAACACCGTTCGCGAAGCCCGCGACAACTCGAAATCCACTCAGAAACTTCAGTGAGGGGTGTGGCCGAAGGGCCGGTCCTCGTCTCTTCTCCATTGTTCCGACCCCAAGGGGCCGGGCTCTCCACAACGCAACGTGCCAGAGTCGGCGGGCCGCGTCAACAACAATATTGATCATTTTTCGGTGAATCGCGGAACTCTTGGCCGATGCGATTCACGCGCCACGGCCGGCATTTAAGGCCTAGGAATGCTCATACACTCCCCGATCCATGGATCCGCCAGCTGATATCGGCCCTCAGGGCCCTCCCAGACCTGCCCGGCTGTTTCAGGCCGGCCTACAGGCCCTCCGCGGCGGCCGCGATGCGGAGGCCTTTGAGGCCGCGACGCGGCTGCTCCAGAATGACGAAACCCACCAGGAAGGGTGCCACCTGATGGCGCTTGTATCCACGCACCGCCGCGCCCCGGATGAGACCGTCCGCTGGGCGCGGCAGGGTCTGGAAAGCGGTCCCAGGCCCCCCTTGCAAGCCATCCTCGTCCGCGCCTGCTACATGGCGGGCCACTGCGAGGCGTGCGTCCGGGAAGCGGAGGCGGTGCCTCAAGATGCGGCCGGGTGGCCCGAAGCTGCGTGGTGGAAGGCCATGAGTCTGGAACGCCTGCACCGCGACAGCGAGGCAGAGGCGGTGATTGAAACGCTCCACGAGGCTGGACACCGCCGGCCCAGAAGCATCCTGCTCCAATCCAGAATGGCCGCTCGGGCCGGGAGACTGGACGAGGCGATAGCCACGATCGAAGCCATGCAAGCCAGCATGCATCTCACGCCCCGCGAGCGAACCCGCGGACTCTTTGAACTGGCCAGGCTGCGAGACCGGGCCGGCCGATACGACGAGGCGTTCGAAGCCGCGGCCGGCGGCAACGCGCTGCTCGGCACTGCGTTTCAGGCTGCAATGTGGCAGTCCGACACGCAGGCGATCATCGACCGGTTTCCGGCAGAACGCATGCAGACGCCCCAGGCGGCCCCGCGGCCCATCACGCCGGTCTTCATCGTCGGGCTGCCCCGCAGCGGCACAAGCCTGACCGAGCAGATTCTGGCGGCGCACCCGGACGCCGAAGGCGCCGGCGAGCGGCGGGAACTGCTGACGCGGGCCCCCGCACTGATGCAAGCCATCGATGCAGGCACCTTGACGGAGGCCGCCATCGGTGAGGCGTCTGCCGACGTTCTGACGGCCATGACCAGAGACGCGCCGCGGGCGACGGTCGTCACCTGCAAGCCGCTGGGTCTGGAACGGGTGGCCGGGCTCATTCCCATGATCGCGCCCAACGCCCGCATCGTCTTTGTCCGCCGCGACCCCCGCGACTGCCTGCTGTCCATCTATATGCACCTGATTCGGGCCGAGGTCCACCCGTGGTCAACCACCCTCAACGGCCTCGTCACCAACTGGCAGTGCGCGCAGCACCTGTGGACGCACTGGAAGTCCACGCTGCCGTGCCCCTGGATGGAATTGGAGTATGAGTCGCTGGTTGAAGACCCCGAGGCGAAGATCCGGCGTCTGATCGAGTTCGCCGGACTCCCATGGGACGATCGGTGCCTGCAGTTCCACGCAAGCACACGGACCGTGGCGACGCCCTCCTGGGACCAGGTTGACAAGCCGCTCCACGCCGGCGCCATCGGCCGGTGGAAGCACTACGAGAAGCACCTCGGCCCGTTGCTCGATGCATTCGGCACGAGCGAGCGGCGGACGTAGGCCGCGTCGCACACCCCACTCGTGAGCGGGAGGACTTCCTCCCCCGCCGCGGCCCTTGAACGGGTCAACCAGGAAGCCATGGAACGAGACCGCTGAACGGGGTCATTGAACGAGACCACCGAACAGGACCAATGAGCAAGACCAATGAACAAGACCATCGAACAAGGCCATCGAACAAGGCCATCGAACAAGGCCGCCCGAAAGGCGGCCTTGTTCAATGGGCCATACTGGACTTGAACCAGTGACCTCTTGTGTGTCATACAAGCGCGCTAGCCAACTGCGCCAATGGCCCGTGGCCGCGAAGGATACTCTCCTCACGGCTTTCGGACAAGCCTTCAGGCTGGCGGCTCGGGTAGGCTGGCCGGCATGACAGACCCCACGCTGAGCGAGTTCCAGGCGTTCATACGCGACCGCTACCACGACACGGACGCGGCCCGCGGCCCCGCGCACACCTTCCTCTGGTTCATGGAGGAAGTCGGCGAGTTGTCGGAGGCCCTCGCCTTGCGAGCCCGAGGCGACGGCGACGACACCAACCTCCGCGAGGAGTTCGCGGACGTGCTGGCCTGGCTCACGACGCTCGCGAACATCACCGGCGTCGATCTGGCGCAGGCCGTTCACGACAAGTACGTCGTCGGCGGCGGGCCGCCCGGCACCAAGTAGCCCGCACGCGGCTGCTACGCTGCACGCCATGTCGCGTCTCGACGACCTTTTCACGCATGCCCGGCAGGATGGCCGCGGCCTCCTCATGCCGTTTGTGGTCGCCGGCTACCCCGGACTTGATGCCACCGAGATGCTCTTGAACGGCCTGAAGGACGCCGGCGCAGACATCGCCGAGGTCGGCTTCCCGTTTTCGGACCCGATTGCAGACGGGCCGGTCATCGCCGGCGCCATGCACGAGGCGCTCTGCCGCGGCGTCACCGTGGACGCCGTGTTTGGCGCCGCGGCACGCGTTCGCGCGCGGACAGACCTCGGCCTCATCGCCATGGTCAGCGAGTCCATCGTGCACCGCCGGGGCGGCGAGCGATTCGTGCGCCAGGCCGTCGATGCGGGGTTCGATGGCTTCATCATCCCGGACATCGACCTCCACGCCGCCGACGCGTTGCTCCCGGTCATCGACGAATTGGACGTCTCGCTGGCGCTGCTTGTTGCGCCGACCACCACGGCGCCGCGGCTTGCGGAGATTCTGCAGCGATGCCGAGGCATGGTCTATCTGCTTGCCCGGGCGGGTGTCACCGGGGCCCGGGCCGCCCTGCCGGACCTGGCCCCACGGGTTGCGGAGATCCGCCGCCACTCGGATGTGCCCATTGCCGTGGGATTCGGCATCTCCACGCCTGAGCAGGTGCGGTCCGCAACCGAGCAGTGCGACGCGGCCATCGCGGGCTCAGCCATCGTCGATCGGATGCGGGATGACGAGGACGCCGCCGCGGCCGGTCTGGCGGTTGTCGAGACGCTTGCGACAGGCCTCTGAGGCTGGAACGGCCGCGTCGATCGTGCTACCCTGCCCGGTCGCGCAGCATGCCGCGACAACAAGGAATCACACACGCCATGTCCGATGACACCGCCACCAAAGACGGCTTTACGTTCAATCTCGAAGATGCAGGGCCGGCCCGCAAGCGACTGACCGTCGCCATCTCCGCCGACGCCGTCCAGGCCCGGATCGACGCCTCGATGGGCACGCTGCAAGGACAGTCGTCACTCCCCGGATTCCGCAAGGGCAAAGCCCCAAAGCATCTGCTCGAGCGGCGGTTCGGTAAGGCGCTCCGCGAAGAGACGCAGCAGGAACTGATGCAGGAGGGCTGCCGGCTGGGATTCGAGGCCCACTCGCTCAACCCACTGGGTGATCTTGAGCCCGCTGACCCGGACGCCGACATCAGACTTGAGGCCGGCAAGCCGCTGGAGTTTGCCGTCGAGTTTGAGGTGATCCCCGACTTTGACATGCCGGACTTCAGCACGCTGGAGGTGATCCGGCCACATCTGGAGGTCGAGGACGCCCAGATTGACGAGGAACTCAGCCGCCAGTGCATGCGGGCCGGGGACTCCAAGGAGTTGGATGGCGACTTCACGTCGGCGGATCGCATGCTTGGCAAAGTCGACCTGTACCTGGAAGACGGAGAAGAGCCCATCTTCTCGCACGAGCAGATTCTCGCCGTCGTCCCTGAGAAGGGCGAATCCGGCCAACTGCTCGGCCTGATCATCGATGATCTGGCCAAGCAACTTCAGGCGGCATCGGTCGGCGACACGGTGACGTTCAAGACCACGGGACCCGAGGGCCATGAGCGGGAGGACATCCGCGGGAAGTCGCTCAAGCTCGAGTACACGATTCACATCGCTGAGCGGATCACACCATGCACGCCTGAAGCGCTCATGGAACGATTCTCACTGGCGTCCGAGGACGTGCTCCGCGAGCAGATTCGACTGGCGCTGGAGCAGCAGCGAGACGCCCAGCAGGCCTCGGCCATGCGAGATCAGGCGATCAAGGCCGCTGCCGACGCGATCGACATGGAACTGCCCGAACGCCTTTCCGAACGGCAGGTCGCGTCTGACCTGGAGCGGATCCGCATGGAACTCATGCAACGAGGGATGGAAGCGGACGAGATCGAAGTCAAACTTGCGGAGGTCCGTGACCGATCCGCCGATCAGACTCGGGACAATCTCAAGCGATGGTTCCTTCTCGAACGCGTCGCGGCCGACGAAGACATTCAGGTCAGCGAGCAGGAGATCAACGGACGCATCGCGACGATGGCCATGCAGCAACAGGTTCGCCCCGACGTCCTTCGAGCCGACCTGGTCAAGGCCGATCGCATCATGGCCCTCGCGCGGTCCATTCGAGAAACGAAGGCGGCCGACCACATGGTGTCCCTCACGTCCGTCACCGACATGCCGGTTGAAGAGTGGAACAAGCGGGTCGAGAAGGAGAAGGCCGCCGCGGCCTCATGATCCCCGCCCTGCTCACAACTGCACCAACCCCTGCGAGCGGTCCGCAGGACCTGAGCCCGATTCTCGTCCCGAGCCTGATCCTTGTCGCCATCATTCTGGTGGCCTGGGGTGTGCTCGCCGCGGTCAGACGCAGGTTGCGTGGGGCCGACGCGCAGCAGGCGGCTGGCGCCTTCACCCTGCAGGAGCTTCGGCAACTGCGTGATGAAGGCACGCTCTCTCAGGAGCAGTTCGATCGGGCGAAGGCATCGGTGCTTGGAGCCGGGGACGAATCCGAGGGGCCGAATTCGGCCTGAGTCGACTGTTCTGGGGGGAATCTACGGGATTCACCGCCAATTGATGTCATGATGACGCCGCAGCGGTCGATTGGCGATCGTTACACTCCGGGCTGGATTGCCGGCACACCAGCGGCGGTCATACAGCGAGAGAAGCACCATGCCTTCGGCCCACGACAACCACGCATCCATCCGGGACCTCGCTCGGATGCTCACCGGAGACGATCAGGGCCCCGGCGGCGGCGGGCCAGGCACCGGCGAGCCTCCGTCTGAACCGCCCTCAGGGGGAGGCGGAGGGGGAGATGACGGCGGCTTTCGAGGCCGTCGAGTGACCACCTGCTCGTTCTGCGGCAAAACGTCCCGCGAAGTAGGGCCGATGGTCGAAGGCCCGAGCGATATCTACATCTGCTCGAACTGCACGGACCTGTGCCAGAACATCTTCCGGCAGGAGAAGCGACGGCTCAGCACGAGTCAGCCGCTCTTCACGTCGATTCCATCACCACGGCAGATCAACGAGTTCCTCGACCAGTACGTCATCGGGCAGGACATCGCCAAGCGAACCTTGTCGGTGGCCGTCCACAACCACTACAAGCGGCTCGTTCACCTTGAAGAGGGTGACGCCGAGATCGAACTCGACAAGTCCAATGTGCTGCTGATCGGCCCGACTGGAACGGGCAAGACACTGCTTGCCCGAACACTCAGCCGGGTACTCAATGTTCCTTTCGCCATCGGAGACGCGACAACCCTGACCGAAGCCGGGTACGTGGGCGAGGACGTCGAGAACCTCCTGCTGAAACTGCTTCAGGCCGCCGACTACGACCTGGAGGCTGCCCAGCGAGGCATCATCTATATCGACGAGATCGACAAGATCGGCAAGACGTCCAACAACGTCTCGATCACGCGTGACGTCAGTGGCGAAGGCGTGCAGCAGTCCCTGCTCAAGATGCTCGAAGGCGTCGTTGCCAACGTTCCGCCTCAGGGTGGCAGAAAGCATCCCGAACAGCAGTACATTCAGATGGACACGAGCCACATCCTGTTCATCTGCGGCGGGTCGTTCGAGGGCATCGACAACCTCATTCACCGCCGACTCGGGCGAAGCCGGATTGGCTTCAACACGGACACCCAGGGCGACGGGCGGGATGACCAGACGATTCTGGCGGAAGTCACGCCTCACGACGTGCTTCAATTCGGGCTGATTCCGGAGTTGATCGGCCGTCTGCCGGTCATTGCCCCCCTGCTGCCGCTTGACGAGCAGCAGATGGTCCGCGTCCTCACCGAGCCCCGCAACGCCATCGCCCGTCAGTACGAGCACCTCTTCCGGTTGGAGGGGGCCACGTTGGAGTTCACCGAGGCGGCCATGTCGCGGCTCGCTCGGGAGGCCATGGAGCGTGGCACGGGCGCCAGGGCGCTCCGAGCGGTCATCGACGCCTTCATGCTGGACCTCATGTATGACCTCCCGGACGGCGATCGGAGCGGGCGGACCTACGTGATCGACGAGCGGGCCATCGACGGCAGCTGCGTCCTGGATGATCTGGAGCAGCCCCGAGAGGCCCGAGAGTCGGCCTGAGAACGCGGGCGGGGCCGCTTGACCGGCCTCCAGGGCCGAAGTACCATCCGCGGTTCTGCACCCTGCCGCGATGACGGGGGGCCAATCGGACTCGGAGGCTCAGGATCCCATGCCACGCGTATGCACATTCACAGGCGCCCGCACCACAACGGGCCGCAAGATCCACTACCGCGGTCGGCCCAAGTATCAGGGCGGCATCGGCCTGAAGCCCAGCGGCATCGCCCGCCGGAAGTTCAAGCCGAATATTCAGTCGGTTCGCGCCGTCATTGATGGCCGTCCGACCCGGATCAAGACCACAGCCAAGGCCATTCGCAACGGTCTGGTAGTCAAGCCGTTGCGACGCAAGTACGGGTGGACCCGACAGCAGAAACAGGCCGCTGCGGAGGGCTGATCGTGGCCCGCCATGAACGAGAAAGACTCGAACGAAGGTTTTTTATCGGTTTTTTGGTAGCACACGCCCCGTGAGGGGCTATCTATTTCAGACGGTTCAGAGCGTCTTGACATTGCAGGGTGCATCAGCGACAACCGGCGGTTTTTCCGCCAACAGACCTGACTCCCCCACATCTATTTCCCCTCCACGCTCCCTGATCCGCATCATTATGAACTGAGCCCGGGCTCCGGCTTGCGGTGCCTCGGTGGCAGAGCGTCTGGTGTTCGCATCCATCCGCTTTGGACCGAGGCTCTTCTCCGGTGTCCACCGCCCCTCCCTCAGACACCACGGGAGGATGCCCGCTGAGGGGGGTATGGCGGCACGTGTGGCTTGGCCCGCGCTGGGCGCGGGAGGACTGGTGCAGGTGGGTCGCGTCGGCCGCTCGGGGCCGTCGTGATTCGGTGATTGGGTTCATTCCGCTCCAGGTGGGCGGGCAGCGATCGGGATGGTTGGCGGTTGATGGCGACGCGAGATGAAATTGAACGTGTTCGGGAGGCCACGGATCTGGTGGCCCTCGTCGGCGAGCACGTCGCGCTGCAGCCCCGTGGCAGAGAGCACGTGGGCCTGTGCCCGTTTCACGACGACAGCCGCCCATCGTTTGCAGTGGTGACGCACAAGGCTGCCGCCTTCTACAAGTGCCACGCCTGTGGAGCCGCCGGCGACTGCTTCTCCTTCGTCACGGAGTACCTTCGCAAGGACTTCGGAGAGGCCCTGCGGTTCCTCGCAGCCCGGGCCGGTATCGAACTCAGCGATGAGCACACCCCGGACCACGCCGAGCGAAACAGCCGGCGGGCGTGGCTCCGCAAGGCCATGGCGGCGGCCCACACCCACTTCCGCGCCACGCTGGAGCACCAGACGCAAGGCCAGACCGCTCGCGCCGCGATCAGCGATCGGGGCATCAGCGACACCATGGTCGAGCGGTTTGAACTGGGATGCGCGGCCGAAGGGTGGCGAACCATGCTGGACGCCGTCGCAAGCGACGACATGCCCGCCAAGGTGCTGGTCGCTGCGGGGCTGGCCAAGCAGAAGGATGACGGCAACGCGTACGACGCGTTCAGGAACAGGCTCATCTTTCCCATCGCGGACGAAGCCGGCCAGCCCATCGCCTTTGGCGGCCGCGTTCTCAGCCCCGACGACACACCCAAGTATCTCAATTCATCGGAGCACGACCTGTTCCACAAGGGACGGACGCTCTACGGCCTGCATCTGGCACGCCGCGAGATTCTCGCCTCCGGACGCGTCGTCGTCGCGGAGGGCTATACGGACGTCATCGCATGTCATCAGGCCGGAGTGACCAACGTGGTGGGCACGCTGGGCACGGCGATGACGCCGGACCACGCTCGACTGCTTGCGCGGCTGTGCAAGGAGGCCATCCTGCTCTTTGACGGCGACGAAGCCGGACAGCGGGCGGCGGAACGAGCGATCCCGATTGTCCTTGCGCAGAACATTGACGTCCGCATCTGCGTGCTCCCCGACGGCATGGACCCAGACACCCTGCTGCATCAGCCCGACGGCCGCGAGCGATTCGACGCGGCCGTTGCGGAGGCCGATGACGCGTTCGCATTTCTGCTCGGGCGGCTCGAAGCCTCGCTTTCCGGCACACAGGGCCTCTCGGCCCGCCAGCAGGCCGTCGAGGCATTTCTTGAGACGCTTGCAAGAACTGGCCTGCACACGGCCGCTCCGCTCCGCCGCGCCATGGTGACCACCCGGCTGGCCGAGTTGGCGGGCGTTGCGCCCGCGGTCATCTCGGACCAGTTGCAGAAGCGAGCGAAGGCCGCGCCGGGCGAGATGTCTGAAGCGCCCGCCGAGGAGGCAGCAGCCCTGCCCGCGATGCGTCGCGCCGAGCTGGACCGCGTCGGCCTGGCACTCTACACCTGCCGCCCGGAGCACTGCCCGTCTCCCGACGAGGCCTCCCGCTTCTGCGATGCCGCGGCGGAGCGGATTGCAACCGCTTTGAACACACTGCATGGCTCCGGGACGGTTTCCGTGCAGCACACGCTGGATGCACTCCAGGAAGACGGCGACCGCGAACTGGCGTCGAACCTCTACTTCGACGGGCAACGGCTGGTTGAAGCAGCCGATGGCGATGAGGGCCGGGCCCACACCGTGTGCATGGAAGCATTTCTGCGATGCGCCAACGAGGTGGAGTCCCGCAGACGAATGAGCGATTGGAAGGAAAGCGCCGCACGCGACCCGCAGGCTGCAGCGGCGATCATCAAGCACTTGAGAGGAATGGGCCCCAGGGCCGCGGCGATGCCGCGGGCATCTGGGTGACACTTGCAACACCGCCGCCCCGCGATCGGGGATCGGCAGGAGGACTGAATCTGTGACCAACGAAGAGAACCCAACCATGCACCCGACCATGCGTGACCTGCTCGGCATCAGCCGCGAGCGGGGTTGGATGTCGTTTGAGGAGATGAACACGGCACTCCCGGACGAGTTCATTCGGCCGCACAAGATGGACGAGTTTCTGATCACGATCAGAGGCTTTGGCATCGAGTTCACGAACTACCTCGACAAGCGATCACATCGCGGGCCGCACTTCTATGGGCCATTGCAGACCAACCTGCGATTCAAGCGAGACAATCCGCGGCGAACCTTCAATCTGGCCTCGGAAGAAGAGATTCGGGCGCAGGAGTTGGCGGAAGCTGCGGAACAGGCCGCCGAAGAAGCGGCAGCTCGCGGGCAGATTGAGCCGCCGGATCCTTTGTTGGACGAAGCGGAAGCGGCAGCCGTTCAGGAGGCGATCGGCGAGCCAGGGTCGAAGAAGATCGATGACCCCATCCGCATGTACCTCACGCAAATGGGAACCATTCCGCTGCTCACGCGGGAGGAGGAGATTCGGCTCGCCAAGAAGATTGAGACGACCCGCATGATCTTCCGACGGCTTGTGCTCGAATCGGACTTCTCGGTTCGACAGGCATGTGACGTCCTGCAGCAGGTCCACAACGGCGAACTCCCCTTCGATCGCACCATGCGAATCTCCACTGCCGAGGAGAACGCGAAGGAGAAGATCGCCAGCAGGATTCCGGTCAACATGGGATCCGTCCGCCGCATGCTCTCGGCCAACGAGGAAGACTGGCAGCGGATCCGCGAGGGCGTTTCCGAGCGGACACGGACGCGGCTCGTCGAGCAGATGACGCGGCGACGCCGCCGCATGGCCTCCCTCCTTGAGGAGTGTTGTCTCCGGACGGCCAAGATTCAGCCGCTGCTTCGCAAGTTGCAGTCCATCAACCGCAAGATCCAGGAGGTCCTTCGCGAACTCCACCGTGCCGAAGCACACCCGGCCCGCCACGACCCGGATGACATTGCGGTCATGCGGGAGGAGCTCCGAGGTCTCGGCGACCTTGTTCTGGACTCACCGGAGGAACTGCAGCAGCGGATCACCGGGCTTGAGTCGGTCTTCGAGGAGTACGAACAGGCCAAGCGGGACCTCAGTGGCGGCAACCTGCGACTGGTGGTTTCAATCGCCAAGAAGTACCGAAACCGCGGCCTCCCATTCCTGGACATCATTCAGGAAGGCAACACCGGGTTGATGCGAGCGGTCGACAAGTACGAGTACATGCGGGGCTACAAGTTCTCAACCTATGCGACATGGTGGATCCGCCAGGCCATCACACGTGCCATCGCTGACCACGCGAGAACCATCCGCGTTCCGGTCCACATGATTGAGACGATGTCCAAGCTTCGCACCATCCAGAAGCGTCTACTTCAGATCATGGGCAGGGAGCCCACGATTGAGGAACTCGCCGCCGAGGCGGACATGAGCGTCGATGAAACACGGCGTGTCATGAACATCTCCCGACACCCGATCAGCCTTGACAGGCCGGTGGGCGAGTCCGAAGACTCTCAGTTCGGAGACTTCATCGAAGACGAGCGGCAGGAAGCGCCGTCGGAATCGGCAACGAGCGAGATGATTCGCACCCGGATCAACGACGTCCTGAAGACCCTGACCTATCGCGAGCGAGAGATCCTCAAGCTTCGGTATGGCATTGGAGACGGCTACACCTATACGCTCGAAGAGGTGGGCCGAATCTTCAAGGTCACGCGGGAACGCGTGCGACAAGTGGAGTCAAAGGCGGTCCGCAAACTGCAGCACCCCGTCCGGCGGCGGCGGCTGGCAAGTTTCATCGAGGACACCACGCCGGTTGAGGACGCGTGATCAGCCGGACCAGATGCCTTCCGGGTGAGGCCAGGTCCGGATCAAGCCAGGCCCGGCTCATGCCAGGCAAGACCGAATGCGGGCCATCTTCTCCTCGCGGGGAGGGTGGCCCGCCCCTTATGCCCGAGATGCCCGAGCGGCGCAGGCGGCGTCGAGGGCCTCGACGAGCGCCTCGGGCTCAGGGAGCCGCCCGCACCCATCGGTTCGGCAGGCCTGCCAGCCGGTTTCAGGCTCCAGAATCGTGAACCCATCGCCGTCGAGCGTTGCGATGTTCCGGCGCGTGGCGGGCTGCGAGAGCATGTCGGCGTTCATCGAAGGCGCGAGCAGGACCGGGACGCGGGTGCGGTCGATCGCCGCCACCAGAAGCGACACGGCATCATCGGCACACCCGGCCGCGAATCTGGCGAGCGCATTCATGCTGCACGGCGCCACGATCATCACATCCGCCGTACGGGCGAAATCGACGTGCTGGCTCGTGGGTTCGTTGAGCGATGTAAAGGGATCGGTGTAGACCCGCCTGCCCGAGAGCGACTCAAAGGTCAGGGCGCCGACGAACCGCGTCGCGGACTCGGTCATGGCGACGGTGACTTCGTCCCCCGCCTTCACCAATTGGCTGACCAGGGCGGCCGTCTTGTACGCAGCAATGCCCCCCGTGACGCCGACGATCACCCGCCGACACGGCACGCTCAGGCCTCCTGCAGGGGCCAACCGGCGCCGCCCTTGCTGGACGCCTCCGTGGCATCGACCCACTGGGGCTGAATCTTGTCCTGCATGATCTCTTCGATCACGACTTCGAGATCCGTGCGGCCCTCGCGGTCAACCAGGGGGCGCGCACCGTCGACGGTGATCTCCCGAAGGCGACGCTGGATCAGGGCGCACAACTTGAACCTGCCGCCGAGTTTCTCGACGATCTCATCGCTGCGAAGGGCTTCGATCATGCAGTGGGTACTCCGTGGCCTGCTGTCGGGCCTGAATCAGGCGATTCTACCATACGCCCCTCGGCGTTGTCGAGCCGCGGGGCCCCTTCCCCGGGCACCCTCCGGTAGACTCCCCCCCGCCACCGGGCCCAGGGAGCCGCTCGACGATGCCCAACGCGATTCGCAGGATCAGAAGAGCCGGCCTCAGGCTGGGCCTGCAAGGCGATTGGTACATGTACCTGCTCGCGGCCGGCATCGGCCTGCTGATGGGGGTGGTGGCAACGCTCTTTCTGGCCCCCCTGCGGGCCATCGAGTCGGCTGAGACCGCTCTGGACCCGACGTGGATCTGGCTTCTGGTGCTGGTCGGGCCGGCCTTCGGCGGCCTGCTGGTCGGTCTGGTGCGACGCGGCATCAACGCCCCGTACATTGGCCCGGGCGTGACCACCGTCATCTACGCCGTCCTCCGCAGCCGAGGACGCATTCGCACCCGCGTGGGTATCCAGAAGTGGATCTGCAGCACGTTGACGATCGGCTCAGGCGGTTCGGCCGGGGCGGAAGGCCCGATCGTGACCATTGGCGCGGTGCTCGGCTCGACCGTCGGGCGGGCCCTGGGCGTCAACAGCCAGAATGGGACCACCTTGCTGGGGTGCGGCGCCGCGGCCGGCATCGCCGCCGTCTTCAACGCGCCAATTGCGGGTGTGCTCTTTGTCATGGAGATCCTCCTGCGAGACTTCTCGCTCCGCACCTTCACTCCCATCGTGATCGCGGCGGTTGTCGCTTCGGCCTCCATCCAGGGCATTCTGCACGACGCCGCCATCTTCGAACTGAGCGGAGACTTCATCGTGCAGGAGGGCAACTTCCAGATGCTGTTCATGCCTGCCTACATCCTGCTCGGGCTGGCGTGCGGCATCATTGGAGCGGTCTTCATTCGCGGCCTGGACATCTCAAGCCGAGCCCTTGGCGCCATCCCGGTTCCGGACTGGACCCGCCCCGCAATCGGAGGCGTCCTGCTCGCCGTACTCGGCCTGCTCTCACTGCTGATCCTCGGGCCGGAGCTGCCGGCATTCTACGGCAACGGATACCCGGAGATCACGCACCTGCTTTCCCCGGGTGCCTACGAAGTGGGCGAGGCAGCTGCCGGCGAGCGGATGCTCATCGTGACGCTGCTCGCCTTGCTTTGCTTCAAGCTGGTCGGCACCTGCCTGACCATCGGATCCGGCGGCGCCGGCGGCATGTTTGCGCCGTCGCTCATGATGGGCGCGCTGATCGGCGCCGCACTCGGCCTGGGCCTTGAGTGGGTCGGACTGCTCGAGCACGGGACCCCCGCACGGTTCGCGCTCGTGGGCATGGCCGCGATGGTTGCCTCCGTGACGCACGCGCCGCTGACCGGCATCCTCATCGTGTACGAACTGACCCGGCACTACCAGATCATCCTGCCGCTCATGCTCGCGGCGGTCGTCGCCACCATTGTGGCCCGCTGGCTGTGCCGGGACTCCATTTACTCGGCCAGGCTTCGAGAGGCCGGCATTCGCATCGGAACCACAGGTGAGATGACGATCCTGTCGCGACTGACGGTCCACGACCTGCTGCTCGATGAAGCGACGACCGTGCGGCTCAAGGACCCC
Organism: Phycisphaerales bacterium; assembly: GCA_030748575.1. Classification (GTDB taxonomy): domain Bacteria; phylum Planctomycetota; class Phycisphaerae; order Phycisphaerales; family SM1A02; genus UBA12567. Next base: position 103,530 of record JASMLR010000008.1, on the reverse strand, counting down.
GCTTCGAGCCTGGTTGCGCTGGCCGAGGATCAGTCCGCCGATGACTTTGTGGTCGTGGACGGCGACGGCGAGTACTGCGGCATGGTGACCAATCAGGACCTCAAGGCCGCGCTGGTCTTCAGAGAGGCCATCCCCCTGCTGCAGGTGAGCGAACTGCACCGAACCGATCTTCCTTCGGTCGCACCTGACGAAACGCTGGACGTCGTCCTGGAGAAGTTCTCCCGCGCAGACGTCGACGCCCTTCCGGTCCTGACCGGCCCCAACGGCCGCCAGGTCTCGGGTGTCGTGACGCGTACCAGATTGATGAAGCGGTATCAGAAGGCCCTGGACCAGACCAGTGCTTGACCGAGCAGGAACACCTCGTATCCGCCGCCGCGCCGACTTTCAGCGGCTCTTCCGTGAAGGTCGACGAGGCCGCGCAGGGCCGCTTCGAATCCACCTGTCTTCGCTGCCCGGAGCCCCGAGCCGCATGGGCATGGCGGTCGGGCGAAAGGTGGGCGGCGCGGTTCGCCGCAACCGTGTCAAGCGGTTGCTTCGAACGGCGCTGCGAAACCTCAGCGAAGGGTGGCCCGGTTCGGTCGAGGTCATCGTCGTCGTGGAGCCTCACCCGCCCGCCACGCTTGAGCAGTACACCAGGTGGCTCAATGAGGCAGTGCGATCGACAGCATCCTGGCCGGAGCATTCGCCATGAAGCGCCGCCGCTCCCTGCTCGCCTGGATCGAGATTGTCCTGATCAGAATCTATCAGGCCACCCTCAGCCCGCTGGTGGGCAGACACTGCCGCTTCCAGCCAACGTGCTCACGCTATGCGGCAGAAGCCATCGACCGGCACGGCGCTCTCGTTGGAACCAGACTGACACTCAGACGCCTGGCCCGGTGCCACCCGTGGGGCGGCGCGGGCTGGGACCCGGTCCCGGAGGAGGATGAACTGTGAAGCCACCCCCCGCCGTCATCTGCATCGGGCGGAACTACGCGGCCCATGCTGCCGAGATGGGTGGCGCCTGCCCGGACCGCCCGACCGTCTTCATGAAGAACCCCGCCGCGGTTGCTGCCGACGGCGATGACGTCGTCATTCCACCGATCTGCCACGAGCACGGCCCCCAAGTGGACTTTGAGGGCGAGCTTGCAGTCATCGTGGGGCGGGCCTGCCGCGACGCGGCGCCAGATGACGCCCTCACCTTTGTGAGTGGGTATGCAGCCGCCAACGACTTGAGCGCCCGATGGTGGCAGAAGAATGGATCGGGCGGACAGTGGATCCGGGGAAAGAGCTTTGATGGCTTCTGCCCGATGTCCCCCACGGTCTCCGCCGAGGGCATTCCCGACCCGCAGGCACTTCGAATCGTGACACGCCTGAACGGCGAGGTCATGCAGGATGCACCAACCTCCGACATGATCTTCTCAGTGCGGCACCTCATCAGCGAGCTCTCACGCGGAACCACGCTACTCGCCGGAACGGTGCTCCTGACCGGAACGCCTCCTGGCGTCGGTGCTGCACGCACGCCTCCCCGCTTTCTGCAGGATGGTGATCTCATCGACGTTGAGATCGCGAGCGTGGGACGCGTCCGGAACCGCATCGTGGACGCCCCTTCCTGAGCGAACTCAGTTGCGGTCGACACCGACTGCCTTGGCGTCGTCGACACTCTGGTGCTCCTGGACAGCCCGCTCCGCGAGTGCGGCCCGGTACGCCTCGATTCCAAGAGGTTCCGGCAGGAGCGCATCGACATCCACGGTTGCGGCAAGCGGGCTCATGGCCAGTTCACGCGCGACGATGGGTCGAATTCGATCAGAGGTTCGAAGTCGCATCTCGGGCTCGAACTCATCGACTTGCGCCCAGATCTGGGCTCGCTCATCGAAGGAAATGGTCGGGTCGGTCATGACCTGTAGAAACGCGATTTCCGCCGAACGACCCAGCACCGCAAGGAGGTCCTTCATGCGGGCAGTACCGAGCTTGGTTTCATAGTCCATGCTCTCGTGCGTTCGGAAGTAGTTCGTGACGTCGTTGGCGAAGCCGATCGCCTCCTTGTACACATCCGGACGCCGCTGGCCAATGCCGACCCGGAAGGCGTAACGCAGAGACGAAACCACATCAGTCGGCGCAATGTGGGGCTGACGGTCGTACTCGCCCTTGGTCTGCTCCATCACAAAGACGTCAAGATCCCCGTCATACTTGTGATTCGGCGGGCTCGCCCCGGAGCCGAAGAGGCTGTCGAGCCGGTCCATGATGGCCCTGGCCCGATCGAGTTCTCCCGCGCGGTAGGCCTCGCGAATGGCGGACGACATGAAGTTCTCCATGAACGGCATGAACGTCTCGCCGCCTGCGCCTCGGGCATCGACGTACTTGATGTAGAGCTCTTCGAACATGTCGTCGATGGTCTCGATGAACCGCGGCTCCGGGAATCGGCCGGGCATGACGGCCGAATAGGGGTCGTAGGTGACACGTCCCGACCGGGCGAGGTCCTGCAGGGAGTGCAACTGCTGGCGATCAATGTTGATCCTGTGGTGCACCTTGTCCTTCTTCACGCGGTGCTGGCCGAGTTGGCTTCCAAGCCGCGCGAAGTACAACGCGTGGGCCTGGGGGTGCCGCCAATCCAGCGGTCCGAGATCACGCGTGTACTCGTACATCTTGTCGGGCCGCATGTTGTAGTCGTCAACCAGCGACCGGTACCTCAGATGCGCCAAGAGTGTCGCCCAGGCATCGTCCAACTCGGCGTCGTCCATCAGGCTTCCAAACGCCGCGAACAGCGTGTCGTCACTGTCCTCAAGCAGTTTCTCGGCATCGAGTTGATCCGCGATCCAGGACTGGCCGGTGACGCTCTCCCACCAGGCGACCCGGCGAAGGAACTCGGCATCGAGGGCCAACTCTTCCGCTTCCCCCGCATACCGCGCGTACTCATCGCGAAGCCTGTCAATCAGCGTCTGCACCGAAGGAGTCCGCTTGATGGCCGCGTCAAGCGTCTTGGGCGCATCGGCGATCTCCCGGATCCACTCGGTCATGGCAGCGTGATCCGCCGGGGGCTCGCCCAGAAGGTCGTGCCACTCCTTTGCGAATTGCCGCTTGTAGTACGGGTGCGCGTCGTCGCTCACGCCATCGACCTTATGGCCAAGCCAGAACGCGAGGTCCTTGTACAACAGGACCTCCTCCGGGTTGTACCGCAGCCCCTCGTTGCGGACGAGATCGATGCCCTTCTTGACCCAATCCCACCGCTCTTCCTGTGTGCTGGTGAGCACGGACACGTTGTACGCCATGTTGTGGCCGTGGAAAATCCAGACCTGCGGGAAGCGAGGCTGCAACTTCGTGATCAGCCTGGCGTCCTCAAGCATGTCGTAGTACATGCCGCCATTCTGCATCAGGTTGAGGCGAATCCAGAGGTAGTCGACGACCAGGCCTCGAAGCGCGCCGATGGCCGTTCCGAGGGCGACGATCGGCGGCGCATTGTCGACGTTCTGATCCGTGTATCGCAGCGAGTGTCGCTCGGCATCCTCGCCAATCGACGGCAGCATGGATCCCGCAATCGCCATGCCGGCGACAGCAACCCCAAGCGATCCGAATTGAATCAGTCTGTCGCGAATCATGCCTTCATCCGCTGCCTACTGGTCTCCGCTGTAGATCGCCAACTGACGCCGAGTGAGCACAATCCAGCCCAGGATCATCGCGCCGCCGCCCCACATCAGGGCCATGCCCAACGCTTCTCTGAACCAGGCCCAGGTCACCATTTTGCCCGTGATGAGTTGGTCAATGGGCTGCAACTCACCAAACCGCCGCAGCAGATACACCATGGTTCCCGCGACGGTTCGCACGGTCCCCTCAATGCCCCACTGAATGTACTCCCCAACTGTCTCAGGCGAGTCATTCCCCGCCCCGTAGGCCACCATCGACAGGCTGAGCCACGGCGCAATGCTGGCCGCCGCGTAGGCCGAAAACACGACCAGGCACGCGACCGGGAAGCTGAGGGTGGTCGAGACGCCGCACGCAAAGCCAGCCAGCACCGCCAGCTTCAGCCACAGGACCAGAAGGCCGCGGATGAAGTTCGTCCCGAACGTGCCGTCCGGATACCCGATCTCAAACTCGTCTTCGAGCCAGAACACGGCAAACGGGTCGCGGTTGCCACCGCTCATGGCCAGCGGCTGGAGGTCAATGGGGCCACGCCACTCGTCGCCCTTCGGGGGCTCGTGCTGCGTCAGATTCACGATGGACACATCCAGAGACCCGTCCTCATTGATCGCTGACGGGGCGATGTCGATGTGCTGTGGGAGTGTTGGAATGAACGGCCCCAGCACGGCGTCGGAGAGGTCGTCGCCGGTTGCCACGCCGATCAGACAGCGGTTGTGTTCGTCGGACAGGCCTCCGTACAGCCTGAACTTGAGCCGCAACGGAAGCCCTTTCGCTCGAGCGTCTCCAAGGCCTTCAAAGTGGAGCGTCTTCCATGGGACCGTCGCGGGATCGCGCATCGTCTCCACCCGCCTCCGCTGCTGATCAAACTCCTCGTAGACCCGCTTGCGGAGCGTTCGGTAGGTGGAAAGGGGAATGTCCGCTTCGGCATAGTCCGCGAACGCGGGGTCCTCAAGAATGATCTGATCAATCCGCCCCGTCATGCCCGCCTCGTCGAGTTCCTCGTAGACGGGCTTCATGCTCGTGCGCGCCACCAGCACGTCGTTGAGCAGGTCCTCCTGAGCGAGAAACTCCGCCGTGGTCCTGGGGAGGTTGGACGTCCGGAGAAACTGGATGTACCCGAACGACCAACTCCCGGCGACGGTGAGCATGACGCCGCCAAGCAGCATGACGCCCGCCCACTTGCCGAAGAGGTAGTTCGCACGCCCGAGTGGCTTGGTCGTGAGATGCCAGATGTGCCGGTCGCGGATATCAAAGCAGATCGTGCCGCACCCGAGCAGCAGCACCATGAAGGCCGTCACCAGAAAGGCGAGGCTCAGGCTTCGCGCCAGGTAGGCCTGAACGACCTGGTCGATCGGCGCCTCCAGGTTCAGCGACAGCGGCAGGAGCGGCAGAGCGATGAGCAGCGTCACCACGAACGCGAGGGCCAGACGGGTCCGAGAGGCTTCCCACAACAGCGTGTGAGCGACCGCCATCCACCCCCTTCTACCGCTCAGAAGCAGTTGAAGCCCGCGGATCAGCATCAGGTACGTACTGAGGAGCACGCCAATCGCCAGCGGCACACCAATCCACTGGGACCAGCCCAGCACCCAGAACACGGCAGCGAGCGCCGAGCCGCCAAGCAGGAGCATGGCCACGGGTACGAGCAGTCCCATCCAGATGATGGCGACGCCAACCACGGCTGTCAGGGCCATCAGTTGCCATGCCAGCGACGTCTCCAGAAGCAGCCACCGCGGCGCCCAGTCCGGGATGGAGTCCCGAAGGAGCAGGAAGACCACCCGCTGCACGTCCTGGGTCGAGCCATCTTCGGCGACCAGTGTTTCGATCACATCGAGCGGCGCCGAGTAGGTCCGGCCATCGATGGTGAATTCCCCGTCATCCCGAAGCAGAAGGCCCCAGGTGACAGCTTCCTCGCCACCCAACTTCGCTGAGATGGCCTCGGCCTGACGGTCCCAATTGGTTCGGATCGCAAGCAGACTTCCGAAGAATCCACCCGCCGCGCCCAGAACCGCCACGGTGACCACGATGCGAAACCACCGCAACCGCTGGATTTCGTCAAGCCGCCGCCTGAGTCGCGTCAGTCCCATCAGGCGTCCGTACCGGGTTTGTCACCATCCGATGCATCGTCTTGCATCAGGCTGTCAATAAGGGACGCGTCAACGTTGGAGGGCGCCGCTGGAGGGACAGCCTTCGCCTTGGCAGGCGGCGTCTCCGGCGCGTCCAGGAGCGCATCCAGCACAGCCTCCCCACCGTCATCAGCGGTCGCCGTGGACGGGTCGATGACCCGGGCCACCTGCTGCCGCTCCACCGACTGCTCAAGTTGCTCGATGACGGCCTCGCCCTGAACCGGCCCCTCCTGCAGGAAGGCCGCCGTCTGACCACCTTCGGTGGCACCTGAGGTCTCTGCACGCTCACGACGCGCGGCCTCCACGATGTCCAGAAAGAGTTCTTCAAGCTGCTGCCGTGGCCGCTCGACCTGCTCGATCGCCTGACCACTGGCTCTCAACACCTCATCGATGCGGTCGATGGTGGCCTGATCCAGGTGACCCGTCCGAATCACGGTTCGCTCCGAGTCCTCCAGAAGTTCGTCGACGGTCCCCTTGGCGCGGATCCGGCCTCCGTAGAGCATCACCATTCGGTCACAGACGTCCTGCACATCGCCCAGAAGGTGCGAACTGAGGAGGATGGTCTTGCCACGCTGGCGGAGGTCAAGAATGAGATCCTTGACCTGCCTGGTTCCGATGGGGTCCAGACCCGATGTCGGCTCGTCGAGAATCAGAAAGTCCGGGTCGTTGACCAGCGCCTGCGCCAGGCCGATCCGCCGCATCATGCCCTTTGAGAACTCGCCGACCGGCCGGTGGGCCACGCCCGCGAGCCCGACCATCTCCAGAAGCTGCTCGCTTCGCCGCAGGCGATCTGCCCGCCGCAGACCAAACAACCGGCCGTAGTAGTCGAGCGTCTCCAGAGGCGTGAGGTACCGATAGAGATACGTCTCCTCGGGAAGGAAGCCGATGTGCCGCTTGACGGCGACGTCGGTCGGTGGCCGGCCAAGCACGGACAGGCGGCCGGAGGTCGGCTTGAGCAGCCCGAGCAGCATCTTGATCGTCGTGCTCTTGCCCGAACCATTGGGCCCGAGCAGGCCGAACACCTCGCCGCTTCGGATGTCAAGGTCGATGTGATCGACGGCGAGGGCCCGCGTTCGCATCCAGAAGTCGCGAAATGCCCGGGTCAGCCCGCGGGCTTCCACGATGAGTGTGTCATTCTTGGATTGCATCACCGGCCTTGCCTACGTCCATGGAGTTTGCCCTGTTCGTCGATGTGCATCTGCCGGGCGGCCGAGTCGCCCTTCAGGTCTTCCACCCTGCGGAAGCGATCCATGGCCGAGCCTGCGAGCGTGTCCCAGTTCTCTTCGCCACGCTGCGTCAGATCTGCACGCCTGCGGGCGTCTCGAACGTGCTGCAGGCCTGAAATGTCGAGCCTGAGCGACCCGAGGCCCGCGGGCACCAGAATCACTTCGGCGTCGTCCGCCGCAAGCAGCGTTCCGCGGACATCCAGCAGTCGCTGGGCGATGACGAGATCAGGATGCGTCTCCCACGCCTCCTGAAGGCTCGCAAAACGCTTGGCTTCACTGCCGATGGTCTTCTCGATCTCCGTGCGGTACCGCTCAGCGGCGGCGAGATCACGGAAAATCCGACCGCTGATGCGGCCGTCTGTAAACATGGCATCGATCTGCGTGAGAATCTCTTCGGTCTTCGCGTCGTCGCCCCACGCGGTCTCGTATGCGCTCAGCAACTGCTCAAGTTCGTCGTAGTGCTCCCCCGCCGTCTCGATGAGCAACTCCTGCGCCGCCTGCTGGGCGGCTTCGATGTCGCCCGCGACTTCCTGCCGCGTCTTTGAGAAGGCCTCGAACGACTTCTGAACGTAGAGCGGCGGATTGGGCTCTTCAACGATCGTCACCTCGGCAACGCGAATACCCGCAGCTGCCTCATCGAGAAGCCGCTGGGCTTCATCTCGCAGCAGCGCCCGCAGGGCGTCGGACGAGAGCGTGGCCCGCAGATCATTCAGCGTCCGCTCCGCCGCCACCGTCACGACCGCGTTCTGCAGGGCGAGCCGGACCAGGCGGTCTGCATTCGCATCCGACACGGTTTCCAGATACCGGCGAGGGTCGACGATCTCAAACCGCACCTCGGCTTCAAGGTGGCCGATCTCGCCGTTGCTCGTCAGGAAGGATCCATCTCGCTCGGGCTTGATTCGGTCCGTCGCCTTGGCACGCTGAACAGCCTGCTCCTTGCCCTGATGCCCCTGCCCTCTGGTCATGAAGGCATCGCCATCATCCACAACCCGGCCTTCGGCCTGGAAGAGAACAAACTCGCCCACCGGCGGCGGCCAGTTCATCTGCAGGCCGGGCTCCAGCCCCTCGGTATCGACGATCTTGCCCCAGACGGTCGCCACGCCGCCCTGGTTGTTCTCGACGGTCTTGAACCCGGAGAACAGGAACAGCACGAGCAGACAGAGAATGGCAACCTGAAGCAGTCGAAAGCTGAGTTGCAGCGCATCGGCCAGTGACCGATTCGCGGGATCCATGGCTTCGCGGAGTTCCGCAGCGTCGCCAACACCACCGGCTACCTCCAGCCGAGCGGATGCATCTCGCTGTCGGTCGTCGGGGCCTCGGTCGTCAAGCATCGGTTCGTCACTCACTGGCGTCGTCCCCTGCGGTCCCGATGACATCCTCAGTTCCCGCAGCCTCCAGGAGGTGCCACGGCTCAACCGCCGTGTCGATCACGTAGGTTGTGTTCTGCGAAAGCGAACGCTCCAGCGCATCCAACCACAGCAGGAAGACGGCGAGTTGCTCATCGCGGCCCATGTCAGCGAGGTACTTCGCGGCCAACTCCTCGCCATCGGTTCGGATCTCCTGCGCCCGCTGGGAGGCAAACGCGAGAATCTTCTCCGCAATACCGGCCGCATGCGAGCGAATGCGTTCCGCCTCTGCAGAACCTCGCGCCCGCTCACTGTCGGCCAGCGTGTCGCGGCGAGCCTGCATACGCCGAACGACTTCTGCCGAGGTCGACTCTTTGAACGCGATGCGGCTGACGCCCACGGCAACGGGGCTGATGCCTTCGGCGTCCACGGCCGCCATGCGATCAAGCACGGCCTGCTCGGCCTCCGCAATGCGGCTGTCCGTGCCGAGCAGTTCATCGAAGCGAAACTCCGAGAGCGCCGTGAGGGCGTCGCGGAACTGATTACGAAGCGACGCCCTGGCAGCATCGATGTCCGCAAAGGACTGATAGAACTCCAGCGGACCGTTGCCTTCCGTGTCGACCCGCCACAGCAGGAATCCGCGAACACCGATCTGCTGGCCGTCCGCAGTCTGGACGTTTTCCAGCGGCGACTCGAGGATCTGGAGTCGCGTGTCGTAGACGTGCACCGAGTCCGCAAAGAACGGAAGGCGGAAGTGCAGCCCGGCATCTCGCACGATGCTGTCGTCGTCCACCTTTCCGAACCGGCTCTGGACGGCCACTTCGTTGTAGGACACGGTAAACGTCATGCTGAAAATGGCGAGCACGCCAAGAATGATCAGCCCGACGATGATTGCAGAGGCCTTCTTCATGACACCTATTCCTCGCCCTCGTTCTCGCCCATCAGCGAGTCGGAGAAGACGGTGTTGGGGGACGCGAGTTCACGGAGTTCGACGTTGAGATCAAGACGTGTTGGATCAACGCCCATGACGTACTTACGCATGCGGGGCAGATACCGGGCATAGAGCCGCATGACTGACCGCTGCCTGAAGAGTTCCGGGGCTGCGGACCACGCCGCTTCCTGCCCGCGGACACGTGTCGCCTGGCCGAGCCGGGTCAGAAGACCCACCCAGCGATCACGCTCGGCGTCAGCAATGATCTGAAAGGCAGCGCCCCCGCCCCGCCGCACAAGCGTCTCGGCATGGGAGACCGCATCAGCCAGCGCTGACTCGGCGGCCGCCGCATCGTTTCCGGACGCAGACTCGGCGGCGAGTCTGGCCGCCTCGACGGCCTCAACCGCCGTGACCACCTCATCGACGAATCGCGGATCACCCACGGCTGCGGTCAGCATGTTCGTCTGCTCACGCTCGGCGTTGGCAACCGTGCGGTCTGCCTGCTGAATGGCGACCGGCAGATCTTCAAAGCTCTGCACCACGTCCCCGGGCGGGGTCACAAGCGGCAGATCGACCGACACGACTTCAATTCCGGAGTCAAGTTCGTCGAGCCGGTCTTGAACCGCCGATTGAAGTGCCGCCCCGAGTTCGCCCCGACCGGTCGTCAGGATGTCGTCAAGGGATCGCGTGGAGAACAATCGTGTTGCTTCAGAGGAGGCGATCGCGCGAAGGATCCGCGAGCGGTCATCCAGTGGCTGCCGGCGGGCACGCCGATCGGATCCGAAGGAAAGGTACTGCAGCAGCCCGCTCTCACCTCCAGCCCCGTCGGTATCGACCCGCCAGCCGAGGGTGATTCTCGCGCGGATGAGCGACCAACGGCCATCGGTCGTCACGTCGAGGCCGGCGGCTTCAAGTTCCTTGTCCAGTTGGGTCGCGGCCGTTTCGCCCATCTCCGACGGGCGAACGATGAACTGGGCGTCCTCGGCCCCCTTGACCAGCGGCAGGGGCTTGGCCCAGTTGTCGTAGGGAAGTTTGCCCGACTCAGCGGGCGCAACAGCGGCCTCCGCAGGCGTGACCGGCACCGTTCGAATCTCGGTGACGTCGTGCAGCGTCGCGTACTCAAGCGGCCAGGGAAGCTTCCAGAAGGCGCCCGGCCGCTGCACGGCGGCATCCCCTTCCCCGATGATCCTGCCCGAGCGAAGACGCAGCCCTTCCTGCCTGCCTCCCACGACGACAAACATGCTCATGACGAGCAGCGAAACGATCGACAGCCCGCCCAGCCAGACGCCACTTCGAAGGACCAACTGGTAGCCCCACGAACTGGAGATATCGAAGCCGAACTGGTAGTTGACCGCCTCGTTGATGGAGCGAATGAAGGAATCGGGCCGGGACAGAAGGCTGAGGGCCCTGGAGTCAAAGGCGACCCGCGGATACTCACCGGCCACACGCGGGCGATACATGTTGAGAATGAACGCCAGCACCACTTCGACCGCAACGGCGAACATGAAGATGGCGACGCCCCAGGCAACGCCCTGCACAACATGCGTGAGATCGAAGAACCGGAATACGACGCCGACCGCGATCGCCATGAAGACAATCGAGTTGCCGACCATGATGCCTGCCGCGGCCCGGAGGTTCTTCCAGGCTGGCAGCTGGGCCATACCCGCCAGGTAGCGGGAGAAGATGAAGGAGACCACGGCGAACGAGAGTTCGATCGCGACCATCCAGCCTCGGTGGTCCGTCATCCGGAACACAGCCTCGGAGGCCCCGGATGCGGTCGACATCAGGAAATGAATGATCCGCCACCCAGCGATCACAAGCCCCGCCGCGAACGCCACGCTCATCAGGGGCAGGATCCAGCGATACAGGAGTCGCAGGCGGCGAGCGCCGAGACCCCGGCCGTCCTCAAAGAGGGCGGTGTCCCCCGCCGTCTCCATCAGTTCACTCGTCTCCAGCGCCTCCAGCCGCTCCAGGCGATGCTGATTGCTCACGATCAGCAGGCCGGCCCAGACAACCAGGGAGATCATGGCCCAGAGTGAGGCGATGACACTCGCGGAGTCCCCCATCGAGAGCCCGATGACGAGGAGCACCGTGCCGAATGCGGCCTGAAGGGCGAATCCGAACCCAACGACGTGGGTGGCCCGCTGATAGGCAAGGTGGTCGACTCTCATCCTGCTCGTTGAACTCCTGTTACTGCGGCTCGCCCCCCGAATCGACCGCCGATCAAGCCAGATTGCCTCAGATGACTACGCATCCAACGGGCCCGCCAGTTCTTGCCGGGCGGGCAAAATATCACGTTCCAACGAACTTCGTCGAGACTCCGGGCGTCGAATCCGGAAGCTGCGAGGATCTCCTCCCGGCTACGATGCCGCCCCGATGTTCACACAGATCCTCGCCATCTCGCGAAACACCTTCTTTGAGAGCCTCCGCCAGCCCATCATGCTCGTGGTGACGGGGGCCGCAGCCCTCATGCTGGTGCTGAGCAATCCGCTGGCTGCCTTCACCATGGGGGATGATCAGCGGATGCTCGTGGATCTGGGGCTGGCAACCATCTTTCTGGCCGCCGCCGTCCTGGCCGCCTTCCTGGCGACCAATGTCGTCAGCAGGGAGATTGCCAACCGGACGGCCTTGACCGTCATCTCCAAGCCCGTGCCACGGCCCGCTTTCATCCTCGGAAAGTACTTTGGCGTGCTCGCCGCGCTGCTCGTCTCAACGCTGGCGCTGACGCTGGCTTTCATGTTGGTCGAGATGCACTCGGTGCTCCAGACGGTCCGGGATCCCATCCACGTTCCCGTCATGATCTTCGGGTTCGGAAGCGTCGCGTTGGCCGTCGGCGTGGCCATCTGGTGCAACTTCTTCTACGGCATGTCCTTCACCAGCACCGTGCTGTGCGTCTCGGTGCCCATTCTGGCCGTTGCCTATCTGCTGTCCATGAACTTCGAGCCGGACTTCTCCTCGCAGGACATGGCTTTGGCATTCAAAGGCAACATCTGGCTCGCCGTTCTGGCGCTGAGCACCTGTGTCGCCATGCTCGCGGCCATTGCCGTGGCCGCGTCGACCAGACTGGGCCAGATGCTCACGCTCGCCATGACCGTGGGACTGTTCGTGCTTGGCCTGCTGTCGGACTGGCTCTTCGGCCGCGTGATGCGAACCGTCGAGCAGGATTGGCTTGCGCGAGCCGCCGAAGCCGGCCTGACCGAACCTGCGGAGGTGACGACGATCATCGAGCGGACGACCGGCGAGATCTCCGAGAAGGTGACGACCATCGATCAGGCAACCGTGCCACTGATGGACATGGCCACCTCCGGCGAGGTCGCAGGCTGGTGGCTGCTCAACGCGGGATACGCCGTGCTCCCCAACTTCCAGGTGCTTTGGCTGTCGGACGCCGTCACCCAGGACATTGCCATTCCCTCGGCCTACCTCACCAAGAGCATTGCGTACGGGCTGCTCTACACGGGCGCCGCCATCTGTATCGGTATCACGCTCTTTCAGCGTCGCGATCTTGGCTGATCAGCCGAAGGCACGGACCGTGAGCCAGCCCTCCAAGTCGATCATCATCAAGGGGGCGGCGGAGCACAATCTCGCGAACATCGACGTGGAGATTCCGCGTGATCGCCTGGTCGTGGTGACGGGCGTCTCGGGGTCGGGCAAGTCTTCACTTGCATTCGATACGATTTTCGCCGAGGGGCAGCGGAAGTACATGGAATCACTGACCGCCTATGCGCGGCAGTTTCTGCAGCAGGCGAGCAAGCCCGCGGTGGAGTCCATTGACGGACTTCCCCCGACCATCGCCATTCAGCAGCGGCGGGCCGGGCACACACCCCGCTCCACCGTCGCCACAACGACGGAGATTCATGACTACCTTCGGCTTCTCTTTGCGCGGTGCGGAACGCCGACATGCTGGGCGGCCAAAGGCAAAGGAACCTGCGGCAAACCCATCGAGCGAACCGGAACCTCGCTGATCATTGAGCGGCTCTCAGCGCTGCCGCCAGGCACGCGAATCATGCTGTGCGCCCCGATCATTCGAGGCCGCAAGGGGTTTCACAAGGAGGTGATCGCGGACCTCCAGTCGGCGGGCTTCGTCCGAGCCCGCGTCAACGGCAAAATCATCGACATTCGGGAAGTACTCGCCGAAGGCGGCGAGAATCCGCTCGGCCTGGCGCGGCATGAGAAGCATGACGTCGAGGCCGTGGTCGATCGCATCGTGCTCCGCGGAGCCGAGACGCGGAGCCGGCTTGCCGATTCGGTGGAAACGGCGCTCAGGGCGGGCGGCGGAACGCTCCATGTCGTGCGGGACGTCGACGGCACCTGGGAAACCACGGCGTGGAGCAATCAGATGGCCTGCCCGGACCATCCAGAGTGCAACCTGAGCGCCCTTGAACCGAGGATCTTCTCGTTCAACTCCCCCCAGGGCGCCTGCCCGACCTGCGATGGTCTCGGGTCAACACGCGAGTTCGATCCGACGCTCGTGATCCCGGATCCGACCATGGGGCTTGGGGACGGAGCCATCGTGCCCTGGACCAGGAACGGACGGCGGCTCAACACCTGGTATGGCCGGCAGATTCGAGCCTTCTGCAAGCACACCGGACTCACCCGCAGCACCCCGGTCGCCGAACTCACCACCACCCAGCGAACGCTGCTGCTGCGCGGCGCCGCCGAAGCAGGCGCCAAGGGACTGCGGTTCGAGGGCGTGCTTCCAAACCTGCGGCGCCGATATCACGAGACGGCAAGTGAAGCAGTTCAGGCTCGCCTGCACGGGTACATGGCCAGGACGTCCTGCGATGCATGCGGAGGCAGGCGGCTGCGGCCAGCCAGCCTGCACGTTGTGCTCTGCAGTGGCGATCACACCTGGAGCATTGCGGACCTGTGCAGCGCGTCGATCACCGACGCCGAGACGTTTCTGGCAGGACTGACGCTCCCCGAAGCGGAAGCCACCATTGCCGCGCCAATCATGCGGGAGTTGAAGGCCCGACTGGGATTCCTGAAGTCGGTGGGCCTGGACTATCTGACGCTCGATCGAGGCACGTCGACGCTCTCGGGGGGCGAAGCGCAGCGTATCCGGCTCGCCACACAAGTGGGCTCCGGACTCGTCGGCGTCTGCTACGTCCTTGATGAACCAACGATCGGCCTGCACCACCGCGACAACGCGCGGCTCATTGGAACGCTCAGACACCTCGCGGACATCGGAAACACCGTCCTGGTTGTCGAGCACGACGAGGAGATGATTCGGGCGGCCGACCACCTGCTTGACATGGGACCGGCCGCCGGCGTCCATGGCGGGCACGTCGTGGCGCAGGGGACGCTCGATGACATCATGGCCGCCCCCGACTCACTGACCGCCGCCTACCTCTCAGGCCGCCGCTCGGTGTGCAGCAGCCCGGCGCGGCGTCCCATGTCCCTGCGGAAGGCGCTGGGGGTCCGCGGGGCTGCCGCGCACAATCTGAAGAAGATTGACGTTGACGTCCCCCTCGGAGGCCTCGTCTGCGTCACCGGCGTCTCCGGGTCTGGCAAGTCGACGCTCGTCAATGAGGTACTCCTCAAGGCGGTCCGCCGCGCTCTGGGCGGCGCCGGCGATACGCCCGGCAGGCACCGCCGGCTGACGGGCGTCTCAAAGGTGGACCGCGTCGTCGAGGTCGACCAGTCCCCCATCGGCCGCACGCCGCGGTCGAACCCCGTGACCTACACAGGCGTCTTCGACGCCATCCGCACACTCTTCTCCAGGACCAAGGACGCCCGGATGGCGGGATGGAAGCCCGGCCGCTTCAGCTTCAATGTTGCCGGCGGGCGGTGCGAAGCCTGCCAGGGCCAGGGTGTTCGCCGGGTTGAGATGCACTTCCTGCCGGATGTGTTTGTGACATGCGACAGTTGCCGCGGCGCCCGGTACAACCGGGAGACTCTGGAGGTTCGCTGGCGGGGCAAGACGATTGCCGACGTGCTGCACATGACGGTGGAGGACGCCGTGACGTTCTTCGAAGCCCACCCGGCCGTCCATCGCATGCTGAATTGCCTTGCGGACGTGGGGCTGGGTTATCTGCAACTCGGTCAGACCGCAACCACGCTCTCCGGCGGAGAGGCGCAACGCATCAAGTTGGCACGTGAACTCGGCGTTCGTCAACAGGGCCGCGTGCTCTACGTTCTGGACGAGCCGACAACTGGATTGCACATGGCCGACGTGGATCGGCTCATGCACGTGCTGAATCGGCTGGCAGACCGTGGCCACGCGCTCATCGTCATCGAACACAACCTCGACGTCATCCGCGCTGCGGACTGGATCATCGACTTGGGGCCTGAAGGTGGCGAGGGAGGTGGACGGGTCGTCGTGTCGGGCACGCCCGAGGAAGTCGCCGTGTGCCCGGAAAGCCACACCGGTCGCGTGCTGCAGTCACTGCTGTAGTGGAGGCTCTCCGCCACCGGGCAGTGACGGCGGCGGCGGCTTTCGGAACACCAGCGCCCGCGAGACAAACCAGTTGAAGATCACGCCGGCGACGGATCCCACCAGAGCACCGGCGACGCCGGCCCACGGCGTTGGCACATCATCGCTGAGCAGCCAGCGAGTGACCAGATAGTTGATGACCACTGGAACCGCGCACACCGCGCAGAAGCCTGCGAACTGCCGGAGAACGGCCGACCTGCTCGCGTACCAGAACGCCAGACGCCGGTCGAGCAGGAAGTTCCACAGCATCGTGACGGCAATCGCGATGACGATGGCCGCGCTCCGTCCGATTCGATCCCCCACGGTCGCTTCGATGAGCCACAGCAATCCCGCGTACACGGCAACACCACTGGCGCCGACCATCGCAAACGGTATGAAGCTCGACCATCCCGGAAACTTCCACCGCGCCAGGCGGACGATGTGGCGGAGGTACTGCAGTTGGACCGCAAGTGAAAGTTTGCTCTCCCCATGACGACGCGTGGAAAAGTGAATGGGCACTTCGGCAACGTTGCGACAGCGGCACTTGACGATCAACTCGAGGCCGATCTTGTATCCGATGGGGTCGAGATCCACGGCGGAGGCCCACCGATCCCGCTGAAAGGCAAGAAACCCGCTCATCGGATCGCGAACACGCGTGAATGGCCGAGCCATGATCGTGGCCACCTTGGAGTTGATCCACCGCAGCACGCCCCAACCATCTTCGGTACTTCCGCCGGGCACGTATCGGGATCCCACGACGAAGTCGGCCCCCTGCTGCAGGGCCGCGATCATGTCCGGAATGACCTCCGGGGGGTGTGACAGGTCCGCATCCATGACGACCAGGTGCTCGCCGGTCGCCTCGGACAGGCCACGCAGGACCGCGCTGCTCAACCCACGGTCCCCGGTGCGGACAATCAACCTGACCCAGGACAACCCCAGCGATTCAATCAACGCCTCGGTGCCGTCCTGCGAATTGTCGTCGACGATGAGCACATCGAGGTCGCATCCCTCGCGAACCTCACCAAGCCTGGCAAGGAGTGGGCCGAGGCTGTCCACCTCCTGATACGTCGGCACGATGACGCTGACGAGCGGCGACGATGTCGGGGCGTTCTGTGTCATCGTCTGAAGTTCGCTCCGCCTCGCTGGCCTGCCGCTGCGTTGCGGCAGTCGCCCTGCTCGGGTTCATATCGGCCCGATCCGGCGACGCGCTCCGTCCAACATCGGGGATTCAGCGGGCTCACACCGACGCCATGTCCCGCAGGATGGCTGCTGCAAGCCGGAGATCATCCGGCCGCGTCACTTTGATGTTGAGTGGATCACCGGGGACGGCGTGCACCACGCGGCCGGACTGCTGCACCACAGATGCGTCGTCTGTCGTGCCCTCGCCGCCCCTGGCATACGCGGACACCAGCACGTCTCTGGCGAACACCTGGGGCGTCTGCGCCAGCCTCAGGGTGTCGCGCGGCACCGTGCGGACCACCGGAGCGGCCTCCAGCACCGGCGCCGTCTCTCCTCCGAGAATCGAATCGACCAGTGCATCGCCCTCCGCGACGTCGGCCGCGGCGGCCGGGTCAATCTCCTTCACGGTACTGGTCACCTCCACGCACGGCACAACCGCCTCGAGTGACGCAGCAGCTTCAAACACGCGATCGAGCAGACCATCACTCAGGCACGGCCTCGCAGCATCGTGCACCGCGACATGGGTCGCGTCGGGGCTCACGTGCGCGAGCGCCAGCGACACGCTCTGCCAACGGTCCTCGCGGCCCCCCTGGACGAGCTCGGCCCCGTGAAAGCCGAGCACCGGTCCGAACCTGGCTGCAAAGGTCTCGAACGAGTCGGGTGGACCAGCGACAATGATCTGCCTGACCTCGGCTCGCCGCGAGAGCGCCTCCACCGTGCGGACCAGGAGCGGCCGCCCACCGAGGTCCCGCGCCAACTTGTCGCCGCCGAATCGGGTCGACGCGCCGGCTGCCGGCAGGATGACGGACACGAACATCATCGAGGGCCGACCCGCGCTGCGTGCCCGATGACCGGAAGCTCCGCATCGAAGGCCGCTCCGTGGATGGTGATCGTGCCCTGAAACGGCCCTTCGGTACCCGGCAGCGGCGTCACGAGGATCGTCGCCTGCGACTCGCGTCCGTCTGGCTCGTTGGAGATGAGATCAGCACGGAACAGTTCACTGTCAGCGGACACGCCGGTGATGGTGTCGTCGACACCGACCTTGCCGCCGGTCCACTTGATGGGGAGCGTGAACGAGCCGGACCCACCGGAAGGAATCCCGCCGACATTCACCCGCTGCTCCACAAAGAACCATGGTCGATCGCCGCGGGGTGTTGGCCGGTTGGCCCGGTGCCGCACCGGAATCTCAAGGACAGGCGTCTCGGGGTGATCCGTCTCAACCAGCCAGAACTCTGCGATGGGCTCGCCCGCGGCATTCAGCCCGGTCGTGGCATCCCAGCCGCCGACGTCCCAGGGAATGACATGCTGCGTGGCGGCGGCCGAGTCCACCGGCCTTCCGTTCACGGACA
The DNA here is from genome assembly GCA_030748575.1 of Phycisphaerales bacterium. Classification (GTDB taxonomy): domain Bacteria; phylum Planctomycetota; class Phycisphaerae; order Phycisphaerales; family SM1A02; genus UBA12567. The sequence goes on along the minus strand of JASMLR010000008.1, from coordinate 85,352 downwards.
GCACCCGAAACTCGGGGCCCTCAGGGGCGTCAATCACAATGCGGCCGCTCGGGATGTAGTTGCCTTCCGGCCCGCGATACCGATACGTATCGATGTCCCGAGGCCTTGCCCGAACGCCGCGAATGATCTCTCCCTCGACCGGAAGCACGATCGGCGGGCGACCGACGACCTCGAGCTTGACGGTCGATGTCTTGGTGGTTGGCGTGAGCCCTGCTGTCAGCGTCGCCGGCACATCGATCGACTGGCCGGGCAGGAGCACGCCCGGGGACACGCCGAGCGTCGTACAGGAGCATCCACGCCATGTGCCCTTGAGCCGGATCGGGTCTGCGTCCAGATTGGTCAGCGTGAGCGTGCGGGTTCGGGCTTCCTGGGGACGAAGAAACCCGAACTCATACGTGGGTGGGTCCAGCTTCACCTGAACCTCCCGGTCCGAGGACTCCGGCGTGGTGGGCGTCTCAACCGGTGGCGTAGCGACCGGCGTAGTGGCGGGCTTGGGGGCAGGGCTCGGCGCTTCCACGCGGGCGGGCGGCCGAGGCGTCTCGGCGTCAAAGGCGCCGGTGCCGAGCGCCACCAGGGCGGCGGCAAGCACGAGGGCCCCACCGATCTGCAACAGGACCCGGCCGGGGATCCCGCCGCCGCGATGGTCTTCGGATGCTGGCATACGCGGCAGTGTATTGCGGGCCGGCGTGGGCCGGTGTGGCCGGATGCCCATTTGTCACAGGCGGCCTGATCGAGGATGATGCCCCGCCACATGCCGGAGTGGCGGAATTGGCAGACGCGACGGATTCAAAATCCGTTTCCCGCAAGGGAGTGAGGGTTCGAGTCCCTCCTCCGGTATTGGTTCCCGCCGTGGTCCGTCTGGGGGACTGGCGGCCACGCTTTGCCCGCGTTCATGTGAAGTTTCCACCCACCGCTGCAGAACCCCGCGTAGGGTGGGGCCAGAGTGGGCGAGGGTATGGAGACGGAGATTGCGCGCCATGCCGTGCCATGACCAGTCCGGACGGACTTCCCCCGGCACCGGAAGCACCAACGACACACCATCTTTGAACGGCCGCGGCCGAAACGCAGCGGCCCCGCGACCCGATGAACAACTCCTGCGGACGCTGGCCCTCCTTGCTGGCGACGTCAGGCTCAGGCTGCTGCAGCGGCTCGCGGAGGGCCCGTGCGCGGTCTCTGAGCTTGCCGCCCACCTCAACGTCAGTATTGCGTTGGTGAGCCACAATCTGCGGCGGCTGCTTGAGGTCGGCCTGGTGCAGGTGCGGCCGAAGGCCCGCCAGCGGATGTATCGCCTCGATGGGACGCTCGCGCGGTCGATCGGCGGCAGGCTGGCGATTGATCTGCCAGCGGTCTCGGGGTGGCGGGCCACCCTGACCGGGCCGCCGGCGGAGGCCGATGCCCCCCCCGTGGCCACGCTGAGCCGCCTTCTGGACGCAGCCGGGCCACCGGCCGCTGAACGGCCCCAGAGGCACCGCTCAGGGCCTGTGGACTGAAACCGTGAACCGAACTTTGACCAGTCGGCGCTTGGGTTCTGGATTCCCGCGTGTAGCATGCCATGCTGAGGGTGGATCTACTTCCGCAGGTGGCCAGCAGGCTCGCGGGCGGCGGTGGATCCGAGCGTCCGAGAATCAACTGCCGGATTGTCCGGCAACGCAAGAGAGAGAACAGCAGCATGAAGACCATCCAGTCGATTGGCGTTGCAGGCCTCGTGGCATGCGGCGGAACTTTGGCGTACGGCGGCATGTCACCCTGTGACGGCGACGCAACGCTGGTGACCGAGAGCTTCGACCCGGCGACGATTACCCCTGGTGGGTCGGTGTCGTGCGAAACCGGGGGTACCACCCCGGGCCATGTGTACGGACGGTCCCACGACCTCGCCGAGCACGGCCTCAGCGGCACGGTGGAGATCGGCTGCGTGCACTGGGGCATCGAGACAACGGACGCACCCATTGATATGACCGTCAGCGTCTACCGTGACACCGACGGCGATCGGGCTCCTGGAAGTTCGGCCGGCGACCTGACCCTGCTCGGTTCGACCATCGTCACCGATCCCGGCGACACCACGCCCCACTTCCTGACAGCAACCTTCAGCCCCGCCCTGAGCGTCGATGCTGGCGACCTGATCTTCGTGACCATCGAGCACGACATCGCCTCCGGCCTGCCCAAGGTGGGCGCCAACAGCGCCGGCGAGTTCAGCCCGAGTTACATTCGCACGCTTACCGGCGACTGCGGCATTGCAAACTGGGCGACGACAGCGGGCATTGGCTTCCCGAGCGCCCACTGGGTGGAGTCGGTCGAAGTATCGGCGGCTGCCAGTACTGACCCATGCGAGGAAGCCCTCCCGGACTGCCACACGGACCTCACCGGCGCTGACGGCACTCCGGACGGCGTGACGGACGTCAACGATGTCCTGATCGTCATTGGCGGCTTCGGCCAGACCGGCGACGGCACCTTCCGGCCCGACGGCGACATGTTCCCACTCCCCTATGGCGACTGCACGGTCACGGTCGACGACCTCCTGGAGGTCATCGCGGCCTTTGGCAGCGAGTGCGTGACCACCCCCACGGGGGCATGCTGCGCGTTCACCGCCTGCGAGGTGCTTGACGAAGATGCCTGCCTCCTGAGCGGCGGCGAGTACATGGGCGACGGCACGGCCTGCGCCGACGTGGAGTGCGGCGGGGCCGGCGAGGGTGTTCTGGTCAATGAGGTCCGCCTCAACCAGCCCGCCGCTGACGATGACGAGTACTTCGAACTCATCGGTGATCCAGGGACCAGCCTTGACGGACTGACCTATCTGGTCATTGGTGACGGCTCCGCAACCGGCGTAGGCGTCATTGAAGAGGCTGTCACGCTTGACGGGCAGGTCATCAACGCCGCCGGCTTCTTCCTGTGCGGCGAGCCGACCTTGACGATCGCCACGCCCGATCTGGCCTACGGGTTGAACTTCGAGAGTTCCGACCAGACGACGCACCTGCTCGTTTCCGGCTTTACGGGCCTGCTCAACGATGATCTGGACACCGATGACGACGGGGTCCTTGATATCGAGCCATGGGCCGCGATCAACGACTGCGTGGCCTTTGTCGGCCCGGATCCGCCTGCGGGCGACGCCGTGTACTGCGGCACCCAGGTCGGACCGGACGGCAACTACACACCCGGCCACGCCTATGTCTGCGAGGCCATGTGGTATGTCGGAACATTTGCCCTGTCCGTCCTGGACACGCCTGGCGCGGCCAACAACTGCGACACGACCGATTCGGACGGCGACGGAGTCATCGACCTGGTTGATAACTGCCCCGATCTGGCCAACCCGGACCAGAACGACTGCGACGGCGACGGATATGGCGACGCCTGCGCGATCGCCGACGGCCTATCGAACGACTGCAACTCCAACGGCATACCGGACGAGTGCGAGGACGACTGCAATGCCTCCGGGCAGCCGGACGACTGCGACATCGCTGACGGCACAAGTTCCGACTGCGACGGCAATGGCGTGCCCGACGAGTGCGATCCGGACTGCAATGGCAATGGTGTTCCGGACGTCTGCGATATCGCCGACGGCACCAGCGAGGACGCCGATGGCAATGGTGTTCCGGATGAGTGCGAGGGCTCTGTCTTTGTGATCAACGAGATCAATGCCGACCCGGATTCCACGCTTGGCGACGCCAATGGCGACGGCGTGGCCCACTACGGCGATGACGAGTTCGTCGAAATCGTCAACATGAGTGGCGCGGACATCGATATGAGTGCGTGGACGCTCGCGGACGGCTACGGCATCCGTCACACGTTCCCGTTCGGAACGATCGTCGGCGACAGTTGCGCGGTCGTGGTATTTGGCGGAGGCACGCCCACCGGTGACTTCGGCGGCGCCATTGTCATGGTGTCCTCCAGCAATACGCTGGGCCTCAACAACGGCGGCGACACCATCACCATCGCCGACGCGGCCGGCACCGTGCAATTGACGATTGATTACGGCTATGCCGGAGCGAACCAGTCCATCACCCGCAACCCGGACGTGTACGGCGTGGACTGGGTGGACCACTCCACCATCGCCCCCGACGGTGCCCTCTTCTCGCCGGGCACCCGCGTGGACGGTGTCGGCTTCGGTGGTGACTGTGGAGGCGGGAGCCTCCCGGACAGCGACGGAGACGGCGTGCCCGACGACTATGACAATTGCGATCTGGCCAACCCGGACCAGGCCGACTGCAATGAGAATGGTATTGGCGACGTCTGCGACATCGCCGACGGCACGAGCCTCGACGACAACGGGAACGGCATCCCGGACGAGTGCGAGGTGACCGTGGCCGGGGCATGGATCAACGAGTTCCACTACGACAATGCCGGCGGCGACCTCAACGAGTTCGTCGAGGTGGTGTTGCTGGACGGCGTTGACCCTGCCACCGTGACCCTGTCCTTCTACAACGGCAGCAACGGAACCGTGTACGCCAGCTACAACGGGGCCGAAATGGCTGTTGGGGAGGCTGGCGCCGGGTACACCATCTACTCGATCGCCCACGGGGGCATCCAGAATGGTGCCCCGGACGGATTCTGCCTCGACATCAGCGGCGATATTGCCCACTTCGTCTCCTACGAGGGCGCCCTGACCGCTACCGACGGCCCTGCGGCCGGCCTGACGGCTGAGGACGTCGGGGTCGCTGAAGGCGGCGGCACCAACGAGTTCAGTTCCCTGGGCCTCACGGGCGCTGGCGGCGACGCTGCGGCGTTCACGTGGGCGGTCCTGGTGGACCTGGCCAACCCCGGTGTGTCCAACGACGGGCAGACCATCGCCCCCTGACGGCGGTTTTTACCCCTTTCCAAGTCCCTTTTGGCCACGGCCCACGCCCAGCGTGGGCCGTGGCTCGTTTTCAGCCCGTGCGGGAGGCCGATACAGAGAAAAAAATCGGCCCAGATACAGCCAGAACCGCGCGACAAGTCCTTGACAGCATTCCCCTTGCCGATCACATTGGAGGGCGGTCGGACTGTGCACGTCCAGCCGCCCGGGGGATGGAAGAGTATCCGCGGCGTCGTCGCGGATTGAGAGAAGGAGAGTTTGCCGACTCAGGCAATCCCGACACATAGAAGAGTGACCGCGTCATGACGTTAGTGACGCGGTAAGTGCGTGGGTGATGAACCACCCGTATTTAGAGAGAGCGTCCCGGCTCGTTGCTGGGAGCACATAACCCGTCTTAGGAGGGGAATCCAAGACATGAAAACGCTACCGTCCTGTCTCTGTATTTTCGGCCTCGCGACTGTCGCGACTGCTGGTGGTGGAGCCGCCATGATGGACCAGATCGGGTCCGATGATGGCGTGGAAATCGATACCAGCAACATGTTCGCGAACCAGATCTTCGAGGCCTCGTTCAGTGCGTACGACATCGCTGCCATCGATGACTTCGACAATCCTGCGGGCACGCCCGCAGCTGGCGTCGACTCGGTCGTTGGTGGCTGGAACGGCTATGTCGGCATCGACGGCATCTCCGGCCTCCAGGTCAACTTCTACAGCGACTACACCGCAGCCGGCACAAGCCTCACGGGCGACGTGTCCAGCATGGACTTCGCTGGCGCCCCCACAGGCGACCCCAACTGGAGCCTCGCCGGCTATGACCTGATCGGTGTGTCCGGCATGTTCACCACGGCTATGGGCACCAACTGGGTTGCTCTGATCCCGCTGAACGAATTCGGCACCAACGGCCAGACCGGTCAGGCCATCAGCTTCATTGGTGACCTGAACTCCTACCAGTGCAACCCTGCTGGTGGATTCGGCTTTGGCCCTTACCAAAACATGGTTAACAACCTGGCCCTCCGCGTGATGAGCGGCTCCAGCGACCCCTGCGACATCCCGCTGGGTTCCTGCAATGCCGATATCACGGGGCCCGCGGGTGTGCCCGACGGCCTGATCGACGTCAACGACGTCCTCGGCTGCATCGGTACCTTCGGCGAAGTTGGCGACGGAACCAGCCGCCCGATGGGCGACGTGTTCCCGCTGCCATCTGGTGACTGCGAGGTCACCGTCGATGACCTCCTTGAGATCATCGGTCAGTTCGGCGGCGACTGCCTGCCGCGTGGTGCCTGCTGCTACGGCGTCGACGGCTGTGCCGACGACATGAAGGAAGCCGACTGTGTCGGTGAATGGCTCGGCGAAGGCAGCTCCTGCGCCGACTGCGTCGTGGGCGCGTGCTGCTTTGCCGACGGCAGTTGCATGAGCGTGTGGGAGCCTGATTGCTCGGGCGCCTTCCAGGGTCAGGATGTCGACTGTGCCGACGTCGTCTGTGCCGAAGCTCCGGCCAACACGGTCTGCTCCGGCGCGATCGCGATCGGCGATGGTGACACCGGCATTGACAACACTGCCGCACTCACCGACGGCCCCGCAGACTTCACCCTCTGCGACAACTTCGGTGAAGAGGGCGTGTACAACGACCTCTGGTACTCCTACGTCGCTTCGTGCGATGGCACAGTCACCGTCTCCACGTGTGACACCGTCGACTTTGACAGCCGCCTGGCCGTCTACGACGCGTGCGACGGCACCATGCTCGTCTGCAACGACGACTGCGGTGGCGCCAACAACTCCCTCAGCTCCGAGCTCGCGCTCGACCTCGCCGCTGGCGACAGCGTCGTGATCCGCGTCGGTTCGTTCGCCGAGGGTGGAACCGGTACCGGCACGCTCAGCGTTTCCTGCGCCGTGCCCGCCCCGGGTGCCTGCTGCCTCGGTCCCAGCGATTGCCTCGACGGTCTGTACCCCGCGGACTGCGCCGACTTCGGCGGAGACTTCATGGGTGACGGCACCGACTGCGGCACCGTCATGTGCGGCGCTGCTGGCGACACCTGCGCCGAAGCAGTGGCCTTCGCTGATGGCGCCAACGCGTTCGACACGTCCAACGCCACGGACAGTGGCTACGGCGAGCCGGATGACACGCAGTGCGACGGAACGTACCTCGACTGGATGGGCAGCCCCGACGCCTGGGGTCGCTACGAGGTCTCTGGCGATGGCACGCTCTCCGTCAGCCTGTGCGACGCGTCCTCCTATGACACGTCGCTCGTCCTGTACTCCGGTGCTGACTGTGGTTCGCTGACGCAGGTCGCCTGCAACGGTGACTCCACCGTCGAAACCGGATGCCAGAGTTACTACTCCGGCGTGTATGACCACCCGGTCAGTGCTGGCGAAGTCATCTACATCCGCCTCGGCGGCTGGCAGGGCGCCACTGGTCCTGGTACCTGCACCATCACCTTCACCGGTGCTGGCGCGACGGGTGCCTGCTGCGTGGCCGGCGACTGCATCGGCGATGATCTCACCGCCGGTGACTGCGCTGCCTTCGGTGGCCTGTGGTACGCAGGCAGCCTGTGTGCCGACGTCGATTGCCCGCAGGATGTCTCCTGCAACACCGGCAACGGCGAAAGCCCAACCGCCATTGATGGCGCCTGGACGGCTGGTACTTCGGACACTGGTTCCGGATACATCCGTGCAGCCGACGTCGCGGCGGCCAGCGTCTCTGAGGCCACGGTCTACGGCCTCGGGCTGGTCTACAACGGCGGCTGGGGCGACTGCGCTACGCCTGATGCGATGAATGTGGCCATGGACGTCATGGACGCTGGCTACAACACGCTCGCTTCGGCGGGTGCATCGTTCGGAACCACCAACCTCGTCTATGCAGGGGTTTACACCCTGCACGGCTGGACCGCAGCCCCTGGCTATGCCGGTTCCGCTGGCGCTCTGTCGGCCTACTCCGGTAGTGCTGGCCAAGGCGAGTGCTGGTTCCTCTGGATGTCGGCCGATGCCGGCACGTCCGTCCTCAACGACGGCACGGGCTGGGTCGCTGAGACGTTCGGCGTCAACTACTGCATCACCGAGTGATGAAGTGATTGACTCGGACCGGATCGTCTTCGGACGATCAGATCCAACGTTCTCTGCAGCCCCCCGATCTTCGGATCGGGGGGCTGTTCTTGCGCCGGGCGGCGCCGCCGCGGTCTCGCCCTGCCGACGAGCCACACAGACCATGCAACCACGCCGCACCCCCCCAACCGAGCGGAGAACGCCTTGCCGCCCACCGCTTGCGGCCTCGTATTCGTGACCACGCATTTCACGTACTCCGCCTTCATGCCGACGCGTCCTCACCCGATACGCAAGCACGCCGGGTTCTATAGTGATGCCTGCACGCCACCCGACCCGGCCCGCCCACGTGATGTGCGGCGCATTCAGGAGTGCCCATGACCGAACCCCCGGCCCACCGTCAGAACCCATGCCCACACCTTCTGGAAGCCCCCATGCCTACGAGCCGGGCCTCCCACGGGGCCACGACCCAGGCGACCGGTGAGGTGCATCAGCCATGAAGCTTCACTGGTGGATGCCCGCGGCGGTCCTGCTTCTGGCACCAGGGTGCGGCGACGAGTCAACGCCTGCCCAAACGGCCGCGAGTCGCCCGGATGCCACACCCAATGCCCCGTGGTTCAGGGATCAGTCCGCCCAACGTGGCGTGACCTTCACCTGCGACACATACCTCCACGAGGCCCCCTGGATGCCCGAGATCTGTGTCGGGGCCGCAGCCGCCATCGACTTCAATGACGACGGTTGGCAGGACTTGTATCTGCTGCAGGCAAGCGGCGAGGGCGGCAATCGACTCCTCCGGAACCGAGGCGACGGCACCTTCGAGGATGTCACCGCGGAAAGCGGCGCCGGCGACTCCGGGTACGGATCGGGCGTTGCGGTCGGAGACGTCGATGGCGACGGCGACCAGGACATCTTCGTCGCCAACCTCGGGGATGATGTGCTGCTCAAGAACCATGGCGACGGCACGTTTACGGACGCATCTGCATCCGCGGGATTGTCGGCGCCGGGCTGGGGGACCAGCAGTTCCTTCTTTGACGCCGATGGCGACGGGGATCTCGATCTCTTCGTCTGCCGCTACATCGAGTGGTCCCCCGAGGGGGTCCTGCCCTGCCTGGGCGTCAACGTCGGTGACATGGAGACGCGAGACTACTGCAAGCCCAGCCGCTATCCACAGACGCCAGACGTGCTGTACGCCAACGACGGGACCGGCCGATTCACGGACGTGTCGGAGGCATCCGGCATCGCGAGCGTCACCGGCTACGGGCTGGGCATCGGGACCGCCGACTTTGACGACGACGGTGATGTCGACATGTTCGTCGCCAACGACACGATTCCCGATCGGCTCTGGAAGAACGACGGCCAGGGCAACTTCCAGGAAACGGGCTTTGCTATGGCGTGCGATCGAGACAACTCGGGGCTTGCCAAGGCTGGCATGGGCGTCAGCGTGGCTGACCTCGATCGTGATGGGCGACCGGACCTGATCGTCTGCAATCTGCGGGGCGAATCGGACTCCCTGTACCTCAACAAGGGCACACACTTTCAGGATGTCACGACCCGGGCGGGGCTTTCAAAGCACTCCTACCACTACACCCGTTTCGGTCTGGGGCTGGTCGACTTTGATAACGACGGCGTGCTTGACTACTTCTCAGCCAATGGCGCCGTGCTGGCCGATCCGGACAGCCCGCTCGACGACAAGTATGCGCACAGCAACCTGCTCCTTCGAGGCTCCGACACCGGACTGGGCTTCGAGGCCATCCCGGAGATGGGCGGACTGGACGCCATGACGCCACGGACCAGCCGAGGGGCCGTGTTCGCGGACTTCAATAACGACGGAGGCATGGACATCCTCGTCATGAACCGCGATGCGCCGGCCCGCCTGCTCATGAACACGGTGCCCGACCGCGGCCACTGGCTGCTGCTGGACGTGCGGGATCCCGCCGGGGCCCCCGCCATCGGCGCGCGTGTTGAAGTACAGACCCCCAAAGGGACGATCACGGACACGGTCCGAACCGACTCAAGTTACATCGCCGCGAGGGATCATCGCGTGCACGTCGGCCTCGCCGCCGCCGAGCAGGCCGATCAGATCCGCGTCATCTGGCCGGATGGAACGACCACTGAGCTCGGCCCGACGAAGGCGGATCAGGTCGTTCGGATCCCGCACCCGGGCGGCGCCGCCCCCGGAAGCCGCTGAGCCCGCCGCGGGGGCCCACAACACGGGCGGTTCCGCACATCACTGGAAGATCACTGAGCGGTGTCAGTCGCCGCTCGCTGCTGGAAGATCCTTCAGCATCCCCAGAACGCGTTTGACCCAAGACTCGGACACCCCCACTTCCGCGTCCAGGATCGTGCCATCGGGACCAACCAGAATCAGGTAGGGCACACTCGTCACGGCCCACTTGGTCTGAATCACCTCATCGGGGGCCACCAGAAGCGGCACGGTCAGCCCCGCCTGCCGCCACATGCCGCCGGCGGCCTCGCGGCGGACGTCGAGCTCCGGCTCATGCTCTAGGACGTTGACGGCCATGCAGATCGCATCCGGCGTCTGCCCATCCGCTGTGAGCGACGTGTACAACCGCTCCAACTGCTCGACGCCGGGTCGGCTCGCATTGGCCCACGACGTCCAGAAGCACAGCACCACCGGCGTGCCGGCGTGATCCTTCAACTGCCAGGGCGCGCCTTCGGGCGTCACAGCAACCAGTTCCGGCGCTGGCTGGCCGATCTTGAGCCTGTTCCGCAGCACGGGATCCAGATCTTGCCGCGTCCCAACCGGCGTGCGAATACCGGGGTCAAAGTCCAGACCCTCCGGGAGCGTCTCCAGGAACTCGACCTCGGTCGTCAGGTCCATCACCATCTCGAACGGCTCCAGATTCTCATCGGGAACCACGATCAGGTGGGCGTGGGAGCCGACCAATCGGTGGGTATCCGGGTCCAGGTCGACCCAGCCCGTCCCATAGGCCCCCACCAGAGTCACGCGGGTGACGTCTGTTCCATCGCCGCCGGGTACGACCTCCACCCCCGTCACGGTGGGCTTCCCGATGGTCCGCATGAGGGCCGTCTCCAGCCAGGCTTCCGGCGGCCGCCCCTCCCGCATCATCGCCTCGAACCCCGCCAACGCCTCATCCCCCATGACGGCGCCAACACCGTCCACCATGCTGTCCCCGACCGGGACCTCCAGATACCGGTCATACACGCTCTGCAGCACAATCCGCATGACGCCGTCTTTCACGTAGACCATCGACTCGGGCGCCTTGATCCACGCGAAGCCGTCCGGCCCGAAGACCGACTGCACCTCGACCGCCCGCTCTGTGCCGTTGGGCGACTGCATCCGCACCTGCGTGTCGCACCTCACGACCGGCGCCGATCCGAACGCCTCCACGGCGCGGGCAAGCACGCCATAGCCGGCCGCCTGCTCAGCGGCATCAATAACCGGCACGTCGGCCGGCGTCGAAGTGACCTGCGACGGCGTGGGCGGCGCCGCCATCGCTGCTGCACCCGTCAAAGAAGCCATGAGCATTCCGCAGAAGTGTTGTCGTTGCATGGGGAGAGGATATCCCGCGAGCCCCCACCCGGGCTACGGGAGTTCGGCGCGGTCAATCACAATCGCTCGATCCACGCCGTCGACGTGCACGACGTCGAGAGCACCATCGGGCCACTCAACGCGGACCTCATCCACCGCGTCGGCATCACCCAAACCAAAGGTGACTGGAAGCTCGACCTGCGAGAGGTACGACCGGGTGGGCATCACCTGCCTTCGTTGCGTGACGCCACCGGCGTCCACCTCGATCCACGCCCCGATGGCACCGGTGTTGGCCGAATTCGGATCTCGCAGTTCCAGCCGCAGCCAGTGGTGGCCGATCGCCTGATCGTTGCGAAGCAGGACCGGGACCTCGCCAGGCTGCGTCACGATGAAGTCAAGATCCCCGTCTCCGTCAATGTCCGCAGCTGCCGCACCTCGCCCCACGATGGGTCGAGCCAGATCCCCGCTCGCTTCCGAGGGAACGATCCGGAACGTGGCGCCATCGCCACTGCCGGCGTTCCAGAACAGCTGCGCCGGCTGGGCATAGCGTTGGCTGGCCTGCACCTCGCTGATGTCCTCTTCCAGGTGCCCATTGGTTTGAAAGAGGTCGAGCCGGCCATCCAGGTCGTAGTCAACCAGAAGCAGCCCGAACGACAGCAACGGTCGAGTCGGAGCGCCGACACCCTCGGTCGCGGCTTCATCCGTGAACCACCCGTCGGGCGACTCGACGACATAGAAACTGGTCATCTCGTTGGCAAAGTTCCCGATCCCGATGCCCAGCGCGGCATCATTCCTGTAGTGCCCGACGTCGATCCCCATCGCTCCGGTTGCCATGCCCCGGGAGTCGTATGCAACACCAGCGGCGCTGCCTTCTTCCACAAACGTCCCATCGCCCTGATTGCGATACAGGAAGTTCGCCGTCGTGTCGTTGGCGACAATCAGATCCAGATCCCCATCCCGATCGAGGTCGATCGGCGCGACGGCCAGAGATTTGCCAACCGCGGCGTTCGTTGCTGGATTGAACACCTCCATGCCGGCTTCGACCGACACATCGGTGAAACGCCCGTCGCCCTCGTTTCGCCAGAGCGTGGGGTGCGTCCCCTCGTACTGCTTGGGTGGGCCGTAGGCGCGATCCGTGCCGTTGAGCGTGAACCCCAGAGACTCATCCTTCGCTCGGGACCACTGGACATAGTGCGGCACAAACAGATCGAGATCCTGATCGCCGTCATAGTCAATGAACGCCGCACTTGTACTCCACGCCTCCTCAGGTCCGCCGACGCCGGAGGAAGCCGTGACATCGACAAGGCCCGCGGCCGAGTTCCGATACAACCGATCTCCACCCAACGCGGCCAGAAACACATCAACCCACCCGTCCCCGTCAAAGTCACCGCATGCCAGGCCGGTGCCGTACACCCCCTGCCCGAACGCCCAGGCGTCTCCGCCCGGCGTAAACCGGCCGGTCCCATCATTGAGGAAGACCTGGCTGGACGTGGCCCCGCTCGCTGGCGAATCCGGCCACCAGGTCCCACTTGCCAGCAGCAGATCCTGATCACCATCGCGATCAAGATCCGCAAACGCGGCGCCGCCTCCCATCGTCTCGGGCAACAACTTGCCACCGACCGCACCGGAAACATGCGGCACAGTCAGGCCGGCCGGCTCCGTCACGTCCGCAAATGTGACGTCTGGCAGCACGGCCAGATCCGCGAGTAGGGGCTTCGGCGGAATCACCCGCTTCTCGATGATCTGCTCCTCCGGCTCACCGCCCCCCGCGGAGATCAGCCAGACACCGGCCCCCAATACGCCAAGCCCGGCGAAGACCACCAGCGACCACAGAAACGCTTTTCCGATGATCGCGTCATCATGAATCTCGAGATCAAAGGAGTCCTCCGGAGGGCGGTTCGGTGAGGTCACGGTGCTGATCCTTCTGGGGACGAGGGCTGCAGGTCGTAGATGACGACGCCCTCGGCAGCTCGATTCGCCGCGGGATACCGCGTGCGGGCCTTTCCGATGGCGAGATCGCGGGCGTTATCGTCGGGCTTGTACGTTCCATGCGCGGCCTCGTGCAGCCGAGCGCCACCTTCATCCCCAAGGTCTCGCAGCACCTGCATGAGCCCGAAGTGGGCAGCAGCGCCTTCCGGATCGAGTTCCAGGCTCGTCCGGAATACGGACGCTGCCTCTTCCAGATATTGGGCCCGCACCTCCTGCTGTCCGTCGCCTCGAGCCGCGCGAGCACGCTGGTACAGCGTGCTCCCGAGTTCATTGAGCACACGCCAGTCTTCGGAGAAGTCGAACCCTCGGCCCGCCGCCTGCTCAAAGCCACCCTCGATGACCTGCCGGTACTTCTCGATCGCATCGTCCAACCGGCCATTCTGCCGGTCCACCTGGCCACCGAACCACAACAGGTGCCACGCACGCGCCGCCGAATCCATCGCTTCGGCGCGGGCCAGTGCAGCCGGCGCATCCTCCGTCACACGGCCCTCCTTGAGGAAGACTCTGGCAAGGTTGATCGGGCCGTCCGGGCGACCGAATGATTCCACCTGCTCAAAGGCCTCCTCAGCGCCTCGAAGTTCCCCGCTGCCTCCCTTGCGAAGAAGCCCGATCCCATAGTCATTCCACCGCTCCCACTCCGGGACATCAACAGCCCGAACGGCCGCCACGGCCGCCCCGCCTTCCACAGGAAGCACGACCTCGTCAGTGGCCAGAACCATCACGGGAAGGTCGTTCACCCACCCGGGGTCATCAAGCACGAATCGCATGAGTTCCGCATCAAACTTGCGGTACTTGAGCGCCGCCCGAATCGTCACCGGCGAGTCGCAATCCTCGGGAACCCGGAACCGATAGTGCACGACGTCAGCAGCGCCCGGCGGGATCTGGTTGTTGTAGAGCGATGTGAAGATGTCCTGCGCGTTTCGCGTTGAGATCCGACGCCCCTCACGGTCGATCACAAAGGAATTGACGAAGTGGGACCACGGATCGACGACGCCCTGGTCATCCATGGTGCCGCTGGCGCCGACAACCTCGTCGCCGCACAGAACCTCCATCTCCATCCAGACCTGATTTGAGTCCACAGTCCCCTCCGTGAACAGATGGCCCATCTTGACCGTGCGAATGACCGCGTCGAGGAGGTACTCGCCTCCGGGCTGCAGGGTCGGCATGACGCCAGGCCCGATCGGACCGATCAATTCGTCCGCGATCCCCCCTCCATCGTGCAAGCCAAAGAGGTCAAGTCGCATGACCCCTTCCAGAAACTCCCTGTGTTTCTCAATCGCCTCGTCGGGCCGAGGCATCTCCACGAGTCGAGGCATAGCGGTATTGGCCGACGGGAACATGTGGTCGTGCACCGTCAATTCGCCACTGTCGTCCCGTACTGCGGCACCAAAGTCGTCTGACGCGACCAGTGGCATGTGGCAATCATTGCAATTCACCTCTGCGATCGGCGGGTAGTAGAAACTTCCGATGCCATGCCCGGATACGCCACTGAGCCGGAAGGAATCCTGATGGTCCTGCCCGCGAAGCCACTTGTAGTGATTGAGTTCCTCCGGCAGATGCACCTTGTGGCAGGTGCCACAGAAGATGTCTGTCTGATGAAGGGGTTTGAGGAATGACTTCTTGTGGAACTCGGGCTTGGCCTTCACAAGCTGCCGGTTGACCCATCTGAGTACCGGGTCGTCGCTGAATGTGAACGGATAGTGCGGAGGCTCATCGATGGTGTAATCAGCGTTTCCTCGGGGCGAATTCACGTGGGTGATGCCGTGGCACGCAGTACATGTGATGCCTGCATGCGCCGTCGGATCATGGATCATGTCGTACTCAGGGTCGTTAAACGCGCCGCTGAAGAACGGAACAGGATCATGACACCCCGCGCAGAATCGCGATGCCGCCACATCCCCGTCCCGTTCCATGGCGACCTCCCGGGTCTCGCTCACGGAAGCGAGGTACACCGGATTGTTGAATGACGAGAACCGATGCACGCTATGCATCCAGGAGTCATGAATGTCGGCATGGCATTCCAGACAGTACTCGTCGTTGTCCAGCACTTGGGACGGAATGAAGTCGCCGCTCACGGTTCTGGCCAGCGATGGGAAGAAGTACTGATCGCCGGCCGCGTTGCCCTCGACGTTCCACTTGCGTGGATCCTGAGACTGCATGATCAACATCACCGCGGCGAATGCCACGGCAATACCGGCCCACGTGAGCCCCACGCCCCACTTGATGCGTTGTCCGGCCAGCCGGTGCAGAACGAACAGCCAGATGACAACCAGCGGAACGAGCACGTGCAGCCACCACGCCACAGATCGCACCGCCGGGTCGCGGACATCGATGAGCCCCTCGATTCGCACGAGTACCAGCCCGGTGCCCAGGACAATGAGGGCTGCGATGAAGAGGGCAAAGCCCGCTCGAACCGCTCGGCGGTTGGGGTGATCATGTACGCGACGCATGTGCGCCAGCCCGAACACGATGATGGGGAGGATGATCACCAACCCGAGAATCAGGTGGGCCAGGAACATGGTCAGGTAGAACCAGTTCTCGTAAGACTCCCCGGTCGAGAGACCGAGTACGCGAATGCCGACCAGATAGACGGAGTTGACCGTCAGCAGGGCGAACAGCCCGAAACTCCCCCAGAGCAACCAGGCCAACCCCCCAACGGGCGACCGCCACCGCTTGCGGCGGTCAGCGAGTTGCTCCGGTGTCGGCGGCTCCGTATGAGATGCTGGGCCGTCCATGCAGAACCTCCCTCCCGGCAATGGACCAGTATCGGCTCTGCCGCCGCCAGTGGCACGGAATTTCCGAAGCGAAACACCACGCGGTGCGGGCGGCGGTCAACGGCCCGATCGATGCCGGTCGCGTCTGGGCGTTGCCACGCCCGGAACCGGCTCCACCGTGGCGCCGCTCCTGGTCATGAGATCCATGTCCTTACACCAGCCTGCGAGGTCCAGGACGTACTGGCGGGTCCAGCCCGCCGGAGGCGGCGGAAACGCGTTGAAACGGAGCCGGATGGCTTCGCCCGCGCCAAAGACGGCCAGCACGCCATCCTGACGGTCGACGAGATCCTCCACGGGCCCCAGCCGCGTGTATTCGCCCCGCTGGGACCGCACGTCCCAGAACGGCCTGCGGTCGGACCAGTCGAACCCGGGCCGCTTCCCGGGAAGCACGCGTCGCCGCGGATAGCCCACATCTTCGAGCGTCGCAGACTGCGGCCCGGCCGCGGCGACGACCACGCCATCGGGGGGCTCCACAACAGCGACGCGAACCGCGTCAAGGTACAGCTCCAGATCGGTTCGCAGACGCAGTGCCGTCGCGCCGCGTGGGAGTTGCTCCAGCGGCAGAACACACCGGCGGGTCATACCGGCCGGGTACCCGACGTCCTCATGCACAAGGTGCCATGTCCCGTCGCCGCCGAGCGCCTCGATGGTCAGGGGCCGGTAGGTCCGGCCCGCCTGCCACGCCGCGAACATGGTCTGGGAGTATGGGTACTCCACCCAGCCGTCAAGCACGAGGACCAGCGGGTGGCCATCGGCGTCCAGCGGCGAACCAAAGTCAAGTTCAAGCTGCAGGGGCTGCTCCAGCCGCCCGATGAACCGCCCGTCAAGTGGCCCGGGATCGACCGCCACGCCGTCCACACACCGAAGCTGCTCAAGCACCCCCCCATCGGGGCCCGTCGCCGACACCGGATACAGACTCGCCCGTGAGTACAGCAGCTCGGACGTCGGGTGCGGCGGCGCGGTCCCCATCCGCTCATCCGGCAGGACCTCCCAACCGGGCGGCAGGTCGACGGCCTCCAGCGACACCGAATCCAGATAACAGGTCTCCTGCATCGGCTCAGCCAGAAGCACTTCCACCGAGCCCAACCGCGGCGCGATGGGCGGTCCGGTCAGCAGGACACGCTCCCGCGGCCGCGGCGTCGCGTAGGCGTCGGCGCCGACCAGAAAGCCAAGCCCCCCAACGCCAAGGCAGTCGGTTTGAAATCGCATCGCCTCCCCGTCCCAGGCGAAGATGACCGGGCAGGATGAGAGTTGCCGCTGGGTCTCCGCAATGGCGTGGACCTGACCGGGCTGAAGCATGGCCTCGGTCTGAAACACGCCGTCCGTCCAATCGATCGACACGAAGTCAACCGCGGCAGCGCCCGCCAGGCCAATCGAGAGCGGCTGCAGGCTCTGCCCGGGCCCGGCCGATGATCGCACGGCCCCGGCGATCGTCCAGCGGGTGCCCACCCGAGCCGCCACGGTGGCCCCGATCCCGCTGACATTGGAACGCATGGACTGGCCGGTGTCCGTTCGCCCGGAAAGGGTCACGTCGACAAAGGCGAACCGGCCCGGGCCTGCCGGCGTGCTCATGACCTCGCCCGACGCCCCCGCCGACATCAGGGCCGGCCCTTCGGACGCCTTCCCCTGAATCAGCATCCACTGCGTGTGGGACGGAACGGTCTGCACTGCGGCGCCCCCGGCATCAAAGACCTCCACCACCCCGCGGCCGGGATCCGCAGCCAGGACGTTCAGCATGCCATCACCGGTGACATCGGCAACGGCAAGGCGGCGGCCTTCAACGCCTTCCTGCCCGCTCGTTGGGCCGCCAGTTGGGCCGCCCACGATGGCGTTTCGCGCCCACCCGTCGCTCGCATGCTCCCACCTGAACACGCTGCCGCGGCCGTCGGTGGTGACCAGGTCCACGGCGCCGTCTGCATTCATGTCGGCGGCCACGGCGGCGGCGATCGGCGAGTGAAGAAGCGATGCCCACCCTTCGGGCGCCGATTGCCAGTTCCAGAGGCGGTCATTGAGCCAGGCGTGATGCGGCGGCGACTGCCCGATCAGCAGCACATCCGTATCCAGATCACCGTCAAAGTCCGCAACCACGACTTCCCGGCCATCCGTCATCGCGCCGGGAAAGCCCGACGTCTCATCCACGACCGGCTGCCAGGTACCGTCGCCGTTGTTGTTGAGCAGCGTCGCGGGCGCGTCCCGCGAGACGATCAGCACATCGAGGTCGCCGTCATGGTCCGCGTCAAAGAGCGCGCCATCCACCGCCTCGTCATCGCCGCCCGGAAAGCGTTCATCCAGCTCAAACGAGCCGTGCTCGGTTCCGAGCCAGAGTTGATCCGGCCCGTCTCGGCCCAGGACGACGTCGAGTTGACCATCCCCGTCCACATCCCCCCACAGCGGAGCGGTCACGTTGGATATCGACTCCATCAGGTCCGATCCCGGACCATCCGCCGCCTGCAGGCCCTCCGAGGCCGAATAGCGTCGAAGGTCCACCCCATCCTCACGGGCCAGCAGGATCAGAGACTGGCCAGCCCCGATCCATCCACAGGCAACGGCCTTGACGGGCCCGCCCACGGCGCCAACGACCTGCCCCGCATCGAAGACGGGGCCGGCCGGCCGCGGCCCGGGTTCCGCCGCCCGCTTTGGCGCCATCGCCCGCACCTCGGCCTTGGGGCCCATACGGGTGTACTTGATCTCGGCCAGCCGCGCCCGCGGGTTGTGTTCCATTCGGTGGAAGGTGTCGAGCCAGTCTTGAGCCCGCTGGACATCTCCCGCTCGCCGCGCCGCCTGCGCCCCGGCGTAGTACGTGCTTCGCAGATAGGGGTCCAACTCGATGGCTCGCTCGAAGGCGACGAGCGCCCCGGCATAGTCACCAAGCTGGGTCTTCGACTGACCGGTGTAATAGAGCGCATAGGCGTCCAGTGGATCGGCGCCGGCAACGGCGGCGAAGTCCGCCGCCGCCGCTGGAATGTCCCCTGCATTGAGGCGAAGCAACCCTGCGCAGTATCTCGCCCGAAGGTTGTCAGGCTCACGCTGCAGAACCCGAGCAAGCCTGGCCAGCGATTCTTCCTCGTCTCCCTCCGCCTGCCGGTTCAGTTGCGCAATGGCAAGGTCGACATGCCCATGGCTCCAGTCCGGATTCGCATCGGTAAGCGGGGCCAGAATGGCCATGGCCCCGTCGTAGTCATAGGCCCCCATCGCCGCGATGGCCGCGTTGTGCGAGGCAACAAGGCTGGCATCTTCGGCCGGCTCAACGGCCTCCTGGCCACACGCCCCAAGAACACACAACACGCAGCCCAGCAAGCGGACGTTCATGGCAGGGTTCCTTTGGAGGCCTCGATGCGTTCGCGAAGCGACGCGGTAGTGATGGGATGGGAAGTCGGCGGCAGGCCGGGCCGCCCCGGATAGGTGTACGCGGCCGGGCGGTGATGCGCCAGCGTGTCGTGCCCGAGCCTCCGCGAGCGAGCCGCTCGCAGCGACGCGATGTCGATCGGCGCCACGACCACCCGCTCACCCGGTCCCGGCGACGCTTCAGCCAGCACGCGTCCGTCGTAGTCCACGACCATGCTCCCCCCCGGCCAGGAGAAGGGCGGGTACTGACGCATCGCTGCGCCCTGATTCGACGCCACGACGTAGCACGTATTCTCAGCCGCCCGCGCGCGATTGAAGAGGGTCCACCAATCCGTCGGCGGCGTGGCCCCCCACGGGTCCATGTAGGCCGAGAGCCGGCACAACACCTCAGCGCCTTTGAAGGCCAGTTCACGGGTCACCTCTGGGAAAAGCCAGTCGTAGCAGATCCCCACGCCGATTCGGCCGATCTCGGTATCCGCGACCGGAAAGTGATCGCCCTCCGGGTCGAGGTCACACGGTGAGGCATGCACTTCCCAGGGGATCCAGGGATTGACCTTGCGATAGATCGACTCCACGCCCGACGGGCCCACGAGTACGGTCGTATTGAAGACCACATCCGGATGATCGTCGCTTCGCTCAAGAAACGTGCCGGTCTGGATCCAACACCCGAGGCGGCGACACAATGACTCGTACCGCGTGATGTGGGCGTTGGGAATCTCCACGGCCAGCGTGTCCCGCAGGCCACGCACGTCATCAAGAATCGGGACGGCGTGGGCAAACTCGGGAAACGTGATCAGCCGAACGTCAAAGAACGGCTCGTAGCCCACGACGGCCTGCTCGGCCATCTCCAGCATTCGGGTCGTTCTGGCCTCGATCTCCTCGCGATGGGTCGGCGCATCAAACGCGGTCTGGCATGCGGCGGCGTGGTATCGCAGTGACATGGGACAGGATCATAGGACGATCGCCCGCCGGGCAACTACAATCGCTCCCATGCGAAGAACCGCCAGCGTGCTGCTCGGGGCCCTCCTTCTGGCTGGGTGTGACCGGGGGCACTCCGACGTCGGCCCACCGCCCGGGCCGATCCACGCCGGCGCCTTTGACGGCGAGGTGATTAAATCGATCCAGGATCAGATCGCCCTGATCTCCGCCCAGCCGGCGCGTGCGGACCTGCGACGAACGCTGGGCCTGCTCTACCTCGCCAATGGCGGCCCCGAAGAGGCAACGACGGCGCTGCGGCAGGCCACGCAACTCGACCCGCGGGACGCCACCGCGTGGTGCTTTCTTGGCGTGGCGAGCGAGGAGACGGGGGACGTGGACGCTGCGATTCAGGCATTCTCAGAAGCCAGGGCGTTGGCCCCTGAGCATGCGCCTCTGTACTGGCGCCCCGGATTCTGGCTGCTCGACGAGGGCCGCGTCTCGGAGGCATACGACCTGTTTGAAGGCGCCGCCGCCCTCGAGCGGGGCAGCAGCCGGCCGGCTCCGGACGCAGCGGCGCATCGCATCGGCCGGGCGCGGTGCCTGCTGGAGCTGGACCGCGCCGCCGAGGCGATTCCGATTCTCGAAGAATTGAACACGCTCGTCGAGCACTTCTATGTGGACTACCTCCTCGCCCAGTCCTATCGAAGAGCTGGCCGCGCAGCAGACGCCGCACGGCTTCGAACGGCCGGGGCTTCCGAGCCCCCGTCATTTCCCGATCCCTGGATGGATCTCAGATCACGCGCCAAGCGGGGCCTCGAAGGCCGGCTTTCTTACATCGAAGAACTCCTGGCGACCGGCAGGCTTGACGAAGCCACCACCGCGATCGCGAGTGCCCGCGCGACCTGGCCGGAGAACATCGTGCTGTTGCACCGGCTGGCCGACCTTCACCGGGGCCGCGGCAAGGTGGACGCGTGGGTACGCGTCCTGAAGCAGGCATCGCGGCTGGATCCGCAGGACGCGCCAACGCACTACAACCTGGCCATCGCATTGACCAATGCACGCGATCTGCAAAACGCGCTGACGCACGCCCATCGCGCCGCCGACATCAAGCCTGACTTCGTGGAAGCATGGCTTCAGATCGGCCGACTGGAGATTCTGCTGCGCCGCCTCGACGGCGAGGAGGAGGCAGCCGATCCGAACGATCTGGCGGCGGCACTCGTTCCACTCGATCGAGCGTTTGAGATCGGCGTGCCGAAGGCTGCCGATCATGTCATGTACGGACACATGCTCATGCGGGCCGGCCGGCTCGATGATGCGATTGCCGTTCTGTCGAAGGTCACGGATCGCATCGACGCCCCACCGACGGCCTGGACGGTTCTCAGCGACGCTCACCGCCGAAACAGCAACGGTCGCGCCGCGCTGGAGACGGCCATCTCGGGCATCAACCGCTTCCCGAATGACCCAGGGCTGCAACAACTTGTGGAGCGATATCGACAGGCGACGGGTGGTGCCGCGCCATGATCCCCTGTCTCATGCGATCGCTCACACTGACTGCCATGGGCGTGATGGTCGCGCCGGGTTGCGATCGAGCATCAGAGCCTGCCGAGACGCCGGCCCCCGCCGCGGCACCGAGGCCTGCCGAGATCCGCGCGTGCTTCGAAGACCTCGCGTCCGACGCGGGCATCGACTTCATCTGGGAGTCCGGGCACACCGGCGACTTTCTCATGCCGGAGATCGTGGGCGGCGGCGTCGCGCTGATCGACTTTGACCTCGACGGCGACCTGGACATCTACTTTGTTCAGGGCGGCGACATTCGAGCCGCGTGGCCGGACGGCGCCGAAGGCACGGCGGGCAATCGGCTGTATCAGAACAACGGGTCCATGGACTTCACCGACGTCACGGAGACCTCGGGCGGCGGAGACAGGGGATATGGAATGGGCGTCGCCGTCGGGGACATCGACGGAGACGGGGATCCTGACATCTATATCACCAACGTGGGCCGGAACACCATGCTGCGAAACGACGGCGGCACGTTCACCGATGTCACCGAGCACTCGGGCACCGGGCATCCCGGCTGGGGCGCTTCGGCGATCTTCTTTGACGCCGACCTTGATGGTGACCTCGACCTGTACGCAACGAACTATCTGGACTGGTCTCCGACGACCGAGATGACCTGCTTCAGCCCCCTCGGCGGCGAGGATTACTGCTCCCCGCGAAACTACCTTGCGCCGGCACGGGACGTCTTCTACCGAAACGATGGCACGGGGCGATTCACGGATGCGACCGCGGAGGCCGGATTCGATGCGGCCA
The DNA here is from genome assembly GCA_030748575.1 of Phycisphaerales bacterium. GTDB lineage: Bacteria > Planctomycetota > Phycisphaerae > Phycisphaerales > SM1A02 > UBA12567. Next base: position 62,683 of record JASMLR010000008.1, on the reverse strand, counting down.
ACGGGACCGGCCTCGGCGTCATCACCGGAGACTGGGACGCCAATGGACGCCCCGACCTCTTCGTCGCCAATGACGGCATGGCGGACCTGCTCTGGATGGGCCACACCGATGGGACCTGGCGGGAGGCCGGTATGGATCGGGGGTGCGCTCTGGACAACGAAGGCATCGCGAAGGCGGGAATGGGCGTCGATACCAATGACATCGACGATGACGGCGACCTCGACATCATCGTGTGCAACCTGACGGGCGAGTCGGATTCGATCTTCCGGAACGATGGCGACTACTTCGTGGATATCACCGGCCGAACAGGCGTCCGCTCGAAGACGCGGAACGCCACGCGATTCGGTCTGGGTTGGATCGACTTTGACCACGACGGGCATCTGGATCTCTACGAAGCAAACGGGGCCGTGACCCGCGAGCCAGCCGCCGAGGATGCAGATCCCTACGCCCAGATCAACGCCGTCCTCCACGGCACCGCCAACGGCCGGTTCGAAGCCCATCCCCTGGGTGACGGCACCCGCAACCCGGCAACCTTGACCAGCCGCGCCGCCGCCTTCGGCGACCTCGATGCCGACGGCGACATGGATATCGTCGTGGTCAATCGCGACGCCCCTGCCAACCTCTACCGCAATCTCCGAGGCGAGGACGGCCACTGGGTCCGCGTCCGGGTGCTTGACCCGACGGGTCGCCCGGCCCTCGGCGCGACCCTCTCCGGCGTCACGGGCCATCGGACGGTGACCCGGCCGGTCCGGCGGGGGTGGTCCTACTTTGCCTCCAACGACCCCACCGTACACATCGGGCTCGGCCAGTCGCCCTCCCTTGAGCAGGTGCGGATCCAGTGGGCCGACGGCACCCGAACGAGTCACGGCACGCTGGCCGCTGACGCCGTGCACACCATCACCAAGCCGACGCCCTGACCCCTTCCGGACGTTGGGCGAAGAAAAAATCACCCCCCATATGTTGTGTTGCTGGAGCCGCCGGCACGCCCGACATGGTGTGGTCAGCGCGTTCAACCCGCGTTTTCTCGCCCTGGAGGCCAGTTATCACTTCCACCAGGGCACGCCGCGGAGCCGAAGTGAAGCCTCGGGTCGGCAAGAGCCCACCCCGCACAGGAGACGAGCGAGCCCATGGACAGCAAAGCCCATCTGATCGATGCCATCCGCACCCACAATCCGACGGCCCCGGTCGACTGGCTGATCACCTTCACGCCCACCGCGCTCCGCTCGTACCTCGATCACCTCATGAGCCGCTTTGATCCCAAGGGCTCCGCCTGGGTTCGCCCCGGTGACACCCCGGCCATCACAAGCCGGGCTGCAGCAGCCTGATCGACGCAGCGCCTTTCACAAACAACGATCGATGACGCCGGTACCGGCCCGATGTGGCCGAAGGTGGGACCGGCGTCATCGCGCGCCGCCGCTCAGCCTGCCGAGTCTTCCTCAACGGGCGGCGGGAGCATGCAATCCCCCTCATCGGTCAGACCCTCGATGTCCGAGGCGCGGGGCCGAATCTCTGATCCGACCGGGCTCCCCTGCTGCTGCCGCATTCGCAGGTCCAGCAGCGACCGAACCCGAGCCAGCAATTCAACCTTGTTGACAGGCTTGGCAATGAAGTCATTCGTCCCGCACTCGACGGCCCGTTCGAAGTCCCCGACTTCATTCAAGGCCGTCACCATGATGACGATGATGTCTCGCGTCGCGGGCTGGGCCTTGATCCGCTGGCACACCTCGAAACCGGACATTCTGGGCATCATGACGTCCAGAAGGATCAGGTCGGGAGGCGACGCCTCGATGGCCTCGATGGCCGCAACGCCATCCTCCGCCGTCTGCACCTGGCATCCGAGTTCCGCGAGATAGGCCTCCATGAGTTCCAGGTTCTGCAGGTTGTCATCGACCAGCAGAATTCGGGCGGAAGAAACGTCCGCCACGGGTGGGGCCGAGCTGTCGGGAAGCGGCATGCCGACGATTCTACAGGCGGGCCGGGCCTCCCGCCCCGCCTTCCGGCCTCGGAACGGTACAATGCCCCTCCATGTCGATGACAGACAAAAGATCACCGTGGCAGGACGAACTCAACGTCCCGTCGATCGATGACTTGCGAATGGACCTCCCGGTCCCCGCTGCGGAACTCTTCGACGCCACACGCGACTTTCTCCATACCCAGTGCAAGCTGATTGAAGGCCTCCGGTGGTACGGAGACTGCTGGTTCTGGACGGTGGCCTACTTCCTTGAGAACGAAGCGACCGAGCAGGACAACCCGGTCGCCATCATCGTCCCGGCACCGGACAACCTCCAGATTGCCTCGCCGCTCGACCAGGAGTTTCTGTCGCAACTCAACACCCGCCGCATGAAACGGACCATCCGGGACGGGCTGGAACTTGCCTCCGAGCCGTACTCGACCTGCTGGGCCGTGTGGCCGGTCGCCGCCCGGAACATGCTCGACGATGTCACGTCTTTGCTGCAGCAACGCCTGAACTGGCTTCAGGGTGCGTAGTCACTCCAACTTGACCAGCGACCACCGGCGTCGTTCAATGGTCGGATCTGCGAGGACACCATGACGGGCCGCTCCCCCTACAACCGCGTGCTACTGAAGATCAGTGGAGAGAGCTTCTCCGACCCGGGCGTGGGAGGTATCGACGGCGACGAGCTTCGGAGCATTGCCGCCGAGATCTGCTCGGTCGCCGGCACCGGAGTCGGTCTGGCGGTCGTCGTCGGAGGCGGAAACATGATTCGCGGCGCAAACCTCGCACGCGAGTTGGGCATTGACCAGTCGACGGCCGACTACATGGGCATGCTCGGGACGGTCATGAACGGCATGGCACTCAAGGAAGCGATCGAGCATCTGGGCCAACCCGCCCGACTGATGTCTGCGATCAACATGCCCTCCATCGCAGAACCGTTCATCCGGAAGCGGGCGCTCCGGCACATGGAGAAGGGCCGCTGCATCATCCTTGCAGCAGGTACAGGCAACCCGTTCTTCACCACCGACACCTGCGCGTCGCTCAGAGCCACAGAGCTCAACTGCGACGTCGTACTCAAGGCGACCAAGGTGGACGGCGTCTATGCCGCCGACCCCACCACCAATCCCGATGCCGAACGCTTTGACACGCTCACCTTCGCGACCGCGATCGAGAGCCGGCTTGGCGTCATGGATCTGACCGCGCTCTCGATGTGCATGGAACACGATCTTCCGGTCATCGTGTTTGACTTCAAGCAGGCTGGCAACATCAGGCGGGTCGTGGAGGGCGAGCAGGTCGGCACGCTGATTCACAACACTGAGCCCGCAACGACCACCTGACGGCAGAACGGAGTGAGAAGGCATGAGCGACGCCATCGTCAAGGAAACTCGAGCTCGGATGGACAAGTCCATCGAGTATTACCAACACGAACTACGCGGCATTCGCACGGGGCGGGCCAGCACGGCGCTGCTTGAGTACCTCAAGGTGGATGCCTATGGGTCCATGGTTGACCTGCGGGATGTCGCGGCGGTCTCGGTGCCCGAAGCCACCCAATTGCTCGTCAAGCCCTTCGATCCAACGCTCAAGAACGGGATCGCCAAGTCGATCGAGGCGGCGGACCTTGGCCTGAATCCACAGGTGGAAGGCGAGCAGATCCGGATCAACGTGCCACCGCCCTCGGCTGACCGCCGCAAGCAACTCGCGGCTCAGGTTCGCAAGCTCGCCGAAGAAACCCGGATCGCCATTCGCAACGAACGCCGCGACGCGATGAAACAGGTGGACGCCCGCATCAAGGACAAGAGCAATTCGCTCTCCGAAGATCAGGGCAAGGACCTCAAGAACGAGATCGACGATCTGACCAAGTCCAAGGCCGGGCAGATCGACACGCTCTGCAACGACAAGACGTCGGAAGTCGAGCAAGTCTGACGTCGACTCAACCGTACGTTCGTCGGAGTCTCGCAGGCGGGATGCCGAGTTGCTGGCGGTACTTGACGACGGTTCGACGTGCGATGGCCACACCCCGCTCCCGAAGTGCGGCGGCCAGCGCCTCATCCCCAAGCGGCTTGGCTGGATCTTCCTCGGCAACAATGTCCTGAAGCAGGGCTTTCACCGCCTCCCAGGACATGTCCTCGCCGCTGCTCGTTTCCGTCCCACCTGAGAAGAACCGGCGGAGCGGCACAATGCCCCGAGGCGTCTGCATCCACTTCTCGGAAACAGCTCGACTCACCGTCGCCACATGGACACCAAGCAGGTCAGCGACCTCGGTCATCGGCAGTGGTTTGAGGCCCCTCGCCCCCTGATCGAACCAACCACGCTGCCGATCCAGAACCACCTCAACAACGCGAAGCAGCGCATTGCGACGCTGATTGATCGATTCGATCAACCACCGCGCGTTTCCGACGCTTCGAGACAGAAACGCCCGGGTATCTGCGTCCACGCCCTTGTCGGACGCCATCTCCTGATACCTCGGTGAGACTCGCAGCGGCGGCACGACGCCATCGCAGAGCGCCGCGACGTAGCAGTCCTGCCCCTGGTCGTACTCCACAATGACGTCCGGAAGCACGGGCGGCACATGCTCATCGACCACTTCTCGGCCGGGCGAGAGGCTCAGCCGGTGCATGAGTCGCATCGCATGCTTGATGCCGTCGATGTCCAGATCGGTTCGGCGGGCAATCGCGGGAAGACGGTTCTGCACCAGGTCGTCCAGATGATCTTCGATGAGCGCCCCGACGCGTCCCCAGGCTTCCACATCCTCTCCCTCACGCCGCTTCCAGGCATCGACCTGCTGAAGGAGACACTCCTTGATCGTCAAGGCCGCAATGCCGGGGGGCTCGACGATGCCCTGCAGGACCGCCTTGGCCTGCTCCAACTTCGCCACCGAGACGGGTTCATCCTCGGCCTGACGAGCGGAGATCTCCTCCAGTGGGAGATCGAGAAGCCCGTCGTCGTTGAGATGCTCAATGAGCACTCGCCCGGCCACGGCAATGTCGTCCGGCACTTCGGCAAAGGACCACTGGTGGAGTACCTGGTCGACCAGGCTCTCGGACCGCGCGCTGAGATTGGCCATCGCATCCATCTTGCGATCACGCTCTCCGGCCATGCGAGAGGCGGACCAGCTTGATGAGGAATACTCGTTGTCAAAGGCCTCGCCGTACGACTTTTCCATCGTCGCCAGCCGCTCAAAGTCGTCGGCCCCGTCGCCGGACGCGTCCGACTCGCCAACAACGAGTTCTTCGTCCTCGATCTCCCCTTCGGTCGGCCCCTCGGCTCCCGCGAGATGCTCATCAACTTCGAGCGCGATGTTGGCTTCCAGTTCGTGGTCCACCCGCTCCTGCAGTGCCTGCACCGGCATCTGGAGGATCTCCATGGACTGGATCATCCTCGGGCTCAGCTTCTGCTGCTGCGTCAGCCCGGCCTGTTGGCGGGTTTCAAACTCCATACCCATCGCCCCATGGTACGGGCAACCCCGCCCAGGCCTGCAGCGTGCTCAGGCACCTGTTCAGGCACTTGCTCAGGCCGGCGTCCGGCCCAGCAGCGCGTCAGCCAGCACGGCCGGCGTCGCGAACTCCAGGGCCGCACCGGAAGGAAGGCCGCGAGCGAGCCTCGTCACGGTCACCGCGCGGTCAGCGAGCGTCTCGGCAAGAAAGTGGGCGGTCGTATCGCCTTCAAGCGTGGGGCTGAGCCCAAGGATGACCTCTTCCACCTGAACACCTCGAGCATTGGCAGCCGGCGTATCGACGCGGTCCAGGAGCGCCTGCGCCGTGATGTCCTCCGGCCCCACACCCCCAAGCGGATCGAGCCGCCCGGTCAGAACGTGATACACACCCCGGTGCAACCCGGTCGCCTCCATGCTCATGAGGTCGCGTGGCTGCTCGACGACGAGCACGCAGGACGCGTCCCGGTTCGGATCCTCGCAGATCCGGCACGGCTGCACGTCCGTCAGTTGCCAGCAGATCTCGCAGCACGCGACGCGGCGGCGGACGTCAAGGATCGCCGAGGCAAGTGTCTCGCCTTCCTCCGGCGGGGCCTTGAGCAGATGAAAGGCCAGCCGAGTCGCGGTCCGGCGGCCGATACCGGGCATCCGCTGAAGACGCTCGATCAATCGCTCGACCGGCTCTGGATAGCCGCCTCCGGAGGACACTACATCGCCCCCGGCAGGCCGAGCCCTTCGCTCGGAAGTCCCATCTCGCGGGCCACGTCCGACAGTCGCCGCTGCGCCTCCTGCCGCCCCATCACCAGAGCGCGATTCGCCGTCTCGAGAATCTCCTCGTCGCTGCCGCCGCTCACGGTCAGATCCACGAGATTACCCGCGGCATCAGCGGTCACGGTCACGCGGCCGCCCTCACTGACTGCCTGAACGCGCACACCGCTCAGCGAGGCCTTCACCTCCTCCATGCGCGCCTGCAGCTTCGGAAGGTCACGCATGATCGAGGCCATTCCCGCCATGTTCTTGAGTCCGTCAAACATCCTTCGAACCTCCCTGTCCCTTTCGCACGTCGATCACCGTCGCATCGAAGAGATCTTTGGCCAGTTCCACCCGGGGGTCGTCAACGTCCTCCACGGGGACCGTCGGTGCGGGCGCCTTCGCCGGCGCGTCCGACTCCACCCGGACCGATCGCCCGGCTGCATCCGACATGCGGCTTGCCAGCCGCTCGACCAGCACCGCCGGCACCGGCCCTTCCTCGGACCTGACCACGACCAGATCGCCGTCGAACCGCACCGGGTGAATGCCTTCAAACGCGGCCTTGGCGGCCTGCGTCGTCGCCTCGGAGACGAGCCGGGTCCAGATGTCTTCCAGAGAGGCTCGGGCCGCAGGCGGCTCGGACGCGGCGGCGGCCTTGCTCGCCTGGGCCTTGCTCGCCTGGGACTTGCTCGCCTGGGACTTGCTCGCCTGGGGCCTGCTCGCCTGGGGCCTGCTCGCCTGGGACTTGCTCGCCTGGGACTTGCTCGGTTGGGACTTGCTCGGTTGGGACTTGCTCGGCTGGGCCTTGGCGGGCCGCCTGGCAGTTCCCTTCGCCTTCGTTCCAGTCGATGACGTCGCGGCGGCCGGCGGCGTGCTGGGGCCGTCGCCGCGGGGTGCGTTGGCCTCAGACGGCGGCATCGCTGCAATGGCCGATGGATCCACCAGCGCGCTGCCCAACGCCAATCGGACCAGACCCGCATCCATCACGGCCCGCGCCGAGGCGCCCAGACGCCCCTGCCTCGCGACAGCGTCGCAGACGGCGATGGCGTGGACAATTGACGCGGCGTCAAACCGGCTGGCCTGCTCAACTGCCACGCTGCGTCTGGCGTCGGATGCCTCCAGCACCTCACTGGTGGCCCCACACGCCGAGACGATCAGCATCGCCCTGAAGGACTCAACGAGTGCCGCCATCGCCTGCTCGATACTGGTACCGGCGGCAAGCAAGGCATCGGCAGAGGTCAGCACGCCCGCGGTATCTCCCGATGCAATGGCATCGATGATGGCATCGACGAGCGCGCGAGCGGGCAGGCCCAACGTCGCCTCAACAAAGTCGAGCGTGATCCCGCCATCCTCAGCGGCAAGGAGCCGATCCATCACGCTCAACGCGTCTCGCATGGACCCGTTGCCGAGTTCCGCCACTCGAGCGATCGCCGCGTCCTCGGCCGAGACGCCTTCGGCATCCAGAATGGATCGAAGGTGCTCCGCGATCAGCCGCCCCGAGATCGGCTTGAAGTCAAACCGCTGGCATCTGCTCTGAATCGTCTGCAGAACCTTGTGCGGCTCCGTCGTGCACAGGATGAACTTGACGTGGTCCGGCGGCTCCTCCATGGTCTTCAGGAGCGTGTTGAACGACTCGGTCGTCAACATGTGAACTTCGTCGATGATGTAGATCCGGCATTGACACCTGGCCGGGGACAGACCGGCCGCCGCAATGAGATCGCGGGCCTCCTGCACGCCCCGATTGGACGCCCCGTCGATCTCGATGACATCAAGATCGTCGCCCCGCATGATCGCCTCGGCAATGGCGTCTCCGTCCTGAAGGTCGCCCGTCACATTGATCGCCCGCGCGAAAATGCGGGCCATGGTTGTCTTCCCGACCCCGCGGGTGCCGCAGAACAGATAGGCGTGTGCCGTGCGGTCATGCTCGACCGCCCGCTTCAGCGTGTCGGCAATGGCAGACTGGCCCACAACTTCGTCAAAGTCGCGGCTTCTGTAACGACGGGCTAGAACGGTGTAACTCACCGGCGAAGAACCTCATGCTCAAGGGCTTGGAGACGGAGGGGGGCGTGGTAGGCGGCCAGGCAACCAATGGCACGGACAGCGACGCTTATGGCTGCTGCGATCAAGCCCTGACCAGATTCACGAGCCGACCGCCCAGAGGACCCGGCCGCCTGCCACACCCCCGGCGTCCATCGTATCGCGCCGCAGTGCACTGGTACACTCGCGGCGATGCAGGATTCCCAGTCGAACGCAGCACGCACATCCACCAAGGACGAAGTGAGCCACTCGGACCCCCCCTTTCTGCTGACGGCGGTCCGGATTCTGTACCTCGGGCTCATGATCGCTGCGGCCTCGGTCCCGATCACCAACTCAAAGCCCGGGGGCAACCCCCTGATCGACTTCGTCATGCCGATCGCCGCGACCCTTGCCGTCGTGGCGATCGTCGTGCTCCTGGACATCCGAACCCCCCACAAGCGGATCTCCAATGTGGTGGGCATCTACCTGGCGGTCGTGGCCGGCCTGTTTGCATCCCTCGCCGTCGGTGTGCTGATCGACCTGATCGCAGGCGCCTGGGAACTCACCGAAGACGAAGCAGCCCTGAAGTACCTCACGCTCCTCAAACTCGCGGTGGGCCTCACGCTCTGCTACGTCGCGGTCTCTGTCGTACTCTCGACGCGGGACAGCATTCGGCTGGTCATTCCATATGTCGAGTTCTCCCGCCAGGTGCGAGGCGTCCGGCCCATGCTTCTGGACACGTCATCGCTGATTGACGGCAGGCTCAACACCTTTACCAAGACGGGCTTTCTGGACGCGCCGCTGATCGTCCCGCAGTTTGTCGTTGCCGAACTGCACACGCTGGCCGATTCAAATGACCGACTCAAACGCGACCGCGGTCGGCGAGGCATGGCCAATCTGCGGGGGCTCCAGAACACTTCCGGCATTACGCTTGACATTGAGCACATCGAGACGCCGCCCGCCATGGAGGTCGATTCCATGCTGATTGATCTGGCGGCGGAGAAGAACCTCCGAATTGTCACGACGGATGCCAACCTCGCGCGGGTCGCAGAGATCCGCGACGTGGCAACGCTCAACCTGCACGACCTCGGCGACGTCCTGAGAGACCCGGCCGTGCCCGGGGAGCGGCTCCACCTCCTGATCACCCGGGCTGGCGAGGCCGCGGGACAGGGCGTGGGATACCTGCCTGACGGCACCATGGTGGTGGTCGAGAATGCTGACCAGCGGATCGGCGATGAGATTGAGGTTGTCATCACCAACGCGGTGCAGACCAGCGCCGGCAGGCTCGTGTTTGCCAACGTGTCGCCAGATCAACCCGAAGGTCTGGCCCGGGCGGCCACGGCCCAGCCCGGACATCGGGGCCGCGGCCCGAATGCCCCCGAGCAGGATTGATCACTCCCACTCGATCGTGGCGGGTGGCTTGCTCGAGATGTCGTACACAACGCGGTTCACACCGGACACTTCATTGATAATGCGGTTGCTGATGGTCGCCAGTACGTCGTAGGGAATTCTCGCCCAGTCCGCCGTCATGAAGTCCTGCGTTTCCACTGCTCGCACCGCCACAACCGAGTCGTACGTTCGCCCGTCGCCCATGACGCCCACGCTCTTGACCGGCAGGAGTACGGCGAACACCTGGTTTGTGTTGCGATACAGGTTGGCAGAGACAATCTCGTCAAGCACGATTTCGTCGCAGTCGCGGAGCAGGTCCAACTTGGACTCTTCAATGTCTCCCAGCACACGGACGGCAAGGCCGGGCCCCGGGAATGGATGCCTCCAGACCACATGGGGCGGCAGACCCAGCACTTCGCCCAGTGTCCGCACTTCGTCCTTGAAGAGATCTCGAAGCGGCTCGATGAGTTCGAAGCCGAGTTCCTCTGGGAGGCCGCCGACGTTGTGGTGCAGCTTGATGTTGGCCGCAGTTCCAGCGTGGCCGTGCCCCGATTCGATGACATCGGGATAGAGCGTGCCCTGCGCGAGGAAGTGCACAGGCGGCCCTCCCGAAGCAGCAACTTCGTCGGCCGATGTGCGAAAGACGTCGATGAAGCGGTGCCCGATCCGCCGGCGCTTCTCCTGGGGGTCCTCGATCCCGGCCAGATCCGCCAGAAACGCCTTCGACGCGTCAACCACACGAAGATCGATGTCGAAGTGATCGCGGAACGTTGTCTCCACCAGTTCCCGTTCGTTCTTCCGCAACAGACCGTTGTCCACGAAGATGCACGTGAGCCTGTCCCCGATCGCCCGGTGCAGAAGTGCTGCGACCACGGAGGAGTCCACGCCTCCGCTCAGTCCGCAAATGACGCGACGATCGCCCACAAGTTCGGGCAGCGCCGCGCACTGGGCTTCCATGAAGTCAGCCATTCGCCAGGTGCCCCGGCACCCGCAAACCTCGTAGAGGAAGTTGCGAAGCAGATCGATCCCATGCGGTGTGTGCGTCACCTCCGGATGAAACTGCAGCCCGTAGAACTTGCGGGTCCGGTGAACAACCGCCGCGGCGGGGCACGTGGCCGTCTCCGCCATGACGTCAAACTCGTCCGGCAGGTGCGTGATCTGATCGCCGTGGCTCATCCAGACCGTCATGTCCGAGGGAAGCCCCTCAAAGAGTCCGGTCGGCGACGCGATGGCCATGCGGGCTCGACCGTACTCGCGGGACTCGGCGCGATCGACCGTCGCGCCGAGCAGGTGGCAGCCGAGCTGCATGCCATAGCAGATCCCAAGAACCGGCACGCCCAAATCCAGCACGGCGGGATCGCAGCGTGGCGCCCCCGGTTGGTCAATGCTGGCAGGCCCTCCCGAGAGGATGATGCCGGCCGGGTCCAGCGACTTCAGATCGTCGAGGTCCACATCGGGCGCCACCAGTACGCTGAACGCGCCGGCCTCTCTGACGCGGCGAGCGATCAACTGGGCGTACTGGCTTCCGAAGTCGAGAATTGCGATGGTCTCGACGCCGGCTGGCCGGGTCGAGCCGATGGCTGGGCTCGCCATGGCTGGGCTCCTCAGAGAAGGCGGGGAGTCTACCCGAGCCGCGGTGGTTGGATCAGAGCCACGGCCTGCCCCCGGGGGTGTGAAGCCTGTCCCTCCGTAAGGAAACCGGTTCCTCGGTAAGAAACCGGTTCCTCGGTATGATCGGCCCCACTGCCATGCCCGACCCTGAATGCGACCATTCTGAAATCGCTGTCGAAATCGACGCCAAGCCAGACCTCTTGGGCATCCTCCGGGACACCATCGAGTTCTGGAGCCGCCGCCGCAGCCTGACCGACGACCGAGCCCATGAACTGGCCATGGCCGTCGATGAAGCGGCATCCAACATCGTTCGCCACGCCTATCAGGAGAAACCTGGCGGCCGGATTCGCATGCGGTGCCGCGCGGCCCGGGCCGGCGAGGGCATCGACCTGACCATTGTGCTGGAGGACGATGGCACGCAGGTGCCGCTCGACCTGATCAAGTCCCGAAACCTGGATGACGTCCGGCCCGGCGGCCTGGGCGTGCATCTCATTCAGCAGGCGACCGACGAGGTGACCTGGCAGCATCGGCCGGAGGGCGGCACCCTGCTGACGATGCGTGTTCACATTCCGGCCCGGACCCTCACCCTGGAGAACGCAGCCGATGGCCACTGACAAATCGCTCACCATCGATTGCGCCACGGAGGGCGACGTGCTTCGAGTGACGCCGCGGGGCGAGATTGACCTCTCGACATCCCCGAGCCTGCGGCGGTCGCTGCAGGCCGCCCTTGCCGAAGGCACCCTTCCCGTCGAGATCGTTCTCTCGGAAGTCCCCTACATGGACTCTTCGGGGGTCGCCACGCTCGTTGAAGCGCTTCAGACGTGCCGCCGGCAGCAGCGAACCCTGACGCTGGTCAGTCCATCGCACCGCGTCGCGTCCATCTTCAAGATCTCCAAGTTGGATACCGTCTTCACCATTCGCGACTCCGATGCCTGACACACCTCATCCAGACAGCGGCTCGGCGGTCACGCGGGGCATCGGCCGCATCGGACAGAAGGCAATCGACCTCCTGCACCTGGTCGGCGGCACGACCGGCCTCACTCGAATGGTCGGGGCCTGGTACCTGCGATCCCTCCGGCGCAGCAGGGTGCGGCTCGGCTGGCCTGCCATCGTTGCCCAGATGGTTCGAGTCGGTGTGCGTTCGATGACCATTGTGCTGGTCGTGAGTGCATGCATTGGCCTGATTTTGGCGATCTCCATGTACCCACCGCTCTCCGAACTTGGCCAGGAGAGCAAGATCGCCAACATCGTCGGCATCGCGGTGTTCCGCGAAATGGGCCCGATCATCTCCGCCGTCGTCCTGACCGGTTTCGCAGGCGCCTCCATCGCTGCGGAGATTGGCACCATGGTGGTTGGCGAGGAGATCGAAGCGCTCGAAGCGCACGCGCTGGACCCCGTGCGGTTTCTCGTACTACCCCGAATGACCGCAACCGCCGTAAGCCTGGTACTCCTCACCGTGCTCGCGGACGTCACCGCGGTCGCGTTCAGTTGCGGCGTTTCAGTCCTGTTCTTTGACGTCGGCCTCACGACCTACATCGACAACACGCTGGCTCAACTGAATCTGGCAGATTTCCTGACGGGCCTTCTCAAGGCGGCGACATTCGGCCTGATGCTTGGGGCGATCGCCTGCTACAACGGCCTGCGGGTCAGCGGCGGGGCTGCAGGTGTCGGCAAGGCGACGACAGACACCGTCGTTCAGACGATCGTTGCGGTGATTGTGAGCGACCTGCTCTACGACGCGGTCTTCCTCGAACTGGGCTGGACCTGACCGGCGTCAGGGCGACGCGGCGCGCTCAGCGGGAAGCAGCGGCCTCAGAAGGAAGCACAAAGAGCCGCAGGCGGAACCCGTCATCGGCCGAGGTCGCCCACCAGCCGAGCGGGCCGAGGGCTTCAGCGAACTTCGCCGCTCGCTCGGTCGATTCGGAGTCCGCCTCCTCTGCAAGTTCACCCTTGATCTCCTCCCAGAGTTCGGGGTCGTCCGCTTTGAGTTCGGCTTCCCACGCCCGCATCCGCAGCCGAGAGACCTCCGCCGCGGCGATCAGGCTCTCGGGAAGGTTCCAGCCCCCCCATGCGGCGACCGCTTCGTCGGGGAACTGATCAAGAACCCGGCCCGCCCACGCCGGCCCGTCCCGGCCATGGTCGCCAATGCTCCGAAGCGCGGCCTCGACGGCCGCATCGTCTCCGACCAGCAGCGAGTCCGCCGCAACTGCCAGACTCACGCGGCCCGCCGGCATGCCCGGCATTGGCAGCGGACCCAACCCATCGAGTTCGGTGGACCAGATCTGATGCCCCTGAAACTCCCGTGGCTCCATGCCGGACTCGGCGGCCGTAGCGGTCAGCGCGTCTGAGAGGCCCACGGGATTGCTGCACGCGATGACCTGCAGATCCCTCAGGCTCTCCTGGGAGATGGGATGCGTGAGCGTACCGATCATCAACATCTCTCGGTCCAGTGGATCGAGAATCGCTCGCATGGCCGGTTCGATCTGATCGAGCATCTGACCGACGCCCATGAGCATCGGGTTGGACGCGACCACCTGCCGCAACCAGTCCGGAATACGCTTGAACCTGACGTTCAGTCTGGTCACGGAGATTGCATCCGGGCCGAGCCACTTCGGAACGCCTCCGATCTGCGTGTCGCCGGCGAGGAGCCGAAGCAGGCCGCCCAGGCCCTCCGGCATCCACAGGGCTGCCGACGCCTCCACCATCGTGTCAGACCCGCCTGTACCGCCAGCAACGGCGATGGCCCGGATCGGGCCGATGAAGGCATCCGTGGAGGCCTGCAGCATGTGCGTCAGGCCCATCGGGTCAAAGAGCCCGCCTGCCTCAAAGGCCCGTTCGGTAAACAGGGCGAAGAGCAGTGCGTCGTGCGGCCCCACCATGCCCCGTACCGCTGACCAGGACTCGGAGTCTCCAAGCGCGTCGTCGAAGGTCGTGCCGTCGGCAGCATCCAGCAGCCGCTCCATGCCTGCTCTGGTGTTGGAGATGTAGGCCCGCCCCTCCGCTCGCACCGCCCAGAGATCTTTGGGCATGGGGTCCGCGGGCGACTCGGCATCGGCCTGCGACTGCAGACGATCGACGTCCCGCCCCAGCACCGACTCGGTCACCGCAGACGGCCGCTTGCGAATCTCCTCCCAGGCCGCGTCCCAGGCGGTCGTGATCGGCTCCGCCTGAACCCCGAAGTCAACCCAGCCCGCCACGGTGAGGGACTTCCCACGATCCCCGTCATCGATCCATGTCGCGACGCCAATCGACATCGACGAGATGAGATCCAACGCGCCGGTCTCCTGCAGCACCCCGTCGAGGACGACGGAGAAGCCACTGGGGAGTTCATCGGCAACACTCCCGATGTACGCGTCCCAGTCGGCTTCGTCCTCGTCAATCAACACACCGTGTCCCCGAAGGGTGGCGACCAGGTCGGACACCTCGCGAACTTGCAGGACGGCGACCGCCGAGTCCGGGGCGACCTCCTGAATCCGGAGCGGCCCCGCCATTGAAACCGTTGCCGTACAGCACGCGAGTAGCGCGACCATCGAGTTGCGAAGTGGATCTGTCACGGGGTTTTCTCCAACATGGGCGCCTGCCCGGGCTGGACCCGGTGAGGAGGCGCGTGGTAGTTGTGGCCGGTGTTGGGGTTCGACGGGTCGTACGCAAACGCCTCACGATTCCGCAGGAAGTCCTTCACGTACCGCGTTGGAATCGCAAAGCCGAGGGCTTCGCCCGAGAGAATCCCCATGTTCGTGATGCCGATGACCTCGCCCCCGACGTTGAACAGGGGTCCCCCGGAGTTCCCGGGATTGATCGCTGCGTCCGTCTGAATGTAGCTGAGCCCGTCGAAACTCCGCTGCGTTGTAGACACCACCCCCTGGCTCGTCGTCTGTTCAAGCCCGAGCGGATTGCCGATCGCAAACACGGGCTGCCCGACCTCGATGGATTCCCACGCCTCCAGAGGCACCCACGGCCAACTGGTGCCGTCTTCCGCCGGCAACTTCAGGAGCGCCAGATCCAGGTGGTTGTTCACCGCGACAATCTGGATGTCGGGAATCGTGCGTCGGGCCAGCGTCCCGTCCTCCGTGGGCCTCCAGGTCACGAGGCGGAGATCCTTCTCGCCCTGAATCACGTGCGCATTGGTCACGACATACCCGTCCTCGTGGACGATGACGCCCGACCCCGTGCCCGAGGGCGTCTTGACGAGCACGACCGAAGGCTTGACCCGAGCCGCCTGCTGGCGGATGCTCAGTTCAGGCGCCTGGTCAACGACGTGGAAGATGGAACCCGTCGGAACCGACGCAACCTCCTCCGCTCGCTCCACCCGCACATCCTTGACGTCGTTGTTGTCGATCTTGACCACCGTCGGGCCGACATCGATCCACAGGCTCCGCTCGTCCTGTTTGATCACATCGCCATGGAGTTCGCCCCCGTCGTCCAGAACGACAACGTCCGCCCCCGCCCCGGCCGTCAGCATCACCGCACACACCCAAGTACGCACTCGCATCCTGAAACCTCCTGGCCGCTCAATGGCCTCGACGCCGCTCAGTGTAGCCCGCCGCAAGCCGACGGCCCCCACCCCACCTGCCTACCATGGTTCCCACGACGGAGACACCTGCATGCTGCCCCTGCCTTTGACGACAACCTGCCTCTGCGGTCTGCTGGCGACGGCTTCCGCGCAGACTGATGACCAGGGATCGCTCGCCGACTACTTCGGCTTCGATGCCCTTGAGGTCATACCCATCGGTGACGGCCCCGGCCCACTGATGGTGGCAGACATGAACGGGGACGGGCTGAACGACATCGTCGTGGCCAACAACCACCGCAGCAGAATTGAGATCCTCCAGCAGAAGCCCGACGCCAGCCCGGACGATCAGGTCGACATGCCGCGGGACATCAATGAGTTTCCGGATCACTGGCGATTTGAGCGGATCCTCGTTCCCGTCGCAGACGTCGTGGCCGCGATGGCCGCGAAGGATGTGGACGGCGACGGGCTTGAAGACCTGGTGACGGCGGGCCCCCCTGGCCGCATCGTGATGCTTCGGCAGACGCAGCCCGGCTCGTTCACTGCCGAACTTCGCCGGAATGTCAGCAAACTCGCAGCATCGCCAGCCGCCTTCGCGGTCACGGACATTTCAGGCGACGGGGCGCCCCAACTCGCGTCGATTGTCGCGGGCGAACTGACCATCTGGCCCATTGACGGGTTCTCCCTCGGACCGATGCGTCGGTATCCGGCCGGCGCAACGATCTCCGGAATCGTTCCCGCAGACTACGACGGGGACGGCCTGATGGACATTGCCGGCATCAGCCCGGACAACGCGGCGCCCGTGCGAATCTGGTTCGGAAGGCGGGGAGATCAGGGTGTCGAGCCAGGACCACAGACCATCTTTGAGATGCCGCCCATCGTGGAGTTTGAAGCCATCGGACGGCGCGGGTCGCCCGCCAAGCGAATTGCGGTCATTGAACGAAACGCCCGCCGAGTCGTCCTGTACGACCTGCAGCACGAAGACGTGGACGCAACCGGCGACCGCGAGGCTGCCTTTACCGTCCACGGATTCCCCGACCCGGGAAAGCGCAATCGCGCCTGGGCGGTGACCGACGTCGATGGCGACGGGCGAACGGATCTGGTTGCCGCGGACACGCGGTCCAACGCGCTGACCGTGTTCCTGCAGTCGGCCGACGGCGACCTGATCGCGGGCGACTCCTCACCGAGCCTCAAGGACATCGACGCGATCGCCGTAGCGGCCGCTTCCCCCGATCACCCCGCGGAGTTACTGGTGATGTCCTCCGAGGAAGGCATCGTCGGAAGAACGCCGCTGGGCGAGGGCGAACTGCCATTCCCCACCCCCATCCCGATTTCGGACGGCAACGAGCCGGCCGCCATGAACGTCGTCACGCTGGGCGGAGCGCCGCACGCCGCCATCGTGGCCAACAACAAGCGGGACTATGTCCTCGATCTGCTCGACCTCACGAGCGACGAGGCCCGCACCATCGATCTCGGATCGCTCAGCCGAAAGCCCGACCACATTCAGTCTGTTGATGTCGACCAGGACGGCCATGAAGATCTCATCGTCCTGACGCGGGAGCGACCAATGATGCTCCTGCTGGCAGACGGCGAGGGAGGTTTCACCAAACTCGAGAAGCGATCCATGGGCCAGTACGGATTGGTCGACGCCGCTCAGAGCGACAACATTGCCACGCTGGACGTCAACGGCGACGGCACGGATGAACTCCTCGTCGCTGATGGCAATTTCGTCCGCGCCGTCCGCTACGCACCGGGAGACGGCGGCGGATGGCGGGTTGTGCGGCAGTTCAACACGGATGATCCGGACAGCGATCTGGTCGCCGTTGCCCCCCTCGATGGCACCCTCGTCGCAGCCGACAAGGCCAACGATCGAATCCTCATATTTCAGCCGGACGAAGACGGCGAGGGCTGGAAGCAGTCTGAATCGCTCCGAATCCGCGGCTTCACCCCCGGCCCGCTGGCAACCGGGCGATTCTCGGGCGAAGCGCCCGGCATCCTCACGATTGGCGAAGATGGCTTCGCGGTCATTCCGCTCGGCGGACAACGAAGGGCCCTCCACGAAGCGGGCTCATGGAAGAGTCCTCTCGACGGACACGTCCCACACCGGCTGGCCGTGGGCGACATCAACGCCGACGGGTACGGCGACATGGTCGCGCTGGACGCGGGCGAGCAGATGTTCGAGATCTTCACATTCGATGCCACCGAACAGTTGCTGCACGCCACGGGGTTCCAGATCTTTGAAACCCAGTTGTTTCACGGCGGAGACGCCCGCGAGTACCAGCCTCGCCATGTGGCCATCGCAGACCTGACCGGCGACGGCGCCCACGACGTCGTCATGCTTTGCCACGATCGACTGCTCATCTACGAGCAGCCTGAGTCATCCGCCGATCAGCGTTCGGACGCAGGAATGTAAGCCGCCCCATGAGGGCCGGTGTACTGACAACGAGGCCTGATCAGACGGTTGTCTTCCAGACGCTCAAGGGCGTGGGCTGCCCAGCCTGCGTTGCGGCTCATGGCAAAGATCGGTGTAAACAGATCGATGGCCAGGCCCAGCGAGTAGTACGTGGTCGCCGAGTAGAAGTCGACGTTGGGGTGAATACCCTTGGCGCCCACCTGTGACTCCATGATCTCTTCAATGCGACGACTCATGTGGAACAGGTCGAGATTCCCGGTCTCAGTCGCAATCGATTCCGCAAAGGTCTTGAGGTAGGTCGCACGTGGGTCGATCGCCTTGTACACACGGTGCCCGAATCCCGGGACCTTCTCCTTGCGGGACAACCGACCGAGCACGAAATCTTCAACAGCGTCGAGCCCGTCAATCTCCTGCAGCATGTGCATGACGCGTTCATTGGCGCCCCCGTGCAACGGCCCGCGGAGCGTTCCAATGGCCCCGGTGACGGCGGAGTACATATCGCTTTCCGTACCCACGACGACCATCGTGGCGAAGGTCGACGCGTTGATCCCGTGATCCGCGTGGAGGATGAGGCAGACGTCGAGGGCCTTGGCACTTGCCTCGCCAGGCGCGGCGCCATTGAGCATCCGGAGGAAACTGGTCGCAATGTCGTCACCGGCGTCCGGGCGAACAATCTCCAGTCCCTTACGCACTCGGTCAAAGTTGGCGATGATTGCAGGCGTCTTGGCGAGGATGCGGATGGCCTTCTCCTCCTCGGCGTCCCGGGACTGATCGTCACAGGCAGGATCCTCAAAGGCGAGCATCGCCACCATCGCCTGCAGAACGTGCATGGGCGGCGCACCATGAGGCACCGCGCGAACAGCGTCCCACATGGCATCGGAGAGGTCATAGTGCGACCGAATCCGCCTGGTGTACGCCTCCAGTTCGTCGGGCGTCGGCAGACGATCGTTCCACAGCAGGAAGCACGTCTCTTCGAACGTCGAGTTCCTCGCAAGGCTGTCGATATCGATGCCCACGTACTCCAGCACACCCTTCTGGCCGTCAATGAAGGACTTGGTTGACTCACCAATAATGGTGTGATCAAGCCCTTTGTCCATGGTCATGGTGGTGGTTGCTTCAGACATCAAACTCGCTCCTGCTCGGGGTGCAAATCCCGGAATCACCGGCGTGGGCCCCTCCCACGCCGGGCCGATGATTGTACATGCTGCTGAGGCTGCCGGGGCGGGATTCATGTGCCGCCGCAGCGCTCCCGTACACTTGCCGGCCATGTTCATCCTTCTCGGGACAGATCTCCATCGCCGCCGCCGCCCGATCGTTACGGAGACGCTCATCGTCCTGATGATGGTCGCGTACCTGGCCGTTCTGGTGATCGGCTCCTTCGATGAAGCGCGGGGCCTTGAGGCAATTCAGTTGATGGAGCTCTCCTCGGCGGACTTCCACTGGTGGCAGCTCATCACGTACCAGTTTGCCCACGACAACCCCCTGCTGCCAGGCGAGGAGCACCCGCTGCTCCGCCTGCTGCACATCGGGCTGAACCTGATGTGCCTGTGGGTTTTCGGGTCGGCCGTCGAGGACAAGATGCAGCGATCGAGTTTCGCGGTCTTTGCCCTGATGGGAGGGGCGGTGGCCGGCGCGGCCCACGCCCTGTCCTCGCCCGTGCCGGTCATCGGCGCCAGCGGCATGGTGGGCGCGTTGGCTGGCGCCTTTCTGGTGCTGGCCCCCCGCTGCCATGTGCGGGTGCTGGTCATCTTCATCCTGATCCGGATCTGGATGGTGCCGGCCCTCTGGATCATTGCCTTCTGGGTGATCATGGATCTGGCGGGATGGGCCGGCCTCGGGGGCAGCAACGTGGCGTACACGGCCCACCTCGGAGGCTACGCGTGGGGCATTGCCCTGACGCTGGTGCTGCTGTACACGCCCGTCATCGCCCGCACGCAGACCGACGCCGTTTTCCTGCTTGGCCAGTGGCGGCGGCGACGCGCGTACCGAGCCACCGTCACCGAGCCGCCCCGAGCGGGAAGTTCGCCGCAGCAGCCCCTCCAGTCGGCGTTCGTCGGCGAAGTCCGCGCCGCCATCCGCCGCGGCGACATGACGACCGCCGCAGACAGGTGGAAACGAGGCGTCAACGACTGCCCCGAAGCCACGCTGCCGGCGGCTGATCAACTGGCCATCGCCAACCACCTGCAGGTCTCCGGCGATCGGCCGGCCGCCGCCGATGCCTATCGCCGCTATCTCGCGCGGTACGGCGACGCTCAGGCCGCTGGCGAAGTCCGGCTTCTGCTTGCGGTCCTGCTGGTGCGATCGCTGGACGCCGCCACCGAGGCGGTGCCACTGCTGGAGCAGGCGCTGGCCGATGGCCTCGGGGGGCAACGCCGCGACCTCGCGGAGGCCTTGCTACGGGAGGCCAGTCTGAGAGAAGCCACCGCCGGAGAGCCCAGCACATGACCGCCGCCACGAGGTGGTCTGATCCCGGGGTGGGCCCGACCCGCATCAAACTGTGCGGGCTCCGCCGCATGCGCGATCTGGATGTGGCCGCAGAGGCCGGCGCTGACGCCATTGGTCTGGTCCGCGTGGCGGGCTCGCCCCGCGCCGTGACGCGGGACGAGGCCCGACAACTGGCAGCGGCAACACCTCCCTGCCTCACGCCGATCACCCTGCTGGTCAATCCTGAGGAGCCAGACATCCACCATGGCATCTGCCCCTGGACCCAGTTGCACGGCGATGAGCCGCCACGCCTCGTCGAACTGGCCGCGGCCGGCGGGCCGGTGGTCCGGGCTGCAGCCTGGAACGACCTGGACGCCATCCGCCGCTGGGACGCGAGCCCCCACGTCGCGCGGCTGCTCATCGACAGCCCGCGGGGAGGCAGCGGCGAGGCGTTCGATCACGAAGCCTTCTTGCCCATTGCCGTAGCCATCCAGACGCCGTGGATCCTCGCCGGCGGGCTGACGCCGGACACGGTCACGGCGGCCATCCAGACGCTGCGTCCATGGGGCGTTGATGTCAGCAGCGGCATCGAGTCCAGCCGGGGCGTCAAGGACCCGGCGCGGATCGAGGCGTTCTGCGCCGCCGTTCGGGCCGCTGACGGGTGACTACACGGGCGTCTTGGTCTTTTTCAGAAGCCGCGTGCCTTCAATCTTCAGGTCCGTGTCGATGGCTTTGGTCATGTCCCACAGCGTGAGCGCCGCCACGCTGGCGGCCATCAGGGCTTCCATCTCGACGCCGGTCCGGGACGTCACCGTGGCCGAGGCCTCGACGCGGATCCAGTCCGGTCCACCTCGATGAAAGGTCACCTCGACGTGTTCGAGCGGCAAGGTGTGGCACAGGGGGATCAGCGCGTCCACCCGCTTGGCTGCCTGAATGCCCGCCAGCCGCGCCGCCGCAAGTGCTTCGCCCTTCGGAAGGTCGCCTGCCATCAACCGATCAAGCGTCTCGGCCTGAGCGCAGAACCGTGACTCGGCCACCGCGACTCGCCGCATCGGCGGCTTGCCTGAAACATCAACCATGCGAGCCCGGCCCTGTTCATCGAGATGCGTCAAGGGTCTTGTCATGGGGCGGTTCCTCGCTGATGCGGTTGGGGCGTGGGAAGGGATCCGGCAACCAGTGTCCCATCCACGATGGTCGCCTGCACGGTTGCGGCGTGAATGTCCTCGAACGGATCTCCATCCCAGACCGCCAGGTCGCAGGGAGCCCCCGCAGACAAGGGCCTGGCGTACCCGCAGGTCGCGGCCGCTTCGATGGTGGCTGCGACGAAGGCGTCGTGCGGCGACAACGCCTCGTCGGCATGGAAAGGACGGCCCTGGATGTCCTCGCCGGTGATGGCCGCGCGGAGTGTCCGGACGGGATCCACCGGGGAGATGGGCCAATCGGTTCCAAAGGACAGGATCGCCCCCCGCCGCTGCATGGACCGAAGCGGAAGGAGCCCCTCGGCCCGGCCTCCGAGCCGGTCTCGCGCCATGGCCGCATCCTCGGCGCGGTGGGTCGGCTGCACGCTCAACCTCGCCCCCTCCATGGCGTCCAACTCGGCCCGAGAGATCACTTCGGCATGCTCGATGGTGCACATGGCGGGATGCCGCCGTTGAAGCTCCAGCGCCCGGGCGACGGCCGCGTCACCAATCGCATGCATGACCGGCGAGCAGCCTGCATCCAGGACTGCATCCAGCCACTCCTGATCTCTGCCCGCCAGCGCCAGTTCGACCCACATGCCGCGGGCGGCGGGGTCATCGGCGTATGGCTCATGAAGCCGGGCTGTCCTCGACCCGAGCGTTCCGTCGAGAAACGCCTTGCAACTGCGGACGTGGAATCGATCGCTCCGCGGCACATCCGACATCCAGTCCAGATCCAGCGGGAGGTCGCGGTCGAGTTGTACGACCGAGAGCTTGACTGGCAGGTCGCCGAGCCGCGGCAGATAGTGCCGCTCGACATCGGCCCGGTACTCCATCGTTCGGGCCATCGTGACCCCGGACTCGAGCAGATGCCGCATGCCCGCGTCGAGTGCGGTGGCCCGCTCGTCCTCGGGAATGGCCGGCACCAGCGGATTGATCAGTTTCCACGCTGCGGCCTCCAGAAAGAGACCCGTCGGCGCCCCGCCCGGGCCGCGGACCACCTGCCCTCCCGGCGGCGGGGATGACAGATCCAGCATGGCCATGACCGAGGGGCTGACGAGCGCTGCGTGCCAATCGCATCGCCAGCAGACCACGGGCCGCTCGCCCGCGCAGGCCAGCCAGGTTGCATCGGGCAGGCCGCCATCCGGCCAGCGGGTCTCATTCCAGCCGCTGGCAACCAGCCAGCGATCCGGCGGCAGTTCCTCGTGCGCTGCGGCAACCACGGCTTCAAAGTCGGCGCGTCCGGTTGCCGCCGAAAGGTCCGCACGCATGCAAGACTCGCCCCCGAGCATCAGGTGCAGATGCGCATCGACCAAGCCGGGCGTCACGACCGCCCCGCCGAAGTCGACATCCACGGGGCCCGCTATGGCCGGCGCGACCCGCACGACTCGCCCGTTTCGGACACGGATCGTCACGGGCGACGGCCGAGGCGCCGAGCCATCCCAGAGCATCATGTTGCCCAGCACCTGATCGGACATGCATTCCCGCCTGCGTTCGCCCATCACGCCGCGGCGCGGCCCGGCCATGCTATCGTTCCACCATGTCTTGCTCCCGCTTTCTTCTGGTCATCACGCTGGCGTTTGCTGCTTCGTGCGGGTCCCAGGACGCCGAACCACCTCCCCCGCCAGGCACCGTAGGCGACCAGTCTGCGTCGCAGGCCCAGCCCACTACGAATCGGGCGCAGGGCCTGGCGGCGGTCGACGCCAGCGGCGGGCACCGAAGCGAACTCAATGCCCATCTTGCCAAGCCGGCCGATCCGAGGCGGATTGAGTTTCTGGGCTTGGAAGCGCCCACGGATCCCATCTGGCGATGGAGCCCGGTCCAGAAGCCCATGCGGCTTCACACCTGGACGATTCCCGCGCCTGAAGGGGCCGAGCCCGCGGAGTTGACCCTGATTCACTTCGCGGAAGCGGCAGGGAATACGACCGATGCCAACATCCGCCGATGGACGGGACAGTTCCGCGGCGACGACCTGCCGCCGGAGCCCATCGTCACACACCTGACCGTCTCCGACATGCCGGTCACGCTGGTGGAGTTGCGTGGCGAGTATCTCGGCATGGGCGGCGGCTGGCATAAGGCGGACCACGCCATGCTCGTCGCTATGGTCGAGTCAGGCCGGGGATCGATTTTCATCAAGATGCTTGGACCCGCGGCAACGGTGGATGCGTCCCGCGCGTCGTTCATGGCGCTGGTCGAGGGCATTCGCCCGTTGTAGCGGTTGATGGCCCCAGGTGGATGCCACAAGCCCGGACCCGGAATCAGGCTTCGGACCAGACGGCGGACGGCCGCACATCGAACGTCACCAGATCCCCTTCGCGAAGGTCTGGATCCACTGCGTCCAGGTTGACCCGCAGCGGGATGACCGACCGCACAATGCAGCCGGCATCATCGATGCACTCAACCCGGCCAGCCACGGTCCGAAGCGGTCCCTGAGTCGGTTCCAGAAACCGCCCCCCGGCAGATGCAACATGGACACGCGCCGCCTCCGCCACAACGGTCCCGTGTACGGCATCGCCAACACCGGCAGCAGGTGGATGCAGCACCGCCAGAACCAGCCGGTACGGCGAATCAGGAATGCTGATCGTGACTTGACCGCCGTCGATCGCCTGCACGCGGCCGCGGAACGTCGGAATGGATGTCGTCATGGACATGGGCTCTATGGTATCGGAGTCGGTTGAGAGAGAAACGCCCGGACCAATTCGGGTCCGCACACGCTCATGAAACTCTCCGGGTGAAACTGCACGCCCGTCAGTGACGCGGCGGGGCCCGCGGGCCATCCCCCCTTCCAGCGGATCGCCATGACTTCTTCGCGATCGGTCCAGGCGGACACCTCAAAGTCGGCGTTCACGGAATCCCGCCGGACGATCAGGGAGTGGTATCTCGACGCCTCGAACGGGTCTTCGACGCCCTCAAACACACCGCGGCCGTCGTGATGTACCAGCGAGGTCTTCCCGTGTACAGGTGTGTCGTGCCGAACCACGTCCATCCCATGAACATCAGCAATGACCTGATGACCGAGGCACACGCCTAGCAGAGGAATACGCCCCTTGACCGCCTCAACGACCTGACCACACACGCCAGCCTCCGCCGGAGTGCACGGTCCGGGCGAGAGCACGACATGGCTGGGTGCCAGGTCGAGGACCTCGGCCGCGGTCACCTCGTCATGACGGACCACGCGAATCTCAAGTGAGGGCTTCAGGACCCCGATGCAGTGCACCAGATTCCAGGTGAACGAGTCATAGTTGTCCAGGAGGAGCAGCACATGGAGAGGGTACCGCCCCCTCGCAGGTTCAGGCCGCGGCGGCAGTCCCGGCCACGCCGTCCTGCGTCACGACAAAGAGCTCATTCGTGATCGGGTACGGCAGGCGTCGGTAGTCGCGGTCCACGCGGACCTGCACACGTTCGACGAAGTCGTCGGGCCCCTGAGAGACGGCAAGGAAGATGTCACGCGCCGGAGCAGCGACGTAGAAATCGCCCCGCAGCTTCGGCGCCAGCCGCCCGTGCAGCGATCGCATGAGGAGTCTGGCAGCGTCGTACCCGTCCTGGACCGACAGAATGGCGACCCGGCCACCTTCGGCCGACTCGACCAGCTTCACTTCGACGGAAGACGCGTAACTCGACAGGTTCATTCGAGCCTGCGCCTCCACTTCCTCCATGTCCAGGCCCCAGCGGACGATCTGCTCCAGCGTGATGCTGACCGTCATCCTTGGCAGATCAATCACGTACACAATGGACGTGTCATTGACCCACGGCGTGTGCGCCACCTGTGACCGATCCAGATGCTCAAACAGTGTGTTTGGCTGGATCCGCGGCATGATGCGCGACCGAGCCAGCGAGAGGGGCATCGGCGTCGAACCGATCGCATCGCCTTCCACGATCCGCGAGAGAAAGTCCTCGACGATCTTCATGCCGTTTCCCGGATCACAGTTGACCATCCGCAGGAGATTCGTCAGCGCCAGATGCCGCCCGTCGATGACCAGGTCCATCGGACCGGCCAGATCGATGGCCTGATTCGGATACTGCCTTCGAAGCAGATGCATGATCGCTTCGGAAAAAGCTTCCGGCTCGCGGGGCAGTTCTGACATGATCCATGCCTCCAAAGGCCCCTGTGGTGCGGGCCGTTCAGAACGCCGCAGCCACAACCCACACGGGCCCATCGAATGCATCGGCTCCTGAACACCCCATCTTGACTCCATTCCCGACCGCCGCCCACTTCAAACCGCCTACCCGCCGGCGAAAGCCAGCCACTCGCCGCCGAGGCCATGTTTCCCGGACCTCCCGGGGCGGATACCCTGTGCAGCATGCCACCCACCTGCCCTATCGGCACGCACACCATCGGTCCGGGAAGGGATCTGCTGATCATTGCCGGCCCCTGCGTGCTTGAGGATGACGCCACCCACGACGCCATTGCGGAGACCCTCGCCCGCGTCTGCGGCGACCTGGGCCTTCCGTGGGCCTTCAAGGGCAGTTTCGACAAGGCCAACCGAACGAGCCTGCAGTCGCATCGGGGCCCCGGCATGCAGCAGGGGCTGGACGCGCTGGCCCGCATCCGGGACCGGTACGGCGTGCCCGTGACGACCGACATCCACGAGCCCGACCAGGCCGCCCCGGCCGCAGAGGTCGTGGACATGCTCCAGATCCCGGCGTTTCTCTGCCGCCAGACGAGCCTGCTGGCCGCCTGTGGACGCACCGGGAAGCCGATCAATATCAAGAAGGGGCAGTTCCTCGCCCCCGCCGACATGCGACACGCCGCTGAGAAGGCGGCTGATGCCGGCGCCGGCGGCATCATGCTGACGGAGCGAGGAACATTCTTCGGATACCACCGGCTCGTCAACGACTTCATCGGGCTCGGCGACCTGTCCGATCTGGGCTGGCCCGTGTGCTTCGACGTGACCCACTCGACCCAGCTTCCGGGCGGAGGTGCCGCAGACCACGGACCGGTGCAGACCGCTGGTCGTCCGGAACGCGCGGCCCTCCTCGCCCGCGCCGCAACCGCTGCAGGCGTTGACGCCCTGTTCCTTGAGATGCATCCGAATCCGGCAGCGGCCAGATCCGACGCCGCAACTTGCCAGCCGCTTGACGCCGCCGCCGCCATCATCCGTCAGGCGCACGCCATTCGCACCGCCCTCGCCCAAGAGGTGGCGACGCCATGAAGTGTGACCGCTGTGACCGTCCCGCCATCGTCCACCAGGTAATCATCTCGGGGGGCGAGCACACGGAGATTCATCTCTGCGAGGTACACGCGGCCGAAGCCGGCGTTCCGAATCCGGGCAAGCAACCGGTGAACAAACTGCTTGCCAAGATTGCCACACCGACAGAACCGTCGGCCATTCCATCCTGCCCCGGATGCGGCGCGACGCTCGCCGACATTCGCAAGAGTTCCCTGCTGGGCTGCCCCCAGTGCTATGACACATTCGAAGAAGCGATCGGCATCATGATCGAGTCGGCGCAAGCCGGCGGCACCCGCCATGTCGGCCGCGGCCCCGGAGGGGCCGAATCGGTCCACGCCAAGCGGCACGAGTCGCGGCGGCTCGTCGAGGAACTCGACCGCGCTGTGCAGGCCGAGCAGTATGAACGCGCCGCTGAGATCAAGGCGAAGCTGGGCCGCCTTTCCGAGCAGCAGCCGCCGACGTCCGGAGAGTCGCTGTGACCTCGCACGAGCGAACCGGGCAGGCCGAACCGCCGGATCTGGACGTGGTGCTGACAAGCAGAGCGAGGATTGCGCGCAACCTGTCGGGACTCCCCTTCGTCCACCGGGCCACGGCGGATCAACGCCAAAGTGTCATCTCCAGGGTGCAGCTTGCTCTGGAGCCCGAGTGCTGCAGCGAAACAACGACGTGGGTTGACCTCGAATCCGTCAGTCCGTTGCAACGGCGCGTGCTGTACGAACGGCACCTGATCAGCCGCCAGCATGCGGACCAGCAAGGCCCGCGCGGCGTCGCCGTCGCTCAGGATGAGTCGATGAGCGTCATGGTCAATGAGGAAGACCACGTTCGAATGCATGCGCTTTCGCCGGGGCTTCAACCGCATGCGTGCTTCGAGCGGGTCCTCGCAATGGACAAGGCTGCCGAAGGCGCCGTCGAGTGGGCCTTCCATGAGCGATGGGGATACCAGACCGCATGCCCCACCAATGCGGGCACGGGCGTGCGATTCTCCGCCATGCTTCACCTGCCAGCCCTTCGGCTGACGCGTGAACTTGAGAAGGTCCGGCACGCAGCCAAGGACCTCCAACTGGCCGTCCGCGGGTACTACGGCGAAGGTTCGGAGTCGTCGGGCCACTTCTACCAGGTCAGCAATCAGATCACGCTTGGATGCACCGAAGAGGAACTTCTGGACAGGTTCATGTCCACGATCGTCCCGGGCATCGTGGAGTACGAGCGGTCAGCAAGGCAGGCACTGCTTCGTCGCGACCGACTGGCACTGGAGGATCGCGTTCACCGCGACCTCGCCATCCTTCGTTCAGCCCGGGTGATGAAAGTTGACGAGGCCATGCGCCGCCTGAGTACCGTTCGCCTCGGGGTGTGCCTGGAACTCATTCCGAACGTCGCGTTGGATTGCATCAATGGACTCTTTCAGATGATTCAGTCCGGGCATCTGCAGCAGCAGGCCGGCAAGTCGCTCTCTCCGCCGGAGTCCCAGGCGGCCCGCGCCGAATTGCTCCGGCAACGGCTGAGCGGCTGACAAGCGACGTGGTTCCGGAGCGCGTGCACACCGACTGCCAGCATGCGGCCCCGCGACGAACGCGGCTCGCGCCATCGCCGACTGGCGCGCTGCATCTGGGTAACGCCAGAACCTTTGCCATCAACTGGGCGATCGCTCGCAAGCAGGACTGGACCATCGTGCTGCGGATCGAAGATCTTGACCATCCCCGCGTCAAACCGGAGACCATCGATCAGGCCCGCGAAGACCTCGCGTGGCTCGGACTGACCTGGGATGAGGAGGTCCCCCTCCAGTCGGCCTGCCTGCAACCGTACGTAGGCGCACTCCGGCAGCTCGGCGCATCCGGCCGCATCTTCCGGTGCGACCGCAGCCGCCGCGACATTGCCCAGGCCCAGTCCGCGCCGCACGAGCGGGAACACGGCCTGCACTACGATCCATCGCTGCGGCCGGACGATGCGGGAACCGCCGTCGCGGCACCCGAGCAGTCAGCGACCTGGCGGTTCATGGTCGCCGAAGACGACATCACGGTGAACGACGCATTCGCCGGGTCCTCGACCTTTGATCTCTCACGCGTCGGCGGCGACTTCCCGGTGTGGACCGCAAGCGGCGGCCCCGCGTACCAACTGGCCGTGGCCGTTGATGACGCCCGGCACGGCATCACGGATGTCATCCGAGGCGACGACCTCCTCCCGAGCGCCGCCCGCCAACAGGCGATCCAGGACGCCCTGAACCTGCCAACCCCGCAATGGTGGCACGTACCACTGGTGCGAGGCGCGGACGGGCGGCGGCTCGCCAAACGGCACGGTGACACGCGACTGGCCACGTTCCGCGAGGCCGGCGTCCCGGCCGAGCAGGTCCTGGGGCTCATGGGATACTGGTGCGGCATGACCGAGGCCCCCACCCCGATGACCGCAGCCGACTTTCTAGCGGGACTGGACGTGACCGCCATTCCCAGCCACGACATCACGCTGACCCTGGAGCACATCGCATGGCTCACGGGATGATTCGAATCACTGCGGTGTGCCTGCTCCTCGCAGGATTCATGCTGCCGGCGTGCGGCCGGGAGTCCAACTCGCATGCGGAGCTCCAACTCGGTTCCCGAGCCTGGTCACTTGAGATTGCAGCCGACGAGGCTGCGATTCAGCAGGGCCTCATGGATCGAGCGGACCTTCCCGACGGAACGGGCATGCTCTTCGTCTTTGCGTCGCCGGGCATCCACGAGTTCTGGATGGCCAACTGCCTGATCGACATCGATGTCATCTTCATCGACGGACAGGGCCGCATTGCCGCCATGCACGAAATGAAGGCCGAGCCACCTCGACAGGCAGACGAGTCCGTGTGGCGCTATCACCAACGTCTCCCGCTCTACACCAGCCGGATCCCTGTCCGGTTCGCTATTGAACTGCCGGCCGGATCGATTGCCGAGCTCGGGCTGCGGGCGGGCCAGCCGGTCGACCTGGACCTTCAGCGGCTCAAGTCGCTGGCTCAATGAGTCCGAGTTCGAGCCGCCTCGCCACGAACTTGGCGAGCACGTCGTACTCAAGGTTCACACGGTCTCCCGCGACAAGCGTCCCGAGCGTCGTCTCCTCCAAGGTCGTCGGTATCAACGCCACTTCGAACCAGTCCGGGCCCAACGCGGCCAGCGTGAGCGAAACCCCGGAGACGGTGATGGACCCGCGGGACACGAGCAGTCCGACGGACCCCGGCGGGGCGGCCACCCTGACGCGGTAGTCGGCCGCGGCTTTCGACACCGACATCACCTCCGCCACATCATCCACATGGCCCTGCACGATGTGCCCGCCCAACAACGTGCTCGGGGTGACGGCATGCTCCAGATTCACCGGGTCCCCTTGCGTGAGCCCCCCCAGGGTCGTCGCTGCCAGCGTCTGCCCCACGACGTCAAACGCCAGATCCGGTCCGCCCTCGACGTAGCTCAGACAGCAGCCATTGACGGCAATCGACTCGCCCGCTTGGACCGCGTGATCCCAATCCGCCGCGATACGGAGCCGGACACCCGATTCGGTCGGCTCCGGCGCGGTCGCCACCGTTCCAATGCATTGCACAAGGCCCGTAAACATGCCTGCCCACGATAGGCCCTCGACGCCATCGCCGCAGGGGATGCGGATCGCCCTGAGGGCAAGGGGGCCTGCTATCCTCCCCCATTCCACCACGGACGCTCAGGCCCCCGATGCAGCGGCCGTAGCCCTCACTTTCGATCCCCGCAGGAGATCCGGCGCATGTCCACCGTTTCAGGCCTTCTCGCCGCCGCACTGATGCTCCTAGGAGCCGAGCCCGCCGCGTCCACAACCGACGATCCGGCTGCTCACAATGAAGCGCAGGCCCAGAGGCTCGAGCAGCAGATGCCGCTTGGACCCCGGTCTGCCAAGGCACTCCGGCTGCGGGTGACCTGGCGAACACCAATCGACGCTTCGTCGATCACGGACGTCTACCTCTCCGGCGGCGGGCTGTTTCTGGTCAACACCTCCAACGAGGTTGAGATGGTCGACCTGCACACGGGACGCGGCCGATGGACCTCTTTCGGCGCCGGCGGCGCCGACCTCATCATGAACGTGGTGCACCTTCCAGAGGCTCAGCGGGTCTACGTGGTCCGCAGCGACTCCATCCTGACGCTCTCGGCGACCACAGGCCTTCCCCTGTCCAACACCGCGTCTCAAGCAAGCGTGCAACCGCTCGATTGGCTCGCCGCGACAGCGGGTGTGGCCTATGACGGCAAGTACATCTACGGAGGCCTTTCTGGCGAAGTGGTCTGGCAGGCCTGGCAGATCGGCGTGGTCGCCACGGCCCATCGCATCGGCAGGCGGATCGCAGTACCTCCCGTGATCGCCGGGGACACCGTGATCGCCTCCGCCGAGGGTGGCAATCTCGCGGCGTTTGATGCCAATAGCGGGTCACTCAAGTGGCAGTACAAACTGCTTGAGGGCGCATCAGGCGAGCCAGCGACCTCTTCCCGCCTCGTTGCGATTGCGAGTACCGACCAGCACCTCCGCATGCTCAACGCAGCGGATGGCCGCCTTCGATGGTCTCGGATGTTTGCAACCCCGCTGCGTGACGGCCCGACCATGATTGATGATGGCGTCTACCAGCAGGTGCCCGGAACCGGTCTGGTCAAGATGCAGGCGCTGCCTGCCAACGCCCCGGAAGGCGTGGAGGTCTGGACGGCCGAAGACGTGACCGGTTCCGTGGTCGGCACGACCGGCGACCTGCTCATCGCCTGGGACGCAGCGTCAGCCACCCTTCAAACGGTCTCCGCTCGCACCGGGTCCGTCGACGCCACCGTGCCCCTGAACCAGGTTTCGCACTTTGCAATCGACGGGAACGTGATCGTTCTCATCGGCGGAAACTCCGAACTCGAGTGCCTCACGACAGCCGGGAGCAACTGACGGCATGCCGGATCTCGTCCCCGTACGCCGAGCCCTCATCTCGGTCAGTGACAAGTCAGACGTCGTCTCCCTCGCCCGCCACCTGCACGAGTGCGGCGTGGAGATCATCTCCACAGGTGGCACTGCCGCAGCACTGGCAGCCGCCGGCGTGCCCACGACTCCGGTTGAGAACGTCACCGGGTTTCCCGAGATGATGGATGGACGCGTCAAGACACTGCATCCCCGCATCCACGGGGGCCTGCTCGGCCGACGCGACCTCGAGGGGCACGTCGAAGCGATGCGCGACCACGGGATCGAGCCGATCGATCTGGTGTGCATCAACCTCTACCCCTTCGAGCGAACCATCGCCAACCCGGACACCACGGACACCGAGGCCATCGAGCAGATTGACATTGGCGGGCCCGCCGTGCTGCGTTCGGCCTCCAAGAATCACGACTTCGTGGCCACGGTCACAAGCCCCTCCCAGTACGACGCGCTCATCTCCGACATGCGGGCCAACGACGGCTGCACCAGCCTGCATCTGCGGCAGAAACTCGCGGCAGCCGCATTCGCCCGAACTGCCGGGTACGACGCGGCCATATCCAACTGGCTCGCTCGATCGACCGAAGACGCCCTGCCGCCGAGGCTGCATGTTTCCGCCACCAGATCGACGCCGCTCCGCTACGGCGAGAACCCGCACCAGCAGGCCGCGCTCTATGTGCTCCCCGGTACCGGCGAGGCGGGGATCGCCAGCGCCGAGACGATCGACGGCAAGCCGCTGAGCTACAACAATCTGAACGACGCCTCGGCGGCATGGCGATGCTGCAGAGACCTCGCTCGGGTCGGCGACGGACAAATCGCCTCCGTGGTCATCAAGCACGCCAACCCGTGCGGCGCCGCGCTCGCCCCGACGGCCATCGAAGCATTCTCGGCCGCGTGGTCGGGCGATCCGATGGCCGCATTCGGCGGCATCGTGGGTGTGTCCGCCCCGGTGGACGCTGGTCTTGCGGCAACCATCGTCGAAGGCAAACGATTTGTCGAAGTGATCGTGGCCCCGTCCTTCGACCCCGGCGCCACGGCCATGCTCACCGAGCGGTGGAAGAACATTCGCCTGGTCGCAACGCCGGACATCACGGCCCCTCCATCCAGTGCCATCGAGTTGAAGTCCATCCCGGGCGGGCTGCTTGCGCAGACGCCGGACATCGAGCCGATGCGGTTCGATCGATGGACGCACGCCGCCGGGCCGCCGCCCGACGATTCCCTGCGTGAGAGCGCCATCATCGCCCTGGTCGCCGCCAAGCACGCCGGCTCGAATGCAGTCACGATTGCTGGCGAGG
Source organism: Phycisphaerales bacterium (assembly GCA_030748575.1). GTDB lineage: Bacteria > Planctomycetota > Phycisphaerae > Phycisphaerales > SM1A02 > UBA12567. The sequence continues at coordinate 29,631 of JASMLR010000008.1, read as the reverse complement.
GACGATTGCTCGGCCTGGGCGCCGGGCAGGTCGATCGCCTGACCGCAGCGAAGCTTGCCGTCGAGAAGTCCGGCGAGGCCCTTCAGGGTGCCCATCCGACCCTTGCGGCATCGGACGCCTTCTTCCCCTTTGCCGATGGTCCGGAACTGCTCATCGATGCAGGCGTCACCTGCATCATTCACCCCGGCGGATCCAAGCGGGACGAAGACACCTTTGCGATCTGCAACGAGCGCGGCGTCACGTGCCTGCTGACCGGGACGCGGCACTTCAAGCACTGACGCAAACCGCGTATTGGAACCAAACCCTGGAGATGGACCGCGGGACGGACCGCTCAGGTCGCGCCGATACTGACATCGACGGGCTGCGGCCGCGGCTGCCAGTTCGGTTCGACCTCCAGATGCAGCGGAACCCGGGCGCCTTCGCCGTGGTGCGGAATGCCGTCCTGATCGATGATCCGCTGGATGGCCATGATGCCTTCCATCAACATCTCCGGTCGCGGCGGGCAGCCGGGCACGTACACGTCCACGGGAATGTACTGGTCAATCCCCTGCACCACCGAATACGTGTCAAACACGCCGCCGGTCGATGCGCACGCGCCCATTGAGATGACCCACTTGGGCTCGCACATCTGCACGTAGATTCGCTGAAGCACCGGCATGATCTTGACCGGCACGCGGCCGGCGACAATCAGAAGGTCCGCCTGACGCGGGCTGAAGCGGAAGACTTCCGCTCCGAACCGGGCCAGGTCGTACCGGCTAGACGCCGTCGCCATCAGTTCGATGCCGCAGCACGCCGTGGCAAACGGCATCGGCCACACAGCACTCCGCCGAGCCCAGTTGACCAGGCGGCTCAAGGACGTCGTGAGGAATCCATCTACTGGAAGGGCTGTTTCGAGTCCCATAGGACGGTTCATGGTAGCGAGAGTGGATTCAACTCGGCGGAACGTCGATACTGAATCCATGCATATGGCCGCGATGCTCGTGATCTGCTTTGCTGCGGTGGACCTGCCGCCCGAGGCCACGGGTGCCCGGAGCCTGGCCCTCGCCCGCCAACTGCTCCCTGACGCGCGGCTCCACCGAACCAAGCGGTACCAGATCCTCTCCCTGACGGACCGAACGCTCGTGCGAGCGGCCGAGTCGACGCTGGAAGAGACCCGGCGACAGTACGACCGGTGGTGCCGCACCGTGGGCGCCCCTCGCGCCAGGCCCGAGGAGCGTCTGCTCTGCATCGTGCTACCGACGCGTGAGACCTTCGCGGACTTTGCCCGCCAGACCGAAGATCTCGGAGGTGCCGCAGATCTGGTCAGCGGCTACTTCAGCCCTCGGTTTGACTGGATCGTCTGGTTCGACCCCGCCGCCGGACAGGCCATGGGGGACGCGTTCCAATCGCTCGATGATGCGGAAGCCCGGATCGACGCTGCCGATGCCGCCGGGGCCCCGAACGAGCAGGTTGACGCAGCCCGAAGCACGCTTGACGACGCCCGAGCCGAACTCGCCCGTGAAGAAGCAGCGCGAAGGACGGAGATCGCCGTCCACGAGGCCGTGCATCAACTGGTCCACGTCGGCACGGCCTTCCCCGGCCGGGACGGCTGGCCCGACTGGCTCCACGAGGGCATCGCGGTCGCGTTCGAGACGGATCGGCCGCGTAAACCATTCGGCCCCGACCGTGATCATGCCAGGCGGGCCGACGGATTCCGCGCCGCGCTCGCCGCCGGCACGGCCATTGCACTTGAAGACATGCTGCGTCTGGACCGAATCGATCACACGGCCGGCGCGCACGTGGGCGTGCTCTACGACCAGGCCGGCTCGCTCGTTTCCTGGCTGCACCGCAGAAAGCGCCGCGCACTGGGCGAGTTCCTCTCAACCCTCGGCGTCCCCGGCCCGGATGGCGCGACGGCCTCGGTGGAGTCAGCCTTCGTTGCCGCCTTCGGCCCCGTTGCCGACATCGAGCGTCGATGGCATGCCGATGTCGCCGAGTGACTTCCAGCGGCGTCGCGCCCGCTGCAGGATGACGGCGACTTCCATGCCGTACAGAACGCACAGCCACATCACATAGACCCACAACATGAGGATCGGCACCAGGCCGAGGCTGCCGCCCACCGAACTGGTCCGCACGGTCCCGACGACGAACTGCTCAAGCGCCCACTCGCCAACCCACAACGCGATCGCCGCGACAGCGGCCCCGGCCGCCGCAGGCTTCCACCGGAGTTTGCCGGCTGGAATGAACCGATACGACAGCGTGATGAACCCCCACACGACGAGCAGCGAGAGCAGAATGCGGCCCGTGTTGGCGATAAGCGAAACGCCGGTTGCCTCCAACTGACTCGTCACATCATCCAGCAGCGCCAGACCCCACGTTGCCAGCGCCGGCCCGACAACAAGCAGGCCCAGCGACACCGCCACGCGGGCCCACGCGCTCCTCCGCCGCACGCCCGAGCCAATGACGCTCAGGCTCGCCTCGATCTCTGCAAAGAGTCGGTAGACGGCCCACACAAGCACGATCAGACCGATCCACGTGATGCCCGTGACGTCATAGGCCGCGGCCTGGCTCGCCAGCCCCTCAAGCCAATGACCAAGGTCCACGTGCTCGCCCGCATGGGAACCGCCCGACACCTCGACCCGCTCCAGACCAAGCCGGGTCACCAGATCATGGACAGCCGAAAGGAACCTTTCTTTCGAGACCGACATCCGGGCAACCGCCGCGGCCAGCACCAGCAGCGGAAGCAGCGAAAACAGCACGCGATAGGACAACGCCGCCGCCATCATTCCGGCGCGGTTTCGCCGCAGACGAAGGATGGCAAGCCTGCTGAGTTCCAACGCGAATCGGAGCCTGCGATCCCGCCCGGTCAGTTCGCTCCACCCCAGCGACCACAGCCGCGATCGAAGTTCCCGCCAGGACCGATGCCAGCTTCGAAGCCCCATGACCGCCTAGGCCCTGTGGCCCGCCCGCGGGGCCGCGGCGTACGTGTTGATGGCCCGGAACGCGCCGGGGGCGGTGCTGCACATGACTCTACGGTAGCCTATACGGCTGCGCCTCCCGCAGAAGCGGCAGCACCACCCCCATGCATACCCCCTCACGACAACCCGAGGACATCGCGCCCGGCTGGACGACTGACCCGGAACACAGCGACGCCGCTCCGCCGCAGCGTGAGGGCGAGGGCCCGTTTCGGGACGCTACGCGCGGCCCCCGTCTCCAGAAGGTCATGGCGGCTGCAGGCGTCGCGTCGAGGCGGGCCTGCGAGGCGCTGATCGAAGAAGGCGCCGTCCGGGTCAATGGCCTGCAGATCAAGGGGCTTCCGGCCTGGGTCAATCCCGCGGTCGACACCATCACCGTGCACGGCCAGCGGGTCCGAACAGGCGCGCCGCCCGTCTGCGTCATGCTGTACAAGCCACGCGGCTTCGTATGCACCGCCTCCGACCCGGAGGGCCGACGCCGAGCCGTCGATCTGGTGGCGCACCCCACCAAGGTCCGGCTGTTCAGCGTGGGTCGGCTCGACATGGACTCGTCCGGCCTGCTGCTGCTGACCAACGACGGCGGGCTTTCCCATCTGCTGACACACCCATCGAACCATGTACCCAGGGTCTATGACATCACGGTCAACGGCGAGGTGGACGCAGCCATGGTCCGCAGGCTGGAGCGAGGTATCAACCTGCCCGATGACCGCACCGGCCGCCCGAGACCCGCACGGTTCGAGTCCGTCCGCATTCTTCGCGCTCAGCGTGATCGAACCAAGCTGCGAGTCGTTCTGACCGAGGGCCGCAATCGACAGATTCGCCGCATGATGCTTGCGCTCGACCACCCCGTCCGGAAGCTCCGGAGAATCGCGATCGGGCCGCTCAAACTGGAAGATCTTCGCCCGGGGCAGTGGCGTGATCTGACCGAACGCGAGCTTGAGCACCTGCGTCGGGACGCATCCAAGCCCGGCAAGAAGAAGGGCAAACGCCCCAACAGGAAGCCTCGACGCTGAGCGGATTCAGGCGTCGTCGCCTTCGGCCTCTCTCAGGACCAGACTGATGGGGCCGTCTTCGTCCTGCTCGAATCGAACCCGATACTGCCGGACCAGTTCAAGCACCGCGAGGAACATGCCAACCCGCTGCACGGGCTGCTGGCCCGCAAACGCCTGCTGCAGTGTGAGCGCCTGCCCGCCTCGCCGGGTCAATCGGTCGACAAGATCCTCTTCGTAGAGCGCGATGGGCGTGTCATCAAGTTCCACAACGTGATCGCCAAGTCGAGCAAAGTCAATCGCCGCAGCGATGCGCTCATAGGCGTCGGCCAGATCCATGGCGTGTACGTCCTCCAGTTCATGGCCCTCCGGCAGAACTGGAATCGTGCCGCGGTCGCACCCGACCTTTGTAGCCAATCGCGAAGCGAATCCGCTCCGCCGATCGAGCAGCGACTCGGCCGCCGTGCGAATGCGTTGATACGCGAGCAACTGGCGAATCAACTCGTCTCGCGGGTCGCCCCCCGACTCGTCCCCGTCCTCGTCACGGGTCTGCGTTTCGGGCGGCGTCAGGCAGCGGGACTTGATTTCGATCAAGGTTGCCGCCATGACGAGAAACTCGCCCGCCTGTTCGATGTCGACGTCGTCACGCTGCGTCTTGCCCAGCACATCCAGATACTGATCGGTGATCTCGGCAATCGGAATGTCCTGGAGGTCGACCTCCGCGCGCCGCACCAGAAAGAGAAGCAGGTCCAGCGGGCCTTCAAAGGCCTCGAGGCTGACGCGGTAGTCTTTCTGGCTTGGCAGGGGGTGATCCATGCGGTCGTCCGGGGCGTATTCCCACGCGGGCTTGCTTGGGGCTTGTTCCGAGGGTGGTTCCGAGGGTGGTTCCGAGGGTGGTTCCGAGGGTGGTTCGAGGTCGCGTTCAGGGCTGACCGGGCTCACGGCGATACACTGGGCACTCCGTGTCACTACGGCACGGGCATCCTACAGCCGGACCCGCCATGACTCCTGATACCTCCACAGCCGAATCCAGAATCGCCGGACCGAGCCCACGCGAACTGGTCGCCGACGTCCTGAGCGCGGAGTCCGCCGCACTGGAAGGGCTCCGGAAGGATCTCGAAGCGGGCGGCGTGGCCGCCGCGGCATGGGACGCCGCGATTGAACTGGTCGACGGATGCAAGGGGCATCTGGTCGTGACGGGCATGGGCAAGTCGGGCCTTGTCGGCGCCAAGATCTCCGCCACGTTCTCTTCACTGGGCATTCCGTCGCATGTCGTCCATCCGGCGGACGCCGTCCACGGCGACCTGGGCGCGATTCGCAGCGACGACGTCGTCATGCTCCTGAGTTACTCCGGCGCGACCGCGGAGATCGTGGACCTCGCCACCATTCTCAAGGCCGACGGCGTCAAGCGGCTGGGCATCTCGAAAGCCGCCGACACCCATCTTGCCAGGCTGTGCGACTGCCATATCGCCCTTGGCTCCTTCTCGGAGGCCGGCCCGCTCAGCCTGGCGCCCACGACATCAACCACGGCAACCCTCGCCTGCGGCGACGCGCTGGCACTCGCCGTCGCCCACGCCCGCTCGTTCACAGCCTCAGACTTTCGCAGGCGCCACCCCGGAGGCTCGCTCGGCGCCATGCTGCGTCCCGTGGACGAACTGGTCCGATTCCGCCCGGGCGTCAACCTGACCACGACCACCGAAGCGCAAAGCGTCGCCGATGCCCTCCGCAGCGGCGAGCAGGACCATGCGGGGACGGTTCGGCACGCTGGAGCCGTTCTGGTGCTCGACGCAGAGGGCCGCGTGACCGGCCTGTTCACCGACGGCGACCTTCGTCGCCTGGTGCTCACCAACCCCGCTGCGCTCAAGGACCCCATCGGCACCGTCATGACCCGTGATCCGCTCACCATTCAGGCGACCGCAACGGTCGGCGAAGCACGAACCATGATCGCCGAGCACCGCATCGACGAGATTCCAGTCGTGGATTCAGACGGCAAGGCCGTGGGCATCATCGACGTGCAGGATCTCCTTGCACCCCGAGTCGCGGTGGACTGAAGCCATGTCAATCGTCGCCGCACTTCGCAGGAACGGACGGATCACCATGGCCGCTGACACGCTCGCCGTGTTCGGGGAAGGCATGCTGATCGAAGCATCCAACGCCCGGGCCACCAAGATCACCCCGATCGGAGACGCCTTGCTCGGCGGCACAGGCTGGGCCGTGTATGACGACATCCTGGACCACTATCTCGCCGGGTCTGACCCCCCGGGCCTGCACAACCGGCGGGAGGTCTACACGTTCTTCCTCGGCTTCTGGCGGGCGCTTCGCGAAACCTACTCGCTGGTCAATGAGCAGGCAGCCAGCAAGGAAACGCCCTTCGGCGATCTCGATGCGTCGTTTCTGCTGGCCTCCCCCGGCGGGCTGTTCAAGATCTCCAGCGATCTCGGCGTGACCGAGTTCCAGCACTGCCATGCCATCGGGTCGGGCGCGGAGTATGCACTTGGCGCGTTCCACGCGACAGCGTCCGCATCCATGTCGGACGAAGCGGTCGTCACGGCCGCCTGCCAGGCTGCGATTGCCTATGACACCTTCTGCGGCGGCGACATCGACGTACATCAGGTCACGCTCCACGCATGAGCGATCGGCGGCACGAACCCAGCGGCCTGGCCTGGCGGCTCGGCCTGATTGGCGCGGCGGTGTCCGCTGTGGTCCTGATCGCCATCGCGCTGCTTGACCACCGCGAAGGGCCGGCGCAGGTCGAACCGCCGCAGGCGCCAACCGAACTGATCGGGCCCCGCCCACTGGACCCGGGCGATCCCATGGCGGGCGGTTTGACCGACCCCAACCTGTCCGTGTCGCTGCCCAAGGGAGGCTGGCTGCAGGTCGCCGGTCCCGATGGCAACCTCGCGCAGCAGTACCGGTTCAGCCACCTCGATCCGAACCCCCCCGATCTACCCGCCAACTGGGTGCAGATGCGTGACCCGGATGTGGAACTGTTCATGGCGGGCGGACGCCTCATCACGCTCTCCGGCCGCGAGGCCGACGCGTTTGCGCCGAGGCGGGCCCTGGAGGAAGGCCGGCTGATCGGCGATGTGGTCATCCGCATGTTTGAGGCTGCCGAGCGCGGCTATGCCGACCCTTCGGTTGACGCGCCGGCGCTCACCATTCACACCGACGCGGCCCTGTTCGACAATCTCTCGGGGCGTATTGCGTGCGAAGGCCAGTTGGAACTGACGACGGCAACTGAGCACATGGTGGGGCACGGGCTGAGCGTGCTGCTCAACGACCGCGACAACCGCATCGAGTACCTCGAAATCAAGGAGCTTGACTTCCTCCTGCTCAAGGACGCGGCCGTGCAAACAGCATCGAGGACGCGCCCAAGTCCATCGTCGCCAGCCAGACGCCGCATCGTCGCCGTCTCCAGCGAGACGACGGCCCCCGATCCACCCCCCTTCTATCGCGTCACTTTGCACGACTCGGTGCGGATCGAACAGGCCCCGGCCGCTGACGTCCCCCAGGCGCACCCTCGGCTCGTCACCGCCGACCTCCTTCACGTCGTGTTTTCATTCGCATCCGATGCCCTGACCAATCGGTCCGGCGCCAGCCGCCCGCCCGAGAGCGTGCCGATGAGCGCGCCCATGAGCGTCCCCATGCTCGTGGCCGCCTCCGCGATGGGTGTTCCACCGCCGCCACTTGCGCCGCAGGAGACCCTCATCACCTGCTCCGGCCCCCTCACCATGGTGCCGCTGGAGCCGGACGAACCCCGCCCGGCCAGAACTCAGGACACCTTGCTGGAACTCGTCGGATCGCCTGTTCGCGTGCTCGCGCCGGAGCAGGGACTGACCACGACGTGCGACCGCATCACATGGCGGTCCGATCAGGCGAGGTTCGATCTCACCTCCTCCCCGCCCCACCGCGTCCGCATCAACACGGAAGACCTGTCCCTCCAGAGCGCCCATGTGTGGGCCGAGCCCGATGCCGGGCGAGGCGGCATCATCGGAGCCGGCGAAGCAGCACTCAACAACACGCCCACCGGCGTCGATGAGGCAGCGTCCACCGCGCGCACGCCGGATGGCGCGATGGACGACCTGACCACCATTCACTGGGAAGACGGCGTGGATCTCGCCTTTGAGCCCGGCGGGGCCGAGCAGCGAGGGCTCAGGTCCATCACGTTCCGAAGCGACGTCGCCGTCCGCAGCCCCGAAGGGCAAATCGACGCCGACACGCTTGACATGCGGTTTGAGCCGGGCAGCGACGGGCGTGCCGTACCCGACCGGATGATCGCCAAGGGCGGCGTTCGGGCTGCAAGCGACGAGCAGGTGTTGTGGACGGACGAGTTGTTGGCGACGCTGGAGCCGACCGGCGATGCGGACGAGCAGTCCGAGGCGTCGGTTGAAGTACGGGAGTTTCTGGCCACCGGCGACGTCCAGGTTCGTCTTGCCGACGGCGCGCGAGCCTGGGCCGACCAGCTTCGCGGCGACGCCGCGCAGGAATCCGTGGAACTTGCAGGAGACGACGTCACCATTGCCCGCGACGAAGTCGTCATCCAACGCGGAACGCACATGCGCATCGAGCGGACACTCGGTACCGCCGACTGGACCGGCCCGGGCCGCGCCGTCCTGCTCGCTACACCCCTGAATCTGCCGGAGGATCGGCGCATTCACCGGCCAGCACTTCCGGAGACGCTCGGCCAGGCGGACAGTGAGATCACCTGGGCCGAGGCCGTGCACATCGAGTTTGACCCGGCAGCCAGTACGCAGGACGCCGCCATGCAGTCCATCGCGTTCTCCGGCTCGGTCTCGGTCGAGAGCCCGGACGGGACCATCTCGGCCGAATCGCTCACCATGGAGTTCGACAGGGATGATCAGGGCCGCGCAACGCCGGAGCAGCTCACGTGCACCAACCGCGTACGCGCCCACAGCGATGGCCAGACGCTCTGGGCCGACCGCCTCGAGGCGACGCTTGAGCCCGCCGCAGACGAGTTCACGTCTGGCGGGCCCGCCGGGAGCGTCACGCTCCGAACCTTTGAAGCGACCGGCGACGTGCAGGTTCTGATGGATGACGGCAGTCGGGCCTTTGCAGATGCGCTCACGGGGGATGCGGCGCAGGAAGTTGTCCGGCTGACTGGAAGCGACGTGCTGATCGCCAGGCAGGACGTCCTGATCGATCGCGGCCATGATCTCACCATCAACCGACTGGCCGGCACCGCAGATTGGGCCGGCCGGGGACGCTCACGCATGCTGGCCGCACCGCTCCAACTGTCAGCGGATGTCCGCATTCCCCCACCGCGGATCGTGGGCCGCGCCGGGGATCCGGCCGTCACCATGCGGACCACCTGGACCGAATCACTCCACTATGACAGTCGCTTTGGAGACGGCGCTGGGGCCATGGACCTCCGCGGCAACGTCGACTGCGTGGTGGATCGCTCCGCGGATCAGCGGAGCAGCCTGCAAGGCGACTCGGTGCGGCTGGAGTTCGCCCGGCTCGACGAGGCATCGACCGAGGAGCCCGTCGACGATTCACCGTTTGCCTCGGGCAGCCGCGCCCTCCACACCCTCATCGCCAAGGGCAACGCGAGGCTGGAGTCGCGTCAGTGGCAGACCGCGGCCAGAGCGGTGCTGCCCCGAGTGTTCTACGTCGGCGCGCAGCACATCACATGGAACGACCTCTACACGGAAGCCGAGGTCACGGGCGACGGCGACATCGTCATTCGCGAACCCGACTGGTCCGGCCGCTCCGGCGGGGAGCGAGGCCCCTTCTCAGGCCCGGGGACCAGCCGCTTTGTCTGGTCCGAGCGGTTGGATCTGATTCACGAGGCGGATGATCGCTTCCGCCTCACCATGTCCGGCGACGTGGAAGGGCTCTGGAAGAGTTCTGTCGACGACCGTGACATTGCCACCCTGACCGCCGAGGAGGTCCGGGTGCTGACCAGACGCAGCGAAACGGTCTCTGACGCCCCCCTGCAACTTGGCGGCGACATGGAGGTGGACCGGCTCCGCGCGATCGGGCGGGTCTACCTGAGCACGCCGACCAGACGGGCTGACTGCCACATGCTCGAGTACAACACCCGCACCCGCATCGCCGAACTGGTTGCCCGAGCAGGCCGGACCGTCTCGGTGCTGACCGAAGGGGCCCGCATGCCGGTGCAGGCCACCCGCATGACCTGGAACATGGATCCCGCCATCGACACGATCACGCTGGAGCACCCCCGCGGCAGCGGCGGCGCCCCCTGAGCTCGAGGCGGGCTACCATGCGGAGCCCATGAGCACCACGCATCCGACACTCAAGGCCGTCCGCGACGCCTTCCCGGGAAAGCAGTTGTCCGCGACCGAGTTTCGCGGCCGCACCACGTTGATCGTTGAGGCCGCAGACCTTCACGAGGTCATGCACTTCCTGCGCGAGGACCCGGGCTGCGCCTACAACCTGCTCTCGGACGTGACCGCCGTTGACTACTTGGGGTATGCCGCGCCGCAGCCCGGCCGCTTTGGAGTCACCTGGGTTCTGCGAAGCCACACGCACGACCTGCTTCTGGTTGTTCGAGTCTGGCTGGATCCGACGATTGACACCCTTGGCATCGACGAAGATCCGGCCCTCGTGGTCGACAGTGTCACCGACATCTGGCCGGGAGCCGAATGGCGAGAGCGTGAAGTCTTCGACATGTTCGGCATTCGGTTCAGGGGCCACCCGGACATGCGACGCATCCTCATGTGGCGAGACTTCCCGGGCCATCCGCTCAGGAAGGACTACCCGCTCCGAGGCCGCGGCGAGCGGGAGAACTGCGTCGAAATCGATCGCTCGGCTACGTGAGTTCCGACCGGACCCGGTGACGCCCGATGCAGACGCGGCTTCTGATCAACGAGATCTTTCATTCGGTGCAGGGAGAGTCGAGCCGCGCGGGGCTGCCTTGCGTGTTCGTCAGACTTCGCGGCTGTCACCTGCGTTGCACCTGGTGTGATACGGAGTACGCCTTCAGCGAAGGCTCGACGATGCAGGTCGACGACATTGTCAACTACGCGTTGCAATGGGACACGCCGCTTGTCCAGATCACCGGCGGCGAGCCACTCCTTCAGGAGGCCGTGCACCCGCTGATGTCCCGCCTGTGCGATGCCGGCAAGACGGTGCTGCTTGAGACATCCGGCGCCTGCGACATTTCCGCCTGCGATGATCGCGTCATTCGGATCATGGATCTGAAGTGCCCGGGAAGCGGCGAGGCCGACCGCAATGACTTTGGAAACATCGCGCACTTGCGAAGCGACGACGAGGTCAAGTTCGTGATCGGGGATCGCGAGGATTATGAATGGGCCAGAGGTGTGATCGAGACGCACCAACTCACCGACCGAGTTTCTGCGGTTCTTCTCTCGCCGGTTCACGCTCAGAAGCCCGGCAAGCAGATTGACGGGCATGCGGGCTTGGAAGCCCAGATGCTGGCCGAGTGGATGCTTCAGGATCAGTTGAGTGCCAGGTTGCAGCTTCAGATGCACAAGGTCATTTGGCATCCGGAGCGCCGCGGCGTATGAGCCTGCCTGATCGCCTGGCAACGATGCCGCTCAGCGGCGACTGGCTCCACGGACGGGTCACGCTCGCAGCGCAGACCATTGAACTCCTCGACGACCACGCGACCACGCAGCCGCCTCCCGGCAGCCGGGCGGACCTTTCGGTCCAGTGGTCGGGAGGACGCGGAGCGGATCCATTCCAGGAGGACCCGCGGACGTGGTTGCCGGGGAGTTGGGAGTCACTCAAGGCGGCGACCTTCAACGCGCCGGCCCTCCTGCGGCCGCACGCATGCCATGTGGTGAGCGACGGCCTCTCATGCGCCCGCCTGGTCACCGAAGGCGGCAGGCTTGCCCTGTCTCCCGCCTCGATGGTGCACGCGTCCATGAAGGCGGATGCCGATGACCATCTGATCAGGATCTTTGAGATGGCCGGCCCCCACGCGTCGCTGCTTATTCTCGAAGATCTCCAGAGAGACGGAATCCATGGGGCCTCCGCCGGGCGGGGCTGCCTTCCGGGCTCGCTGCTGGGGCACCTCATCAACAGGCACCTGCCACCCCAGGTCCCGGTCATTGTCGCTGCCGACGAACCAGCGGAGGCCATGGCATGGCTGGGACAGCGGTGACGTGGTATCCTCCGTGGCTTCACCCGAGCGCGAGTGGCGGAACTGGCAGACGCGCCAGCTTGAGGTGCTGGTGGGAGTAAAATCCCGTGGAGGTTCGAGTCCTCTCTCGCGCATGATCTTCTCCGGCTTGCCCGGCCCCCGGCTTCCCCACCCCCGCCGGGGGTGAACATGGGAACACCTCCAGGGGGCCAGGGCCCGCACGCGGCATGCCCGCCGCCAACGGACAGCGGCACGAAGAGGCGCCACCCCGCGATGGCCAAATCACGCAAGAAGACAGACGACGGCGAGCCGCTGATCAGGAATCGACGTGCGCGGCACGACTACCTGATTCAGGAAACGCTTGAATGCGGCATCCGGCTGACCGGTACTGAGGTCAAGTCGCTTCGCAGCGGGCAGGCCAGCCTGCAGGAGGGGTATGTTCGCGCGGAGCTGGTCCCACTCAGCCTGACCCTTCATGGCGTGCACATCGCGGAGTACCCAAATGCGTCTTCGCGGTTTCAGCACGCGCCCATCCGCACCCGCCAACTGCTCGCCCACAAGCGGGAGATTCGCAAACTGGCACGTGCAGCATCGGCCAAAGGTGTGGCGATTGTCCCGCTTGAGATCCACTGGAGAAATGGCCGAGCCAAACTGCTCATTGGGATCGGCACCGGCAAGCGGACCTATGACAAACGGCAAGCCCTGAAGGCCAAGGCGCACAAGCGAGATATCGAGCAGCAGGGCTGAGTTCGTCAGGCGACCAGAAGTCGCATGCCATGGCCCGCTTCGCGGAGCATCAACTGGCGGCCGCTCTTCTTGGCAGCGTACATCGCCTCGTCCGCATGGCGTACCAGTTCATCCGGGCTCGCGGCGCCGCTGACGCCGCGATGGGCCACGCCGATCGAGATGCCAAGCGGCGCGGTGCCCAGACCCCAGGTCTGCCTCACGGCCTCAAACGCCGCCGCGATCCGCTGGCCGACCGCAATGGTCGCCTGAAGATCCGCATGGGGCAGGAGCACGCAGAACTCGTCGCCGCCGTATCGGGCCGGGACATCGATCTCTCGGCACGTCTGGGCAAGCAGGTCGCCGATCCGGCGAAGCACATCGTCACCCCGGTGGTGCCCGAGCGTGTCATTGAGTTGTTTGAACCCGTCCAGGTCGATCATCAGGAACCCGAGTTCCAGTTCGTGCCGGTCGGACTCCGCCCAGCGTTCCTCCAGTGTTCGGTTCAGCCACCGACGATTCGTCAGGCCCGTCAGGTCGTCCGTTCGAGCGACATCCTCAAGCCGCAGAACACTGCTCTCGAGCCGGCGGTTCATCTCGGCCAACTCCGCCATGGACCGCGTCAGCGTCTGCTGCAGATGTTCGTTGTCCCGCCGTAGTTGCCGATGCACGATGGCCTTTCGAACGGCCAGTGGAATGGTCACCTGCTCATGCCCGGTCAGGATTACGAACTCGGCAGCGCCGCCCCGAATGGCCTCCGACGCGATCGTCGAGTCAGCGACGCTGCCGACCATGACCACAGGCAGACTGGGTGCCAGGCCTCGAAGGTATGCCAGCACATCCAGACCACATCCGTCGTACATGACGGACGCCACCAGTGCGGCGCCGAATCGACGAAGGTCCATCCTGTGCAACATGGAGAGGGAGTCCACAACGACGCAGCCACCTGGCTCGTTGTCCTCGCCTGCGGGCCAGTCGCAGCGGCCTTCACGGGCCGATGCGACCGCTGAAACCAGGAGCCTCGCCACCTCAGGATCACTCTCGACAATCAGAATGCGAGGCAGAACGCCGCTATGTTCATCGACCATCGGTGTCACACATGCCCCTCCTGCGAGCATTGAAACTGGCTTCGGCCACCGTGACCGTGTGGCTCAACATCGTTCATGTTGGGATTGAACTCGCCCCGGACCAAGCGTTTGGAGGGGATTCAGATGGGGTTCGTGCCCGCACAACCCGCACAGGCCCGCCTGTACGCCCACACTGCAAAGATCACTGAATGAGCCGCATGACGTCGTTGTAGAACGTCACGACGAAGGCCGTCAGGATGAGCATGAGGCCAAGAAGCATGGCCGCGTTCTGAAAGCCGATCGGAGGGGGCACGCCGCGGATCTTCTCGTACACCAGATACAGGAACATGCCGCCATCGACGATGGGCAGCGGCAGGAAGTTGAGCACGGCGAGGTTCACGCTGATGATGCCGAGGAAGAACAGCAGGTACATGAACCCCCGGCTCATGACCTTCGTCCCGACATGCACAATCCCGACCGGCCCATGCAGGTGCTCCACCCCCACCGAGCCCCGGACCAACCGGTCGATGGTCAGATACGTCACCACGATGAACTTCCAGGTCTCCTGGACCCCCATGCTCAGCGCCCGAATGGGATTGCCATCGCTGCTCCGAACCACGTTCAGAGAGTCAAAGCACCACGAAGGCAGCGGCGGCTGCCACTGCAGGCCAGCCATCGCCGATCGCGCAGATGATGGAATCGGGAGCATCACGGCGCGTCGTTCCCGACCGATCGTCGGGTTTTCGATCTCGACCGACAACGCCTCGGCGCCGCGTGCTGCAGCGGCGCGAAACGCCATCCACACATCACGCCAGGATCCGATCTGAACGCCGTCGACCGAGACCCACCGGCTGCCGGGCAGCACGCCGTCCGGGACACTTGCCGCGAGCGTTTCGTCGCCCCCTTCCACAGACATCATGGGCGCCGCCATCAGTGGGCAGTCCCACGCGTACGCAGGGAAGACCCCCGCCATGGCGGTCCGGCCCATCAAGCCGGACCGGGTGAGATGGACCACCAGGTCGATAGGCTCGTCCCCGCGACGCACCCGCATGGCCAGCGTGTCCCCGGGCGCCTCCGCGATGGCCGCGCGGAAGCCGCGCATTCTGGGTCCGTCAACGCCCCCCACGGCAAGCACCACATCGCCGGGCAGAAGCACCCCCTCATTGACGCTTCCTGCCGGCACCCGGTCGATCTTCACCAGTGGCACGAAGCCGCCGATACCAAGTTCATACCCCACCACCGACGATGCCGTCGCCCCCGCGTAGACGAGCGTTTGCCATTGGGGTGTGGCGGAAAGGGTGCTGCCAACAGATTGTCCGTCAGGCCCTGCCCACCCCACGGCCATCGACCCACCGCCGACATCCATGCTCGCCCGCTCCAGGTCGCCCCAGTTGGCAACCTTCTGCTGATCAATCGTGTCGATCGACCAACCCGGCCCCACCTCGGCCGCGATGTCCAGCGTGGAGACAACCGACTCCACCATGTCCCGCAGGTCTCCGATCGTCGAGAGCGTCAACGAAGCGGCTGGCATGACGCCGATGCCGCGCATGCCCGTCACCGGACTTTCTTCGGGCACGACGTCGAACGCGATGTCCGATCCCTGCCGCTGCACAACCATGCGGAGCGCCTCGCCTGGAATCGACATCCCGGCAGCCACCTGCACATCGACGAATGCTTCGGCCTGCTGGCCATCGATGGACTTGATCACATCGCCCGGGCGAAGGCCTGCCGGCACAGATCCGTCCACCGCCACCGCGCGACTGGCAGGCGCGTTCGGAGCCACTTCCCCGATGACGGCGGCCTCGAATGGCACGCCGACGCTGAATGCAATCACAAAGCACACGATCGCGAGCAGCACATTCATGATGACACCGGCGGAAATGACAATCATCCGCTTTCCGATCGAAACGCTGCTGAAGCCCCGATCGGTCACCGCGCGATCCCCCGGGTCGAGGTCATCCTGCCCGAGCATCCGCACGAAGCCCCCGAGCGGGAGCCAGCGGACCGAGTACTCAGTCTCCCCAAGACCCTCCTCGGCAAGTTCGCGGTCGGTCATCTGCATCGCGGCCCGGCCGCACTTCCGACGCACCACCACCTCGCTCGAGCCCCAGCAGAATCCAAGCCCGCGCCGCCAACTGAAGATCGGCGGGCCAAATCCAATCGCAAAGGCATGCGTGCGAATTCCGGCCCACTTCGCTGCGGCGAAGTGTCCCAGTTCGTGAATGAAGATCAACGTCCCGAAACCGAGCGCGATCACCAGAATGTTGAATCCGGATATGAACAGGTCCATGCCGAAGTCCTATGTCCGTGAGCCAGCCGGGAGGTGGGTACGCACCCAGCGGCGGGCCTCCGCATCCGCTGCGGTGATCCCGTCCAGATCCGTGACCGACCGTGGCGGGCACGCATCGCACGCATCCACGACCAGCCTGAAGATGTCCGCAAACCGAATCTCCCCGCTGAGAAAGGCCTCGACCGCCACCTCGTTGGCAGCATTCAACACCGCCCCCGCCGTCCCCCCCTCTCGAATGGCGTTCCAGGCCAGACGAATCATCGGAAATGTGTCGTGGTCGATCGGCTCGAAACTCAGCCCGGAGAGTTCCGCCCAGTCCATCCTTCGGCCAGCGGCCGGCAGCCGCTCGGGCCAGGTCAACGCCACTTGAATCGGGGTCCGCATGTCGGGCGGCCCGGCCTGCGCCAGCACGGAGCCATCAACGAACTCGACAAAGCCGTGGATGATGGACTGGGGATGGATGATGGCGTCAATACGATCAGCCGGAAGACCAAACAGCCAGTGTGCCTCAAGCACCTCCAGAGCCTTGTTGGCCAGCGTGGCGGAATCAACCGTCACCTTGGGACCCATCTTCCAGGTCGGGTGCGCCAGGGCTTGCTCCACGGTCACCGCCTCGATCTCGGCGCGGCTGCAGCCACGGAACGGGCCGCCGGACGCGGTCAGCACCAGCCGCTCCACCTCTGCTCCGGGCGGGTGACCATGCAGGCACTGAAAGATGGCGCTGTGTTCGCTGTCGACCGGCAGAATCTCGACGCCGGCTTCGCGGGCCGCCGGCATGACGACGGCACCGGCAGCAACGAGCGTCTCCTTGTTGGCCAGCCCGATCCGGCATCCCCGTTCGATCGCCGCCAGCACCGCGTCAATACCGGCAGCGCCCACGATGGCTGCCAGCACGATGTCGCCGGGCTCGGCTTGCTCCCGCACCAGTTGGGCCGCTGCATCCGGGCCAGTCAGCGCTGCTGCATCGCCCGCCCACACCGCGTTCGGATCGGCAATCGCGACGTGCCGCGTGCCAAGCCGCCTGGCCTGCTCGGCCAGGAGCGTCACATTGCCTCCGGCTGCGAGCCCCCGCACCGGCAGGTCATACCCGCCGCACGCTCGGAGGTGCTCCACCACCTCAACGGTGCTGCACCCGATCGACCCAGTCGACCCGAGTATCAGGATGCCTGGCCCGCTGCTCACAGGTCAGGACTCCGACTGCGCCAACGCTTCACCAGCTGCCCCCGGCGCCAACTTGCGGCGGCTGCTGCTGTACAGCGTGCGACGCCTTGGCTTCTTGGGCATGTCATCGGCTTGGGTCGCATCACCCTCCGCCTTCTTGCGTTTCCGGCTGCGAGCCCGCTTCTTCTTGGGCGGAGCGTCGCCGTCTCCATCGGCAGGTTCGGTCTCGGCCGACTTCCTGGATGCCTTCTTCGCCGCCCGCTTCTTGCGAGGCTTCTTGTCAGGCTCGGGCTGCGCCTCGGAGGCATCGCTGCTGTCCTCGGGCTTCTGCTCAGCCGATGCAGTCTCCTCCTGGCTTGCCGAACCACGCCGTCGCCGCCGACGCCGCTTCCGCGGTGCGGGCTGCTCCTCCGCCGGCGATTCATCGGCGGCCTCGGTGGTGGCATCGGCGGACTCGGTCTCCCCTCCCTCTTCCGGCCGATCAAACCAGCCCTGAATGGTCGAGGCCTGCTCGGGCGTCACCGTTGACATGTGGCTGTTGAGCACAAAGCCGGTGTTCTTTTCCTTTCCGGATGCATCCCACCGCGCGATGATCTCTTTGGACGTCAGCCCCATCGCCTTGGCCAGCACGTACAACCGAGAAGCCGTCTCGATCAGCGGCGTGGGCTTGCGGCGGCGACGGCGGCGACGACGACGCTTCCTGGAGCCCCCTGCGGCTTCACCCTCGCTCGAGTCCTTTGCCTCCTCGCGGTCTGCCTCGGCCTCCAATGCCTCCAGCTCTCGCTGAAACTCGCCCGACAGCGCGATCGCAGCTGCATCGGCCGGTGGAGCCTGGCCACGCCGACGGGATCGACGCCGACCGGTGCGTTTCGCCTCTTCCGCCTTGTTGTCGGGGTCAGGCTCGGCGATCAGCTCCTCCAGAGACGGCCGCGCCCCGGGCGTGAGCTTCTCCAGATCCAGGTCGGACCCCCGCGCGTCGTAGGCGTAATACACGACCCGGTCGACGGGGATGCTCTCGCTGACCCGCACATCAACCGGCTTCGCCATGCGATCCTCAATTGCATCCAGAACCCGCCGCTTGGTCGACAGGAGCGACGAAGCAACGCGGGGCGAAACGACCACTTCCAACTTGGCCGTCTCATCACAATGCAGCAGGTATCCGATCTCACGAACCGCATCGGCGGCGACCATGTCCGGAGCCTTGACTTCGCCGTGGCCGGCACATCCGGGGCATTCCACGTAGTTCGCCATCCGAATGCTCGGCCGCATCCGCTGGCGGGTCATTTCCAGAATGCCGAAGTCACTGATCGGGAGAATGGTCGTTCGGGCTCGATCAACTTTGAGCATCTCTCCGAACTTCTCGTAGACCTCCTTGCGTCGCGACCGCTGCCGCATGTCGATCAGGTCGTTGATCACCAATCCGCCGAGATCTCGAAGCCGCAACTGCCGGGCAATCTCTTCGATTGCCTCCAGATTTGTCCTGTAGGCATTGGTCTCGCTGTCTCGAGCGGACCGACTTCGGCCTGAGTTGACGTCGATCGCAACCAACGCCTCGGTCTGATCGATGACGAGCCGACCGCCACTGGGAAGGTCAACCTCCCGGGCGTGGATGGTCTCAATCTGACGCTCCACATTGAACGCATGGAAGAGCGGCATCGGCCGCTTGTAGTGAACGACCGGAGGCGCCGATCTCGGGGCAATGACCCGCAGATAGCCCGTCACTCGATTGAACGCGTCTTCGGAGTCGACCACGATCGCCTCGATCTCGGGCCGAAGCACGTCTCGCACGGTCCTCAGGACCAGGTCGGACTCGGTATAGAGTTCTGCAGGTGAGCCGATCTTGCCGATCCGCTTCTCCATCACCTTCCACATGCGTGTCAGATACGCCACATCGCGGTTGAGTTCCCGCTTGGTCTGCCCCATACCCGCCGTGCGAAGAATGAAGCCGAAGTCGTCGGGAAGATCGAGCGAATCAAGAACCTTGCGCATGGCTTTGCGCTCATCCTCGTCCTCAACGCGACGTGTGACGCCGACCCGATCCATGTATGGCATCATCACCATGAGCCTGCCGGGGATGGACAGGTAGCTCGTCAGCGTCGGCCCTTTCGTGCCGATGCCCTCCTTCAGCACCTGCACCAGGATTTCATCGCCTCGCTTGAGTGCCTTCTGAATGAGCGGGCGGTCGCGATGCGCCGTCTTCTTTCCCACCTTCTCGGACTGCTCGCCGCCCGGGAAGTACCGGGGGTGCAGGTCCGAAATGTGCAGGAAGCCGCGTTGCGGCTGGCCGTAGTCGACGAAGGCAGCCTGAATGGCCCCTTCGACGTTGCTGACCTTCGCCTTGTAAATGTTCCCTACGCTCGTCGCTGTCGCGGCGCGCTCAGTGAACAGATCCTCGAGGCGCCCGTCGCGCAGAATGGCGACGCGGCACTCCTCTCCAGGTGAGTCGTTGACGAGCATGATCTCGCCCGCAGAAGCGTCCTGCTTCGCGCGTTTTTTCTTGGCCACAATATGTCCTTCGTGGTTGTGGTCGACCTGAGACACCTTGATCGAAGACGGAGGGACGACGACCCCGCGCCGGCCGCAGGCCGGGGGGCATACTCGTGTCCGAATGTCGAGAAGATGTCATGGTCAAGCGGTTCGTGGCCGTCGCACCGAGTGAGTTCCGGCCGGCGGCGTGCTGATGCACGCGGCCCGCGGCGGCCACTCCCTCGACCCGACGGCCGGTGGTTGGTTCTGTGCCTTGTTCGTTGGTCGGCGGTTGGTCAATCTTCATCCAGTTCGCCGTCGATCTCGGGTAGCACACGAATGAGTTCGTCACGAAGCACCTTGAGGATGGTCCGTTCAGAGTCCAGGGACCCAATCCGCCTGGCGAGCCGCTCGCAGTCTTCCATCGTCACTCGCCGGATGACTTCACGTACCCGGGGGATCTGAGCAGGAACAAGCGAGAGGCTCCGCAGGCCGAGTCCCAACAGGAGCATAGTGTACGTGATATCGCTGGCACACTCCCCGCAAATGCTCACGGGGACATTTCGTCGTTGTGCGGCCCGAACGGCCGTTTTTACGAGCCTCAGCACGGCTGGGCTGGCCGCCGTGTACAGGCTGGCCACGCGTTCGTTCCCCCGATCCACCGCCACCGTGTACTGGATGAGGTCATTGGTGCCGATTGAGAAGAAGTCCGCAACCCGGGCGAACGTCGATGCCATGATCGCCGCGCTGGGCACTTCGACCATCATGCCGACGGGGATGCCGTCTGCAACCTCGTGCCCTTCGTCCCGCAACTCGTCCGCCACGTCATCAAGCAGCAACCGAGCCTGCCGGAACTCGCCGACGGTGGTCACCAGCGGGAACATGACGCGCAGATTTCCAAACGGGGAAGCGCGAAGGATTGCCCGCAACTGGCGGCGGAACATCGGGAGGTTCTGAAGGCTGTGGCGAATACTCCGCAGGCCAAGGAATGGGTTGCGTTCCGGCTCAATGGCCAGCGCCTGGGTGTACTTGTCCGCCCCGAGGTCCAGCGTCCGCAACGTCAGCGGCCGGCCGTCGAGCCGCTTCAGCGCCGTGGAGTACGCTTCAAAGAGTGCTTCTTCATCCGGCTCGGTCACACTGGTCAGGTACGTGAACTCGGTGCGGTAGAGCCCGACGCCGTCGCCACCAACGTCAATGAGACCCTCGATCTCACGCACAAACTCGATGTTGCCGAACAGGTCAATGTGAACGCCGTCGGCCGTCTTCGTCTCGCCGGCGCCGGCAACTTTGGCCCGAAACCGCTCCAGACCCTCTCGCCGTTTGCGGTACTTCGTGGTTGTCGCATCGTCGGGCTGAAGCACGACGACGCCCGCGGCGCCGTCAACGATGACTTCATCACCATCGCTCACGTCTCCTAGGACGTCACCGATGCCCACAACGACCGGAATGCCGATCGCTGAGGCCACGATCGATGCGTGATCGGTCCGTCCCCCAGCCTCAAGCACAATGGCCACGACCCGCTCGCGTGAGAGCGAGGCGGCATCGGCAGGCGTCAACTCATGCGCCAGCAGGACCACCGGCTCGGTGACCTTCTGGAGTCGCTCCCGGGTCCTTCCGAGAAGTTGATCCAGAATGCGGCGTTCCAGATCCAGGATGTCCCGGGCCTTGTCGCGAAAGATCGGACTGCCCATCGTTCGAAACCGCTCGGCAAGCCCATGGAAGGCTTCCGAAACGGCAAAGGCCGCCGTGACCCCTTCGTCAACAATCCGACTCCTGACCGGCGACACGAGGGCTTCGTCCCTGAGCAGGACCAGGTGCACGTCAAAAATCTGGGCAGCCTCGGGGCCAAGGTCACGCTCCACCTGACGACGGTCCGCTTCAAGGGACGCTTCCGCCGCCTCCAGCGCTCGCTCAAGTCCGGCCACCTCTTCCGCCCGGCGGGACTCCGCAACACCATCGCGGGCAATACGTTCCCTCGCCTGATCGAGCACAAACGCAACCGAGTGTGCAATGCCAGGAGCCACCGGGATGCCATGCAGGGTCTTCATGAAGAGGCCCCACCGGCTGGGCGGGCCGAACATTGTAGAGGCCTGTGGGCCCCCGCGGGCCCCTCGGCGAAGTACCCTCCGCCGCCATGAGCACTCCGGAACAACTCGGAGCGGCACAAGTCCGCCACATTGCAGCACTTGCCCGACTTGAACTGTCCGATCAGGAAGCGAGTGAGATCCAGCGTGATCTGGAGGGAATCCTCGAGTACGTGGCGAAACTGACGGATGTCGACGTCACGGGCGTCGAGCCGCTCGCCTCCCCCCACGGGCACTGCTCGCGGCTCCACCAGGACCAGCCGGAGCCCCCGCTGCCCGGCGCCGCGGTGCTGCAGATGGCGCCGGCCCGCGAGGGCGACTACATCTCGGTGCCCAAGGTGCTCGGAGGGGGGCCTGAAGATGGGTGATCGGCCTCGCACGGTGTGCGACATCGCCCAGGCGGTCCAGCAGGGCGAGGTCACGGCGACGGAGGTCCTCGAGTGGCACCTGCGGGCCATCTCCAGGCTCGACGGCGACCTCGGGTGCTTTCAGGACGTGCGGGCCGACACCGCCCGAGCCATGGCCGAGCGAGTCGATGCCGACGTCCGGCGAGGCGAGCAGGCGGGCCCGCTCGCGGGCGTGCCGATCGCGCTCAAGGACAACATCATGGTCGAAGGCGAGCCGGCTACGTGTGGCTCGCGGATTCTGGAGAACTTCGTCAGCCCGTACGACGCAACCGTCACCGAGCGACTTCGAGGCGCCGGCGCCGTGTTGCTCGGCCGGACCCGGTGCGACGAGTTCGCGATGGGCTCATCAACGGAACACTGCGCGTTCGGGGTCGTCCGCAATCCGTGGGATCCCCAGCGTGTCCCGGGCGGCTCCTCGGGGGGAAGCGCTGCCGCCGTCGCCGCTGGCCTGGTGCCGTGCGCGCTCGGAAGCGATACCGGCGGGTCCATTCGGCAGCCGGCGGCGTTCTGTGGAATCACCGGCCTCAAACCGACCGGCGGCCGCGTCAGCAGATGGGGTCTGGTGTCCTTTGCGCCAAGCATGGATCAGATCGGCCCCTTCACCAGAACGGCTGCAGATGCGGCGCTGGTCATGCAGACGCTCTCGGGCGTGGACGCCAGAGACGACACCTCGGCCGATGCGCCGGGCACGGCCGGCCTTGATGCCCTTCAGGCCCCACTGAAGGGTCTCCGCGTTGGTGTGCCGGTCGAACACATGTCCGACGACAACGACGCGGGCGTCAACAACGCGGTCGACACCGCGGCCGACGCCTTGCGGTCGCTCGGGTGCGACATCAAACCGGTGCACCTTGAGACGACAGACCTTGGGATCGCCTGCTACTACGTGCTCGGACCCGCTGAAGCCTCTAGCAATCTGGCTCGATTTGACGGCATTCGATATGGCCGACGAACGTCGCGGCCGGACCTCGCGCTGGAGCCTCTCTATGCAGCGAGCAGGAGCGAAGGCCTCGGAGAGGAAGCACGTCGCCGCATCATGCTCGGCACGTACGTCCTGAGCGCCGGCTACTACGACGCGTACTACAAGCGAGCGCTGCAGGTGCGGCGACTCATCCACGACGAGTACCAGCGGCTGTTCACCAGTGTCGACGTTCTGCTCGGCCCCACGGTGTCAGCCCCGGCCTTTCGGTTCGGATCACATGCGGACCCGATGTCGATGTACCTCTGTGACAGGTACACCGTCACTGCCAACATCGCCGGCATCTGCGGCGTCTCCATCCCCGGACCGATGACGGAGCGCGAGGGTGTCCGTTTGCCGCTTGGCATCCAGATTCAGGGGCCGGTGCTCGGGGAGGACACCGTGCTTCGCGTCGCGCACCACCTGCAAGCGGCGTCTGACTGGCACCTGGCCAGTCCACCGATCAGCGACTGACGGCCTCGGCAGGAAGTTCGGGCTTCCGCCCCCACTGCCGCAGCGACTCGGCCGCTGCCGCCTGAAGCGACCGCGCAGCGTCGACGGCTTCGGGCGCGGTCGGGTACGGACCCATCCAGGCCTCCAACTGAATCCCGTCGCCGCAGCGTGTGGCCCGCACCACCGCAGGCCATCCATCCGACGTCAGCAACTCAAACCATGCTCGGTCATCGCCGATGTCCGAGGCCACGACAGCGGTCAGCGTCTCGCCACCGCTCGGCCGCGGCGGCATCGCGATCGTCCCCATGGCGCGGCGAAGGTCGGACCATCGAACACCGGAGGTGGGAAGAAGCTGCAGTGGCGGCCCGTGCGCCGGCGGCACCGCCGCCGCCATGATGTGCATGGCCCGGCTGCCCTGCTCCGCGGTGAGCACCACCTGCGCTGCCGGCGCGGGTTCAGCAGGCCTGGCAGCGCATCCGGCTGGCGGCCAGCACGAGCCTCCGATCAGGAGCAATCCGAGGCCGATCCCTGTTTTTTGACATCTCGGCATGTCTGCCTTTCTGCGACCCGGTTCAATGGCATCTGGAGGCTACCACGCCGGGTGGGCCGCCAACAGTAGACTGACCATCGGTATCCCGCTATGAACACCTCCAACAAGCCACGACCGTCTGGACGGAGTGAACAGCGCCGGCAGGAGATCCGCAGGAACATTCCGCGGCCGGGCGCTGCCGCCCGTCAGGCGCTCAAGCGGCCGGAGTTCATCCGCTCCGCAGTCATCATTCTGGTGTTTCTGACCTGCGCGAGCTTTCTGGTCGCGTGGGGGCGAGAGCGAATCTTCGTCTATCCCGGTCTGTACGCCCGTCAGTCCGAACTGACCCGACTCGATTATCAGATTGAGAACAAGGCGGCGACGGCCCGGCTTCGCGACGAAGTTGGGTCGGCGTCACCCTTCATCTACGTGCCCAATGCAGCCGCCCTGGATCGGCTCCGTTCGTCACTGGCCGGAATCCCCACAGCGGTCGCAGGCACGGAATCGCTTTCCGATGTTGCCGACGAACTCAAAAAACAGTTCGGGCTCAACGCCACGCGACTTGCCGCCCTCAAGCAGTTCGCCGGCCCGGACGGCCCCACCACCAGTTGGACCACCTGGACCGACGCGTTGGTGGACCACGCACTGATCCAGGGACCGATTCTCGACGCAGAGACGTTCCAGATGTTCTCGACCCAGGCAGCCACCAATCGAGCGCTTGGCCTGGCCGACGGGACCTATCAGCAGCCGCTGCGTGCTGACCCGGTCAACGTCACCGCGATCGAGAACGGTTCCGCCTCAACGCGGCTGCGTGAGATTGTCCGCCGCGCCGCATTTCCGGAACCAGTCGTCGACATCGTCGTGGCGCGGATTGCCTATGAAGCGAGCCCGACGCTCAAACTGGACAAGGCACGAACGGATGCCCTGAAGCTGGCAGCGATGGACGGCGTCGAACCTGTCATGATCGAGCACCTCGCGGGCGAGACGCTGTACCGCGCCGGCGACCGCCTGACCGACCTGCAACATCAGGAGGCGGTCCGCGAAGCAGCCATGTTCGCAAGCACCAGCTCTTGGGAAATGCGATGGGTTCCACGCATGGGCGTCGGCCTGCTGCTCGCTGCGTTGTCCCTCTTTCTTGCTGGCTTCACTTCCATGAGTTACCAGCGGATCTCCAGGAACCCACTGCGGCTGGTCGCCATCTGCCTGCTCATGCTCCTGATGCTGGCAGCGACGATTCTCATTGCTGCGGATGTTCCGGCACTGAAACTGGCCGCCGCCCTTGGGCCGCTGCTCCTGACCAGCACGATTCTTCGGCTCTCGTACGACCAGCGGCTTGCCATGGCGCTTGCAGCCGTCCAAGCGGCGATTATGACCGTCGCCCTTCAGGAGTCCATCGGCTGGTTCATCGTGCTCATGGCTGGCGCAGGCACGCTGGTGGCTCAACTCGATGAAGTGCGGAGCCGGGGATGTCTCATTCGCGCTTCGTCCATTGCGGCCATTGTCAGCGCAGTCGCAGCGATTGTGCTGGCGATGATCGAACTGCCCTCGTTCAGTGATGCCTGGCTGCAGGTGTTGACGGATGCGGCGCAGGCGGCGGGCGCCGCCATGTGCGTCGGCTTTCTTGTCCTCGGCATTCTCCCCAGCATCGAACGCGTCTTCCACATCACAACCGGCATGACGCTTGCGGAACTCCGGGATCCGAGAAGGCCGCTGCTGCGCGAACTTCAACAGCGGGCACCCGGCACCTACGACCACTCACTTCAGGTGGCGAGCATCGCGGAGGCAGCGGCCGAGGCGATTGAGGCCGATGGGCTGCTTGTCTATGTCGGAGGGCTGTACCACGACATCGGGAAGATGCACAAGCCTCAGTACTTCGTTGAGAATCAGCAGGGCGGCGAAAACCGCCACGACAGTTTGAGTCCCGCAATGAGCCTTCTGGTCATCATTGGCCACGTCAAGGACGGCATCGAACTGGCACGCGAGCACCGTGTACCCCGAGGCATCATCCACTTCATCGAGTCACATCACGGCACCACGCTGGTGGAGTACTTCTACCACGCCGCGCGTCAGAAGGCGGAAGAGGCCGGCGACAAGGAGTCGCCGCAGGAGGTCGAGTTCCGGTATCCGGGGCCGAAGCCTCTCACGCGGGAAGCAGCCGTGCTGATGCTTTCGGATTGTGTCGAGAGCGCGACCCGCGCGATGAACGACCCGACGCCCGGGCAGATCGAAGGGCTCGTACACGACATGACCAGGAAGCGGCTCCTCGACGGCCAGTTCGATGACTGCCCGCTCACCCTGGCGGAACTCTCCAAGGTGAAGGAGGCCATCCTCGCCCGCGTCTGCGCCATTCATCATGGCAGGATCGCCTATCCCGAAGAGCCCTTGCCGGAAGATGAAGTGGCGGAGGTCGAAGCGGCCGAGGCCGGCTGACGCTGCGTAGCGAGCGGCTCCGCTGCGGTGAACAAAAGCGAACAGGGCTCGCCGACCGTCGGCGAGCCTGCTCGTGTGCAAGGGAGCAAGTTTGGGAGGTCGAGCCGCCTGTTGCGATCGGGCGCCTGCCTCACCACGTATCCGCGCAGCCCGGTGGTTTCTGTCACCACCCGGCGACCAGAATCGTGAAAAACCTCTGAAGTCAGCGTCGAGCCCCCGTCTGGCCCCCAAAAATGCCCCTGGAGAGCCCCGCAGCGATCGTTCAGGAGCCGCCTGCCTGCAGCGCAGCCCGGGCGGCGCTGCTGAGCGGATGGCCGGGGCCATCGCGATCGGACACCCACACCCATCCCTCCGCCTGCCCACCAACGCACGTCGCCGCCGTGTGCACGTGAATGTGCACCGTGCGATGCGTCAGCGTTCGCGTGAGACTCTCGACCCGCGTGAGGTCTTCGAACCCGGCCGGCAACCTTCTCAGCAGTTCATCCACATCCAACTCGCGGTCCGACTCGATCGTCGGCGCCTGCCACATGCTCGCCCAGAGACCAGATGATGGCCGTTGCTCGAGCAGGACCTGTGATCCCTGTCGCACGACGATGGCGTGCTGATGCATCACGGTTCGGCGGCCGGAGGTCTTTGGCTGTGGCACCTCGCCTACGCGGCCCGCTGCGAATGCCTCGCAGCCATCCCGGAGTGGACATGCATCGCAGGATGGCGATGCCGGTCCGCAGACGGTGGCCCCAAGTTCCATCATGCCCTCGTTGAGCATGCCCGGATCACCGCTCGCCTCCACCAACGCGGCGGCACGCTCCCACATGCGCCGCGCCATGGATGCATCCTGCGGGCCATCGTCGCATGCAAGCCTTGCAAGCAACCGATTGACATTGCCGTCGACGATGGGCTCGCGGTGGCCACCGACGATGGATGCCATGCTGCCCGCCGTGTACCGACCGACGCCTGCGAGTTTCCTCAGCGACGCCGCGTCGAGCGGCACATCGCCGCCGAACTGCTCGACAATCTGCATCGACGCCTTGTGCAGAGATCGCGCTCGACGGTAGTAGCCAAGCCCCTGCCACATGGAGAGAAGTTCCTGCTCCGTCGCAGCGGCGAGCGACGCCGGTGTTGGGAACCGCTCAAGGAAGGGCTCGTACCGCTCAAGCACCCGCGAGACCTGGGTCTGCTGGAGCATAAACTCGCTCACCAACGCTCGCCAGGGCGTTCGATGACCCCTCCACGGGAGCGATCGCGCATGGAGGGTGAACCACTGCTCGATTGCGGCGGTGATCCGCCGATGTTCCCAACGCATGTGGATAGTCTACGGATCACGAGGGCGGCACAGGAGAAGCGTCATGCAGTACACCTCGCGGTCCTTCACGGCTCTTGGCTGCCTGCTTTCGTTGGTGCTCACCGGCTGCCAACTCGACTACGACGTCACCATGACGATCTCAGGCGACGTGCTGCATCGGGACGTGGCCGTATCGTCTGACATCGAGGACGTGGAACTCGATGCCATTCGGCACGCCATGGGGCCGCACTATGCGCCTCGGTCACGCCGCGGCAGCGACCCGGGACTGACGCCCCCACGCTACCTCTTCGCGAGCGATGTGTCGGGCGCCGGCTGGCCGGATGGCTTCGGAGGCCAGGGCCTCTGGACCACGCACGCATCGCCACTCGGGACCGCATCCTGCTTTATGGAGTGCCTCGGCGGAGACGTCACTGCAGTGGATGACGTGCTTGCGTTGCAGAAGGGAATTGACGCGATCGTCAACCGCATCCGGCGGCACCTTCGCACCGAACTGGCCGATGACCCCCTGCTTCCAGACATGCTGCGACTGCTCAATGATCGCATTCACTCGGATGCGGCCGATGCGGCCATGCTTGGCTGGGCGCTGGTCTTCTCCAGTCAGATGCTCCCGGGCGAGGACGTAACCGGCGGCGGTCCGGGCGACGACCGACTGAAGTCGTACTTCCAGGAACGCCTGCTCTCCGCGGCCCTGGCCTTCCTTTGGCAGCGCGGATGGCTGACTGCCGACGAGGCCACCATGGCAGCTCTGGACCCCGACTCGATTGAAGCAGGTCTGCCCCGCATCGCGGCGCGGGCGTTGGGGCTGCGCATGACCGGAGACTGGAACGCGCAGGTGCGGGCCCTGGGATCCCGGTTGGAAGACTCTTTTCCGGAGGGATTCAGCGATGAACTGCAGGCCACCTTCACCGCTGCAATTGGCAGCAGGCCCCGCCTTGCCGCGGCTTGGGCGGCAACCTCCTCCATCTTGACGAGCCATGAGGTCACGGTGCAACTGAAGGCATCGAGCAGACCTGCGAGCACCAACGGCATCTGGTCGCAAGAGCGAGGCGTCGTGGAGTGGTCGCTTGACACGCCCCCCCTCGCCGTCGGGCTCACCGCGCCGCCACTGTGCTGGACCGCCTCCTGGGCGCATCCTGACGAAGCGGCGCAGCAGCGCATCCTCGGGCACGTCTGCATCGATGGAACGCAACTCGTCGAGTTCGCAACCAGATGGTCCATGGCGACCCCATCACAGCAGGACGAGGTCCGAGACACGCTCGAGTCCTTCGCAGCCGCGCGTTCCGGCACTCCCCTCAAGGCAGAGGCAGACCACGTCCTGAGCGAGTGCATGCACACGCTCGCCCCCTAAACCCCCAGTCGAGCCCCAACAACAACACCTCCATGAATACGGAGGTGCTGTGGGGTGGTGGGGGTTATGGGCAGGGGCCCCAGTTGGCAATCACAGTGAGCAGGTCATTGGTCGATACTTCGCCGTCTCCGGTCACATCACCGAGGCAGGCGATTGGACATGGCGAGTCATCGCAGGTCGTGCCTTCGCCGAGCCAGATGTGGCCGAAGTGTTCACAGTCTTCCTCGGTTGCGACCACGCACGCAAGTTCGTTGCCTGTGCAGCAGGCACCTTGGTACCACGGGCAGACCGCGGCAATGGTGTTGCCGCCGTTGTCGGTGTAGTCCCCGGAAACTTGCGATTCTGCGGGGACATTGCTGCAGATGCTGGTGTCTTGAATGCTC
>JASMLR010000085.1 GCA_030748575.1 Phycisphaerales bacterium | reverse complement strand
TGCAACCGCCGCAGGGTCGCCCGCAGGGGTGAACTGACCACAGACCAATGTCGGGATGCAGCGCGGTGACCGAACGGTCGCCGCGCTGTCGTTGGAGCCTTCGATTGTCAGAGGTCGCAGGCGAACTGGGGATCCAAGATTCGAACTTGGACTAACTGATTCAGAGTCAGTCGTGCTACCGTTACACCAATCCCCATCGGTGCGGACCGCGCATGGTAGCGGATCGGCCAAATGGGTACCATCCCCGCATGAGTGACTACATCACAGTTGAGGGAGCCCGCGTCGGTGTGCTCATGGGCAGCGCTTCGGACTGGCCGACGGTGGGCAAGGCATCATCCACTCTGACGGATCTGGGCATTGTTCACGAATGCAACGTGATCTCCGCTCATCGGGCACCTCGTCGGCTCGAGTCGTATTGCGGTGAAGCAGCCGATCGCGGCCTGCAGGTTCTCATCTGCGCGGCAGGTGGCGCGGCTCACCTCGCTGGCGTCGCGGCGGCGTTG
>JASMLR010000084.1 GCA_030748575.1 Phycisphaerales bacterium | reverse complement strand
GCGTATGCTGCCTCGGCGAAAACTGCTACAACGTGCCCGAAGAGAACTGCCTCAGCGCCGGTGGCACTTGGTACGCAGACCTTTACTGCGGCGACGTCAACTGCGCCAATCCCGATCCGACCGGCGGCTGCTGCACCGACACGACCTGCTCGGTCACGACAGAAGCGAACTGCATCTCGGGTGGCGGATCCTATCTCGGTGACGGCACCGACTGCACTGGTGATCCATGTGCGCCCGATCCAACCGGCGGATGCTGTGTCGGCGTGAGTTGCGCCGTCATGACCGAGGCCGATTGCAACGCGGCCAGCGGCGCCTATCAGGGCGACGGCTCGGACTGCTCGGGGTCTCCCTGCGGCGGCACCGGAAGCCTCGCCATCCGCTGGAAGGTCATCGGCACAGACCTGCTCACCGACGGCTCATCGAGTTACACGGTGGATGTCTATGCCGAAACGCCCGAGCAGTGGCGGATCGACGCGGTCGCTGGCAATCAAGATCAGCAGAAGACCGTC
>JASMLR010000083.1 GCA_030748575.1 Phycisphaerales bacterium | reverse complement strand
GATCAGTACACCATCAAGCGGGTGATCGGCGAGGGCGGCATGGGTGTGGTGTACGAAGCCCTGCAGCAATCCCCCCGCCGCACGATCGCGCTCAAGATGATGAAACGTGGCGTCACCTCCAAGAGTGCCATGCGCCGCTTCGAGTACGAGGCGCAAACCCTTGGCCGTCTTCGCCATGACGGGGTTGCGCAGATCTACCAAGCAGGCACCTGGGACGACGGCACCGGGGGCAGGCCGTGGTTTGCGATGGAGTACATCCAGGGCGCCAAGACACTGACGCAATACTGCAAGGACAAGAAACTCGGCACCCGCGAGCGTCTGGACATCTTCAGCAAGGTGTGCGCTGCCGTGCAGCACGGCCATGCCAAGGGCATCATTCACCGCGACCTCAAGCCCGACAATATCCTGGTGACCTCCAGCGGCGTGCCAAAGGTCATCGATTTTGGCGTCGCCCGCAGCACGGACTCTGACATGGCCGTCACCACGCTGCAGACTGACGTGGGCGCGATCAT
>JASMLR010000082.1 GCA_030748575.1 Phycisphaerales bacterium | reverse complement strand
GCCGAGGGGGGTTCCTGTGTTCGACACATCCCTTTCGCAGCTTTCTTCCACCAGGTCGAGGGGCTGGCGGGTGTCGTCAGAGTGGAGCCGAGGGTGGCCAGAAGTGTCGTGGTGAGAGGCCTTCAGGAGGCTCCAGAGTGGTGGGGCAGGTGGGGATCAAAAAAAACAAGGCACCGTTGCGCTCCCCCATCTGGGAAGGGCTCCTCTTGCAAGCCTTTAAGGGGAAAAGTCAGGGAACCTTTTGCATGGAGCCGAGGGGGGTTCCTGTGTTCGACACATCCCTTTAGCAACTTTCTTCCACCGGGTCGAGGGGCTAGTAATGGGGTGTCGTCAGAGTGGAGCCGAGGGTGGCCAGAAGTGTCGTGGTGAGGCCTAAAGGAGGCTCCAGAGTGGTGGGGCAAGTAGGGATCAAAAAAAGCATGGCTCCGCTGCGCTCCCCCATCGGGGAAGGGGAAAAGTCAGGGAACTTTTTGCAAGGAGCTGAGGGGGGTCCTGTGTTCGACACATCCCTT
>JASMLR010000081.1 GCA_030748575.1 Phycisphaerales bacterium | reverse complement strand
CGGTGTCGGTCAGAATCCGCGACACGTGCCAACGCGCCGCGCCGGGGCGAAACTCGTCCAGCGGTGCTTCGCCCAGTCGGGTGGAGGACTCCGGATCGTAGTACTCGCCGCGGACGCCATCGCCGTCCAGGTCATCAAGGTCATAGAAGTTCGGCGGGAGAAGATTGCCGTTGCCGTTCCGCGCAGCCACCATCGCGGCCTTGTAGCCCTCGGGCCGAAGCCAGGTCAGCCACCGATCCCAGAAGTCGATCGACACGTCCTGGTCCGCCAGCACAGACGCGTCCTGGAGGCCTTCCAGCACTTCGACGTCGTTATTGGGCGGGAGGAAGACGCTCGTGGCCGCGTCGCCCTTCCGAGCATCAATGCCATTTTCGCTGATGATCTCGTCGTCAGTCAGCCGGGCGAGAACTACCTCTTCGTTGTCAATCCCGACAGACTTCGTAGGCATCATGGCAGGCCACTGCTCAACGGGAACATCGCTGCGTTGATACACGCCGCCGTAGTACGGCCGCCCGTCCGC
>JASMLR010000080.1 GCA_030748575.1 Phycisphaerales bacterium | reverse complement strand
CCGCGCCGCGATCGCCTGCAGCAAGATCGTCCAGGATTGTTCGCAGGAAGTCCTCAGAACTGAGCCATCGGCACCGCCTTCGGCGTGCTGCCTTGCGGAGCCGCCGATCGGAGGACACGACGACGAGCCGCCGCGGCGTGGTGGACCTCGCGATCAGGCCCTCCATGATGTCGTCCGCCTCGCGGAGATGGCCTGACCAGAGGACGTGAATGGCCTCCGGGAGGCCCTCAGGGCGGGGGCGGGGCTTTCCGTCGCAGGCCAGGGTCGTGTGAATCCGCCCCCACCGGGTGGCCCGCATCAGGCGGCCGAGCCCCACCAGATCGATTCCGGCCAGCCCGGGAGGCAGAATGCCCTCCTGGTGAAGCACATTCCACGCATCGACGAGCACCCTCATGAATCCCAGCCTACAGGACCGGCACACTTGCCATTGAGGCCCGATTCCGCTCTAATGCGCGGCTCGAAACCCCCCTGAGGAGGCCCCTGAAGCTTATGGCCATTCGGATCAAATCCAGGCACGGCGAG
>JASMLR010000007.1 GCA_030748575.1 Phycisphaerales bacterium | reverse complement strand
AGCGGTGAGTTTCTGCTGCTGCGTCCACGTGCCGCCGCTGCGGCGAAAGATGTAGGCCGAGCCGCCCTTGCCCCCGTCGTCGTCGTTCCCATATGCCCCGACAATCGCGTAGGACCCGTCGATGGAGACGCTGTAGCCGAAGTAGTCCTCCACAGCCGCATCGCCAGCGGTGAGTTTCTGCTCGCAGTCCCCGTCGGCGTGGGCCACGGCGGGCGCGAGTGGCACGAGCGCTGCAATCAGGAACCTCGCAAGCATTGTCAATCGACCCATGGTGAACCTCCTGGCACCAGAAACGGTGAGTGCCAGCGACCCGAACCCGAGAAGCCGCTCATCACCCCGCTGGTCTGCGAGAAACTACGCCAGCAGCGCATGAATTCGTGCTCAACGGCCACCCCCCAGAATGGGGGTCGATGAAGCCCTGTGGGCCAACACCGGGAGAGGGCTGACCTTGCCCCGTTCTTAGGTCCACCCTAAATGAGAGAGCTCCGCGTTGCAAACCCACTCCCGGCAAGCGGCGTTGAGCGTAGCGAAAGGCCGTTTGCCGGGAAGGTCCTTGCGGGCGACCTGTTCGTCACCCGTACCGCGTCAGCCGCATGAGGTCACCCGCGCGGCGTCAGCCGCACACCCCGTAGTGTTCCAGAAGCACCAGCAGGTCATAGATGCCGACCTCAAGATCCTGCTCGATGTCGGTGGGGCTGATGCCGGTGCTGCCCCAGTCGAGGATGACCTCCATCACGTCATCGGTGTCGATCACCCCACCATCATCAAAGTCGCCACCGCAGCCACGTGAGAAGAGGTACGCGCCGCCTCCTGAGACCTCGTCCAACTGGCCCCACAGTCCCACGAGCACCCGATCACCGGACAGCGCCACGGACGTCCCGAACTGATCTCCGTACGCCACGTCCGAACTCTGGATGAGTCGTACCTGGGTAAACAGGCCATCCGGGCCCTGCTCCCACAGCGCCACGGCCCCCTCACCAAGTTCGGCCGTCGCCCAGTTGATCGCGCCGATCGCCAGAGAAGCGCCGTCATACTCCAGGGACCAACCCCACACAAACCCCATGGCATGCTGCTGGGGCACGACTTGCTGCACTTCGGTGAAGACGCCCCCGACACGCTCGAAGATGTGCACCATTCCATGGGCGTTGTACGGAATCCCCTCTCCGTTGTCGCCGCCGGAGCGGTACGGGGACCCGACAACCAGCGTGTCGCCAGCCAGGTCCAGAGAGTAGGAGAAGGACGCGCCGTACTCGGCCTCATCCGGGCGCACATGGTCGGTCTGTACCCACACGCCCGATTCATTCCGCTCGAAGACGTAGACCGCCCCACCATACGCCACGTCCCCGGTCTCACCGAGCGCGGAAACCACCAACTGATCGCCGTCGATCGCCACGGTGGTGCCGAAGTAGGCCTCAAACTGGGGGGCATCCGAGATCAGCCTTTGTTCCAGCGTCGGGGTTCCGTTCGCAGCGATGGTGTACACGTACGCGGCACCATGCTTCAGAATCTCGCCGCCCTCGCCATCGTCCTCCAGTGACTCCCACCCTGCGCCAACCACCAGCCGAACACCATCAAAGTCGATGCCGGTTCCGAACCTCGCGCCGAACGTACCGGGGTTGTCCAGCGTGATCTGATGCGACTCCGTCACGGATCCGCTGCCGTCGTCGGTGAAGACGTAGACGGCACCCTCATAGTCCGGCCCCTCGCTGTCAGCCCACGCCGGCGCCGAGACAAACGCGACGCCACCATCCGTCGCACCGGTCACCTCCCCGATGGTCACCGCATATCCGAACTGATCGTCCGTTTCCCCGTCCGACGCCGTGAGCGTGTCGCTCCCGACGACGCTTCCGTTGAAGTCGCTGATGTAGATGACCTCGGCCTGCCCCGCCTCATTCTTGGGCGAGCCAATGATCCCAACCGATTCGTGGAGGTCCGTCGACCAGCCGTACCAGCCGCCAAAACCCTCCACGGGATCAAGGTTGCTGTCCTGATGGAATCCGACCAGGCCGGAGCCACCTCCCAACATCACTGTTGCCACGCCAACTGTCAACGCACTGAGCATGTGAGTCAATCCTCTCGCCGCATCTGGAGCCCTGTCCCCCAAGTGTGGCTCATTTCACGTCCAATGCAACCCTCAGCATCGCCGGGAGCAGCACCTTCAGGCCATTCAAATCGGCACAGTCGGCACAGATCATGCACCCTTTGCAGCGTCCTGCTGCCAGTCAGCCCTTCGGCCGGCCTTCTCTGGCCAGTGCAGCCCGGTTGGCCAGATATTCGCTTTCGGCCGCGGCATGTGCAGACTTGAAGGCCTCAAACTGCGATTCTACCGCTGATTTCGCCTCCCGGCTCGATCGACCCCACGCCGGGTGCTCCAGAATCTGCTCCAGATCCATGGCCATGACCACCGCGACGAAGTCGGCGTCGACGACCGGTTCGCCGGCCGCGGCCGCGACGAACTCAAGCCCCCGCAGTTCGCCACGGAGCCGCCACCGCATCGCCTTCAGGTCGTCCGCATCGCCGAACAGCAGCAAGGCCTCCCGCGTGCGGGCGCGGCGGGCCTCCACGGCCTCCTCCAGCGCCTCGGCCCGCGCTCTGGCGGACCGCTGCGCCGCGTCTCCCGCGGGCGGCGGCGGCGCGTGAAAGGCCGGCGGGTCCACCCTGGCCCCCCTGCGAACCGTGCGCGCATACCACCGCGACAGCGTCCAGGCGTCCTTGAGCCGCCGCATCGCCGTCGGCGTCGTACTGTCGTGCCCATGGACAGCTGCGTTTCCGTCACGCCGAATGGCATGCATGCCATCGGCCTCTCGCCTCGACAGAAGACCACTTCGCTGGAGCGAACGCAACATGACGGCCAGATCCGCGTCCACCAGCTCCGGGGCCTGCATGTCGACGAGCGTCCTCGCCATGGTTTCAACCATCAGACGCAGTTTGAACAGCGCTGAATCCGGGTCGCTGTGTACGTACGCTTCTGCCTGCGCAGCGAGATGAGCCACCCGATCGTCGTACTTCTGCAGGAAGTCGAAGTTGCTCTGCATCTCACCCACCGACCGCCTCCTGCTCGTGCGGAAGCATGGAGGCAATGACTCGGGCATTGACGCAGCATCGCTGGAATCGCTCTTCGGTCATGTCCATCGACGAAGCGAGCATCGACGCCCACCGCACCTGCAGCGGCTGCATGCTCGCTGCCGCATACGCAATCATCATGACGCCGGCCATCACCTGATCGGCCGTTCCTCGCGGCAGCCGCCCAGCCATTGACATGCAATCGATCAACGTCAGTGCCTGCATGTGCTCCGCCGACTTGGCGGCAATGCATGACGCCTCATCAAGACCCAGGATCGCCCGCGCAAACAAGCCCGCTGCGGCTTCCTCCGCGATCGACGGCTCGTCGCCGCCGCACGCCATGGCCCGCGCAGCGAGAAACCACGTCGTCGCCAGATCGAGGTGGCTCATGCCGTGTGGCCCAGCAGCCGCGCGAACACGTCGGGGCCGAGTTCGTCAAGCGTGTCCACAACGTGGTCGGCGCCCGCAAACTCATCGCGCGTCCGGCCCGTGGAGCAGAGCCCCACACTGGCCATGCCCGCTCGTCTCGCCGCCTCGATTCCGGCCGACGCGTCCTCCACCACGGCGCACGCTTCGGGACGCACCCCGAGGCGATCCGCCGCAAGCAGAAACACGTCTGGCTCGGGCTTGCCCCGCGACACGTCGCAGCCACACGCCACCGCATCGAACGACACGCCGCTTTGTTGAAAACGGTCCAGGCAGAAATCGATGTTGGCCCGAGGCGCTGAACTGCCCACCGCCACCTTCCAGCCGGCGCCGCGGAGTGACGCAATCAGACCGCCGGCTCCCGCCATCGCGGGAAACACTTCGGAGATGCGGGCCCTGTAGCGGCGTTCCTTCTCATCGGCCAGCGCGGCAACCGCCGCATCGCTCGGGGGCGTCCGGCCCGTCCATGCGTGGAGCTCGGCGAGAATAGGCTCGTTCTTGAGGCCAAACTGCCGCTGAAACTCCGGCTCCGTCAGCGTGTGCCCGAGATCTTCCGCGATCGAAGTCCAGGCATGGAAGTGGGCCGAGTAACTGTCGACCAGCGTCCCATCGAGATCGAAAATCACTCCGGGCACGGTTCGGCCTCGCCGCCTCCGGTGGCAGCCCTGGCAATGTCATCAAAGTCTCTGGCGAGCATTTTGCACGTCGACTTGAGCGCGAGTTTCGCCAGCGGCTTCATGAGCCGGGCAAACAGGTTCAATGGCCGGGTCCGCATGGTCATCGAGAGTCTGGTCACGTCATCGCCGATCGGTTCACAACGGATCTCACTGGTGAAATGCGCCCCGCACGACTCCGCCTCGACGACATACCGAAGGGGCGGCTCAAACGCAGTGACCTCCATCTCCTCGGTGGTCTCCCGCCTGCACATCAGCCGCGTCTCCTTCCAGCGGGTGCCCACGCCGACGGGCGCATCGGTCAGCATGTCCACCTTGGTAATGCTCTCGATGGTGTCGGCTGATGATGGGATGTCGGCTACGACGTCCCACACACGCTGCTGCGAAGCCTGAATCGTGCGTTCGACGCAAATCTCCAAGTCTGCCATGCTCGAAGACTACACGGAGCAGCCCAGGCCCGGCAGTGGCAGTTGCGCTTCCCCGACGCGTCTGCTGCCAGCGCAGGCGATCCCGCGGAGGACCCGAAAGCGATCGCGATCTGAACTGGGGGCCGCGGCAGTCGGCACGGTGACGCGGAGCACATCGTCACGGTCCGCCTCGAGCAGTCCCCACCCACGTGGCAGCGACGTCCGCTCGACGAGCCCCGCCGGAGCCGCCAGCCAGAACGCATCGGCCAGACCCCACCACGACATCTTGGCAAACTTGCAGCGGCCGGACAGCCGCTGGTCGATCGCGACCAGTTCCAATTCGAGCCGCCGCACCGCGGCCGCCTCCGCGTCCAGGCAGGTCTCCCGGAGGTCCAGCAACATCGGGCCCTTCGGGCCGCCGCGGCTCCGGCGTCCCACGCGGCGGCCCTTGAGCATGCGGCGGATGGCGTCCCGCCGGCCCAGCAGACGCCCGGCGTGGCCACGGTCCCGAGCGAAGTCTGCCCGAGACACCTTGCACTCGATCATGCATGTTTGTTGGGCGCAGCGGACATGATGACCAGCGGGACCAGCCCGCGTGGCGAGTCGGTCGGTCCACCCTGCGACATCCACCCGAAATCCGCCCGTTGGAATGTGCACTTCATCTGCAACGGCCACCCAGCCGGCGGCCCGGAGCCACCCCGCCGCCGCCCGCTTGAGCGCCTGATGTCGCCTCGATTCCGCCATGGCTCGCCATGGACCTCGGCCATCGCCGGCCGCGTCCGCCAATACACTGCCCGCATGCAGGACACCCTTGCCATCGCGCTGATCCGGGACGTCTTCCACGACGACACTGGCCGTGATCGACTCCGACAACGACTGCACGAAGCCAGGGAGGCGGGCGCCGAACTGGCCATGCTTCCGGAACTGGCGGTCCTTCCCTGGGTGCCGGCCACCCGGGCGCCCCGTGACGAAGATGCCGAGCCGCCAGGCGGCCCACGGCACACCATGCAGGCCGAGTTGGCCGCCGAGGTGGGCATTGGCCTGTTGGGGGGCGCCATCGTCCGGAACGACGCGGGCCAACGACACAACACCGCCCTGCTCTTCGGCCCGGACGGGTCCTTCCTGCACGCGTACCGCAAGATTCACATCCCGGACGAGCCCGGCTTCTGGGAGGCAGATCACTACGAATCCGACCCGACGCCGCCCAGGCCGGTGGACGCGTTGGGCATGCGGCTTGGTTTCCAGATCTGCAGCGACAACAACCGCCCGTTCGGCTGCCACATCCTGGGAGCGCAGGGGGCCGAGGTCATTCTCAATCCACGCGCCACCGAACCGGGGACGTATCCGAAGTGGCGGGCCATCTGGCAGGCCAATGCGATCACCTCCTCGGCCTGGATCCTGTCGGTCAACCGCCCAGGCCCCGAGGCCGGCGTGCCCATCGGCGGTCCGAGCATTGCCGTGGCGCCCGACGGAACCGTCGTGCTGGAAACCGAGGATGAGGTGGCCGTCGTCACGGTTGATCGTCAGGCCGTCCTCAAGGCCCGCGAGGACTACCCCGGCTACCTTGCCCTGCCCACGGACCTGTATGCCCGCGCCTGGGCGACGGTGGATCCCCGACCAGCCCACGCGCCCCTTCCGTCAGCCTGATCTCTGGACCGTCCACTCTCAGGAGGTGATTGATGACCATCACACCACCCACGCCCTCCATGACCGAACGGATCGAGTCGCTTGAACAGACGCTCGCCCGCACCGCGGCCCGAACGCGGCGGTGGCGGCTCACGGCGACCGCCCTGGCCGGCGGACTGGGCGTTGCGGCCCTGATCGCCGCCACGGACGCGACGCGGCTCGATTCCATTCAGACGCATCGCATCGACATCATCGATGCGGAGGGACGCATCGTTGCCGCCATCGGCACGGGCGAGCAGGGTGGCCAGATCGACCTGTGGTCATCCGCCGGCGCCAATGCCATCCGGCTGACGGCCGCCGAGGCAGGTGGCGATCTCGCGGTCTGGAATAACCAGGGCCGAACCGTGGCCGGCGTCTGGGCTTCGGCGCATGGCGGGCACCTCGCCGCCTGGAGCGGCGACGGCGCTACCACGGCGTCGCTGCAGGGCGCGGGCGGCGTGCTGCAACTGGCGGGAGGTCCCGGACGCGTGGAGATCACCGGTGGAGACACCCAGTCCATCGCCCTTCTGAGTGAAGGCGGCGCCGCGGCGCTCACACCGACCAGCGTCAGCCTCACGCGGGGCGAGGACGCACTGGCACTCTCGACCGATACGCCCGCGGTCCGCCTCACGAGCAGCGGCGAAACGACGTCCCTGTCCGCCGAGGCGCTCCGCTTCGGTGGAGGCGCGGTCGCCATGCTGGCCGACGGCGACCGGACCCGGCTGCAGGCCGGCGACACCGCGCTGACGATCGGCGGCGATGGCCTGGCGCTCAGCCGCGGATCGCAACCCATTCTCACCGCGCAGTCCATGGACGGCGAGGCGTCGCTGGCACTCTCATCCCCGGGCGGACGCGCGGTCCTTCACGCCAGCCACACGGCATCGCTGGACCTGGCCGGGAGCGACACCGAATCGGTCTCGCTCGCCAGTGGCGCCGAGGCTGCCATCCTCGAAACCAGTGACCAGGCTGTCCGCGTGTATGCCGACGGCGGCGCTGGCCGCGTCCGTCTGGGCAGCGGTGAGTCCGGCGGGATTCGCCTGACCGGAGGCGTGGACGGCATGCGGCCGGCCGTGGACGTGCTGGGCGCGGGCGAGGTTCGGGTGGCGAGCCTGACGACGGATCGGTCGGGGCTGGGACTGCTCGCCGTTGCGGACACGACCGGAACGCCCGTCGGGCTGCTGCACGGCCTGCAGGACGGGCACGGGCGGCTGGCCATTTCGGCCCCCCGCGGCCGCGCGGTCGCCACGGCGGCCGAGGACGGCACGCCCGCCTTCACGCTCCAGACCGCCGACAACCGAACGACCGCGACGCTCGCGGCCACGCCCAGGGGCGGCGCCCTCAACCTCATGAACGCAGACGGGACACCCGTCGTGCTCGCGGGCATCACGTCCGACGGGCCCGGCGGCGCGGCGGCATTCCAGAACGGGTCCGGCGAGACCGTGGTCGCCGCAGGCAGCACGGCCGAGAACACGGGCCGCATTGTGGTGGAGCCCGGCCCGTCCCCTCCGCCGGTCAGTCGCTGACGCGGATCTCGCCGTCGTCGAGGACTTCGGCGACGTCGAGTTCTTCCAGGGCCGCCAGCGCAGCGTCCTGCTCCGCCCGCTTCTTGTTGGGCCCCCACCGCGGCTGGAAGCTGCGCCCGGAGATCGTCACGCCGACCTCAAAGCACTTGGCGTGATCCGGCCCCTGCTCGTCCAGCACGCTGTACACGGGGGTGGAACCGAAACGCTGCTGAGCCACCTGCTGCAGAACACTCTTGAAGTTGTGGTGATGGCCGGAGCGAACGGCCTGTTCGATCCGCGGCTTCAAGGCCGTGAGAATGAAGTCCTCGGCCACGGGCAGGCCCCCATCGACATACAACGCGCCGATGATCGACTCCCACACGGCCGCAGCCACGGAAGACGGCAGTTCGCGAGCGGCCGCCATCCCCTTCCCAAGGACCAGCAACTGATCAAGCCCGAGGCGCCGGGCCTCTTCGGCGCAGATCCGGCGGCTGACGACCGCGGACTTGACCTTGGTCATCTCACCCTCAAGCAGTTCGGGGTGGTTTCGGTGAAGGAACTCGCACACCACCAGGCCGAGCACGGCATCGCCGAGAAACTCAAGTCGCTCGTTGCTCTCGTGCCGTGTGGCAGCGGTCGACGCATGCGTCAGCGCCCTGTTGAGGATCGCCCGATCCGCAAAGTCGTACTCCAGCAGGTCCTCGGCCTTGGTCAGGGTGGCATCATCCATCCGCGGGATGGGTCCTCGCACGCCCGGATCGGCCTCCGGCGGCCCCAGTTGGGGGGACGGAGGTCGTGTGAACGATAGAGAGGCCAGGCCCGATGCCGGCCTCCGACGCCACGCGAGGACGGGGAGGTCCCATACAGAGGCCATCCCGCCCGCTCGCGGCACGCTCACTGTACCACTCGATCGGGCGAGTTGGAAGAACTCTTTGGATCTGCTAGGATGCCCGATTCCCCCGGAGGCGACGCGTCGCCGGGTTTCTGGTCCGATTCAGTTCCCCGCCGTCAGGCGGGCCCGAGGTGTTCCGCCATGGCCATGCACTATCCCCGCCGCGTGAGCAAGATCAAGCGAGCCCGCCAGTTCGGCTTTCGCGCCCGCATGAAGACCAAGGCCGGACGCAAGCTCATCAACCGCAAGCGGGCGCTGGGCCGTCGTCTGACGCCTGACATGTGATGCAGGACGGCCCCCGCTAGCCATCCTCACGCCGCCCGATCCACGCAACCACCGCCTGAACCACCGACCCGACGTCACCGTCGGCGTCGATCACGCCGTCCGCCATGCGGCGGTAGTCCTCGGCCCGCGAGGCCGCGACGGCGGAGGCCTCCAACACCGGGTCTTCACCCGTGAGTGAGGGGCGATCGCCAGGATCAGCTCGCAGGCGACGCTGCAGCGTCTCGATGCTGCAGCGGAGCCAGAGCGTCTCAATCTCGCCGGAGCCGCGGGCCGCCTCCAATACATGCCGCGGAGGATCGACCGCCGGCACGCCGCCCCCGGTGGCAATCACCGCGCCGGACGCGCGGACCGCCTCCAGGGCCGCAGCCTCCGCCTGCCGCCAGGCGTGGACGCCGGCCTGCTCGAACACGGCCGTCACCGAATCGGCCCCGGTGATGGCCAGCGCCATCGCATCCAGATCGACAAACGGGCGACCGAGCGTCCGGGCAGCCTCGCTGCCGACCGTCGACTTGCCCGAACCTCGAGCGCCGATCAAGGCGATGGACACCGTCACCGGCCCCACCGCCTCGACGAGACTTCGCGAATCCAACGCCTGAACATGTCCTTGAGTTCGGTCATGGACCGATGCATGATACGCAGCCTGTACCTCGCCTCGTCCCATCGGAGTTCCTCAAGACGTGACGCATCCCCTCGGCCTGTTCGACGCAGTCATTCTCGGCATCGTCGAGGGCGTGACCGAGTACCTGCCCGTGAGTTCGACGGGGCACCTCGTGCTGGCCAAGTCGCTGTTGGGGCTGGACTCGGCCTCAGACGTCGAGCGAAGCGTCAATGCCTTGCTGATCGTCATTCAGGGCGGGGCGATCCTGGCAGTCCTGGGCCTCTACCGCAAGGCGGTCGGCCGGATGATCCTGGGGGTGCTCGGAAAGGACCCGGGCGGACTGCTGCTCTTCCGGAACATCCTGATCGCCTTTCTTCCGGCGGCGGTGCTTGGGCCGTTTCTCGATGATTGGATCGAGGCGCGGCTCTTTCGGCCCATTCCTGTGTTGCTGGCCCTGGGCGTCGGCGGCATCGTGATGATCCTCGCCGATCGGAGGCTTCGGGAT
This sequence comes from Phycisphaerales bacterium, assembly GCA_030748575.1. Lineage (GTDB taxonomy): Bacteria > Planctomycetota > Phycisphaerae > Phycisphaerales > SM1A02 > UBA12567. The sequence continues at coordinate 116,581 of JASMLR010000007.1, read as the reverse complement.
CGTGGGGACCGGATCAGCAACGCAACCGATCGAACGGGCGCGGACCTCTCCGCGCGGGCGGCGTTTCAGATCGGGCTGCTTCAATGCGTCGCCATGTGGCCCGGCACAAGCCGCTCGATGGTGACGATTCTCGGTGGCATGTTTGTCGGCCTGCGGCCGGCACGCGCCGCCGAGTTCTCATTCCTGCTCGGGCTGCCGACGCTTGGCGGCGCGACGGTGTTCAAACTGGCCAAGAACATGAGCGGTGAAGGGCCGGACATGTTCGCGGTTTTGGGCTGGGCCCCCGTCCTGCTCGGGCTGGCGGTTGCCACACTTTCCGCTGCGCTGGCGGTGCGGTGGCTCGTGTCATGGCTGACTCGCCACGGCCTTGCAGCATTCGGCTGGTACCGCATCGGCCTGACCGCTGTTCTTGTGCCGCTGGTGATCGCCGGCGTCGTGTCGATCGGGCCCGAGGTGCAGGACGATCAATCGGCCGAAGCAGCGACCGCGCCCGAAATGATCGCCCCGTCCGATCCAACCACGATCGTCCGGAGGTGATCTCCGTCGCTCCGGACGGTCGCCGTGAACATCACGCCTCCCTCGGTTTCGACCGACGCAGCGCGGAGCGGCTCGACCGCCGGGAACGGACCACCGCCAGCGACCGGCTTCCAGGCATCACCGGCCGTCCGGCGGGCCAGTCGATAGGACACTTCACGCTGGGCCCCGTCCACCGTCACGAGCCACCCCCACTGACTTCCGCCAGCTTCGATCACCGGCCGCTGCACGGCCGACGAGGGTCGGGGCCAGAGGGTCCCTCCGAGCGCCCATGCCAGCAACGCCGCCATCACGACAAAGATCGTGATGCGAATCGCAAGGCTTCGCAGACCCAATGCAACCTGTCCCATGGGCACAGCGTAGCAAGCCGGCCACGCACGCTCAGTCCGCTGGCAGTACGTCCAGTAACGCCGCCTCATCCCAGGTCTCGACGCCGAGTTCTCTGGCCTTCCGCAGCTTTGAACCGGCCTTGTCTCCGTAGATCACCAGATCGGTTCGCCCGCTGACGGATCCACTGACGGTCGCCCCCAGCGACTCCAGCCGCTCGGTGAGTCCTCGGCGATCGAAGGCCGACAGAGTCCCCGTCAGGACAACCCGCTTGCCCGACCAGATGGACGCTTCGCCGGCAGCTTCCCCGCTGGTCAGATCAACCCCCGCTTCCCCGAGCCTGCTGAACACCTCCCGGCCGACGTCGGAGTGAAGGAAGCCGTGGAGCAGGCCGGCCGTGATGGCTCCGAAGTCCGGCAGGGCCGCCAACTGGTCTTCATCGGCGGCCATCAACGCCTCAATATCCGCAAAGTGGCTCGCCAGCGTTCGAGCAGCGGTCCGTCCGATCTGCCGGATTCCCACGGCGGCGAGGACCCGCGCCAACCCGCGGTCTCGACTGGCCGCGATCCCGGCAACCAGTTTCGCTGCTGCCTTCTCCCCGAAGCGTTCCAGAGGCACCAGATCCTCCACCCGCAGCCGGTAGAGGTCGGCAAAGTGAGCCACCAGACCCGCGTCGACGAGTTGATCGACGACCTTGAGGCCAAGCCCGTCGATGTGCATCTGACCTCTCCCGGCAAACCAGGCGATCCGCTCCCGAAGCTGCGCGGGGCACTCGGGATTGAGGCAGAAAAGCCGGGGCCCTTCCGGCCCGACCGGGCCGCCGCAGGCCGGACAGGTCGCAGGCGGTTCAATCTCGACCTCGTCACCGGTCCTGGCCGATTCGATCGGGCCAAGAACCTGAGGAATGATCTCGCCGGCCTTCTCCACCAGCACGTCGTCCCCGACCCGAATGTCCTTCCGTCGGATCTCCTCGATGTTGTGGAGGGTCGCATGACTGACGGTGGTTCCTGCAAGCTGTATGGGGGCCATGGTCGCCCGCGGCGTCAGCGTTCCGTTTCGGCCAACCTGCCAGTCAACATGCTCCAGCCGCGTTCGCCCCTGCTCGGCCGGATACTTGAAGGCAATGCACCACCGCGGCGCCTTCGACGTCGATCCGAGCGATTCCTGCTGCGAGAAATCGTCCACGCGAACCACCATGCCGTCCACGCCATAGCCGAGGGTCTGCCTTTGATCGGCGAAGGACTCGATCATGCCAAGCAGGACATCAATGTCATCGGTTGACTGCAGGTCACCACTGACTGGAAGGCCCAGGTCCGCAATGGTCCGCTGAAATGCCGCGTATCCGCCAGCCTCCAGTCCCTTCACCAGACCGCGGCCATGCGCGGTGAAGGCAAGACGACGGGCCGAGACAATCTCAGTATCCAGAGACTTGAGGGTGCCCGCCGTCAGATTCCTGGCGTTGGCGTACAACGCCGCCCCTTCTGCGTCACGCTCCGCGTTGACCTGCTCGAACACCTCATTCGGCATGAACAGTTCGCCTCGAACCTCCAGCACGTCCACGGAAGTTGTGAGCCGGATCGGCACCGACCGGATGCGGCGGACCTGCGGTGTCACATCATCGCCCCGCACGCCGTCCCCTCGCGTCACCGCGCGAATCAGCCGGCCCTGCTCATACAGAAGCGACACCGCAACCCCGTCGATCTTCGGATCACATGTCAGCAGCGGCCGATCCATCTCCAGTGCCGCAACCACCCGCGCGTGCCACGCCCGAACGTCTTCCATGGTGTAGGTGTTGTCAATCGACTGCATCGGCACGGCGTGCTCGACCGACCGGAAGCCCTCGATGGTTCCGCCGCCGACGACACGCGTGGGAGAGTCGGCCGCCCACGCCTCGGGGTGCGCCGCTTCGAGATGCTCCAGTTCCTCAAGCAGGCCATCGAACTCCCGGTCGGACATGATCGGATCTGCGTCCACGTAGTACGCATGGTTGGCGGTGCGCAGCAGCGTCCGCAGCGACTCGATGCGTTCCAGATCCTTCTCAGCAGCCATGCGTGAATCGTACGACGGCGGCCTCACGCGTGTGCCCCGTGGACTACCATCCCGGTGATGCGGCCAAAGCTCCTGCTCACAATGCTCGCCGCCACGCTGGCGGCATGCTGGAATGTCGCACTGGGGGGGCTTCAGGATGAGATTGCCGCAGCAGTGGCGGAGGCCGGCTGCACCTCCCGGGCTGTCTCCGTCGCAGTTCGCGACTGCAGGAGCGGCGACATTGTGGCGGGCATCTCTTCCTCCACGCCCCGCATCCCCGCGAGCAATCAGAAGTTGGTGACCAGCGGCATGGCAGCCCGCGTTCTGGGCGCCGACTTTCGCTTTGAAACTCGGCTGCTACGCCGCGGCAATGACCTGATCGTGGCCGGGGACGGCGATCCGGCCCTGGCCGACGACGCCCTCCTCGCAGACATGCGCACCGCCGATGGCGGCACAGTTTCCGCGACGGACCTTCTTGATATCTGGGCGGCGGCCGCAGCATCATCCGGGGTCCGCCACGTCGAGACGCTCATCATTGACGATCGGGTGTTCGACCGGGTCTGGCGGCCCGCCGGGTGGCCGAGAGACCAGTTGCACCGCCGGTACTGCGCCCCCGTCTCCGGCCTGAACTTCAGTTGCAACACCATGTCGTTCCGGCCGGCGCCTGGCGGGGGCGGTGTTGATGTGTCCGATGCGTGGCCGGACTGGGGCGGCATCCGGATCGTCAACAAACTCAAGCGTGGCCGAAAGGGCAGGGACACGCACGTGGTACACGGATCCCACCAACCCGACCGCGGTGGCATCGTTCTGACCGGCACCGTGGTCGAACCGACCATCGCGCCCGTGGAGATTGCCGTGGAGGAGCCGCCGCAGCACTTCGGCATGCTGCTGGCAGCACGGCTCGCCGCCAGTGGCATTCAGGTCGACGAGGTGAGGCTTGCCTCAGAGACCGATCCCCCGGCCGCGGGGGAACTCGTCGCCCCACCCATCACCACCTCACTCGAAACGGTCATGCGGCGATGCAACCATGACAGCTACAACTTGTACGCCGACGCCATGTTCAAGCGGGTCGCCCACGAGACAACCGGGCGGCCGGGGTCATGGGAAGACGGCGCCCGGGTCATCACGCGAACCGTGGAACAGATCGTCGGCCCGGACACCGGGCTGACCGTCGTGGATGGCAGCGGCATGAGCAGACTGAACACCATTTCGGCACGCGCGATGACCGAGTGGCTGTGCAGCTTCGATCCGTCGAGCCCCGATGACGCCTTCTTCATCGCCTCCCTCAGCCGGCCCGGCGAAGGAAAGATGCACAAGCGGTTTCGCGAGGTCGACCTCCACGGCGCCGAAGTCCGCGCCAAAAGCGGCTACCTCCGATCCGTCTACGCCCTGAGCGGCTACGTCACATGTCAGGACGGCCATCGCTTCGCGTTCAGCATTCTCATCAATGACCCACCCCGCAAGGTCAAGGCCAAGCGTCTGCAGGACGAGATCGTGAGCCTCATTGCAACTCAGTGTGACGGCGGTTGATCGAGCGCCTCGTTCACGACTTCAAGCAAGTGCTTCCACTCGCCGGGCGTGTACCCGTTGATCCTCGCGGCCACCCTGCCACCGGGGGCGATGACCACCGTGACCGGGATGCCGTTGATCCCCCATGCATTGACGACGTCGTCGGTGTCTGTCACGAGCGTCGGAAACGTCACGGGCTCCTTGGCCCAGAACGCGGCGATCCGCTTCAGTTTGCGTTGGAGGTCCATCCGGCCATCCATGACATTGACGCCGTACACAAGCACGCGGCCTTCGTTGCGACCGGTCTCCTGATAGAGGCGTTCGATCTCGGGAAGCGCTGCCCGGCAGGGGCCGCACCAGGTCGCCCAGAAGTCGAGCACCACGCAGGACTCCCGAAGGTCGGCCAGATGTACCACCTCGCCCGTCGTCGTCGGCAGCGTGAAGTCAGGTGCCATATCCCCCCCGCCGATCACGACCGCTTCCGCCCGCGTCCGAGTCTGTAACGCCTCGACGTCCGGCACCACCGTCCGCCCGGCCGCCTGCACCACAGGCTGCGGCCACGACCCGTCGGTTCGCGTGGTCACGACCGCGCGGTATCCCCGCGACGCCCCGTCTGTCGCCTCCACGCTGGCGAGCATGCCCGTCGCGGGATCAACGATCAGGGACGCCGAGGCGTTCGTGTCCATCAGGTGAATGACCTGCCGCCCTTCCGGGTCGATCGACGTCCCCGTCGCGACCGGGTTTCGGAGCAGCCCGCCGGTCACGACGCCCACCCAGTTCTCCGCCCCGGCGCCGCCTCGGGCAAGGAGCGGCGCGGGCGCCGCCGTGGTGTCAGCCAGAATCGACTCGACTGTCGCGAGCAGGTCCTGGCCCCGCTCCACATCGACCACGCGGTCAGGCACCATGTCGACGCTGGCAAGCACACGATCGCCCCGCGTCGCCATCACAAAGCCAGGCCCGACCCAACTGAATGCGTCCTCAGGTCCAAACCGCACGGTGTCGACGCGGTCGATGGTGTCGTCGCCGCGAATCAACGTCCGCGATGTCACGACTTCCACGGTCTCGGAAGCGCCGTATGCCTCGATCACCGCGGCGACCGCTGCAGCGGCTGCCGGATCTTCCGCAGGCCTGGCCGGCGCCGCCGGGGGAGCCGAGACGGCCGCGGCGGGCGAAGCCGAGTCTTTGCACGCCGGCAGCATCGCCACCGAGCCGATCACTGCACAACGGAGAACGCGGTGGAGGCAACACTTCATTTCACTTGGCTTCCTTCATGGCGGGACCGTGCATCCCGCTCCCTTGATCCAGCGATCCTCGAGACAGCACGCGACACCGATCTTCCACCGGACCATGGGCGGCAATGTCCGCGGCGAGCAATTCCTGCATGGTCCGACCCGACTCCGGATGCACGGCCAGCGGGGCCAGTTCAACCATCGGGAGCAGCACAAAACTTCGCTCGTGCATGCGAGGGTGCGGTACCTGCAAGCCCGAACTGGCGATGACGCGGCCCCCCCACAGCAGGATGTCCAGGTCGATCGGACGTGGCCCGCGTGGTGTGGCGCCCGCTCGCACCCGCCCCATCGCCGCTTCGATGCTGAAGAGACGGTCGAGCAGCCCGGACGGATCGAGTTCCGTCCGCACCAGCGCGACGGCATTGACAAAGTCTGGTTGGTCGACGACATCCACCGCTTCGCTCTCGACCAGCGTGCTCAGACGAGCGACGTTCACATCGTCCCGGGCGTCCAACAACTCCGTCGCGTGAAACACGGCCGCAGCCCGGTCTCCCAGATTGGAACCGAGTCCAATGTAAATGTCTTCAGTCACCCGTCGGCCACTCCCACGGCAAGGCACCCTCCACTCCGAGCAAGTGCCAGCGTATCCACTGCAGCGTGGCATCGGTCGTCCCCGCGCGAACACGGTGTCGATCGCCGGGAACCCGAATCCTGCGGGTACGAACGCCGGCCGCATCGGCAAGGCCGAGCCAGACCGTTCCGACTGGCTTGGAGGTGGTCCCCCCTCCCGGGCCGGCAATTCCGGTCACGGCCGCCGCCAGCGACGCGTCGCTCCGCACGCGGGCCTGCGAGGCCATGGCGGCAGCCGTCTCTGAACTGACGGCCCCAGGGCCCGATGGCGAGAGCAGGTCGGATGGAACGCCGAGCACGTCCACCTTCATGGCATCCGCGTACGTCACCCAACCGCCCACGAACCAATCGCTCGATCCTGCCACGCTCGTCAGCGCGGCGGCGATGCCCCCGGCAGTGCACGATTCGGCCACCGCGATCCGCTCACCGCACGCCGCCGCTGCGACGGCCTCCGGAAGACTGGCGGCGCCGGCGGGCAGCGCCCATGGCTCGAGGGCCGCTCGGACCGCTGCGGCACACGCTGCAAGTGTGCCCTGATGCTCTTCACTGCCAGTCGGTCGAACCGCGATACGAACGAGTCCACCTCCGACGCGAATACCCAGGCGAGGCGAACGCGACTGGTCCAGAAGGTCGCCCAGACGATCGGCGGCCTGTACTTCGGTCAGGCCCGCCGCCAGAACTTCCAGCGGTTGCGGCCAGCCCGTCGATCCGCGAATCTCCGGCGCAACATGGCGGTTGAACATGGACCGCATCTCCTGAGGCGGCCCGGGCAACCACCACGCCTGCACGCCGCGGAGATCGGTCAGCATGCCGGGCGCCGTCCCGCAGTCATTGGTCAGAAACCGAGCGGACGGAGGCCGCATCGCCACGAGTCGCCTCGCTTCGCTCGCAGGCAGGCCCCGAGTCTCGCACCACGTGCGTACCGCATCGAGCGCGGCCTCGTCCTCGATCAACACGCCTGCGTCGACAAGATCTGCAACCGCGTACCGCGTGAGATCGTCCGCCGTCGGCCCGAGGCCTCCCGTACATACAAGCACATCGACGTCGGGCGCAAGGTGCGCGGCCGCCGCGGCAATCGCCTCACGATCATCACCCACCGTCCGGTGGGCGATGGGCCGGCAGCCCAGGTCGGTCAGCGACCGCCCGATCCAGGCAGCGTTGGAGTCCACAATCGATCCCGCCAGCAGTTCATCGCCAATGGACAGAATCGCCGCCTTCACTGGGAGGCAGATCCTGAGATCACCTGATCGAACTGATCCTGGAAGAACCTGCTCGCTGCTCGGCGGTAGGCGGTGGCCGGCTGGGTTTCTCCGTCCCAGTACCCCTCATCCTCCCACCCGCCTCGCAACCATCCCGCCTTGATGGCGGCTCGCCCCTCGGGCGTGTCCAGCGTCAGCACCTCGCCGCTTTCCCGAACCACCGTCGGCATGGCGTCGAAGGCCTCCAGCATGGCCGACAACTCGGGATCATCCACGTCGCCGGCGGTCACGATGCCAGGTGCATCGACCGGATAGGCCGGGTGAGTGATGATCGCGTGCCAGGCGTTCTGCAGCCGTCCCCGCTGGTCCATGGCCATGGCCTGCATCAAGGGCGCGATGAACGAACGCATGTTGCGATCGTCAAACTCCGGCGTTGCGGCATTCTCAAAGGGATCGACGCGATCCATGAACCGGTCGAAGTGCTGCGCATACAGCGACGCCCGCACCGGGAGCCGCCGGAGCGCATACACCCTCGGGCCGAGCTCGCCCGAGTCTGGCTCAAACTGCCAGAGCGACTGCCCCATTTCAGAGAGCGTGAACTCGATGAAACGCGCCGCCAGTTCCGGATCCGGAGGGTTGGCCAGCATGGAGATCGGGTCCGGGTCCAGGGTCGTTTGTCCCGGAGGATCCACATACACCAGGCGACCCGCAGCACCGTGGTCCGCCAGCGCCTGCTGTTGGTATCGACCAAAGAAGTCAATGCTCACGCCCATGGCCGCGTCGCCTGCCGCGACATCGGTCGGCCCCCGCAGGGACGAAGCCGAAATCGTGCGGGCATTGGCCGCGGCCCGGCGGAGGACCCTCCACCCCGGCGCCCATCCGAGCCGTTTGAGAATGGTCTCGAACGCCGTCGTGACCGAACCCGACTGGGCAGGGTTCACCATCGAAACGCTCGACTCAAGTTTCGGGTGCGCCAGGTCGGCCCACTCGTCAGGCATGGGCAAGCCACGCGCCTGCAGTTCATCGGCGTTGGCAACCAGCCCGAAGCTTGACATCGCGGTTCCGAACCAGTGACCATCGACATCCCAGAGGGCGGTTCCCGCGACCGTGTCTCGCCCGTACACCGCTGGAAGCTGGTCAAGGGCAATCGGCGGCACGTCGCTGATGGACGCGGTCGCGTCGATCCGCCACTCCGGCGCCGCCCCTTCCGCCGTGGTCGTGGTGAGGTCTGCCCGCACGACGCCGCTGGCAGCCACGCCGGAACGCTTGGCAGCCTCGGCATCGACCACGCCCACGCCCTGAAGCCACGCCGTGGCTTCTGCATCGCTGAGCCCGGCGAGCACCGCCGAGGCCCCCTGCTTGAGTTTGCTGTGCTCGTACGAGCCGCCGCCGAAGACCAGGTCGGCGTCCCCCCCGGGCTGCCGTCCCTGCTTGAGCGCGGCGGCCCACTGCGCTTTGAGCATGCGGCGAATCTCACTGGTACCACCCGGCACGCTCCACACCAGATCGACCGGCTCGCCATAGGTCTCGGCGTGCCACGCTTCGAAAGCGCCTTCGAACTCGGATCGAATCTGCTCGTTGTGCGGAGTCACGATGACCAACTGACGTTCGGCGCCGCTCCCCGCAGGACTGCTTCCCTCAAAGACGAGCGGAAGCAGTAGAACGATCAGAAACAGCGCGACAACCACGCATTCCTTCCAGCCAATCCAGGTCGGCTTGAGTGCCATCAGCGAAGCCCTGCGGCCGCGCCGCTCTCTTCAGCCAACGCTGCTGCAGCATCGGACACCGCGGTGGCCCACCCTGGCGCCGACGTCGGCGCGGCATAGATGACTGATCTGCTGGCCGTCACCAGCGCCCCATGGCCGTCGGGCCCGAACAGCGGGCCGCAGTCGTCCACGGTGCCTCCCTGCGCGCCAATACCGGGAACGAGCAGGATCACGCCCGGCATCCGCGCCCGCAGGGCCTCGGCCTCAGCCGGGTGCGTCGCGCCCACAACGGCGCCAACGTCGGTCCACCCCTGCCACGAGGGGCGGGCCGCCGCCATGCCAGCCACCAGGTCGGCCATGGCCTCCGACATGGTCCGCCCATCCGCCAACTTCAACTGCTGGACCTCGCCGGCGCCTGGATTCGACGTTCGCACGAGCACAAACACGCCTCCGCAGGTCAGGTACGGCTGAATGGTCTCGCCGCCGAGCCAGCCATTCACCGTCAGCCAGTCGGGAGCGGCCGGCCGCTCGAATGCGGCGGCCGCGTAGTGGGCCGCGCTCACGCCGATGTCGCCCCGCTTGGCATCCAGAATGACGGGCACGTCGCGGTCCGCAGCAGCCGCAAGCACGTCGTCGACGACCCGCAGGCCGTCGGGCCCGTGCCGCTCGTAACACGCGGACTGAATCTTGATGCAGGCCACATGCTCGGCCACCGCGTCGATGACGCCCAGCGAAAAGGCCCGGATGGCCTCAACGGGCTCGCCGGGCGGAAGGCGATCGACGACCGGATCGAGGCCGACACATGCTGCAGAACCACTGCGGTCCATCGCCTCAACAAGCCGCTTGGCCGGGCCGCACACGAGCTGGTCGGGGTTGCGCTGCATCAGGTGTTCCACGGGCCGCAGCATGATACCGGTCCCGCAGCGGGTACCCTCGGGCTGTGGACGCCCCGCGACATCTTCATCTCGATCAGCAGACCGGCCTGGATGTGGTCTGGGCAGACGGCACGGCGTCGCACTACCCCGTCGCCCACCTCCGCCGCTGGTCTCCCTCGGCCGAGGCCCGGGCGGCCCGCGCGGACCTCGAACGCAATCCCCTGGCGGTCCTTCCCCAGCAAGCCAAGAGCCCCGAGACTTTGGAGGCCGTCGGCATTGAGCGGGTTGGATCGTACGCGGTACGCATCGAATTCAATGATGGGCATCGGACCGGGCTCTATTCGTGGGAGTGGCTCTGTCACATCGATCCGGCACGAATGGACTCAAACCCATGAACCAGACGTCCATTGAAGCGGTCGACCAGCCGGGCCGGTGCCCTCCGGAACTTCCAGAACGCGGTGTGTGGCTGGGCCGGATCGTTCCCGGAACGGAAGCGTCAAGCAATGCCGTGGCCCATGTTTCCAATGTCGAGTACGTTCGGTGGCTGGATCAGGTCGGCCAGGCGCACCTGGGCGCGCTGGGATGGACGAGCGATCAACTGCTGGGGTCCGGAGCCATGTGGTTCGTTGCGCGACACGAAGTGGACTATCGACGCGAAACCCACGCAGGCGAAACGCTGATGGTCGCCACGTGGATCCGCAACCTTCGCCGCGTCAAGTCATGGCGTGACACGATCATCTGGCGGCAGGCCGAAGACGAAGCGCAGGTCGTCTGCACAGCGTCCACGCTGTGGGTGCATGTTGATCTGGACCACCGCCGTCCCGTTCCGCCCCCGACTGACATGGCAGCGGCGCTTCGGGACGCATCGTCCGACGCTGTTCCTTCCTGGCGGGCGCGGGTCTGATGCGGGCCATACTGGCCATCGATCGCGAGCGCATGCTGGATGACCGGCCTGCCTTGACCGCCATTGCCCGGGGCCTGGCCGAAGCAGGGATCCAACAGACCCATGTCATCGCCCAATCTGCCACGCCGTCGCCACCACTTCTTGAGGACGTCGACGTCGTCCAGGTGCCGATGCCGCTGCGGTGGACACGGCGCGCAGCGGAGCTTGATACCGCGGCGCAGGCGTTGTCGAAGTCGCCCGTCGACGTTCTGTTCTTCAGTGGCGATGCGGCATCCCGAACGGCTCGCGAGCTCGCCACCCGGTTGGAAGTGCCGATTGCGTGTGACGTCTGGAGGCGAGATCAGGTCGAGAGCGCCAGGCGGACCCCCTTTGTCGACACCTGGATCGCGCGAAGCGAAGTGCTCGCCGGCGGACTCCGCGATTCACTCCAGCACGGGACCGTCATCACGGCGCGGCCGCCCATCGAAGCCGGGTCGGTCGCCCGGCTGCCCGATACGCGGCCGTCCCTTGTGATGCTGGATCCGGGCGGGCCCCGAAAGCACGGCGCCGAAATGATCGAGGCGCTTGCCAGTGTCCTGAGCACAAGACCCGATCTGGAAGCATTTCTGGAACTCAGAGGACCACGAGCGGCCAGACTCTGGAAGACTGCGGACGAACTGGGCATCCTCGAGCGGGTGACGGTGCTGGAGCGTGTCGGCATGCTCGCCCAACTCGTCGGCGCCGCCACGATCGTCGCGGCACCCGACCCGGACGGACCGGCACGAAGCCTGCTCCCGACGGCCATGTGCGGCGGCGCAGTGGTCGTGGCCGACGCCCATGTTCAGGATGAACTGCTCGTCTCCAACGAGACGGCCATTCTGCTGGAGCAGCCCGCGTCGAGACCATGGTCCGAGGCCATCTCCGGCCTGCTGTCAGACCCTGGGACCCGGCAGGAAATCAGCCACGCCGGCGCCCTGTCTGCCCGCGCCGCTTGCCGGCCGGACACGGCGCTGGCGGCCTGGGTCACCGCGTTGACGGCCGCAGCCCAGCCGACCCCGCATACGCTCTGATTCGAGCGGGAGCGGACGCTATCTCCTTATCCAGCAGGGGCCAACCGCCTGATCGCCGCCGCAAGGCCGCGTGGGGTGCTCAAGAAAGTTCATCAACGGGCGGCGGAAAGACCGAACCAACCCACGGCTCAACCCGTGCGAATAACTCGTCTTTCTCCCCTCCCCCCCGTTCCGGCCTTGTGTCGGGACGGGGGTCTTCATTTGCCTGATGTCAGCCCGGGGACGTGGTCATCAGCGACCGAAGGATCTCCAGTCCCTGCTTCAGCTTGTCGTCGGCGCACGCGAAACTGATGCGGATATGCGTGTCGCGGCTGCTGAAGACACCGCCCGGAATCGTCACGACGTTTCGCTCGATCGCCGCCTCGGAGAACTCGGTCCCCGACATTCCCAGTCGCTCCGGCACCTCGACGAACGCGTAGAAAGCGCCGCCGCACTCTGAAACAGAGGTGACATCGCCAAGCATGGTGCGAACCATGTCGCGTCGTGATTCGAACGTGTCGACCATCGCAGACATGTCGACATCAAACGCCTTGACCATGGCCGCCTGCGCCATCGACGGCGCGCACACAAAGGAGTACTGCTGAAACTTCGCCATCTGCGAAATGAGCCAGGAAGGTCCGGCGGTCCACCCGAGCCGCCACCCGGTGCAGCCATAGGTCTTTCCAAACCCGCGGATGAGCAGCATGTCCTTCGAGTGACGCGCCGGGCTCGGGCACTTGAATTCTGCGGGGCGGGCGTCGCTGTAGGTGAACAGGTCGTAGATCTCGTCAGACACAAGCATGACGCCGCGTTGCTCGCACAGATCCGCGAGATCCCGCATCTCGCCTTCGGTCAGCACGACGCCTGTCGGGTTTCCGGGAGAGTTGACCAGCACAATTCGAGTTCGATCATTGATCAGCGGCTCGACCCGCGCTGCGGTCATACGGAAGTCCCCATACGTATCGCATGGAACGATGGTTGCTCCGGTCATCGGGCCAAGTGCCGGGTACACCACGAACCAGGGGTCGGGGATGATTGCTTCGGTTCCCGGGCCGCACAACGCCATGAATGCCAGAACAAGTGCGCCGCTTGTCCCGCTGGTGACGAGCACATCGAGGTCGTCGCCGGCGGTGTCCCAGCCCACGTCTTTCTGAAGGTGCCGCTGTATGGCGTCGCGAAGATCATCCGCGCCGCCTGTCAGTGTGTACCCGTTCCGACCAGCTCGAATGGCTTCAATGGCGGCATCACACAGCACGTCGGGCACTGCGAAGTCCGGCTGTCCGATCGACAGATTGATGGGGTCGGGCAAGGAGGCGCCGAGTTGGAACGCCCTGCGAATGCCTGAGACGTCGACATCCCGCGCCCGCTGACTGAGCAGTCGTTCCGGATCAATCACCCTGTCGTTCCTCCACCCCGAAGGGCGCGTGCGGCCCGCCTGTGGCCGGCGTCACGCTCACTCTGCGGCGGCCTCAGCCTCGGCGACACCCTCAGCGACATCGCCTTCTTCGGCTGCTTCCTTCTTGGGCTTCTTGGTCACCATGGCCCGGTTCCCGACCTTGCGCATGCCGATGGGCGAATCCGCTTCGGGGTCGAAATCGCCCTCATTCATCAGCCGCGCCACACGTTCATCACGCGTGAGTACGTTGCGGTGCTGGTTGAGGCCGGCTGGCTTGGTCTTCAAACTTCGGTGGAGGCTCATGGTCAGTCGCCCTTGCGCATCAGGTACTTGTCATCGAAACTCGTCTTCCCGCCACCAGCCCGCCACAGCCGCCCCACGGCGGCAATCCTACTGGCGAGTTCCTGAACCGCGGGATCAGACGACCGGTCCGACCGCAGCCCGGGAAGGGCGATGAGCTTCGCGAGCCGCGCATTGTCCCCCGAAACGACCGCCACTTCAAGTCCCTGGCTGCGACAGAAGTCGGCAAGCCGCTCCATGTCGCTCGGACGCCACTCGGCCAGGACGAAGTAATACAGGCCCGAGACCAGAGGATCGCCTGCTGGAGCCTCAGAAACCGCCCTTTCGGTCTGAGGAGGGGGCGTCACTGCCACCTCGGCCCGCGGCGGAGGGGATGGCTCAACGTGCAAGGGGTCCGTGACGCGGGCCTGCGCGGCCTCGAGCGCGCCGGCCGTCCGAGCCTCCTCGACGCCAGCGCCGCGGCCGGCCACCCAGGCGATGATCACCAGGGCTGCGCCGCCGAGAACGATCAGCCACATGAAGCCAAGCGGGATCCGCAGGCTGGTCCGACCCGGGGCTGCTTCGCCCGCGGATCCGTCCGGCCCGGTCTCCTGCCCGCCGCGGCTGAGCCGCGGCTGGCCGACTTCATAGAGCGAAGGACGCGAGCCCCGCCTAGCCATCGACAGCATCTCCTTGAACTCCGATCACACTTGCCATGGCAAGCCCCCCCGCGTGGGAGAGCGAAATCTCCCACCGCTGAACGCCTTTCGCCGCAGCAAGCGTCGCGGTGTGGCCTGCAACCGACACCTCAGGCCCGCCTCCCTCCCGGTGCGACACGGACACATCGGTCCACGCGGTTCCCCCCGCCCAGCCGCATCCGAGCGCCTTGAACACGGCTTCCTTGGCGGCAAACCTCGCAGCGTATCGCTCCAGGCGGCCGGGCCTGGAGGACTCGGCGTACCGCCGCTCCGGCTCGGTAAACACTCTCGTCACGAATCGATCGCCGTGGGACTGCACAAGGTCACCAATCCGATCGATGTCGACGATGTCCACGCCATGCAGCAGTCCGGCCATGGCGGCAAGTGTACCGCTCTCCCGACACGACCGACCGTCCATCATCAGGCCGCGTTCCATACCCGCCGCATGGTGGCCAGCGCAGCCGGCGGATCCGCCAGTAGACGCACATCCGCGACCACCGGGCGGTGGGGCGCGGCCACCTTGCAGGCGGTTCGGTAGGCCAGCACGTCCAGGCGGCCCCCCGCCCCGGGCGGCCCGCGGACGCCATCGACCAGATCACAGAACCGCACCGCCGCCAGCGGATTGGCCGCCGCAGCCACGGGATCCTCTCCGGCTTCCAGATACACGGGCGGATCAACGCACGGAATGCACCACGCCGGTCGCTCGGCCACGCCCGCCGCCGCGATGCAGACCCCTGCCTGCCCGGCCGAGCGGCCGATCGCCGCCTGCACATCGGCTGGAAGCGGCGTGGAGGGCAGCCGCATCGTCACCGGACACCGCCCCAGTTCGCCTGCGAGACCACACGCGGCCTGCACCGCTTCAATCGCCCGCTCGACGGTGGCGTCATCCTCAAAGTGCTCGACCGGAATCCAGACGTCCAGACCGGCGGCCATCACATCGGCCCGCCGGAGCGTCAGTGCCAGGTCACGCCGGGCCGAGTTGGTCATGGCCCGAGGTCGAAGGCCATGGGGCCCGGAAGCAGCCAGCTGCGCAGCCCGCCACCCCGATCGCCCGAGGCGGGCGATCGACTCCCGCAGGTCCGGCCCGAGTTCGCACACGGTCGGCGCCAACGGCGCGTCCGGGAAGTCATCGCCCTGAACCATGCGCGGAAGCCTAGCAGGCGATACCGTGACGGTATGTGCAGCCCGCCCCACATCGAGACCTCCCTCGTCTCAGGTCCGGTCGAGCCGTGTGGCTTCGACCACACCCCCGCCTGCGGCGCCGAGGTCGTCTTCCTCGGCAGGACGCGGGCGGAGCAACATGAGCGACACGGCGAGCTGCACCATCTTGACTACGAAACCCATCCGGAGATGGTGGCCCCGCTGATGCAGGAACTGGCGACGCAAGCCGCAGCCCGATGGCCCCTCCACGCCATCAGGCTGCAACATGCGACGGGCAAGGTTGCCCCGGGCCAGGCAAGCGTTGCCATCGAAGTGCTTGCCGGGCACCGGGCGGAAGCCTTCGAAGCATGCCGCTGGCTCATCGACACGCTCAAGGTCCGTCTTCCGATCTGGAAACGGGAGGTATGGGCCGACGGAACGACCTGGGTGGACGGGACGCCGGTCAGGCCTGAAGCATGAGCCCCGCGAAACAGTTTCCGACCGCCACGCCGGCGCAGAAGGCGCGAGCGACCCGGCTGTACAAAGCGCTGGAGGCAGCGTGGCCGAATGCCACGTGTGAGTTGACCTGGACCAAGCCTCACGAACTGCTGATCTCGACCATTCTCTCGGCGCAGAGCACGGATGTGGCGGTCAACGCCGCGGCCCCGGCCCTCTTTGCGGCGTTCCCAAGCGTCGAAGCCTTCGCGGCAGCGGAGCCTGCGGACATTGAACCGTACATCGCCACCATCGGGCTGTTCCGAAACAAGGCCAAGGCCGTCGTCGAGTCGATGCGCCGCGTCCGGGACGAGTACGGCGGTGAAGTGCCCCGCACGATGAAGGAGTTGATCACGCTGCGAGGCGTCGCTCGAAAGACGGCCAATGTCGTGCTCGGCAATGCCTTCGGCGTCAACGAAGGCGTGGTGGTGGACACGCACGTCGCGCGGCTGGCGTGGCGGTTCGACCTCACCGATCACGAAGGCAAAGTGGATCGGATCGAACAGGACCTGATGGCCCGCTTCCCGCGAGCCCGATGGACGATGCTCAGCCACCTGCTGGTCTTTCACGGCCGCTACGCCTGTAAAGCCCGCCACTGCACGTGCGGCGACCACCCGGTGTGCGCAAGATACGGGCGGCCCGAACGCTGCTCGTGTGCCACGCCGTAATCCGGCCCGGTCGCTCAGTACACCTCGCGGACCACGCCGAACCCACCGTGGGTGGACGCATACGCGACGCCGCCGCCGAGGATCAGCGGTTCGATGGCGATCACCGGCCCGTCGATGAGCACGCCCAAACGCCTCGCCGTTTCGCTGTCGTCCCCCGACAACATCAGCAGCAGGATGCCCCGGTCGTGTCCCAACCAGAACGCGTCCTCGGTCGAGGCGACGCACCGGAAGCGGCCGCCGCCCGGCGGATGGAGCCGCTGCACGCCTCCCGGCGTCTCCATCTCAGCGGACCCGTCCTCTTCAATCGTCACGGTCCAGCCGAGCACCGAGGCGGTCGTGGCCGGCGCAGCCAACGCCGAACCATCCGAGTCAATCCGCTCAGGCTCACGCCCCGGTCGGTAGGCCCACCGACCGTGCGGCGTGTCGGCAATCAACATTTCCCCGTCGGAGGCTGCCCGGGTGAGCCCGGCTGGCGCATGGGTCCAGTGCTCGGGCGAGTCCAGAGGATTGGCCCGCTGGGTATTCACGATGCCCCGCCCGAACGTGCCCGCGACGGCCAGTCGATGCTCGTCCAGCCAGTCCGCGTCCTGCACGCCCTCGACATCGGTCCAGAATGCGCGAACCAGTCCATCACTGGTCAGCCGGTAGACACCGAAGCCCTCCGTGGAGACCACAAGCACGCGGCCACCGTCCTGACGCAGCCGAAGCACCTCGCCCGGAACCGCCGACGTCCATTGCTCCGCATGAAGTTCTCTGCAATCCGCGCCGAGTACA
Source organism: Phycisphaerales bacterium (assembly GCA_030748575.1). Taxonomy (GTDB): domain Bacteria; phylum Planctomycetota; class Phycisphaerae; order Phycisphaerales; family SM1A02; genus UBA12567. Next base: position 99,162 of record JASMLR010000007.1, on the reverse strand, counting down.
CCGACCAGCCCGCCGGACCGCTCGTTCCGCGCAAACAGCATGGCCCCTTCCGGAAGCGTCGGATGAGGCTCGGCCACCTCGAGAAGAGAGGCCGTCCCCAGGTATTGACCGCCGGCTCGCCGGTGGATCCGCCGACCGCTCACGTGCAGGACGCGGCCGCCGGCGGCGACCACGCACGTCACCGGCTCGCCGTCTGTTCGCACCACGACCTCGCCGTCAAATGTCCGGGCACCGCCCGGCCCGACCGCAACGACGCCATCGCCCCACGATTCCAGCCCTTGCGGCCAGAAGCCCAGATCCGACCCGCTCACCCGGTCGACCTCGACCGGTCTCCAGGGATTGGTGCGATCGAGCACGACAACTTCGGCGTCTCCGAGCAGCACCGCGACCTCGGTATCGGTCACGACCAGGTCGGATGCGTTCGGCGCCGAGCCCGGCGAAGCCAGATGCGTCGTTGAAATCACCCGTCCTTGCTGGTCAAGGGCCAGCAGACTGGTCCCTGACAACTGGTACCAGGCCTGATCCTGCACCTGCATCCGCCGCTGCGTGCCATGCGTCGAGTGGTCGATCCTGATCGACTCGGTCTGAGGACGCGTAGACGTCACAGGCTTCCATTGTGAAGCGCATCCCCCTGCGGCTCCCAGGAGCATCGTCAGGAGTAGGATGGGCGGCGGGCCGCTGAGCCGGGTGATTGGCATGCGGTGAAGGATACGAAAGGACCAACCAACCGACCACCATGGCAGACCGCATTGAACAACTCCGCCGAATGCTCGATGCCGACCCCGAGGACGCATTCTGCCTCTATGCGCTCGGCATGGAGTACGCCGGACGGGACGAACATCAGGCGGCAGCGGCGCACCTAGAGCAGTCACTCGTCTCGGACCCCGACCAGCCCTACGCCTGCTTTCAATTGGCCCGGTCGCTCGCCCAACTCCGGAAGCAGCCCGAAGCGGCCGCCGCCATTGACCGCGGCCTGGAGATTGCCGAGTCCCAGGGGGATGACAAGGCCTACTCCGAACTTGCGGAACTCAGAGTCACGCTTCGGCTCGATGGCTGACTCGCCCTGCATCACGTCCGTCACGGCGGATCCCCGAGAGCCGGACCTTCGCCTGGTGCACTGCGGCGATCGCTGCGTGGCCCGCGTTCGGCGCATCGATGTCGAGACGCTTGGCCTGCGCGTGGGCGAGCCGCTGGATGCGTCGCGACGCGGCCAACTTGAACTGGCCGGTCGCCGCGTCGCGCTGCGACTGCGGGCCATTCGCTCGCTCTCCCGGGCGGCCGCAAGCAGGGCCAGACTCGAATCGCGACTGGCAACGCATGGCACGGAGGAGGACATCGGCATCGTCCTTGACGGGCTGGCCGAGGATGGGATTCTGGATGACGCCCGCGCGGCGGCTCAACTGGTCGTCGAGACGCTCCGCAAGGAACCGGTCGGCCGGGCTCGCCTGATGCAGATGCTGACGAGCAGAGGATTCACGCAGGACCACGCGGCCCACGCTGTGGACGCGGCCATGCAAGACCGCGACGGCCACCACGACCTTGAAGAAGCGACCCGCCGAGCCGCACGCGGGCTGAAGGGGCTTCCGCGGGAGGTGGCGGCGCGGCGGCTCGCAGGCCGACTGGCACGCCGCGGATTCGATGAGGACGCGGTCGCCGAGGCGATCCGCACGATTCTGCCGGAGTGATCCCGGTACCATCGACCCATGCCAGCCCCGCGAGACGCGCACAGTCCCCCGCCTGAGCCGGCATCCGCCGCCGAGGGTGACGTGTGGGAAGTTCGGCCCTCCGACCTTCCCCTGCTGAAGCGTCGCTTTGAGGACCTGCTGCTGCTCGATTGCCGGACGGTTCCGGAGTTCGACGAGAGGCATCTGCCCGGTGCGGAACTGGTGCCCATGCAGGAAATCAGCGTGCGGCTGGACGAACTGGACCGCTGGAAGTCGCGGATGGTCGTGGTGTATTGCCGCACCGGACGCCGCTCCCGCATCGTCACGCGGTACCTGAGCCATCGAGGATTCGCGTGCGTGCGGTCGCTCGCCGGCGGCATCGATGGGCTCGGCGACCAGGGCGCTCCAACATGTTGAGCAAGCGGCTGGTCACCGGCCCGGTGCTCGTTGCGGTCCTGCTACTGGTCGTCTGGCTGGACGAGCAGACGGGCGGCCTCACCCTGAGCGGCGCCGCGTTGCCACCGGGGCTGCCCCTCCTGATCATCTGTCTGGTAGCGAGCGTCTTTGCAGGCCTGGAGTTGTCCCGAGTTGCAGCCGCGTCCGGCCGCCGCGCAGCGCCAGTCCTGACGATCGTCGGCAGCGGTTCGCTTCTCGTCGCCATGTGGACCGGCGGCGCCGCCGGCGAGGCGGGATGGGCGGTACTGGTCACACTCGGCCTGTGGTTCGCGTCCATGGTGGTGCACGCCCAGGGCAAGCGGACCGAGGGCGTCCTTGCCGACGCCGCCGTCACGACCGGCACGGCCCTCTATGTCGGCATCGGACTCGGTTTCTATCTGCTCCTCCGGGAGGATCTTTCGGCCTGGTGGATTGCGGCGATCGTCCTGATCACGAAATCATGTGACATCGGGGCCTACTTCACGGGATGTTCCATCGGCCGCCACAAGTTGATTCCATGGCTCAGCCCGGGGAAGACGGTCGAGGGGCTGATCGGAGGGTGCATCACCGCCATCCTGGTGTCGGTGGCTGCATCGCACGTGCTGGCGGATGCCGGATTCGCAGCCATCGGCTGGCCGCTCGCAGCGGTGCTTGGCCTGGTGCTCGCTGTCGCCGGCCAGGGGGGAGATCTGACCATGAGCCTGCTGAAGCGTGGGTGCGGCGCCAAGGACAGCGCCTCGACGCTCCCCGGCATGGGCGGCGTCATGGATGTGCTTGATTCAATCCTGCTTGCAGGCCCGGTCGCGTGGCTCGTCCTGACGCTTGCGGGCGTGCCGGCAACGCCATGAATTGCTCGGCGCCGCGGGGGACCGTGCTACACTGCGCAGCCACGATTCGTTTGCCCCGGAGTGCCCCATGACGCTCATTGAAGATCTCCTCGCGCTCTTTCAGGTTGACCGCAGACTGCGAAGCCTGCGATCTCGCGTCGACTCCGCGGAGACCTACCTGCGTGTTCAGCAGGGACACATGCAGACACTGCAGACTCGCCGCGACGAACTGGAAACACGCAAGAGGCAACGTCAGGCTCACGCAGGCAACCTTGAGACCGAGGCCGCCGGCATCGACGAGCGGATTGAGAAGTTTCGAGAGGAACTCAATTCAACATCCTCGTCGCGGCAGTACCACGCCGTGCTCGCCGAGGTCAACGCACTCAAGGACAAGCGCTCCGGTATCGATGAGCAGACGCTCGCCGAACTCTCCGGCATCGAGGAGATTGACGGGCAGCTTGCCGAGGCCGATGAGCGGATCGCGGAGCGGGCCAAGGTCATCGAGTCTGCCGAGACCGAACTCTCCTCCCGCCGGGATGAGATCAAGGACTCGCTCGCGGAACTTGAGGCCGAACGCGCCGAGAAGGCCACCAGCATTCCCTCAGACGTTGAAACGCTGTTCAACGGACTCGCCGACGACTTTGAGGGCGAGGCCATGGCGAGCATCGAACTGATTGACAAACGCCGCCGCGAGTACGCATGCGACACCTGCAATGTGCACCTTCCGTTCGACATCGTCAGCCGGGTCACCGGAAGACCGGACGAGATCGTCCAGTGCAAGGGTTGCCTTCGCATCCTTTATGCCAGCCAGGACGCCCGCGAGGCGCTGGTCAAGTAGCACCCGGGAGGGCCGGCGGTACCATGGCCCCGACCCCATGATCTGCCCCCGCTGCAATCAGGACGACGACAAGGTCGTCGACAGCCGGAGTTCCGACGGCGGACACGTCGTGCGCCGCCGCCGGGAGTGCCAGTTGTGCTCGTGGCGGTTCACGACCTACGAGCGGGCAGAGTCTTCAGGGCGGCTTGTGGTCGTCAAGAAGGACGGCACGCGAGTTCCCTTCAACCGAGACAACATCCTTCATGGCATTCTGGCGGCCTGCGGCAAGCGGCCGGTCGCCGAGCAGGCCAAGGAGGACGTGGTCGAGCGGATCGAGCGAGAAGTGCGGCGGGAATTCGACCGCGAAGTCCCCAGCGTCGAGATTGGCAAGCGTGTCTCAGCGGCGCTTCGGGACCTCGACGAGATCGCCTACATCAGGTATGCCAGCGAGTATCAGGAGTTTGACTCGCTGACCGAACTGGCCACCGAAGTATCCAATCTTCAGTCGCAGCCCAGGGACCATCCGGGGCAGCAGGACCTCTTCACCGAGCAGAATTGAGCAGCGTTCCAATGCCAACCATCACCCTCCCCGACGGCTCCACCCGCCAGTACGACGCGGACACGACCCCACTGCAAGTGGCGAGCGACATCGGGCCCGGACTCGCCAAGGCGGCGATCGGTGCCCGCGTGAACGGCGAACTGGTCGGCATTCACCACACCATCTCCAGCGACGCGGAACTGGCATTGCTCACCCCGCCACGGGGCGACGCCGACTGCGATGACGACCTGCTCTGGCTCATTCGCCACAGCGCCGCGCACGTCATGGCCGAGGCTGTTCAAGCGATCTTTCCGGAAGCCCAACTGGTCTACGGACCGCCCGTCGAGGACGGTTTCTACTACGACATTGCGCTCCCTGACGGCACCGCGATCAGCACGGACGACTTTGAGCGGATCGAGGCTGCCATGGCGGAGATCGTGAAGGCCGATCGGCCATTCACGCTGACGGAGGCGTGCGTTGAAGACGGAATGGCCCGGCTTGAAGGCGAGGGCAGCAAGTACAAACTCGACAATGCCCGCAGAGCCGTTGACTCAGGCGCCGATCGGTTGTCCTGGTACACGACGGGTGAGCCTGGCATCGACTGGGACGATCTGTGCCGCGGGCCGCATGCACCCTCATCGGGGCGAATCGGCGCGTTCAAACTCATGTCGGTCGCGGCAAGCCACTGGCACGGCGACGTCACATCGGACCGCCTGACACGGCTGTACGGAACCGCCTTCCCGGACAAGAAACGGCTCGCGGCGCATCTTGAACGCCTCGAAGAAGCTCGCCGGCGTGACCATCGGGTGATTGGCAGGCAGTTGGGGCTGTTTCGGATTGATGACATGGTGGGTCAGGGGCTCGTTCTCTGGACACCTGCGGGGGCCACGATCCGCCAGGAGTTGCAGGACTTCATTGGTGCGGAACTGACCCGGCAGGGATACGACGCCGTGTTCACGCCCCACATCGGCAAACTCGACCTCTTCCGCACCTCGGGGCACTTCCCGTACTACCAGGACAGCCAGTACCCCCCGCTGGTTGACCCTGACCAGCTTCGGGAGATGGCCGACGAAGGCTGCTCGTGCGCGGACCTGTCCAATCGGCTGCGTGAGGGCGACATCGACGGGTATCTGCTCAAACCGATGAACTGTCCCATGCACATCCGGATCTTCGCGGGGGAACCTCGGAGCTATCGCGATCTCCCGGTACGCCTCTCCGAGTTCGGAACGGTCTATCGATATGAACAGTCCGGAGAACTCGGCGGGATGCTGCGCGTCCGCGGCTTCACGCAGGACGATGCGCACCTCTTCTGCACGGAAGATCAGGTGCTTGACGAAGTCCGAGGGTGCCTGGAACTGGTGCAGATCATCTTTGGGACGCTTGGCATTGACTCGTTTGACGTGCGAGTGGGTCTGCGCGACCCCGACTCCACGAAGTACGTCGGAAGCCCGGAGAACTGGGACCGGGCGGAGGCTGCGTGCAGAACGGCCGCCGAGACACTCGGCGTGCCGTGGAAAGCCGAGCCCGGAGAGGCCGCTTTCTATGGACCGAAGATCGACTTTGTGGTTCGAGATGCCATTGGAAGATCGTGGCAACTCGGCACCGTGCAGGTCGACTACAACCTCCCCGAGCGGTTTGACCTGTCGTACATCGGCTCCGACAACGCCGCACACCGACCGGTGATGATCCATCGCGCCCCGTTCGGCTCCATGGAGCGATTCATCGGATTCCTGATCGAACACTTTGCCGGCGCCTTCCCGACATGGCTGGCCCCCGAGCAGGTTCGGGTGCTTCCCGTCAGCGAGAAGTCGTCCGAGTACGCCGCCACCGTGCATGAGGCGTTGGTTGCCTCCGGCCGCCGGGCGGTCCTTGACGATGGCAATGAACGCCTGCAGGCCCGCATTCGCTCGGCGGCATCGCAGCGGATTCCGTACCTCCTGATCGTCGGGCCGCGAGATGCCCAGGCGGGCACGGTCAGCGTCCGAGCCCGCGGCATCGAGAAAGACCTCGGCGCCGTCCCGCTCGATGACTTTGTCGAGGCACTTGACCGAGAGGTGCAGACGCGTACGGCCGCAACATTGGCGGAGACCCTGTTTGCCGTGGAATCGACCGCTTGAGGCCCCCCCAGCACGCGGGGTCTGGCCCCGGCGGATCTCCCGAAAACCCCTCAGTTCCTTGCTTCCCGGCCACGACCGAGGTAGATTGCGGGTTCGCGGTGGGCAGTCCACCGCAGGAGCGAGCCGGATGCCGAGCTGTTTGAGCCGACACGACGACGACCACCGCGCATGAGTCGTTCTGCGCTCCCCGCCCTCATCACATTCAACACCCCTTCCAGTCCGGACGGGGTAGTCGCTGCGCACTGACTTCCAGGAGACTTACTCATCGCCCGCCGACGCCGCTACTTCGGACAGCAGGAGAACATCCGCAAGCTTCCGCGTATCAACGACCAGATCCGAAAGTCGCCCATCCGACTGATCGATCAGAACGAGAACATGGTTGGCGTCGTCGACGTCAGAGACGCCGTCCAGATGGCGAGCGAGGCCGGGCTCGACCTGGTCGAAGTCTCTCCGGAAGCCGATCCACCGGTCTGCAGAATTCTCGACTTCGGCAAGTATCGGTACGAGCAGTCGAAGAAGGAAAAGTCCAACCGGGCCAAGTCCAAGGCCGCCGAGATGAAGGAAGTCCGCCTGGGCCGATCCATGAAGATCGACCCGCACGACATCGCCATACGCATGGAGCAGGCGAGGAAGTTTCTGATGGACGGGCACAAGGTTCAGATCGTCCAGAACTTCCGTGGCCGCGAGATGCTTCACAAGGAACGGGGCAATCAGCGAATGGCGGATGTCATCGAGAAACTCTCGGACATCTCGAAGGTCGAGATGACACCTCGGATGGCCGGTCGCCGCATGACGCTGATCCTCGGGCCCGACAAGGCCAAGATCGACCGCATCAAAGCGGCAGAAGCTGCAGCCAAGCCGGCAGCCGATGCCGCAGCCCCCGCGGACGCCCCCACGGACGCCTGACCCGCCGGATGCTCACACGCGTTTGAGGGCCCACCCGCCGTGCAGGAACCGCGAGAGAAACAGCCCTGCACGCACGGCGATCTCACCGCACAGGCCGATCCACACGCCAACGAGTCCGTAGTCCAGCACAATGCCGAAGAACCACGCGGCAGGCAGCCGCACGCCATAGCACGACACGGTGGTGATGGTGAACGTCCACACGGTGTCACCGACGCCCCGCAACGCCTGGCGGACCACCATGGACACCGCAAAGAAGATCTGCGTCGTGCCGCAGATGAAGAGCAACTCCGGCACCAACGCCATGTGCCGAGGTTGTGAGCTGATGAGTTCCGTCAGCGGCGTGCCCAGAAGCATGAAGAGCACGCCAAGGGTCCCCATGAGCGCAATGGCCAGCCCCGTGCAGACGAACACGGCTCGCCTGGCCATCCGGAGATTGCCGGCGCCGAGGTACTGGCCGGCGAGCGCCGCCGCCGCTGTGCCGATCGCAAATCCCGGCAGGAAACTGAACGACTCCCATTGAACGGCAATGATGTGGGCTCCGGCAAGGCCTTCCCCGGCCGTCGGCTCCGCGAGCGATCCCGAGCCAGTTGCTGCCGTGATGGCACTTTGAACCTCACGTCCCGCAATCATTCCGATGATTGCAAGCACGCCCAGGTTGGCCGTCCACATTGAAACGCCTTCGAGGAAGTTCGGCACACCGATACGCACGACCCGCCCGATCATCGATCGGATCGGCCGCATGAAGTCAATCCGAAGGGCCAGATCTCGAACCCCCCGCACCAGCACCACCAGCGTCAACACGCCGCCCACGAAGTAGCCGATCGCCGTCCCCGCAGCAATGCCGGCCACACCGAGGTCCACGCCCAGCGTGTTCTCGATGACCAACCCGGGCAGCCGAAAGTCAGCCCCGGACAGCACCCAACTGAAAACGACGTTGAACGCATTGACAACCACCGCGATCACCGCGGGCCGCACCGTCTCGCCCGCTCCAGTCAGGCACATCGCGCCAACCATCATGAGCCCGCAGAACGGCATCGACAGCGAAAGCACGCGGACGTACGCCACAAGGTGCCCGGCCGCGTCGCCTCGCAATTCGCACAACGCCGCCATGGCAGGCGAAAGCACCCAGGCCGCAATGCCAACGAGACAGCCCCACCCGAAACTCAACGCAATGGCCTGCCCCAGGGCCCGCTCGGCTTCGCCCCGGTCCCCGCGACCAATCGCTCTGGCAATGATCGCCTGGCCGCCAATCCCAAGGCCGCCCATCGCAATGCCTATGAACCACCCGACATAGGAACCAACCCCAAGCCCGTCCATGGCCGACACGACGATGTCCTGCGGCAGCCCGCCCGCAAGCATCTTGTCGACCAGACCGACGCATGCGCCAAGCAGTTGTTGAAGGAGGACAGGCAGACCGACGATCAGAATCGCGGCTGGAAGCGACCGCCCGACCAACGCCCCTGACCGGATCCGCCCCTGCTCCTCGGCGGCTTCCTCGGCCTGAGGCGCCGCTTCAGCCATCGCCCGCCGGCGGCGGACCACCCTCCCGGGCCCCGTCAAAGTCGTCCCACGTGCTCCGCTCTGTAGAGTCCCGCAGGCCGGCCGGTCTGAGTGATGGCTCGTACTGCTCGTCCAACCAGAAGGCCATGTGTTCCCACCAGACCGTGTCCCGAGCGTACGTCGGATAGCGGTACTCGCCGCCACCGGAGAACGGGTCGCCCTGCGTGCGGGCGTGTTCGTACCAGTTCCGCCATGCCGTGATGTCCATGCCGAAGTCCTCCCCCGTCAGCATGGCAAGCGACTGGGCTGCATCGGCATTGATGGCAAGTTCTCTGGCGTCCAGAACCGCGATGAGCGCGCGGGCGACCCGGTCCTCCGGGTACTGCCCCATGGCGACACATGCAGCGCCGCGAACCTCGCTCTGCTCTTCAAGGTCAAGCGCCGCGTCGACCAGCACCGGCACGACGTCACGTTGGTGCAGCCTCTGAAGCCCCTGCACCGCCGCCCATCGAACGGTCACGTTGTCGGAGACGGATCGCCTGGCCCACGGGGCAATCAACAATGCGTCCGCAGGTTTGCCGTGGCGAGCGAGCGCAGCAATCGCTGCGGCCTTGACCAGCGGGTTCGGATCGTTTTCAACATAATCCCGGTACAGCGATACGTAGACCTCGGCTCCACCGAACGTCGCCGTACTGAGCAGTACCAGACCCTCTCTGCGGCGATCCGGATCGTGTTGATCAAGCGCCCACCGCGCGGCCTGCCCTGGCGTCGGCACATCAAACATGCGGCCGATGTCATCAAGGTCCTCCATGACGCATCCCCCCGCAGCGATGGCAAGTACGCAAACGCAGCATCGTGCCGGAATCCTCATGCGTCCTCCTCCTCCTCCGCGGACGCCCGGACCTTCAGTCGGTCCAGCATCTCGCGAACTTCTGCAGCCATGCGGTCGTTGGGGAACTCCTCAACAATCTCCTCCCCCGCCGCCACGGCTTCCAACCACCGATGGTCGCTGACAGCCATCTTGAATCGAGCTGACAACGCCTCCCGGTGGCGGGCCACCGTCTGCTCGGCCACGGACTGAATCTCGGCGGCCTCCTCGGGCGACATCTGGTGATCCAACTCACGCAGAAGCGTCATGGCCCGCCGCGTGTCGCCTCGCTCCGCCGCCTGGAGAAACTCGGCGCGAAGTTCACGCCGCATCTGCAACTTCGCGCTGCGAATGCGGGCGTCGAGACCGTGAACGCCGGGCGTGTCCGGATACACACGGTGAAGCCGCTTGCCGGCAGCCTCCGCGTCCTGGACCCGCCCTTCGTCAAGCATGGCCGTCACCGCCGCCAGTTCTTCCGAAATGCTTGCGGCCAGTTGGCTGTTTCTTGCAAGGAGCACCCGCTGCCGCAGATGCTCAGCGGCATCGGTGTACCCGAAGAGCCGCTCCAGGTCGCTGCACAGCACGAGGCCCGAGTTGTAGTCCCCGCGTTCGATGTCCTCTTCGATGGCGCTGCGGATGAGATCCATCTCCCGGTCTCGATAGAGAATCCGCTTGGCCAGATCGCTGAGCATGCTTGTTTCATGCACTTCCTGCAGCAATGTGGCGATCCGATGCGTCCGCTCGCGTCCCTGAACGGTCGCAATCATTCGAGTCGCGCCGAGAAGGCCCAGGCCGACCAGCCCGAGTAGCCCGGCTGTGAGCACGGGCGAGGCCCACGCCGAGGTCGGCTCAGCCAACGCCGCGAAGACCATGCCGCCACACCCGCTCGCAAGGGAGCCCAGAAACGCGATGACGGCCTGCCCAAGAACCAGCCCGATACCGCACAGCGCGGCCGAGGCCGCGCCGGCAACCATCATGGCAACGCCCCATGGTTCGGCCGAGAACAGCACGCCCGCAACCACAACCACCATGGAGACGGCCAGGAGCAGCAAGCTCCACGCGGCGGTCCAGGGGGTCATGTGCGCGTGATTCACGACATCAGCTTCCCGGGACGTCCTGCCCGCACTCGGAAGCGAGCGGAACGAGGCAGAGAAATCTGGCGTCTGCGTCGGAACTATTGACGAACTGGTGCATGCTTCCCGACGGAACAAGCAGAACATCGCCAGCCGACACGCTCCGCCGCTCCCCGTTGCACTCGGCCTGCAGGTGACCCTCGACGACATACACCTCGTGCTCCCACGGATGCTGGTGCAGGGGCGTATGCCCCCCGGGGGCCACGACAAAGTGCCGCATGGCAAAGTTCGGCGCAGCGTCCTCACGGCCGACCATCATCTGCATGGCCACGCCGGTCACGTCGTCAGCTGAAACCTCGGTGGCTTGAGCCGGATCACAGGTTCGCACGTGCATGGGCACAGGGTACCGCCCCGCCGCCCGGCCCGAGCGGGGATCAGTCTTCGTCTTCCTGAGGGTTGAACGCCGCCACGACCGCGGCCTGCACATTCGGAGGCGTATTCTCGTCGTGCGAATACTCCATCACGTAACTGCCGGCGCCGCCCGTGATGGACTTGAGCTGGTTGGCGTAGGTCATGACCTCCGACAGGGGCGCCTCGGCCTGCACAATCGCCTGATCGCCCGGCAGCATGTCGGTGCCCTGGATTCGGCCGCGTCGGCCGGACAGATCCGACGAGATGTCGCCGATGTAACTGGACGGAATGGTCACTTCAAGCTTGACGAACGGCTCAAGCAGCACCGGCGACGCCTTCTGAATGGCGTCGATGAATGCGCGTCGGCCCGCCGTCACAAAGGCAACTTCCTTGGAGTCCACCGGGTGGTGCTTTCCGTCGTACACCGACACCTTGATGTTCTGCAGCGGATAGCCGGCGATGGCCCCCTCCGACATGACCCTGCGAACACCCTTCTCAATGGCGGGCAGGAATTGCTTGGGCACGGACCCGCCAAAGGTGTCGTCCACGAACTCCAGACCACCGACGACGTCCTCCGAGCCATCGGCCGCAGGCTCCACCCGGAGGAAGACCTCGCCGAACTGGCCTGAGCCGCCAGACTGCTTCTTGTGCCGATGATGGCCCTCAGCCTTGCCGGTGATCGTTTCCTTGTACGCGACCTTGGGCGGATGCGTATCGACTTCAACCCCGTATCGATCCTTCAGCAGTTGAAGTTTGGCCCGAAGGTGAAGTTCGCCGATGCCACGAATCACCATCTCGCGAGTCGTCGCGTTGCGTTCGACGACAAACGTCGGATCTTCTGCCTGCATCCGCGCCAGCGCGTCACCCAGCTTTGCCTCAGCCCCCTTGGTCGTTGTCTCGATCGCCAATCCGAACATGGGCTTTGGAAGCGTGATGGAGTTCATGGCGATCCAGCCATCTCCATCGAGGTGAAGCACGTTGTCGTAGGCGATCTCGTCGACCTTGGAGACTGCCACAATGTCGCCGGGAACAGCGGAGTGCACCTCATCGTGATTCTTGCCGCAGTATCGGTAGAGGTGAGCGAGCCGCACGCCCTTCTTGCTGTCACCCACACGCGGGTTCGTGCTGTTATCGACGGTCCCCTGATGGACGCGGAAGAAGCAGAGCTTGCCGACAAACGGGTCCGACGCGACCTTAAAACAGTGGCCGATCGGTGAAGTATCGCCGTCCACACACGCCGTCATGTCCTCGCGGCCGTCATCCGTGACCCGCTGCAGCGGGCGAGGATTGCCTTCTGCCGGATTCGGGAAGAGCCTGGCGATCTGATCCATGAGTTCAGTCACGCCGACGTTGTTTCGAGCCGACGCGAAGCCGACCGGAACCAGATGCCCCTCCCGCATGGCTCTGCGGAACGGTCCAAGCAACTGTTCCGGCGCCACCTCACCGTCCTCGAGGTACTTCTCCATGAGCGCTTCGTCGACCTCGACGATCTGATCCACGAGCGATGTGTGGAAGTCGGCAACGTCACCGAGATCGGAGTCGCCCGATGTCTCCTGGAAGCAGGAGAGAATGGTCGTGCCGCCGTTGCAGGGAAGGTTGATCGGGCAGCATTCGCTTCCGAACGTCTCCTTCAGTCCATCCAGAAAGCCGCTGAGATCCGTAGCGGCGTCGATCTTGTTGATGATGATGGCCCGGGGAAGATTGCGGTCCTTGGCGGTCTTCATGAGACGCCGCGCCACGGGATCGAGCCCGGTCGTTGGGTCAAGCACGAGCACCATGGTCTCGACCGCGGGAAGGGCGCTCATTGCCTTGCCGATGAAGTCTCCCCGACCGGGGGTATCGATCAAATTGAAGTGGCAGTCGCCGTGATCCAGCGACAGGAGTGTCGAGTCAATGCTGTGACCGAACTGTTGTTCGAGTTCATCCCAATCGCTGACGGTGTTGCCCGCCTCGACGGTTCCGGCCCGACCAATCACGCCCGACGCAACGAGCATTGCCTCGCCAAGCGTTGTCTTGCCCGCAGCGCTGGTGCCGGTGAGGGCGACGTTTCGAATCTGTTCAGTGCCGTAGGTTCCCATGTTCTTCTGACTCCCGACGGCCCCGGGGGTTGGATGTCCGGGGCGGAACCCCCCACTATAGCGAGCCCGCGTGGCCCGCCATTCCCGCCTCAGCCGGCAGCCCCCTGCCGGATGGCCTCGTAGACCACTGCCGTGACCGCGCACGCCAGATTGAGGCTGCGCGCAGGCGGCTTGACCGGCAGGCCGATGCGGCACTCAGGCCCCCACCGGTCCGCGGCCCAGGCCTGCACCGCCTCTGGCACGCCGCCGGTCTCACACCCGAAAAGCAGGTAGTCACCGGGGCGGAGGTCGGCCTCCCAGACCGGCCTGGCCGCCCGGGCCGTCAGCACCCAGAGCCGGCCGGGCCGCTCCGTGACCAGAAATGCCTCCCAGTCCACATGCTCGCGGCAGTCGACCGAATCCCAGTAGTCGAGCCCCGCCCGCCGCCGCGCCTTCTCCGACATTTCAAAGCCGATCGGATGCACGATGTGCAACACACATCCGGCAGCCGCGGCCGTCCGGCCAATGGTGCCCGTGTTGTTGGGAATCTCGGGGGAGAGCAGCACGATGTGGATCGGGGCGGGCGGCATGCCGGGACCATACAGCCGGCAGGTTTCAACGTACGATTCCCCTCATGACAACGACCGACCACTCCGCCCTCGACAGCGTCTCTCTGGATCTGCTCACCCTGCTCGATCAGGCCGATCCCGCAGTGGCATCGCTCCTGCGATCCGAGGCGGCGAGGCAGGCCGGAACACTGGAACTCATCGCTTCTGAGAACCACGTGAGCCCGGCCGTCATGCACGCCATGGGCACCTGGATGACCAACAAGTACGCCGAGGGCTACCCGGGCAAACGGTACTACGGAGGGTGCGAACACCACGACACAGCGGAGGACCTCGCGCGGGATCGCGCCAAGGAACTCTTCGGGTGCGGCTTTGCCAACGTCCAGCCGCATTGCGGCGCCAACGCGAACATCGCCGCGTTCATGGCCATGTGCGCCCCGGGCGATCGAATCCTGTCGCTTCCGATCAAGTCGGGCGGGCATCTGAGCCACGGGCTCAAGCCGAACTTCTCCGGGACCTTCTATGAGATCCATGACTACGACGTCGACCCGGATACCGAGCGGCTTGACTACGACGCCATTGCGGCGAGGGCGCGGGAGGTCAAGCCCAGGATGATCATCTGCGGATTCTCCGCCTACCCCAGAGCGATCGACTTCGCCGCGTTCCGAGCCATTGCCGATGACGTCGGCGCCCTCCTCATGGCCGACATCGCGCATATCGCCGGGCTCGTCGCCGGCGGCGTGCACGCCTCCCCCTTCCCGCACGCGGACGTCGTGACGACGACCACACACAAGACGCTTCGAGGCCCCCGCGGCGGGCTGATTCTCTGCGATGACGAAGACATCGCCAAGAAGGTCGATCGCAAGGTCTTCCCGGGATCTCAGGGCGGCCCGCTCATGCACGCCATCACGGCCAAGGCCGTCGCCTTTGGCGAAGCGCTTCAACCGGACTTCAAACAGTACGCGGCGGACGTGGTTGCCAACGCCCAGGCGCTTGCCGACGCGTTGGTCTCACACGGCTATCGCCTCTGCACAGGCGGTACGGACAACCACCTTCTGCTCGTGGACCTTCAGCCCCGGGACGCCGACCTCACCGGCGCCGACGCCGAGAAGTGGTTGGAGGCGGCCGGAATCATCACGAACAAGAACGGCATTCCAAACGACCCGCGGCCGCCCATGGTCACCAGCGGCCTGCGGCTCGGCACGGCGGCGTTGACAACCCGCGGCCTGGGCGCGGCGGACATGGTGGCGATCGCGGCCCTGCTGGACCGGGTCATGGAGTCCCGAGGCGATGCCGGCGTGGCGGCCTCGGTTCGTGCCGATGTCCAGGCGATGTGCGACGCTCACCCACTGCCTCATTGAACACGCCCCCCGGAATACGCCCGGAGAGAGCCCCGATGACTCAGGAATGGACCCGTGTCGAAACTCCGGTGGGCGCTGTGATCATCACCGCAGACGGCCCCGCCGTCACGGTCGAGTTCGCGTCGCTGCTGGACGGCCCGCGGACCGGCACGCGGCGAGACGACCTGCTGCCCGGAGTCACCGCGTGGGTGCGGGCGTGCCTGAGCGGACGGGTCGGACCCCCGCCACTGAGCGTCCCTGAGGGCGCTCCCTTCCAGAAGGCCTGTTGGGAGGCGTGCCGCAGCATTCCCGTCGGGGAGACCAGAACCTACAGCCAACTCGCTGCCATGGCCGGACGCCCGACCGCGGCGCGGGCTGCCGGCTCGGCCATGCGCAACAACCCCATGGCGTTGCTGACCCCCTGCCACCGGGTCGTCGGGGCGAGCGACCTCGGGGGCTACTCCGGTGTTCGGTCGATGGACACGCCTCACCTTCGCCTGAAGTCGAGAATCCTCGAAACCGAGCAGAAGATCGCGTCGATGTAGACCCTAACCCGTGCGACATGGCTGATACCATGCCGCATTCTCAACGGTTTTCAGGGATTACGAGGACGCTGCACCATGCATCTCACCATTGTCGGAAGCGGATACGTCGGTCTGGTCACCGGAACCTGCTTTGCCAACACGGGGAACCAGGTCACGTGCCTGGACATCAATCCGGATCGCGTCGCCATGATGCGGCGGGGCGAGTGCCCCATCTTCGAGCCTGGGCTGTCCGAACTGATGACACTCAACATCAAGGGCGGCCGTCTTCACTTCACGGGCGACCGCGATGAGGCCTACGCCGATGGGAAGCTGATCTTTATCTGCGTCGGCACACCGACCGGGCCGGATGGCCGGTCCGACCTGTCGGCGGTCATGGCGGTCGCCAAGGACATTGGCGAAGCGATCGAGTCCGGCGTGTGCGCGGTCGAGGACCCGGTCATCGTCGTCAAGTCGACGGTCCCGGTTGGCACGACCGCCAAGGTCCGGGATGCCATTGCGGCCGTGACGAGCAAGCCCTTCTCCGTCGCTGACAATCCGGAGTTCCTCAAGGAAGGCGACGCCATCCAGGACTTCCAGCATCCGGATCGCGTGGTGTGCGGCATCGAGAGCGAACGCGGGCGGGAACTCCTGACGCGGCTGTACGAGCCCTACGTGACCCAGTCAAACCCGCTGATGTTCATGGACATCGAGTCCTCTGAGATGGTCAAGTACGCCAGCAACGCGATGCTCGCATGCAAGATTTCGTTCATCAACGAGATCGCCCGGCTCGCCGAGTTCTTCGGGGCCGATATCGCCCGTGTGCGGGAAGGCATGTGCGCCGACAAGCGAATCGGTGACAAGTTCCTCTTCCCGGGACTCGGGTACGGCGGCTCCTGCTTCCCGAAGGACACGCTCGCGGTCATCGAAATGGGCCAGGACTCCGGTCTGCCCTGCCTGCTCAACGAGGCGGTCCACGAGGTCAATCAGCAGCAGCGGCACTGGTTCCTGGCGAGAATTCTCGCCCACTTCGGGGAGGATCTCTCGGGCAAGACCTTTGCCGTCTGGGGGCTGGCCTTCAAGCCACGCACCGACGACGTCCGCGAAGCCCCCGCCAAGACGATCATCGAGGAACTTCTGCAGAGAGGCGCGAGCATCAAGGCGTTCGACCCCATCGCCAAGGCGACGTTCCCCGAGTACGGGTTGGACATCGACTATGTGGACGACATGTATGAGTGCCTGACCGATTGCGCTGCCCTGGTGCTCTGCACCGAGTGGGATGAGTTCCGCACGCCCGACTTCGAGTTGATGAAGGCCAAACTGGCAACGACCGTCGTATTCGACGGACGCAACGTCTGGCACGACGACAATCTGCACGACATCGGATTTGCCTACTACTCGGTCGGCCGCCGCCCCCTGCACGAGCCGGCACGCACCAACTGATCAGCCGTCCCGCATCACCGCTGCCCACTGCTGCCTCAGGACGTCGGCGTTCACCGGTACCGTTGCCGGCCCCCCCCAGCGGCTGGATCGCCATGCCTCGAGCAGGCAGATCATCTGCGTCAGGCTCGACCCGATGCATGCCCGGCCCCGCAGCCCCCGATCGACCTGACGGCTCCACGCCTCCAGTTCGGAATCGACCACGCCCCGCCGGCTGACCCGCCGGGCCGCCACCTCCAGCCACGCAGGCACCTGCTTCGCCCACGGCAAGGGCATGCTGGCGGGAAAGAGTCCGGTGAGCACCCGGGCGAGGACGCCACGCAGTTCATCGGTTAGCGGATCGCCCGCGGGCATGCGTTCAAGGGCTGCCTGCAGCGGAGGCACCTGCGTCCAGACCTCTGACAGGAGGGCCGCCGCTTCAGAGGCGCCGGTTGCCAGCGATCCCCACACCTGATCCCTGCAGCGGCCCATGTCGCCCCGCGTTCGGATCTGCCGGCCGTCCAGGCCGGCGCACTCAAGTGTCAGCAGCCTGGCGTCGCCGCGAATCCGCTGCGATCCGCCCCACGCCGCCGCCCACAGCCCGCACTGGCCGACATCAAACGCCGCGTCCACGGCCGCGTCGATCTCGCCCTCCCACTCGATTGCAAGGAGCCTGCGGACACCGGCGTGGTGCGTCGCATCCGACCCCGCGGCGTGAGGCACCACTTCGACATCGACATGCCCGCCCCGATCCGCAAGCACCACGTCGCCCTGAACGGACGTGCCCGCAATGACCAGTTCCGCATGAGCCGGCAACGCGTCGACCGGCCAGACGCGGTGGCCGGTGGAAGCCAACGGGTGTTCGGCCGCGGCCGCGGCGACCCGAGCCAGTCGAAGCGAGCGGACGTCCGCGCGAATTCGATCCAGATCGCGACCTGCGGCCACGACTCGGGTGCCGTCCAGGATCTCCCAACGCGGCACTAGGTGCGCAGGCAGGTCCACGCCCGCCAGATCGGCCGGCCTCACCGCGCATCCGCCCACGCGTGAGGCCGCGTCCGCGAGCGCCGCGTGGAAGCCCCCCGCCCGCACCTCCAACTGCGACGCGCACCTGGATGCGGCGTCAGGAAGGGGCTGGAACGATCGGCGAAGTTCCTTGGGAAGCCCCCTGAGCATCGCTTCGATCAGCCAACCTCGCATCCCCGGAACGAGCCAGGCCGCAGCAGCGGCCGAAACCTCCGGGAGCAGCGCGAGGGGAACGCGAAGCGTCACCCCGTCATCCGCCGCGCCGTCGGCAAAGCGGTAACCGACCGCCATGGGTCCCCCGCCCACATCCAGGAAGTCCGGGAATGCCGCGGGATCGAACAGGCCAGCGTCCGGGTCGCGGAGCAATTCCTGCGGTCGGACCTGCAGACTCGCCGCGCCGTCGTCTCTTGACCACGCCTGCAACGACTTCATCCCGATCACACCGTCGGGGATCCTCGCCTCCCAGAGACGTTGGCGATCGGTTGGCGTAAGCAGGAGGGACCGCGTGCGCAGACGGTCCTCCGCCGACGCGACCCTGGACTCCGCCGCCCGGCTCCGGGCAAGCGATGGCAGGCCCAGGTCGTCCCGCCCGCGGACGAACACGTGTTCGATGAAGATCGACCGGGCCAGTTCGGGATCGATCGGCTCCAGATTGACGCGGCGTCCCTTCGACACGACCAGCCCGCGAAGCGAAATCTGCTCGATGGCCGTTGCGTACCCGCGGCGGGCGTCCCAGGCGGGCTTGAGGTAATCGCGACGCACCAGGTGCGGCGCAGCACGCGCAATCCAGGTCGGATGAATCGCGGCGCATGTTCGGGCCCAGAGCCGGGTGGTCTCGACGAGTTCGGCCGCCATGATCCACGGTGGCTTCGCCTGAGCGAGCACACTGGAGGGATGGACCCGGAACACGCGTCCACCCATGCCTTCATACCCACCGTCGTCTGTTGCCCGCCCAACCATCGAAACCAGCCCACTCAGAAGCGCCCGGTGTACCGGGCCGGGCCGCGCTTCCGGGGTCGCTTCTCGCAAGAGCCCGGGCGCGCGAAGCGCCCGGCGCAACTGGCCGTGGATTGCCTTCCACTCCAACATGCGAACCCAGGACAGGTGGTGTTTGACACACCAACGCCTGGTCGCCGACGAGCCATGCTCGTGCAGGTGCTCGATGTACCGATCCCACAACCTGTGCATCGCCAGGAAATCCGAGTCGCCGCCACCACACAGGTCGCGGTGGGCCGCGTCCGCCGATCGCTCACTTCCCGAGGGCCGAATCCGCGGGTCAGGCACCGCAAGCCCGGCCGCGATCACGAGCACCGCGTCCAGGCACCGCCCGTCCTTCGCTGCCAGAAGCATGCGGGCAACCCGTGGCTCGACCGGCAGCGCCGCCATCGCGCGACCTGTCGGCGTGAGCTTGCCCCGCTCCATCGCGCCGAGATCCCGGAGCAGACGCTCTGCTTCCTGTACGGACGTACGCCGGGGAGGGTCAAGAAACGGAAAATCGGCGGGCCTTCCCAGATCCAGCGCTGCCATTCTCAGCACGACGCCTGCAAGGTCTGTCCGCCGAATCTCCGGCTCCAGTTCCTCCGGTCTCTGCTCGAACTCCTCCTCGCTGAAGAGCCGCACACACACCCCCGCCGCGACGCGACCGGCCCGCCCGGCGCGCTGCACGCAGGACGCCTTCGAGACAGGTTCGACTGGAAGTCGCTGCACGTGCCGCTTCGCGGACCACCGACCAACGCGAGCAAGACCCGCATCGACAACACCGCGAACCGATGGAACGGTCAACGAAGTTTCAGCCACGTTGGTCGCGCAGATAATCCGCCGCCCATGGGTCGGCATGAGCGCACGCTGCTGCGCCTTGAGTGACAGCCGGGCGTACAGCGGGAGAACCTCCCGATTGCGAAACACGCCCGACAACTTTCGAACGCAGGCGCGAATCTCCCGTTCCCCCGGGAGAAACACAAGCACATCCCCTTCTCCCCCGATCATGCCATCGACGCGGCGTACGCCTTCAAGCACGGCCGACGCGATGGCGTCGGAGTCCTCAAGATCCGGCGACTCATCCGAATGCACGACTTCCACAGGCCAGGTCCTGCCTGGGACCTCGATGATCGGCGCACCTCCGAAGTGGGCTGCAAACCGTGCGGCGTCGATCGTCGCCGACGTGACAATGACGCGCAATTCAGGCCGCCGAGGCAGCAGCCGATGCAGGCATCCCAACAGGAAGTCGATATTGATGCTTCGCTCGTGCGCTTCGTCAATGATGATCGTGTCGTATCGCTCAAGCCGCGGATCGCCCGCAAGATCCGCAAGCAGGATTCCGTCCGTCACGATCTCAAGGAGCGCGTCGCCCGTCCCGCTGCGGTCAAAGCGGACCCGGTGGCCGACTAGGTCGCCTGGCGGCGAGCCGAGTTCCTGCGCGATCCTCGCGGCCACCGACCGGGCAGCGACCCGTCGCGGCTGCGTGTGAGCAATCACGCCGAACACACCGCGGCCAGCCTGAAGACAGAACTGCGGCAACTGTGTGGTTTTGCCCGAGCCCGTTTCTCCGCACACAATCAGGCACTGTGAGTGCGCCAACGCGTCCATGATGTCGGCGCGAGCAACGTCGATGGGCAGCCCGGGCGGCTCGGAGGCTTCGGGCAGACGATCGCGACGGCGAGCCGCCACCGCAGACGACGCTTCAACCTGACGGCTGATGCGATCGAGCCCCCGCTCGAGCACAGCGACGTTCGACCTGCCCTTGAGTCGCCGTAGCCGACGATGAAAACGTCGTCGATCGGCGATCATGCAGGTGTCGATCCCCGCCCGAATGGCGTCGGCACGGCGCCTCGCTTCTTTCAATTGCCCGCGTTCGGACATAATTACGCGGCAGGGTATCCGGCTTGCATCAACGGCGAAGACCGTGCTAGCCTCCCGGACGTCGCGGACGACCGCGGTGGAAAGGGAGTCCGGTTCCATGGTTCAGATGTGTGGGTGTGTCGGCTGGCTGGCGGGTCTTCCGCTTGGCAGTACCGCGGCGGGGGCGACGCTCCCGGCAGCGCCGACGCCCTCGATGTTCGACCCGGTCGGCGAACCAGCGGCGGTCATTCTCGACATCACATGGTTGCTCATCGGGATCTGCGGCGCGATCGGCCTGATCATGCTGTGCCTGATCGGATTCGCCGTGCTCAGATGCCGCCGGAAGGAAGGCGACCACCGCGAACCTGCCCAGGTCTACGGCTCCAACCCGATCGAACTCGCCTGGACGGTGGTGCCGCTCATGATCGTCTTCGTGCTCTTCATGGTGTCCGCGAGGGGCATCTTCGATCTCGAGAAGACCAGCCCGCCCGAGGGGTCGCTGGAAGTGACCGTCACGGGCCACCGATGGTGGTGGGAGTTCGACTACGAGGGGCTGGGAATCGTCACGGCCGGGGAACTGCACGTGCCGATCGACGATGACGGGCCGGCCGACCTGTACCTGACGCTCAAGTCCGCCGACGTCGCCCACTCGTTCTGGGTTCCCCAGTTCGGCGGGAAGATGGATGTCATTCCCGACCGGGTCAATCACCTGTGGCTTCAGGTGGACCGCCCCGGCGTCTTCGTGGGCCAATGCGCCGAATACTGCGGCAATCAGCACGCCAACATGCTCATCACCGTCATCGTGGAACCACGGGCGGAGTTTGACGCGTGGGTCGCGGCCCAGCAGCGGGAGGCCGTCGAAGACCCGGCCGTCGCGGCCGGCAAGCGGCTCTTCCTCAGAACCAGCTGCATCAACTGTCACACGGTTCGGGGAACGGTCGCCAACGGAACGTTTGCTCCTGATCTCACGCACCTGATGAGCCGCTCGACCATCGGTTCGGGCGTCGTCCCCAACACGCCCGAGAATCTTCGGGAGTGGGTGTGGGATCCCCAACTCGTCAAGCCCGGATGTGAAATGCCGTCGATGAAACTCTCTCGGGACGAAGTTGATCTCGTCTGCAGCTGGCTGGAGACCCTCAAGTGAGCGTGCTTCAGAAACCCGCCGGCCCACCCGCGGCCACCGGCCCTGTGCCATTCCTGTCCAGGATGCACGAGTGGGTGACCACGGTCGACCACAAGAAACTTGGGACGATGTACGTCACGTGCGGCATCGTGTACCTGATCATCGCCGGCCTTGAGGCCACCATGATGCGGTGGCAGTTGGCGTGGCCCGGGCAGGAGGTGCTCTCTCCCGAAGAGTTCAACCGACTGTTCACCATGCACGGCACCACCATGGTGTTCTTCGTCGGCATGCCGATTCTCCTTGGCGCCGCGAACGTCCTGATTCCACTCATGATCGGCGCTCGCGACCTTGCCTTCCCACGGCTCAATGCGTTTGGCTTCTGGCTGTTCTTCTTCGGATCGCTGCTGCTGTACTTCTCATACTTCGGCGGCCAGGGCCTCTATGGCATGGGATCGGCCCCCGACGTGGGCTGGTTCGCATACGCCCCACTCACCGAGCGAACCTTCTCAAGAGGGCACAGCACCGACTACTGGATTCTGGGCATCTTCGTTGCCGGCATCGGCAGCACAGCGACCGGCATCAACTTCATCGCCACCATCCTCGGGATGCGGTGCAAGGGCATGACCCTGATGAAGATGCCGCTGCTCGCGTGGATCATGCTGATTGACTCGGTGCTCATCGTCGTGGCCCTTCCGCCGCTCGCGGCCGGCCAGATCATGCTGCTGTTCGATCGCCTTCTGGGGGCCCACTTCTTCGATGCGCAGGCCGGGGGCTCCGCGCTGCTGTGGCAGAACATCTTCTGGTTCTTCGGGCACCCGGAGGTGTACATCCTGATTCTCCCGGGCTTCGCCTTTGTGACCGAGATCATCCCGGTGTTCAGTCGCAAGGTGATCTTCGGCTATCCGCTGATGGTGGCAGCGACGGTGGCGATCGGATTCATCAGCGTCGGCGTCTGGGCGCACCACATGTTCGCCGTCGGGCTCAGCCCGATGCTCAACGCCATCTTCATGGGCTCGACCATGCTGGTCGGTGTGCCGACCGGCATCAAGATGTTCAACTGGGTCGCCACCATGATCGGTGGGAAGATCAGGTTCGAGACCCCGATGCTGTACAGCACCGGCTTCCTCTGCCAGTTCCTGCTGGGCGGCCTGACGGGCATCTTCCTGGCCACCGTTCCATTCGACTGGCAGGTGAGCGACTCGTACTTTGTCGTCGGCCACTTCCACTACGTCCTGTTTGGCGGACTCGTCTTCGCGATCTTCGCCGCCGTGTACTACTGGTTCCCCAAAGTCACCGGGCGGCTCCTGAATGAGCGGCTCGGCAAGTGGCAGTTCTGGCTGCTGCTCATCGGATTCAATCTGACGTTTGGGCCGATGCACGTTTCGGGCATGCTCGGCATGCCACGCCGCATCTACACCTACCACCTGGACCGTGGATGGGAGTTCTGGAATCTCCTGTCGTCGATCGGCGTGATTATTCAGCTTGTCGGGTTCTCGCTCTTTGCCTGGAATGTTTTGCACTCGCTCTTCAAGGGCCGGATTGCAGGAGACGATCCCTGGGACGCATGGACGCTGGAGTGGTCCACGACCTCACCACCTCCAGCCCACAACTTTGATGAGGATCCGGTCGTGCACAGCAGGCGACCCTTGTGGGATCTCAAGCACCCGGACGATCCGGACTGGAAGTATGAGTGATGGGGAGACGACGACCATGACCACCGCTCCCGCCATGCTCGCCCCCCCGGAGGCAGTGCCTCAGGACCGCATGTCCAACGGAAAGATCGGCGTCACGTGCATGATCATTTCCGAGATCGCCTTCTTCGGAACGATCATCGCGGCCTACCTGTTCTACATCGGCCGCGACATCAACGGCCCCTATCCCCAGGACGTTCTGGAAGTCTCGGTCGCGCCGCTCAAGGTTCTCTTCAACAGCATCTTCCTGCTCATCAGCAGCGTGTGGATCTGGCTCGCCATCCGCTCCATGCGGGCGGGCAGGATGGGGGCGTTCATCTTCTGGTGGGCCCTCACGGTGATCTGCGGGGCCGTGTTCCTGGTTGGTACCGGGTTCGAGTGGTACGGGATGATCGTTGACGACGGCGTCTGGATGGGCACGAACCTCTTCGGCACCTGCTTCTATACGCTCGTCGGCTTCCACGCCTTTCATGTCACCATGGGGCTGATCGTGCTCACCCTCATCCTTGTTCTGGCTCTGCTCGGGCACGTATCGCCACGCAACATTGAGAAGGTCGACCTGGTGTCGTGGTACTGGCACTTCGTGGACGGCATCTGGATCGTCGTGTTCTTCGTGGTCTACGTCTTTGGGAATCAACCAATCCAATGAGCACGCAGCCACACGACGAACACGGAATTGAACTGCCGCAGCCGACGTCTGCGCCCATGTTCACGGCCTTCGGCTTCACATTGATGGCAGCGGGCCTGGTCACGAACTGGGTCGTCGCCGCCGTGGGCTTCATCACCATGATGTGCGGCATCGTCATCTGGTTCCGGAACTCAAACCCGGACTCGCGTGAAATGCCGGCGCCGGCCACCGACCGACACCCAACACCGGTGGTTCCGAAGGAGGGCGGCGTCGACCACCTCCTGTCCGACGCCGGCCACCGAGCCCGCATCCCGATGGAGATCCATCCGTACTCGGCCGGCATCATCGGCGGCATCCTCGGTGGCGCCGTCATGTCCGGCTTTGCGGTGGTCTGGGGTCTGATCTCACACGGGTCCCTCTGGTACACCGTCAACCTGCTCGCCGGCGCCATGTTGTCCGGATACGCCGACATGACGACCGAAGCGTTGTGCGCCTTCCGAACGGAGGGCCTGATCGTCGGCATTCTGATTCAGGTTGTCATGTCAATCGGCGTCGGACTGCTCTACGGCGTGACACTCCCACTGATTCCACGCATGCGTCTGTTCTTCTCAGCGATCCTCGTCCCGCTGATGTGGTCGGGCTTGACCTGGGCGTCGATCTCGATCGTCAATCCGGCGCTTGGCGATCACATCGAGTGGATCTGGTTCATCGCCTCACAAGTGGTGTACGGCGTTGTCACGGGCTGGTGGATCATTCGAAGCGAGAAGATCGGGACCATGCAGAACTGGCACTATCTGGAACGCATTGGCGTCGAGACCCCAGGCGCCCGCGAGATGGGAGCAGACGAGTGATCAGACGAATCGCATGTCTGTGCGCATTGGCAGCAGGTGCGGGCTGCGACTGGATGCCGGGCAAGCCGGTCGCCCCCGAAGTGGACCGAGGCAACCCGACGTCAGTCCACGGCTTTGAGCCGCTCTGGGCGACCAACTGTCAGGGCTGCCATGGGGCCGACGGCACCTGGGGCCCGGCCCGTCCGCTGAACGACCCGCTGTACCAATCGCTCGTTACAGACCAATGGCTCCGAACGACCATCTCCGACGGCATCGCCGGCACGTTGATGCCGCCGCACGCCGTGCAGAATGGCGGGTGGATGACCGATGACCAGATCGACGAGATCGTGTCCGGCATGCGGGCCGCCTGGGCGGCCACGCCGCCACCCTACGCCGCCGACTCCCCTCCCATCATCCACTGGAGCGGACAGGCCGGAGACGCGGCGCGAGGCCGAACGACGTTCAACACGTACTGCAGCGAGTGCCACGGCGAGGACGGAGTGGGCGCGACCGCCGGCAGCCCGATCGACTCGTCCTACCTCGCGCTTGCAAGCGATCAGGCGATCAGAGCAGCCATCGTGTGCGGGCGGCCCGACCTGGGCATGCCCGACTGGCACGGCAATCTGAACGGTGCCCCGGCACCGCAGTTCAAGGGACTGACGCCATTGACCGAGGGTCAGGTTGCGGACCTGCTCGCGTGGATCACCTCGCACCGCGTCGAGTTTCCCGGGCAGCCCTATCCGCCGACCGGGAACAATGAACCCGGCTTCCGTCCCTCCCCGAAGACGCCTGAGACCGAGGGGCTGACCCATGGGTGAAAAGTTCGACTACCGCAGCGCGCCCGACCCCGCCATGATGGGTGACCCATCGGGACCCGAGCCGTCACGCCGTGGCTTTCTCTTCTGGATCGGCGCTGCACTCAACACGGTCGCGGCCCTGCTGATTGCCATTCCGGTGGTTGGCTACCTCTTCAGCCCCTGGAAGAAGGGCGCGTGGCAGAAGTGGACGGACCTCGGGTCGACCGAACAGTTCCCCAAGGGGCAGACCCGACTGGCGACCTACGTAAATCCGTTCCGCACGCCCTGGGACGGCTACACGGCCGAAACCCCGTGCTGGGTCAGGCGGGAAGACAGCGGAGACTTCACGGTCTTTGCCGTCAACTGCACCCACCTGGGGTGCCCCGTGAGATGGTTCCCCGAGAGCAATCTCTTCATGTGCCCGTGCCACGGCGGCGTCTACTACGCAGACGGATCGCACGCGGCCGGCCCACCCCCCCGCGGCCTGTACACCTATGAAGTGCGTGTCAAGGGCAACTCGCTTCAGGTGAAGGCCGGACGTCTTCCAACACTCCAGGAGTCGGTCTGATCCCATGTTGAAGAACGTCCTGAAGTGGTTTGAAGATCGACTGCACCTCACCGAGGTGGTCGGGCCGAGCATGACGCACCCGGTGCCCCGGAGCGCCAAGTGGTGGTACGTGTTCGGATCCATGACGCTGGTCCTCTTTATCTGCCAGATCGTCACCGGCATCTCGCTCTCGCTGCTGTACGTCCCCTCCGCGAGCCAGGCCTTCGAGTCGCTTGAGTACATCACGTTCCAGGCCGAAATGGGCTGGTTCCTCCGGGCGCTGCACGTCTGGGGCTCGCACCTCATGGTCGGGGCCATGACCATTCACATGATTCAGGTCTTCCTGTTCGGCGCGTTCAAGTACCCGCGTGAGCTCACCTGGATCTGCGGCGTGCTTCTGTTCTTCTGCACGCTGGGCATGGCGTTTACGGGCCAGGTCCTGCGGTGGGATCAGGACTCCTACTGGGGCCTGGGTGTCGGCATGTCGATGGCTGGCCGCGTTCCGTGGATCGGACCCGAACTGGTGCACTTTGTCCTGGGAGGCCCGATCATCGGCGGCGAAGCCCTCAGCAGGTTCTTCGCGCTGCACGTGTTCGTGATTCCGGGCATGCTGATTGGCCTGATCGGGCTGCACCTGCTTCTGGTCATCAAGTGCGGCATCAACGAAAAACCAACACCGGGCGTTCTGGTCGAGAAGAACTCCTATCAGGAGAAGTACCACGACCTCGTCGAGAAGCGTGGCATGCCGTTCTTCCCAAACGCAGCCGGCCGCGACATGATCGCGTGCGGCCTCACACTTGGCCTGCTGTTCTTCTGCGCCATGATGTTCGGTCCGAGTGGTCCAGCGGGTGAGCCCAACCCCTCCTTCGTTCAGACGGCACCTCGACCCGACTTCTACTTCCAGTCAATCTTCGCGGTCCTGGCGTTGCTCCCTCCGTACATGGAGACGTTCCTGATCCTGGGATTCCCGATTCTTGCGATCGGCACCCTCTTCCTCCTTCCCTTCCTTTCGGGCGGTGGAGAGAAGCACTGGCGGCGACGCCCCATCTCGGTCGCGTTCGTCCTCACGCTCGTGCTGTCACTCGGCACGCTGACCTACCTTGGCTACCTCGCGCCCTGGTCGCCCGTCATGGATGCCTGGAGCGGCATCCCGACGCCTCCGGCCTACGTCAAGGGGCGAACCCCCCTGCAACTGCAGGGCGCCATCGTGGTACAGAACAAACAGTGCCGCAACTGCCACATGCTTGGCGGGCAGGGCGGCAAGCGTGGCCCCGCCCTTGATGACGTCGCGACGCGGCTCAATGGCGATCAATTGATCAGGCAGGTCATTCAGGGTGGCGGCAACATGCCGGCGTACGGCAAGCACCTCTCTCCCGAGGAAACCACCGCGTTGACGGCATTCCTGCTCACGATGACTCCGGACTGGCAACACGAGCCAGCCGCCGGCTACCCCATGAATCCGCGTCCAACGCAGGATCCAGTGCCTCCGATCCTTCCCGACTCCTGAGCCGGTAGCCTCTTTCGGACATGTCCGACGCGACGCGCGCCATTCTGTCCTCGTGGACCATTGAGTTCTGGCCGACTGCGTGCTGCGTAGCCGCGTTGATCATCTACTGGCGAGGCTGGCGAGGCCGGCCCGATGCGATGGCCCAGCACATTCCGCCCTGGCGGGCCGCCGCCTTCGCCGCTGGCGTGGTGGTGTGCTGGGTGGCCATCGCCTCCCCGCTCGACGCGCTCAGCGGGCTGCTGCTTCAGGCCCACATGGTCCAGCACATCCTGCTCATGATGATCGGGCCACCCCTCATCCTCCTGGGGTGCCCGGGCATTCCCATGCTCCGAGGCCTTCCGCCGACCATACGCCGCGACTGGGTGGGACCGTTCATAGCGTCGCGCCGGGTGCGGACGCTCTTCTCGTACCTGACCCATCCGGTGGTCTGCTGGTCGCTGCTGGTCGCGGCGACCTGGATCTGGCACCTTCCCGCGTGCTACGAACTTGCCCTTCGCAGCGCGGGATGGCATGAAGTCGAGCACGCGGTCTTCCTTGGCACGGCCCTGCTCTTCTGGTGGCCGGTCGTTCAGCCGTGGCCCAGCCGCGCGGTCTGGCCGAAGTGGATGCTGCTTCCGTACCTCCTGGCCGCGGATCTGCAAAACACGCTGTTCTCAGCCATCTTCGTCTTTCGCGACACCCCGATCTACGGCGCCTACGCGGCGCACCCGGACCTCCTCGGCATCGGAACCGTGCAGGACCAGGAAGTGGCGGGCGCCATCATGTGGGTCGCCGGCTCGGCGGCGTTTCTGGTGCCGCTCGGAGTCATCGTCAAGAAGTTGCTCCAGCCTCGGCTTGCGCTGGCGGGGGTCGGAGGTCCGACATCGGTCGCACTCCCCATCATTGGCGGCGGCGGCGGCGCGCTGCCGCGGGGCACACGGCCTGCGGACCTGCTCAGGACACCGCTGCTGGGCCGGATTCTGACCGACCTTCGGATTCGCCGCGTCGTGCAAGGCATCATGCTCGCCGCAGCGGCGATGGTCGTCATTGACGGGCTGCTCGGTCCGCACCTCAGCCCGATGAACCTCGCGGGCGTCCTGCCCTGGACACACTGGCGCGGGCTCGTCGTCATTGCGCTGCTGGTCGCGGGAAACGCCTTCTGCTGGGCGTGCCCCTTCATGCTCCCTCGCGAACTCGGCAAGCGGTTGTTCCTTCCCACCCGCCGCTGGCCCAAGGCGCTGCGCAACAAGTGGCTGGCCGCCACGCTGCTGCTGGTGTACCTGTGGGCATACGAGGTCTTCGGCCTGTGGGACTCGCCGTGGTGGACCGCCTGGGTCGTCATCGGATACTTCGCAGCGGCGCTGGTGGTGGACTCCTTCTTTCGGGGCGCTGCATTCTGCCGGTGGATCTGCCCCATCGGCCAGTTTCACTTCGTCGAAGCGTTGATCTCGCCGCGAGAAGTCGGAGCGATCGATCAGGACACATGCCGATCCTGCACCACACGAGACTGCATACGCGGTGGCCCGTCCGGACGAGGCTGTGAACTGGACCTGTACATTCCGACTAAGCGGGGCAACCTCGACTGCACGTTCTGCATGGACTGCGTTCGGGCCTGCCCGCACGAGAACGTGGGGCTTACAACGCGGCGGGTGCATGTCGACAGCGCCTACTCGGGCTGGCGAGGATCCATCGGCCGCATGTCCGGGCGGCTCGACATCGCCGCGATCGCCGCGCTGTTGACCTTCGGCGCCTTCGCCAATGCGGCTGGCATGGTCGGCCCGATTCTCTCGTGGGAGGACGCGGTAGCGGCATCCATCGGGGCGGCGACACCTCTGATTCCGGCGACCGTCGTGCTCCTGGGCATCGGTGTTGCTGCGCCGCTGGCCCTCATACCGCCGATCGCCGCCTGGGCGAGGCGGACCGGGGAGTGGCAGATCGGGCTGAAGGCGATGTCCTGCAGGCTCTCGCTCGCGCTGGTGCCGATTGGCTTCGCCATGTGGCTGGTCCACATGCTGTTTCACTTCCTCACCGGCCTGGGAACGATTGTCCCTGTCACCCAGCGAATCGCCGCAGACGCGGGCTTGAACCTCGGCGAGCCCGCCTGGGCCATGGCGTGCTGCCTAGCGGTCCCCGACTGGCTGCTCCCGCTGGAACTGCTGCTGCTGGACGCGGGGCTGATTCTCACAGTGGTCGTCCTGCATCGCGTGGCTCGAAGTATCGGCACGCATCGATCGGCCTTGACGACCGCCATCCTCAGCATTCCCGCCGTGCTTCTCTTTGCCTTCGGAGTCTGGTTGGTCCTGCAGCCGATGCAGATGCGTGGGACCATCCTGCCATGATGCGGACCGCGTTCATTCTGATCACAGCGGCGAGCGCCTGCGGCGACAGTGGGCTTGTTCGGCTCAGCCAGCCTGCGCCGCCGTGGCGGGTCACGGTCATGACCGACCCCACCCCGCTGCGGGCCGGACCGATCGACGTATCGGTGCTTCTGCAGGAACAGGAGCACGGAGCCACCGTTCTGGACGCCGAGGTGACCTTGGAACTCGCAGGCCCGGATGGCCTGCTCATCACGACCCGGGCCTCCCGCGACCAGGCCGACAACCGCCTTCTGTATGCGGCGAAGTTCACGCTTCCGGCATCCGGAGCGTGGGATGTCACGACGTCCATTGCACGCGGCCAGATCCACAGTGAAGTTGACTGGGCGTTCACAGCCATGGACCCCGCCCCGCCCTTCGCATCGGCGTGGCCGTGGCTCCTGCCCGCGCCGCTGGGCATTGGACTGTTCGCCTGCAATCGAGCCCTACGAAGGACCAGATCCCCATGACCGAGCAGTCCACCGACACGGCACGCGGCACAGGCAAGTTTGGCTGCATCGGCTTGACCGCTGTTCTGGTCATCGGCCTGCTGCTGGTCGTCGTTTCGACCTGGCGGCTGCACAGGCACGTCGCAGCGTACGAAGCACGCTTCTCCGGCCCGGAGTGGGTGCGGCTGGAGGGACAGGCCATTGAGGAAACCGAGCCGATCACGGAACCGACTTTGATCTTTGGTCCTGAAATCGTGCTGCATGGTGCCACCGAAGACATCGCCATTCAGGGAGGCGACGCCGAGCTGCACGGCCACTACACAGGCAATGTTTTCTTCCTCGGCCGCAACTTTGATCTGGCCCCGGACGGAGTCGTTGAAGGCGTCATTGAGGTCAGTGGCGCACGGCACGTAACCATCCGAGGAATCTCTGAAGGCGGCGTCGAGGGCGCCTGGGACCGGCTCTACCAGTCGACGCCTCCAGCCAAAGCGCCGTAGGCTGTGCGTACACGAGGGCTCACGACGAAAGGCGACCCACCATGGCCAAAGCGATCATCGATCCGGGGGAAGTTCGGAAGTTCGCCGCCGACCTCAGGCGATTCTCCGAAGGAATGAGCGAACAGATGAACGCCCTGATGTCGCGGCACCGCGCACTGGCCCACTCATGGCGGGATCAGGAGCACAAGAAGTTCTCCGACGAGTTTGAGCACACCATGCGTACGCTCGGCCGGTTCCGTGAACACGTCACGGACCACGTCCCGTTCCTGCTCCGCAAGGCGCAGCGTGCAGAAGACTATCTGAATCAGCAGTGAGATTGATGAAAGAGAAGGCGAACGTTTCATCGATCGATTCCGTCGGACACCTGCGAGGGCAGGTGATCGAGTCGGCCTCGTCGATCCGGCGGATCGTCGATGAGTGCCTCGGGCAGGTCCGCCGCACGCAGCAGTGGCTCACCTCAGACTGCGTGACGCACTGGAAGATTGAGTCCCGCAAGCGTGACCAGAAACTGAACTCTGCACTCTCAGACCTCCAGCGTGCTCGCATCGCGCAGCCGGATGCCGATCCCCGATCGTTCGTCGATCACAATCGTGCCGTCCGCAAGGCCAAACTTCGACGCGAAGAGGCCGACGAGAAACTCAGACGCATCAAGACGTGGACTCGGAAGCTTGAGCGTGAGGCCGTGATCTTCCGCGCTCAGTTGCAGCGGATCGCCCAGATTGGCGAGTACGACCTTCCACGAGCAGCGCGATGGCTCGCGACGCTTGAGCGGCACCTGCAGGGATACGTCGAAGAGTTGCCTCCCCTCCCAACCCCCCACCAACTGAGCGAGGACGAGCCCACCGTGACCGATCTGGGCCAGAGGGGAACCCGCATCCCGGACTCAGAAGATCTGGATCAGCCGGACACCGCCCCATGAGCCTCCTCTCCAATGGCGCCGCCCTTCGCGAAGAAGTCTCCTTGTTGACCCATGTCTGGCAGCGGGCCGGAGACTCGTGGCGAGACCAGCAGCACGCGCGGATGGGAAGCCTGTACATCGAGCCGCTCAACCAGGCGTACGTCGCGGCTGACAGCGCCGTGCAAACCATGTCAACGGTGCTTCAACAGGTACGAAAGGAATGTGGGTGGGAGGCCTGACACGCTGCGGCTGCGTGAACCGGGCAGGCCATCTGTGTCGCCCGCACGGCCCTTCTGGTGTCCCCGCCGCATGGGAAGGATCGCAGCGGAAGGCGAGCGGGGGTGGCCATCCGGCGGCACGCATTCAGGCACATCCAATGGCACTGATACCATAGATGTCAGGTTCACCGAGACGATGAACGAAACGCAAGATTCAAGTCTGGTCGGCATCGCGCTTCGCTACGTGGAGCAGGTCGTCTCCATGTTTTCCCGCGCCGCCTCCGGCATGAATGACATCGAAAGCGCCTACGAAACCGAAACGCAGGCCAACGACTCCAACCGACACAACCGAACCAAAGCGCTGAAGAAGCGTGTGAAGTCTGCCACCAGGGAGTGCGAGGAGACCAGAACCCGCAGGACCGAGCAGGCCATTGAGACATCCACCCGGGACCTCGAGACGCTTGCAGAGAGCACCGAACGTCGCAGGCTGGGCATTCTGGACTCCAGCGAACGCCATCAGACACGGGTCGCCAAGTCCGCCGAGGGCAAGCGATGGATGGCCGAGAGCCTGTACGAGGTTGAGCACATGAAGGCCGCCGAGGCGGTTCGCCTCGCGCAGGTCACGCTCGACTCAGCCAACCACCGCGCATCCCGACTTGGCGCGGCAGATCCAGCGGATTCGGATCCGGAGGCCGAGATCCTGGAGATTGACCAGATTGAAGAACTGCTCTCGACCGCCGAGCACATGCGGGACGCAACCATCAGGTCAGGGTGGGCCACCTGGCTGGCCAGGCTCAAACTCGCCGGATGGGTGCTGATCCCTCCCGCGGTGGCATGGCTGGTGTGCAGCCGGATCGAAGGGGCAAGTGCCCTGCTCTGGACCGGGCTTGCCGCCCTCGCCGGCGTGCTGATCGCAGCCGCGACGGCGCTTCGAAGCACGCTGCATATGCGGGCCCTCAACCACCAGGCCGCTGAGCTTGCCGGTCAGGCCGTCGCCGCCGCAGCGGCCCGCCTGGACGCCACACAGCAACTGCTCAAGGACCAGGAACGATCCGCAAGAGAGAGCCGCAACACGCGACTTGAGGAAGTCCGAACCGCGGTCAGCGACATGCTGGACCAGGCCGCGCCGGAAACACGAGACGATCTTCAGAAACTCGCAGACCACGCCAAGCGTCGAGAGAAACTCATTCGAGAAGAGCGTGAGCGCTTCCTTCAGCAGGTGGAGACCCGGCACCGGGAAACGCTGGAGAAGATCGAAGAGGACCGGACCTCCGAATCGGCCGCGATCGAGTCGGAGTTCAGCCAGCGAAAGGAAGCCGCCGAACGCGCTCACCAGGAGGGATGGTCCGATCTGGCCAGCACGTGGGCGAGATCGGCCGCCGGCCTTCAGTCGCTTCGCGCAGCGTCGTCGGATGCCGAAGCCCAGACGGTCCGGCCCGTCACGTCTGAGACGTGGCGTGAGGCCCCCCTCGCAAGCGCGCCATGCCCGGAGATTCCGCTTGGACACATTCGGGTCACCGCGGCCGACATTCCGCCAGGTCCGCCGAATGATCCACGGCTCCCCTGGACCGAGCCCGACCATGTTGACCTTCCGGTGGGCCTGCACATCGAGTCGGCCCACTACATTCGAATCGACTGCCCGGCTGCCCACCGGGCAGTGGGCGTGCAGATGCTCCAATCGCTCCTGTTCGGCGCCGTCGTGTCGCTCCCGCCGTCCATGATCAAGCTCATGCTCGCCGACCCGGTCGGACTCGGAGAGACATTTGCGAGTTTCATGCACCTTGCTGACTTCGAGAACGCAGCCGTGTCTCGCGTCTGGTCCGAGACCAGGCACATTGAAGAGCAACTCGCCAAACGCACCGAGCACATGGAGCGGGTGATTCAAACCTACCTGCGAGACGAGTTCGAGTCGCTCGCCCACTACAACCGGCACGCCGCCGCGATCGCGGAGCAGTATCAGGCCGTGGTCATGGCCGACTATCCGGCTGGCATCAACGCCGCTGCCGCCAAGCGACTGGAGTCCATCCTGTCTTCGGGCGGTCGGTGTGGTGTGATTGCCATGGTCATGCGTGACACCGACCGGGAGATTCCGGACCATCTGGAGTCAGCAGATCGCATTGACCCGGACATCGGCCTGAAGTTCGACGGCGAGCGGTGGGAACTGGTGAACCCTCCCCTCAAGGACTTCCCGTACACGCCGCCACCGGCAACACCTCCGGAAGCCATGGCGGGCATGTTGCAGCGGGTGGGCGAAGCGGCGGCCGACGGCCAGCGTGTGGAAGTCCCATTTGAAGTGATCGCGCCGAGCCCCGAAGCGAGGTGGACGCGGGGCACCGAAACCGAACTGCGGGTGGCCCTCGGGCAGACGGGCGCCAACCGGTTTCTGGAGATGACGCTCGGCCGCGGCACCACCCAGCATGCATTGCTTGCTGGACGCACCGGATCGGGCAAGTCCACGCTGCTGCACGTCCTCATCACCAACCTGGCGCTCTGGTACTCACCAGATGAGATTGAGTTCCACATGGTTGACTTCAAGAAGGGTGTGGAGTTTCAAACCTATGCCAACCATCACTTGCCGCACGCGCGGGTCATCGCCATCGAAAGTGACCGCGAGTTTGGCGTAAGCGTTCTGCAGAAGCTGGACCGCGAACTCAGACACCGCGGAGACCTCTTCCGGGAAGCCGGCGTGCAGGATCTCGCCGGCTGGAGGGCAAAGAGCGACCAGCGAATGCCCAGGATCCTGCTCGTGGTCGACGAGTTCCAGGAGTTCTTCGTCGATGACGATCAGATCGCCCAGGAAGCGGGGCTGCTACTCGACCGCCTCGTTCGTCAGGGGCGGGCCTTCGGCATGCACGTCCTGATGGGTTCACAGACCCTCGACGGCGCGTTCTCCCTCGCCCGCAGCACACTCGGGCAGATGGGCGTTCGGATCGCGCTGCAGTGCACTGAGGCCGACTCCTACCTGATCCTGAGCGACGACAATCCGGCAGCACGCATGCTCCGCCGGCCGGGCGACGCCATCTACAACGACGCCGGTGGCAAGTTGGAGGGGAACACTCCATTCCAGGTGGTGTGGCTCGCAGACGCGGAGCGTGACACCATCCTCGAGGGGCTGCAGACGCTCGACCACCAGCGCTTTCCGAACGCCGACCGTCCGCAGTTTGTCTTTCGCGGCAACGTGCCGTCCCTCCTCTCCAGCGACGAGGCCATCCAGGAGCGTCTGGCCGCCCCGCCGGCCGCAACAGACACGATCCCGCTGCTGCTCGGAGATCCGATTGCGATCACCGCCAAGACGCACATCACGCTCAGGGCCCAGTCCGGTTCCAACGCGCTGCTCGTCGGACAGCACGCCGAAGCGGCCAATGCGCTGATGATCGCAGCCTTGCTGCAGGCCGCAGCCGAACTGCCGGCAACCGACACGCCGGATGCCGAGGGCCTGATGGTCTGGATTCTGGATGGCGCGCCACCGGACGCGTTGTTTGCCGGTCAGCTCGCCATGTTCGGCGATCAGTTGCCGCATCAGGTCACGCGCGTCACCGCCCAAAACGTCCAGCCCGAACTGCAGCGGCTCACCGACATCCTTGAGTCGCGGGCCGGCGGCGGGCGTGGCACCGGCGCGCACATCCTGATCCTCGGTCTGGAGCCGGGACGCATTCCGGCACTTCGACCTGCCGATGACGACTTCTCCTTCTCCATGGACGACGATGCCGCCGCAAAGCCGGACCGGCAACTCGCCGCCCTGCTGCGGGATGGTCCGGTGGCCGGAATCCACTCCCTGCTGTGGTACGACGGGCTGAACAACGTGAACCGCGGACTGAGCCGGGCAAGCCAACGCGAGTTCCACGCCAGAGTCCTGTTCCAGATGGGGGCCAACGACTCGGGACAGTTGATTGACGCCACGACCGCCGCCGACCTCGGCCCGCATCGGGCGTTGCTGCACCTGGACGCATTCGGCACCATCGAGAAGTTCCGCCCGTGGGGCATGCCGGACGCCGAGTGGCTTGAGGCGGCCGCCGCTCGGCTGAGAGCCCGATAAAGCGTCGGCGATCCGGGATTTCCGGCTGGAAAATTGCCAATCATGCCCCATTTGCACGAAAGCCCTCACAGACGAGACGCTTCTTCCCAATAGATGGGAATGAGTCCGCATGCGTCGGACTCGTATGTAACGACTCGCTGGATGGAGACGCCCGATGCAAGCCTGTGAAACCACCTCAAACCCTGCTGCGCCCACGACCATGCTGCTTCAGGTCGGCTCCTCCTGGGCCGTCTGCTCTCGCACCCCGGTGCCCATCATTCTGGCCCGATTCGCCCACCGCCGCGACGCCGCGCAGTGGCAGTCCGACCACGAACGCCGGGTCGCCCACCCCAAGGCCGCGTAGCCCCCTTCTTGAGCCGCCTGGCCTCCGGGGCCTGATAGACTTTCGGGCTCCCCATGTGGCCCCGGAATCCACCCACTGCCGTTCTTCTTGCACTCGCCGCCGTGATGGCTGGCGGGTGCAGTTCTGTTGAGCGGGCCAGGCCCCGCCCGAAAGCATCGTCGTCGATCAAGGAACTCGACGGGCTCCAGACCTCCGGCATCATGCGAGGCACGGTTGGCGCCGACACCGTGGTGCTCGGCTGGGATGACAGCACCAGCCCGATGTACCGGCCGGTTCGAATTCGGGGGTACGGGCTGGTCGTCGGGCTCGACGGCACGGGCGCCCGCGACACCCCCCCCGATGTCAGAGCCCACATGCTTCAGGTGATGGCCCGGCACGGCATCGGCTCGGAGCGTGCCGGATACGGCCACATCACGCCGGAAGCCATGCTTGACTCCGAGGGCACGGCGGTCGTCATCGTTGAAGGCATCGTTCCGCCCGGATCGGTCGGGAGGCGGCGAACCCCACCGAGCGCTTCGGGCCGCCTGCCCGAGGTACTCCCCGGCACCACGTTTGACGTGCATGTGTACGCCGATCCTCGAACCGGCACGACCTCCCTGGAAGGCGGCCGGCTCTACACAACCGATCTCTTTCCGGGACCGCTCCTGACGGGCGATCGCCAGGCGCGGCGACTGGGCCAGGCCGCTGGCCCGATCTTCCTCAACCCGTTCGTCGAGGGGGAGGACGCCGCCGCCGGTGACATCAACACCCTGAGCGGCCGCATCCTCAACGGCGGACAGGTCCTGCAGGACATGCCCCTGAAGTTGCGGCTGATCAACCCGAGCCACACGCGGGTACGGATGATTCAGGATGCAATCAACCGCCGCTTCCCCATCGAGCGGGGACAGGTGGCCCCGACGGCCCGGGGCGTGAGCGACGCCGTCATCGAACTGACCGTGCCCCCCTCCATGCGAGACGATCCCGACACGTTCGTGCAGATCGTGATGCACGTCTCCCTCAGGCAGGTCGACACGGACCGGATTGCCAACTCGACCCGCCGGGCCCTGCAGCGAGACCCTTCGGACGCCCCGTCGGCCTACTGGCGATGGGTCGCACTGGGCCCGCAGGCCTTGCCGATGGTGCGGAAGATGTACGACTATCCCGAGGCCCTGCCGCGGCTGGCCGCCTTGCGGGCCGGGGCCGCGCTGGAGGATCCTGTGGCCGCGGAGTCACTGCGAGCCATGGCGTCGGAAGGCACGCTTGCCCAACGCCTGGAGGCGGCCCACCTCCTGGCCAACCTCCCACCCGACCCGCGTACCGAAGAGACGCTTCGATCGCTGCTGGACGATGCCGACGTCGAGGTCCGGCTCCGCGCCTACGAGGCTTTGGAGAAACTGGGCTCCCCCATCGTCCATCGTGACCGCATTCCGGACAAGTTTGAGCTCCATCAGGTGCCGTCTGCGTGGCCGGCCGTGTATGTCACCCAGGCGCGGTTTCCACGGCTCGTGCTGCTCGGAGACGCCGTCGAAGTCGAGCGACCGCTCACGCTCGGGCTCTGGGACAACAGCCTGATGATGCGGGGCGAAGCAGAGGCCGAGGAGGTCGAGGTGTTCCACAGGGAGGCGGCCACCGCTCCAGCGACCATTCATCGCGTATCTCCTGACCTGCGTGAACTGGTCCTTCTGCTCGCCAATGCCCCGACGGTTGAGGATCCGAGCCCTGGCATGGACCTCACATACAGCGAGGTCGTCGGTGTCCTGCACGCCCTCTGGCGGCGGCAGTATGTGGCGGCGGACTTCAAGGCCCAGCAGGACCGCGTCATGGCCGAACTGCGGCGTGGGGCCATGGGCACCGAGTACGAAGCCCGGCCCGAATAGGCAGCCGCGGCCCGACCCGGCCATCTGCTGGCCTGGAGCCCCTCAAAACCCCATTTCTCGGCCGGAATCGACGATATTGGCGTGTCAGAACCCAGCATGACGACATATAGTGGGCGGCACGCCGTGGCAGCGTGCCACGAAGAGGACGATTGAGAGGGACCCGTTCAGGATGAACGGTGGTTGGGCAGGAGGTCCAGGCACAGCATGCGTCTGACGAACGTCACCGTATCCGGCTTCAAGTCCTTTGCCGACACCGTCGATTTCCGCTTTGCCGAACCAAAGGTCGGCATTGTTGGTCCGAACGGATGCGGCAAATCCAATGTCGTGGACGCCGTCAAGTGGGTCCTCGGGGAGCGGTCCGCCAAGAGCCTTCGTGGCGGCGCGATGCTCGACGTGATCTTCGCTGGCTCCGCCGGACGCAAGCCGTTGGGCATGGCCTCCGTCGTGCTCACCTTTGA
This sequence comes from Phycisphaerales bacterium, assembly GCA_030748575.1. Taxonomy (GTDB): domain Bacteria; phylum Planctomycetota; class Phycisphaerae; order Phycisphaerales; family SM1A02; genus UBA12567. The sequence continues at coordinate 60,031 of JASMLR010000007.1, read as the reverse complement.
GAACCCGATCATTGACCGCGAACGCACCATCGGGGCAGGCCGGCGGGCGCTGGCTATGGACACCGATGAAGTCACCGTGGGCCGCCGCCTCTATCGAGACGGGCGAAGCGAGTACCTCATCAATGATCGCAAGGTCCGGCTCAAGGACGTCAAGGATCTGTTCCTTGATACCGGCATCGGCAATGCCGCCTACTGCATCATCGAGCAAGGCCGCGTCTCCGCCATGCTGCAGGCGAGCCCGGTCGAGCGGCGAACGATTCTTGAAGAAGCCGCAGGCGTCGCCAAGTTCAAACTGCGGCGTGTGGAGTCGCAGCGAAAGCTCGAACGCACCGAAGTCAACCTCGTTCGCATTCGCGAACAGTTGGATGGCACGGAACGCAGGCTTCGCCTGGTTCGCGGTCAGGCCAAGAAGGCGAGGACATTCAAGGAACTCGATGAGCGGTATCGCACCCTCCGCCACGATCTGGTATTTGATCAGTTTGACGAGTTGCAGCAGCGGCTCATCGGTCTGACCAGCCGACTGACGGATCTCTCTGACCAGCGGCGTGCGCTGCAGAACACCGTGTCGGATCTGGAAGACGCGCAGCAGGACGCCGAGATCCGAACGGTCGAAGCAAGCGACGCCAGGAGCGAACTTGAGAAGCGAGTCGCCCAGCACGAGTCAGCGAGTGCGCGTGCGAAACAGCAGCACGACTTTGCCACCAGACAACGGGACGAGGCCACTTCACAGATCGAGACCGACCGGGAAACGCTGGCCGAGATCGACCGGCGGGCCGTCGAGCTTGCCGACGACCTCTCGCGACTGTCTCAGGACGTCGACACGATCGGGTCGCAGCTCGAAGCGGCCGAGCACACCGTCACCACCCTGACCGACAGCGTCTCCACTGCGGGGCACACGGTGCAGCGAGAGTCTGCGACGCTCAGGGAAGCGAGGGTTCGACGCGACTCGCTCGCCGAGCAACTCGCCGGAGCCCAGACGGACCACTCCGCGGCAGAGGCGAGACTTCGCTCCATCGATGAGCAGTTGGAGAAGCTCACGCCGCGGTCGACCGAAATCGGCGCCGCCATTGAACAGTCTGAGGCCCGACGGCAGCGCCATCAGGAGTCGCTTGGCCGAGTCCGCGATCGCGTCGAGGTTGCGGAGCGAGATCTCCGACGTCACGACGACGACGCCACGGACCTCGGTCAGAAGCACGACACCATCGCCGACGCTCTGGCGGATGTCCGCCACGAGCGGGCCGGCGTCGGCTCACGCCTGCACCTCCTCGAAGAGATGCAGCAGGCGCACGAAGGCGTCGCGGATGATGTCAAGAAGGCGCTCGACGAGTCCGGCGAGTCGACACTCGGCATGCTCGGCGACGCCATTCATACATCGAGAGACTGGGCACATCTCGTCGAGTCGGTTCTTGGTCGCGACGTCGAAATCGTCATGATGCCCAGCAGCGAGGCCGCCGCGCGGCTCGCCACCTGGGCGGGCCGTCAGGAACTGGGTCTGGTGATTGCGGTGGGCGGCGAGCAGGAGACCGGCGAGCGAACCCCGCTCCCCCCCGGGCTCGACGGCGTGAGGCACATGCTGGACCTCGTCGAGGTTGGCAGCGATGCCTCCGGCATTGCGACACGATTGTTGGGACAGACGGCCGTGGTGCCGACGTTCGAGCAGGCCCTCCATCTCTCGCAGGCGTCCATGCGAACGTGGCGGCTCGCCGCTGAGACCGGCGAAGTCATCGAACCGGATGGCCGCATCCGCATCGGTCGCCCCGCGGCAGGCGGCCTGATCTCCCGACGCATGGAGATGGAGGATCTTGAAGTCAGCGTGTGCGAGTTTGACACCCGAATCGCGGGCCTTGAGCGTGACCTTGAGAGCCTGCGGGACGCGTCCTCGGCCGCCGATCGCCGGCGCAGAGAGGCGGCAGACTCGCTGCAGCAGGCAAGCAATCAGGTCGTTGATCTCGAGTACGGCCTTCATGGCATCTCCACCGAACTCACCCGCCTGCAACACCAGCGATCCGAACTTGAGGATGAGCGGCGAGACCTGCAGGTGCGGGCCGCAGATCTCCGCACATCGCTCGCTGCGCTCGCCGCAGCCGCCGAGGGGCGTGCCGCGGCGCTGGCTGACGTCGAGCAGGACATCGAGTCTCACGAACAGACCGCCGAGCAGGCACGCGCCGCATTGCATGCAGCCCAGGAGACATTGGCCGCGGCACGCGTTGAGATCGGCCGACTCTCCGAGCAGCACCAGTCAGCCCACCGCGAGCGACGGCACGTCGAGACCGCGGCGGAGACCGAGGCCGATCGACGCCGATCCATTCAGGAGCAGGTTGGCCGCAGAACGGCGCAGGTGGACCAGTATGCCGCGGCCATGGAGTCAGCGGCGTCGCAGATCGAATCGAACGAAGCCGCCGCCACCACAGCGAAGCGGGAACTCGAAGCCGGTGAAGCGACCGTCAGCCAGGTTGAGCAGGCGCTGGCATCGGCCCGCGAGGAACTTCAGGCCGCGCAGGCCCGGGGCCGCATCCTTGAACGCGACCATCACGCATTGGAACTCAGCCGACGCGAGGCTGAGATCAATCGGGAGAACCTGGAAGAGCGAACGCTGGAAGAACTCGGCATCGACCTCCAGATTGAGTACGAGCAGTGGAAGTCCACTGCCACGGAAGGCGATGTCGATCGGGACGCCGCCCAGGCGGAGGTGGCGGAGCTTCGATCCCAGATCAAGGCGCTGGGCAACGTCAATGTCGACGCCATCGAGGAGGAGAAGCACCTCGAAGCCCGCAACGAGGATCTCATCGCCCAGGTCGCCGATATCGATCAGGCCCGCGAGCAGCTTGAGCAGTTGATCGCAGAACTCGAGGTCGCCAGCAGGACTCGATTCGAAGAGACCTTCGCAGCCGTCAAGGAACACTTCGCCGGCCCGGCGGGGCTCTTCCGCCAGCTCTTCGGCGGCGGCAGCGCCGACCTCTTCCTGGTCCCCGACGAGAACGGCGACGTCGACATGCTCGAGTCCGGCATCGAAATCAAGGCCAAGCCGCCGGGCAAGGAGCCGCGTGTCATCAGCCAGTTGTCCGGCGGCGAGAAGACCATGACGGCGGTCGCGCTGCTGCTGGCCATCTTCAAGTCGCGTCCCGCCCCGTTCTGCATCCTTGACGAAGTCGATGCGGCGCTCGACGACGCCAACGTCAGCCGCTTCTGCGGAACGCTGGACCAGTTCCTCGACCGCAGCCACTTCATTGTCATCACGCACAACAAGCAGACGATGCTGGCGTGTGATCGCCTCTACGGCGTCACTCAGCCGGAACGAGGCGTCTCCAAACGCGTCACCGTACGCGTTGATGAGGTGGGCGAGGGAGGCCGTATCAGCGCCGCAGCCACCCAACGAGCGTCAGAGGCGCCCGCGCCGCCGGTCGTGGAGACCCCCGGGGGCGTGGCGGTCACGTCGACATAGCCACATCGCGCTGAGGCCTGCGGGGAAAGTTCGCTAGGCCACCCAGTTGTCTATCCACTCCGACGCTGTATCGAAGACCTCTTGCAACTGAGGCGATGCCGCGGCATCTGCGGGGAAGGGGTTCGGCGTGTTGAAGACGTGATCAGCGTCCTCGATCAGCCGGACCCGCGATCGGGCGGGGTTGGCCTGCGCCAGGGTGACCGCGTCGGAGGCGTGGACCGTGGGATCAACGGCGCCGTGAATCAGGCCGAATGGCCGCTCGATCCTGGCCACCTGCGCCAGCAGGTCATGCCCTTCCGGGTCATCCAACTGCTCCTGCAGCCAGCCGCGGCCCACGTACAGCGTCTGGCCCGTGCGAGACGAGGTCATCCCGAGCCGGCCCCCGCGGAGCAACTCGGCCTTGGCCTCGTCCGTGAGACGATCAAGCGATGCCGGCGCACTCAGCGACACGATGCCCACGAGGGCCGAAAAGTCATCGTCACGCCCATGCCGCCCCGCCGCAAGCAGGCAGGTCGAGCCGCCCCGGCTGTGGCCCAGGAGCACGACGCCCCGCCCCTGTCCGGCCAGTACGCCGCGATCGATCGCCCGCATCAGGAAACCGATGTCCTCTACGCCCCTGTTCCAGGTATCGGCCTCAACGGCCTGCTCGTCGAAGGGACCGTCCCCGTGATCCATGCCGCTGTGCGACAGGTTGATCCGGTGTACCACATGCCCGGCGCTGCACAGATGCCCGGCAAGCCAAGGGAACATGCCATACTCCTTGTACCCGAAGTACCCGTGCACCACGATCACCACGGCTCTGGCATCGCCCTCGGGGATGTGCGTCGTACCTCGAATCGGCAGGCCACCGCCGCCGGGAATGTCCCAATCCCTCATGCCAGCACCTCGACACGCCGAGCCACGGCTTCCGCAAATGCCCGCGTTCCAAGCGAGCCGCCGAGGTCTCGTGTCTTCTCGCCTTCCACGAGGCACTGGCTGTACGCCGCGCGAATACGGTCCGCCGCCTCCCCACAGTTCGCGTCGCCCGTGGCCGAGCAGAGGTGCCGCAGCAACATGACGCCGCTCATGATCAGCGCAAGTGGGTTGGCGACGTCCTGGCCTGCAATGTCCGGTGCCGACCCATGCACCGCCTCAAACACGGCGTAGTGGTCGCTTCCAAAGTTCGCTCCGGGGGTCACCCCAAGCCCGCCAACCAGGCCGGCGCACAGGTCGCTCATGACGTCCCCATACAGGTTTTCACAGAGCAGCACGTCAAAGTCCTCCGGCCGCTGCACAATGCCCATGCTGCCGGCGTCGATGATCCGCTCCTCGTACTCGACCCTTCCCTCATACGCCGCCGCCTCATCCCGGCAGCAGCGAACGAACAGCCCGTCCCCCAACTTCATGATGTTGGCCTTGTGGAGCACCGTCACCTTGCGGCGGCCGCGGGTGACGGCGTAGTCGAGGGCAAAGCGGGCGATTCGGCGGCTTGCCTCCTCGGTCACGACCTTGAGGCTCGTCACAACGCCCGGTGTGATCTGATTCTCGATCCCTGCATACAGGCCTTCGGTGTTCTCACGAATGACGACGATGTCGACCCCGGGATCGCTGTATCGCGTCGGCACGCCGTCCATGCTTCGAACCGGCCGGACCGCGCCGAACAACGCCAACCGCTTGCGCAGGGCGACGTTGACCGATGTAAACCCCTCGCCGATGGGCGTCGTGCAGGGCCCCTTGAGCGCCACGCGGTGGCTCCGGATGGCATCGATCGTCTCTGCCGGCAGCGTCTCCGTCGCTCCACGCTCGACGGCAGCAAGTCCGGCGTATCGCTCGACCCACTCAATGTCGGCGCCCGCCGCGTCCAGAACCAGCCGGGCAGCATCGGCAACCTCCGGACCGATGCCGTCGCCGGGGATCAGGACCACTGTGTGCTTCATCGCTTGCTCCATTCGGGGTCGGAGGGAAAGCGACGCAGGGTACCAGCGGGCCCCTTGACGCGACTCGGTGGCGGGACCACCATGGCCCCGTGGCACGCCCGCCCATCGAACTCGACGCACTCATCGTGGGCGGAGGCGTCGCCGGGCTCATGACGCTCGACGCCATCCATCGCCGCGGTGGCAGGGCTTGGCTCATCGAACGAGACGCGCTGGGGCGCGGACAGACGGTCTGGAGCCAGGGCATCATTCACGGCGGGCTCAAGTACGCGCTCGGGGGATCCACCGGGGCAGCGGCCCGCGCCGTCAGTGACATGCCCGCTCGCTGGCGGGCCATGCTTGATGGCGACCGCGAGCCGAACCTGTCGGCCGTCCAGATGCGGGCCGACCGCTGCGCCGTCTGGGCCGCCGCGGGCGCCCGCTCCATGGCGGGTCTTCTGGGCGCCAAACTGGCGCTCCGGACCAGGCCACGGCGGTGGCCCGATGATGCGCGGCCGCAGCCGCTTCAGGGCATCCCCGGCATGGTGCTGAGCGTCGCTGAGCCGGTTCTGGAACCGACGTCGCTCCTCCAGACGCTCGCGCATCACCACGCTGGCAGACTCCTCCGCGGTGAGGTGGCGGGCATCGACGCCAGCCCGGACGGCGCCGCCGTGACCCTGCAGGGAGGTCTGGTGATTCGCGCCGCGTACGCGGTGCTGCTGGCCGGCGAAGGCAACGGCCAACTCCGGCAGCTCGCAGGCCTGTCTGAGGCGGCCATGCAGACCCGGCCACTCCGCATGGTGCTGGCACGCGGCCCCCTGCCGATCCTCAACGGGCACTGCATTCGTGGCACCAGTCCCTGGCTGACCATCACCACGGCGGCGGGAGATGGCGGCGAGCGTGTCTGGCAGATCGGCGGCGAGGTGGCCGAGTGGGGCGCCGGCGAGACCGCGGCAGCAACCATCCGCCGGGCCATCTCGGATGTCCGCGACGCGCTGCCCTCGACAGACCTCGCCGGAACCAGTTGGAGTACGTATGAGGCCCCTCGGGCCGAGCGGGCCGCCTCAGACGGTGGGCGGCCGGACCAGCCGGGCCTGATTCAGGACGGCCGCGTCCTGACGGGGTGGCCGACCAAGCTCGCGCTCGCGCCGATCCTGGCCGATTCCATCGCCGCCCTGATTCCATCGGGCGGCGAGGCGCCGCCCGTCGACGAGCAACTGCCCTCACCCGTCCCAGCCCCCCCGCCCTGGATGGAGAACCGCACATGGACACCCGTCCACTCGGCCGCACCGGCCTGATGGTTTCGCACGTCGGTTGGGGCACGGTGAAGATCGGCCGCAACATCGATGTCAAGTTCCCCAAGCCCTTCGACCTTCCCACGGATGCCGAGGCGTGCCGAATCATTGAGGCCATGCTGGACCTCGGGATCACGCTGATCGACACCGCTCCAGCCTACGGACTGGCCGAGTCCCGGCTCGGCCAGGCCCTCCGCGGGCGGCGAGATGAGGTCGTCCTCTGCACGAAGGTCGGCGAGTACTGGGACGATGGCCGCAGCCGGCACGACTTCTCCGGTGCTTCGGCCGAATCCGGACTGCATGAGAGCCTGAAGCGGCTGGGAACCGACGCCGTTGATGTCCTGCTCGTGCACTCAGACGGCAACGACCTGGCCATTCAGCGAGACACGGACCTCGTAGAAGCGATGCAGCGGCTGAAGCGTGCAGGACTTGCCAGATCGATCGGCATGTCAGCGAAGACGCCGGAAGGGACCGCAGAGGCGCTTGGATGGGCGGACGTTGTGATGTGCACCTACAGCCACGCGGACCAGACGCATCAGCAGGTCATTCGAGACGCCGCCGCCAGAGGGTGCGGTGTGCTGCTCAAGAAGGTGCTCGGCAGTGGGCATCTCGACGCCGAGGCTGCGCTCCGCTTTGTCCTGCACGAGTCGCCCATCGCAGCGGACGTTTCCTGCGCCGTGATCGGCAGCCTCGACCCCGATCGAATGCGGCGGAATGTGGCCGCGTCCGCGCAGCCTACGGAATGACCAACTCGGTGCCGACAACCAGCCGGTCGGGCTCGCCCCGAAGGGCCTCACGATTGGCCTCGAACAGGCTGTACCACCGCTGGGCGTCCCCGTAGTACGTCTGCGAAATGGAGCTCAGCGAGTCGCCACTGGCAATGACGTGCCGGCGGCTGCCAGCTGCCCTTGAGCCAGTTGCAGTCGAGCCGGAGCCGGCTGGTGACGCGGCCGCAGCCTCCCGGGGCAGCTGCAGGACCATGCCGACGCGCAACGCTCGGGGATTGATCCCGGGATTCGCGTCAACCAACCGCTCCCACGCATGCTCATCGCCGAGCGACCGTCTCGCGATGGCGATCAACGTATCGCCACCTTGAACCACGACTGTGGACGGCCTGCTGCCGCCCGCCGTGGGTGCCGGGCCAGCCGCGGTTTCGATCTGCGGAGGCGTCGGCTCCTGCCGGGCCGCGGCCGACAGGCCAAGCATCTCCGTGATCCCGGGCGACAGGTCGACTCCCATCTCAATGATCGCCTCGTGAACCACGCCGGGCCCGCCCGCATTCGGCGCAGGTGCCGGCGTCAGGGGCTGCTCAGCCACCCGCCCGAGCGGCGCCCCCGGTTCCACGGATTGCGATGGAGCCGCCGGCGAGGGCTCGGCCGCGGCGTGCTGCACGCTCGCCTGCTGCGGGACCGCAACAGGAGGCGATGCCTCAATGGCTGTCGGGCCGCCTCCGTAGACCACGATCAAGATCACGATGGCGGCTGCGGCCGCGAGCAGGATGAACTTTCCACCGGTAGACATGCGACACCTCCACCCGGAGTCATCGACCTTCAGACCGCTGGAACGTGAGAACCGGGCAACTCAGCCCGCCGTGGGCGCAATCTCGTCAGACGGTTCGTCGCGCCGTTCAGCCTCGTCGTCGCGGTCGCTGCCCCGGAACACGAGTGGTGAGGCGATCGCGACCGACGAATAGGTACCGACGATGACACCGATGACCAACGCGAATGCAAACCCGCGAATGCCCGTTCCGCCAAAGACATAGATGATCAGCACCGCGATCAAGGTCGTCACCGAGGTCAGGATCGTCCGGCTGAATGCCTGATTGATCGATCGGTTCACGCATTCCTTGCTCGGTACCGGCCGCTTGCCGCGATTCTCGCGAATGCGGTCCAGGATGACGATCGTGTCATTCAGCGAATACCCGATCACGGTCAGCAAGGCCGCGACGATCCCGGTATCGATCTGGAACTCCTCGATGAGCATGCCTCCGGACGCCCAGGACTGACCCGCGACCACACCGGTCAACGCGAGGAATCCAACGACGATGATGACGTCGTGACACAACGCGGCCAGGGCAGCCACGGAGTACCGCAGCGAGCCGAATCGGACCCAGATGTAGAACAGAATGCCTGCCAGCGAAAGTACGACCGCGCCCACGGCGTTGGCCGTCCGCGTCGCTGCCACTGCCGGCGCGAAACTGCTCACCTGCTCAAAGCTGCTTTGGCGGCCGAGCGCTTCCGAGAACAACTCCCATTCACGCTGCGCGAGCCGTTGATCGACGAGGCTCGATTCATTACGCAGATAGTTGATTTCCGGGTCGAGCACGGCCAGCGCAACGCCAGACCAGGTCTCGTCCCCTGCGGGCTCGACGCCGGCAATCAGCACATCCCGCCCGACGGTGTCGCTGAAGTCCGGGTCCTGCCGCATCCGGTCGACCCGCTGCCGCACCTCGTCCAGCGTGATCGGAGGATCGATGTTCTCTCCAAGCACGACGACGCCGCCGCGGAAGTCCGAGACGTCACCGATGGTTCCGCCCAGTCCAAGCACCTCACCAATCGTGTCCGCGTCGACCTGGGCCGTTCGCTCAGCCCAGTCGCGAGGGCTTCCAGTGAAGCTGCGAGCTGGCGAGATATCCAACTCCGCGCCAAACTCCTCCAGCAGGGCCGCCTCGACGACCGACTGAATGCCCTCTTCGCTCCCGAGTCCGGCCGGCGCAGCGACCTTGACCTGGAAGGCGTCTCCGACCGTGCGGCCGGACGCGTCGACGAGCGACTCGTTGCCCACGGTGAGGATCTTGGCCCCCCGCAGCTCCCTGAGAATACGTGCCTCGAGCGCATCACCCTCCGGCGCATTCACACCGATGGCACGGACTCGCTCGGTGACAGACCCCTCACCGTTCTGCCGCAGCAGGATGTTGTCGCCGGACGTTGACTCACCGGTCTGCATGGTGACCGCCACGCCGCCCCGGAACTCCGTGTCAAACATGTCCACGCCGCGGGTGTAGAAGAGTGTGATCGAACCGGCGATAGCCAGAGCACTGACCACCCAGAACCCTCCGCGAAAGCCCACCCAGTCGAGGTTGGGGTGCAGGAGCCGCCCGAGCGACGGAATCGTCGAGGGCAGCATGGGAAGGCTGCGTCGCTTCATCCAGAAGACGTAGATGTCAAAGAGGAATCGGGTCACAAAGAGGGCCGTGAACAGCGTCGCGATGATGCCGATGCTGAGCGTCAACGCAAAGCCCTTGACTTCGGTCGTCGGCTCCATCAACAGCAGAACCGCGCACACAATGAGATTCGTGATATTGGCATCCAGAATGGTGCCGTAGACCTGCGCGTAGGCGTTCCGTACTGCCTCTCGAAGGTCTCTCGCTCCGCCCTCGACTTCTTCGCGGATCCGCTCGTAGATCAGCACATTCGCGTCCACCGCCATACCCATGGTGAGCACGACACCGGCCAGACCGGGCAGCGTGAACGTGCCCTGCATCATCGCCATCACGCCGAAGATGATCACGCCGTTGAAGAGGAGCGCTGCGTCAGCAACGAGGCCTGCGAGGAAGTACCAGAGCAACATGAACACGCCGACAACCAGCACGGCCCAGAGGAAGGCCTCAAGACCACGGGTCAGATTGTCCGCACCGATCGAGGGTCCGAGCCAACTGACTGCGATGGGCTCGGGCGACAGTCGCGCCTCCAGTGAGCCAGCAGCCAGCACGCGAAGCAGATACCCGAGTTCCTCGGGCGAGAACGAACCGCTGATGATGCCGTTGCCAGCAATGGCGCTGTTGAGATTCGGCGCCGAATAGACCTTGCCATCCAGCACGATGGCCATCGGCTCGGCGACGTGGGGCTGGGTCAGCCGGGTCATCAGACTCCCGCCCGACGCATCGAGCCGGAAACTGACCGCCGGTCGGCCGAGTTGGTCGACCGTACGGCCGGTGCCCTCCACCGCCCAGGTGGAGTCCCCGCGATGCGTCATGGCCTTGCCGGGCTGGGTGTACAGCAGCACGTAGTACTGGCCGTCCCGCTCGGCGGCGACCAGACGGTAGCCCGACGCGAAGTACTCGACGGGATTGGCTTCAAGGGCCTGAAGCGACTCGGGCGAATCCACCCACTGATCAAGATCGTGAATGGGGAACCAACTGGCGATGACCGAGTCAGTGTTGTCCGGCCCGACCTCTGCGAGTTGCGCGCGGAGTTCATCGACATCCACACCCTCGACGGCTCCGGGCCGCGCAGCAATGTGGAAGTCGAGCACGCCGGCGCCTCTGAGCAGCCGCTGGAGATCCTTCGGGTCATCCAGACCGGTCCGTCGGGCCTGATACTCACGCCATGCCTCGAGCACGCCGCCGAGGCCGTCGGCGGCCTGCGGGAACTCGAGCGACAACTGTTCGATGGCCACTTCTCGCGGGGAGGGTTTCACCACGGCGCGGCCGTCCTGATCGACCTCGATGTCGCCGGACTCGTCCCGGACGACTTCGCGAGTGTCCGGAAGTTCCAGAACACGGACCACCCGACTGCGGTCGAGGCTCATCGCCAGGACATCCTGCTGGGCAGTCTCCACCTCATACTCGGCGTCGGCCAACGCCTGCCTCGCAGCGTTGATCGCTGCCGGGTCACCCGATGCCTCAATCCGAGCCCGCTCCTCCTGAAGCGCCGCGGCCGTGTCCCACGCGGCCTGAAGATCCATCACCAACTGGCCACGAGCGCCCTCGCCGCCAAAGCGGTCAACGGCTGTCCCCGTCGCAAGTGCCTGCTCAAGCGCTGAACGCTTGATCTCGGTGGCCTCAACGAAGGCTTCGAGACGTTGGCGATACGTCTCGGCAAGTGCCTTGACCTCTTCGTTGGGAAGCGGCATGACGACCTCGATGCGGTCGCTGCCGAGCGGGGTCATGGCGATATCGAGCACGCCCTGCGGATTCACACGCTCCGAAAGCACTCGAATGGTCTGTTCAAGAAGGGCCGGGCGATCAGCGCCATCGGGCATTCGAACGGAGTACACCAGGCTGACACCACCACTCAGGTCTCGACCGAGTCGAATCCGGTCTTCCGGTGGATTGACCGCCCAGAGGCAGCCGCCGAAGACAACGATGATGACGACAAGTTTCCAGAATGCGTTCTGCATGGGGATGATGTTCTCGTGGTTTCAGATGCGGCTCACTGGCCGTCGGTGTCCTCGCCGCCGCCCGACTCGGATGTTTCGAGCACCTGCTGTAGCGCCTGCCGCGACACGGTGACCCGAGAGCCCGAGTTGCGATCGACCTCGAGCACGGCACGATCCGGCTTGAGTTCGACCACGCGGCCGATCATCCCGCCAATGGTCTGCACGGTGTCATTCTTCCCGATGCTGGACAGGAGCGCCGCGCGACGCTTCTTTTCCTTGCGCTGGCTGAGCATCGAGAAGCCGACGACCGCCACCATCACAAGGATGAGGATCATGAAGAAGTTGTCGCCAAAGGGACCAGACGCCACGGCCTCGCCGCCCTCCTGAACCGTACCCTCCGCCCCGGGCACGGTCGTGGACTGAGCCACCCCCTGCCCCGAAGCCCCTGGTGCGGCCGGCGCAGCGGCGGCGAAGGATGTCCAGAGAACGTTGTCGCCCAAGATGTTCATGAGGTCGTGCTCCGATCGCCGGTGACTTCCGGTCCTGACGCCGCCGCTCCTGCCAAAGGATCGAGTACCGGCCAGGCCCGAACCAGCGAAGACCACGCATCATCCCTGATGGCCGCCCTGATGTCCACCATCAGGCGTTCGAAGTGCCTGATGTTGTGCAGGCTCAGCAGGATGGGCCCCAGCATCTCCCCGGCCGTGAAGAGGTGCCTGAGATAGGCTCGACTGAAGCCGCCCCCGCAGGCCGGGCAGTCACAACCCTCCTCGATGGGCGTCAAGTCCTCGCTGAAGCGGGCGTTGCGGATCTGAAACCGACCCGATCGGGTGAACGCGCCCCCATTTCGGCCGTTTCGAGTGGGCAGGACGCAGTCGAACATGTCCACCCCGGCCCGAATGGCCGCCAGCAGATCCCGCTCGTAGCCCACCCCCATCAGGTACCGGGGCCTGGCCGCCGGAAGCAGCGGCGCGGTGAGCGCGACGGTGGTCCGGATCGCCTCGGAGGATTCCCCGACCGCCACGCCGCCGATCGCATAGCCGGGCAGATCCAGCGACACCACCTGCTCGGCTGATCGCCTGCGAAGGGCTTCGTCGGGGCCCCCCTGAACGATTCCGAACAGGGCCTGCTCCTGGGGTCGGGCATGAGCCGCGACACACCGCTCCAGCCACCGTGCCGTGCGGTCGACGGCTTCGACGAGCCGCCGATGATGATCGCGGCCCACCTGACGCTCGTGCGCTGCGGCGAGCTCCGGCCGATGCGCCTTGAGCCGCTCCGAAGAGGCCACCGATGGCGGGCAGTCGTCAAAGGCCATGATGATGTCGGCGCCGAGGTTGTTCTGGACCTCGATCGCCCGCTCCGGAGACAGGTGGTGCCGGCTGCCGTCGATCGGCGATCGGAAGGTCACGCCTTCATCGTTGATCCGATTGGTATCGGCCAGCGACCATGCCTGAAAACCACCCGAGTCGGTGAGAATCGGCCCGGACCACTTCATGAACGCGTGCACTCCACCCAGGTCGCGGACCCTCGCGTCTCCCGGTCGCAGCATCAGATGGAAGGCATTGTTGAGAATGATCTGCGCGCCAGTCTCCCGAACCTGCGATGGAAGCAGCCCCTTGACGCTTGCTCGGGTTCCGACCGGCATGAATGCCGGTGTGTCGAAACTCCCGTGGGCAACGCTCACTCGTCCAACACGCGCGTCACATGACTTCGACTCCGCGTCGACTTCAAATCGAAGAGGGCCACTCACGCGCCGCGGTCTCGGCGGGAGGCATCCTGCAGGATCTTCCGCTCACGCTTCGAGAGGCTGTGCAGCCCTTCTCGTGAGATCTTGGCCAGAATGCGGTCGATTTCGTCGTGCCGAGGCACTCTGGCGGCGCGATCGCCGCCCCCGCCTCGAAAGTGCCTGGAGGTCGGATCGAACCTTCCGAGCCAGTCGAAAAAGCGGTGCAGGCGGTCCGGATGCCTGATGAACCCGAAACCGGCCAGTGCCCCGCCCAGGTGCGCCGCCTCGCCTCCGGCGTTGGCGGTGCCAAAGAAGATCGACACCACCGAGATGATGATGAGCAGCCAGGCGACCGTCGCCAAACGCATCGGGAGCACGAAAAACAGCAGGACCATGACGTTGGGTGCCACGAATGCGCCGCCGACCAGCACACCAAACACACCGGCCGACGCGCCGATGAGCGGCGTCCCTGTCGCGTTGAACAGGAGACCAGGGATCTCACTGAAGTGGAGCATGTCCACCCACACGTACCCGGCAAGATTCAAGAGCAGATACATGAGTCCACCGGCGACGCCGCACAGCAGGTAGAACGCCAGATACCGCTTCCCACCAAGTGTCCGCTCGATCAGCGGCCCGAAGAAGTACAGCGCAATCATGTTGAACATGAGATGAAAGAGGTCGGCGTGCAGGAACTGGAAGCCGACCAGCCGCCATAACTGGGCGCCGCCGATCACCTTCTTGGTCGAGAAGTGCATCGCCTGTCGAAGTGGAGTCGCCTCGCTGCCTTCGGCATACGCGACCGTCTTTCCGTCCACGATGATCGGGAACGCATGGATCGTCTCTTTGCTCAGCTTGCCCTTGGCCCCCTTGACGACGATCTGCTTGACGATGGGCTGCTGGCCGAGGGTGGTCTCTTCGGAACGCAGTTGCCCGCCGTAGAACGGCGTGTCAATCACTTCGGTCCAGGTGCCGTCGGGCAGTTCTGCCCAGTACCGCCCGGTTTCAATGGCGCCCCCGCCGGCCGGAAAGAAGCCGTCAATGACATACACGGCCACGCAGAGCATGATGAGCCACGCATTGACCGTTCTCGTCCAGGGTTTGGCGGCACCCTGCATCGGCGGCAGGCCGGACCCTCCGGCTCGGGCGTAGTCGCGGTCGGCCACACCCATCACGCCACCCCCCGGTGAAGCCGCCACAGGTGCAGCGCGGCGAGGGACTTGCCGTCCCGGAAGGCGCCGCGGCGAGCCAGGTCGTCCAGCTCGCCGCACTCGAACAGGCCCACCTCCAGTTCCTCCCCGGCCTCCGGGGCGGGTGTCCCCGCAGTGAGCGATGTCGCCTCAAATGCATGCATCAGTTCGTCTGCAAACCCGGGCGACGTGTAATACGACCCGAGGGGCGTCATGGCACCGGCGGCGTACCCCGTCTCCTCCCTCAGTTCGCGGCTCGCCGTGTCCGCCGGATCCTCGTTCGGCTCCCGCTTCCCGGCAGGCAGCTCCCACAGCGGCCCGCCGACGGCGATTCGCCAATTACGCACCAGCACGATCCGGCCGTCGTCGCGTACAGGCACGATCGTGACAGCGCCAGGATGCCTGACGACTTCGCGAACGACATTGGTGCCGTCGCCCGCGGTCCAGCCGCACCGATCGACGGCAAAGATGCGGCCCTCAAGCAGACGTTCGCGCTGGATGGTCCGGGTCGTCACGGCCCGGGGATGATAGGGTGCGGCTGCATGCAGAGTTCACATGAGCACGCCGACCCCATCCTGGAGTTCCGGCACATCACCAAGGGCTTCGGAGGCCCCCCGGTGCTTGACGGCATCGACCTGACGGTGAGACGGGGCGACACGACGGTCATCCTGGGCCCAAGCGGCGCAGGCAAGAGCGTCATGCTCAAACTGATGATCGGACTGCTCCGACCCGACGCCGGCGAGATCATCTTTGACGGCACCCGAATCGACCAGCATTCCGAGCGAGATCTTGGCGACGTCCGGCGGAGAATCGGATTCCTGTTTCAACACGGCGCCCTGTTCGACTCGATGACCGTGCTCGAGAATGTTGCGTTTCCGCTTCGCGAGCACACCGATCTGGATACCGCCGCGAGACGGGCCCGCGTTCGGGAGACGCTCGCGTTGCTGGGTGTCGATGATCTCATCGACCGCCTCCCCGCCGAGTTGTCGGGAGGCCAGCAGAAGCGGGTTGCGTTGGCCCGATCCGTCGTCCTGCGACCGGAGTGCATGCTCTATGACGAACCAACCACGGGGCTGGACCCGATCCGAAGCGACGTCGTCGCCCGACTCATTGCCATGCTTCGCCGCGAGTTGAATCCGACGAGCGTCGTCGTGACGCACGACATCGCTCTGGCATTCAAAGTGGCCGACCACGTCCTTCTGCTCCGACGGGGATCCATCTACCTCGCCGGTCCCCCCGAAGTGTTTGAATCAAGCCAGGACCCGGTCGTGCGGAGCTTCCTTGATGGCAGGGCCACGGTGGACGATCTTCACGACGCGGACCCGGGAGCAGCCGCATGAATGAGACAAAGCGTGACGGGCTGATCGGTGTGTGCGCCATTGCCGCCGTCGTGTCGGTCGTGGTGCTCCTGCAGCTCTTTGGCGAATTCGATACGACGAACCGATGGACACTCACCGTGCTGACCCCGGCGACCGCCGGGATCGGTGACAGCAGCACTGTTCAACTCGACGGCGTGACGATCGGCGGGATTGAGCGTGTGGAGCCCATCGCAACCGGCCCCTGGTCGGTACGCATCATCGCGAGCATCGATGAAGACGTCTCCGTTCCTGTCGGCGTCACGCCCCTGACCGTGATGTCCCTCCTGACCGGTTCGGCCAACCTCTATCTGGAGTCTCCGCCCGATCGAACGGGCGAGACACTTCCGAAGGACGGTACGGCGGAACTGAGCGGCCGCATTCACTCGACGGCCATGCGTGACATCACGGCGGTTCTGGACGAGCAGGTCGGGCCCGCCCTCGGGGCGATCACCGACCTCGGCACACGGTGGGCACCGGTCGGCGACGGGCTTGCCGCCATGTTGGGCGAAGGCGAGGAGCCGGCAGAGATCACTGTTCCGTCCATCGTCGCCAGGGCCGACCGCACGCTCGCCGCGGCCCAGTCCTGGCTTGAAGATCCCCAACTCCGAAAGAACGCAGGCGAAGTCATGCACATGGCGCTGGCGAGTCTTGACCGGGCCGTCACAGCCCTTGAGACGTTTGACGACATGGCCAGCACGATTGATCGTGAAACGACCGAGGTCGCCGGCGAAGTCGCTTCCGCCGGACGGGCCCTCGCTGAGGCGCTGCATCAGGCGGCCGGCATCATGGCGTCCATGCAAAGCGGCGAAGGCACCGCCGGGCAGTTGCTGACCAACCCGGACCTCTACAACCGGCTGGAACAAACCGCTGCGCAACTCGACCGCCTTGCCGAGTCGATGCGGCTGATGGTCGAGCAGATCCGGGAAGAAGGGGTCGGGCCGCTGCTGGCCCCCTGACCGGCCGCTGGCTTGCCCCCCCGGACTGCCCCACCGAAATGCCCCACCGAAATGCCCCCGGGGCCAACTACAGCGACGTTCGCATGCCCATTTCCACCGTTCGCCGTGGTGGCAGGTCCAGCATGTCAGGAAGCACGTTGGCGTTCCGCAGCATGAAGGCAAACATGGCGAGTCGCCACCGCCCCATGCCCGCGTGGGTTCCGGCCAGCGAGACCTGCTCGCGGCGGACCCAGTAACTGGTGGACGCCGGATCCGCAGGCACACCTCGCTCAGACGCGTCCCGAAGCATGGACGGCATATCAGGGGGCTGCAGATATCCGAACCGCACGGTCGCCCGCCAGACGCCCGAGCCCAGATCTTCGACCCGCAGCCGGTTCTGGAACGGCACGCGGGGCACGCCGAGTGGCTGGAGATGCACGACGACCACCGTTTCAGGCAGCGTTGGGACATGCCGCTGAAGTTTGCGAATCGTCACCGGCGTGGTGGAGGGATCGCGGCCGAAGAACACGCCCGTCCCGGGCCATCGCGGCGTCTTTGCAACTGAGTCGACGAATCGCGTGAGCGGCAGCCCGTCCTCCAGACGATTGCGATTGATACGCCGCATGCCGGCCCGCCACACGCCGATGATCCAGAGGACGAGCACCGCGACGGCCAGAGGCATCCAGCCCCCCTCGGGAATCTTGAGCGCGTTGGCCGCAACAAGGAGCAGGTCCACCGACAACAACACGACGATGGCCGGAATCACGGCGAACATCGGCCAGTGCCACCGCCTGCGAGCGACGACGGCAAACAAGACCGTGCTGACTGCCATGACGCCGGTCACCGCAAGCCCGTAGGCGCCGGCGAGCCGCTCGGCACTGCCGAAGAGCAGAACCACCAGCACACAGGCCACAGCCATGAGGACGTTGATGGCCGGCAGATAGATCTGCCCCTCGACATCGGACGTGTGAATGACCCGCAGGGGCGGAATGAGTCCCTGCTGCGCCAACTGCCGGGTCATCGAAAACACGCCGCTGATGATGGCCTGCGACGCGATGATGGCCGCCAGCGTTGCCGCAACGACCATGGGAACAAGCATGGTCGGCGGCACGAGTTCAAAGAAGGGATTGCCAACGAGTTTGTTCGCGCTGAGGATGACCGCCCCCTGCCCCAGGTAGGCCAGGAGCAGGCTGGGGCACACGACGCACCACCACGCCACCGCAATCGCGCGGCGGCCAAAGTGCCCCATGTCGGCGTACAGAGCTTCGGCGCCGGTCAGGCACAGCACGACGCCACCCAACATGGCAAACGCAGTGCCCGGCGATGACCCGACCAGTTGCACGGCCCAGACCGGCGAGAAGGCGCGAAGCACGCCCGGCGCATCAAGAATGGCCCGGACGCCCAACGCAGCGATGAGCACAAACCAGGCGAGCATGAGCGGCCCGACCAGCCAGCCGATGCGGCCGCTTCCCAGTCGCTGCGTCAGAAACACGCCGACGACAATGAACGCAGACGCCACAACCACCCAGTGGGCATGCTCCGGCCCGTGTACGGGCGCCAGCCCGCCCATGGCGCTCAGGACGCTGATGGCCGGCGTAATGATGCCGTCCCCGTACAGGAGGGCAGCCCCGAGCAGCGCCAACCAGAGCAGCCACCGTCCACGGCCCTGCGCAGGCGTGTCATCCCGGGACCGCGTCAGTGCCAGCAGCGCAAAGAGCCCGCCCTCACCGCCGTTGTCCGCCCGCAACAGCAGCGAGATGTACTTGCCCCCCACAATGAGCAGAAGTCCCCAGATGATGATCGACAGCGTCCCCAGCACCGTCTCTTCGGCAGACGGCGTCGCGGAGAACGAAAGCGTGGCGCGAAGCGCATACAGCGGGCTGGTCCCGATGTCGCCAAACACCACACCGATGGCGCCGAGCGCCAAGAGTGGCGTGCCCTTCCTCGCGTGCTCCGACCGACCCATGCGCGCACCCTACCAGACCCGGGGTCAGGCCCCGGACATGGCGCGTTCAACTGACCGACGCCTCACTGGGCGACGACGATCTCCACGCGACGGCTCTTCTGCGATGAGTCCTTCGGGCGGTCCGGTCCGTAACTCATGACCGCGATGTCATCTGTCGACACACCGTTGGACGTCAGGAAGTTGCGAACGGCCCACCCACGCTCGAAACCGAGGTGATAGTTGCTCTTGTGGCCACTCTTGCGAATCGGGTCGGAGTCGGTATGCCCGGCCACGATGATCGCCCTGCCGGGATACTGCGACCTCAGGACATTGGCCACGCGATTGAGCGCCTGCTTCGCGGCCGGCTTGAGCGTGGTGCGACCGGAGTCAAAGAGCACATCGCCCTCGACGGACACGGTCACGTCGTTCGGCCCGTACGTCGCTGACACGCCTTCGATGCCCTCAAAGCCATCGGCCGGCTGGGCGGTGGCCCACTCTTCCTCGGCGGAGTTGTACTTCTCCTGCCACTCGCGGATGGACGAGTTGGCGGTTCGAAGTTCGCCATTGGCGGCATCGAGCGCCTTGTCGCGTTCGTCCAGCTGCGTGCGAAGCTCCGTGTTCTCCTGCTCGAGCAGGGTCAGCCGGTCCTTCTCCTGCTGACTCTCGCAGCCGGTGGCAGCTGCAGCGAGCAGCGTCAAGGCGATGGTGGTTGGCATGGTCATCCGCATGGTTGGGTTTCCTTTCCTCAACGGACTGTCGTTCCTTCGGTTGACGGCGCGGTCCCCGCGCCCGGTGACATTGGACCCGCTGATCCCGAATCTGTCCAATCGTGGGAGTTGTCCACCGGTACGACGAGGCCCGCTTCGGGCATCTCGACCGCTGGCATGATCTTTCGCCAGCCTTCGCTGACGACAGGCCGGGCCAGAAACACGGCCACGGTCGCCACCGCGAGGTGCGGCCCGTAGGGCAGTTCTCGCCACGGCCGGCCTCGAAAGGCGCCGGCGAGGGCGGCGAGCAGCGTCCAGGTCAATCCCAGGAATGGGGCCAGGAAGAAGATCAGAATCGGCTCAAACCAGCCCAGCACCGCGCCTACCGCGGCCAGCAGATGCACATCACCCAGGCCCATCGCCTCCTTGCCGAAGGCCAGGGTGCCCAGCATGCGGATCGCCCACACGATGCCTCCCCCGACGAGCCATCCCAGCAGGGAGCCCCCAACCGCCTGCATCCACCTGGGCGGCACGCCCTCGAGGCCGGACAACGCCACCGCCCCGAGCACGATGCCCGCCAGAATCGGGGCGAGATAGCAGAGTTCGACGCCCATCTCTCGGCGGGCGTGGGGATAGTCGGCCAGCACTTCCCCTTCCTTCAGAAAGTCCTCATAGTCATGGAAACTGGGCCGGAGCCTGCCCGATGCGAGCAGCGACATGGCCACGACCACGCCCAGCCCTCCGCCGATCGCCGCCCCCGTGGCCGGCCATCCGGTACCTGGAATGGGCCACGACGCGGCGCCAACCCCCCCATGCCGCGCCATCATCGCTTCGAGTCCCCAGAACACGAATGCCGAGATCGCCACAAAGGTGGGAATCTGAATGGGAATCGTGAACGTCCTGGCATCGATCACCGTCATCGAGAAAAGCCCTGCAAACAGGAATGCCAGCGCCATCCAGGCAGGCCAGGCAAACAGGAATTGCTGGCGGCTCCACCAGGCGCCGCCGACCTCCCACCACCACGTGTCCTGCGGGCCGGCCATGAACAACACCACATACAGTCCGGCAAACAGCAAGGCGATCGCCAACTCGACAAGGGGATACACCGGGCTGATGCGGGTGCGGCAGAATCGGCACTTTCCGCGGAGAAGAACCCACCCGAGAATGGGCAGGTTCTCCCGGAAGAAACGAAGCCGCCCCCCGCAGGTCGGGCAGCGACTTGGCGGTTGAGACAGGGACATGCCCCGCGGCATGCGCCAGTTCACAACGTTGAGAAAGCTCCCGACGCAGGCGCCAAAGGCAAACACGAACACCAGCCAGGGTCCGTGTCGCAACAACGCGTCGACTGCACCAAGGTTCGCGAGCACGGGTCAGCCGGCATCCCCGCCGGCTGCGGCGTCGTCGGAGGCGTTCTCCAACTCTTCGGATACGGCATCAAGCACGCTCCGGCACCGCGCGACCAAGGCTCGTCCCCGGCGATGGGCCACCATGGCCTCCTCCAGACCGACGTCGCCGCCGTCAATCTTCCTGATGATGGTCTCCAGTTCGGAGATGGCCTCGTCAAACTTCATGGCGGCCGGGTCTGGAGCGTCGTCGGGCATGCCCGGAAGGGTAAATCGCCCCGCCGCTACTCGCCACCCGGCTGGACCACGGATCGAACGGATCCCTCAGCGAGCCTCGACTCGATCACATCTCCAGTGGCCACGTCGCCGGCCCGCCGAACGACCCGCCCGTGCTCATCGAGCGTCAGCGAAAATCCCCGCGCAAGCACCGCGTCGGGGCTGAGCGCGTCAAGAACGGACGCTCGCTCATCGACCGCGGCCCTGCTCGCGGCCAGACGCCGCTTCGTTGCCGCCACGAGCGTGATCTGATCGAGCCGACGAGCGGCATCGGTCCCCATCGCTCGGGCCGCCTGATGCAGGGCCGACGCCTTTCGCTCGAGCCTTCCGCGGCGATCGGCTACCACCGCGTGCGGCGCTCTGGCCGCCAGCTTCGCCTCGGCCCTGCTGACGGCCGATTCCGCTCGCTCGATGCAGATCTTCACGCTCCGCTCCAGCGCCTGCCTCGCCACCGACAGCCGGTCTTCGGCGGCCGAGACCCGCCTCGCGGCCCGCCGGTCCAGCAAGGCCGCCGCCTGATCCAACCGCTGCCGCTCTTCCATCCGATCCGGAAGCAGCAGTTCCACCGCCGCCGATGGTGTCGACGCGCGGGCGTCAGCAACCAACTCAGCGATGGTCGTGTCGGACTCGTGGCCGATGGCGACGACCGTCGGGAGCCGGGCAGCGTGCAGGGCGGCCGCGATGCTCCGATCGTTGAAGACATCGAGGTCCTCCGCGGACCCGCCGCCGCGGGTGAGCAGCAACGCATCGATGTCGGTCCCCTCGGCCGACGCGTCCACCTCGGCGATGGCCGCGGCGATTCTGGCTGCAGCGCCGCTGCCCTGGACCGGCACGTCGACATGGACCAGCCGGCACGCGGGCCACCGAGCCGCCGCCCTGGCCCGGACGTCGTGCAGCGCCGCAGCAGCCGCGCTGGTGAGCACGGCGACAGCCCGGGGCACGCGGGGCAATGCCTGCTTGTTCGCCGGATCGAACCAGCCCGCTGCCCGCAGTTCCTCGCGAAGCCGTCGCAGTGCGGCCTGCCGGTCGCCCTCGCCAGCGTGGCGAATCGACCGGGCTCGAAGTTGCGTCCTGCCGCCTCGGGCCCAATGGACCACAGATCCACGGACATCGACGGCCAGGCCGGTTTCGATGCGGATGTTCGCCCCACGGGTGTCCGCCGCCCACATGACGCATGACACCTCCGCCTGATCGTCCTTGAGCGTGAAGAACCAGTGCCCGCTCGTTGAGTGTGTGTTGCAGGTGCCGACTTCCCCCGTCACGACGACCGGATCGGGGACGCCGGCGTCCAACGCGGCCGAGATTCGCGCCGACAGGTCGCTCACCTGCATGGGTGGCGTGGACGCCTTCGCCGCTGCTGCCGGTTTCCAGTCAAAGGGAAGTTGGCTCATCACCGCTTCATATACCACACAGCACGCCACCCCCGCCGATCAGCGATACTGCATCCGTCATGAAGGCCACCGAACTGACGCTGACGACGGCGGTCGAATCGCTCCCGGGCGTGGATGCCGCTGCGGCTGCGGGGCTGCGGCGGATGGGTCTGCGGTGCGTCGCCGACCTGCTGCTCCACGCGCCGAGCCGGTATCGGCGAACCCGCCCCTGGCAGCAACTCGAGCAGGTCGCGGCCGAGGCCGCGACGGACACCCGCGACGAGATGGTGGTCCGCGGCGAGGTGGTGTCCATCGACCGCGGGTTCGGGCGGTCCAGCAAGGTCGTGGTCGTCATCGAAGATGAATCAGGTGAGATGGATCTCGTCTTCTTCAATCAACCGTGGATTCGCCGCAAACTGCACCCCGGCATGCGACTGACCGCGACCGGCCAGGCCCGCGTGTACCGAAAGCGAGCGCAGATCGCCAATCCCACGTGGAGTCTGCTCGAGCCGTCGGCGCCGCTGGTGCCACCAACATCCAGCGAGGGACCAGCCGTGCTGACGCCGGTGTACCCCGCATCCGACGCCGTCTCCTCGGACGCCCTTGCCGACATCATCGAACGCATCCTTCCGGACGCGACGGCCCTGCTGGAAGATCATCTCACTGATGCCTATCGCACGGACCGCAACCTCCCTTCGCTTCGCGTCGCCTATCAACATCTGCATCGCCCCGAGTTTGAAGAGCAGATGCTCGCGGCCCGCCGGCGGCTCGCCCTCGACGAACTCCTGATGCTGCAACTGGGCGTCATGATGAAGCGATACCACCGGCACACACACCTTCAAGCGGCGCCGCTGCCTCGCACACCCGAAGTCCGCCAACGCATTGCCGCCCGGATTCCGTTTGAACCGACGCCCGCGCAGCAACGGGTGATGGACGAGATCGGGGACGACCTTGCCTCCTCCGTGCCCATGAACCGGCTTCTGCAGGGAGACGTCGGCAGCGGCAAAACGGTCGTTGCCGTCGCGGCGATGCTCCAGGCCGTCGCGCACGGCAAGCAGGCGGCGCTCGTCTCTCCGACCGAACTGCTCGCTGAACAGCACGATCGGACCATCCGAGCCCTGCTTCGGGACGCGCCAGTCCGCATCGCCCTGCTGACCGGCTCGGCGAGCCCGGCGCAGCGACGGGACCTCCTCGATCAGATTGCCGGCGGCGAGGTGGACCTCGTCATTGGCACCCACGCCGTGCTGACCAGTGACGTGATGTTCAGAGATCTGGCCGTCGCCGTCACGGACGAGCAACATCGCTTCGGTGTGCGGCAGCGGGCTGCCCTTCGGAGCAAGGCGGCCGATGAGACGCGGAGCCCGCACCAACTGGTCATGACTGCGACGCCCATCCCTCGAACGCTTTCGCTCACGATCTTCGGAGACCTGGACGTCTCCGTCATTGACGAAATGCCTCCGGGCCGCTCGCCGGTCGAGACGGTCCACGTTGTGCCGTCGGCGGCAAACGGCGTGTACGAGGATGTCGCGGCGCGGGCCCATCGAGGCGAGCGGACCTTCATCGTCGTACCCCTGATCGACGAGTCTGAAACCGGGCTGACCGACCTCAACAGCCACCTTGAACGACTCTCCACAGGACCACTGCGGGCATGTCGAATGGCGGCCATGCACGGCCGGCTCGACGCGGCGGAGCGAGACGACGTCATGCAGGGCTTTCGCTGCGGTGAGACCGATGTACTCCTCGCTACCACGGTCATCGAAGTCGGCGTGGATGTCCCGGAAGCAACGCTCATGGTGATTGAAGACGCCGACCGCTTCGGGCTCGCGCAGCTCCACCAGCTCCGCGGGCGAGTCGGCCGCGGTGACATGCCCGGACGATGTGTGCTGATCAGCGAGCCCCGCACCGATGAAGGTCGCCGCCGGCTGGAAGCGATGGTGGAGACGACGGATGGCTTCCGAATTGCCGAACGTGACTTCGAGATTCGTGGGCCGGGCGAACTCTTCGGCGCGAGACAATCGGGCATGCCGCCCTTTCGGATTGCCGCCCTGCCTCGGGATCTGGAACTGCTCGGGCTCGCCCGCCGGGACGCCGAGGCGTGGATCGCCGACGATCCGCTCCTGACGCGGCCCGAGCACGGCCTTCTGAGGCGGCGGCTGCTCAAGGCCCATGGCACCTGGCTGGGACTGGGAGACGTCGGATGAGTGACCAACGCGTACTGGCGACCGAGTTCGAGATGCTCGCGGCCCTCATGGAAGTGGCGGGGCAGAACGCCTTCAAGGTTGCCGCCGTACGCCGAGTCGCGCGGGTGCTCGAGGACTTTGAGGGCGATCTCCGGGCCGTCGCCGCCGAACCCGGCGCGTTGGAGTCCATGGACGGAGTCGGCAAGAGCAGCGCTTCCAAGATCCGCCAGTGGTGCGATGACGGCACGATTGCGGAACTGGACACGCTGCGTGGTGAGATCCCCGCCGGGCTGGTCCCCCTGCTCGACGTCTCGGGCCTGGGGCCGAAGACCGTTGGCCGCCTCTGGAGGGAAGCCGATGTGACCGACCACGCGTCGCTTCGAGCGGCCATCGACGATGGGCGACTCGCGGCCCTGCCACGCATGGGCGCGAAGACCATCGCCAACATTCTGGACTCCTTGAACTTTGCAGCACAGTCCGCTGACCGAACCAGCATCGGCCGGGCCCTGCCCATGGCGGAGTCTCTCGCGGAAGATCTTCGCAGCGTCGATGGCGTCCACCGCGTGGAGTGGGCCGGCTCACTGCGGCGGGGATGCGAAACAATCGGGGACATCGATCTGCTCGCCACGACGAGTGAGCCCGCTCGCCTCATGGAGCGGCTCACGCGCCGGCCCGACGTCACCAAGGTGCTCGCATCCGGTGACACGAAGGCGTCGGTGCGGCTGGAGGCGGGCATTCAGGTCGATCTCCGCGTCGTTGACCGTGAAGCCTTCGGCGCAGCGCTGCTCTACTTCACCGGATCGAAGGAGCACAATGTCGCGCTCCGCCATGCCGCCAACACCAGAGGGATGCGGCTCAACGAGTACGGGCTCTTCAAGGACGACGGCGACGAGACGCCGCCGCAGGATCGCGGGATGAGCCCGCTGGCTTCGGTCACCGAGGCCGACATCTATCAGGCATTGGACCTGCCGTGGCACCCGCCCGAGCTTCGTGAGTCCCACGACTCGCTCGACGCGGCCCCTCCGGACCTGATCGACCAGGGCGATATCCGCTGCGATCTCCACACCCATACGACCGCAAGCGACGGGCACCTGTCCATCGCCGACATGGCCCGCGAGGCCATCGCTCGCGGCTATCACACACTTGCCATCACCGACCACTCCAAGTCGAGTGTGCAGGCTGGCGGGCTCGATGAGCAGCGACTTCGCAGCCACATTGACGACATTCGAGCGGTGGACGCCTCGCTCTCTGAGATTCGCCTGCTTGCCGGCGCCGAGGTCGACATTCACGCCGACGGCCGGCTCGACTATGACGACGACCTGCTTGCAGAACTCGACATTGTGCTCGCCGCCCCCCACGTCTCGCTCCGCCAGTCGCCCAAGGACGCCACGAAGCGGCTGGTCGCCGCGGTATCACACCCGCTGATCCACATCCTCGTTCACCCGACCGGCCGCATCATCGGCCGGCGGCCCGGCCTGGAGCCCGATATGGACGCGCTCGTTGCCGCTGCCGCCGAGCATGGGACCGCGCTGGAGATCAACGCCAACCCGCAGCGGCTCGATCTGCGAGATCGGCACGTCCGCAAGGCGCTTGCCGCCGGGGCCCGCATCACGATCAACACCGACGCCCATGCGGCCGCCCATTTTGACTTCATGCGGTACGGCGTGGTGACCGGACGCCGCGGCGGGCTGACGGCAAAGTCGTGCATCAATGCGTATTCCGCGTCAGAACTGATGGACTGGCTCGACCGCTGAGTGCCCCGCTGGATACCCTGCGCGACGCATGTTCGACACACTTTCAGATCGACTCACCGGTGCCATCCGCCGCCTGTCTGGGCAGGGACGGATTTCTGAATCCAATATCGCCGACACGATGGCGGAAGTTCGCACCGCCCTGCTGGAAGCCGACGTCAGCCTCGAGGTCGTCGACGCCTTCTGCGACGAGGTTCGCGCCGACGCCGTCGGCGAAGAAGTGCTGCAGAGCCTTCGACCAGGCGAGCAGATGATCGAGATTGTCCACCGGAGGCTCGTCGAACTGATGGGCCCGGTGGATGAACATCTGGTGGCCGCAGACCCCGGGCCAACCGTCATCATGGTGTGCGGGCTCCAGGGCACCGGGAAGACGACCACGTGCGGCAAACTCGCTGCGTGGTTGCGTCGCAACGGGCGGAGCGTGCTGGTGTGCGCCGCGGATCTGCAACGCCCCGCCGCGGTCGAGCAATTGCGTATCGGCGTTGAGCGGGTCAATGATCACGCCAAGGGGCAGGCAAAGGTCGGATTCCACGGGGAACCGGACAAGTGCGCCGCCTATGGAGAAGCGGTCGGCGTTGCGGTCGAAGTGTGCCAGCGAGCGGTGAGAACCGCCCGGGCCGAGCGATATGACGTGCTCCTCGTCGACACAGCCGGGCGTCTGCACATCGACGAGCCGCTCATGAAGGAGTTGCAATCGGTCCAGTTCGCCGTGCAGCCACATCATGTCCTGCTCGTTGTCGACGCCATGGCCGGACAGGACGCCGTACGCTCGGCCGCAGCCTTCCACACGCAGTTGCCAATCGACGGCGTCGTCCTGACGAAGCTTGACAGCGATACACGGGGCGGCGCGGCCCTCTCGGTCAAGCGAACGACCGGCGCTCCCATCCGATTCATTGGAACGGGCGAGGGCATTGACGACCTTGAAGCGTTCCACCCCGAACGGATGGCTGGACGCATTCTGGGGATGGGCGACGTCGTGTCTCTGGTCGAGAAGGCGCGAAGTGAAGTCGATGAGGCGGAGGCCGAGGCGCTGGCCGAGAAGATGGCTGAAGGTCGTTTCACGATGGACGACTTCCTCAAGCAACTCCGGTCGCTTCGCCGCATGGGCAGCATGAAGCAACTGCTCGGCATGCTGCCCGGCATGGGGAAGATGCTGAAGGGCATCGACATCGACGAGGGGCAGTTCGACCGCATCGAAGCGATGGCCGGATCGATGACCGATGGCGAGCGTCAGGACGTCTCGATCATGAACAAGTCGCGGGTCCGCCGCGTCTCACGCGGGTCGGGGACAAGCGGGCCGGAAGTCAACAAGCTGCTGAAGCAGTTCGAGATGATCAAGAAGATGTCGCAGCAGATGAGCGGCATGGGGGGACGAATGGAGGCCGCCAAGGCGATGGCCTCGGGCAATATGGGCGACCTCAGCGGTCTTGCGGGCCGCCGGTCCACCAAGACGCGGTCGGCCAAAGCGAGCTTCAAGCGGCGCAAGAAGCGCTGACGCGGGTCACAGTTCCCCTGACGCCGGCCGCTGCGCCAGCTCCCGCACCTTGGGGATCACCAGATCCGACAGCAGGATCTTGATGCAGGCCGCGATGGGAATGGCGATCAACATGCCATAGGCGCCCATCACCGAGCCGCCTGCAAGCACCGCCACGAAAATGGTCACTGGATCGAGGTTGGTCGCCTTGCCCGCAATGATGGGCGTCAGCACCCACCCGTCCAACGCGTTGACGACGGCAAAGACCAGCGTCGGCCAGATGAGCACGCCCCACCAGGACATGCGGGCCGCCTCGGGCAGGTCCAGGTTGGCCAGCGCCAACATGCCCACGGCAATGGGTATGCCGATGAGCCCCAGAAACGGCACCAGGCTGAACGCCCCGACCACGACCGCAAGCAGGATGGCATACGGGACGCCGCACACGGCCCAACCGACGGCATAAAGCACCGCCATGATCAGGGCGATCACAATCCGCCCGCGCACAAAGCCTGCGACGGCAGCGTCCATCCGCTTCAGCAGCGGCACGACGGTGCCTCGCTCCCACGCCGGAATCAGACTGTCGAAAAACTCGCACACCTGTGGGTACCACAGGCTGAAGAAGAAGAAGTAGAACGGGATCAGGAATAGCAGCATGCCAATGGCAATGGCCTGCGCCACCACGGCCACGGCAACCTGACCGGTGCGGCTGGCCAGCCCCAGCAGGTCGAGCCCCCCGTGATGCAAGGCGTCGGCGGCCACCCCCTCGGCTGACGCCCGGAGCGGTGATGGCGGTTCCGATGACGCCGCCGCAGCGACGGGCGCGGCTCCCGGCGTCGCGGAGGCAGCGACCTGCGAAGCATCCTCCGCCTGCGTCGCCTCCTCCGGCTTCACGTCCTCCGGCGTCACCCCCCCCGGCAACTCTCTGATGAGACTCATGGCGTCCAGCCTGTACTCCTCCGGCACATACGTCTGGACAACCCGCGTCAGCCGGTCCCGCACCAGCCCGCTCTGCACATCGTGAATGAGGTCGCCCGCCTGCCCCACAACCCGCGGCACCACCAGCGCCAGTCCGGCAATCAACACCACCGTCGTGGCAATCAGGAGGCATGACACGCCGCCAACCCGGCCGAACGGAATCCACCGAGTCCTGGCCATCCAGGCGATCGCGGGCTCAAACAGATAGGCCAGAAGCAACGCGACCAGCAGCGGAATCGTGACATCCCGCATGGCGTAGCCGAGCCAGAAAATGCCGGCGACCAGCAGCACGGTGAGGACATCCCGGATGCCTCGAATCTCCCAGAGGTGAAGGTCGCGTGTCGGTCGCTCTCGGCCATCCTGGCTCATGCGACGTCTCCTCTACCGGGTGTCAGCCGGGCTGGGGCGATCCGATCCGAGCCTCCATGTCTCGGGGGTCGAACGCCTCTCGGAAGTCGTAGACATTGGCAAAGTCCGTGATCGAGTCATCGGGCTGCTGTTTGAAAAGGCCCGCATCGATCATGGCGAACACCAGCCGGCCGAAGTCCTCGGTCCGGTGCACGCACCAGCAGTCGAGCACCGTACGGGCCATCATGCCGTACTTCTGAATGGCGAGGTCCCGGAGGCCCATGCACAACTCCTGCCCGGTCACATGCCGGCTCATGCCGAACATGTCGCTGTCCACATCCACGTGTTCGGCTGTATAGGACAGGCCATCCCGGACGAAGGCGTAGGCCTCGACGGGGTAGGGTCCGGCGGCGCGGAACTGGCTGATCTGGGCGGGATTGAAGTCGTGGCTCATGGGGTGCTGCGTGATCTCAAGTCAGGATGATATCGGGCGTTCTCGCGGAATCCCGTGACAAGTTCAGGATTTGCCCGGCGTCGCCCCCCCCTGAGGGGCCCCAGCGGATGGCGCGACCGCCCACACAGGGGCGTCGGACCGGCTCAACGCATCCTCCAGCATCCCCGGGGCGTCCACGCCGCTGCAGGGAACGGCCAGGAGACCGGCCACCTGCGGCCCGAGCCGCACGAGGTCCGGACGCAGATCGAGGACGTCGGCCCCGCTTCTGGTGGCCATGTCCAGAAGCGTCAGCCCGTCGACGCCGTCGCGGCGGCGAAGCAGACGCATGTCGTCCAGCACGCTGATGCGGTCCGGCGTGTCCAGACACAGCAGCGAATCAGTCCCCAGTCCAACCCGCACCCCCGCCGCGCGAAGCGCTGCCCACGGGTGTCGGGGCAGACGCGGAGGCGCGTGCCCGAAGGCCGCTGATGCCCGCGGGCAGTACACCACACGCGCCCCCGCCGCGGCCAGCGTGTCGACGTGAGCAGGCTCGAGCCAGTTGACGTGCACGCAGACAGCCCGCGCCGCCTTGAGGGCGGGCAGAAGCACGTCGACCGGATGGGCCGCCGGGCAGGTCACCTCGGCGTCCCACACGCCGATGTCATGCTCCAGCATGTCACGAAGCGGGCCCGATCCGTGCTGCAGCAGTTCCAGTTCCGCCGGCGTCTCGGCCAGATGCGTCATGACGGGGCGGCCCGAGGTCGCGGCGGCGGCAAACATCTCCGGACCGCAGGAGTACGGCGCGTGGGGCGAAATGCCGATCCGAATCCCCCGGTCATACTCGGTCATCGCAGCGAGGGTCTCCTGCATACGCCTCAGGGCCGCCGCCTGCCCCCTGCCGATCCCGAAGCACTCGATGAAACTGGTGCCCCGCAGCGGGCTCGCCCGCAGCAGGTCGATGGAGGGCCCCGGCGGGTGCCCGGCGATATCTCCGATGCACGCGGTCCCGCCGGCAAGTGAGAGGTCGATGCCGCGGCTGACGGCCGCGCGAACGTCAGCCAGCGACGCCGCGGCCCGCAGGTCTCGAACCCGGCCCACCCAGCCGCGGAAGTCCTCGCCGGCGGGAGGCCAGACCCCCGCGCCGCTGAGGTCCAGGTGGGCGTGGGCATTGACCAGCCCGGGCATGAGCAGCGATCCGGCCCAATCTTCCACGACCACCCCGCCCGGGCGGCCAATCGACGCCGGGGAGCCCACCGCGCGAACCACCCCTCCATCCACGAGGACGGCGGCCGGACTCAGGTGCAGTCCGAATGCATCGATCACGCCGCCGGCATGGATCAGGCGGCGCTTGTGGACAGGTTCTCCACAGGTTTCAACCATGGGCACATCGGACTCCAACCTGCTGGGGCATCGGTTTATACACTGGCCGAGCCGATCGAGCCGCGATGGATGCGGATCGCGGTGTGGGACCCCCTGCGGGCCTGCCAATGTCACCATGCCTTTGGAGGGATGACCACCATGTTCCAACGCCTGACGCTGGGCCTTCTGGCCGCTACAGCCCTGACCACGATGGGCTGCTCGACCCAGAACAATCGAAAGTACGAAGCCCTGCAGAATGTCAACCGCTCGCTGGTTCAGCAGTTGAGCGACGCAGAACGTGACCGCGGCGAGATCGAGCAGACGCTGGTCCGCCGGAATCAGGAACTGGAACAGGCCCGCGGCGATATCGACCGGCTCCAGTCCGAGTACGACGACCTGAACAACCGCTGGGACACGCTGGCCCAACGAAACGACACGCTGGCCCGGCACTTGACGGCCCTTGAGGTCGGGCAACTTCCCGAGGACATGGAGTCGGCCCTGTCCGGCATCGCGGCATCGAACCCGCAGCACATTTCGTTTGACCCGAAGAGCGGCATGCTCCGCTTCTCAAGCGACCTGACGTTTGCGAGTGGCTCCGATCAACTGCGGCCGACCAGCGACAGCCCCCTGACGGCCATCGCAGACATTATCTCCTCACCGACCGCGGTTCCCCTTGAAGTTCTGGTCGTTGGCCATACCGACGACGTACCGGTCACGCACTCTCGGCAGGCGCATCCCACGAACCTGCACCTCTCTGTTCATCGCGCGATCGCGGTGCGGAACGCCCTGGTCAAGGCAGGCGTCGATCCCACCCAGGTACGTGTTGCAGGTGACGGCGAGTTCCACCCCATCGTTCCCAACACCGCTGGCGGCACGGCGGAAAACCGCCGCGTCGAGATGTATCTGGTCCCGGCTCCGAAGACGGAGACCACATCGGTCGTCGAGGTTGATACCTCCACACAAGGCGCGTTCGACGAGCCCATGAAGTGACCGAGCCCGCGGAGGCGGCCGGGTGATCAACGCGATGTCTGCAGCGGCTCATGTGGGTCGTCGGATCCGTATGCCCGTGCAGGGTGCCGGCAGGTTTGCGCGGTTTGCCGGGCGGGCTGCCGCTGCAACCGTCACGGCGCCCGGACGCTGGCTTCGGTGGCGGATCCTCGCGCCCCTGCTGCTGGATGTCGGCGTGATGAGCGTGCCCGTGGTGGCCATCACCGGTGCATTCATCGGGATGATCCTGGCCATCGAGAGCTTTGCCCAGTTTCAGGTCTACGGGCTTGAGAGCAAACTGGGCATGATCATCAACGTCTCGGTGGTCAAGCAGATCGGACCGGTCCTGGCCGCCGTCATGGTGGCCGGCCGGGTCGGAGGCGCCCTCACAGCCGAACTGGGCACCATGCGGGTGACCGAGCAACTGGACGCTGTGCGGGCGATGGGCGCGGACCCGATCGCGGTGCTGGTCGTCCCCCGCGTGATTGCATGCACGCTCATGACGCCCATTCTCACCATCTTCTCGGATCTCCTCGGGGTCGCAGGCGGCTGGACGTTCACCGTCGTCTGGCACGGCGTCTCAGAGCGTGAGTATTGGGACAACACGGCCTGGTTTCTGACGTGGTGGGAGCCGGCCACAGGCCTGATCAAGGCGACGTTCTTCGGCCTGAGCATCGGGCTGATCTCCTGCTACAAGGGATTCCACTGCAAGCCCGGTGCGGCGGGGGTTGGTCGCGCAACAACTGAGTCGTTCGTATCCTCCTTTCTCGCGATCATCATCATCAATCTTGCGCTGGCCGAGTTCCTCCGTACGTTCGGGTCACTCGTGCTGGGCATTGGATTCAAGAGCCCACTCTCATGATCATCCCCAGCCTCCTGGCGCTTGCCGTGTTGAGCCAGCCCGCACCGGCGGAGCCGCCGCTGATTCAGCCTCAGGGCCCCCTCCAACGAGGCGAGTCGGTTCGACACCGCATGACGATCACGACGACCATCAACTACCCACCGTCATCCGGACAGGGTCAGGCATGGACGATGCCGATCATCGTCACCGGTCCCTGGAGCACCCTCGACGCAACCGGGTTTGCCGTGGCGCTCAAGGCCGGGCGGGACACGGTCAACATCGATGCCGTCGAGTCCCTCGAAGGCCCGGGCGATCTGGGCGGCGGCGAGTTGCGGATCGATGTCCCGCCGGTCCAGACCTGGCCACTGCAGGTGCAGGTCACGGCCACGGCCACCGTGTGGTCGAGCGTGTTTGATGATGCGGAAGCAATGGCGACTCCCTGGCCGGCGACCTGGCCGGCCGCCGTGACGTCGCTGCTCAAGGCGGGACCCCTGATTGAATCCGATGCGGAGGTCATCACCGCAACGGTGGAGGCGCTGACCAAGGGCAATGTTCGGAGCGTGCCGCCGGCCCAGGCCGCCAAGCTCATTGTTCGAGACGCATGCAACCGGTTCAAGGTCGTGGACACAAGCGACAGTCGAATGAGCCTCGGCCCGCAGGGCCAGGTGCGGGGCATCGGGGTTCAAGGGGCCAGGAAGGCGGCGGAGTCCGGCACCGGAAGCCCCGCCGATCTCGTCTGCATCTGCGTGGCCATGCTTCGGGCTGCAGGGCTTCCAGCCCGCCCCGTCATCGGACTGGGCAGTGCCGGGTACGGGCGACTGACCGAGTACGGCGTCTGGGCCGAGGTGTACCTGCCTGAATGTGGATGGACGCCCTTTGACCCGGACGTGCTCCGTCAGCAGGCGCTTGGAACGCTGGACCCGAGAAACGCGTGGACCGGCTTTGGGACCTTGCGGCAATTGCAGCGGCGTATTCCGCTGGCCTGGTCGTTTGGCCCGCTGAAGGTGGCGACGGCGTACGACGCCTGGGCTCCGTGGGGTTGGGGGCGTTTCCTGCCGGCGGCAAACTTCCCCGTCGAGATCGTCAACGGCACGGTCGATACCCCGTCGGGGCCGTTCACGCTGGACC
Source organism: Phycisphaerales bacterium (assembly GCA_030748575.1). GTDB lineage: Bacteria > Planctomycetota > Phycisphaerae > Phycisphaerales > SM1A02 > UBA12567. The sequence goes on along the minus strand of JASMLR010000007.1, from coordinate 25,979 downwards.
CGCAACGACCCATCCCTTCGAGCATTCGGCTTGAGCGGACGGGCGCGCCCTAGCCTCCATGCGTGACGAAGACCCATCTCCTGAAGATGTCGCTCGATTCGGAGACGACGGTGACCAGACCGGCTGGTGCCCCGAGTGCGGCGACACGGTCTGGGACGAGGCAGATGCGTGCCCGTCATGTGGAGCCTGGATCGGTGGCCGCGTGCTGCGCCGACCACCCGCTGCAGCGGACTTCCAACGACGACTGATGGTCGTCATCACGGTCGTCGTGCTGATCGTGTTCATTCTGGTCTTCGCCATATAGCGTCCCCTCACCGACAGCGGGCCCGATCGTGCACCCAACCACCTCCTCGGCCTTCAGGTGAACGACCTCGCCTCGACGCTCAATGGTGCCGTACACAAGCACAAACGGGCTCAATCGAATGGCCGCGCGGCAACGCCGATACACCGGTGGCGTGATCACGATGTTGGCCGCGCCGGTTTCGTCCTCAACCGTCATGAACGTCATGCCCTTGGCCGAATGTGGTCGTTGCCTGACCAACACCAATCCCCCCACCGCAGCACGCATCGGCTGCCCCCCTGACTGCGGCCACGCTGCACGAATGGACTCCGCCGTGCTCGCGCCCCGCGTCTCAAGCCATGTCCTGAGGAAGGACACGGGATGTGCCTTGAGCGACAAGCCGGTCGCCTGATAATCGTCACGAACCTGCCTGTCCAACGCGACCTTTGGCAGCCCGCGGGCAGGGTCTACCCTCGGCGGCGCGGAGCCCGCAGGGAAGAGCGGAAGCACACCACGCTCGATGAGCCGAATCTCCCACAACGCCGACTGCCGATCGAACCCCATCGAACCGAAGGCATCTGCCCTTGCAGCCGCTCGAAGCGCACCGGGCCCGACACCGAACGCGTGCAGTTGCTGAAGATCTGCAGCGCCGCTCGCGGCCGCTGCGCAGATCAGCGTCGCATCATCACGGCTCAGCCCTCGAACCATGCGGAGGCCAAGCCTGAGTGACGGCGAGCCCGTTTCCTGATCTTCAAGCGTGCATCCGACGCGACTGTGCGCAACGTCCACCGGACGCACCGTCACACCATGCTCGACGGCGTCACGCACGATCTGAGCTGGCGCATAGAAACCCATGGGCTGACTGTTGAGCAGGCTGCACGCAAACGCCGCGGGGTGATGATGCTTGAGCCACGCCGACGCATAGACAAGCAGTGCGAAACTCACAGAATGCGACTCCGGAAAGCCGTATTCGCTGAACCCATGAATCTGCCGCCAGCACCGATCGATGAACGACTGGTCGTATCCCCTGGCCCGCATACCGTCGATCAGGCGCCCGCCGATGGCCTGCATCGTGTCCGGCCGCCGCTTCCACGCGCCCATCGCCCTGCGAAGTCGCTCGGCCTCATCTGCAGTGAACCCACCGGCCACCATCGCCAGACGCATCGCCTGCTCCTGAAAGATCGGAACACCCAACGTCCGTTCCAGAACGTGCCGCACCGCGTCGTTCGGGTAGGTGATCGCCTCCCGTCCCTCCCGCCGCCGGAGATACGGATGCACCATGCCTCCTTGAATCGGTCCGGGCCGGACCAGCGCGATCTCGATGACCAGGTCGTAGAAGCACCGTGGCTGCAATCGCGGGAGCATCGCCATCTGTGCCCGCGACTCGATCTGGAACACCCCCACCGTGTCGGCGCGACAACACATGTCGTACACATCCGGATCTTCTGCCGGAATGCTCGCCAGTGTCATCGGCGGGTCACCTCCAACTTCATCCAGACAACGGCGAATGCAACTGAGCATGCCCAGGCCGAGCACATCGATCTTGAGCAAGCCCATCGCTTCAAGATCGTCCTTGTCCCACTCGATAACGGTGCGATCATCCATCGCAGCGTTCTCGATGGGCACAATCGCTTCGAGCGGATCCGCGGTGATCACAAACCCACCGACATGCTGTGAGCGGTGCCGAGGAAGTCCACGAAACGCTGTCGCCAGTTCGATCGCCAACGACACCACACCTTCCGAAGGCGCCGTATCCGCTGACGCTCCTTCGCGGCCACCCTTCGCCAGTCGTTCAATCACGTCCAGGGACAAACCAAGCACGCGGCCGACTTCACGGATCGCACTGCGCCACCGCCACGTAATGACTGTTGCACAGAGCGCAGCCCGATCACGCCCGTACCGCCGGTAGATGTACTGAATGACTTCCTCGCGGCGGTCATGTTCAAAGTCGATATCGATGTCCGGCGGCTCGCCCCGCTCGCGGCTGAGAAACCGCTCAAACAGCAGATTGCCTCTCGCCGGATCGACCGCCGTGATTCCAAGCGCCCAACACACGGCGGAATTCGCAGCCGAGCCGCGACCCTGGCAGAGAATGCCCCGCCCGCGAGCGAATCGAACAATGTCGTGGACGGTCAGGAAGTAGGACGCGTATCCGAGTTCGGCGATGAGTTCGCACTCCCTGTCGATCTGCGGGCGGATCGATTCGGCGCCACCCCGGCGGCGAAGACCTTCATCCACCAGCGACCGGAGCCGGTCATTCTCATTCATCCCCTCCGGGCACACGTCACCCGGCGGCCGGTATCGCACGCGATCGAGCGAAAAGTTCTCCGTCGCCCGAGTTGCGATCACCACGCTGCGGTCGATCGCCTCAGGAAGCGACGCGAACCGCTCCGCCATACGCTGCGGCGGCTGCAGATACCGCTCGCTGTTGGAGAGCAACTGCGTGCCGGCATCATCGATCCTGCAGTGCAGGCGAATGCATGTCATCACGTCATGCAACCGCCTTCGAGACGGCACATGGAACCGCACGTCGTTCGTCGCAACAACCGGTACATCAAACCGGCTGGCAAGTGACACCCGGCGCATCACTTCCGTGTCGTCGTCGCCGTCGAGGTGTCGATGTAGCGACATCGACAGCCTGTCGTCGTCGAAGGTGTCGCAAAGCCGCTCGATCACCGCGTTCGCAGGTGGCGAACCTCGGCCGGGCAGGAGAATCGCGAGCAACCCGTCGTGATGGCGAACCAGATCCGACAGCGTCAATCGATACTCGCCCTTGGCCGCCCGACGCCGCCCCGACGTGAGCAATCGACAGAGCCCACCCCAACTGGATCGATCGGTCGCATACACCAGCATCGACATGTGCTGACTCGACTGCGCGTCCACCGCCAACCGGAGCCGGGCGCCGCAGGCAACCCGCACACCTGTCTCCCGGCCAGCAACGTGTGCGCGTACCAACCCCCCGACGCTCCCGTCATCGGTGATGCCGACCGTGGTGTACCCGAGTTCGGCGGCCCGGTGCACGTACGACTCCGGGAGGCTGGCCCCACACAGAAAGCTGTAGGCCGTGGCGATCTCCAACTCGCAGTAGGCGGCTTGGGATGCCGCGCTCACACCCACGCCCCCTGGAGAAACCAGTCATCCACACACCGGTAGATCCAGACCCATTGACCGTCCTCACGCAACACCCGCCAGTAATCCCGCGTCCGCGTCACCGGCTCCATGCGCCGTCCCGCCTCGGTCCACCAGGGCAGGTCGAGCCGTTCGGGCCCAGCCGCCACGACAACCCGCCAGCAGTGGCGCTGCCGGCGAAGCAGCCCGTGCGATCCCGGCTCCGGCAATCGCACGTCGATCCGAACAGGTGACACGAGTTTCGTCGGCCGATCCCGCCAGTGCGTCGATGACGCCACATCATCAGGCCGAGTGCCAGGCCCTGTGTCCCCCGGAGACCCCGGAGCCACGCCATCACAGCCCGACCGAACCACGTACGCATCGACTTCCCGCCGCATGTGCACCGCGCCGCAGCGTGCCTGCAATCGGTCCACCAGCGCCCCCAGCCCCGTGCGACAGGCTGATTCGGGTGCAACATCCCACACCACGTGCTGGGCACCACGGAGCGAGGCATCGCGAGCAACATGCAGTGCCACCGATTCCACGCCGCAAGCGACGTCGACACGCTCCAGACGTTCACGAAAGATTGTCTTGAGATGTGACGCATCCCGCGTCGGCCGCGTCGCGTCCATCGCCCATCGCCAATCCGGCCGGTCACACCGATGCATACACGCTTCGATGCGCTCGGCGCCGCGTTGTCGATCAGCCAACATGGCCGCCAGTTCGTCCAGCAACTGAGACATCACAAGCTGAATCGCCTCAAGATCTCGAACCGGACCGTCGAACACCCGGCTCACTTCGATACCCCGCTCCGGCGGACGCCCGTCGATCGGCGGCTCGGGATCGTCGCCTGTCCACGCATCAATCCGACGGAGCACCGCCTCACCGAACCTTGCAGCCAATTCAACTCGGGGGAGGTCGATGGCCTGCGATACCGTTTCAATGCCAACCTCGCCGAGCGCCTGATGATCTTCAGCGGACAAGCGGAGCGCCGCCAGCGGGAGGGCGCCGGCCCGGCGCACATCGATCTGCGGCCCTCCAAATCGCGCCAGGCCCCACGCCATCGCCGCCGCCGGCGCCGCGGCGACGACCGCAGACACATGCAGGCCCTGCAAACTCGATCGGATCGATCCTGCGAGCCGCTCACTGCCGCCGAAAAGATGGGTGCACCCGCGAACATCCAATCGGAGGCCGTCGGGCGGATCGGTGCCAACCAGCGGTGTGAACCTTCGCATCCAGATCGCCAACGCCTGCAATGCAGCCGTGTCTCGTTCAGGCGCCGCTTCGCGAACTCGCGGCGTTCCTGCATCAGAAGCGTCGAGCAGGCCGGTCGCTTCAGCCAACACCATGCCGGAGCGAATCCCGAGGCGTCGGCATCGAATGCATGCGTCGGCGACGATCCGCCGCTCGCCAACGCGGCGTTCGATCAAGATCGGCGGAACCGTCCTCTCCCCTTCGCGGCGGCGAAGCCGCCTCGCTTCGAGGTCGGTCGGCCAGCTCGGCAGGAAGATCGACAGGTCCGTGTACATGATCCCACTCCAACATCCAGGACGCGAGTGCCCCATCACCCGCTCGCTGCACCGCCACGCGATCCCCGCATGGATGGAAGGCCTGCCTGCCTTTGCATCGCAGCAGATCCAACCGCCACCGCGCGCGAGGTGGCTGCGTGCTTCCCAACATCCGGTCGATCGCCGGCATCAGCCGTCGCACACGCCAACGGGTCATGGCTGCGGACGGGCACGCCTGCTCATCGTGGTCCCGTGCCAGGAGCACTGTGACCCCCGCCTCCATCGCCGCCAGATGGAGCCGCCGCGTCACCGTCAGCGTGGCCCCCGCGCCATCCAGCACGACGCAACACGCGACACCGCTGCGAACCGAACGCTCGGCGCACCACCACCTGCCCACGGCGTCCGCAGGATCAACGAACAATGACACCCCCGGCACATCGACACCGCTGGCACGCCCCAGCCTCGCCAGCGCCGGAAGATCCGGCCACACCCGGCGGCCGACCCAAATCACCGCGTCGCCTTCCTGTCCTCGCATGCCTGCAGCAGCAACAAAGCGGCCGGCCAACCGACCAAGCAGGCCCAGCGGCGGGCCTGCGTCGCCCAGAAACTCATGGACACCCGCGACCACCAGCCCGCCATCCGCTGGCACGTGCGGCGAAACAGGAGACGTCGACTCGGTGGCAACGCCTGCATGCCGGGCCGTGGATGGGCTGGCCCATGAACTGGCCGGTGAACTGGCCGGTGAACTGGCCGGCGAATCCGGTCCGCCGCCTTCGCCTGCCTGCCATGCCTCCAACGCCTCCCGCGCCCGCTGCACCGGCGAAGCCGCGATGGAGGCCCCGCCACCCGCAGGCCGCCACGCCGACGCGCCTCGGAGGGCCGCATCCACCCCCCGCCACCCTGTTGCCATACATGGTGTGCCACGCATGGACCCGATGTTAGGCCTTTGTTCGGGTGTTCGTCAAGCGGCCCCACGCACATTTGCTGCCACAAAGTGGCCTAGGTGTGTAGGGTGGGATCTCTCGCGGGGCAACGGGGCCCCCCGACGTCAGGGGTATGGGCATGGGTATCGCTTCCGCAGGGCTGACAGGCATTCTCAATCGCGCCCTCGAAGGCGACGACCATGCGGCTCAGGACGCCTGGGCCGCCGTCTACGACGACGTCCACTGCATGGCCACCGCAGCCATCTCACGGGAAGGCCACGCAACCCAGATGCAACCGACCATGCTCGTGCATGAGGTGTTCCTGAAACTCGACCGGCACCACCCCGACGCGTGGGACAGCCGACGCCACTTCTTCGGTGCCGTCTCGAGATGCATACAACAGTACCTCGTGGATCAGGCACGCCACCGCTCAGCGAAGCGGCGTGGCGGCGGCCGTGCCAAACTCTCGCTTTCCGTCATGGCGGGCGAACTCGCCACGTGGGATCTCGCGACCTCCCACAGCGTTCCCGGTCTGATCATGGCACTGCACAAACTTGAGCAGGACTCCCCCCGCGCCGCTGAGGTCGCCCGCCTCCGGTACATACTGGGATTGAACGTTCGCCAGGTCGCCGGAATCATCGAAACCTCTGACCGCACCGTCAAGAAAGACTGGGCCTATGCGCGTGCCTGGCTTCGGCGGGCGCTGGACCGCCTCGACTGACCCATGACCGAAGCACCCCAGCATCACAATCCGGGCGACCGCCACTGTCGGGAACTCTTCGATGCCGTCGTGGATCTTCCGGCCGAAGCGCGCGAAGCGTATCTCCGCGATCGGATCGACGACGCCGATGTCCGCCGCGAGGTGCGGTCCCTCCTGAAGTACCACGACACACTCACCTTGCACGACGAGCCCGATCGCCGCATTCCCGCAGATCGACTTCTCGGCCATGAAGTAGGTGGCTGCCGCATCATTCGACGCATCGGAACGGGCGGCATGGGGGTTGTCTATGAGGCCGAGCAGACGCACCCCCACCGGCACGTGGCGATCAAAGTGCTGCGATCGGAACTCACCAGCCCACGGTCACTGGCGAGGCTCGACCGAGAAGTCGAACTGCTCGGCCGGCTGTGCCATCCGGGGATCGCACGCGTGTACGGATCGGGCACGTTCGACGCCGGGGAAGGGGCAACGCCCTACTTCATCATGGAGTACATCGACACAGCACTCCCGCTGTGCACCTTCGCGAACCGCACCCATCTGGACACACGAGAACGCGTTCACCTCTTCGCCCGCGTGTGCGATGCCATGCACCATGCGCACGAGCGGGGCGTCCTGCACCGCGACCTCAAGCCCGGCAACATCCTTGTCGACGCCACCGGAAGCCCCCGGATCATTGACTTCGGCGTTGCCACGACAAGCGACACCCAGAGTCCCAAAGCCACCCGACTGACGCGAGACGGCCAGATGATCGGGACGCTTCGATACATGAGCCCGGAGCAGATCACGCCCGGTACGCGGCCGCCTGACCGCCGCATCGACGTCTATGCCCTCGGTGCGGTCCTGTATGAACTCCTTTCGGGCCGCCCCCCGCTGGACATCGACCATATGCCGCTCCCGGACGCGGCTGCCACCATTCTGGACGCCCCTCCACCGCCACTCTCGTCCGCCGACCGGACGCTTCGGGGAGATCTCGACACCATCTGCGCAACCGCCATGTCCAAGGAGCCAGAACGCCGGTACGCCTCGGCGGCCGACATGGCCGACGATCTGCGGCGATGGCTCCATCACGAACCAATTGCCGCTCATCCACCAAGCATGTTCTATCTGGCGGGTCGATTCGTCCGTCGCCACCGCACGCCGGTCACCGCGGCAAGCATCATCATCGCCATCCTGAGTGTGGCGCTCCTCACCGTGAGCGGATCGCTGGCGAGAGAAACCGAGCAGCGATCACACGCCGAGCGCGAGCGGGCGCGGCTGCAGCAGATCATCCAGACCGTAGGCGGGAGCCTCGGCGCCGTGGAGCATCCGGACGCAGGCGAGGCCCCACTCGTGGCGTTGCTGAACGAGATGACACGCCGCGCCGACGAAGGAAGCATGGGCCAGCCGACCGCTGAAGCGGCTGTCCGCCTGATGGTCGCGCGAGTCCTGAGGCGATCGGGTCGAATCCCGGAGGCTGCCCTCCAGTTGGAGCACGCGGCGGATCTCTATGAAGCCCACGCGGGCATGGCAGACCCCGACACGCAGGCGTGCCTCCTGGAACGCGCCAACCTGCATGCAGATCTCGACTCGGGCCTGTACGACGATAAGTTGGCCATCGCGTGCGCTCGTCGGGTTCTGGAGTGGCGGGATGAGCACCTCGGCCGCGATCATCCCGGTTCCATTGATGCGGCCCAGGCCTTTGCGTGGGCTGGCCGAAACATGCGGACGCGGTACCACGAAGTGCAACCGCAGTTTCGACGTGTGCTGTCCTGGCTCCGGAGCAGACCGGCACCGGACTACGAACGCATCACGCTTCTACTGCTTCCGTACGGACTCACGCACCACCAACCGGGCACGATCGATCAGGCCGTTGCCTGCTACCGGGAAGCGGCGGCTCTGGCAGACCAGCACCTGCCCCCGGAGCATTGGGCAGCCATCGAGTCGAGAACCCTGCAGGGCCTTGCGTTTCGGGACACCCAACGCTTCGACGAAGCGGCGACGGTCTACGAGGAAATGCTGCCCGGGCTGATCGCGAGAAGTCAACCAGAGGACACCGGTGTCCTCCGGGAGCGAACCCAGTACGCCCGCATTCTGGCCCGAGGCGCCCGGCCCGAGGAAGCGGTCGCCGCCATCGACGCGGCCATTGCCACAGCCTCACCGCACCTGGAACCGGATCACCCGAGCCTCCTGCTCTCGCGAGCCAAGCGAATGGAAGTCCTGCTCCATGCCGGACAGTTGGACGTGGTGCTTCGAGAGAGCGAATCGCTGTGGCCGCAGGTGAGCGTCTCGGGGTTCCTCCCGCGATCAACGACATTCAACGCGGCGCTGCAGGCCGCGGTTCTGGCCGGCGAGGCCGAGGCAGCCGACCGTTGGATGCACCGCGCCATTTCCTTCGAGCCCGACTTTCCGTCGAAGCTCAAGAGCGCCGCGCTGGACTTCTCAGAAGTGGTCTGTGATCCACACTGGACTCCCCACGTCAAGGCGGTCATGGAACTGGCGTTCTTTGCCGAGTGCCACATTGCATGGAACGACTTCGACACCGCCCGCGGCATGCTTGCGTGCTTCTCCGCAACCAATGAGGTCGCATCGATCCCGGCGTGGATGCCCGCGCGGGTGGATCTGGCGTGGTGCAGACTTCAGGACTTGACGAACAATCGGTCCGCAGCCTCCGCCGCGCGAAAGCGGATCCGTTCGGCCCTGGCCTCCGAGCCCGTACCGGCCTGGATGCAACACCTCACCGATGAAACGGGCGTGGTTGCACTGGGCAGTCCCTGACACAGCACTCCGGACAACGCTTCAGTCGGCGCCGTCCTCCCAGAATGACTCAAAGTCTTCGCCACGATCCTCGGGCTCGATGCCGGATTGATCGGCCTCGGCAAGGAGCCGCCGCAGGCAGTCGTTCTCTCGTCTGGTCGCTTCAAGGTCGAACACGAGGTACTTCACGCACAGTCGCATGTAGTCGATCGACTGCTCAAGGGCCGAGAGCGATCGCGTGACCTCCTGCTCCTGTCCCCCAACCTCCTCGGCCAGGCCGACCAGCCGGGCTCGAGCCCGTTCAGGCAGACCATTGATCCGATCGAGCAGCGTCGAAAACTGCTGTTGAAAAACCGTCTCGTCCATGACCTCGCTCCATCTCTTCTTCTGCTGTCGTGTCGAGGGGCGCGTGCCCACCACACCCATACCCTGCCACGAAAGGTCGCCAGGACCATGCACGGCCCCCACAAAGCCGCGGAACAGCCCTCAGGAGGTCCATTTGTGTCGGTTGGAGGGATGCGCGGACCGGGGAGGCCCGCCAGAGGGCCTCAGCCGCGAATGCGTGTGCGGGAGAGCGCCACTCTGGCCGACTGTGGGCCGGCGGCCAGCACGCGGTCGATCGACTCGCCGGCGTGTCTGGCATCTCTGACCAGCCGCGCCAGGTGCTGGTCTCTGGCCTGGGCCCACTTGCGAAAGTGTGTTTCAAGTTCCTGCCGATTGAAGTGGGTCATCGGATCGTTCAGGCCCGTTTGCGCCACCGCCCAATCGATCAGCCGGCCACCTGTGGCATCAAAGCGGTACAGGGCGAGGGTCGTCTCAACGCGGGCCGCAAGGGATCTGAACGGATCCTGGCAGGCTTCCGGAAGGTCCACCATGAGCGCCTCCACCCGCCGCTGCGCCATCGGGCCAAGCAGTTCGTCCCCGGCGGTCGCCGCTGCTTCCTCAAGCACGGCCGCAGCCCCGCCCGCACCATGCTCGCGGGGCGTCTCTTCAACGCGTTCCAGCGTGGCCGCGGAGGAATTCAAAGACTTGATGCCGGCATTCGGGAATCGGACCTGAAGGCTCCAGCAAGGCGCGCCGCGTACCGTCGTCGGCTTGGCCGCCGTGATGACGCCAACCCCCCACTCGGGCTTCCCCGGAAGGCGCACACGATCGCCGAATGACCAAGGCGCTTCAGATGTGGGCGAGACACCGCTCACAGTCAGGATCTCCATCGACATGCTGCCCCCTGTGGCTGCTGCCGCCTCACCCGGATCGGGAAGGTGTCCCGGGAGGGAGGGGCGCAATCGCAGCCATGCACAAGCCTATCCGGCAAGCCCCCCCCACGCAAGGGAGAACGTGCGTCAGCGATGGATTGCCACCGTTGCCACTACACGAGGCCTTGATCCACCATGGCGTCTGCCACTTTGCGGAAGCCTGCGATGTTCGCGCCATGGCGATAGTCATCGACGAACCCGTACGAAGACGCAGCATCGAGGCACACGGCGTGGATGTCGTGCATGATTCGCTTGAGATGCCGGTCGACCTCCTCGGTCGTCCAGCGGAGCCGCTGGCTCGCCTGCGCCATCTCCAACGCGGAGACCGCAACACCACCCGCATTGGCCGCCTTGCCCGGGCCCAGTTTGACACCGGCCTCGACCAGCGTGTCCTGCGCCTCCGGCGTCGTCGGCATATTGGCGCCTTCGCTCACCAGCCGGACGCCACCCTCGACCAGGTTCCTGGCGTCGGTGTCATTGATCTCGTTCTGCGTGGCGGACGGGAAGGCCGCGTCGGCGGGCACGGACCAGAGCGGATTGCTGCCGGCGTCACGGTCGGTCGCAGTCCAGGTGGCCGACGTGTACCGCTCGCAGTACTCGGCGATTCTCCCTCGACGTTCGTTCTTCAGCTCCATCACAAACTGAAGTTTTTCTTCGTCGATGCCCGCCGGATCGTGGATCCATCCACTTGAGTCGCTGAGCGTGATCGGGGTCGCGCCCAACTCGAGCAGCTTGCGGCAGGCATACTGGGCCACGTTGCCCGATCCGGATACGAGGCACTTCATCCCCTCAAGCGATCCGCCAGCCGTGGTCGCCATCTCGGCGGCAAAGTAGACGGCCCCGTACCCGGTCGCCTCAGGTCGGAGCAGGCTTCCGCCCCATCCTGGTGCGCGGCCGGTCAGGACACCCGTGAAGGTGTTCGTGATCCGCTTGTACTGACCAAAGAGGTATCCGATCTCACGGCCGCCCACGCCAATGTCGCCAGCCGGCACGTCCGTGTTGTGTCCGACATGCCTGAAAAGTTCGGTCATGAACGACTGGCAGAAACGCATGACTTCACTGTTACTCCGCCCCCGCGGGTCGAAGTCAGATCCGCCCTTTCCCCCACCAATGGGCTGGCCAGTCAGACTGTTCTTGAAGATCTGCTCGAACGCAAGAAACTTGAGAATGCTCAGGTTGACCGATGGATGGAATCGGAGGCCGCCTTTGTACGGGCCGATCGCCGAATTGAAACCCACTCGATAGCCCCGGTTGACCATGACTTCGCCATCGTCAGCCTGCCAGGGAACCCGGAACTGAACAACGCGTTCGGGCTCGAGAAGTCGCTGAAGAACCCGCTGCTGCCGATAGTGCGGATGACGATCGAGTACTGGCTCGAGCGATACCACGACTTCCTGCACCGCCTGAAGAAACTCCGGCTGATGTGGGTCCCGAGCGGCCAGAATGTCGAGGTACTCCTGCACAAACGCGCTGCTTGCGTGCGGCGCCGCAACCGAGGTATCCATGGTGTGGGGTCCTTGTCAAAGGCGGGGATGAGGCAAGATCATCCGCGATCTCGCCTCCGGAATCATACAGAGATCCTCGCGTCGCCCCTATGCTGCAGCCGATCCCACCACCATGCCTGCCTCCGACCAGCCAGATCCGAACCACCCCCCCAGGCCCTCGGCCATCCCGCCAGAACTTCAGACGCTGCGGGACCGCATCGACCAGATCGACCACCGGTTTCTGGAACTGCTGGAGGAACGCCACCGCATCGTGGGCGAGGTCGCTGCCGTCAAGCGGACCAGCGGCGTGCCCATCAAGGATCCCGGGCGGGAGTCAGCGCTCATTGCAGACCGGCGGGACCGCGCCGGCCGGTCAGGCCTGAGCCCGGAGGTCGTCGAGAGCCTGTTTCGGCTCGTGCTCTGGGCGAGCCGAAACCAGCAGGCTCGGTTGCATGCCGCCGTGCCCATCGACATGGAACCCCGCCGAGTGGCGGTGATCGGCGCCCTTGGCGGCATGGGCTCCATGTTCGCCGGGCTGCTCACCGACCTCGGTCATGAGGTGCTTGCGGTCGATCGAGACACCGCCTTGAGCGTGGAGGATGCGGCAGCGTCCGCAGACGTCACCCTTGTGTGTGTCGATATCCGGGAGACCGAAGGTGTCATTCGCCGCGCCGGACCGCACGTCCCCGAGGCGGGGCTGATCACAGACGTGACCAGTACCAAGCGAGGCCCGGTCGCGGCCATGCTTGCCTCGTCCTCCGCCAGCGTGATTGGCATGCACCCCTTGTTCGGGCCCCGAGTGCACAGCCTGCAGGGCCAGCGCATCGCGTTGACGCCGGCGAGACTTCACGAGGGAACAGACTGGATGTCTTGGCTGCAGGCCACGCTGGACAGTGCCGGACTGACCATTCTTGAGACCACCGCCGAAGACCATGACCGCGTCATGGCCGTCGTTCAGGTTCTGACGCACTACTCGACCGAAGTCGTCGGCCGCACGATGCGGTCGCTTGGCGTGTCCATCGAAGAGACGCTCCGATTCACAAGCCCCATCTACCACCTGGAACTCCTGATGACGGCTCGACACTTTGCGCAGTCGCCCGACCTGTACAGCGCCATCCAGATGTCCAATCCCAACACCGAAGAAGTCACCAGCGCGTTCCTGAAGTCGGCTGAAGAACTGGATGCACTCATCCGCACGGGTGACGCCCAGGCATTTGAGCATGCGTTCTCAGAGGTCACGGACTTCTTCGGCGACTTCGCAAGCCGCGCCCTGTCCGAGTCAACGCACCTCATCGACCGCCTCGTGGAACGGAGTTGACCGGGTGCATCTCCTCCGGCGAGCGCATCGAAAGAAGGTCCTGGAGCAGCGGTTTCCGGAATCCTGGGAAGCCATCCTCCAGCGGGACGTCCCCTACATGGGGCTGCTCACACCTGCTGAACAGACCAGGCTTCGCGAGATCGTCGCGATTCTGATCGATGAGAAGTTCTGGGAAGGCTGCAATGGTCTGGAGATGTCCGATCGGGTGCAGGTGGTCATGGCCGCCCAGATGGGCGTCCTGCTGCTGCATCTGGATGCGACCGACTACTTCCACAACGTCCGAACCATTCTGGTCTACCCGGCGGCGTACGTTCAGACGCAGGAGCATGTGGGCAGCGACGGGCTCGTCCACAGTGGCTCGGCCAATCTCGGCGAGGCCTGGTACAACGGACCGGTCGTCCTGTCGTGGAACGATGCCCTGCAGGCGGCCCATGCCCCTGGCCGCGGCCTCAATGTCGTGTTCCATGAACTGGCCCATGCCGTCGACATGATGAGCGGAACGACCAACGGCACACCACTTCTCCGCAGCCGTGAGGACTACGGGCCGTGGCATGACACCATGTCGGCAGCCTTTCAGGCCCTTCGCAGCCGGTATGAAGCCGGGGCCAGGGATGTCATTCGCCCGTACGGCCTGACCAACGTCGCTGAGTTCTTCGCGGTCACGACCGAGTGCTTCTTCGATGCGCCGATTCCGTTCAAACAGGCCCACCCCGACATCTACCAGCACTACGCCCGATTCTGGGGGCAGGATCCCGCCGACCGACCGTGGCGGTCCTCCTCCCGCCCACGCTGACCCCCACATTTTGAACACCCTTCAAGTGGGCTAGAATCCCACCGAACCCGGCCTCAAGGCCATCCGTAGCCGTCATTCACGAGATGGACGGGGTTCGCCGATGGTCGCGCGGACCCGCTTCCCCTCTCTCGCGGAGGCCCTTGATGTCGACAGTGCAGGCCGGCCAACCGGCCCTGGAGAACCCGATGACCATCCCCACCACCAGCGTCGATCTCGTCGCGGACAAGGTCAAGGGGGCGAGCGAGCCCTTCAGACGCCTCATCCGTGAAATGCACGAGGTTGTCGTCGGGCAGGACGTCCTGCTCAATCGAATGCTCGTGGCCATGCTCGCAAACGGACATCTCCTGATCGAAGGGGTGCCCGGGCTCGCCAAGACGCTTGCCGTGTCCAGTCTCGCCAGAGGCATCGACACGGACTTCCAACGCATTCAGTTCACCCCCGACATGCTCCCCGCCGACGTGATGGGCACGCTCATCTATCGACCGCAGACCGGAGACTTCGTCGTCAACCGGGGCCCGATCTTCACCAACATCGTGCTCGCTGACGAGATCAACCGGGCACCGGCCAAGGTCCAGAGCGCACTGCTTGAGGCCATGCAGGAGCGGCAGGTGACGATCGGCAAGGAGACGCACACGCTGCCCGACCCGTTCATGGTGCTCGCCACCCAGAACCCCATTGAACAGGAAGGCACGTACCCGCTGCCCGAGGCGCAGGTGGACCGGTTTCTGCTCAAGGTCATCGTGACCTACCCCACTCGGGAGCAGGAAGTCGAGATTCTCAACCGGATGGCCACCACCGCCGCGGCCGATCACATCTCAGCGGTCATGAAACCGGAGGACATCCTGGCTGCCAGGAAGATCGTGGATGAAATCTACCTCGATCCCAAGGTGGCCAAATACATCGTGGACATCGTCTACGCCACACGGGAGCCGCATTTGATCTCGCCGGATCTTGCCGCCCTCGTCGAGTTCGGCGCCTCGCCCCGCGCAACGCTCGCCCTGTCGCTGGCCGCCAAGGCGGAGGCCTTTCTGGACGGCCGCGGATTCGTTGTACCACAGGACGTCAAGAACCTCGCCTTTGATGTTCTCCGACACCGCGTTGCGACGACCTATGAGGCGGAGGCGGAGGAGAAGACCTCGGAGGATGTGATTCGTGCAGTGCTCGATCACGTCCCTGTGCCCTGACCCATGGACGGCTCCCTGACCCACGGACGCTCCACGCCACATGAATTCGACTGAACTGCTCCGGAAGATTCGCCGAATCGAGATCGCCACATCGCGACTCGCCAGCGAGTTGCTTGCAGGCCAGTACCACTCGGCCTTCAAGGGTCGCGGCATCGAGTTCGAGGAAGTACGGCTGTATCAACCCGGCGACGATGTACGCGCCATTGACTGGAACGTCACGGCCCGCGCCGGAGCGCCGTACATCAAGATGTTCCGCGAGGAGCGAGAGTTGACCGTCATGCTGATTGTCGACCTCAGCGCCTCTCAGGGCTTCGGGACCAACGAACAGACCAAGCGAGAACTGGTCACCGAGCTCTGCGCGACGCTCGCCTTCTCCGCGATTCGAAACAATGACAAGGTCGGACTGCTCGCGTTCACCGACCGGATCGAGAAGTTCGTCCCGCCTCGCAAGGGCACACAACACGTGCTTCGCGTGATCCGGGAACTTCTTGCGCACAAGCCCATGGGGGACGGCACGGACATTGCCGGCGCTCTTGAGTACTTCAGGCACGTCCAGCGTCGTCGGTGCACAGCCTTTCTGGTCAGCGACTTCCAGAACGAAGGCTGGGAGCAGGCGATTCGCGTCGTTCGACGCAAGCACGACCTCGTCGCCATCGACGTGGCTGATGCCCGAGAGTCTGAACTGCCCAATGTCGGCCTGCTGGAACTTCGCGATGCCGAGTCCGGCGAGCTCGTTGTGCTTGACTCCGGGTCCGCAAGCGTCCGGGAGGCCTGGGCAGCCCAGCACCGCGCCGACACAGATCGGCGGCTCGGGTGGATGCGAAGGCACCGCATCGACCGCCTTCAACTCATGACCGGCGAACCCTTCACCCATGCGCTCAGCACGTTCTTCCGGCAGCGGGAAGCGAGGATGGAACACTGATGCGGTGGCATGTGCTTACATCGCTGTTGATCACCGCGATCGCATCCGGGTGCGCCGGCACCGAGCAGGACGAAGCCGCAAGAACCACGGCCCGCCGCGGCCCGATCGAGGTCGTCTACGAGGCCTCCCGGCACACCGCTCCGGCCGGCACGCCCTTGACCGTGTCCATCATCGCAACGGCAGCCGCCGGCGCTTCGGTGGAGACGCCCCTGGTCGGCACCAGCGACGCCGAGGCATGGGGCGCCTTTGAGGTACTCGACGCCCCTCCCGCCGTGGACGTGCCCCTTGGAGACGGGCGGCATCGTTGGACGCAGACGCTGCGTGTGGACAGCTTCCAGCCCGGTGAGCACCCGCTCCCCCCTCTTGACATCCAGTTCGTCGATCGCAGGGCTGCGACTGAGCTTCGCGGCACGGTTTCCGTTGAGCCACTGACGCTGACCATCACATCCAACCTGTCCGCAGAACACGCGACCATGCACGATGTGGTCGGATGGAGAGACCTTCCGTCCGGCCCGTGGTGGCCGTGGATGCTCGCGGGCGGGGCCGTCGTCGCGGTCATCCTCGCCGGCGGCCTGTGGGTGCTGTCGCGAATTCGCGCAACTGGCCCGCCTCCGACACCGGCTGAGATTGCGCTGGCGGCCATCGACACGCTCACCCGTCGAAACCTGCTTCAAAGCGGAGAGGTTGAGACGTTCTACGTCGTCCTGAGCGACATCATTCGCAGGTACATCGAGGGGCGGCTCGGACTCGCCGCGCCTCGCAAGACAACCGCGGAGTTTCTCAGCGACGCAGAGGGTGACCATCGGCTTCTTGAGTCGCAGCGAGACCTTCTCCGGGCCTTCCTTCGCACCGCGGATCTTGTGAAGTTTGCGGGCCACGAGCCGGCACTGGAGTACGGACGCCAGGCCGCCGACGATGCCCGCATGTTCGTGCAGGACTGCGAGCGCAGGCTCGCGACGGAGGCTGGAGACCGCCAGATGGAGGTTGCTCCATGCTGATGTTCTCCCCCGACACGTTGTGGTGGCTGCTGCTCGCCCTTCCGCTGGTCCCCCTGGCCTGGTGGCGGTTCGCCCACCGCGCACGCCGCCCCGCCGTTCCCTGGTCGAGCACGGCCAACGCCCGAACGGTGCCCCACGGCTGGGCTGCTCGCACGCGATGGGTACTTCCCTGCCTTCGAACACTCGCTGTGCTGATGCTCATCGTTCTTCTTGCCGGCCCGAGGAAGGGAGATGAAAGGACCAGTCGATCGGTCGAAGGCGTCGCCATCGAACTGGTCGTGGACCGCAGCGGATCCATGCGGGCACTCGACCTGCAACTCGCCGGTCGGCGGGCCGACCGACTTGAAGTGGTCAAGGCCGTCGCCGCTGACTTCGTCCTCGGTGAAGAGACGCTTCCCGGACGAGCGCACGACCTGATCGGCCTCATCACGTTCGGCACCTGGGCCGACAGCATCTGCCCCCTGACCCTCGACTACAAGACGCTCACCGAGGCGCTCGCCCAGGTACGCCCAGCGACCGAAGCCGAAGGGTCTGGAACGGCCATTGGCGACGCGCTGGCCCTTGCAGTCAGCCGCCTGAACGACCTCGAGGACCGACCGGACCTCACGACCGACGACATCCGCAGCCGCATTGTCATTCTGTTGACAGACGGCGAAGACACCGCCAGCGAACTGGACCCCCTGACGGCCGCCGATATGGCGCGTGCGCTGGGTATCAAGGTGTACACGATCGGCGTCGGCGTCGATGGCACAGCACCGATTCCAGTCACGGACGCGTTCGGCCGAACGCAGTTGCGGCACGCGCCGGTGCGGATTGACGAGGCCACGCTTCAACGGATCGCTGACTTGACAGGCGGCAGGTTCTTCAGAGCCAGAGACACCTCGTCGCTCAACGACATCTACGCCGAAATCGATGCGATGGAGAAGACTGAGGTGGCCGAAGAGCGTTTCTACCGATACACCGACCTGGCGGTCAGCCCGGTCGATCTGGCGGGCTGGCGGCTGCCACCGCTGCTGATCTTCCCGATGCTCGTGCTGGTACTCGAAATCCTTCTCGCCGCAACGCGGTACCGAACCATCCCCTGACGGAGCAACTGTGGACCTTCGATTCGCCCAACCCGATGCAATCTTCTGGCTGTGGACAGCCGTCGCCGCTGCGGTCCTGCTTCTCTGGGCCGCCAGCCGCCGACGCCGCGCCCTCTCCCGCCTGGCATCATCCAACCTGCACGCCCGGTTCACCCGAGCCATCGGGCCGACTCGGCGGGGCTGGAGAGGCGTGGCCCTGGTCGGCGCGTTGGTGCTCCTTTCCGCCGCGATGCTGGATCCACGGCTGGGTGTGCGGTACGAGCGGGTCGCGCAACGAAACATCGACGTGGTCTTCGCGCTGGACACCTCCCGCTCCATGCTCGCCGAAGACCTTCGACCCAACCGGCTGCAGCGGGCCAAGCAATACATTTCCGACGTCATCGGACATGCAGTGGGTGACCGCTTTGGCCTGGTGACCTTCGGAGGCAGACCGACCCTCAAAGTGCCGCTCACTCGAGACCTCGCCGCCATGCGTCTGGCCCTTGAGGAAGTCGGGCCGCGGACAGGCCGGCGGGGTGGGTCGATGATGGGCGATGCCCTTCGACTTTCCGAGGACGCGTTGGAATCCGGCGCGGATGGCCTCAAGGCCATCATCGTGCTCACCGATGGCGAAGACATGGGCTCCTATCCGATCGAAGCCGCCGCGGCTGCAGCTGAAGCCGGCATCTCGATCTGGACGGTCGGGCTGGGCGACGCGGACGAAGGCAGCAGGATTCCGGTCATGGTGGACGGCGAACGCATCTTCCTCTCGCACGACGGCCACGAAGTCTGGTCGCGCATGAACGGCGACCTGCTTCAGCAGATCGCAGACGCCGCCAATGGCCGATTCATCCCGGCCGGCACGGCCAACCTGGATCTCGCGGATGTCTATGACCGCGTCATCGCGCCAGCCAACGGCAAACGCATTGAGTCTGCCCGTATGGAGAACGAGATTCCTCGCTATCGCTGGTTCATCGGCGCCGCGCTGGTCTTGATTGCCATCGAGAGTGTGCTGGGCCTTCGCGGAGCGCCGAAACGGCGGGCCGTATCGAAACCGCGTGCCGGCGTCACACTGCGCGATACACCTCGCGAAACACCTCGCGACACACCTCGCGACACACAAGGTGCGGCCGCATGAGTTGGCTGTCCACATGTCTGATGGCATCGGTGCTCGCCGCCGCGCCCCTGCCAGGTGGAGCCGACTCGAATGGGCCATCGTCGCCCCGATCGGTCCGCGAGCTCTACAGGGTGGCCGAAGATGCCAGGGCCCGGGAGGCCTGGGCGGAAGCCGCCGCCGCACTCGCCGCGGCTCAGCAAGGCCAGACGAATCCGGATCCGATTCTCCCGTACGACCAGGCCGTGGCGGCATACCACGCTGGCGACATGCCACAAGCCGCCGCAGCCTTTGAGCGAGCCATGTCGGCCACCGACCCCTCGCTGTCGGCCGCCGCCGCCTACAACCGCGGCAATGCCCTTGCCAAACACGCCGAATCGACCGAAGCACCCGCCGAGCAGATTGCCCACTATGAGCAAGCGCTGCAGGCCTACCGCCACGCGATTCAGGCGGCGCCGAAGCGTGCCCCCTGGCGAGACTGGGCCAATGCCAACGGTGAACTGGTGGCCGCCCAGTTGGAGCAGGCTCGCCAACAACAGCAGCAGCAGCAACAGCAGCAAGACGACCAGTCCCAGCAGCAGGATCAACAGCAACAACAGGACGAGTCCCAGCAGCAACAGGATCAACAGCAGCAACAGGATCAGTCCCAGCAGCAACAGGACCAGCAACAGCAACAACAGGACCAGTCCCAGCAGCAACAGGACCAGCAGCAGCAACAACAGGACCAGTCCCAGCAGCAGCAGGATCAACAGCAGCAACAACAGGACCAGTCCCAGCAGCAGCAGGATCAACAGCAGCAACAACAGGACCAGTCCCAGCAGCAGCAGAACCAACAGCAACAACAGAAGGGCCAGTCCCAGCAACAGCAGGACCAGCAGCAACAGCAGGACCAGTCACAGCAGGATCAGCAGCAGGCCCAACAACCACCCCCTGACGACCAGACACCGAACACCACCCCCTCCCAACCTCGCGCGAACCAGCAACCATCGGACGACGTCCCGACGCAGGGAGTCCCCCGCGCCGAGGGGCCCCTGACGCGGGAAGAAGCTGAGCGAATGCTGCAAGCCATCCGTGACCGAGAGCGGCAACGGCGACTCGACAGGGCCGAGCAGGAGGCTGCCGGCACACCGCTGACCGGAAAGGACTGGTAGGACACTCCCCATGCGCTCTACCCAAGGCACCCAACGCATCGGCTCGCTCGTCTGGCACGTGGCCTTGTGCGCCCTCATCTCGCTGGCGTCGGCAGCCAGCGCGGGGACCGTCCGACAGAGCGTCTCGAGCCGCACCGGCTACACCGGGGCGCCTATCACCCTCGAGTTGCTCTTTGAAAACGTGCAGTCGCATGAGGTCCCGGTCATACCGGACGTCAGCGGGCTCAAGATCACGTCGGCGGGCGCACCGTCGACCATGACCAGCACAACGATCATCAACGGTCGCAGTACCCACCAGTCAACGCTGACGTATCGCTATCTGATCACGGCCGCAGAGTCCGGAACCTGGGAACTGCCCGCCATCGACCTGCACGCGGACGATGCCATCTGGCAGACCGAGCCGATGATGCTGACCTTTGAGTCGTCGGCAGATCGCTCGCTCCTGCAATCGCAATTGATCAACGTTCCGGAGACCGCCTGGCTGGGCGACATCCTGCCGCTCACCCTTCGCATCCTCGTCAAGCCCTATCGGGATGCGCAACTTCCCGATGGCGTGCTCTCCGCCACGGACATGTGGGGCCAGATCCAGTTCGACGCCAGCACCTGGGGGCCGTTCCGCGAGCAGATTGCGACGCTCGCCCAAGACCGCCGGTACCCACCCTTGAGTGTCGTACAGGTTCCCGGGGAGCAAGGCCCCGAACGGTGGTACGCGTTTGACATCTCCACAGATGTCCCGCTCATTCAGGCTGGCCCTCTGGATCTCTCAGACATCAGCATTGCCATGAACTATCCACTGCGGATCGGGCGAGGCCGAGAGTCACTCTTCACACCGTTTCCCCAGTTGCGGGTCATTGACCGCCGACTTGTCACCAGCACGCCCCCACCGGCCGAACTTCTCGTGCAGACCCCTCCGGAGCAGGGCAGGCCTGAGGCGTGGGCTGGCGCGGTCGGCCGGTTTCGTATCGATGTGAGCGCAAGCCACACCGACGCAGAGGTCGGAGAGCCCATCACGCTCACCATGACCATTTCCGACGTGGGGCCCCACCCCGCCGACCTGGAGTTGCTTCAAGCGCCCAGACTCGACGCGGACAAGGCCCTTGCCACGCACTTCAGAGTGCCAGCCGACCGGCCCGGCGGCGTCGTTTCGGGTCGGTCCAAGACCTTCACCCAGACGATTCGCCCGACGTCCGCCGGCGTCGATCTCATTCCCCCGATTCCATTCACGTACTTTGATCCATCAACGGAGCGGTACGACACGGCATTCAGCAGGCCCATCGACATTCACGTGACGGCCGCGGCTCAGATGGACGCCTCAGACGTCGGGGGCGTCGCCGCGGCGGCCCCCAATCCCACCAGGGTCGCAGCGGTTCAGAGCGGCCTGCTGGCGAACTACACGGATCCCAATCTGCTCCTGCAGCGCAATCGGCCTGCGGGCGCCGCCATGCTGGCCGCGGTGGTCATCGCGCCGCCGATGCTGTTCCTACTGGTGGTGTTGTTCCGCTGGCGGAAGGATCGAGACCAGAGCAACCCCAATCGGGCCCGAAACCGTCAAGCCGGACGCCGGCTTGATGCGCGGCTCTCTGAGGCAGGCACGGCTCCCGACGCTGTGGCGGCGGCGGTTCGCGCCTACATCGCTGATCGAGCGGGCCTTCCGGCGGAGGGCCTCACCAATCACGAAGCCATCGCAGCGGTCCGCGGCGCCGGCCATGAGTCGCTGGCCGGTGAGATGGACGCCATCCTTCGGGATCTTGAAACAAAGAGCTATGCAGGAGCCGGTGGCCCCATCCATGCGACTCAACTCGCAGATGTGCGTTCCACATGCAAGCGACTTGGGGAGGTGATGTGATGGCATGCCGACTGATCTGCCTGATGGCGATCGCCATCTCGTGCACGACCGCTGCCTTCGGGAGCGAACCGCTGACACCATCGCAGCAGGCGGCGGTCCTTGAGCAGGGCCGCGTTGCGTTTGAAGCAGGCAATGCGCTGCGGGATGAACAACCCGATGAAGCCAAGGCAAAGTTCCGGCGGGCCGCCGAGCGGTGGACGCTCCTCGTGGACCAGGGCGTTACCAACGGGCCGCTGCTCTACGACATCGGAAACGCGTGGGTCCGCAGCGGCGACCTGGGCCGGGGCATCACGGCATACCTGAGGGCAGAGCAGTACATCCCGGGCGACGCGAGGCTGCAGGACAACCTGGCGTACGCCCGCACGCTTGTGTCGCCACAGTTCGCATCCGGGGATGGGACCGAAGCAGTGCTGGACCGTCTCACCGGGTGGCACGAATCCTGGACGCTCCGCACCCGCGTGATCTGGTTCGGCCTCGCCTGGGCCGGCCTGTGGGCCGTGCTGATGGCCCGCCGCTGGGGCATGAGCAGTGCGCCGCGCTGGCTGGGTGGCGCTTGCGGCATCGCCGCCGGCGTCCTCGGCCTCAGTGTCGTGGCAAGTCTCCTGAACGCAGCGGGCCCGGTGGGCGTCCTGATTCAGGACGAGGTCATCGTTCGCAAGGGCAATGCGGAAACCTACCAGCCCCGGTTTGACGCGCCGATCAACGGCGGCGTCGAGTTCCGCGTACTCGAGCAGCAGCCGGTGTGGCTCCACGTCGAGTTTCCAAGTGGGGAGGCGGGATGGGTCCCGCGGGACGCCGCAGAGATCGTCCGCAGCGACACCCAGGCCGTGACATCCACCTGATCCACGGCCGGCGCGGTGCTGCTGCGGCAGCGACCACCCAGATGGAGGGGCGTTCCTTGCTCAGGGGGCCCGCTCAGCGGAACCGCTCAAGACACGGGTTCAGGAGACGAGTTCACGAGCAACCGTAGTCGCCGAGGAGAAGCAGCAGATCCGACACGTCCACGATGCCATCCGGCTCAAGGTCGTAGGTCGGGTCAGTCGTTCCATACGCGGCGAGGAGATCCAACAGGTCTGAGATGTCCGTGACACCATCACCATTCACATCACCAACACACTGAGGCTCGGGCTGGCGAACCGTAATGTTGAACGTGGCGTGCAGTGACTGGCTCGCCTCACCTGGAAGGTCTTGATCACTGGTTGTGATCGTGACGGTGCGAACATAGTTGCCCGCCGCCCAGCCATCCGTCGCAACAGTGAATGGCATCGAGATCGGAAACGGACCGACATTGTTCCACGTCCCGCCGCCGAACTGAAGCGGAAGCTCGGCGACCGACACATCGTCGATGTCGAGGCGAGATTGGTCCGCGTCCCACTGATAGTTCCAGAATTGAATCGGAACAGGCACGTCACCGGAGTCGGCATCGACTTCGATCATGTAGACATAGAAGTTGTTGTCCGAGGTACTCGAGAAGGACGGATTCGCGTGACGAAGCACGTGCCCTTCGATCGCCATGGATCCTGGCGCATGCTGCGTCAATGCATCATCCGCCTCCACATCAAGCGTGCCAGAGACCGCGCCGGCCGACGAGGTATCAACAGCGATGTTGAGGGCAGTGCCATCTCCGGCCCCGAGTGACCCGGAGTCCGTATTCGACGCCAGAACCCCGGTGCCTGCGAGCGACCAGTTCAAAGCCGCAGCGCCCACATCATGCGTTGGTGCAGCGGCGTTGCCGATGGTGAGTGTGCACTCGATATCGGCCCCTTCAATCACCGTTCCCAGATCGCATCCCTCAAACGACGCGTCAAGCACGGCGGGGATCCGATAGTCGACGGCCACGGGCAGATGGTCGGATGCATCATGCAGCGCGTCCGCAAGCGAATTGCTTCCGGCCACATCGTCGGGCCAGTAGGTGTTGTTCCCGTCGTTGATTGCCTGGTTGTAGTGGTTGCCGTCATTTCCCACGGCCCGATAGGTGCCCGCAATCATCGTCAAGCCGCCGGTCCCGGTCATCTGGGGGGTGTGCAGATGCAGATCGAATCGGTCATCGAGCCCGCCATTTGCCAGGCCGCCCGACTGGATGGTTCGAGGGGACTGGGAGTGCTTGAGTGTGTTGCCCGCGCCGCCCCAGTCGCCGCTCCCGAGCGGGTCGATCAGGCCACCGGCCAGAAAGGCCTGATACCCCGCCTCCCCATTGTCATAGAAGTTCATGTCACCCGTAACGATGATCCGGCTGTCGCTGGGAACCTCCCCCATGTTCGCCACAATTCGCTCGGCCCCGGTCAGCCGATCGGCTTCGGACGAACTGTTGTTGCCGGCCTTCAGATGCGCGCTATAGACGTAGAACTCCACGGGCGGATCGGTGTGGCCGTTCAGACTGAACTTCCACCGGTCCGCGCGGCGGCCGGCCTCGACGTAGGTGTCATCGTGGCCCGAAGGATCCTCCGTCACCGTGGCGGCGTGGTAGAAGCAGGCCTGCGCTCCGCCGTAGGGATCTTCATTGCTGTTCGTGTACGTCGCCGCCGACCACTCCGGGCCGAGGGAGGACAGCAGCGTGTTGTAGGTGAGGTTGTCCGCCTCCTGGACGGTCAGGATGGTGACCGGCGACGCAAAGCCACCGGCATCGTCTCCGTCGAGCGCCTCGATCACGGCCTCGATGGCGGAGACCTCCCCACGCAACTCCGCGAGGTTCCAGTTGACGACTCGGATCTGCCCAACCGCCAGCGTCGTCGCCACTGCAACCGCCGCGGAACCTGAAATCAACCAGCGAGTGTGCATGCCATCTCCATACGCCGCCCTGACGGTCAGTCTACCTCCCCTTGCAAGGAGGCCAATAGCCAATGTTCCGATACATCCGTTTCGGCAGGCTGAGCCGGGTTTCAGGCGAGATTTCCGCCCGCCGACCACTCGATGACGCCCGCCCCAACAACTGCCTGCCCCGAACGACGGTCGGCCTGAACACGACAACGACCCAGTCCAACCAGGACCGGGGCCAGCCGTGCCCGCCCCGAAAACGACAACGACCCGATCCAACAGGACCGGGTCGAGGCGTGCGGGCCGTGTGCTCGTAGGAACTGTTCGTAGGAACTGTTCACCGGAGCGGTAACGCGGGCGCGCACCCTGCTCACAGACAAGTAGACAGTCGATACACGCTTTCCCTCGCCTCGCGGCGTGGGTGTTCACCGCTTCAGGCCGAAGCCATCTGCTCGATGAACGAGGTTGTCCTGACTACCCGGTGCAGGTCTCCCTGCGACAACGTGGGTTGTGTTCATCACAAGTGACGAACTGTCACGTTGCCATCCGGGTCCAAGGAAATCCCTTAGAAAGGAGGTGATCCAGCCGCAGGTTCCCCTACGGCTACCTTGTTACGACTTAGTCCCAGTCACCAGTCTCGCCGTGGGCACCACTGAATCGTGGCGACTTCGGGCGCTACCAGCTTCCATGACTTGACGGGCGGTGTGTACAAGGCTCAGGAACGTATTCACCGCGGCATTGCTGATCCGCGATTACTAGCGATTCCAACTTCATGGAGGCGAGTTGCAGCCTCCAATCCGAACTGGGGCAGGCTTTTGCGATTTG
>JASMLR010000079.1 GCA_030748575.1 Phycisphaerales bacterium | reverse complement strand
AATCGCGGCCCTTATCGATCATTTCCTCAGCTGAGATCATGCCCTTCTCATAGAGCGACCAGAGATGATCGTCGAGCAATTGCATGCCGAATTTGCGTCCCGTCTGGATCGCGGAATCGATCCGGAAGGTCTTGTTTTCCCGAATCAAGTTCGAAATGGCGGGTGTGATGACGAGGAACTCGTATCCCGCTACACGGCCAGACTTGTCAACCCGTTTCAGCAATACCTGCGAAAGGATCGCAACAAGCGAAGTGGACAGTTGGACGCGGACCTGTTCCTGTTGATCGGTAGGAAACGCATCGATGACTCGCGAGATCGTACCGGAGGCGCCGGTGGTATGCAGGGTGGCAAAGACCAAGTGGCCCGTTTCGGCTGCCCGAATGGCGGCTTCGATTGTTTCCAAGTCGCGCATTTCGCCCACCAGAATGACATCCGGATCAGCACGGAGCACGCGTCGCAGCGCCTCGGCAAAGCTCGGCACATCAACGCCGACCTCTCGCTGATTGACAATCGACTTCTTGTG
>JASMLR010000078.1 GCA_030748575.1 Phycisphaerales bacterium | reverse complement strand
TCGCGGTCGCGATCCGGAAGGCCAACGCTTCCCTCTGATCAACCCAGACAGGTCGAGTACCCTTACGCATACCGCCACCGTAGCTCAATTGGCAGAGCACCTGATTTGTAATCTGGAGGTTACCGGTTCGATTCCGGTCGGTGGCTTGAGGGGATGGCTTGAGCGGCGGCATCGTTGCAGAAGGAGTCCGTTTGATGAAGTCGATGCATGCGAAACGAACGGTTGTCTGTATCGTGTGTCTCTTGGCAAGCGAAGCGTTGGCAGGCGGCTGGGAGATTGTGGCTAGGACGGTTGAGGACACCACGGGATGCGGAAGTGACGATGGTATGCCACGCGTTGCCGGAGGCGGCGATGTCGTTGTGCAGTCCGGTTCCACCTCGTGGCCCGACGCGCCGATGCGGTTTCGAAAATTGCCTGACGGTACGCTTGAACAGCAGGGGGTCTTTCTGCAGGGTCAGCCTTTCAACTTGGCGGGCTACGCGGTTGATGGCGACATCTGTATTCTTGGCCAACCAGAATACAACT
>JASMLR010000077.1 GCA_030748575.1 Phycisphaerales bacterium | reverse complement strand
CACCCCCCTGTCTACCTCAAGGAAAACCAGCCAGAAGCCGGTTGAGGGGCGGCGGAAGACTGTTGGAAGATTGTTGGAAGATTGGACACCCATCAACGTGCCCAAGATCGTCGCTGGCGCCGCGGCAGAGCGGTTTGGTGGGTGTCCGACATATCCCAGGGACGAGCTGCTCAATGGCGAGATCTTCTATACGGCGCAGGAAGCCAAGGTGCTCATCGAGCGATGGCGTGTGCATTACAACAGCGTGCGTCCGCACAGCTCGGTTGGGTACAGGCCCCCGGCACCAGAGACGCGACCCGGCAAACGGCCTTTCGCTACGCTCAAGGCCGCTTGCCGGGAAGGTCCTTGCGGACGTCCACTCTCTCATTTAGGGTGGACCTAAAGAAGGGGTAAGGTCACCATCATGTCCAATAAACAGCCCATGGAGGGCTCTTAAACCCCACTTCCTACGTGGTCAAATGACCTTCACGCTCCACAATTGGCAAGAGGGCTTCTGCAATATCGAGATCTTGTTGTGTTTTGATGACAT
>JASMLR010000076.1 GCA_030748575.1 Phycisphaerales bacterium | reverse complement strand
AATGTCCGAGGGTCCGGTGCCGGCACCTCGCGGTGGCACCGAAGCACGTCCTGTATGTCCGATGACCCGTGGTACGGAGGCCTGCCGGTCAGCAGGTGGAACCACGTTGCGCCGAGCGCATAGATGTCGCTGCGATGGTCGACCAGCCCACCGTCGCATTGCTCCGGGCTCATGTAGTGCGGTGTTCCGATGATTCGATCCTTGCCGACGATGTCCGCGGTGTTCGGCGCAAGGACTAGGCCGAAGTCGCTGAGCTTCGCCGTTCCATGCTCGTCGAGCAGGATGTTGTCGGGCTTGATGTCCCGGTGAATCATCCCTCGCCGGTGCGCCGCATCGAGGCCTCGGCACGCGTCTCTGAGAATGCGGGTCGCAACCTTGCAATCGACGCGTCCGCCTTCTCGAATCAGTTGCCAGGTCGTACCGCCGGTGCACTTCTCCATGACCAGATAGAGCGCCCCGTTGCGTTCACCGACGTCGTGAATCGCCACCGTGTTGGGGTGGCTCAACTGCGCCATCGTTCTGGCTTCCTGCATGAACTGGCG
>JASMLR010000075.1 GCA_030748575.1 Phycisphaerales bacterium | reverse complement strand
AAGAGCATCTGCATCAGCCGCCTGATCAAGAACAACCCGGCCGTTATGGCCGCGAGGAAGATGAGGACGTAGGCGAAGATGATCACATTGGTGTGAATGTGCAGCCAGAGGTCGTGCAGCACCGGCATCTTGTTGCCAATCGCAGGATTGAGGTGCACAGGATCAAGGTGGGCCGCCATGAGCGCCACCATCGAGCAGATGGCCGCGCCGAGCAGGAAGAGTCCCTTCATGCGCGTGCGCCGCACAATCAGTTCCATGATGAGCGCAAAGACGCCGCCATACCACGCGCTGATCGTCACCGCCTCGAACATGTTGGTGTTCGGCCAGCGGCCCGACACATAGGTCCGCATGATGACAGACGCCGTCTGCAACCCGAATGCGAAGAGGAAGATGAGCAGCCCGAGCCAGAACGCGCCTCGCCAGCGGTACACCACCCACATGAGCAGGACGGCCACGGCGAGTACAAAGAAGATCCATCCCCAGGTGAAGCCCCCCCACTGGAAGTACATGCTCTCGGCGCGAAGACGCTCGGCCGATGGATA
>JASMLR010000074.1 GCA_030748575.1 Phycisphaerales bacterium | reverse complement strand
CCGTCCTGCGTGGGCATGAGATGCGGGTTAATTCAGTCACCTTCAGCCCCGACGGTACGCGACTGGCTTCGGCAAGTGCAGATAACACCATCCGTCTCTGGGAAACCAGGTCACGCGGGCAGATTGCGCAAGATCAAAGACATGCGCAAAAGGAAATGCTTCGTCTTACTCCGCTTGTGGAGACCTGGATCGAGAAGTCCGATGGCGACAGTGAACTCGTGATTGCCATGCTCGACCGCGAAGCGAAGGACCGCGCCCCCAAGGAAGTCACCACCCTCCGCAACCTGGTCCTGAAGAAACTCGTGCAGCAGCGACAGGCCAAGAAAGCCGAAACGACCGAGCCTGCCGCGCCCTGATGAGTCCAAACCACAGTGGCAGCACGAAGGTGTACCCACCAACCATCTTCGGTCAGTTCACCGATGCCCCTCCGTCAGCATGGACTTTCAGGCACTTCCGATGACACAAGCGACATGGAGCCGATCGGGATCGAACCGACGACCTCCTGCTTGCAAAGCAGGCGCTCTCCCAACTGAGCTACGGCCC
>JASMLR010000073.1 GCA_030748575.1 Phycisphaerales bacterium | reverse complement strand
GCTCCGCGTGTATCAGTACGGTGGCCGCCGGCAACTGCTGGGGTACGAGGTCACTCGCGCGGTGTGACCGGAGGCCGGCAACTACCCGAGCCAGCCACGTAGCAAGTGGCTAGCGAACAGCATGGCGGCGGCCCCGCCACCCGGGGATCTCGTGAATGAAGGTCATAAACTCCGCATCCTATGCGGCGAATATAGCCTGGAATCGCCGCCGAAAACGACGATGCCCCACGCTCCTCTGGTTGTGTCGGGTCCAGCCCGTACCGCTCGGTGGATGTTGGTTCTCCATGGCAGTCCTCCGGGCTACTATCACGATATGCCGGGCCCCACGCTACCAGACCTTCGGGCGGCGGTCCAACGGCTCGAGGCCGCCCGCGAGCAGGTCCGCCGAGACAGGCGGCGGGTGTGGTACGCGATCAAGCGCGACGGCCCGGGCGAACAGTGGCATCTGGTGCCGGAAGACATGCTCCCCAGGGTCCGAGAATGGGACTGGTGCGACCGAATCGGCCGCTACGCGGTCGCCAGGGCCCGGATTATCAGAGCCAACACACGTATGCAAGAA
>JASMLR010000072.1 GCA_030748575.1 Phycisphaerales bacterium | reverse complement strand
TCCGCCCATTCCGCCCAGGCCTGCGGTGAGGATCCACTTCCCGGACCAGTCTCCGGAAAAATGCTGCCTTCCCAGTTCCACGAAGGTTTCGTAGGTGCCCTGGATGATCCCCTGGCTGGCGATGTAGATCCAGGAACCGGCAGTCATCTGGCCGAACATGAAAAGCCCCTTACGGTCGAGTTCATGAAAATGTTCCCAGGTCGCCCAGTGGGGGACGAGGTTGGAATTGGCAATCAGCACCCTCGGTGCGTCCGCATGAGTTTCGAAAACTCCCACCGGTTTTCCGGATTGAATCAGGAGCGACTGGTGGTTCTCCAGGCGTTTGAGGGTTTCGATGATCCGGTCATAGCAGTCCCAGTTGCGGGCCGCACGTCCGATCCCTCCGTAGACGACGAGGTCTTCCGGTTTTTCCGCGACTTCCGGGTCGAGGTTGTTCATCAGCATCCGCATCGGTGCCTCGGTGAGCCAGCTCTTGCAACTGAGCTCGGTTCCTCTTGGCGCACGGATGCTGCGTTTCGGATCATTACGGACAGGTTTTCCCATGGATATCCTTGGTTGAAT
>JASMLR010000071.1 GCA_030748575.1 Phycisphaerales bacterium | reverse complement strand
TTCCCGCTGGCAATCTGCTGCGGCATGAGCGTCGCGGCCCTCGTCACCGGCAACACGACGATCATCAAGCCAGCCGAACAAACGCCCGGTATCGCCAAGTTGCTCACCGAGATGCTGCATGAAGCGGGCGTACCGAAGGACGTACTGCACTTCCTGCCCGGCGAAGGCGAGACCGTCGGCGCCCATCTGGTGCGAGACCGGCGAACATCGCTGATTGCCTTCACCGGATCCAAGGCGGTCGGACTCGACATCGTGAAAGCCTGCGGAACCGTCCCCGCGGAGCAGTCATGGGTCAAGCGGGTCGTCTGCGAAATGGGGGGCAAGAACGCGATCATCGTCGATACCTCGGCCGACCTCGACGAGGCTGTGCTCGGCGTTCGAAGCAGCGCCTTCAACTTCCAGGGGAAAAAGTGCTCGGCCTGCAGTCGTGTGATTGTCGTTGGGTCGGCCTATCAGGAATTCGTGAAACGACTGGTGCCCTCGGTGGAAACGCTGGTCATCGGAGATCCCCGGAACCCCGGTACCGATGTTGGTCCGGTCATCGACAACGAGGCGGCGGCAAA
>JASMLR010000070.1 GCA_030748575.1 Phycisphaerales bacterium | reverse complement strand
CGGTGTTATTGGCCAATAACACCGACTGCACGGGGCGTGTTGCCGTCGGCGCCGATGCCCAGTTCAATAACGTCGGCGTCGGATCCGGTCTTGCCAACTCAGCAGGCTCGCGGGACGATCTCGTCATCGGCGATGACCTCACGTGGAACAACGGGCAGAACTTCAACGGCAACACGCAGGTGAGCGGTGACACCACGCTCAACAGCGTTGGTACTCCAAATGGGGTCGTCGGATCGAACGTGACGATCGACTTCGCCGCCGCTCAAGCCGACTTGGAGGCCCTCTCCGATGATCTGGCTTCGGTGCCCGCCGATGGCACCGTGGTGCGGCAGTGGGGGCAGTTGTTCCTGACGGGGACCAGAACTGACATCAACGTCTTTGAGTTGGATACGTCCGACTTCTTCCCGTGCTACGGGCTGCATATTGACGTTCCAGACGATTCCAGTGCGCTCATCAACATTTCGGGCAGCACCATCGCCATGAACTGGTTCCAGCCTTTCCTCACCGGTGTGGCGGTCGATCACTTGTTTTTCAACTGTGCCGGGTGCACCGTGTTCCAGATGAAC
>JASMLR010000006.1 GCA_030748575.1 Phycisphaerales bacterium | reverse complement strand
CCTCTGAACAGATGGTGGCAAGTCAGGCTGCAATTGATGCCGTCGTATTGCTGGCGAGCATTCCAACTCAGGATCCGCCCCAGGAAGTGATCGAGTTGCTCGAGCGTGCAACCCCACCGAACACAACGGGGCTTCGTGATGAGCAAATCGAAGTCGTCCAGAACATCGCATGGTACTTGGGCTTCAAAGCCGGGCACCCCGAGGTTGCATTGCATGCGCTGCGCAGACTTGATGCAGAGTTTGTCGACGATGATCCAAACGCACACTTCTGCCGGCAAAACAGGATCTATCAGGCGAAAGCACTTCTGGAACTTGGTCAGTATGAGGATGCCTCCCGACTCTTTGAACAGCAGGTCGAACTCGATCGAAGTGATCCAAGGGTGTCCGAAGAACTGAAAGGGCAACAGCAAGCAAATCTTCAGAAGGTGAAGGAACTGCAGCAGCAACAAGAGACGCTGCCGTAGGGTTCTGTGGATCGGCACTCCTTGAAACCCCGGGTGATCCGCTCCGCTATTGAGATCGCAACCACCGTCCCCAATCGCGCGATCACCGTCCCCAATCGCGCAACCACCGTTCCCAATCGCGAGATCACCGCGATCGCGGCGCGGGGTGCTGTGGGTGTCGTGGAGGTGTCTTCAGGACATACGCCCCAGGCGGCGATGACACCAAGCAGATCGTCCATGTTGACGGCGCTCTCGTCATCGATCTCAGCGGCACGTGTTTACGGGCAGGGGCCCTGGGCTGCAACCAGCGTGATCATGTCGTTGATCTCGACATCGTCGCTTCCGTCAAGATCGCTCCGGCAAAGGGGGTGGGCACTCGTTGCACGATGTTCCGGTGAGGATTGCTGGACACCCACCAAATCAATCTGCGGCTGAGAAGAGTGTTCATCTTCGGCGAAGGGGGGAGTGGAGCAGCCATGCGATGTCGGGTTCGCAGATCGGTTGCGGTGGCGTCGGGGGGAGCTTGTTGAGTACCTGGAGCACCCTCGATCTGTGTTGGTTGTGTCTGCCGCACTTAGAGGGCAGGGCAGTCGAGCCGGAGAACAGGAGATCGCCTCTTCGCCGGCGCTGCTATTGACAACGCCTCGGCCAGAGGCCGAGGCGTTGTCAATAGCGAATAGCGGGGGCAGGATTCGAACCTACGACCTTCAGGTTATGAGCCTGACGAGCTACCAGACTGCTCTACCCCGCAGTCGAAGCGGGGATTGTAGGTGCAGGGCCCCTCGGTGGTCAAGACGAGCCGCGGTCAGGGCGGTGAGGCGGGAGCAGGGCGCGGCGGGGCGAAGCGGGGCGGGGGTGGCGCGAGGGCGGCTAGGCGGGCGTTAGGCGGACCACCTGGAAGTGCGAACCGCGAGAGGATCACGTGCAACTGCGGGCCGGCGGACCGATCAGACTGCAAATGCGGACCACAGGTGAACGGGCGGCGTCTCCGCGGCGGTGTTTTCGGACGCTGCCGTGATTGTGGCCTCCCGCCGCGGCTCCGGCCGATACAGGCAGCGGTGTCGGGCCGCGCATCACAATCTGAATCTGGCCGCTGCGGCGGCTCGTCTGCCACGCAGATGACGTGGGCGGCGCGGTCGGCTGGCTGGGCGTTTCTGGCTGCCGGCCTCCTGCTCGTCGGCGCCGCCATGCTGGTGCCCGCCTGGCGAGAACTTGAAGATGTTCGTCGGGACCACGACCGACTGTCGGCGCAGGTTGATCTGGAGGCCAGACGACTGGCAGCGACGGTGCTGGTGCGGGACAGCGCGCAGCGTCGAGACCCGGAACTCACCCGTCGGCTGATCGCCTGGCAACTCAACCATGTGCCCGCGGGCGAGACCGCGTTTGTTCGATCGGTCCACGCCGAGGGAGTCCTCGGCTGGATTGATGATGCCGTGCCGCCTGCGCCGCCGATGGTGCGGTCCGCGCCCGTCAGCAGGTTGGAAGGCCTGGTGAGCGGGCCCTCGCGCCTCTGGATTCTGGGCGGCGGGTCGCTGCTGGTGTTCGTCGGGCTCATTGGCTTTGCCGAGCCCGGCCCGCGGCGCACCCCCCGGAAGCGGGCCGTGCCCGCCTGAGCGTCGACCGCGGCGCAGCCCCCGAAAAAGAGCCGTGCCGGCATGAGTATCGCCCGGGGCGCGCTACGCTCCGGCGATGCGCGATCGGGCACAACTTGCCTGGCTCCGGATTGCTGCGGCCGAGTCCATGCGCCCCTCGCATGCGCGGGCCCTGCTGTCGCACTTCGGTGACGCCGCCGCGGTTGAGGCTGCGGCGATGGGCGCGGACGCCGGTCCGCCGCCGGAAGATCTGACGGCGGCGGCCTATGCGTCGCTGCTGGCGTCCGTTCGGCGGTGCGACCCGGCCTCCGAGTTGGAGCGGCTGGCTCGGGTGGGGGGTGACATCATCCCGTTTGACGACCCGCGGTTCCCGCGGAGTCTGATGCAGATTCCGGACCCGCCCTCGGCCCTTCGGGTGGCCGGGGACCCAGCGGTGCTTGCCGGCGTCTGCGTGGCCGTGGTCGGCACGCGGCGGTGCTCCGAGGCGGGGACGCGGCAGGCCGGGCGGTTTGCTGGCTCGCTTTCGGGTAGCGGGCTCACGATTGTCTCGGGGGGCGCTCGAGGGATTGACGCGGAAGCGCACCGGGCGACGCTCCGGGCGGGGGGGCGGACCGCCGTCGTGATGGGCTGCGGCATCGGGCGGGTGTATCCGCCCGAGCATGGCACCCTCTTTGATTCGGTTCGGAAGGCCGGCGGCGTCCTGCTCAGCGAGTACCCCATGGACCGCGGGCCCCGCCCGGGTCAGTTCCCGCGACGGAACCGGCTCATCAGCGGACTGTCGGCGGGCGTACTCGTGGTGGAAGCGCCCCGGCGGAGTGGCGCGATGTTGACGGCCAGGCTCGCGGTTGAGTCGCATGGCCGGGATTGCTGGGCCGTCCCCGGGGACGCGGGCCAGCGGGCCTGCAGGGGCGGGCTTGAGGCGATTCGGGATGGGTGGGCGGCGTGCGTGCTTGATCCGGCGGACGTGCTTGCGGATGTGGTTGCGGATGTGGGGGGGGACGTGGTGGTGGGGGATGTGTGTGGGGCGGATGGAGCCGCTTCACAGACGCCGCCGGAACTCGGCGCGGTCCTCGCTCCGATGGAGTTCGCGGTCGTGCAGGCCTTGCGGCGGGGAGGGTGCGCGATCGGGACGTTGATCGAGGAGTTGGGGCATCCGATCGGCGGGCTCATGCGGGCTGTCACCGCGCTGGAACTCAGTGGGATCCTCACGCGGGCGGGCTCGCAACTCTCGCTGACGCCGGCGGGCCTGCAGGTGGCCGCGGCGCACCGGCGGGCGGTCCGTGATCAGCCGTCGTAACGCCGCATCACGCCCACCACAATGCCCTGGATGACACACTGCTTCACGATGATGGGCTCAAACGCATCGTTGGCAGGCTGGAGTCGAATCTGCCCGTCGGGCTGGCGGAAGAAACTCTTGAGCGTGGTTTCGCCATCCGGAAGCAGCGCGACGACCCGCTCGCCCTGCCGCGCGGTGGAGGCGCGGCGGACGATGACGTAGTCGCCGTCCAGGATGCCCTCGTCCTGCATCGAGTCTCCCGTGACTTGCAGCGCAAAGGTGGCGCCGCGTTCGCCGACGCGAGGACCGAAGACGTGTTC
Source organism: Phycisphaerales bacterium (assembly GCA_030748575.1). Taxonomy (GTDB): domain Bacteria; phylum Planctomycetota; class Phycisphaerae; order Phycisphaerales; family SM1A02; genus UBA12567. The sequence goes on along the minus strand of JASMLR010000006.1, from coordinate 132,117 downwards.
CAGGTCAAGGGTGTCACTCTGTTCGTACTGCTCGATGGGATGCCCGGCCGCAATGCGGCCGACGAGCGGGAAGCGGAGGGCGTGGGATTCGTCCGGGAGCGAAACGCCGTCAGCAAGTGACAAAGAGCGTGCCTTGTTTGGCTCGCGCTGCAGAACGCCCTTCTTGATCAGGGCTCCGACGTGCTCGAAGACCGTGACCTTGCTGACGCCGAGATCGTCGGCGAGTTCCTGCATCGTCGGCGAATAGCCATGCGCGACGCGGCCGTCGCGGACGAGCTGGGCAATGTGCAACTGTTTGGGTGTCAGATTGGGTGTCTGCGGCATGGGTGTTCTCTCGGATGGGCGCCGGGATGACGACGGGGCGTGGTGGATGTGGGGGGCGGGCGAGGCGACACTGGGCGGGGTCGGGGCGATGCGCGGCGACAAGAGCCAGAACCTGGCTGAGCCGTTCGGCATCGGGGTCAGCGAGGGCCGACGGGCAGACCCTGGTGGCGACCTCCGGCGTGGGGTCCGCCTGGACGTGGCGGCGAACGAGGCGTCCATGCTCTGCATAGATGGCTGTTCGGTAGTCCCCTCCGGGGCCGGTCATAACCAGTGGCGTGCTCATCGGTGTCCTCGCTTCCTTCCCGATCCGTGATGGCCTGCTCGATGTCCACATGCCGTGGTGGCACTCCGTGGAGGTACGAGATGTTGTGGGTGGGTTGCCATGAGCAGGGCACCTCGGCCAAGTGATTCGGGCGACTTGAGGAATGTATCGGCCAACATGGTCGGGATACGTTAGGCGAACAGGCACCAAACTGCAAGGTCGCGATGGGGGACCGCCCGGGGGGCCTGAGGTTGCGGTGCCGGGTGGGCAGGCCGCGGCAGAGGGTGTTCCGGGGCTGGGTCAGCGTTTCGCGGTGCGTCCGGGGCGATAGGGGGCCTGGCGGCAGATCGAGGGGGGCCGCCCCCGCGAGAACGCCCCCGAAGTGACCGGCGGTCGTGGCGTGGTCTCCGGCCGCCCGCGATCGGGGCCCAGAGGGCCGCATACCCGCGGCGGAACGCCCGGCCAAGTGACCGGCGGTCCCAGACGTGGTCGGGTAGGGTTCGAGCCATGGGTCCGCCGCCGAGTCCGTGGAAGGGGGGGGCAGGCGATGCATGGTCGCTGGCCGAGGGGTGGGTTTTTCTGAACCCGGGGAGCTTTGGTCTGCGGCTGCGGTCGGTGCAGGCCCACCGACAGAAGTTGCTGGAGCAGATGGAGGCGCAGCCCGTTGCCTTCCTCGAGCGGGTGGCGCCATCGCTGCATGAAGACGCCGTGGCCACGCTGAGCGGGTTCATCGGGGCCGATGCTGCCGGCATCGGCTTCGTGTCCAATGCCACCGAGGGAGTCGCGGCCGTGCTGTCCTCGCTCGGCCTCAGTCCGGGTGACACGGTGCTTCTGGGCGACCAGGCCTACGGCGCGGTGGTCGCTGCGTGCAACTGGGTCACCAGGGGTGGCGTGCGGCGTGTGCCGGTCTCGGCGCCGGTGGCGCGGGCCAGTGACATCACCGATGCGTGGACGGCCGCGCTTCGAGACCGCCCGACGCTCGCGATCGTCGACCACGTCACGTCGGGAACGGCCATCGTGCAGCCGGCGCGGGATATCGCGCAGGCGTGCCGGGCCGCGGGCGTGCCGGTGCTTGTCGATGGCGCCCACGCACCCGGGATGATCGAACTGGAAGTCGATGAGGTCGGCGCCGACTGGTACGCGGGCAATCTGCACAAGTGGGTCGGGGCGCCCTCGGGCGCCGGCTTCCTGTGGACGGCCCCGCCGCACCGCGACACGACTCGCCCCGTCGCGCTCAGTCACGATGTTGCAGACGGCTATCAGGCCGCGTTTCGCTGGCAGGGAACGCGCGATGTGACGCCCTGGTTGACCGTGCCGCATGCCATTGGAGAGGTGAGGGACCGTTGGGGATGGCCCGAACTGCGGGCGTGGCAGCGAGCGATGGCCACGTGGGCCGGTGCCTACGCCGCAGCGGAACTGGGCACCTGCACGGCGGATGCCAGCGGCGGCGCGATGACCGCCGCCATGACGTCGGTCGCGCTGCCGGACTCGGCGTCATCGGCATTTGAGGACCGCTTCGCGCTGCGGGACGCGATCGCGGCGCGGCACCGGGTGGAAGTCGCCATTGACGAACTGTGCGGGCGATGGTGGATGCGGATGTCCTTCGGCGGATGGAACACGCCCGAAGACGTGTATGCGGCGGTGGCTGCCATGCAGTCGTGCCTCGCCAGGCCCGACGCCGTGGCGGCGCCGGTTTGAAGTGGACTCAGGGCTGCTGCCGCGCGACGACGAACTCCACCGATGGCAGTTTGCGTTTGGCCGCTGACGCCGCGGCCCGGCTCCCGTAACTGCCGCACTGCACCAGCCAGAGTGATCCGCTGCCGGTTCCCCGCTGGCGGACGGTGGCGGGCCCCAATCCGGCGCGAACGGTCTGCGTCGTGAGTCGTCGGGCATGGGCCGTCGCCGACGCCCGGGTGCTGTACGCGCCTGCCTGCAGCGCGAACGCGCCATCCGCAGGCGCCGCGGTGCTGCCGGGCTTCAGCCGCTGGGCCCACATCGCTTGCGTGTTTGACATGTTTCGTCTGGCGGCGATGGCTTCGGCCCGCTGCGCGACGCGGCGTTGGTCGGATCCGTCCAGAAGCGTCCAGGCCTTGCCGTAGTGGCGAAGGGCGGCGTCGTCGTCCGCGCGGCCTTCGGCCAGTTGCCCGAGCATCGCCTCGGCTCCGCCGGCCACATCGGGATTGGACGACAACGCGGCCCGCTCAAAGAACGTGCGGGAGGCCGCCTCGTTTCCGCGACGGATCTCCGCGAGCCCCCCGTACCACGCTGCCACATCCGCTTCGGGCGACTCGTCACGCATCATGACGGCCGCGGCGCCGCTTGCGGCGCCGTTGAGCCCTTCGTCGTACAGACGCTGCACCCGCGCCACGGTGGCCGGGCCCGGTTGAGACTGGCATGCGGCTGTGACCACCGTCATCGTGAGCAGGGCAAGGCGTTTCATGGGGGCAGGCTCCTCCTCTGGCATTGGATCGGCGATTCTCGGTCCTCGACCGCAATTCCCAGCCGGCCGGTGCGGTAGCCTGCCCGGGCGATGCGACTGCTCGACCCGATTCTGCGCCATTGGGCCCGCCACCCACTGAAGGTCTGGGTCGAAGACGACTTTCGCTCGTGGCGGGGGGCCATGCTGTGGGCGGGGTCCCGGCACCTCGCGGCGGCCATCGCGGCGAAGTCGGATCGGCCCCATGTCGGGGTGCTGCTGCCGACGAGCGGGTCGTTTCCGATGGCGCTGGCGGCCTGCTGGCGGCTTGGCCGCACCGTGGTGCCGCTGAACTACCTTCTTTCGAAGCGTGAGCTGGATTGGATCATCGACCACGCGGAACTCGATCTGGTCGTGACCGCCGGGCCCATGCTTCAGAAGTTCGGGCCGCTGCCCGATCACATCCAGACCATTGAACTGGATTCCGCGGCCTTCAAGGGCTTGCCGCCCCGCGTGCCGCGGGTCCGCCAGCCGGATTCGCACGTGGCGGTCATGCTCTACACCTCCGGCACGTCCGGTCTGCCCAAGGGGGTTCAACTGACCGTCGGCAATCTGGCGGCCAACGTCGAGCAGTGCATCGCCTGGGCGGACTTCACGCGGCGGGACGGATTCCTCGGTGTCCTGCCTCAGTTTCACAGTTTCGGCTTTACCGTCACGACGGTCCTGCCCATGGTGCTCGGGTGCCGCAGTCTGTACACGGCCCGGTTCCAGGTCTCGCGCGTGCTGGATCTCCTCCGCCGGCGCCGGCCAACGGCCTTCATGGCGATTCCGTCCATGTACAACGCGCTGCTGCAGTCCAAGGCGGCCAAGCCGGAGGACTTTGAGTCGCTTCGGTACATGGTCTCGGGCGGCGAACCGCTTCCGGACTCGGTGTACGACGGATTCGCCGAACGCTTCGGCGTACACCTGTGCGAGGGGTACGGGCTGACTGAAACCGCCCCGGTCACCAACTGGACGCGGCCGCACGAGGAGCGACGCGGCGTCGTGGGCCGCGCGCTCGACGGGGTCGAGGAGCGCATCGTTGACCCCGCAACCGGCCAGGCCCTCCCGGCGGGCCAGGACGGCGAAGTCCGCATTCGGGGTGACAACGTCATGCTCGGGTACTACAAGGACCAGGCCGCGACCACGGCGGCCTTCGACGACGACGGATTCTTCTGCACCGGGGATATGGGGCAACTCTCCGACGACGGGTTCCTGTCGATCACCGGACGCATCAAAGAGATGCTCATCATCGGCGGCGAGAATGTCTTCCCCCGGGAGATCGAAGACGTGCTTCGTCGCCATCCGGCCGTGCTCGATGCGGCGGTCATCGGGCAACAGGACCCGATGCGGGGCGAGGTACCGCTGGCGTTTGTGGAATTAGTCGAAGGCGGCTCCGCCACACCCAAGGAACTCAGAACGTGGTGCAACGGTCCGCTGACACCGTTCAAGGTGCCTCGCCAGGTGCAGATTGTGGAAGCGTTGCCCCGGAACCCGACAGGTAAGATCATGAGGCGGGAACTCTCCGCCGGGCCTGCTGCTGGAAGTCCAGTTTCGGGAAGCGACGCTTCCCGCAGCGAAGCTCCAGGCAGCGAAGAGGAGATTGCGGGTGCCTGATCCAGTTCAACTGACCCTGGCGCACAGCCCGGATCCCGATGACGCATTCATGTGGTGGCCGCTTGTCGGCCTCGACGGCCGCGGCCCCGCCATCGACACGGAAGCCTTCCAGTTCGAACTGGTGACCGACGACATCGAGACGCTCAACACGCAGGCGGAGCAGGGGCGGTGGGACATCACCGCCATCAGCATTGCGCAGTATCCGACGGTGCGTTCAACGTATGCGCTCACCGCCTGTGGGGCGTCGATCGGTGACGGCTACGGGCCGAAACTAGTGGCGCCCGTCGGCGCAACGCTCGAGTCCATTCAGCAGGGCGGCGGCGACATCGCCGTGCCCGGTGCGCGGACGACCGCCCTGGCCGTCTCGCGACTGCTGCTTGGTTCCTCCATGCGGTGGCGGGCGATTCCCTTCGACCACATTGAGGACGCCGTGCTTGCCGGCGACTTTGCGGCGGGCGTCGTCATTCATGAAGGGCAGTTGACGTGTGAACGAAAGGGCCTGTCCATTCTGGTGGACCTGGGGGCGTGGTGGCGCCAGACCAGAGGCCTCCTGCTGCCCCTCGGCGGCAACGCCGTCAAGCGTGACCTTGATCGCCGGCATGGCGATGGGACGCTGGCCCGGCTGGCACGGGTCCTGCGGGCCTCGCTGGATCACGCGCTGGCGGAGCGAGAGACGTCGCTGACCTGGGCGATGCAATTCGGACGCGGCATCGAGCGGGCCGACGCAGACCGCTTCGTCGAGATGTACGTCAACGCCTGGACGCTTGACTTCGGTCGGGACGGCGAGAAGGCGGTCACCGGGCTGCTCGGCGAGGCGTTCGACGCCGGCATTCTGCCCGATCCGGGTATGGTGGACTTTGTGCGGCCGGAAGCCTGCACGCCAGGAGCGGCCTCATGAGTTCGATGGACCCCGGAACGGCGGCCGGTTTCAGTATCCCGCTCGTTCGGCAGTTCAGCATCTTTCTGGAGAACCGCGTCGGGCGACTGCTCGACGTGCTGCGAGTCTTTGACGACGCAGATGACGTGCAACTCCACGCGCTGGCCGTGCTCGAAGCGACCGACTTTGCGGTCGTGCGACTGATTGCGGACGATCCGGATGCGGCGCGGCTGCACCTTCGAGCGCGAAACCTGACGTTCTCCGAGATTGACCTCATCGTCACCGAACTGGAAGACGACCGGACGCTGTCGACGCTGTGCCTGTACCTGCTCGGCGCGGAGTTGAACATCCAGTTCATGTACCCGCTCATGGGCGACCAGCCGCTTGCCGGACCCCGCATGGCCATCTGTTGTGATGACAATCACTTCGCGGGTCAGGTGCTGCTTCGCAAGGAGTATCGACTCCTGGGGGCGGACGACCTGCGCTAGTCAGCGGGCCTGCAGCAGTTCGCTCAGCCGCATCTCAACGCCCGCCTCATCGAGGACGGTCGGGTCGTAGGCGTGCTCGCGTCTGCGGAGGATCTCGATGGAGTCAACCTCGTCGCCTTGCTCCATCCCTCGAATGACGTCCAGGCCGCTCAGCACGCGGCCGAATGTCGTTCGCAGCGTGTTGAGATGCGGCGCGGGGAAGTGAAGCACAAAGAACTCCGTGTCGCCCGACGCTGGACGAGACGTGCGGTACGCGACGAGGCTTCCGGACACAATGGGCCTGGCTTCCATGGACTCGTGTTCATCGGGAATGGTCCAGGTCGGCAGGCCGTCGCCATCGTGGCGTCCCCCCATGATGGTCCGGAAGCCCGTATGGACCTGACCGGCCTCATATCCATCGAAGATGCCCAGGTCGGCCGCGGCGATGAAGTTCGCCACTGTGTTCGGGGCGGTGTCCTCGAACAGTTCAACCATGACTTCCTGCCCCTCGATCTGCATTCGGGCCAGGGGGTTGGCGCCACGCTTTGCCTCCGACGCTCGAAGGACCAGTTCATCAGGCCAGGAGTCAACAGCCTCTCTTCGGACGGGCAGCATGAAGTTGAGTCGCCGGTGGAGGCCGGGCCTGGACGTTTCAATAGCCTCAAGGTCGATCGACTCGAGCAGCCTCAGGGCGCGGACAAAGTCGTGATCTGCGTAGCAGACATCGGACCACAGGTAGACGTGGCCGGGATCCTGAAGTGGCGGTTCGATCGCCTCAAGCATGCGGCGGGCATCTGCAAAGCGGTTGGCGTGCCGGAGGCCGCGTGCCGTGGCGATGCGCAGGTCGAGGTGGTCCGGGTGGGCCTGCAGGATGTTGAAGCCATGGATGGCGGCAAGCGGGGGCACCGTGCGGGCGAGCATGTCCAACTCGAGTGCGGCCCGGTCAAGATCAGCGTCGGGGGCGGCATGCTTTTGCATGCGATCGTGAAGCCGTTGGATTTCCGTCTGCGACAGCAATTGGAACAACGACTTCATGTACAGCCTGGCGTCCGGGCGATCATCGAGCAGTCGCTCCAGCACATGCACCGATCGGGCCGTGTCACGTGCGGCCCAGTACTCGGCCCACGCGAGTCCACCCGAGGTTTTCTCGGGCGCCAACGCCATCAGGGCGGCAAAGGCCGCGTCCACCCCATCATCGTCTGACATCGCCATGCTCAGCGACGCATCGGCCTCAAGCCCGCGGGTGTCATTGGGATAGGTCGCCGTGAACTGCCGCGCCTGCAGCCGCGCCGCGGCCGCCGCTTCGGCCCATGCCTCGGCGTCGGCCCGCGGCGGCATCGACCTCAGTGCATCCTGCAGGGCTTCCGCGTCCGCCTCGACCGGTGCCCGGGGGGGTGAAGACTGAGGGGGTGAAGACTGAGGGGGTGAGGACGGCGGAGGTTGTGGAGCGGCGAACGCCAGCATGAGCGAGAAGATGAGCATGGGTCTCGGGTCCGGTGGGTATCGGGGCCAGGCGGCCCGGTCAGATCGATCCCGTGAAGGGTTGGAATCGCGTGCGGTGGATCGTGATTCTTCGTGATCGACCAGACGTCGTCAAGGCGGATAGGGAATACTGCGGCGCGGGGGCCCCGACATGGCCTGACCTACGGTGGGGTCGTGCTGGCCGGCGGGGCGGCGAAGTCAATATTTCTTGGGTTTTGGTTCTACGGTCGTTGACGGAAGCCGTGGGGTGAGTATGATTCCCCCGTCGAGCCGGCAACGGCCCGACCTCAACTTGCCCCCGGAAGGGCTCGGTATGCGGCTTTGCCGCTGCCGGGCCTTTTTCTTGCGCTGGCCGGGCCGAGGCGGCACCGTCAACCTGCTGGCCGGGCCGAGGCGGCACCGTCAACCTGCTGGCCGGGCCGAGGCGGCCCGGGCGGCGCCGGCAATCGCCACCGCCAGCGCGTCGGCCATGTCGGGCTGATCGGGGACGACGGTGAGGCCCAGAAGGCTCGTGACCGCCAGCTGAATCTGCTCCTTGGTCGCCCGCCCGCTGCCGGTGACGGCGCGTTTGATTTCGGCGGGGGAGAGTTCGCCGACCTCCAGGCCGTGCTGGGCCGCAGCGAGCAGAAGCACGCCCCGACCGTGCCCCATCTGCATGGCCGTCTGGGCGCGATCCCGATGCACGAACACCTGCTCGATCACGACCAACTCGGGGCTGGTTTCCTCGATGATGCGGGCAACCTCGGTATGGAGCGTATGGAGCCGCGTAGCGAGCGGCTGCCGCTGTGGAACGTTGACAACGCCCGCTTCGACCACCGCGTGGGCTGTTCCTGCCGGGTTTGCGTCAATGCACCCGTACCCGGTGCGCCGCAAGCCGGGGTCAAGACCAAGGACACGCATGCGGCTCTCCTATCGGCCCGCGGTGGCCGCGGCCTGGTTTGAGACATCCGAGTCGACCAGCCCATCACGCAGCCGGATGACCCGCTGCGACCGCTTGGCGGTTTCTTCGTCGTGCGTCACCATGACAATGGTTCGGCCTTCGGCGTGCAGATCATCCAGCAGCCCCAGAATGGTCTCACCCGTCGCTGAGTCCAGATTGCCGGTCGGTTCGTCTGCCAGAAGCAATGGAGGATCTCCCACGAGCGCTCGCGCTATGGCCACTCGCTGCTGCTGCCCACCCGAGAGCTGGTTCGGTCGGTGACTCAGGCGGTCGGTCAACGCGACGCGTTCGAGGACCGCACGCGCGCGTGCGTGACGCTCGGCGCGGGGGACGTTCTGGTAGAAGAGCGGGACCTCGACGTTCTCGACGATGGTCAACTCGGGGATGAGATTGAACGACTGAAAGATGAACCCGATCTGACGGCCTCGGATCTCGCTCAACGCCGTGTCGTCCATGTCCGACACGTCCTCGCCCGCGAGCCGATAGGTCCCCTGGGTGGGCCGGTCAAGGCAGCCCAGGATGTTCATCAGTGTGCTCTTGCCCGATCCGCTCTGCCCCATGATGCACACGTAGCGGCCACGCTCGATGCTCAGATCCACTCCCCCGAGCGCGGCGACGAGCACGGTGCCATCGGGCCGGCAGTACAACCGCTGCAGTTCCCTGATGTCGATGATGTTGTTCGGCTGCTCGCCCATGCCGGAGATCATACGTCAGGGCGGTACACTGCCCGGGATGACCGAGCCCACGCCGCAGGCTTTCATGCAAGCCGCTACCGACCATGACCTCGTCCCGGTTACGCGGCGTGTGTTGTCTGACCACCTGACTCCGGTACTTGCCTACCGGCGGTTGGTGCACGGTGACTCGCGGACCGACACGAGCTTTCTCCTTGAGTCGGTTGAGGTCGGGGGCTCTGTGGGCAGATACAGCATTGTTGCTGCGCAGCCGGCCCTGGAGGTGACCGCCCGTCGCTGCGAGATGGAGGTCGTTGATCACCGCAGTGGCACCCGAACAAAGACGGCGTGCGAGGACCCGCTGGGCCACCTTCGCGCCCTGACCGATGGCATTCGGGTGGCCCGCTGCGATACGGATGTCTTTCGAGGGGGGTGGGCAGGATGGCTCGGCTACGACAGTGTTCGATGGCTCGAGCCCGAGTCGCTCCCGGAAGCGAATGCGCCTCGGGATGACCGTGGACTGCCCGATCTGCACTTCGGGTTGTACGACACCGTTGTCGTGTTCGATCATGTCGACAAGACGCTCTCGGTGACCTGTTGGGCAGACCTGCGGCAGGCCGCGCCCGACGCAGCCTGGTCGGAGGCCTCGGCAGCCATCGACGCGGTCCTGGCCCGGCTCTCTGCCGACTCGGTGACGCTGCCAGCAGGCCGGGTGGACCTCGAGGCGCCCGCAGGCGGCGAACTGCCGGGGACGCCGACCACGAACCGGGCAGACTTTGAGTCGGCGGTTGAGCGGTGCATCGAGTACATCCGGGCGGGTGACATCTTTCAGGTGGTTCCGTCGCAGCGGTTTGACCGCGTGAGTGATGTGGATCCCTTTGATGTCTACCGCGCACTGCGGGTGGTGAATCCGAGCCCTTACATGATCTACATGCAGTCGCCGGACGTGGTCCTGATCGCGTCGAGCCCCGAGATTCTGTGCCGGGTGCATGGAGGCTGCGTGACCAGCCGTCCCCTCGCCGGCACCCGCAAGCGAGGCGTGGATGCAGCGGCCGATCTGGCGCTTGAGGGCGACCTTCGCGGCGACGCCAAGGAGTGCGCCGAACACGCCATGCTGGTCGACCTGGCGCGAAACGACATTGGCACCGTGTGTGAGCCCGGAAGCGTCTCGGTGGACCGGTTGATGGACGTGGAGCGGTACAGCCACGTCATGCATCTGAGTTCCACGGTCACCGGACGACTCTCCGAGGCCATGGACTGCTGGGATGCGCTCAGGCGATCCCTGCCGGTCGGCACGGTCAGCGGCGCTCCCAAGATTCGGGCCATGCAGATCATCGATGAACTCGAGCCGCTGCGGCGAGGTCCATACGCTGGTGGTATCGGATGCGTGTCCCTTCAAGGCGATCTTGACATTGCCATCGCGCTTCGAACCATCGTCGTTCCCGCGTCGAATCCCGGGCCGCCGTGGACCTATCACCTTCAGGCCGGCGCCGGCGTTGTACTCGACTCCGTGCCGTCGCGCGAGTACGACGAGACGGTCAACAAGGCGGCGGCACTCGGGCGGGCGATAGACCTTGCCGAGGCAGCGCGTTAGTCGCGGGGCAGGAGATCGCTCAGCGCTCGCAGGTGCGTGCGAATGCCGTCCATCCCACGCTCAAGCGTGACGCCGAGATCCGCCGACAGCGCGTCCGTTGTGAACATGTTGGCCGGTTTGGTCGGGCTGGAGCGGTCGATGTCGACGTCGACGCCCTCGATCTCGCAGACGCAGGTAGCCCAGTCGCACCATCTGGCGTAGCAGTCGGCCAGGTGGTACACGCCGCAGTCGGCCGCGGCAGCCCCGGCACACATGGACTCAGCCACGTCGTCGACGTGCACGAACTTACCTCCGCCTGATCGCGTGAAGGCCTCGCCCTTGCGAACCTGTTCGATGATGGGGGCGCCGATCGATCGCATGAGCGTGGGGTCAATCCCGTAGACCGCGGCCGGGCGGATGATCGTGAACCGCAGGTCGTGGGACGCTCGCAGCGACCAGAGATGTGCCTCGATGGCCGCCTTGGATGCCCCGTACAGGTTTCCCGGCCGTGTTGGGTGCATGCTGTCGATCTGCCCGTTCCACTCGGGAAGCATGTGGTGATGGACGGCGACCGAACTGACGAACACCACGCGCATGCCACGCCTGGCGGCGAGGTCGAGCAGTTCGATCGAGGCGGCAATGTTGACGTCCAGGTGCCGGGGCAGATCGCCGCCGCGGGCCAACTTCCAGTCGACGCCGTTGTGAATCAACGTGTCGGCGCCGTCAAGCAGTGTCTCGTGCCAGTCGCGGTCGGCAAGGTCACCGGTCACAAACTCGGTCACGACGTCCTGGACGTGCCCTCGGTTGGAGGACGCCCGCGCGAGCGCCCGCACGGGGATGCCGTCACTCGCAAAGCGGCGTGCGACAGCCGCGCCGATGAACCCGGTGGCACCGGTCAATGCAATCATGCCTGCAGGCTATCAGGCGGTTGGCCCGGTGCCGCTGGGATGGCCCGCGGCCGAGGGCGATGCGGGAGTAGAATCCGGCCACGCGACTATGAAGCCGAGACGAGCAATTCGATGGGTTCTGCTGGGTCTGGCCGGGTGCGTTGTGCTGGCGATTGTGGCGGCGATGGTGATCTTGGTGCGACCGTCGACCATCTCCTGGTGGATCGAGGGCCGGCTGGCAGCGATGACCGGGGGCGACGTTCAGATTGGCGATGTCGTCTGGCTCGAGGGCATGGACATTCAGTTGGAGGACGTTTCCGTCCGTGTGCCGGGGGTCGATGGCGTCGCCGGGGAGGTCATCTGGATTGAGCGGATGGGCGTGCATTGGTCCAATGGGCCCGGCGGGTTTCAGATCGACGACCTCGTGGTGGACGATGCGGTGCTTCGGCTCATCGAGCAGCAGGCGTGGGGCCTGACCATCGGAGGGCTTGCGCCCGAATCGGTGGAGGGGGGAGGTCCCATCCCACGCGTGCGTCTGCAGTCACTTCGGGTTGAAAGCGGGTGGGTGAGCGGTGGCCGCATGGTTCGGTCGGGCAACGCCATCTTTGTTGGCGCTGTGGAGCCGGTGCCCGATGACAAGGGCGGGGCCGTGTTTGTTCTGCGGGAAGAGGCCGGATCGGCGAGTTTCGGTGGGCTCATCAGTGCCGACCGGGAACGGCTCGAGGCGGTGGCTCAGGGGGTGTCGCTGGGCAAGCAGTCGCAGGAACTGGTTCCGTTTCGACGTGTCCGGAGCATGGCGCGGCGTCTGGGACTGGAGGGCAAGGTGGATCTGAGCGTGACACTTGCTCGGGATCAGCAGCCTTCGGCGTCTCTGTGGCTGGGCGACGTGTCCCTTCGGTTGGACCCGGATGCGTTGCAACTCGATGAAGGCGATGGCCCATTCTGGAAGATGTTCCAGAACGGGCGGGCGACGACGGAAGGGCTCGTGCCTCCGCGGCTGGTGGCCTCGTCCGGATTCGTTGAGTTTGTCGGCGACACGCTCCGCATCAACGGTCTGGTCGGACATCTTGAGGCGGGCGGCGGCTGGGAACAGTCCGTCGATGTGCCGTATCGGGTGGACCTGGAGATCACCGATCTCCCGGATGTGGGTTTCGATTCGGATCTGGTCACGCTGGAGGAAGCCATCTCACGCGCGCCGTTCGTGCTGGACATTCGGTCGTCCGGCACGGTGAAGCTGGAGCAGGGCAGCAGGGTCATTGTGCCATCCGAGGCAGCTCGAATTCTGGAACTGTTTCAGGTGCGGCAGTGCGACGTCGACCTGATGGAAATCGCTTTCCATCGCAGCGAAACAGGAGCCCCTGTCAACATCGTCGGGACGATGCATCTTCTGAACGGGCTTGGTTCGTACGCCAAGTTTCCCTATCCACTCCACGGCCTGCATGCCGACATCGGGCTTGAGGGCGGCGACATTGTGGTTCGCCGGATGGGGGCGCAGGGGAGCGGGGAGTCGAAGGTGTCGATCCGGGGTCGGGTGGAAGCCACACGCGGTCAGGATCTTGAAGTGGAGGTCACCGCCTGGGACGTGCCGCTTGATTCCGTTCTGTTGCAGGCGTTGCCGCCGCGAGCGGCAGAGACCCTCCGCGACGTGTTCAGCCGGGAGCATGTCGATGCGCCGGCGCTGGACGGGACGACGCACCAGCATGTCGGTCTTGATCTGGTGGTTCGGCAGGACGAGCACGATCTTGTCATCTCCGGCGAGATTCCGTTTGAACGTCTCAACATGACGTGGAACGAGTTCCCGGTTCCGCTTCGCCTCGGCGCAGGCCGATTGCGATGGGCGGATCGCTTGTACCTGGAAGGCGCCGATGGCGGCCCGGTCGACATGCGCACCACGCAGGGGCATGGTCGGGGATGGATCAGCGGCGCGATCACCATTCCTGTTGGCTCCGGGCCCGCGGGGGGCCGGATTGAATTCGATGTCACAGGCGAGCAGGTTGACCAGTCGCTGCTCGACGCGTTGCTGGTTGTCACCGATGGCAAGACCGCGCCGCTGATTGATGGCGGCCTGGAAGGGCTGCTCGATGCGCGAGGCACCGTGTCGATCGATGGAACAGACATCAGGCACGACATAGAGGTGGACGTTCGCCGCGCAACACTTGCGGTGACGCCCAGCCTCGAAGAGACCGTAGGCGAGTCGCTCGACGGGCCGCTCGGCGGGCTCGGGCTTCTGGATCTTGCCGGGCATCTGCGGGTGCATACGTCGGGAACCGAGGCCACGCCGCTGGTGGTCCGTGCGGGCGAGACGGAACTGCAGTTGCAGGGCATGCTCGGCGGCCCGTCCGGGCTGGAGATTGCTGCCGAAGGCCTGCACGTTGGCTCGTGGCTGCTGCAGAAGTTCCCCGACGGGATTCGAGATGCGATCGCGGAATCGTGGGACACCTGGCAGCCCTCAGGCACCTTCGATGTGTCTCTTGAGCTTGCGGGCGAGGACCATGCTGTGCGCCGCGTCGAAGTCACGGCGGCCGACGTCCTGCTGGAGCCGGGCCAGCGGGTTCAACTGAGAGACGGAAGCGTCGAGATTGACCAGGACGGCACGGGGTTTCACGCGCTCCACCTGAACGTCGCGTCCGGGGCGGATACCGCGTCGGTTGATGCCGTTGGTGAGGTTCGAGGCGGCGGATCTGACGGACACATCAGCGTCGCGGTCGATCCGCTTTCACTCGGACTCCCCGTGCTCAGGGATCTCATTCGAATCATGGCGGGCCCGGAGGGCGAGCAGGCCTGGCAGTCGCTCGACCCGGACGGCGTGGTGGCGTTGACGGCTCAGTGGGAGGCCCGGAAGGATGCGTCCATCTGGTCGATGGAGATTCATCCAATGACCGCCGAGGTGCATTGGCGGGGCCGGCGATTGCCGTTTCGTGACATGGGAAACACGCGGGTCGAGGTCCATCCCGGAGAGGTCAGGCTCGATCGCGTGGTTGGCGACGTCCTGCAGAGCCGCGTGGACGTGACCGGTCGTGTGGGCTTTGACCCGATCGAGATCGATGTGGGTGGCAGCGTGCAGGGCCCGTTGGACGGCGGGCTCCTGAGAGCCTTCGGCGGCCCGGGGTGGACGAACATCCTGAACGAGGTCGCCTTCGACGATGGGGGCGGGTCCCGAATTGACGCCGGCCGGGTGAATCTGGTGGAGCAGCCCGATGGACGATGGTCGGGCGCCGTGAAGGGGCAGGTTCAACTCAACGACGCTGCGCTCAGCACCGGACTTCGGCTTGAGCAGGTGCGGGCCTCCGTCGATGTGTCGATCACGCTGCAGGACGACCATCCGTCGGTTGATCTGGATGTTCGGTCCGCCGATGCCACCGTCAAGCGAGCCCGGCTTGCCGACGTGTCCGGACGCATCGTGTCGGACCCGACGGACGAGTCGCCCGACCGAGTGGCCATTGATGCGTTGGCAGGGCGTTTGGGCGACGGCCGGGTGGTGGTCGACGGCTACGCCGCTGGTGCTGATGGGGCGTGGTCCCTCGAGGCGAGCCTCACCAACGCGCGGCTGTCGCGGCTGTTTCCAGATGCCGAAGTCGAAGGGGAGGCGGCGTCGACCGGCGAGGTCGATGCTGCCGTGCAACTTCGAGGCCGCGCGGGAGATCCTGCAGGTCCGACGGGGGTTGGCATGTTTCGCGTATCGGAAGGCCACCTGCGGACGCTGCCCGCGCTCGTGGCAGTGCAACAGGTCATGCACCTGTCCTCTCCCGTCGTGGGGGCGCTTTCCTTCGTCGATGTCCAGTTCTTCCTGCGGGGCGGGACCGCGACGCTTGAGGCGATTCACCTGGCAAGTGGGCCGTGGGGCGGCGGAGGCTTCAGCCTGGATGGGGTGGGCACACTCGACCTGTCCACGATGGACGTTCGGGCGAGGCTGAGGCCACGCGGAAGCTGGCCGATCATTCGGGACATCATTGGACTGGTACAGGACCAGTTGTACGAAGTGTCGCTGGAGGGTCCGGTTGGCCACCCTGAGGCCGGCATTGTGCCCCTGCCCGGTCTGGCGTCGGGCGGCAATCGTTGATGGCTCCCCGCATGCGGGTACCATGCACGGTTCCATGGACAGGCACCCACCACGCCCAAACGCGGTGAGGGAAGGGCTTCGGCGTCAAGTCGAGACTTTTCTCACCGACATCGCCCCCGAAATTCCTGAAGAGCGTCGCCGGCACGTCGAGGATCTTGTTCGTACCGGCATTCGTCTCCTTGATGATGGAAGCGATGACGGGCAGTTGCGGCTGGTCAGTCGGGCCGTCAAGGAGATGCGGCATTCGTGGGTGCTGTTCAATCAGTATCGCGGCACCCGCAAGGTCACCATCTATGGCTCCGCGCGGACACCCGAGGATCATCCGGACTACCTCGCAGCCAAGCAGTTCAGTGCGTACATGGCCGGGCACGACTGGATGACCATCACCGGGGCAGGTGACGGGATCATGAAGGCGGGGCATGAGGGGCCGAGCAGGGAGTCCATCTTCGGCCTTCGCATTCGGCTTCCCTTTGAGACTTCAGCCAATGCCGTGATCGAGGGCGATCCGAAACTGGTGAGCTTTCGCTACTTCTTTACGCGCAAACTCATGTTCATGGCGCACGCCGATGCCGTGTCGGTGTTCCCGGGGGGCTTTGGGACCCAGGACGAGTTGTTTGAGTGCCTGACGCTCATCCAGACTGGCAAGTCCAATGTCATTCCGGTCGTGCTTCTCGAAGGTGAAGGCAGGACCTATTGGGAGGACTGGCTGGCCTGGATTACCGAACACTTGTGTGACAACGGCTGGATCAGCCCGGAAGATCTGTCGCTGTTGCACATTGCGTCATCACCGGAGGAAGCCGGCGAACACATCAGGCTGTTCTATCGCCGCTATCACTCCGCTCGGTACGTCGGTGCGACCTACGTGCTGCGGCTGGTGACGCCACTGAGCCCCAAACAGATCGACATGTTGTCCGAGGAGTTTGCCGATCTGGTGGACGCAGGCGACATGCGGCAATGTGACGCGCTGCCTGGCGAGACGGATCATCTCGACCTGCCCCGGCTTGCCTTTGTGCATACCCGCCGTGGTTGGGGCCGCATGCGAGAGTTGATCGATCGGATCAATCTACTTCCCCTCGACGGATCATGCTGACGCGGCTCGCCGGTCTCTCGCTGGCATGCATGGTCGGGTGCGCGGCCCCGCAGCCTGAGCCTCAGGCGACTGCACCAGGCGCCGCCGCTGTTGCAGCCCGCCCGGCTGGGCGGGCCACGCTGCGGATTCGCGGCGAAGGGACGGAATTGCATCCGGTTCGATCCACAGTGGGTCTTGGAGATGTGCACGAAGCACTGGCCCGCGCTGGCGGGCGCCGCATTGATCCGGACCCTGCGACAGGCCTTGAGTTCGTCATCGTGCGTGATGTGGTCGTGGATCCCATCGTCCGCGCGCTGCTGCCGGAGTCGGCTCCGCCAGTCGAGTGGCTCGGGATACCGGTCCGGTGGACGACCGTGGCTCGTGACGGTGACACAACGTATGAGCTTCGCTCCTTTCACGTCATCACCGAGTTGGGGCCCCGATCCATTGTGGAGTTCGTGGTCAGGGAGGGCGAGCAGGTGTCTGCCCGCAGGGAACTGGTGCTGGTCCAGGGTGAAGCGTTGGCGGTGACCGCTGCGTCGCCACAGTGGCCTGCCCCGGCCGGGATGCGGCACCCTCCGGAGGGCGGCGTTCGGCGTGCATTCGGATGGGAATCGGAATCGCCGCTGGCCCTGCTTGTGCTTCGGCCCAGATTCGAAGGGCGTTGACCTGCGTGGGAGCCGGCGCCACCTCCCGGTAGAATGCGTCGATGCGCCTGGAACACGAGACAGAGGTCGAAGGATCGCACCCACCCGGGGCGCGGCGGAGGCGATCTCGCGGCGGATTGGCGAGGCTGCGCCGCATGGGGCCCGCTGGCGTCTGGCCGACGCTGCTGACGCTGGGCAATCTGGTCTCCGGGTTTTCGGCCATCCATTACGCGGCGAAACCACTTGTGGAGGGGGATGGATTCGGCCCGTGGGGCTGGAGCAGTTTGACGGTGGCAGCGTCGCTCGTTCTGTTGGGCATCGTGCTGGACTCACTCGACGGGGCCGTGGCGCGGCTGACCGATGGCGTGACCGAGATGGGTGGACAACTTGACTCGCTTGCCGATGTCGTCACGTTCGGGGTGGCGCCTGCATTCATCATGCTGAATCTGCTCAGTCAGTACCTGGGATCCGGCGATCCCATCATCAGCCCGGACGCGGGCCATACGCTGGGCAAGTTGTGCTGGGCCGTGGCGGCGATCTACGTCTGCTGCGGGGCACTTCGGCTTGCCAGGTTCAATGTGGAGACCGCGAGCGGGAGGTTGGGCGATCATCTGACCTTTCGTGGTCTGCCGTCACCCGGCGCAGCGGGGGCTGTGGTTGGGCTGGTGCTGCTCCACGAGCACGTCGAAGCCATTCGAGATGGTGCCAGCAACGAGGTGCTCGCGGGCATCGCGGCCGGCATCGTGCTGCTGGTCCCGGTGATTGTGCTCGTTGCCGCTGTGATGATGGTCTCGGCCGTCCCGTACGCGCATATGGCAAACAAGTACCTCCGCGGCGCCCGTTCGTTCACGTATCTGGTTCGCGCTGCCGTGGTCCTTTCCTGTGCCATCTGGTGGTTGCAGGAAACACTGGCGATCGTGTTCGTGTTGTATGTGCTCTCAGGACCCTGGCGGCTGCTTCTGCAGCGCCTACGCCGTAAGGAAGTCGCTGCCCCATGAGCGAGCCCGCCATCGTTCGTACGCGCTTTGCTCCCAGCCCGACCGGCCATCTGCATGTCGGGGGGGCGAGGTCGGCCCTGTTCTGTTGGGCGTTTGCTCGCCGCAGCGCCGGCAAGTTTCTGCTTCGGATCGAGGACACCGACCAGAAGCGGTCCAGTGACGCCGCGAGCGAGGGCTTTCTTGAAGACCTCGGGTGGCTCGGCATCGATTGGGACGAGGGCCCGGAGTGGAAGGGAAACGGCGGCGGAGAGACGGGGCCGTACTACCAGTCCCACCGGCTCGATGTGTATGAGCAGTACATGAACACGCTTCTGGAGTCCGGCGCCGCCTATCGTGCGTTCGAGACGCCCGAGGAACTGCAGGAGGCGAGGCGTCTGGCCCGCAAGGAGAAGCGGGCCTACCGCTACGACCGAGCGGCGCTTGATCTGGATCCGGAAACCGTGAAGGCATGGGTGGCCGAAGGGCGGCCCCACGTCGTTCGGTTCAAGGTGCCGGATGAAGACCCGATTGTGATTCAGGACGCCGTGCTCGGAGAGGTTTGCGTCGAACCTGGAACACTTGAGGACTTTGTCATTCGCAAGGCTGACGGCTTTCCGACCTATCACTTTGCCGTCGTCGTCGATGACGAACTCATGGGCGTGACGCATGTGATCCGGGGCCAGGAGCATCTTGCCAACAGTCCCAAGCACGCGGTGCTGCAGGATGCCCTGGGCTTCCAGCGGCCCGTCTGGGCGCACGTGTCGCTCATCTTCAACCCGGACGGGTCGAAGATGTCCAAGCGAGACAAGGACAAGTTCCTCCGAGCGACGGTGCGGGAGCGGGACATGGGTTCGCCGCCCGCCGAGGCGGGAATCAGCCCCGCCGATTGGGAGGCCTGGTTGGCCGACAAGACGGTGCAGTTGGAGACGGACGCGGCTGAGCGGCTCGCCAGAACGCTGGATGTGCAACTGCCCGCGATCAATGTCGATGACTTTCGACGAGCGGGCTATCTGCCCGAAGTGCTGCTCAACTATCTGGCGCTCCTGGGGTGGTCGCCCGGAGGTGATTGCGAACAGTTCGATGCGGCGTTCCTGTGTGAACACTTCAGCCTCGATCGCATCGTCAAGAGCCCGGCCAAGTTCGACCGGGCCAAACTTCTGGCATTCAATCTTGACGCGATTCAGAGCATGAGCGAGGAGATGTTCGTCGATCGGTTGCAGGCATTCTGCGCTCGGTACGAGCCTCGCTTTCTCGAAGCGATGTCGCCGGAGCAGTTCAGGGTCTTTGCGCTCTCGAACAAGGAGCGGAGCAAGACGCTGCTGGATCCGATGCAGTCCGGGAGGTTCTTCATTGAGCCGGACGAGTCGATTGCCTGGCCGGCAAGTAAGCCGGTTCGGAAGGCCTTGTGCAAGGGAACGCCTTCGGGGCTTGATCGGCTTGAGGCAGTCAGGCCTGTGCTGGCTGACGTGGGCGACTGGGACGCGCCGCATCTTGAAGCAGCAATCACTGCCTGGGCCGAGGCGAACTGCGAGGGCAACCTCGGCAAGGTGGCCCAGCCGATCCGCGTGGCCGTCGCCGGAGGGCCGGTGAGCCCGCCCATCTTTGACACGCTGGACATTCTTGGTCGGGACGCGACGCTTACGAGAGTTGATCGGTGTCTTGCTGCCCGGAGCGAACTGATGGGAGCGGCGACATGAAGACGCCTGCCACGCTGAGCGTGCTTCTAGACGGGCTGATCGATTACGCGGGACTGTTCCCGCCGGCCAAGCTGGACATGCCCGACATGGTGGCGACCTACCGCAGGGTGATGCTCGATCCCCGCGGCTGGATGGTCGGCCGCGTGATTGTTCCGGTCGCCCGACTCGCGGAGTTTGAGCAGGCGGCGGCCGATCTGCTTCCGGACGAGGAAGAGGCCGAGCCCTGGTGCCTCAGCGCGTTGACGCGGCCATGTGGTGACGATGGCTTTGCCGAGGATCTGGACACCATTGAAGCCTTCAACCAGCGGCACGCGGAGCCGGCAGCAGGGCGGGCCGTGGTCGACGTGATCGAAGCTGCCGGCGACTGCGCCGAGGCCATCGACCGGGCGCTGGACCTGATGCCCGACACGCTGTTTCCCTTCATCGAGATTCCGCTGGCAGGTGATCCACGCGGGCTTCTTGCCGTGCTCGCGGGGTCCGAGGCTGCCGCCAAGATTCGCACCGGTGGTGTGCGGCCGGAGTTGTATCCGGGAAGCGGCGAGGTCGCGCGGTTCCTGGTGGCGGCGGCTGCCGCCGGCGTGCCATTCAAGGCAACGGCGGGCCTGCACCACCCGTTCCCGAACGACCATCCGGTGGTGCCGGCGCGGCAGCACGGATTCATCGGCGTGTACACCGCTGCAGCGGCCGCCCATGCGGCGGAGGCCGATGCGGAAACGGTACGCAGGATCATTGAGATTGACGACCCCTCGGCCTTTGCATTCGACGACGCATCGCTCACGGTCTCGGACCTTCATCTGACCCGTGACGATCTGGAGGAGGCCCGACTTGGCTTTGCGATTTCGTACGGCTCGTGCAGCATTGACGAGCCGTGGGAGGATCTGGAGGCCATTGACTGGCTGACGCCGCAGACGGAGACGACAGGTTCATGACCAACGCGACACACGATCCCGCTCGACAAAGTTGGATTGAATCGGCAAACGAGCTGGGGTGCGACTTTCCAATCCAGAACCTGCCATTCGGCGTGTTCGAGGGCGAAGACGGGGCGGGGCGTATCGGCGTGGCGATCGGCAGGCAGGTCCTGGACGTGACCGCTGCGATTGAGACCGGAGCCCTGGCGCTTGAAGGCGAGGCTGCGTGCGCGTTGTGCGCCGAGTCGCTCAATGACTTCATGGCGCTGGGGCCCGACGTGTGGCATCGCGTTCGGGTCGCCATCGGTGACTTGCTTGATGCGGAGTCTCCGAGGCAGGACCGACTGGTGCGTCCCATGGTCGAGACCGTGATGCGGCTTCCTGCGGACATTGGGGACTACACCGACTTCTACGCAGCGCGGCATCATGCAACGAATGTCGGTCGAATGTTCAGGCCGGACGGCGAGCCCCTCATGCCGAACTGGTTGCACCTGCCCGTGGGCTACCACGGCCGCGCGAGCAGTGTGGTCGTGTCCGGGACGGACATCATGCGTCCCCATGGGCAACTCAAGCCGGACGATGGCCCGCCGGCCTTCGGTCCGTGCAGGTTGCTCGACTACGAGTTGGAGTTCGGCGCCTTCATCGGCACGGGCAATCCCATGGGATCCCGCGTGGCCATTGGTGAAGCGAGCGATCGACTCTTCGGCGTGGTGATTTTGAATGACTGGTCAGCCCGCGACGTGCAGAAGTGGGAGTACCAGCCCCTCGGCCCGTTCAATGCGAAGAACTTCGCAAGCACGATCTCGCCATGGGTCGTCACGATGGAGGCGCTGGAGCCCTATCGCAGCCACGGCCCGGCACGGGCAGCCGACGATCCGCCGCTGCTGGACTACCTGACGCCCACTGGAGCGAGCCGCGACGCCATCGACGTGCAGGCTGTGGTGACGCTGTCGTCGGCGGCCATGCGGGGCGCCGGTACGGCGCCCGTGCAACTCAGCCGCGGAACGCTCGCGGACCTGTCGTGGTCGTTCGCGCAGATGCTCGCCCATCACACCAGCACCGGGTGCCCCATGCGGCCGGGCGACCTCATTGGAAGCGGCACCGTCAGTGGCCCCGAGAAGGAGAGCCGCGGATGTCTGCTCGAACTCACCTGGCGGGGCACCGAGCCGATCGATCTGCCCGATGGCACGCAGCGGCGGTTCCTGCAGGATGGTGACGAGTTGACGATTGCCGCGTGGTGCGAGCGGGAAGGCGCCGGACGCGTCGGGTTTGGCACTTGCAGCGGGGTGGTCCTGCCAGCCAACTAGGGGGTTGCGCCCTGCATCAGGCAGTCCATCGGCGTTTCGTGCCCGAAGGGGATGTTCCACGCATCGCCAAGGCAGTACGGCTCCCATTCGATCGACTTCGCGCACGCGCCGCTCAACATCAGATGGGTCTCTTCTGAAAGCGCCCACATGTCCGCCCAGACACTGCGCAGGCATGGGGGGAAATGCAGCGCGTTGTTCAGGGAGCGGGCAGACTCAAGTCGTCACGGGCGAACCGACTGGAATGGGCTTCCAGTCCGCCCAGGACTGCGGATAGTCGGCGTCGTCCAGTTCAAGCGCCGCAGCTGTCGGGTAGAGCGGGCGGAACGTGTCGCACATGACCACGAGTTCGTCGGTGTAGGTCTGGTCGAGGGTCTTCTCGACCGTGCCCGGGTGCGGCCCGTGGGGAATGCCCTGCGGGTGCATGGTGATCGACCCCTCGGCGATGCCTCGCCGGGCCGTGTACTTGCTGTCGCAGTAGTACATCACTTCGTCGCTGTCGACGTTGCTGTGGTTGTACGGCACCTTGATCGCCTCCGGGTGGAAGTCGAGCATCCGCGGGCAGAACGCGCAAATGACGAAGCCTCCACCGGCAAAGACCTGATGGGTCGGCGGCGGCATGTGGTGCTTGGCCACAATCGGGCTGAAGTCATCGCAATTGAAGCAGTACGGGTAGTAGCAGCCGTCCCAGCCCACGATGTCGAGCGGGTGGTACGGATAGGTGTACGAGTGAACGCTGTTGACAGCCTTGATCCGGACCTCAAAGTCACCGAGTTCGTCGTAGGCCAGCGGCATCTGGGGAATGCGGAGATCCCGCTCGCAGTAGGGGGCATGCTCAAGAAACTGGGACGTCTTCTCGGAGACATACCGCTTGGGCGGCAGGATGTGCGAGGCATTGGCTGTCTCGATGCAGAGGAAGCGATCGTTCGGAGCGTCTGCCTCACGTGGGTCAAAGACCATGCGGTAAATCGTGCCCTTCGGAATGACCACAAAGTCGCGTGGCCCGAAGGTCAGCGTGCCGAACATGGTGTAGAGCGTGCCGGTGCCGTGGTGGATGTAGAGGCACTCGTCGCCCTGGCCGTTCTTGAAGTGGTAGTCCATCGGCTCATTGGGGACGCAGATGCCGATCTCGCAGTCGACATTCCCAAAGAGGACGGTCCGGCCGGTGATGGGGTCACCCTTTGGCTGGCGGTCCATCGACGTCAGGTGCCGCATCCGCATGACGTTGGACTCGAGGTAGTCCACCTTGGTGGAATACTCGCAGGTCCAACCCGTCACCTGGGTTGGCGGGTGAATGTGATACATGGTGGAGGTGGGCCCGTCGAAGCCCTCGGTGCCGAAGACCTCCTCCGAATACAGCACACCGTCGGGGCGGCGGAACTGAATGTGCCGCTTCGGGGGAATCTCACCGAGACTGGTGTAGTAGGGCATCGCTCACCTCCAAGTCCGGATTGTACGGGAGTGGGCCGGAGCACGGAAGGCGGCGTCGGGGCCTTGCTTCCGGGACCTGCTTTCGGGGTCGCCCGCGGGGTTTCCGGCGGCGGCGATCAGTGATACCTTGCCGCGTTCCTGCTGCCAAGGAGTCTTGCAGTGCCCCGCACGACCCCCGCGCGCCTCGGTGTGCTCGACCGCTTTCTAACGCTCTGGATCTTTCTGGCCATGGCCGTGGGTGTGGCGTTGGGGTCTGCAGCGCCAGCCTTCGGCAGTTGGATTGGGTCGCTGCGGCTGGCCGGCTCGGACACGAGCGTCCCGATCGCCGTGGGGCTCATCCTCATGATGTACCCGCCGCTGGCCAAAGTGCGGTACGAAACGCTGGGCGATGTCCTTCGGAATGTCCGCGTCCTCGGCCTCTCGCTGGTGCAGAACTGGATCATCGGGCCGCTGCTCATGTTTGCGTTGGCGATCCTTTTCCTCCGCAACCATCCCGAACTCATGGTCGGCCTCATCATGATCGGTCTGGCCCGCTGCATCGCGATGGTGATCGTGTGGAATGAACTGGCCGAGGGTGACACCGAGTTTGCAGCAGGCCTGGTGGCATTCAACTCGATATTCCAGGTGCTCTTCTACAGCCTCTACGCCTGGGTCTTCGTCACGGTGCTGCCGCCTCTGCTGGGTCTGGACGGCGCCGACATTCCAATCAGCATGGCGGAGATCGCCTGGAGCGTGCTGATCTATCTGGGCATTCCATTTGCGGCGGGAGCGTTGACGCGCCTGGTGCTCGTGAAAGCGAGGGGCAAAGCGTGGTACCACGAGCGTTTCATCCCGCTGATCTCGCCGCTGACGCTGGTAGCGCTTCTCTTCACGATTGTCATCATGTTCAGCATGCAGGGCGCCACGATCGTGGCGAGGCCGGGTGATGTACTGCTCGTGGCCGCGCCGCTGCTCATCTACTTCGTGCTCATGTTCTTCATCAGTTTCGCCATGAGCGGTCTGGCCGGTGCCACCTATCCACAGGCGGCCGCGTTGTCATTCACCGCTGCGAGCAACAACTTCGAACTCGCGATCGCCGTCGCCGTGGGCGTCTTCGGCATCGGAAGCGGCGCCGCGTTTGCAGCCGTCATCGGCCCGCTCGTGGAGGTGCCGGTGTTGATCGGCCTGGTCAGCGTTTCGCTCTGGATTGGCCGGCGGTGGTTTCGGACCTCCGCTTGAGCGGCGGGGGCCTATCCTCTCTGGCCATGCTGCACACCGCCGTCGTCACGACCTCGCGGGCCGACTGGGGGCACGTCGAGCCGGTCCTCAGAGCCATGCGAGGACGCATGCAGACGTCTCTGCTCGTCGGCGGCGCGCATCTGGATGATCGATTCGGTCGGACGATCGACGCCGTCCGCGCCGCCGGATATGACGTCGCCGCCGAGATTCCGTTCCTGGCCGCCGATGACTCAGATCGGGGCATGGGCGAGGGGATCGGACGCGCGGTGCTCGGGTTTACTGAAGCGCTGGATCGCCTGCGGCCAGACCTGCTGCTGCTCATTGCCGATCGCTTTGAGATGCTTGCCCCGGCGGCTGCGGCGATGGCGCTCCGCATTCCCATCGCGCACATCGAGGGCGGCGAGATCAGTGAGGGGGCGATCGACCAGCAGGTGCGTGATGCGCTGACCAAGATGAGCCACCTGCATCTGGTGCCAACGCAGGACGCCGCGGACCGGGTGATTGCGATGGGCGAAGAACCAGGCCGCGTGCATGTCACAGGCGCGCCGTCGCTGGATCACCTGCGGCTGGATGAGATTTCGGGCCGGGCCGCCGTGGAGGCCGCCGTCGGTCGGACCCTTGATCCGCCGCCTATCGTCGTGGCGTTTCATCCGACCACCATGCACCGAGACACGGTGGATGAAGCGGAAGTCTTCTTTGAGGCGATCGAGCAGGCGACGCCGCCGCTGGTCTTCTGCTTCCCGAATGCCGACGCCGGCTACTCCCGCATCATCACGCTGGCCGAAGGTATCTGCAGCCGCCGCGATGACGCGGTGCTTCGCGTGAATCTCGACCACCTGCACTACTGGGGACTCCTCCAGCACGCTGCCTGCCTGGCCGGAAACTCCAGCAGTGGCATCATGGAAGCCGCGTCGCTTGAACTGCCCGTCGTCAACGTCGGCGCCCGCCAGCAAGGCCGCACCCGCGCCGCCAACATCGTCGATGCGCCGGCGGAGGTGGAGGCCATCAAAGCCGCCATCACCGCCGCGACGACGCCCGCGTTTCGCGGCTCGCTCGCCGGGCTTCAGAATCCGTACGGTGATGGTCACGCAGCCGAAGCCATCGTGGATGCGATCGCTTCAAGCGACTGGGACGCCAGCGTACTGGTCAAACGCTGCGGCGGGTGGCAGCCCTCTGTGTGAGCGGTGGCCGGGGTTCAGCCCGCAGGCCTACAGATTGCCGCGGCGATCCTGCTCAATCTCCAGCGACTCAAAGAGTGCCTTGAAGTTGCCCTTGCCGAACGACTGGCTGCCGCGGCGGCCGATGATCTCGAAGAAGAGCGTCGGGCGATCTTGCAGGGGTTTGGTGAAGAGCTGCAGCAGATAGCCCTGATCGTCGGCGTCGACGAGGATGCCGAGATCCTTGATCCGCTCGTGGTCTTCCCGCACGGGCTTGTGGCCGTTCTCGGTGAGCATCTTGTCGACCCGCTGCCAGACGGTTTCGTAGTACTCGTCAGGGATGTGCAGGAAGTCCACGCCGCGGCGGCGGAGTTCGGCGACCGACTCGACGCAGTCGTTCGTCCGGAACGCGAGGTGCTGCACGCCCGGCGTCATGTCGTGCCACTCCAGATACTCCTGGATCTGGCTCTTCCTCTTGCCGGGGGCCGGCTCGTTGATCGGGAACTTGATGAGGTTGTTGCCTGAGGCCATGACCTTGGACATGAGCGCGGAATACTCGGTCGAGATGTCGGCATCATCGAAGTGCTTGAACATCGCAAAGCCGAGCACGTTCTCATACCAGTCAACCCAGTGGTTCATCTTGCCGTCGTCGACATTGCCGACGCAGTGGTCCAGGAACATCAGCCCACAGGGATTCTTGCGGTTGAAGTCGTTGATCGAGAGCCCATCAACACGACAGAAGCCGGGCTCGAAGTCGCCGCCCGTCTTGACGCGGTCGATCGTGTAGTCGCCGGTTCGGCTGACGAACGAGTGGACCGCGCGGCCATAGGTCTTGATGCCCGCCGTCGTGACGGTGCCGGTCTGGTCGGAGAGCGTCAGCGGCTCGTACGCGGCTTCTGCGCCATTGGCGATGGCCTGGTTCCAGGCGGCCTCGGCATCGTCCACCGTGAAGGCGATGTCCTTGACGCCGTCCCCGTAGCAGCGAATCTCCTCGGCGGCCGGGTCGTCCTTCGAGAGCGGCGTCTCAAGGAGCAGTCGAATGTTGCCTTGCGTCAGCAGATACCGGGAACGATCGCGGCTTCCGGTGGTCAGGTCCGCCATCTGTTCGATCGTAAAGCCGAATGTGTAGGCGTAGAAGAATGCCGCTTGTTTGGCGTTGCCGACAAAAAAGCGGACGTGATCGACGTCGATGAGCGACAGAGGATCGGCTGAAGTCTGGGCCTGCGTCATGTTGGCGGTCGTCATGGGACGGATGCTCCGGTGTTGCCGCAGCCTACGCTGCGAGCCGCCCATGATACCGCAAGCGGAAGCGTCCCCGGCCCGGGTAAATCGTCGGAACCGCGCATGTTTCAGGCCCTGGCGGCTCAGTACGTCAGCACGCTGTGAATGGTGTGGGGCGCAATCCGGGCTGCGCCGCCCAGTGACACCAGTTCGATGAGGACCGTGATGCCCACGAGGTTGCCCCCGAGCGCGTTGATGAGCTGGCAACTGGCTTCCATCGTCCCGCCGGTGGCGATGAGATCGTCGACCAGCAGGACACGCTGGCCGGGCGTGATGGCGTCGGCATGAATCTCGAGCGTGTCGCTTCCGTACTCGAGTTCGTAGTCCCGGGAGTGCGTTTCGGCCGGAAGTTTCCCCGGCTTGCGGATTGGTACGAATCCCGCGTTCAACGCCCGAGCGAGGAGCGTTCCAAAGATGAACCCACGGGACTCGGCACCGACCACGATGTCGACGCCGGTATGCCGGAACGGATTCACCATCAGCTCGGCGGCCAGAGCCAGGCCTGCGCAGTCCTTGAGCAGTGGCGTAATGTCTCGAAAGACGATTCCGGGCTGGGGGTAGTCGGAGATGTCGCGGACGAGGGCTCGAAGACGTTCGGGCATGGGGGCCTCCTTCCGGGCCCGCGGATCGTAGAATGCCGGGGCCATGCCTGCCAAGAAGGCCACGACGAAACTTGAAACGGTCGAGCCCCTCGGCCTTCGGGTCCTGCTCCGGAAGGACGAGGATCGCAAGCGGACCAAGTCCGGCATCCACCTTCCGGACAAGATCGAGATTCCGACCATCACGGGACGAATTGTGGCCGTGAGCCTGCAGATTGAGTCGGACGACGACTGGCCGCTGGCCCGCTACGACAAGGTGCTCTTCAATCCCAAGCATGCCGTGCCCGTGGACTTCGAGGGGGACAACCGCCTGTTCGTCGTGCCAGTAGAGGACATCGTGGCGGTGTTCCGCCGCGAGGGATGACGGTATGACCAGCGCAGTTGCCAGGCCCGTTGGGCGGGCCGAGTCTGGCGTGGACGTGTCCATCCGCGTGCCCGGCTCCAAAAGTGTCTCGTGCCGGGCGCTCGTGCTGGCGGCACTGGCCCGTGGTACGTCTGAGCTCGGCGGGCTCCTCCGCGGCGAGGATACCGATGCGCTCGCCGCGGCCATTGCGTCGCTTGGCGTGCCCGTCAGGCTCGGGGAGGACGAGACGGTGATGGAGGGCGGGGGGCCGCTCTCGGGCGGCGGCCAGACGGTGCATGTGGGGCACGGCGGCGCGCCGGCGCGGTTTCTTCTGGCGCTCGCTTCGGCAGCGGAAGGTGACACGACCATTGACGGAAGTTCGCGGCTTCGCGAGCGGCCGATGGGTGATATGAGTTCGCTGCTGGCCGCGTTGGGGATCGACGTCGATCCTCTGGGCGACGCCGAGCACCTTCCCCTTCGGGTCCGCGGCGGTCACTGGAAGCAGCGTGTGCTGGAGGTCGGCGAAACGGCGTCCAGCCAGTTTCTCTCGGCGTTGATGCTGGTGGCGCCGTCCATGCCGGACGGTCTGGAACTGCGGCTTCGGGCCGCGCCGACCAGCGCCCCGTACCTCGCGCTGACCATTGCGGAGCTTCGCCGCTGGGGCGTGGAAGTCCAGACCGGGTATGGCGATGGGTATGCCGCGCGTATCACGGTTCCGCACACGCCGCTGCAAGCCCAGCGGCGGGCCATTCCTCCGGATGCCAGCTCGGCTCTCTTCTGGGGCGTGGCCGCGACGATTCTTCCGGGTTCATGCGTGCGGCTTCCGGGCGTTTCATTGGACGATGGCCAGCCAGACGCGGCAGCATTCTCGGTGCTGGAAGAAATGGGCCTGCAGGTCTCGCCGCAGGCGGGGGGCGTTACGCTGGCGGGTCCCCAGGCTGTCCGGTCAGTTGGCCGCATTGACTGCGACCGGATGCCGGACGCTGCCCCGGCGCTTGCCGTGGCGTGCCTGTTTGCCGACGCGCCCACGCAACTCACGGGCCTGTCCACGCTTCGACACAAGGAGTCTGATCGGGTCGCGACGGTCGCGGGCGAGCTTTCAAGGGCCGGCGGAGACGTCGCAGCCGTCGAGGACGACCTGATCGTCCGGCCCGGGATCCTGCCCGATACGCCGGTGACGCTGGAAACCTGGGACGACCACCGGATTGCGATGGCCGGTGCCGTCCTTGGGCTTCGCCGCGGCGGGGTCAGCATCTCGGACCCGGATTGCGTCGCCAAGAGCTACCCGGATTTCTGGCGTGACCTGCTCGCCTTTGCTCCGGAGCCGCCCACCGGGGATACTGCCTGACCATGGCACCCTTCTGGCACCTTGCGAAGCGACTGCTCCGATGCCGCGGCATGCTGGTGGCGGCCGTGCTGCTGGCATTCCTGTCGGCGGCGGGGCTGGGCGTCGGGCTTCTGGCGCTTGGGCCGATGCTTGAGCAGATCCTTCACCCCGAGGCGGGCGACGGACTGCGGCAGCTCGCCGAGCGGTTCAATGCCGAGGGTGGTTTCTGGAGGGTTCCGGAGGCCATCGTCGCCGTGCTTCCGGAAGAACGCTTCAATGGTGTCCTGCTCCTCATTGTGTTGATCTGGTGCCTGACCGTCGTCGGCGCCACGGCCAACTTCCTGCACCAGTACCTGAGTCAGACGCTCGCCACCATCACGATTGCAAAGATCCGCCGTGAACTCTTCGGGCACGTGCTGGACCTGCCGCTCTCAAAGGTGGTCCAGAGCGGATCGAGCGAGTTTGTCTCCCGCATCATCAGGGACGCGGCAGCGCTGGAATCCGGGTTTGTCGGCTTGCTCGGCAAGTCCGTCGCGCAAATCAGCAAGGGCGTTGCTGCACTGATCGTGGCCATCGTCTTTGACTGGAGAATTGTCCTCGTAGCGATCATCGTCGGCCCCATACTCGGCCTTGTCCTGAGAAAGATCGCCAAGCGCATTCGCAGAGGCGCGCGTGGGTCGCTTGCTGCGCAGCAGGATCTTCTTCGGCTTTCCGGCGAACGCATTCAGGGGCTTCGGGCGGTCAAGACGAGTACCGCTGAGCACACGGCGGTGGAGCAGTTTGACGAGGCGAATGATCGGGTCGTGCGGTTCGAGCTCAAGATGCGGACCGCGAAGGCCATGAGTTCCCCGATCATGGAGACGCTCGCGATCATCGTGCTCGGTGCGTTGGCGCTCCTGGCGGCCAGCAGCATTCTCAAGGGCGACCTTCCGTTTGAGGACTTCCTGCTTTCCATCGGCGCTATCGCCGTGGCAGGCGCCTCGTTCCGACCGCTTGCCTCCATCATCAACGACATCAGCGCCGCAGCCGCGCCAGCGGCCCGTATTCTCAAGGTGCTTGGTGAGGCGGCCGAGCCCCGCGACGGATCGCCGCTTCCCAGGCATGCGCAGACGCTCTCGATGGACGCGGTCACCTTCACCTATCCCGGCGCCGAGCGACCGTCCGTGATCGACGCGAGCCTGAGGGTCGCCTTTGGCGAGCATGTTGCCGTGGTTGGTCCGAACGGGTCGGGAAAGACGACGCTGCTGAGTCTGGTGCCGCGGCTGCTTGTGCCAGATCAGGGGGCCGTGCGGGTGGACGATGTGGATGTGGCGACGGTCAGCCTCTCGGATCTGCGTGGGCAGATCGGTGTGGTGACGCAGGAGTCGTTCATTGTTCAGGGGACCATCGCGGAGAACATCTCGCTGGGGAGGCCGGATGCGACGCGGGAGGACATTGTTGCCGCGGCGGAGGCCGGGCACGCCGCGTCGTTCATTGGTGAAATGCCGCAGGGCTATGACACGGTCGTCAGCGAGCATGGCGCGTCGCTTTCCGGTGGTCAGCGACAGCGGCTCTCTATCGCGCGGGCCCTGCTGCGCAAGCCAGCCATCCTCATTCTGGATGAGGCGACCAGCCAGGTGGACAGCGAGTCGGAAGCGGCCATTGCCGACGCCATTCGAGGCATCGAGGGGTGCACGGTGCTCGTCATCGCCCACAGGCTTGCGACGGTGCTCGATTGTGATCGCATCGTCGTGATGGATGAGGGTCGCATTGTCGATGTCGGCCCGCACGAAGAACTGTGCTCCCGATGTGGCCTCTACGAGCGGCTCATCCGCACGCAACTGGTGGCGGTCGAGTCGTGACTCCCGGCCGGGTGCCCCATGGTGGACCGGGCGTGCTGGTTCTTCTGACGGCGATGATGTGCGGGCTGGGGCTGCTCCGCATGCTTGTCGGCCGAGACCCGATCACCGATGAGATCGCGCTGTCCTGGCCCGACGCCGCGTACGTCGGCTTCCGGTCCACCGCCATGCTGGTCGCGGCCGGTGTCGGCGGCGGGCTGGCCCTTTCCGGCATGTTGCTGCAAGCGGCGCTTCGAAACCCGCTGGCGTCGCCTTCGGTGCTCGGCGTCAGCAGCGGGGCCGGGCTGGGCGTGATGGTGGCGTTGTATCTGGCTCATCAGGCCGGCGTGTCGAGCCTGCCGTGGGGCGTTTCCGCCATGTTGGGGGCCTGCTTTGCCGTTGGGGTCGTTCTGGCACTTGGGGGCCGCGGCGGATGGCCGGACCCCGTGTCGACCATTCTGGCCGGCGTCATCGTTGCCACGATGTGCGGCGCGGGCATGGTGCTGCTCCAGGGCCTGGTGCCCGACGGGCTGCGTGGCCGGTTTCTCGCCTGGGCCATGGGGACCATTCCGGAGTCGGTGCCAGGGGGAGGGCTCGCCAGCCTGTTCGTCGCGCTCGCGGTTGTGCTGGTGGTGGCGCAGTGTGGACACGGGCGGTTGGACGCCTTGCTGCTGGACCACGCATCGGCGGTCACGATTGGCGCGGCGCCGGGGCCGACGCGGTTGGCGTGCCTCGCCGCTGCGGGCACGCTCACGGCGATCACGGTGGCCTTGTGCGGGCCACTGGGCTTTGTGGGATTGGTCGCGCCGCACGTGGCGCGGCGCGTGATCGGTCCGGCCCATCGTCTACTTGTTCCGGCGTCCGTGGTAGTTGGCGCCGGATTGGTGCTCGGGGCGGATGTGGCGCGGCAGGTCGTGGACTTCGGGACGGGGCGATTGCCGGTCGGTGTACTCACGACGCTGGCTGGGGGGCCCATCTTCTTGTGGATGCTCCGCAGGGGCGCAGCTTCAGGATGGCGTACCGATGCTGCAGTGTGAAGGCGTCCGCATTCAGCAGGGCGGGTTTGAGATCGGCCCACTCGACTGCGCGGTCCATCCGGGCAGAATCACGGCCGTGGTGGGACCGAACGCTGCCGGCAAGTCGACCTTGCTCAACGCGATGGCCGGCTTGATGCGGCCTTCGGCTGGCTGCGTGCGGCTCCATGGCCGGGACGTGCATCAACTTGGCGATCGGGCGCGGGCCGAATCGTTGGCCATGTTGCCTCAGCGGCCAGCGCTGGACTGCGCGCTGACGATCGAGCAACTGGTGGGTTTGGGCCGCCTGCGTCTGGCCCGGCATGGCAGCCGCGTGGGGGATGCCATCGCGTCCTGTGGGCTCTCGCAGGTCCGCCGCCGCGGCGTCGATTCCCTGTCGGTCGGCCAGGCGCAGCGGGCGCATGTGGCGCGGGTCCTCGCGCAGGCGGGCCCGGAGACAGTGCTGGTCATGGACGAGCCGACGGCGCCGATGGATCACACGTGGGCGGCACGGACCTGGGACCTGCTCGCCGCGCACGCCCGTGGCGGTGGCGGGGTGCTGGTCGCCGTTCACGATCTGGCCGTGGCTGCGGATCGCGCCGACGACGCGCTCCTGCTGGGTGGTGGCCAGTTGGCCGCAGCCGGCCCCGTTGCTGAAGTGCTTCAACCTGAGGCCCTTCAGGCCGTGTTTGGCGCATCCTTCGAGTGGGCGGCCCGGGCCGATGGGTCGCCCTGGCTGGTCCCGAGCGGATGATGTCGTACACTCTGGCCATGGACCTGGGCGACCTGATTGTCTTTGGCGGGATCATCCTGTCGATCGTCGGCAGTGCCGTGGCTGCCGCGCGAAAGAAGCGATTGCAGGCGGGCGGGCTCGGGGCGTCATCGGGGAACCCACCGCCGCCCGCGGAGATGCCCGCCGAGCCGAGGCCCAGACGCCGCGTCCGTAGCGAGCCACACCCCGCGCCGCCCCCGGCCCCGGCCCTTGCCCCGGCCTCATCGTTGGCCGTGCCTGATGTCCACGCGAACGGCGGCCCCGGGGCGTCATCGAAGACCGGCCAACGGGCCGGCGGCTTCGACCTGAGGCAGGCGGTCATCGCCCAGACCATCCTGGGCCCGCCGCGGGGCCTGGAAGGCTGGTCCGACGAGGTCTGAGCGGGGACGAGACCTCGGCAAGGTTGACCCAGATCTCGCCCGAACGCCGCAAGATGGCGGCGGATCCCCCTGTGATCGTTATACTCCCGCCCCATGCCCCACGTTGTTGCGGACATGCAGTTGAGTGACGCCACCGTGGCCCGCATGCAGGCCGGACTGGCGTCGCTTCGGGAGGACATGGCCGGCAGGGGGCTTGACGCGGTTCTGATTGTGGGGGAGCAGGATGTGCGGTGTCTGGCGGGCTGCTTTGGCCACGACACCCGCGTGCTGGTCACGCGGGACCGGGCCGTGCTGATCTCAGATCGCAGGTATGAGGAGTACCTCTCGCCCTGGCAGGCGGCCGGGGTGTTCGGGGTGGAGATCGCAGGACGCGGCGAGCAGGTCGTGTGGTTGGCGGCCGCGCTCCGGGACGCCGGCATTCGGGAACTGGCCGTGCAGAGTGAGCACACCACGCTGGCTGCGCACGAGTCGCTCAGCACCGCGATGGGTGACATCCGGGTGGTACCCGCCGAGGGGCTCCTCAGGGGCCTGCGGATTTGCAAGTCGGCCGAGGAGATTGTCTCCATGCGGCGGGCCATCGATATCCAATGCGAGGCGTTGGCTGCCACGCTCGCTGACCTGAGACTCGGCATGACCGAGGGGCAGGTGGCGGCGAGGCTGATCTACGAAATGCGGCTGCGGGGGGCCGAGGGCGCGTCCTTCGAGCCCATCGTCGGAAGCGGAGCGAACGCGAGCGTCATCCATCATGTGCCAGGCGATGCGCCGGTTGAACCGGGCGTCCTGTTGATCGACTGGGGCGCTCGCGTGGACGGGGTATGCAGTGACCTGACCCGCACCTTCTTTCTGGGGACGCCCGATCCCGAACTCAAACGCATGTATACGGTCGTCGCCGAAGCGCAGCGGGCTGCCATCGAGGCCTGCACACCCGGGACGACCACAGTCGAGGTTGATGCTGCGGCCCGCGAGGTCATTGCCGCGGCCGGCTGGGAAGAGGCATTTGCTCACGGAGTCGGCCACGGGCTTGGTCGGGACGTGCACGAGCTCCCGTTCATGGGGGCCAAGGGGCCGCCGACGCCACTTGAAGTCGGAATGGTCGTCACCATTGAGCCGGGTGTGTACATCCCCGGACTCGGGGGCGTCCGCATTGAAGACGACGTACATATCACCGAGCAGGGACCGGAAGTGCTTTCTGCGTCGCTTGGTAAGGATCTGGAGTCTGCAGTGCTGCCGATTCCACAAGGAGGGATTTCTGGATGATCGACATCCGTAAGCTCAAGGAACTTGTAAAACTGATGGTGCAGAACGATCTCACCGAGATGGATCTGCGCGACAGCGAAGAGCAAGTGACGTTGCAGCGCCCCAATCAGTTTGCGGCGCCTCAGGTTCAGCAGGTGGCGGCGGCTCCGGCGGTGACTGCTCCGCCGCCCGCGGCAGCGCCAGCGCCGGCAGCGCCGCCCGCTGCGGCGCCTGCTGCGGCACCACCCCCCGCCGGTGACCGCGAGGGCCTCGTTGCCATTGAGAGCCCGATGGTGGGGACGTTCTACGCAGCAGCGTCGCCGGATGCAGCGGCCTTCGTCGACACCGGTAACGTGATCGCCGTCGATGATGTGGTATGCCTGATCGAGGCAATGAAGATCTTCAATGAGATCAAGTCGGAGATCGGCGGCACGGTCGAGAAGGTGCTCGTCAAGAATGGCGACGCTGTCGAGTTCGGCCAGGAGTTGATGCTGGTTCGACCGGCTTGAGGACGAGAGCATGTTCAATCGAATTCTGATTGCCAACCGCGGTGAGATTGCGCTTCGAATCATCCGGGCCGCCAGAGAGCTCGGCTGCCGGACGGTCTGTGTGTTCTCGGAGGCAGACCGGGACGGGCCGTGGCTGGAACAGGCCGACCAGACGATCTGCATCGGGCCGGGTCCGTCGACCGAGTCCTACCTTCGCATTGATCGAATCATCTCTGCCGCTGAGACGTCCCACGCCGACGCGATCCATCCGGGGTACGGATTCCTCGCTGAGAATGCGGAGTTTGCGGGCGTGTGCCGCGATTGCAATATCGAGTTCATCGGGCCGAGCCCGGAGGCCATGGCCCTGTTGGGCGACAAGATCTCATGCAAGCGGATGGCCCGCGAGGCTGGCACACCGATCTTTCCAGGCAGTGAGGACGCCATCGAGGACCCGGACGAAGCCATTGAGGTGGCGAGGGGGATCGGCTTTCCGGTGATCGTGAAGGCGTCCGCCGGTGGTGGAGGCCGCGGCATGCGGATCGCCCGCACTGATGAGGAACTCGTTGAGGGCATTCGCGCGGCCAGCCAGGAGGCTGCGGCGGCGTTCGGCAATGGTGCGGTGTACGTGGAGAAGTTCCTGGAGCAGGCCCGGCACGTTGAGGTGCAGTGCCTTGGTGATACCCATGGCAACGCCGTCCATCTCTACAACCGGGACTGCACCTCGCAGCGGCGGCATCAGAAGTTGATCGAGGAGGGCCCGGCGCCAGGCGTTGACCCGAAGATTCGGGACGAGGTCTGCGAATCGGCGGCGGCCCTGATCCGAAACGCCGGGTACGCCGGCGCTGCGACCGTCGAGTTCCTGATGGACCGCGACCAGCAGTTCTACATGCTGGAGGTCAACACCCGCGTGCAGGTGGAGCATCCGGTGACCGAGGCCATCACCGGCGTGGACATCGTCAAGGAAACGATCTGCGTGGCTGCGGGCGCGCCGCTGTCCATCAGCCAGGAGGATGTCGAGATTCGTGGCCACGCCATCGAGTGCCGGGTCAATGCCGAGGATCCGGATCGAGGGTTCATGCCCCAGCCCGGACTCGTCGAGTCGTTTCAGGCGCCTGGCGGCTTTGGAGTCCGGGTGGACACCCATGTGCGTCCCGGCTATCGCATCCCACCGAACTACGACTCCATGATCGGGAAGCTCATCGTCCACGGGCGTGATCGCGCCGATGCGATTGCCAGGATGCGATCAGCGATCGATGAGTTTCGGGTTGGCCCCATTCGGACCACCCTTCCGCTGCACCACCGTCTCCTC
Organism: Phycisphaerales bacterium; assembly: GCA_030748575.1. Taxonomy (GTDB): domain Bacteria; phylum Planctomycetota; class Phycisphaerae; order Phycisphaerales; family SM1A02; genus UBA12567. The sequence goes on along the minus strand of JASMLR010000006.1, from coordinate 95,529 downwards.
GGCGCCCGGCCCTTCGTGGACCACGACTTTGATATCCACTGGGTGGAGCGGTTCCTGGAGTCCCCTCAAGCCGCGCCGGCGTCCTGACCGCCGCGTTCCCTTAGAGGCCAACAGCGGGCTTGTCGCCCTGTTTGGACACCTTCTTCGTGTCGGTCCACTGAGCGAGGCTGTTTGACCAGTTGGTGAGCGTCATCTGAAACTGCACGTCCAGTTGGTGTGTGTTTCCTGCGCGGCTGGAATGTTCGACGATTGTGCCTGTGAGCGAGAAGTCCGGCGTGGCGTCGCCTTCCGGGGATTGGCTTCGGAGTGCCTGCCTTCGAGCATGGGCCGCGGCGTCCTGATCCTGAACGCGGCCGCTCACGCCTGCGTAGGTCGTTGCAAGTTGCACGACGCCGGAGTTGACCAGTTCGGCCTTGATGTCTCCGGTGAGCAGTGGCATGGACAGTCGAGTCGTCGTGTCGTTGACGATCGCCCCGTCCTTGAAGAGAAGGATCGGCGGCCTGCCATGGGTCGCTGCGAATTGTTGAAAGTGGCCGCTGCGAAGCAGGGACTCAATCATGCTCGCTGAGGCGTCCTGTACGTCCTGGATGTCGATCTGGCTGGTGGTGGTAATCGACTCCGGGCCACCCGTGTCGATTCGATGCGCGGGAGTACACGCGGCCAGAAGCGTGATTGAAAGGGCGGCGAGAAGGATACGCATGGCGAGGGCTCCAGTTGTTAGCGGTTGTCGGACCTGCGGAGTTCAAAGGTGAAGTCTGTGGCGGCAAGCGTAGGCGCGAGATCGGTCAAAGTGACGGTGCCGCCCGCCGGGACGCTCGTGGCACGCCACACGTCGGTTTTGGACGCGATCAGATTGCCTGCCTGATCCAGCCATCGGAGGTTCCATCCGAATGTTCTTGCGGAGAACCCGTCGTTGGCGACGACGATCTGCGCCTCAAGCAGCCCGGAGGGCTGACTTCGGTACATGCGAACACCCCTGCAGTGAAGGAAGATCTCCGTCAGCAGATCGTTGACCTGAAGTTTGGTGTCGGTGATCTCATCCGCCGCGGGCGCGCGGCGGGTGCTGGTGGTATTGACCGACCCGCACGCGGGCAGCAGAACTGCCATCGAGAGGGTGAGCAGGAGTGTGGCTGGGCGTATCGTCATGGTGAGTGCAGCTCCAGTGAGGGTGGGAGGCGAGAGAATCAGGAGGCATTGGCCGAAGTCGATTCGGCGGACTCGGCAGGCGCATCCTCGGCGATCGCCGGATCCAGCGGGTCCGTTTCCTCGGCCTCAGGGGGAGGCTTGAGGCTGAATGTCGGGACGTACGGGTCCCGTGGTCCGGTCAGTTGGATGGGCATGATGGACGCCATCGTTGCGGTCCTTGATGGTACTGAGACGACGACGATGTGGCTCTCGTCCGGGCGGAGATCGACCGATCCGAGCGCCGTCCCCTCCGGGCTGCGGAACTGAAGCTGCCCGTCCGCCGGTGTTGCCAGCCGCGCCACCTGAATCTCGGCGGGCATCGTACGCCAGCAGCGGAGATCGGCCTGGGCCGATCCGATCTGGTACACCAACGCCCCGATGGCAAGCAGTGAGGCCCAACTGTTCTGGGCCTGTTGGGCCGCCTGCATGGCAAAGTAGGTCGCAATCGCCTTGCCTGTGGCCCGCATTGCTTCCTGAGAGATGATGATTGGCAGTCGTTCTTTGAACTGCGCCGCCGAGATTGCCGCGGTGTCCGCGAGAAGATGCGTTTGAAGGCCAGCACGATCGGAGGTTCCGATGTGAAGGGCTTCTAAGGTGCCGTCGGAGAACTCAAGCTTCGGCAGCGCCAGGGTCGGCATCGTGAATCCGCTCGAAAGGGGAATCGGCATTGCGATCGTCTCTTGTTCGAGATAGGGGCCCATGCCACTCATGAAGTAGACCCAGGTTGTTGGCGGAGGCGTCTGTCCTGCAGATGCCCAGCCCATCTCCGCTGCAAGGTGCGGCCTCAACTGCGGCGTCATGCCCATGACTTCCGCCAGTGACGCATGCGCCATCGAGTGGTCGTTGTCGTAGGTGCCATCGCCGCGGGTCAGCCGGAACACGGCGTCGAGATGAAGCGCCCACGGGTTGACGTAACGGGCATGCTCGGCGTGGTCCGGGATACTGCCGTAGTGATCGCTCATGATGCGATCCGTATTGCTGTGCATGACGCCACTTGAGTTCCCAGACCATGTGCTGCCCCCTTTGCTGTCCCACTTTCCGGTAGCCGCAGCGACCTTTGCGTTGTTCTTCTCGTGGGCCAGAGCGATGGCTTTGCCGTATCGGTGTTCGGCGTCCTCAGTCCACAGGATGCCCCGATTGAGTTCGACGCGAGCGTCTTCCATTTCGCCCATGGCCATGAAGTTGAGGGCGTTTGCGGCGTGAAGCATGATGCGGTCGTTCGGCGTGCCCCGATATCTGGACATCGTGTCGTTCATGGCCGTGGTCACGATGGCTTCGGAAACCGTGGCCTCGGGCGCCTCCTTCATGTATGGATACATGTCGACAAAGGCGGCGTCATAGCACTCGATGCTGGTCTCGTAGTCCCCGGCCGCCTGGGCCGTCCGGCCACCCTCAAGGAAGTACACCACCCGGTTCTTGCGGTGCCTGGCCTCCTCTCTCGCATCCTTATAGGCCAGTGTCGCGGCGGCTGGATAGTTTCCATTGGACCAGATCCCCGCGAGCTTCCGTGCGTCCGAACGATACTCCTGCTGGCAGCCGGTCGTCGCGGCGGCGACGATGGCATACAGGCATGCAGTGATAACGACTCTCATGGTTCCCTCCGGGTTGGTTGCGGCTCAGTCGGTTCCCTGGACCCAGATACTCGGCTGGCCGATCCCGAGATTCTGGACATTCGACGTGTCGATGTTGATGCGGCTCTTTCTCATGAACTCAGCCAGCGCCTCTGCTTCCTCGATGGCCACCTCTCGAAGGACCTCGTTGTCCTTGAGTGACTCGAAGAATGCGGTTCTTGCTTCCCATTGAGACTGGCCCTCAGGCGAGAGGGTGATGGGTATGCGGAGCAGGCCGGTGAACTCGTCGACCTGAACATATCGATCGACTGGCCCGCAGAGCGGATGTTCAATCTGAACCCGGCGGGTTCCTTCACGAATGGAAACCGGGCCGGGCGTGCTTCCAACCAGCACACCATCAACCGAGATGGTGGCGTCGGACGCCGTGAGCGGATAGGTCCTGCCGGAAATCGTCCATCCCTCCGACGACTGTTCAATCTCGGGGACCATCATGTTCTGGAGAATCGCTTCGATGCGAACGGGGTGGCTGGCTGGCCCGGCTTGCGCCTGGTACGTCGCCATGCGTTCGGACACTGCGGCGGTGATCTGGTCCGCGTCGGCGCGAAGGAGCCGATCGACCATGTTGAGTTCGATGCGATCGTGATCCGGGCTGGTCTTGAAACGCTCAGATGATTTGGCCTGCCCTCCGCCAACGCTCGCGCCGGTACTGCTCTCAAGTAGCGTCCAGGATGTGGCCAGGCTGTAGTCGGCGACCGTGCGGTTCAGCGAGGGCGTTGAAGTGACGTCCACGGCAAGCGAGTCAATCGTGGCGGACAGGACTGCCGACGCGCCCAGTCGCTGAGCAATGGCGACGGCCGAGGCACGGTCCGACAGCAGTCGCTGTGCCATCGTGTCGGCCGGTGTGCCGGTGCCCTGATTGGGTCCCTCTGGCGCGAGCGAACTGGCGGCATTGAGGACGTCCTGACGGCTGACGACGCGGACACCTCGCGATGCGAGCCCGCTGCTGAGTTGCGAGGTAAACACGTTGACGCGGTCGTCTGGAATGTCGCCTGATGCATTCGACACGAACACGGCGACGACGGCCCCGGTCGGTTGTGAAGCCGGTGTCGCCGGCTGTCCTGCGAGGGAAGTGATCGCGGCCGGAACTGCCGGTCGGGCGTGCTCGGCCGCAGCTGGGTACGGGCCGGTCGCCCGGTCAGATGGCGAAAGGTGTGGGGGGAGCGCCGGGGCCGCTCTCAGGAAGGTGTGGCTGATGCCCGGGGTCCGCTGCAACTCGATCGGGGCGGCTTCTGCATGCCTGCGGCCGACATTGGTCACGATTGCCCAGCCGATCGGGACGCTCGTCATTCCGAGCCTTTCGCCCGTCTCGGGGTCGATCATGGCCGTGCCTGGGTCACGTAGTTCGTAGAGGTCGCCGGTTTTCAATCCCGTGGATGCGCCTCGATTGAAGAAGATGGTGTTGCCCTCAAATCCAATGACCTTGGGAGGAGCGAGTGAGTCGAGGATCGTCGTGGCGGACTCTGCGGCAAAGTCCTGGCTGGCCAGAGCGATCAGTCGATTGGAGTAGGACCCCTCCTGCGCCGCGCCTTCGATGAGCCGTGTCTCTTCCTGAAACTCAGAGTTGATCGGCGCCGTGCCGAGCACCGTCCCGCGGGTGACGTCATAGATCTTGAGCATCGCGCTGAGTTGGATGGTCTCGATCGTGTAGGTCGAGTCCCCGAATGCGTCGGGAATGACGGCTACGCGATCAATGAGTTGAAAGTTCGTGACGGTTACGGAGGCGATGAAGTTGAACCCGGCCAGTTGGAAGGCGCGGGCTGTCTGTGGATCGGATGTGTCATAGAACCCGGACGCTTGAACGTCCTGCGCAGTGAGCACATGCTCGACGTCGCTCGCTGCGACCACCTCGAACCTGCCGGTCTTGTGCAGGCTGTCAATCAGACTCGAATCGGCGCCCTGCATGATCTGCTCGAGCACGTTCTTGACGCCCGACCCGTCGCTCGCAGCCCGACTCATGACAGCGGGGGTGGCGGAGATTGACTGGACCGCAATCCGCGGCTTGGCCTGATGCTGGGCGATGGCCGTGCCTGCGAGCATGGATGAAAGGACGAGGCCTGTAATGATGTGCCGCGGCATAGGTGGATCCTCCCTGGCAGTCAGCGAGGATCGGGTGATTGGCATGCAGGGGTGATTGGCATGCGGGACGAGCCCCGAGAATCGCCGCCTCCCAAATGGCGTGCGACCGTGAGCATAGTCGAATCGCAGCGTATGGGGGGCTCGCACCCGAAGAGGGGCCCTCGGTGTGGTCGAATCAGCGGGTGCTCGGGGGCTCGACGACGACGCCTTCGAAGAGGCCGACGACCTCATCGTCGAACATGAGCCGGTCGAGGGTCAGGCCCACGGGGACGATGAAGATGAGTTCGAAGCGGTCCTCTGAACCCATTCTCGGCGGATGCCGGACATCCCGCCACGTCGCAATCGGCATGTCGAAGGTAAGCGTCGTCCGGACGTTGTCCTTCCGTTCGTAGCCAGCCGGGGTGTACGTTCCGCCCGTCGTGTCGTACAGCAGCACCTGGCCGTCTCCCCCCATTCGGCGGGCGATCGCAATGATGTTGGCGGGGCTCTCAGGGCCGACGTCGATCTTGATGATCCCGCGGCTTCGATCAAAGTCGGAGCCGTCGGCGTTGAAGAGGCCATAGCCCTTGACCCGCAACTTGCCCTTGCCACGCGACATGTTTCCGACGGTCGCGCCATTGGCCCGGGTGATTCGGCCCTTCTCTTCTTCGATCTCGATGTCGCCCTTGAAGTCGCTCCGGCTCGGGCGAGATCCCCGTCCCAGACCGCCTCGCATGTCCACAAGCGTGGAGATGTCGCCACCCCAGGTTTCCTCCGTCCCCGTTCCCACCGCGTGGGCCCGCACTCGAAACTCGTCCCAGTCGTCTGTTTCGCGGACAGAGGGGATGTCGAATCGGGTGCCTCGAATCTGGAGGAATCGAGGCGAGAAGTCGTCGGGAACCTGGAACACCATGCGGACGTCCTGGTCCGTCCGGCCAATGTCATACACGTAGGCCGTGCCCGAATTGAACTCGAAGAACGCGGCACGCTGCTGCGCCGACCCGGCCTCGGCACTCGCGGCGTCGTCCACCACCAACTGTCCCCAATAGGAGGGGTAAATGATGGACGTTCCGCCGGACGAGTCTCCGACGAGTCGCAGTTGATTGACGCCCAATGCCAGGCCCTTGCCGTAATCCATGGCGTTGTGGTCGAACTGCATGGGGACCATCCAAAACGTGTCGCCTTCGGGAGACGTGGCTGCAATCGGCTCCTGCACCTCGACCGAATCCGGAGGTTGGAACATCTGGGTCGCGCGGGTGCCTGCAATCTTGCGATCTCGAAGGAGGGAAGACTGGACATCGATCTCGGGCCGCCACTCGGCCATGGGCCGCCCGCCCATGTCAGGGTGGAGTGACCCCAGGCTCATGGCTTCGTAGAACTTGACGGTCCAGGTATCTGCCGGGAGCCACAACGGGGACGCCGGCGGCGCCACGCGGCCGTCGAGGTCTCTCGCCCATCCCGTGTACCCCATCGCTGTGGCCGGCCGATCGATATATCCGGTGCCGACGAGCAACAGACCGATGGTGAGTACGCCGGCGCCAGCGCCAAGCACGCCACCGCCCGCCATGTCAATGCCACGAGGCAGCCGCGCGTTGCCAAAGGCGAGTTTGTCCGAGGCCATCCGAAGAATGGCCAGCGTGATGACAAACGTGCCCAGCAGAATGAGGCCGGGCATGAGGCCGCTCCACCAGGCTGTCGAGAGCAGATTGTCCACGACGATCGGCTCCCACAACGCCAGTGCCACGGCACCTGCGCAGATGACGGCGACCAGATGCAGCAAGGAACTCAGGAAGCCCTGATTGGCCCACCAGTATCCGATGAGCGCGATGCCTGCGATGACGAGAAGATTCATGAACATGTGATGGAACTCATCCTGCTGAGGCGCTGGATGGCGCCGCCTTGGCCTGTCCCGGACTCTTGCCTCCGAGGACGCGGCTCACTTCTTCGATGGAGGTGACGCCGGACGCGGCCCGTTGCAGGCCGACCTCCTGAAGCATCAGCATCTTGTTGCGTCGGGCATGCACCATGGCGGCCTTGAGGTCGCCAGATGCGAGAATCTGCCGGCACTCCTCGTCCACGGGGAACACCTCGTAGAGCGCGGTCACACCCGAGTAGCCGGAGCCGCCGCAGGTCGGACAGTCTTCCACGCGGTTCCGGACCTGCACCTGCCCGCCCTGGCGGTACAGCGTGACGCCCTCCGGCAGGCCGAGCTTTCGTGGGTTGGCCGGTGTGTACTCCTGCTTGCAGTCCGGGCACAGCACGCGGACGAGCCGCTGACACACGGCGGCGCGGAGCGGCTTGGTTGCCAGGTCCACATCGCCGACCAGTCGGCACCATTCGCGAATGGCCATGGCCGTGCTGTCGGCATGGAAGCACAGGTACTGAAGCGATCCGTCCCGTCCTGCCCGGGCGGCGATCTGCGACGTCTCGGTGTCTTTCGCCTCTGTCAGGACCACGTCCGGGTCACGACGAAGAATCGACTGCAGACTTGTCGCGAAGTCCAGGTCGGGGTTGGAGGCGTCCCACTCGATGTGGTCGACACCTTCAAGCCGGAGTGCGGTGCGGTACTCGAGCACCTTGAGGTTGCTCGTGTAGGCGTCATGCGCGGCAAGGAGCGAGAGGGCGGTGGTCGAGAGGCCCTGACCCTGCGGGGAGGTCAGCAGGACCAGGCCGTGACGCTTCTGCGGATCCAGCAGTTCTGCGAGGACTTCCTGTTGCTGAGGAAGGAGGCCGAGCGCATCCATCGGAATGATGAGTCTCGCAGCCTCATCCACGTCGAGGCGTATGAACTGCCCCTTCGAAGAGCCGGTCGCGGTGGCGGTGACCGTCCGGCGACCCTCGTCGTTGGAGACCGTGAATGTTCCGTTCTGCCGCTTTCGCGTCTCGCTGAGGTCCATGCCCGCGATCTGCTTGACCATGTTGACGACCTGGCCGCCCAGTTCGCCTGGGATGGGCTCCTGCTTGCTGCGTACCGAGTGCACGACGATGGCCGAAGCAAGTCCGCCTCCGCCGATCGCCAGGTCCATTCGTGTGCCTTTCTCGTTGAGGAGCGGCTCAAACAGACCCTCAAGCGCGACGTATGCGTCGAGCTTCTCGTCCTCTTTGTCGGGTACCGGGAATTCACCCTCCGGGCCCGAGAAGGTCAGGGTCGCATCCTTCCGCCGCCCGCGACGCTTTCGGGGGCGGGCCGCGTCGTGGGCGGGCTTGGCAAACAGGCGGTACTTCCGCTCCTCGCTCACCTCGGCATTCCGCACCTTCCAGTACACGAGGATCGGGGCGACCATGACCAGCAGGCCCAATGGAAACGCCAGGTAGAACGTCAAGGCGCCGGCGAACAGCATGACGCACAGGCCACCAGTGCCTGCGGCGAGGTGGATCAGGTTCCACTTGACTGCATCCAACTGCAGCGTGCGGGCATCGTCATCGAGTTTGGTGCCCAGAAGCCACGCCCACGCGACGAAGGAGGCCCAGATGAAGACAGGCTTCCACGGGCTGAGCAGAAAGACGGACGCGTCGGCGAGTAGTGTCATGGGTTCGGTCATGGGGATCATGAGATGCCCTTGAGACGCATCTTGAGTTCCTCGGGTTTGGGAGTGGCGTCCATGGCGACGCGGTGGTGAATCCACTCGGCTTCGACCAGTTGGACAAGCGCCGTTGTGAAGTCGACCATGCCTTCCTCGTGGCTCTGCCGGATGATGTCGAGCAGTTCGCCCTCCCGGCCTTCGAGAATGTACTTCTGGACTGCAGGCGAGCCGAGCAGAATCTCGAGGGCTGGAATTCGCGGTGTGGTGTCCGGGTGCAGTGTCTTGAGCAACTTCTGGTAGATGATGGCTCGCATGTTGAATGCAAGGAGCTTTCGGATCTGGGGCACTTCACCCTCGTCGAACAGGTCGTAGATTCGGCCGAAGGTCTGCCACGCGGATGACGCGTGGATGGTTCCGAACACGAGGTGCCCGGTTTCTGCCGCCCGGATCGCCGCTTCGAAGGTTTCTTTGTCTCGCATCTCACCGACCAGCACCACGTCGGGGTCTTCGCGAACCAGTGCCCGCAGCGCTTCGTTGAATGACAGGCAGTCGATGCCGATCTCGCGTTGATTGATCGTCGCCTTTGCCTCGGTGAAGATGTACTCGATCGGGTCTTCAACCGTCACGATATGGCAGCGACGACGCTCATTGACGTGTTGCAGCATGGCAGCGATCGACGTGCTCTTGCCGCTGCCTGTGACGCCCGCAAAGAGAATCAGCCCGTTCGCCGCCAGCGCGACGTCGCCCAGGAGCGGCGGGACGTGCAGATCTTCGAACCGTTTGATGTCCGAAGTGATGAGCCGGCACGCATAGGACACCTTGCCACGGCTCATGAAGATGTTCACGCGGAATCGGTGGGTGTCGTCGTAGTCGTAGGCGATGTCCATCTGCCCGTGCGTGGCAAAGACATCGTACTGGTAGTCATCCAGCACGTCCTTGGCAATCTGGTGGCTTTCGTTGTGCGTGACGTGGTCGGTTTCGAGGGGGCGGAGTTCGCCGCGGACCCGAATCCGGGGCGGTCCGTCGGCCTTGATGTGAAGGTCCGAGGCCTCGTAGGTGATGCAGGCCTTCAGAAACTTTCGGAACAACTTGGTGCCCTGGCCGGGCTCGGTGCCCTCGGCATGGTGGACGAGCCGGACAGTGGGTGCGGAACCGGTTGACACGAATTCACTCCTTACACGTCGCAGCCCCCTCTTCCCGCCGGCGGTGGGAAGATGGAAAGGGCTGATCGTACCACACGAGGCGGAAACCCTGCCGAGGCGAGCGTCAATGGATGGCGGTCCCGCCCTCCCTCCCGTATCATCCCGAGATGGAGCGGCTCTCGATCCCCGAAGGCATCACGTACGACGACGTTCTGCTGGTTCCACAGCGGTCGAGTTTCACGCCCGATCAGGTCGACGTCTCAACCCGGTTGACCCCCAAAATCCGCCTGGAACTCCCGCTGATCTCCGCGCCCATGGACACGGTGACGGAGTCTGCCCTGGCGATCGCGCTGGCCCAGGAGGGCGGCATCGGTGTGATCCACAAGAATCTGGATCCCGTCACCCAGGCTGCCGAGGTTGCTCGGGTCAAGCGAAGCCAGAACGGCATTATTGCGGACCCGGTCACACTCCACCCCGACGATTCGGTGCAGCGTGCCATTGACCTGATGGCATCGCAGCACGTCTCCGGATTCCCCGTCACTGCTGACGGTTCCGGCCACGGCGTGGTGGCCGGCATCCTTACGCGGCGAGACATCAACTTTGTCGAGTCCCCGATGGACCGGGTGGGCGACGTGATGACGCCCCGCCCCCGTCTGGTGACGGCGCCCGCTGGTGTCAGCCTCGCCGAAGCGGAGTCGCTGCTCAGCCGCGGCCGCGTCGAGAAACTCATTCTCGTCGATGCGGAGGATCGTCTTGCGGGCCTGATCACGATGCGGGACATTGAGAACGTCCGGCGGCATCCCTCGGCGTGCCGAGATGATCGCGGCCGGCTCCGGGTCGGCGCCGCGGTCGGTGTGCACCAGATGGACCGCGTCGAAGCCCTCGTTGCAGCGGAAGTGGACTTTGTCGTGGTCGACACGGCGCATGGGCATTCCGACAACGTGCTCGACACGGTTCGGGCCATCAAGTCAGGCTGCAACATTGAGGTCATTGCGGGGAACATCGCGACGACCGAGGCCGCAGAGGATCTGGTCGAGGCCGGCGCCGATGCCGTCAAGGTGGGCATCGGGCCGGGGTCAATCTGCACGACGAGAATCGTCAGTGGCGTCGGCGTGCCTCAACTCACGGCGGTCGCCAACGCGTGCGTTGCGTGCCAGCCTGCGGGCATCCCCGTCATCGCAGACGGTGGCATTCGACAGAGCGGCGACATTCCCAAGGCGATCGGGTTCGGGGCTTCCTCGGTGATGCTCGGCTCGTTGTTTGCCGGCATGGACGAAAGCCCGGGCGAACTGGTGCTGCACGGCGGCCGACGGTACAAGACCTACCGTGGCATGGGCAGCATCGGGGCCATGGGGCTGGGCTCTGCCGACCGCTACGGTCAGGCCGGTGTCACCGAAAGCACGAAATACGTGCCGGAAGGGGTTGAGGGCCGGGTGCCATACCGTGGAAGCCTCAGCGACTTCGTGCACCAGATGGTGGGCGGCCTTCGGGCGGCGATGGGCTACTGCGGCTGTGGGACGGTCGCGGAGTTGCAGGCTCGGGCCCGGTTCGTCCGGGTGAGTGGGGCTGCGCTGGTCGAGTCGCACGCCCACGACATTCAGATCACCAAGGAAGCGCCGAACTACACGGCATCGCCTTCCCGAAGCGAGTAGGCTTCGGGCGGCGTCGCGTTGAGTGCGGCGCCTTCCGAGGAGTGCGCATGCCCCCGGGACCGCCGCCACCACCACCTCCGCCGGCACCGCTCGCCCGCCCTTCAGCAGAGGGGCCGGATGCGCGGGTGGAGGGCGTTCGAGACCGCGTGCTCATTCTCGGCCGAAGAAAGGCCGGCAAAACCGTCTTCCTGGCGCGGCTCTATGAACAGGCGTGGCGTGGCTGCGACGGCGTGCACATGCGGGCAGCCGACGGCCCGCTGCACGCGTTGTGCATGGACATGGTGGCGCAGCTCAAGGATGGCTTGTGGCCTGCGGCGACGGTGGGGTCGCTCGCCGGTGGGGTCGAAGTGAGTTGGCGGGACAAGACGGCGACGATGGTCATGCTCGATTACCCCGGCGAGGTCTTTCGCCGGGCGTTTGTCGACGGAGCGACGGACGAGCAGGCGCTCGACCTAGTTGACCATGTCGATCATGCGGCCGCCGTCATTGTCCTGATCGACCCGGGCAACGTTCACGCCGGGGACTTCGATGAGGTCGTGGATGACGACTACGGCATGGTGGCGGCGGTGGACCGCATTCGCCGCTCGCCCGGAGGACAGTCCGTTCCGATTGCGGTGGCGTTGACCAAGTGCGACGTCCACATCGGGCTCATTCGCGCCGCGGGAGGCGCTCGCGGCTTTGTGCAGAAGCACCTGCCGAACCTGCTTCGCTACGGGGGCAGCATGCGGATGTTCGCAACAGCGGCCGTGCGGACCAGGCGGGATGCCGCCGGGCGGCCGGTTCCGAGCACGCGGCACCAGCCGGCTGGGTTGATTGACACGATGGTGTACTGCATGCGGCACGTCGGCCGCAGGATGGATGTTGATGCGGGCCGGCGGGCAGACGAAGCGCGGGCGGCTCAGGCTGCGGACCTGGCCAGAGCGGAAGCCGCGGAGTCAAAGCAGGTTCGGCGACGGTGGGCCGGCTTCTGGGTCGCGGCAGCCATGCTGGCCATCGTGGTGGTCGGCGTGTCGGTCATGATGGCGTCGCAGTGGGGCAGCAGTTCTCCGCCGCCAGAGCCAGAGGCGGTTCAAGAGGGTGGGTCCGATGGGTCTGCCGCGGACGCTCCAGAGGGCGGCCCGGTCGACCACCTGATCGCAGATGTGCCGGCGGTCCCGGCCCCGGAAGGTGTCTCAGATCGGCCCGCGGACGCTCAGGCCTCCACCGGGCTCGGTGGCTCATCCCCCGGAGGCCCGCTGCCAGGTGGGTTTGCAGAAGTGTTCCGTCGCGGCCACCGAGCCACACCTTTTATCGAGACGCAGTGCCGGTTCGGGGCCTGCCCACTTCCGCAGACGCCGCATGCCACCGCCGGATACCACGGGCACGGCAGCGGTGTGCTCATCGAGCACGCGGCGCAGTTGCTCGTCGTCACCAACAGACACGTCATTGAGTCGGGCGATGCCTTTCAGATCGTCATTCGCTTCTTCGAGTTGGGCAGTGGGGGCGGCGTCTCTGAAACGCTGTCGCCCATCGATGTGTCTCCACGCGACTTCCACGTGCACCCTGGCGGCGCAGACCTTGCCTGGGTGGATGTGACCGGACATCGGGACCAGTTTGCCGCCGCGTCGATCGTTCCGATGCACCTTGCCGACCGGCCGCTGGCCCCCGGAAGTGACATTGCGTTCGTCGGTCATCCCGGAGGAGGAGGTGCCAATGGGTTCGAGCCACTCAACCTGACGAAGGGGGCTGTGTCTCGGGTGTACGACGACCCCGACGAAGGGTGGATGATTGGAACGGATGCCACGCTCAACCCCGGTAACAGCGGCGGTCCTGCCTTTGGCGAGGACGGACGCGTGTGCGGCATCGCGCGGGGCGTCCGTGGGTCGAGCTTTGGAATGGAAGGCGGCTCCCAGAACTTTGCAGTGGACGCGAGAGAGATCCCCGCGGCCATCGCCGGAGGCGTGCCGTTTGATCCCTCCACGATGATCGAGTCGCAGGGTGCGGGATTCCTGGCCGATCAGTGTCCGTCGCTGGAAGACTGGCCACTCACGGGGGAGGAGGTTGACCTTCTGGAGGCCGTTGTGGCCGAGCAGTGGCAACTGGTTGGCTGCGAGCGGCTGCTGCTGCAGGCGGGCGATGATGCCGACGTTGACCTTGCCCGCGTGCTCGGGGGGGATACCACCGATGAGATTCTGGTGGTTGTGAGCCCGCGCGCCGCCATCGACGCGGACCTGAGGCTGCTCGACGGGCAGGGCCGCGTGCTCGACTCGGACGTCCGCGCCGACGACCACGCTTGGGCCAAGTGTCTCTGGCCGAGTGCCGCGGGCGAGAAGATCGTCGCCAGGGTGCGTAACGCAGGCGGCACCGACGCCGCTTTCCTCGTGATGGTGTTCAAGTAGTGGCCGGCCACCGAAAGCCGGCCTGTGCAGAAGGGCACTCCTGTGCGGTTTGATACGCACCTCGTCGGTTCCGCGCGCGGGTATGGCGAACTCGCTGCGTCTGCGGGGTGCACCCGCCAGGAGCGTGAGGAACTCTGCCGCATCGACATCGGCCAACCTGGCGGCGGGCGGGCCGAGCGGCTTGAGCGTGAACTTGCCGTGCTGTGCAGGCCGCTGGGGACGGGGCGCATCGCCTTGACCCGCTGCGTTGGAGGCCCCGCCGATGATGCCGGACGCAGCACGATTCAGTTTCGCACGCTTCTGATGACGGTCGACGAGTGGACCTCGCAGGTTCGCATGACGCTCCGTGTACTGCTGCCTTCGCAGGAGGTGTGGCAGAGCCCCGCGTTCCAGCGTGGGCAGCCGCTCACGGTTCCGCCGCTGCGTGCGGTGCCCGTGGAGGCCACCCGCGCGTCGTGGATTCTGGGCGGGCTCATGGTGAGCACACCCCGCCCTGTCCTGCTGCATGCGAGCGAAGCGTCGGAGGCCGCGGTTCTGACGCTGCTGTCCGCGGCGTCGGACGCAGATGCGGCCCGCTTGTCGTGGGGGCTTGGATTGGGGCGGGCGATTCGGACGCTGGATGTTGCGACGCTCGGCGCCGGGGCGTCAGTCATGAATCTGCCGGTGCAGGACCTGAATGCGGTGAGTCAGGAGGCCTACGGCCGCAGCACCTCCTACAGCATTCCGAATCTCACGCCGGGCGCCGGTCCGCCGCCGGAGGTTGCGTCGCAGCCACCGGCTGTGGCGGAGACGCCGCCCTCCCGCCGCATGTGGTGGCTGGGGGGGGCTGCGGTGCTGCTGGTCGCCTGCGTTCTCGTGGCCGTCCTGTCGCTGCCTGGGGCCTCGTCGCCCGCCGCGGCGATCCCGGCTGCGGACCGCGGCGGCGAAGAAGCGGGCTTGGATGGCCCCGGACCACACGGCCCGGAGGAGGCGCCCTCGCCCGCAGATCAGCAAGCATCACCACAGTCTGCACCCCACCGGCACGGGCCGAAGCATATGTCCTCACAAACGCCCGCGGCCACGCCTTCAGAACCGTCGCCAGAGCCCCCCGAGGGGCAGGCCGATGCCGCAGACGGCGAACCTGCGTCATCGGATGGACCCGCGATCCCACCGGAGGATCAGGCTGCCCCGCCGCCGCAGCCCGGCGCCGCGTCCTGGATGGATCCCGACGCCCGCCCGCAACGACAGGCTGAGGCGATGGCGTCGCTCCGGGAGGCCCTATTCGCGGCCCTTGTGACGCGGGCCGGGGACGACTGGCCCGAACGGGACGAACTGCGAGCAACCATGTCGATCAAAGCGGTGTTGGGGGATCTTGGTGACGCCCACTCGGTCGATCTGATCGAGGCGGCCTCGGCCCGCATGCCAGAGATTGTCCATGAACTGTGGAGCATTCAGACCGCCGACCGCGTATTGAATGACATGCGCGACCTGCTTCGAGCCAGCCAGCCGGCTCCGTTTGACACCTGGGCGTCCGAAGACGCCAGCCGGAAGTGGGCTCAGCAGGCGCGAGGGCAGGGCGGGTTTGAGGCGCGGCGGAAGGAGCGGCGGGCTCACCTGAACGAAGCGAGTCAGGACCTGCGAGCGGTCGACCAGATCGTCACGAAGCTGCGTGAGGAGTACTGGGAGACGAAGCCGCACGAGCTGAAACGCAAACTTGAGATGCTGCCAGAACTGCTGGCGCAGATTCAGGACACCGGCAGCCGGAGATTCGATCGCAGCAGGACGGATCAGCAAGTGTTGGAACGCGAGCGGGACGCGCCGGGCGTGACGGATGCTCACAAGCACGACCTGAAAACTAAGATTGATAGGCTCCAGGCCGAGCAAGGCCGGCTGCGGGCCATGCTCGATCAGGTCGAGATGATGCTTGACGCGTATGACCCGTGGCCGGCGGATGCGCTCAGCGATGACTGGGACTTTGCAGAGGAGCGGCGGAGTCTTCACGCGGCCATCAAAGCGCTTGACGCGGCGGCGAATCAGGAAGGGGCTGGGCCATGACGCAGCGGGACTGCGCGATCGTATTGACGCTGCTGGCCCTGGCCTCATGCCGCGCCACCACGCCGGCGGAGGACAAGGTGGCGGGCCCGCAGCCGCAGCCCGCCTCCACCGCGGTGGCCTCCAGCGGGTGGGACACGCAGGCGGCGGCGGTGACCGCTCCGCAGGCCCGCAGCACCCGGCAGGCCGGACCCGCGTCAGGGGCGGGACGTCCCCGCGCGGGCCAGGGCCCCCGGGCGGGCGGGGCCGCTACGCAGCGACCGGGCGGAGGCGGGTCGGCGGCTCAGGGCCAGCCCTCGGCGGGGGCCGCTTCGGGGCAGGGCCAGTCTTCGGGTGGGGCCGCTGCAGGGCAGGGCAGTCAGGGGCAGTCTTCGGGTGGGGCCGCTTCGGGGCAGTCTTCGGCAGGGGCCGCTTCGGGGCAGTCTTCGGCAGGGGCCGCTTCGCGGCCCGGGGGGCAGAACCCCGGCGGGCAGGGTCAGGGCGGCCAGTGCAGCCCGGGGGGCGAGGGACAGTCGGGCCAGGGACAGGCGGGCCAGGGACAATCGGGTCAGGGACAGTCGGGCCAGGGACAGTCGGGCCAGGGACAATCGGGGCAGGGACAGGCGGGGCAGGGCGCCGCCGCGCCGCGAGGTGGCGGAAGCTCGGGCGCCGGCCGCGGCTCTCCGGCAGGCGGCGGCCTTGAGGTACTGACCACGCCGGAGTCCGCCCGGATTTCGGGCGCATCACGCGACGCTGGGGGGGCCGATACAGCGTCGCCCGACACCGCCGGCGACGGTCCGGGTGCATCGGAGCGATCGCTGCTGGGGCTCGCGCCTTCGACCGCCGCCCCCGACGCGCAGTCGAGCGCCGCGGCGGCCTGGGCCGTTCGGCCCGATGCGTCGCCAGGCGAGGACGCCGATGCCGAGGACGGCGACACCGAGAAAGCAGGCGGCGGTGGCGGCGGCAGCGGGGCCGCGACCGGCGACGGCCGGCTCCGCGGCGGGGCCGGCGCTGCTGGCGGCTCGGGCGAGGGCGAGGCGTCGGGCGAGCAGCGAAGCACGCGTCGCCCGGAGGCATCGCCGGATCAAGCGGCGACGACACGCAAGCAGGGCGGGGCGGCGACCGCCGAAGCCGCCGAAGGCGCGGCGGTGGAGCATGGCGGCGGCGCCGAAGGCGTGACGCCCGGTGAACCGCAGGCCGGCCCGCCGCAGCAGCGACGCGGCGACGCAGCGCCACCTGGCCGCGGCGCCGAAAGCTCGACGCCCGGCGAGACCGAGTCGGAAGCGGCCCCAGCACGCCCCGAGCCAACAGGCCAGCGGCCGGCGGGCGCCCCGGAACCCCCGGAATCCCCGGACTCCCAGGCTGCCGCGCCGCGTCAGGATGAAGCGCCTGACCCCGCCGCCATTCTCAAGGCCTTTCGAGAGGCCGCGTCGCTCGGCGACCGGCCTGCTGAGGCATCGCCCGACGAAGCGACGCCGCCGTGGCACCGGGAGGTGCGCGGCACGTGGGAACTTGTGTCGCGGCCGAGTCCGGCTCGAGACTTCCTGCCCAGCGGGTCCGATACGCGCATCATCGGTATTGACCCGGATGGCCGCACGATGGAGGTCGTCCTCGCGTGGGACGGCGCAGCGGGGGTATCGGTGGCCGCGTCCTATGACGTCGGGTTCCGGCCGGAGGTGGTCGAGGTCGATCACCCGCGGGGCGCGGCGGCCTTCGGGAACTCCCGGCCGCTCGGGCTCGCCGCCGGACATGACTACAGGCCGGGCGCCGCCGTGGTTCCCGTGGAAGTCCCATGGTCACGCGAAGGGGACGCGCTGCATCTGGGCGGATGCATCTACCGCCCGGTCGATCCGCACGTACTCACGGCCGCGCTTGATCAACCGTCGGCCGAGGCGAGCAGCGACGTCATTCGGGCGAAGCCCGGCGGGGGAACCGATGCGCGAACCGTGGACTTCTTCGGGCTGCAGGCCGAGGGGAGGTACATCTGCTACGTGATTGACGTCTCGGGCTCCATGGGACCCAGCGGCGGACTGGTTCGGCTTCAGGCTGAACTGGAGCAGTCCCTCGCGGCCCTGCCGGCGGGCACCAGGTTTGCGGTGTTGCCCTTCAATCATGAGCTTCGCCGGTTGCAACCGACCTGGGCGCGTGCCGCCGCCAGTTCTGTCCGCCGCGTCGGCGCCAGACTCGCCGCCGTCGGGGCCGACGGGGGAACCGATCCATCCGAAGCGTTTGAGTGGGCGTTTCGCAATCTCGATCCTCGGCCGGATGTCATCTTCTTCATGACCGACGGCAAGTTGAATGACTCGGCCAGCGTGGCGTCACGGCTTCTGCAACTCAATGCCGGCCGGCCGCGCACCCGCATCCACGCGATCGGCCTGGGCGCTGAGGTGGACGAAGCCTTTCTTGACCAGATTTCGTCCGACCACGGTGGCCAATTGAGGTTGGTGCGCTGACGCCGCCGCGGGGCTCACTGCCCGGTCGTCGTGCCCTGTCTGATGCTGTCTTCGTACCGGCCTTCAGTCAGCGGTGACATGGGTGTGACGTCGTACTCAAGGCCCTGCTCGATGGCCAGGCGTCGCGCCGCGTGAAAGCGGTCAAAGGAGTCGGGGGTGACCCGAAACGACACGACGTGTCGACCGGGCACCAGCGCGGCCAGCACGTCCGAGAGTTCGGCAGCCCCGGCCGGGTCGGCGGGGTCGAATCCTCCGCCCGGTCGCAGGCGAATCGACCGGTCGATGTGCAGCGAGCCGGTTCGGTACTCGCATGAGCCGTGGTCATCCGCGGTCGACTGGTCGCCGTCGACGGCCTGATCGTTCCACGTCATCCAGAACATGCACCGCTGCGAGGTCGGATCCGTCGTGTGCCGCCAGGCCGACCAGTCGTTGATCATGTACATCCGGCCGGCCGTGAGCACCACCTGAACCGGAACGCGGCCGTGGAGTCCTCTCCGCCGCGGCGTGCGAAGCGTGACGTCCTTGAGGTCTCTGATGTCCTTGAGGCGGCGATCAAGCGCGTCGACCTCCAACTCAAGCGCTTCGATGTCGGGCACGACTGCTTCCCACCCCAGAATGTGTCTCGCTTCGGCGAGGGCCGTCTCAAGTTGGAGCCCGAGCGCTTGCATGTCCTCCAACTGTCTGCGGCTTTCGTCAATCTGCACGCGTAGGGAGTCGTCTTCCCGGTCGAGCAGCGCCTCAATCTCGGCCTGGAGTGAAGCGATCTCCTCGGAGTGGCCTGCAGCATCCTCGGCCTGGTCGACCTGCGCCGCCCCACGGGCGCCCGCGAGTACGGCCGCAAGGACCGCGATGAAGATGATCATGCCGAACAGGTTGCAGACCGTGTCGAGCAGGAGATCAAGGCTGGAATTGGAGTCGTCGACGCGTCTCACGGCGCCGTACCTCCGGCGCGGTACTGGGCCGTCGTCGAGGCGTCTTCGGGGATGAGGTCGACGCCGACCTGCAGGTTGGCGAAGCGTGGATCGGCCGACCGCAGCCGTTCGATGGCGTTCCATACCGCGATGCCGGATGGTTTGAGGCTGAGCAGCAGGTGAGAGGGTGCGCCGCCGGCCTGCGCGGCCCAGGCCTCGAGCGTGGCGCGAGCCAGAACTTCGGCGTCCGTTGAGGACAGGGCGGTGGGCGCATCGCTCGCCGCCGTACTGGAGAGGACCACACGGGCGGCCGAGAGTTCGGCAACGACGGCCCGGCTGTCTTCGTCGGCAATGAGATAGGAGATCTCTCGCCGCCGCTCCTCCTGCTCGATCTCCTCCCGGAGCAGTTCGGCTCGGATGCTGAGCCGCTGCGCCTCAAGCTCGTCGCTGGAGTATGCCTCCTCGCGGGCGTCGTCTTCGAGGGCCTGCGTGAGTTCGGCCAGGAGGCTCGATCGACGTCGGTTGCGGAGGTCCTCAAGATCCGAGGCAAGCAGCAGGCGTTCAAGTTCGGCCGCAGTAGTGGCGGGGTCCGGGAGTGCTTGCAGCGCGGCGAGCCGCTGGGTCAGGGACTGGACGACCGTCTCCTGCGGGGCATCGGCAGCGGCGGCCATGGCGAGGGTGGTCCTGTGTCCGATCTGGATGAGCAGCAGCACGGTGACGATGATCACGACACCGATCGTGCCGATCATGACGTCCTGAAACGCAAAGAAACTGATCGGTGAACTGGCTCGCCGCCGGCGGCTCATGCCGACTCGGCCGAACTGATGCGGACGTGGGCCGTGATGTTGCGGGCGGCGTACTGACGGCAGTCGTCCAACAGCCGCTCGTCGCCTCTTCTGGTGAATGTGGCCGCCAGGTGCAACAAGAGGGCGGCGACGAGTCCTTCGCCCGTGGTGACAAAGGCCGTCTTGAGGCCTGCAATGACTTCAGTCAGCTTGAGTGCCAGGATGTCGACGGTTGACTCTCCGGCGTCCAGCACACCACCGAAGCCGGCGATCGCTTCGGTGAGGCCGATGATGGTCCCGATGAAGCCGAGCACAGGAATGGCCCAGATGAATCCCCGCAGGATCGTGTAGCCACTGTCCATCGAGTCTTCGTCCGCCTCGGCGGCGGAGTTGAGCATCTCGTCGATGTCTGCGATGCGGCCGATGTTTCGAATGGACTTGAGCGCTGTCAGGACGCGGTCCAGCAGCACGAACCGATGCGGTTCGTCGACTCCGCCTTCAATGGCATCAATCACGCGGTCCACCGTTGCAACCGAGAGGACGAAGCCGGGTTCCGCCGGCATGAACCGCAGTCGAAGCGCCCTTCGCTGCGTGCTGATTTTGCCCGCCTTGAGGAGGATGATCGCGGTCGACCAGCAGGTCAGCAGCATGATCGGGATCGGAATGCCTGAGAACCCCGTCAGGTATTCCCAGATCATGCTGCCCCACGCTGTTTCCCGCACGGTCCAGATGCCGCCGTAGATCACGCCCATCAGGATGAGCCCGACGAGGAAGGACGCCGTCGCCGATGGCGTCGTGAAGCGGCCCGATGGCAGGCCGAACTTGCGTTCGGGGTCACTTCTGGCCCACGAGAGAACCTCAGTGGGCGTCTGATTCCACGCGGGCGTTCCTGTCGGCGGTTCGGTGTTCATGGTGTGGTGAAGATGATAGTCGGCGCGAGGGGCACGCCTTTGGGAGGTGAGATAACGTCGCCATGACGGAGCGGCGGAAGCGGAACCCATCGCCACTGCCGGCCATCGTGCGCCAACACTTCGCTCTGCTCGAGTGCTTCCTCCACCAGTTTGATCTCGAGGCGTCCGCCGGGCTCTGGGATCAGGATGCCGGCAATGACGCGTTTGCTTGCCTGCGCCGTGGCGCCCTGGCCCGCGGTGGTCAGGAGCCGCTCGATCATGTCTGATTGGGGCGCGTTGGCTGCGGAGTACCGCGCCTGCCTGCGGGCGACAACCTGGTTGCCTTCGCCGGAGGACTGCGCCAGTCGAGGCCAGTCCGCCTGCGCCGCGGCCGGCGCCTCTCGCTCGACGGACTCCAGCCACGCGGTTGCCGCTTGGCGGACTTCGTCGGACATCGGAACGTCCTGCTCCAGCATGGCCGACCAGACCGCTCGCAGCACCGCCAGCCTGAGCAGCTCATCTGCCTGAACGCCAGACTCCAGCACGGTGATCAGGTTGAGGATGGCCGCGTCGCTCGGCGCATCGTGCTGCTCCCAGGCATCCAACCCTCGCTGCAGGGCCGATGACATGGGTGCCACGGCGGGTGACGCGTAGAGGTTGGCGATGTCATCTCCCGACATGGCGATCAGGTCGGCGGGCTTCAAGCCGAGGTCGGTCGTCGAGTCGACCCGGAGCCACATGCCGTTTTCGGATCGCAGGTATCGGTAGCCGGTTGCGTGCGGTGCGCGGTGGAGCTCAAGCAGCCCGGCATCCGACATCGCCTGGCGAAGGTCGCCCCGGTGGGATTGTGACTGAATTGCCGAGGCGACTTCGGCCAGATGCGTGGCGATGTCGTGGTAGGGGGTGTACTGGTCGTACAGGTCCAGGTGCGCGCGAAGGGTCGTGCCGGCCCGCGCGGCAGCGCCAGCACTGATCGGGCCATCAGGGTTCAGCAGCCGTGCCTGCTCGACAATCGGCAGCACGTGGTCACGCCAGTGCGCAGTGGCCTGAGCAGCGCGGCCGGCCTCGCTCGCCTCGGTCCACGCATTCGGGTCGATGTCATGCACCAGTGCCGGGTTGAGTTCCAGCAGCCGCGTCCAGGCCGCAATCCAGGTTGCTTCGCTGATGGGGATGCGTCGCAGTTCTGCGGCGACGGTCTCGACCTCTTCAAGTTGATCGATACGGCTCTGAACCGATTCGAGCAAGTCGTTCAGCCTCGCGTCCAGCCGGGTGATCCGCAGGCTCAGGTCGGTGCCTGCAAGCCCGCCCTTGAGATCGATGGCTGCCAACGCGTCCAACGCGCCGGCGAGTGTGGAACGCCGGGTTCGCCATGCCCGGAGATCCGCCACGGGCACATGCCGCTCGGGCACCAACTGCTCAATTCGGGTCAGTTCAGCTTTGATGCCGGCGCGGAGCGTTTCGATCATCGTGCCTCGCACCGACGTCGCCTCTGCAAGGGCGGCGGCATGGACATCCAGCGCCTCGCGGGGCACATCCGCGGAAAGTTCATTGAGCCGTTTGACCAGCGCGTCAATCTCCTCGAGCGAGCGGTCTGGCTCGCCGACGGCGGCCTGGATCTCGACGACCTGCTGCACCGCCCGCTGCTCGGCGTCCCGCAGATCCAGCGTGGCCCGAACAATGGCCGCTCGCTTGGCCGCAATCTGCGGCGCATCGATGACCGCGGCCCGCGCCGCCTCGTTCCAGCAGTCCACGGCCTCTCGCAGCCGCCCCTCTTCCAGATTGGCCGCCATGCATCCGGCCAGTTGTTCGATGGTCCGCGCTCGCTCCATGCTCCGCTGCCGGACGACCAGCGCCGTCGTGATGAGGCATGCGATGGCGACAATGCTGAGGATCGAAACCACGTACCGCCGACCTCGCTGCCGCCTGCCTTCCGCAATTCGGTGCGACACGCGGGCTTCAACGGCGGCTGGGACGTGGTCGGCCACGCCCAGAAGTGCGGCGTACCGCTGCTCGACCACGCCGAGCGGCTCCAATTCGTCAAGCGCACGCACCACGTCGGCGATCAGGTCCTGGACATGCGCCGCTCGACGTCGCTTCTCGGTTTCCGCATGCAGCCATGCCGCGACGCCGCGTACGTCGGCCTCGTTGCCGCCGTTGGTTCGCTGATCGAGGGCCTTCCACTCGGCAAGCAATCGCCGCGCTGCCGTGAAGTCCATGGCGGCCCATGCCACATGGAGACGGTCGGCCACCGCCTCCAGTTCCGCCGCGGCAGCTTCCCTGGCGGTCGCCGCCTGGGCGCGATCAATCTTGTGCAGGAGACGCTGGCCGCCCGGGGTCAGCAGCGTCATCGCGTCGGCCTGCCTTCCGGCCGCTGCGAGTGAGGTTGCGTCGCCTTCTTCGATGCATCGATCGACTTCGTCGTTCCAGACGGCGACGGCGCCGTGCTCCAGCCGTTCATGGCTGGATCGCCATGACGGGTTGGTGGGATCCAGGGCGTGCAGCCGGTTGATGGCGGCGAGTCGGTCCAGCAGGGGCGCGTCGGTCAGGTTGGCCGTGATCCAGGCTGCAAACTCGCCGCGGTGGTCGGCCGCGATGGCGGGAAGGCGGGCGAGCCGGTCCAGCATCTGAGTCGGCGGAATCGCCAGCCCATCGGGGACCGGCGTGGACCCGGTCTTCAATCGGATCAGCAGGCCAATGAGGTTTCCCGAATCGGCATTGAGCGCGGCGGCTTCAAAGATGAGGCCCCGCTCCAGCCAGTCGGCGCACCTGGAGACGGTCTGGTTCGCCGCCGCGCACAGGTCGGCGGCATCTTCGTGGGGCGTTGCGATCGCCCGCTGCAGATTCTGGGCGATGGTCATGGCCCGAACACTCCAAGCGTCCATGCTGCCACCGCCAGGGCGATCAGCGTGAGGACGGCCAGCACCAGCACCAGGATGGGTGGGCCTTCTCTTGCCTCCAGCCGCAGCGGGATGTCCGGCTGCTCGCGGCGCGGCGGCGTGATGGGCTCGGGCCGGGGTGGCTCTTCGGTCAGATGGACGGTCAGCCCCTCGCCGGCATGGGCCAGGCGGGCGGCCGCGACGGAGCCGTCCGACACCAGTCGAAGCAGCGCCGCATCCGGCAATTGGAAGCCGTTACACAGAAACGTCACACGCCAGCGGTCCTCCGCGGGGAAGGAGGCAAACATCGCAGCAAGGCACGCTTCAGGGGCCGTCCCTTCCGGGGTGATCAGCGTGGTGCAGGCAGCACCTTCGGCGCGGCGAAGCACGAACTCAGACCAGGCCGGGTCCAGCTCGCCCGGTGGTGTCGCCGCGACGTGTTCTGGCACGGCGGTGGCTTCCCAGTCGTCTTGCCACACGTCGGGCAACCATCCCCCCGTGAGCAGCGCTGCCGGGCCGCACTCGGGCCGCTCATGTGCGTTGAGAACCAGGTGGTGCGCGAGCCTGCAGGGTCTGGCGGGGGTGGGGCCGGGCGTTTGCACGATCCGCGTCAGCACGGCCGTGGGCGTTCCGTCGAGGGGGAGCATGCGGAAGGCCAGAATCGGTCTGGCCGGTGGATCCGAGACGACCATGCCTGAGCGATCAATCAATGCTTCCGCCGCCGCGTCACTGAGGCCGGGCGATCGCCGGACGGTCTGGAACCCGCCCTCGGCGCCCATTCCGGCCCAGGTGTGAACGAGTTCATGCATCGGACGAGGTCCTTGCGGTCGCTGCCAGCAGCAGGGTCATCGCATCGCCGCGGCCGTCGGCAGCCACACGGACGCACCGCGGGGGCCACCCGGCAGGATGTTCAAAGTCGCCCGCGGTGATCGGCATGGCGTCTTGCAGATCCGCCGGAGCCGCAATCGGCCGGTCGCTTGTCGAGGAACGGACGACTCGGACGACGCCCGAAGCCGGAGGTTCCGGTTCGTCGGCAACGACGACATCGGGGCCGATGGCAGGAGGATCCACTGCGAGCAGGATGACCCACCGCTCGTCGGCCCGTTCCAGTTGGAGCGAGCCGATGCGAGGCGAGGCGGCGTCAGCCGAGAGCGCAGACCGAAGACCTTCGGGGGTGATGTCATGCAGGTTCCAGCCTGCCTGGTGCAGGGCAGTGGACGCGCCGGTCAGCAGAGCCTGCGCGGTCTGGCAGTCCGGAACCTGCACGATGCCATAGCCCCGCGCGTACCAGATGGGGGTTGGCCACTCCACTCTGCATGCGGGACACGCTGGGCGTGTGGAAGGCGCGCCCGCCGGGTCAAGAGGCCGGGCGCCCGCGTCGAAGTTGCATGGGAGGAATCGCAGTTGGGCGGCTGCTCCGAGGACCGGGTCGCCAGCGAGCGTGGGCGAGGCGGCGATGAACCGGGCATCAGCGGCGTCGGTGTCGTGTCCGCACCAGGGGCAGGCGATGGAGGGCATGTGCTGGAGTCTACTCCCGGACATCGTGAGGAACGCCGCCCCGCGGGGGACGTCCACGGCAGGACTCGAACCTGCAACCTTCGGCTTCGGAGGCCGACGCTCTATCCAATTGAGCTACGTGGACTCGAAGGGGGAGAGTGTACTGCGGGGCCCACGAGGGCCGCCAGCACGCCAGCGGGGCGGTAGCATGCGGGCGTGAGTGCTGAGCGAGGCTACACGCACGTGGAGACAGAACAGGCCGCAGGGATGCTTCGGTTGGTGGCGGTGCGCGGTCCGGCCGTACCTCCCGTGGAGGTGACGCGGGCCGGAGCCGTCATCGGTCGCGGCAGTGCCTGCGAGGTGCACCTGGTTGACGCCACGATGTCTCGCCGCCACGCGGAAGTGAAGCACGTCGGAGGTCGGTGGCTGCTCAGCGACCTGGGCGGGCCCAATGGCACGTGGCTGAATGATGTGCGGATCGAACAGACCCAGCCCATGCCGCTGGCGCCGGGCGACCGCATTGGTGTTGGGCCCTGGGTGCTTCAGGTGGGGACGTGGACACCGACGACCGTCGCGATGACCGGGGGGCCCGAGGTGATCGAGGACGCGGCGGAAGTCAAGCGGATTGATCCGGCCGCGACAGGCAAGCTCGCGCATCATCGCCTTCAACTGATTATTGACTGCGCAGGACGGATCAACGACGCAGGCACCGAGCGTGAGTTAGCCCAGTCGCTGCTGGAGTCGGTGGTTGTGGGCACGGGCTACGGTCGCGCGGCGTTGGTTCGCATCGCCGGCGATCAGGAAGCCGTGGAAGTGCTCGGGACCTGGGCGCGTGAGGGCCAGGAGGCCTCACAGTTCAGCCGGTCTCTGGTCATTCGCGCATCGGCCGGGGAGATGGTGACGCTGGCCGCGCAGCAGAGCAATGCCGATTGGGGCCAGAGCATCGCAGAGCTTGAGATTCACTCTGCCATGTGCTGCCCGATTCTCGTCGACGATCAGGTTGCGGCCTGCCTGTACCTGGACGCTCGCGCAAGCGAAAGTGCCGTGGCGCCGGATGCAGCCGGATTCTGTGAGGCGCTGGGCAAGCTTGCAGGGCTGGCCATGGCTAACCTGCGACGACGCTCGATGCAGGCGAGGCAGCGGGAACTCGACGAAGAGATGGCCGCTGCTCGCGAAGCGCAGCAACTCATGATCCCGCTGAAGCGGCAGGCGGGCGCCGGCCTCCAGTACGCGGTTGAGTTTCATCCCGGGCGGGTGGCTTCGGGTGATCTCTTTGATGTTGTGCAGTTGGAGCATGGCCGCATTGCCGTCATTCTGGGCGACGTATCCGGGAAGGGGGTCGGGGCTGCCATTCTGATGGCTGCTGCGCAGGCTTACCTGCACGCGGCCCTGGCGCGGCACGCTTCGCCCGCTGATGCGGTCGAGGACCTGAACAACTTTGTGCTGGCGAGAAGCGCATCCAACCGGTTTCTCACGCTGTGGGTCGGCGTCTTTGCCGCGGATGGGTCGCTGACCTACGTCGATGCAGGTCACGGATATTGGGTGCACGTTCGGAGCGACGGTGTGGAGATGCACCATGCGGCCACGTCCCCGGTCGTGGGCGCCATCGAGGGGATCGAGTTTCAGGCCAATGTCGTGCAACTGGGTGAGTCGGACCGCATTGTGCTGATGACCGATGGGGTGCCGGAGCAGCCTGATGCCGCCGGCGAGCAGTTCGGCTTGGCGAACATCGAATCCGTATTGGCCCGGACCCGGACCGTGGACGAGGACGTCGTTGAACTTCTGGCTGCGGTGCGCGGGTGGTCCGGGGGCGACGCCCTTGCCGACGACACAACCGTCGCGAGTGTTCTGGCCTGGGCCGGTCCGTCGCCCTGACCCACGACTGACCCTTCTGTATGATGACCCGTTCGTCGCGTTTGTTGGTGCAGGAGGACCGCATGCGAGTCATGAGTTTCTACCGGACGGCCATCGGCAAGAAGGTCGTCGTCGCCGTGACCGGCGTCGTGCTGTTCCTGTTTCTCATTCTGCACATGGCAGGCAACCTCAAGGTGTTCGCCGGTCCCGGTGTCATTGACGAGTATGCGCTGCACCTTCGCACGATCATGGAGCCCATTTTCGGGTGGGCGGGCGTGCTCTGGATCACCAGGGCGGTCCTTCTGGTCTGCGTCGTTGCCCATATCGTGACGGTCTTTCTGTTGATCAAACAGAACAAGCGGGCCAGGCCACAGCGGTACCGCCGACACCACCTGCAGGCGTCAACGATCGCTGCAAGGCTCATGCAGGCGTCCGGGGCCGTCATTCTGATCTTCGTGGTGCTGCACATTCTTCAATTCACCACCGGGGACATCCAGCCGGCCCCCGTGCTCTTCGTCGAAGAGGACGGGCATGAGATGGCCGAGGTGTACCGGAATCTCCACGCCGCCTTCTCCATGTGGTGGGTGGCCGCGATCTACATCTTCGTCATGGCCTGCATCTGCATCCATCTCTATCACGGGGGGTGGTCATTCCTGCAGACACTGGGCCTTGACAACCAGGATCGCAATCGCGGATTCCGAATCTGGGCGTGGCTGCTCTCCTTCGGGCTCTTCGTCGGATTCTCGTCCGTGCCGTTCTGCTTCTGGACCGGCATCCTTCCAGCCCCCGCGGATCACGCCGCGGACGTGTCGGAGACCCACTGACATGCTTGAACTTGATGCCGGAATCCCCGACGGTGACATTCGCGACAAGTGGCGGAATCACCTTGAGCACGTGAAACTCGTTGGCCCGCGGAACCGACCGAAGTACGACATCGTCGTGGTCGGTACCGGTCTGGCGGGCGCTGCCGCGGCTGCGTCCCTCGCCGCGCAGGGATATCGCGTCCATGTCATGTGCTTTCAGGACTCGTCCCGCCGCGCGCACTCCATCGCCGCCCAGGGCGGTATCAATGCCCCCAAGAACTACCGCAATGACGGTGACGGTGTGTATCGGCTCTTCTATGACACTCAGAAGGGCGGCGACTTCCGATCACGCGAGGCCAATGTGTGGCGGCTGGCGGAGGTGGCGACCGGGATCATCGACCAATGCACGGCGCAGGGTGTGCCGTTCGCCCGGGAGTACGGAGGCCAACTCGCCAACCGGTCGTTCGGCGGCGTGCTTGTAGAGCGGACGTTCTACTGTCGCGGCCAGACCGGCCAGCAACTACTGCTCGGCGGATATCAGGCCCTGCATCAGCAGGTGGCCGCCGGCAATGCCGTCATGTATCCCCGGACCGAGGTTCAGGACATCGTCAACATCGACGGCCGGTGCCGCGGGGTCGTGTACCGCTGCCTCCAGACCGGGGAGATTCGGAGCCTCGCAGCCGACGCCGTCGTGCTCGCCAGCGGTGGCTACGGCAATGTGTTCTTCCACAGCACTAACGCCTTCAACAGCAATGCGACGGCGGCCTGGAGGGCGCACAAGCGGGGGGCAGGGTTCGCCAATCCGTGCTACGTGCAGATCCACCCGACGTGCATCCCAGTCAGTGGTCACTTCCAGTGCAAGCTGACCCTGATGAGCGAATCGCTCCGGAATGATGGCCGCGTGTGGGTGCCCCGAAACCCCGGCGACACGCGTCCGCCCCACCAGATTCCGGAGGGGGATCGGTACTACTACCTCGAGGAGCGGTATCCGTCATTCGGAAATCTCGTGCCTCGGGACGTGGCTGCGAGGAATGCCAAGTATGTCTGCGACGACGGCCTTGGTGTCGACGGGAAGCAGCAGGTGTACCTCGACTTCACCGACGCCATTGAGCAGCGGGGCCATCAGGTTATTGCAGAGCGATACGGCAATCTCTTCGACATGTATGAGGAGATCACGACCGACTCGCCCTTCAAGACCCCGATGCGGATCTTCCCGGCAGTTCACTACTGCATGGGCGGCCTGTGGGTTGACTACAACCTCATGACCAACATTCCCGGCTTGTACGCCATTGGAGAATCGAACTTCTCTGACCATGGCGCAAACAGGCTCGGCGCGAGCAGCCTGATGCAGTGCCTGGCGGACGGCTACTTCATCCTGCCCCAGACCATCAATGACAGCCTGCATGACATCTATCAGGACAAAGTGGGGACCGACCATCCCGCGTTTGCCCAGCACGAGAAGCAGGCACGCGAGCACATCGACTGGCTCATGGCTCGCACCGGTAGCAGGACGCCCATGGCCATCCACAAGGAACTCGGCGAGGTCATGTGGGACAAGTGCGGCATGGCACGGACGGCCGACGGTCTCAAAGAGGCGCTCGTCAGGATCGATGAACTCAAGGACGCGTATGAGCACGACATGGTCGTACCGGGACGCGCCGATACGACGAACCAGGCGCTTGAGCGTGCCGGGCGGCTTGGCGACTTCCTGGAACTCGGCCATCTCATGTGCCGCGATGCGCTGGAGCGAGATGAGTCCTGCGGCTGCCACTTCCGAGAAGAGCACCAGACCGAAGACGGCGAGGTCGTCCGAAACGACGACGAGTTCGGCAATGTTGGTGTGTGGGAGTGGAAAGACGACGGCCCGCACGAGAAGACCACGGAAGATCTGACCTTTGACGCGCTTCCCCTCATGACCCGGAGCTACAAGTGATGCGAATGATTCTGCACATCTGGCGTCAGAGTGGTCCCGAAGACAAAGGCGGGTTTCAGCGGCACGAACTGGACGGCGTCGAAGAGGACATGTCGTTTCTGGAAATGCTCGACACGCTCAACGAGCGGATCATCGCTGCGGGGGACGATCCGGTGACCTTCGACAGTGACTGTCGAGAAGGCATCTGCGGCGCATGTTCCTGCGTCATCAACGGCCGGCCGCATGGGCCGGGTCACAAGTCGACCACCTGTCAGGTTCGTATGCGAGCCTTCAAGGACGGTGACGAGATCTGGATCGAGCCGTTTCGCAGCGGCGCCTTCCCGATTGTGAAAGACCTCATGGTGGATCGAACGGCCTTCGACCGAATCATCGAGGCGGGCGGGTACATTTCGGCGCACAGCGGCCCGAAGCCCGAGCCGAATGCGTCGCTGGTCCCGCATCCGGTGGCCGAAGAGGCGATGGACGCGGCGGAGTGCATCGGCTGCGGCGCCTGCGTTGCGTCCTGTCCAAACGGAGCAGCGATGCTGTTCACCGGCGCCAAAGTGTCGCACCTGGGCCTGCTCCCGCAGGGGCAACCAGAGCGTTGGAAGCGGGCCAGAACCATGGTGGCCCAGATGGACGCCGAAGGCTTTGGCGCGTGCACCAACTACGCGGAGTGCCAGGATGCCTGCCCCAAGGGCATCTCGATCCGATTCATCGGTCGCATGAACCGCGACTTCATGAAGGCTTCACTGTGCGAGCCGGACACGCGGCAGGGCCAACTCAAGGCTCACTGAGCCGGTCGCACTCGCACCTGAAGGGTCGGCGCGGCCGGCCGGGCGGGGCTCGATGGCGCCGCGATGCCCTCGGTCCAGATGACCGCGCCGCCGACCGTCGACGCGGACGCCTTGAGCACGACATGCACAGGCTGGTACCCATCCGCCTGAACCGTCAGGTCATTCGGTCGGTTTCCCGCGAGCGTGAGCGTCGCCACGCCATCCTCATCGGTGACGGCCCGGCCCCCCGCGGGCGTGGCCGCCGGTGAGATGGGCGGGCCCAGGACCTCCCGCGGCGGAATGAACAGGTTGCCTCCGGTCCACCGCACGGTGGCATCCGGCACCGGGCGGCCGGTGGCGGCGTCACGGACCTCGAGTCGGGCGTGCAGGGGGGCTGAAGGCGGCAGGCAGCCTGGGCACCAGGTCATCAACGCAGCGGCTGCGGTGATGGTGCAGAGGCGCCGGATCAGGGCGTGGACAGTCGGCATGCAGGCAACTCCGGCCAACGGTGGGGGCGGGATTCGAACCCGCGATACGCCGAAGCGTATACCGGTTTTCAAGACCGGCGCATTCAACCGCTCTGCCACCCCACCTGTCGGTTGGAGCATGGTATCTGCTGCGGCGGGCCGCGATGCCGCCGGTGCGACCGGTCCCCGGTGGGGCCGGTATGCTGCGGTCAACAGGGAGGCAAGTGATCCATGCTGATGATGAGGCCGACGATTGGACGATTCATTGTGTGCGTTGGACTCCTCGCGGGCGGCTGCTCCGGCCCGGTGGACACCAAGGACCTGAACGCGCAGGAAGCGGCGCTTGCGGCCGAAGGGTCTGCGGCCATGCGTCATCAGGACGGGACGGCGGGCGATCCGTCGCTCGCCACGCTCAGCGGGGCCGGCGCGCCCCAGGGTGACCCGTTTGACCCCGACCCGTTCATCACGCGTGAGCGGCTGGATCGGGAGGCAGACCTGGACGAGTCCGACATCGCGCCCGGCGCCGAGACCCTGGTCCCGAGCGCCGAATCTCCGACCGGCGATCCGATGGATCAGCCCGGCGTCAATGTTCAGGACGAGTAGCGTGCTGGAAGGCGGGCGGCGCCCCTGACGCCGCTGGCGTCGCCGTGCATCGCGGGGACGATGCGGGTGTCCACGGCGTCGCTGAAGACCAGACCGGGCCACAGCTTCGGCACCTCGGTGTAGATGGCCTCAATCGCGTTGAGTCCGCCGCCGACCACGATGACATCCGGATCGATCAGGTCGATGACGACGGCCGTGGCGCGGGCGAGACGATCCACCCAGCGGCGTGGCACGTCAGCGTCGGCGTGGGCCGAAGCGATCGTGGTCGCGGGAAGCGGCGGGCGGCCCTCGCCGGCCCATTCGCTTTCGATCGCGGGGCCTGAGAGCCACGTTTCCAGGCAATCGGTGCGCCCGCACCAGCACGTGCGGGCCGAACGCTCCTGCTCGGTCGGCCACGGAAGCGGTATGTGGCCCCACTCGCCGCCGATGCCGTTGGCACCTTCGAGCAGCCTGCCATCGATCACGATCCCGCCGCCGACGCCGGTGCCCAGGATCACCGCAAACACGCACGTCACGCCCGCCGCCGCGCCGTCGGTGGCTTCCGAGAGGGCCAGACAGTTGGCGTCATTGGCCATGCGAATCTCCCGGCCTGTTGCGGCGCGAAGGTCCGCGGCCAGCGGGCGGCCGTTGAGCACCGTCGAGTTGCAGTTTCGCATCAGGCCGGACCTCGGCGATGGGCTGCCCGGTACGCCCATGCCAATGTGGGGTCCCCCTCCGCCGGCCTGCGTTTCCGCGACGCGGACTGCGGCGGCCACGGCCTCGATGGTTGCGTCATACTGTCCCTTCGGCGTCGGCACCCGGTGCCGGGCGAGGACCGCGCCATCGTCACCGAGTACGGCGGCTTCAATCTTCGTCCCTCCCAGGTCCACGCCAGTCAACATCACGTCACTGTACTCCCGAGTATGGAACCAGCACTATGCCCGACATCATTTACTCCATGCTCGGAGTGTCCAAGACCATCGACAAGCGGACCATCATCAAGGACATCTCGCTGTCGTACTTCTACGGGGCCAAGATCGGACTCCTGGGGCTCAATGGCGCGGGGAAGAGCACGGTCTTGAAGATCATGGCCGGCGTTGACACCGACTTTGACGGCCAGGTTCAGCGGGTGCCGGGGTACAGCGTGGGCTATCTGGAACAGGAACCGCTGCTTGGCGAGACGCGAACGGTGCGAGCGGTCGTTGAAGACGGCATGGCCGACACCGTCGCGCTGATGAAGGAGTTCGATCGCATCAATGCGTCCTTTGCCGAGCCCATGGATGACGCCGCCATGGAGGCACTGCTGGCGCGGCAGGCCGAAGTCCAGGAGGCGCTCGATGCGGCGGATGCGTGGGACCTGGACTCCAGGTTGGAAATGGCGATGGACGCGCTCCGCTGCCCGCCCGACGATCGGCAGGTTGACACGCTCTCGGGGGGCGAGCGGCGGCGGGTGGCCCTGTGCCGGCTCCTGCTTCAGACGCCGGACATTCTGCTGCTGGACGAGCCGACGAACCACCTCGACGCTGAGAGCGTGGATTGGCTGGAGCAACACCTGCAGCGGTACGCGGGCACGGTCATTGCTGTGACGCACGACCGCTACTTTCTCGACAACGTCGCGGGTTGGATTCTGGAACTGGACCGGGGCGAGGGGATTCCGTGGGAGGGCAACTACTCGTCGTGGCTTGAGCAGAAGCAGAAGCGGCTGGCTGCCGAGACCAGGCGTGAAGGCAAACGGCAGAAGGCGTTGCAGCGCGAGCTTGAGTGGGTCCGCCGGAGCCCCCAGGCGCGTCAAGCCAAGAGCCAGGCCCGCATCACGGCCTATGAAGATCTCATGGCTCAGGACCGGCCCGAGCAGGCGCGGCGTGTGGAGATCTTCATTCCGCCCGGGCCAAGGCTTGGAGATCTGGTCGTGGACGCAGACGGGGTTCGAAAGAGCTTCGGCGACACCGTGCTGGTCGAGGACATGGCGTTCTCCATTCCCCCCGGGGCCATCGTGGGCATCGTCGGGCCCAACGGCGCAGGCAAGACCACGCTCTTTCGCATGCTGCTTGGTGATGAACCACCGGACTGCGGCGAACTGCGGATCGGTGAGACCGTCGAACTGGCCTGCGCCGAGCAGGGCCGGGACGCCTTGCCGGACGATCGGAGCGTCTGGGAGGCTGTCAGCGACGGCGACGAGGAGATGAACCTGGGCGGTGTGACCGTCAACAGCCGCGCCTATGTGTCAAGGTTCGGCTTTCCGGGCGCGATGCAGCAGCGGGCCGTCGGGACGCTGTCCGGCGGCGAGCGGCATCGCGTGCAACTGGCTCGGACGCTCCGGGCCGGGGCGAACGTGCTGCTGCTCGACGAGCCGACCAATGACCTGGACGTGAACACTATTCGGGCCATTGAGGAAGGGCTGGAATCCTTCGGGGGCACGGCGCTGATCATCAGCCACGACCGGTGGTTCCTCGACCGCATCGCGACGCACATTCTGGCCTTTGAGGGTGACTCGCGTGTCCGGTGGTCCATTGGGAACTGGACCACATACGAGGAAGACCGCCGGCGACGGTTGGGAATGGATGCGGATCGGCCCCGTCGCATCACCTACCGCAAGTTGACCCGCTGACCCGCACGACCCGACGCGGCCGAGCGCGTTCTCGGCAGGTTGGCTTCAGGTGGTGGATTCAGCACCCGATGCCCCCCTGACGGGAGCCGCCTCATGATCACCGCTGCATGCCTCACCCTCTCCGTATGTGCCTCTGGTGGACCGGACGTCGATCCCATGGCCGATACGCGAGAAGCGGCCGAAGCCGGTGACGTGTCCGCCATGAAAGGTCTGGCCAGCAACCTGCTCGATACTGAAGACGAAACCGGGTGGGAGGAGGCCGTCTGGTGGCTGGACGCGGCCGCAGCCCAGGGCGATGCCGATGCGGCGCATCGGCTTGCCTGCGCGGTCTTCGCAGGGCGGGGCACCGCCCCCGACCGGGCCGAGGCGGCCGCCTGGTGGCGGATCGCTGCGGAGGCCGGACATTCGGACGCGATGTACGATCTGGCCGTCTGTTACCGAGATGGGCTCGGGGTCACCCGAAGTGAGACCCGCTCAAGCATCTGGTTCAGGCGGGCAGCCGAAGGGGGGCGGCCGGCTGCCATGGCTGCTTGGGGCCGATGCCTCTTCAATGGAACGGGCACGATGCGGGATGACGCAGAGGCCGTCGCGTGGTGGCACAAGGCGGCCCGCCGGGGCGATGTGGATGCCATGATCGGGTTGGCCGTGGCGGGGGCTTCGGGGCGGGGCACGCCGCTTGACCCGGAGGCGTCGACGATGTGGTGGCGTCGGGCGGCCGAAGCCGGATCACCCGTGGCGATGGTCGTGGTGGCGGGCGCGTATGAAATGGGGTTTGGGGTGCCTCAGGACTTTGAGGCCGCCGACCTCTGGTACCGGCGGGCGCGGTCGGCCGAGCCGAGCGGCCAGGTCGTGGGGGGGCTCGTTTTGGCGCTCCCTGACTAGGCAGACGCCTTTCTCGCCGCCCGCTTCCTGTTAGACTGCCTCGCTTCGGCCCCGTCGTCTAGCGGCTAGGACGTGAGGTTCTCATCCTCAAAACAGGAGTTCGATTCTCCTCGGGGTCATTGCTGCGAACGCCCCCGCCCGGCGCAGGCCTCACCCGAAGGCCCGCCCCCCGAGCGGAGGCGTTTGTTGCCATAGAGGGCCCCCGGTCGCGGTGGGGTCTCGGTCACGCGGGGCTCCCTCCCCCGCAGGACTCGCCCGGTCTGGCTGCTGCGGCGGGCTCCAGTTCCGCATGGCCCGAGGGCCTCGAAAGGGGTCGAAACAAGCCCGTAACGCCGCTTGGAGCCCCCTCGGAGGTGATGCGGCGCCCTCGAGTGACATCGTAAATAGGCCAGTTTCTTGAGGTTTCTCGCCG
Source organism: Phycisphaerales bacterium (assembly GCA_030748575.1). GTDB lineage: Bacteria > Planctomycetota > Phycisphaerae > Phycisphaerales > SM1A02 > UBA12567. The sequence continues at coordinate 60,244 of JASMLR010000006.1, read as the reverse complement.
CATTTTTTCGAAAAACTCGGAAAAGCCACCCCTGCCCGCGAGCGGCGATGCAGTAGATTGCTGGTGGAAGCGGCGTCTTTTCAGGCAACTGAGGAGGCGGTAACTGGAGTGCCTGCGGCGGGGAGCCGCCAACGGCAAGTTTCATCCCGGTCAAACGGGAGGAGAAGAAAAGTCATGAAAGCAATGACACTGCTTGGAACCGGCGCGGCGCTGACGCTTGCCGGACTGGCCCAAGCGAGCCCCTTCAACGGGTTTACGGTCGAGTTGGTCCATTCAGACGTGGGCACCGGAGATACCTATCGCATCTATGCGAATGTCGACGAAGGTGCTCGGATCGACGCTGTTTTCGGAAACTCCGAAAACACCTTGAACATTGTGGCCTCGTCGGGCGCGTTCTACCAGAACGGTTTGGGTGGCGCGACGTCGCTGTCCATCAACAACGCGTTCTTCCCGCTTGCCCCCTCGGTCGAGTGGGACTCGTACGTGACCGTGGGTTCGCTCTACGCCAACGGGTATCCGTTTGCGTCCAATGAACTCAAGACCATCGGCATCGACTTCTCAAACTTCGAAGCTGGTGGCAACCTGACAACCAACAACGGTTCCTGGTTCGTCACACCCGTTGACCCGCAGGGCGGCGAACTGGGCGGCATGGTCCTGATCGGTCAGTTCACGGTCGCCACCGGTGCTTCCGTTGAAGGCTATGTCAGCCTTCAGGGGAAGGACGCCAACGGCGAGACGTATCAGGCCCTGAACGTGTCATGGGTTCCCGCCCCTGGCGCGTTGGCCCTTCTCGGTGTTGCCGGCCTTGCCGGTCGCCGCCGTCGTCGCTGAACGCGATGACGTGACTTTGGTTCTCCGCTCGCTTCGGTGGGTGGAGGCCAGCGGTTCAGTCCACGCAACTCTGGCCCCGCCGCAGCACTCGCTGCGGCGGGGTTTCTTTTGGGGGGAAACCAGTTGAGGGAACCAGCCGCGGGGACCAGGTGGGGGAGCCATCAGGTGGGGAGCGAGGGGGGAGCCACGTGGAAGACCGGTTGAGGAGTGACCCTTTGAGCCGCGTCATTGGTGGCGCGACGGCCGCGACGCCGCAGGCAGGCTCGGCGGGGCGGGCCGATTCCCGCCGCTGGCCTGCTTTCGCCCAGTCGGCCAGGCCAGGCCGGCCAGAGTGCGGCGCGGATGGTGGTGGTGCGCGGTCGACCAGCCGTGGGGCCCGCCTGACGGGTTGATCGAGCGCCATGGGGAGCGGGCACGGGATTCCAGGCGTGGGGGGGTGCCGCGGCCATGAACTGATCAGGCTCTGGCCAGGCTTCGGCCAGCATTCAACCAGCCTGCGGCGCGGCTTCGGGCGCGTCCCGACGCCGCCCCGGCGTTCATGGCGATGGCTGGATTTGAACCAGCGACCTAGGGTTTATGAATCCCTCGCTCTAACCAACTGAGCTACATCGCCGAAGCGTGGCAGTGTACCGACCGGGCAGCCCACGGGCTACGGCCTCACTGCCGTGGGGCACCCTCAGCATGCCGCTGTCGTGGGAACCGCCGCCGCAGGGTCGCCATCGTCGGCGCCGTCGTCCTCGGGCAGCCACCGGGTGGACACCTCGCCCCGGGAGAGGCCGGGGGAAGCCCGCCGCACGGCAGCAGCCAGAAGCCCCATGAACATGGGATGTGGTCGCAACGGGCGACTCGTCAATTCCGGGTGGAACTGGGCGCCGACGAAGTAGGGATGCGCCGAGCGTGGCAGTTCCAAGACCTGCATGATGGGATGCTTGGGATGCCTGCCGGAGAACACCAGCCCCGCCTGCTCCAGATGCTCGATGTGGGTGGGATCGACCTCATACCGGTGCCGGAACCGCGCCCGGACCAGCGTCTCGCCGCCGTAGAGCCAGGATGCCATGGAGCCCGGTGTCAGGGCAACGTCCTGCCCACCCAGCCGCATGGTTCCTCCGAGTCCTTCGATTTCCTTCTGCTCCGGCAGTTCCGAGATGACGGCGCCGGCGTCACCTTGTCGGAATTCGGTGGAATGGGCATCCCGAATGCCCGCGACGTGGCGGGCGTACTCGATGACGGCCACCTGGAATCCAAGGCAGATGCCGAGAAACGGAATCTGCTGCTCACGAATCCACTGCACGCCTGCGACCTTCCCCTCCACGCCCCGCTCGCCGAACCCGCCCGGCACGATGACCGCATGCAGGTCGTGCGTCGCAAGCTCGGTACCCGCGTTGTCTGTGGTGAAGTCCGTAACGTCAATCCACCGCACGTCCGGTTCGACGGACAGGTGTGTGCAGACGTGCTCGATGGCCTTGTCGATGGATGCATAGGCATCGCGAAGCGCCGTGTACTTGCCGAGAATGCCGAGCCGTACGGTGTGTCGCCGGGACGCGCGGATGCCGGTGGCGTAGTTCTGCCATGCCGCCCGAGCGCGGTCTTCCTCGACGGGCTTGACGAGGTGGTGCCGGTCCAGAATGGTCAGTACTTCACGGTCAAGGCTTTCCGCTCGCATAGACTCGGGAATCGAGTAGATCGACTCGCGATCGTGCATGGAGAAGACACGCGGCAGCGGGACGTTCGTGAACATCGCAACCTTCTGCCGAACCGTCTCCGTCACAGGCTGCTCTGCGCGGCAGGCGATGATCTGAGGCTGAATGCCCGACTCCATCAGACGCTTGATGCCAAGTTGGGCCGCTTTGGACTTCTGCTCTCCCAGCGCGGGCGGCTCGAGTACGTACGTGAGCGCCACAAAGCAGAAGTTCTCCCTGCCTTCCTCAAAGGCGAGTTCCCGCAGGGCTTCAATGTAGAAGCCGTTTTCATAGTCGCCCACCGTTCCTCCGACCTCGATGAAAACGACGTCCACCGGGCCGCCGTCTTCGCCGCCGGTCATGGCGAGTTCCCGCAGCCGCCGCTTCACTTCGCCGGTGACGTGCGGAATCATCTGCACGTCGCGGCCGAGGTAGCCCCCTCGCCGCTCGCGGTCGAGAATCTCGGTGTAGATCTGCCCCGCAGTCGTGAAGTTGTTCCGAGTGAGATTCTGGTCGAGCAGGCGTTCATAGGTGCCGAGGTCCATGTCGCACTCGGTTCCGTCGTCGAGCACAAAGACCTCTCCGTGCCGATACGGATTCAACGTGCCGCTGTCGACGTTCAGGTATCCCTCGAGTTTGATCGGCGCCACCCGCAGGCCCTTCCCCTTGATCAACTTGGCCAGCGACGCGCTGAAGATGCCCTTCCCGAGCCCGGACATGACCGTGCCCATGACGGCGACGAAGGCCGTTGCGCCGGGCCGATAGCCGTCCGGGATTGGCGAGAAGAACTCGGTCGTCTCCGCCGAGCGTCCGAACTGGCTCAGAAAGCCGTCTTCCTGTGGTGCGCCGGTCGATTCATCGGAGGAGGTGGAATCCGGGGAGCGATACGGCGTCTGGTGGTGGGGCATGGTTGATCCTACCGCGCCGGCCCCATGTCCATCAATCCGGATGGTTGGTTCGCCATCGATCGACGAACGCGGCGTACTGCTCCGGTGTGTCGATTCCGCCGTGCCCGGTCGGGACGCGTGCCACGGCGATGCCGATGCCATGCTCCAGCAGCCGAAGCTGTTCGAGCCGCTCCGACTGCTCTAGCGGTGTCGGCTCCAGGCCCGGGTAGCGGGCGAGGACGTCTGGGCGGAAGGCGTAGATGCCGATGTGCCTGAGCGGCGTGTCGTCGCCATGAGGGATCGGGGTCCGGCTGAAGTACAGGGCTGTTCCGTCGAGGGCGGTCACGACCTTCACGATGTTGGGGTTGTCATGATCTGCCCCTCGCTTGAGCGGGGTTGCCGCGGTTGCGACGCCCGCATCGGGCGTGGCCACCAACGCATCGACGGTCGCGTCGATCGTGCCGGCGTCGATCTCCGGCTCGTCGCCCTGCACATTCAGGAACACATCGGCGTCAAGATCGGCGGCGGCCTCTGCCATGCGGCTGGAGCCGTTGGGATGGGTGGCCGCCGTCATGACGTGGTCGACCCCCGCGGCCCGGCAGGCGGCCTCGATGGCACTGTCTTCCGAAGCCACAACGATGCGATCGACCCGGCTGCTGCGGGCGACGGCGTCGGCGACGTGCAGGACGAGGGGGCGGCCGGTCTCGGCGGCAAGCGCCTTCCCGGGGAACCGGGTGGAGCCCATTCGGGTGGGGATGACGGCGATGACGCTGGCCATGCGGTGTCAGGCGAGCCGTTTGACCAACTCGTCGATCTCTCGGCGGCGGTCGCGAATGTCGCGGTAGGTGATGTCCTGCCGGGCGATGCCCGAGCAGATTTCCAACGCATCACGGGCGTGGCTCTGGCAGTCTTCCGTTTTGGCCATCTCGATGAGGGACACCATGAGGTCGTAGCGGATCTCGAGTTCGCGGGCGGCTTCGGTGGCGTCGATCTTCGAGAGGACGTCCCGGTACTCGGCGGCCGCCTCGGCATGCCATCCTTCCATCGCGAAGCAGCGTCCCAGGAGGTGCCCCGCGGCGGCGCGGAGCCGCGGCTCATCTTTGGCCTTCTGGAAGCATCCCATGGCGGCTTCCGTATCACCTCTCCGCAGCATCACCTCGCCGAGGTGGAACCGGATGGTCCGGTCGGTGGGATACTTGGCGGCCCGCTCTTCAAACTCCTTGGCCTCGAAGTCCAGCAGTTGCGTCTGGAGCGTAGCAATCCGCTGCTCGTTCGCTGCGGCGTCTGCGGAATCCTCCGCTTCTTCCAACGCCTTGATGCGGTCGCGGGTTCGCTGCATCCGAATGTCCCCGGCTGCCATGCGGAACCGATACTCGTTGGTCTTCTTGAAGCCTCGCATGTACACCGCTTCGGCTTCCTTGAGCGCCGAATCGGTACCTTCTCGCCGCAGGAGGGTGGCATATCGGTTGACGTTGTCGGCGACGTCGGGTGACGCTTCGAACCGCTGCTTTGCCCGGGCGAGCACCTGCTCGGCGCCGCCGCCGGCGCCGGCAATGGACTCCTCCTGCTCCAGCTCGCGCTGCTTGTCCATGTCCTTGACGAATTCGCGGAAGCCGCCTTCCTTGCCAGCGGCCTCTTCATAGCCGCCCTTGGACATGGCACGCTGCGCCGAGAGATCCTTGATTTCGTGCTCAAGCGGCCCGTCGGTCGGGTCCAGGGCCATGGCAGCCTGCCCGGCCATCAGCGCGTGGTCCCACGCCTCGAGCGCCTTGCAATGGTCCTTGACGTCCACGTACTGTTGCTTGGTCGGCTTCTTGCCGCGGCTGACGATGCCCAGAACGTGGGGGGCGAAGAAGCGGCCCGTCACGGCGTGATCGGCCTTGACCGTCGACTCGAGCGCCTTGATGGCCATGGCCGGGTTCTGCAGGTCTGTCATCCAATAAAGCAGCGCGACAGCCATCTTCTCGACGGGGCTCGGCCCCTCGACCGTCTTGGTCTGCTTCGACGCAATCCGCTTCCCGCCGTCGAGCACGTGACGCTTCCCGGCCTCGAGCATGGCCGCGAGCGCCGCTTCGTTGGCCGGGTCGAATCGCAGGCCGCTGGCGTAGTACACCAGTGCCGTCTCGTAGCTGGTTCGCTCCACCATGTCGGAGGCATGCTTGAACCACTTCGTGGCCTTCTCCGGATGGGGTACGAACACGCCGGCGTCGTCGCCGGTCTCCTGGTCGTTCTGGTTCTTGCGTCCAAAGAGGGCCACGTCGTCAGTGCTCCATGGGTCCGAGGGGCTGGGTATCGAAAGAGGCCGGTACGGTACGCCATCGCCCGGGCTCTGGTCAATGTGCGAGCGGGCAGGTAGGGGCCGCTCGCTCTACCATGACTCCGTGCATATTGACCCCAGAGTTCTCGAAATCCTGCCCTACCCGGCGGAAGTGCTGAAGCGGAAGGCGGAGGCGATCCCTGAGGTGACCGACCTCGTCCGGGCGGTTGCCGATCGCATGCTGGAACTGATGCACGAGGCCGAGGGAATCGGGCTGGCTGCTCCGCAGGTCGGCGTGCCGTGGCGGCTCTTTGTCACGCGTCATCCCGACGATCGGGAAGCCGAGGGCGGTCGTGTCTTTATCAACCCGGCGGTGGAAATCATCGATCCGTCGGCGGCGGAGGACACGGAGGGGTGCCTCAGCCTGCCCGGTATCGAGGTCACCGTCCGCAGGCCGGTTGCGGTTCGGCTGACAGCCAGAACGCTCGACGGGGCCGACATCGACGAAGCACGCGACGATCACTTCGCGCGGGTGTATCAGCACGAGTGTGACCACCTCGACGGCGTGCTCATCATTGATCGGATGACCACCATGGACCGCCTCCGCAATCGACGGGCGATCCGTGAGTTGGAGCGAGCCTGACCTGATATGGATCTCGTCTTCTTCGGCTCCGGCGCCTTCGGCATCCCCGTACTCGAGGACCTCGCTGCTCACCACGCGGTCCGGCTCGTTGTGTCTCAGCCGGATCGCCCCGCGGGCCGCAACCGGACGCTGCGGCCAACGCCGGTCAGCGCGCTGGCCGAGGCCCGCGGGCTTCCGCTGCTCCGTACCGAGGACGCCAACGCCCAGTCGGACCGGATTCGAGACGTTCCAGCAGTCTGGGTGGTCATCGCGTTCGGGCAGAAGCTCTCTCCCGAACTGCTGCGTGACCGGTTTGCTGTCAATCTTCATGCCTCACTGCTGCCCAGGTGGCGCGGCGCCGCGCCCATCCACCACGCCGTCATGGCCGGCGACAAGACGACGGGCGTGTCAGTCATCACGCTGGCCGATCGCATGGATGCCGGGGACGTTCTGGCACGCTCGGCCATCGACATCGGGCCGACCGACACCACCGGCGATCTGCACGACCGGCTTGCGTCGCTCGGCCCCGCCGTCATCAACCGCGTGCTCGACGCACATGCGTCCGGCTCGCTCCGCCCTGAGGCTCAGGATGAGCGGCTGGCTGTGGCGGCCCCGAAACTGGACCGTCGCATCGGCCGGATTGATCCGACGATGACCGCCGATGAGGCCCGGTGCCGAATCAATGGGTGCTCGCCCTGGCCGGGGTGCGATGCGCTTCTCGGGGGCGACGCCGTGCGGCTGCTGCGGGCGGGACCGCACCCGGCCGCCTCGGCGCCAGGTGTGCTGACCAGCGAGGGTGTTCTGGGATGCGCCGATGGTGGCATTCAACTTCTGGAGGTCCAGCGGCCGGGGGGCCGACCGGCACCCTTTGCCGAGTGGGCGCGGGGCTGCCGTCAGAGTTGGCCGACCACATTTGAGGCCGTCCCATGAGCGCGGCTCGCCTGCTCTGGGATCTGCTCTCGCCCCGCAAGGCGGCGCCTCTGCCCCCGCCTCCGCGTCCCCCGAAGCGGCGAGCCAGCCAGGCTCGGTACGACGCGCTGGTCGAAGACATGAAGCGGACCTGGGGTATTCGCGTGCGCAAGTGGCGATCATCCACAAGCGGATGCGCCTGGGAAGTTCGCAGCCGCGACGGAACGGTGACGCGGATGATCGAGTCTCCGTACCCGCGGGGACCCATGTCGTGCGCGGTCTTCATGCATGAAGTGGGCCATCATGCCATCGGATTCGCCAGCCAGCGGCTTCGATGTATGGAGGAGCATCTCGCCTGGGAGTGGGCCATTCGTGAGATGGCGGCACGCGGCCTGTCGGTGACGGACCGCGTCCGCGCGCGGCGAGACGACGCCATGCGGTACGCCCTGGCCAAGGCGCTGCGTCGGGGGCTCAAACGTGTTCCAGGTGAGTTGCTGCGATGGCTTCCCGAGGGCGTACACATCGAGCGCCAGCCGTGAATGTTGACGCGCTTGGCTATCACCTGCCTCCCGAACTGATCGCCACCCGGCCCGCCGAACCTCGGGAAGACGCAAGGCTTCTCGTGGCGCGGGTGGGCGAGCAATCTCTGGAGCATCGTCGCATTGCGGACCTTCCGGAGTACTTGCAAGCGGGTGACCTGTTGGTTCGAAACGACACGGCGGTGCTCGCCGCGCGGTTGATTGGTCGGCGAAAGGAAGGCCGGCCTGGCCGCGGTGGGGGGCGGGTCGAGGGTCTGTATCTCGGCGAAGAAGATGGCGCATGGCTGGTGCTGTTGACGGCTTCCGGCCGCCTGCTTGAAGGAGAGCGGATTGAGTTGGTCGGTCCGGCCGGCCGCGTCGGGGAACTTGAGTTGATGGCAAGGCGGGGGCGGGCGTGGCTCGCCGGGTCGGCCATGCCGCTTGAGGGTCTGGGCCACACTCCGCTGCCGCCGTACATTCTCAAGGCGCGAAGCCGGCGAGAGGAATCCGTCGACGATGCGACCGACCGGGCGTGGTATCGCACGACCTTTGCGCGGCCTGACCACGCCGGCTCGGTGGCCGCGCCAACCGCCGGACTGCACCTGACCGATCCACTTCGGTCCATGATCCGGGAGCGAGGCGTCCGCGAGGCGGCCGTCACGCTTCACGTTGGCGAGGGCACCTTTCGGCCGGTGACGGCCGATCGTCTGGAGGATCATGAGATGCACGGCGAAGCGTGGTCGATCGACGCCGAGGCGGCCGAGGTCATTGGCCGTGGCCCACAGGCGGGCGGGCGACTGATCGCGGTGGGCACGACGACGACCCGCCTGCTGGAGTCGCTTCCGGACGAGCTTCCGAGCGGCGGATCCGGCGGCGTGACGGACCTGCTCATTGCACCAGGCTGGACGTTCAGGCGGGTCGATGGGCTCCTGACGAACTTTCACCTGCCGCGGTCAACGCTGCTGGCGCTTGTGGCGGCAAAGACCGGGCTCGACTTCATGCACAGGATCTACGCGGAAGCGGTGGCCCAGCGGTACCGGTTCTACAGCTACGGCGATGCGATGCTGATTCTCCCTTGACGGCAGGATTGGGCACTGGTGGGCGGCTGGTCGATGAGCCGACCATGAACTACGGTGGACGCGTGAGTGGACGAACGATTGGCTCGGTGCTCAAGGGACTCGCGGTCACCCCGCTGCGTGGCGCAGAGTCCGTGGTGGCTGAGCGGGTGGTGGAGGACAGTCGGCAGGTCGGGGCTGGTGACGTCTTTCTCGCACGCGGCGGGGCCGGCGCCGACGGCCGGGCCTATGTCAGAGACGCGGAGGCCGCTGGAGCCGTGGCCGTCCTCAGCGACACCGCCGGCTGCGCGGCTGCATCGGGCCCCGCCCTGGAGGCGGCCGATGTCGAGCGGGTGGGGGCCGCCATGGCCCATCGCCTGCAAGGGGACCCGTCCAGCCGCCTGCCCGTGGTGGGCGTCACCGGTACCAACGGCAAGACAACCGTCACCACCCTGATCCAGCATCTGGCGGGCGGCTCCTCGGCGTGCGGGCTGCTCGGCGGGGTTGTGGTGGACGACGGAAGACATCGCCGGCCAGCACGGTTGACAACGCCCATGGCGGCCGATGTCGCCAACTGGCTGGGCGCGGTTCACGCCCATGGGTGCAGGGCAGCGGTCATGGAGGTCAGTAGCCACGCCTTGCACCAGGGTCGTGTCAACGGGGTCCATCTGGCCGTGGCCATCTTTACGAATCTCTCGGGTGACCATCTGGATTACCACGACACACTGGCAGCCTACGCGGCCTGCAAGCGATCCATGTTTGAGACGCTTGCCGAGGACGCCGTGGCCGTCGTCAACATGGACGACGCCGCAGGTGCGTCCATGGCCGAGGCGTCTGCCGCCCCGGTTGTTCGATGCTCGCTGACGTCGGAGGCCGATGTGGCCGGCCACTTGGATGCGCTGGGCCCGGACGGGCTGACGCTGCGGATTCGGTCCGGAGGCCGCGAGGTGCAGATGCACGCGCCGCTGATCGGTCGGCACAACGCGATGAACCTGCTCCAGGCCGTGGCCGCCGCGGAGGCGATTGGCGTCCCGCTTGAGTTGTGCGCGGAGAGAGCAGCGACCGCCATCGCTCCGCCCGGACGGCTGGAGATGGTCAGTTCGTCGCCCCAGGTGCTGGTTGACTTTGCGCATACCGACGGGGCTCTGGCGGCGGTGCTGGCGTCCCTTCGCGAACTCGGCGTGGGGAAGATCATCGTGGTCGTCGGGTGCGGCGGGGATCGCGACCGCACGAAACGGCCCCGCATGGCTGCGGTCGCATGCCGCGGCGCAGATGCCGTGTGGCTGACCAGCGACAACCCGCGAACGGAATCGCCCGACGCCATTCTGCAGGACATGCTGGAGGGCGTTCCTGCCGAGAAACGTGACGCGGTGACCTGCGAGGTGGATCGGGCTGCCGCGATCGCTGCGGCCATCGGGGCGGCCGGGCCGGAGGACTGCGTCCTGATCGCGGGGAAGGGGCACGAGACCGTGCAACTGGTGGGCGGCGCGTCCATTCCGTTTGATGACCGCGCCGTGGCGGCCGCCTCCCTTGGGGGATTGGGGGGCCGTACATGAGCATGATGACGCTTGGTCAGGCGGCCCGCATGGCGGGTGGTCACTGTGATGATCCGAACGTGCCCGTGCGAGGGATCGGAACCGACACGCGGGTGGACCTGAGCGGCAACCTGTTCGTGGCCATCGCGGGGCCCCGGTTCGACGGGCACGATCACCTGCAGGCGGCTGCTTCGGCGGGCGCGGCGGCGGCCATGGTGCGTCCCGGGACGGCGGGGCCGCGCGGGCTTCCGCTTCTTGAGGTCGACGAGCCTCGAGCAGCGCTCGGCCGCATGGCGACGGCGTGGCGGCGGGCGTTGCCCGACCTTCGGGTGATTGCCGTGACCGGAACCGTCGGAAAGACGACGACGAAGGACACGATCGCCCGCATCTGCAGCGAGTCACATGCGGTGGCTGCCAGCCCACGTTCATTCAACAACGATCTGGGTGTTCCGTTGACGATGCTGTCGGCGCGACCGCACCACGACGTGCTGGTTGCTGAAGTGGGTACGAGCGGCCCCGGCGAGATTCCGCCCCTGGCGGCGATGCTCGCGCCCGATGTGGCCGTAGTCACACTTGTCGGCCGAGGGCACCTGGAAGGCTTCGGGTCGCTCGACGCGGTGGCGGTGGAGAAGTACGCCCTGCTCGAGGCGCTGGGCCCAGGCGGTGTCGGGTTCATTCGCGCTCAGGACTGGCCGGTGCCGGCCTGCGAGGGCCGCATCGAGACCTTCGGCGTCGAGGCCGCCGCCGATCATGTGCTGGCCGCCCGCGGTCCGGGCTGGATGGAGGATGAGCGGCGGCGATGGACCGTGGGGCTGCCCGGCCGCCACGGCGCCCTCAATGCGCTGGCCTCACTGTTGGCCGCCCGCGCCATCGGGTGTGAAGATGCTGACATCGAGGCCGGCCTGGCTGCCGCAGCGGCATCCCCGCATCGCATGGAGACTCGCTCAACAGGGGACGTGACGGTAATCGACGACACGTGGAACGCCAATCCCGAGTCCGTTCGAGCCTGCCTGGAGGCGGCCCCGGAAGTGGCCCGTGGGCCGCTCGTCCTGGTCCTTGGGGACATGTTGGAACTGGGCGCGGACGAAGCACGATGTCACCGCGAACTCTCGGGTCCGTTGCAGTCGCTGGTGCAGGCCGCTCAGGTGCGGTCCGTGCTGCTTGTCGGCCAGGCCATGGGGTCACTGGTTGCGCAGTTGGGGGACGGGTGGCCCGGCGTGGAACTGCTGCACGAGCCGCTTGCGGACGATGCGTGCATGGAGCGGATAGCGCGGCGGATCAGGCCCGGCGAGACGGTGCTCCTCAAGGGTTCGCGGGGAATGGCGCTGGAACGAGTGTCCGAATTGCTCGAAGCGGAAGCATCGGCGCCCGGATGACCGATGAATATGGAACGGGATGCTCTATAACCTTCTTCAATACGGTGATGAATGGCTCGGGCAGTGGGCGGGGTACTCGCTGCTGCAGGTGCTGTATCAGATCGAGTTCCGCGTCTTCATGGCTGCGATCGGCTCGTTCATCTTCGTGCTGGTGCTCGGAAGGCCGTGCATTCGATGGCTGATCCGGAAGAAGATCGGGGACGCCCCGGAGTTTGAGCACGCCGATCTGAACGCGTTGATGGGCTCAAAGCGGCACACGCCGACCATGGGGGGCGTGCTCATCGTCGGAGCCATCCTGTTCTCCACGCTCATGCTGGCGGACCTTCAGAATCGGCATGTGCATCTCTGCCTGATCGTGCTGATCTGGCTCGCGGCCGTGGGGGCCATCGATGACTGGCTCAAACTCACCGTTGCGAGCCGGATGCCCGGTTCACGGGAGGGACTGAAGCCCTGGGAGAAGTTGCTCTTTCAGTTCGGCATCGGTGTGGTGGCAGCCCTGTTCATCTGGCGGCTCGGGGGCGACAACGAGGCGGCGCGTTCCCTGGTGCTTCCATTCCAGCGAACCTACCAACCAGAAGCGGAGTCGCTCATCCTGGAGCCTTCGGTTGTCGTGTTGGGCATGTGGCTGTTTGTGCCACTCATCACGCTCTTCATCGCGACAACGAGCAATGCCGTCAACATCACCGATGGCATGGACGGTCTGGCTCCCGGAACGGTGGCGATTGCAGCCCTCGGCCTGACAGTGCTCGCCTACATCGCGGGCTCACCGGAGCGGGCGCATCTCATGCTCTTCCCGTGGATCGAGGGGGCATCGGAACTGATGGTGGTCGCGGCGGCGATCGCGGGCGCCTGCCTGGGCTTCCTCTGGTTCAACTGCGCGCCGGCGTCGGTGTTCATGGGCGACACCGGGTCGCTGCCGCTTGGAGGATTGCTTGCGGTCATTGCGTGTTCAGTCCGGCAGGAGTTTCTGCTGCTGGTGATCGGAGGCGTCTTCTACGTCGAGTTTGCCAGCAGCCTCATGCAGACGGGGTGGTTCAAGGTTACGAGGCGGTTCAGGCGAGATCACGAGGGGCAGCGACTCTTTCGGTGCGCCCCCATACACCATCACTTTCACCTGCTCGGTTGGCAGGAGGCGCAGGTGGTCGTGCGATTCTGGATTGTTGCTGCGGTGCTGGTGGTTGCAGCGCTCGTGCTGACGAAACTTCGCTGACTTACTCGACCGCTCCATGGGGCGGCAGCAGCGCGTCCACGTTCAGGACGGTGCCTGTCGTTGCAGGTCGGTGAACCGGGCCTCGGCTGCGCAGCAGTCCGATGAGCTCGGCCATGTCCTGCGGGAGCATCGCCTGAAACTCAACGTCCTTCTCTGTGGTGGGATGAGTGAAGCCCAGCATGGCCGCGTGCAGCGCCTGGCGTTGCAGCAGCGGCCGCCGGCGGTCGCCTTCGCTCTGATCCGGCGGCAGGATGTCCCGCACCTCAATGTGCCGGCCTCCGTAGAGATCATCCCCTGCGATCGGCCATCCAAGGTGCGAGAGATGCACGCGAATCTGATGGGTCCGGCCGGTTCGAAGTTCCACCTCGACCAGCGAGAAGTCGCCATAGGACTCGAGCACCCGGTAGAGCGTGACGGCCTGCTTGCCGGTGTCATCCCATCGAACGGCGTTCCGGTGCTTGATGGTGGGGTGTTTGCCCAGTGGCAGGTCAATGACGTCGGTCGTCGGCTCAACGGTTCCGTGCACTAACGCCAGATACCGCTTCCGCGTCCGCCGCTGCTCGAACTGCTTACCGAGTCGCCAATGCGCCGTTTCGTTTTTGGCCACAACCATGACGCCGGTCGTGTGGCGATCCAGCCGATGGACGACCCCAGGGCGAGCCTGATCGGCGCCGACCCCGCTGAGGCTCCCGCCGCCGGTCTGTCGCAGGTGCCAGGCAAGTCCATTGATGAGCGTGCCCGACTGGTTCCCTCTCGCCGGATGCACGATGATGTCGTCGTGCTTGTCGACAATCAGCAGGTCATCGTCTTCATGGAGGATGGCGATCGGAATGTCTTCGGCGGGCAAGTCGCTGGACGGAGTCGGGGGAAGGATGACGTCGACGACGTCGCCCTTCCGCAGTTTCGTGGAGGCCTTGGGCGCGCGGCCGTTGACCGTCACGGCGGACTCTGCGATCAGCCGCTGGAGCGAGGTGCGGCTCAGCCAGGGAATCCGATCGCCGAGGTACTTATCGAGCCGCTTGCGGAGATCACGCTGGAGCGTGAAGCGGGCGTGGGCCGGGCCGTCATCAGTGCTGGCGTGCGCAGGCTCAGCAGCGCCGCCCGGACCGGCAGGTCCCGCAGAGTCGGTCACTTGGGGGAGTCGGCAGCCGGCTCAGGGGACGCGGCTGGTGTTTCGGGCGCCGCCGGTGTTTCGGGCGCCGCTGCCGGCGGCGGGGTGCTGCCCAGCGGGGGCGGGGCAAGTCCGGGGGCCGGCGTGGGTGGCCCGGTCGGCACGGCTGGCGGGGCGGGGGCCTGCGCGAACTCGATGTCCCCGGCCAGTTCGGATACCGAGTCGGCGCGGGCGGTCGCCTGCTCGGCGATGGCCGGCATCCAGCCTTCGGCGCGGCGCGCCGCCTCTCGATAGCGTTCTTCCGCTGCTGCGACGTTGCCTTCGCACTCCGCGACCGCCGCCAGTCCGTTCAGCGCGGCCACGATCACGACGGCCTTGCCGGACGACCCGTCGTCTTCGGCGAGAACCGCTTCGTACAGGCGGCCGGCCTGAGCCAGGTGCGACGCCCGGGCGTCGCCTTCCAGTTTCACGATGGTCTGGCCGTCCTCGGCGGTCGTGCTTCCAAGTTGAATCTCCCGCAGGAGGGAGTCGGCGGCTGTGAGTCGGGCGAGGGCCGGCACCGCGTCGATGCCGGCGTGGCGAATCGCAACATCCTCCAGGGAGGCGGGCTGCACGGTGGTCGCCAGGTCAGCCCAGGCTTCGTTCCGCTCCCGCTGCTCCTGGGCCTGCCACCGATTCATCCACAGGTAGGCGACGATGAACGCAAGAATGATCAGGAGCCACGTGGGCCCTTTGGTCTTGAGCCACGTCACGAAATCCTCGTTGATGCGGCCCTCATTCAGGTCGGTCTGGTGGACCTGCTCAAGGCGTTTGCGATCTTCATTGCCAGCCATGGTCGAGTGGAATCCCTGCGTTGCCGCCCCCGTGGGGGCGAAGGTGACCCGGCATCGTACCGCCAAGCGGGGCCCACTGCGAGGGTTCCCCCGATGGCTCAAGCCTCAGTGAAGCCGCCCCAACGCGGCCTCCAACTGCCCGATCGCGCCTGCCAGATGGCGGGGGTGCCCCTCGGTCTTCAGGAACGCCGGCGCCGTGGCGGCCATCAGTATCCGCCTGATGTCGGCCAGCGCGTGGCCTTCGGCCTCGGCCTTGAGCCCGGCCTTCCTGCGGGCCCTCGCGACGGCCCGCACGGGCCTGGTCAACTCCAGCCGGTCCGGCCTGCCCCAGAGTTGCCGTTCCAGGTAGACGGCGTCTTCTGTCCAGTGTCCCGGCCTGACTTCGGCCAGGTCGATCAGGACCACATCGCCCGACTGCGCCGAGGCTCGGGACATGGCGTTGGCCAGGTGCAGGTCGCCGTGAATCCAGTGCGTGGTGTCCCGGCCTCTCCACCGCTCAACCAGATCCGCATGGAGCCGCTGCACCCGCTTGATGCCCTCGGTCCATCTGGCGGTACTGGCAATGTGATTGTCACGGACCGACGCGCGGGCCCGCTCCAGCAGCGGCGCCCAGTCTTCGCGTCGGGCGTCGTCACCCTCGACCGGGAGCGGGTCGGTTTCGGCATGAAACCGGGCGACGGCCTCGGCGGTTCGGTTGATGTGATCCTTGTGCCAGCGGAGGCCGAGCGGCCCGCAGGGCAGCCGCTCGATGATGATCCAGGCAAGGTCGTAGTGGCCGAGCGACGTGCCTGACGCAAACAGGTGGGGGACAACGGCCGGAGGGCTGCCGTCCGGCGATTGCAGCCTCCGGGTCCAGTAGAGCTCAGAGGGGACGACCGGAAACTTGACGACGACGTCCCGCGGCGGTGTCTGATCTGTGGTCCAGGTGGACCATCCTGTGCTGGCCCCGCCCCGTTGCCAGTCGGCGCGGAACCAGGACACGTCGCCGAGATGACCATTGCAGGCGTCTCTGAGAACCGGCAGGAGATTCGTTGCGAGGGTCGGGTCGTGGTGCATTGCGCTCCGATGCCCGGGAAGTGCCGGACGCCCCAACCGTACGGGCATGCCTGCCTGACATCAAGTCAGACGCCTGTGGGCGTGTTACCGTTCACCCCATGGGGCGTCCCGAACTGCTCGCGATCGATCTGGACGGCACCTTGCTTGGCGCCGGTGGCACGGTGTCTGGCGCCAACCGCGAGGCGCTGCATCGCGCGACGTCGGAAGGATTGTCCTATGTCATTGCCACCGGCAGGACCCTGAGTGAATGCGGCGACATTCTGGAGAGCATCGACTACAGCGGGGCGTTGATTGCGGCGAGCGGCGCGTTGCTTCAGGACGTCACGGCTGCCAGGACGCTCGATCGGCTGACGGTGCCTGCCCGCGACGTGGAACATGCCGTGTCACACGTGCTTGAGACCCCTTCGCTGGCGATGTTGCTCAAGGACCACCATACGTGTGGTGTTGATTACCTCATGGTCGGTGTTGGAGACATTCATCCGGTGTCCGCATGGTGGTTTGAGTCGACCGGCGCCACCTACAAGAGGGTTGAGCGGTTGGACGACGACCCGTGGCCCGAGGACACGGTCCGAGTCGGCGCCATCGGCAGCCCCCATGCATGCGCGCCGATGGTGGACGCAATCGACGCAGCACTCGGCGATCGGGTGCTGGCAAGGCACTGGGAGGCCGTGACGAGTTCGGCCCATCACGGCACAGCCGTTCACCTGCTTGAGGTGTTTCATCCCCAGGCGGACAAGTGGACCATGTTGCAGTCCCACTGTCGCCGCGAGGGTCTTGACTCCGAGCGGGCCGCGGCGGTCGGTGATGGTGTCAACGACGTCCTGTTGTTGCAGCAGTGCGGTCTGGGCGTGGCCGTTGAGAATGCCGATCATCGGGTCCTTGCGGTGGCGGATGCCGTGACGGGACCGCATCACGCCGATGGCGTCGCGCACCTGATTCACGATCTGCTGGATGGGAAGCTTCGTCTGGCCGGAGCGTGTGCGGAGTGACGTCGCCGGACCAGGTTGGCCATCCGCTGCAGCGGCATGAGGGGCAGGCAGTCCTGACGGCGCACGAGGCGGCGATCAAAGGCGTGCTTGAGAGTGAGGCCGCTGTGTCTCGGTTCATCTTCACGCAAAGCAGCGGGTCCCGCTCGCTTGAGCGGGCGGTGCTGCAGCCAAGCATCAAGGACTTTCTGCGGCGTCACCGGCTGGTCGTCCGCTCAACAGACGACGCGGGCCGCGTGATGCAGTTGGGGCGGTGGGCGGCCCGGGACGGCCGGCATGTCGTGGTCGTACTCTCGGGCCCCACTGTTGGGAACGGGATTCGCGCGTTGCTGCGATCGGTGGATCCGCCGCTGGAGGAAGCCGAGGGACTGGCCGTGCTGCTGGAGGATGATGCAGGCAGAGCCGGGCTCCGCGCGCAACTGGTCGAGGCGGGCCTGCCCGTACTCGAAGCGACCTCGGTGTCGCATGTTCGGGACGCGGTCGAGCACACGCTGCGGCTCAGCAGGGGCGCCCGCATTCCAGCCGTGATGCTCGTCGACCGCGACATCCTGCGAGCCATGTCCAGTGTCAAGATCCATCCGAACCGGATGGGGGGGAGCCCGCTTGCCGGCCCGCCGCGACGACGTGGTCCACGGTGGGACCAACTCGGCGGCCCGCTTCGAATCACCAGACGGCTTGAGTTGAACTCGGCGCGTTCGATGCCGAGCCCCGGGGAGAGGGCTCCGGTCGGCTTCATCGTCGTCGGTGCTGTCGTGCGGGCGATGCGGCGCATCGAGGTCATTCTCGGCGTCGAGGGCCGGGTGCCAACGCTGCATCTGGTCGTTTCCAATCCGCTCGACGAAGCCGCCATCGAGCGTCTGCTGCTGCGCTGCAGGGATGTTGTCGTGCTGGAGCCGAGTGGTCAGACCGTCGAAGTGGCCGCGCGTCGGCGGGCCCAGCGGCTGGCCGGTGATGGTCAGACCCCGGCATCCGTCTGGGGCCGTGAACTGCCCGGGGGGGCCTCGGCAGCCGGCCTGACTCATCCATCGCCGCTGGCCCGCGTGCTGACGCCGCTGATCCAGCCTGTCGTGACAGGGACGCCGCTTGAGGAGCGGTTGAGTTCGCCGCCGCCCCCATGCCCTGCGTATCCGGACGCCATGAAGTTTGGCGAGGCGGCGCATGCGGCGCACATTCGGGCGTCGGTCCTGACGACGCTTGAGGCGGGGGGCGAGCCCGACGAAGCCGGCGAGGAGCCGCCCGAAGATGGGCAGCAGGAGCCAATTCAGTGGCTCTTTGACGGCCTCCGGATTGGTCCGGCTGAAGGCCGGGTCGTCATGTGCGAAGTCTGGACGGCCTCGTCGTTTCGCCGCAACGGCGCCGCCGCGGTCCGGCAGGCCGCTGTGGATGGCGGATCCTGGCTGATGGTCGTGGCGGCGAGTTCGGGGTCAGGCGGCCAGGACCTTGAGCGGCTCACGCGGGCCGTCACCCCTTCGGCTGCAGCGAATCTGGTCCGCGTGCAGCGGCCGACCAGCCCCGGCCCGGCGGAGCTGGCCCGGCACATGCGGGGCGCCGCAGCCGCGGCCGGCCTGACGGTGCTGATTCTCGAAGACGGCCCTCCGCCCCGATTCGATGCGGCCACCTTTGACCGGGAGGTCGAGGACGTCGATCGGGTGGGATATCAGGTGACCCAGCAACTCGTCTGGCCGGCTGACCGGGCGTGCGTAATCCGCCAACCCTCACGTTTGAGGCAGCGTGATCAGTGGGCGGTTCACGAGGCGGTGTCGAGCCGCGCGACGATGGCGGTCGAGGCCGTGCCCCTGCGATGGCCGCCCAGAGTCGCCGCCCGCGTGCAGCCCATCGTCGAGCAGATTGAAGTGCGGCGGTCCCGCGCGCCCAGCCGTGGGGTTGGCGACGAGGCGGTTCCGGGGCAGCCCGAGTTTCTGCATGCCGAGAGTCCCGTGTGGTACGCCCACCTGGCGGGGCTTCGAAGCACCGCTCCGGGTGTCGTCGCTGCGGTCCTGCAGGAGGCCGCCGTCGTGATGGGATACCACGTGGAGACGCTGGCTGATCCGATGCCGATCGGGCCCGGGCGGCGGGCCCATGCGCAGATCGTGTTCTCTCGCCCGCGAGATCAGGCGGAACGCGCAGCGGTCCCGCCGATTGTCCCCTGGGGCGAAGCCGATCTGCTGATCGGGTATGACCGCCTCGCCACGCTGCGAGCGGTGGACCCTGACGGCGCACTTCGCGTGGCTGGCCGCGGTCGGACCCGGGTGGTCGCCAACACCGGCGCGTTCGAAGAGGAAATCGACCGTGGGGATGAGCCCGAAGGATTCGGTCAGATCATTGCGGGCCACCTGGAGCGGGCGCTGGGCGACGATGCCGTCACGGCAGCGGACGTGACGGGCGCATGCCGATTTCAGTTTCACAATGAGCGGCTCGCGGACATGGTGCTGCTCGGTATGGCGTGGCAGTCGGGGGCCATTCCGCTCTCACTGGATGCGATGCATCAGGCCATGCAGCGAGTGAAGGCCAGCGGCGTCGCGCGGCTTGCCGAGGCCTTTGAACACGGCAGGGCCGCATGGGGTGATCCCGACGGGCTCCTGCGCACGCAGGAAGCACCCCTGGAGCCGGCCGGCAAGTCCGTGCGGCGGTATCGGCTCATGCTGGCTCGTGGAAAGGGGTACGGGCGAGATCGTGCGGATCGGTTCCGCCAACTCGTGGAGCGGGCGATCGGAGAAGTGCCTGGCCTGCTGGAAACGTCGCCGGG
Source organism: Phycisphaerales bacterium (assembly GCA_030748575.1). GTDB lineage: Bacteria > Planctomycetota > Phycisphaerae > Phycisphaerales > SM1A02 > UBA12567. The sequence goes on along the minus strand of JASMLR010000006.1, from coordinate 40,633 downwards.
CCGGGAGGCCCATCGGGACTTCATCGTGGCACTCCGGCGGTGCGTGACTTGGGGTGGGTTTGAGTTGGCCGAACGGTTTGCCGACCGCATCATTGCCTTGTACCGAGCCGACCGGGCGGACACCGGCCGGGCACTGACCCGGGCTGCGGTCCTGCCGCTGGCGGAGTCCCTCCTCATCAGAGACGCGGTGTACGTGGCGTCCATGGCCATCGGCAGCGAGCACCGCAGGCTCACCCGGCAGCGGCTCAATGTGCGGAAGGGTCGGGGCGATCACATTTCGGTCCGCTACCTCACGCGAATCGAGTGCACGTTTGTTCGGTGGAGGCTGCGGCTGGACCTTCGATCGAGCGACTGGCTTGCGCATGTGCTGGCTGCGCTGCGGTGGGTCGTTCCATCCAAGCTGCGAGGACGGCGATCGCAGCGGCAGGTACGCGACCTGGTCAAAGAGGCGGTCATGCAGGCGGCCAGCGCTCCGGAAGATCACTATGACGGCTGGCACGCGGCGATCGAATGGATGCACGAGATCTCGCTCGACGGCCGGCTGCGCCGGATCAGCCCTGCCGCGTTTCGCCGTGAGATCCGCCGCCGGCGAGAGGCTGATCAGCCATCGTCGTAGCGGTGCCGAGCGGTCAACGCGCTTGCTGCGCCGCTTGTCGCAATTGCCCGCATGCAGCGTCAATGTCTCGGCCACGGCTTGCGCGAATGTGCGTGTTGATCCTCGCATCCCGCAGGACGCTCTGGAAGGCGTGGACGTCTGCGTCACGGGGACGGCCGTATGGGAGGCCCTCGACCTCGTTGTAGCGGATCAGGTTGATGTTGCACCGAAGCGAGCGTGCGCGATCGGCCAGCAGCCGAGCATGTTCCGGCCGGTCATTGACGTCTCGGAGGAGCAGATACTCAATGGTGATCTCGCGGCCGGTCGCTTCAAAGTAGTCGCGGCAGGCGGCCAGGATGTCCTCGATGGATGCATGCTCCGCCCACGGAATGAGCGACTTTCGAAGTTCGTCGTCGGGGGCGTGCAAGCTGAGGGCAAGGGTGACGGGCAGTGAGAACGATGCGAGCCTTCGAATGGCCTCGGGCAGGCCAACGGTGGAGACCGTGATGCGTCGCGCGCCGATTCCGAGGCCCCACGGTGCATTGATGGTCCGAATGGCCGACGTGACCGCCTTGTAGTTGGCGAGCGGCTCACCCATTCCCATGAAGACGACATTGGTGATGCGGCCTGCGCCGAGCCGGCCCAGCCGATGGACCTGCTCGACCATACGCCCCGCCGTCAGATTGCCTTCGAGTCCACCCATCCCTGATGCGCAGAACCGGCATCCAACCGGACACCCGACCTGGCTGGAAATGCAGGCGGTCCGGCGTGCGTCCGCCGGAATCAACACGGCTTCGGTGGAGGGCTGGCGACCCGCGATCGGGAGCCGGTCCTCAGCATCAGGCCACTCGATGAGCAGTTTGCGGGTTCCGTCCGTGGCAACCTGCCTGCGGATCTCCCGTCCTTCTTCGATGGGCAGCGATGCTGCGATCAAGGCGCGGTGGTCGCCCGAAATGTTGGTCATGGCCGCCGGATTGACTTCCTGGTTCCCATAGACCCAGGTCAGCATCTGGCTCGAGGCGTGCCGAGGCATCCCGCGGGACACGCACCAGTCCTGCAGGCTCTCAGGCGTGTGGTCAAAGAAGCTCTGGCCGCGGCTCACCGGGATGCGCTCACCGTCAGATCGACGACCCGGTGTTCGATGTCATTTTCGGTCAGGAACAGCCGCGTCGACGCGATGTTGTCCATGGCGATGCGACGCCCCGTGGGGTCGACACCTCGGCTCCGCATGAACTTCTTGAGCGTGCCGGGCAGGCCGAACTCAACCGACTCGTGGAACACGTCGTGTTGTTCAACGACCACATCTTCCCTGGCGGCGAGTCGGAGAAGCACGGATTGCACGAGGTCTTCCGGAGCGCTGGCGCCGGCGGTCAGCAGCAAGGCGTCTACGCCGCTGAGCAGTGTTTCGTCGAGTTCGAGGTGGTCGTCAATGAGCACCGCGGGCGTGCCGCTTGCCTCCGCGAGTTCTCGAAGTCGCTGTGAATTGGAACTGTTGCGGGAGCCGACGACGACGACCAGATCGCACTCGGGCGCCAGGTGTCGCACAGCGATTTGGCGGTTGGTCGTCGCGTAGCAGATGTCTTCGCTCGGAGGTTCGTGGATTGCCGGAAACGCTGATCGAAGCGCAGAGACGATGCTCGCGGCCTCATCCATACTTAGCGTCGTTTGCGTCAGGTAGATCAGCTTCTCGGGGTCGTTGATCTGCAGGCCCGGGATGACTTCCGGCGAATCGACCACCTGGATGGCCTCAGGGGCCTCGCCTCGCGTTCCGATGACCTCCTGATGGTCCTTGTGGCCGATGAGGAGAATCTGCCAGCCTCGCGCGGCGTAGCGAATGGCCTCGGCGTGGACTTTGGTCACCAGCGGGCAGGTTGCGTCAATGGCGATGAGGCTCCGCCGCTCCGCCTCCAACCTGACCGACGGGGCGACACCATGGGCGCTGAAGACGAGGACGGCACCTTCCGGCACCTCGGTGATGGCCTCAACGAATTGGACGCCGCGGCGTTCAAATCGATTCACGACGTGCTTGTTGTGAACGATTTCGTGATACACGTAGATCGCCTCCCCGGGGACGATGGCGAGGAGTTGATCGACCACGTCGATGGCCATGTACACGCCGGCGCAGAAGCCACGTGGGTTGGCCAGCAGGATGCGCATGGGGTCTCCTTCGATCAGTCCGTGAATGGGCCGCGGCGGGGCATGCATGATAGCCTGCCGACCTCGATGGGCAGCCAGATCATCGACATGTTGGACCGGTGGGGGCCCGAACGCTGCGAGTGCGTCCCTGTTGAGCAGGCCGCGGCCTATTGTCGCCGCTTGACGCTCGGTCACTATGAGAACTTCAGCGTACTGAGCCGCTTTGTGCCGGATCGGATGCGTGACGGTGTGTCCGCCGTGTACGCGTTCTGCAGATGGGCCGACGATCTGTCGGACGAGTCCGAAGACGCTGCAACAGCGTCCGTGCGGCTTGCATGGTGGCGGTCCGAACTTCGCCTGTGTGAAGCGGGCGAGCCCCGTCACCCGGTGTTCGTGGCCCTGGCGCCGATGATCGATCGGTACGGGTTGGACACGGCGCTGTTTCACAGACTGATTGACGCGTTCGAGCAGGATCAGCGGCAGAACCGGTATGACTCCTGGGACGACCTGATCGGCTACTGCCGAGGCAGCGCCGACCCGGTGGGCCGGCTCGTGCTGCAACTGGCCGGTGTGGGCGATCGACCGGACCTGGTGACGGCGAGCGATGCCGTGTGCACCGGGCTGCAACTCGCCAACCACTGGCAGGATGTCCGGCGAGACCTGGTGGAGCGGGATCGCATCTACATTCCGCGAGCATGCATGCCCAGCGGCGACTTCGAGGCCCGGCTCAGTGCGACCGCGTCGGTCGGGCACGCGCCGGACCGGAGTTTCCTCGCGGAGTACCGGGCGGTCATGCGGGACCTTGTTGCGCGGACCCGCCCGCTTCTGGACGAGGTCGACGTGCTGCTCGATGCGGGGCCGGCTGACTTACGTTCGATGCTGTGGCTGTTTGCTGCCGGCGGCCTGACCATCCTTGACCTGATCGAGCGGGCGGATCACGAGACCGTGCTGTACCGGGTGTCCTTGTCTAAGCCTCGAAAACTCTGGCTGCTCTGGAACGCCGCGAGGCGAGGACGCGCGGCATGAGTGCTTCCGTGGTGATGGAGCCGCCCCGGGAAGCCGCTGTGTGGTGCCGCACACTGGTCAAACGCCGCGCGGGGAACTTCTACTGGGGCCTTCGCCTGCTGCCGGAGCCGCGGAGGACCGCGCTGTACGCGGTGTACGCGTGGATGCGCCGCGCCGATGACATCGCCGATGATGCGGACGATCCGGATCTGGCCATGGCCATGCTGGACGACTTTGAATCAGCCACGCTTGATGTTCTCAGGGGTGGCGAGCCCGGGCCGGAGCCGATGTGGCTTGCGTTGCAGTGGCTTGCGCAGTCCTGGGACCTTCCCGAGCGGGCGTTTGTCGACATGATTCGCGGGCAGCGGGACGACCTGGCCTCGCGGGTCATCGAGACTGAAGAAGACCTTCTTGACTACTGCCGATGCGTTGCATCGACGGTCGGTGAGTTGTGCATCACCATCTGGGGATACACCGGTGACGCCGCACCCGAACTCGCGGTGGAGCGGGGCATTGCCCTGCAACTGACCAATATCCTGCGAGACATTGGCGACGATGCGGCGCGTGGTCGCTGCTACATTCCGGCCGAGGACCTTCGCAAGCATGGCATCGACGCTTCTGCCCTTGCCACGTGGCGTGATGAGCGGGCGTGCGAGTCCGTTGTGCGGACGTGGATCCAGCGTGCGGAACGCGCGTATGCGACATCAGCGCCCCTTGACGATCTGGTTTCGCCCGACTGCCGACGAACGCTCTGCGCGATGACGGGGGTGTATCGGGAGCTGCTCCGGAGACTGGCTGCGCACCCGCACGCCTGCTGCGGTGTGCCTGGCGTGGCGTTGTCGACCCTGACGAAGCTTCGGATCATGCTCTCCGCGGGGAGGCGGCGTTCTTGAGCCGGGAAGTCGTGGTCATCGGCGGGGGCCTGGCCGGGCTGGCCGCAGCGATCCGTCTGCTCGACCGAGGCTGCAGGCCGATCGTGCTCGAGTCCAGAAGGCGACTGGGAGGGCGGGCGTCGAGCTTTGATGATGCGCAGAGCGGTCGCACGCTCGACAACTGCCAACACGTACTCATGGGATGTTGCGCCAACCTGCTCGACTTGTATGAGCGGATCGGCGTGGGCGATGCCATTGAGTGGCACGAGGATGTCAGGTGGCTTCGGCCCGACGGGGGCCGAGATGTCATGCGGCCCAGCCGGCTCCCCGCGCCGCTGCACCTGGCGGGGTCTCTTCGCCGCATGCGACTGCTGGATCGGGCCATGAAGCGGCAGGTTCGGCGGGCCATGTGGCGGATGCTTCGGATGTCTGCAGCGGCGAGGCTCGCCGCGGCATCACGGACCTTCGATGCGTTGCTCGACGACTGGAAGCAGGGGCCCGAGGTTCGCCGGCTGTTCTGGGAGCCGATCGTCGTCAGCGCGTGCAATCTGAGCCTTGACCGCGTGTCGGCGCGTCATGCCGTGCAGGTATTTCGAGAGGGCTTCATGGCCGGACGGTGGCAGGCGACGATGGGTGTGCCCACGGTGCCGCTTGTCGAACTGTACGAGCCTGCGGCGCGGTGCATCGCCGAGGGTGGCGGTGAGGTGCGGTGCGGCTGGTCGGCTTCCGGCATCGCGCTCGATGGCCGCCGCGCGATTGGCGTGGAGACGAATCGGCAGTTTGTTCGCGGCGAGGCGGTGTGCGCTGCCATACCGTGGGAGCGGCTTGAAGCCATCGCCGATGATCGCCTGATGGCGATGGATGCGCGGCTGCAAGGATTGGAGCAACTGGGACACAGCCCGATTCTCGGCGTCCATGTCGTGGTGGACGGCCCGGTCATGGATGAGCCGCATCTGGTGCTTCCCGGAAGGGGTGTGCATTGGGTATTCAACAAGGGCGTCGATGCGTCCGGAGCCCAGCACCTGCACGCTGTTGTCAGCGCGGCGGATGCCTGGATGGACCTCGGCCCTGATGCAATCCAGCAGCGTGTGTTGGATGACCTCGCCGCGGCCTTCCCGGACCTGCCAGGCCGGGAACTGCTGCTTTGCCGGGCGGTGAAGGAGCGGCGAGCAACGTTTGCCGCCACCGCCGATGCCGAGCAAGCCCGTCCGGCCGCGGCACCTTCGCCTGTCGGCGCGATGGGCGGGGATATCGAGGGCCTGTATCTCGCGGGCGACTGGTGCGACAGCGGGTGGCCGGCCACCATGGAGGGGGCGGTGCGGAGCGGCTACCTCGCGGCCCAGGCCATAGCCGGCGGCCCGGGCGTGGCGGCGAGTCCGCAGCCCGGGTGGTTGTTCCGACTCCTCAGCCGCTGAGCGTTCAGGGGCGAGGCAGCGGCTGCATCTGCAGGGCATCGACGAGAAACGCCCAGATGTCCGCGGCTTCATCGATCCGCATCGACGTCGGCTTGCCGGCGCCGTGACCGGCCTTGCGGTCGACGCGGATCAGGACGGGGGGGCCTTCCGGTGACTGGGCGTGCTGGAGAGCCGCAGCAAACTTGAACGAGTGCCCGGGGACGACGCGGTCGTCGGTGTCGGCGGTGGTCACGAGGGTTGCCGGATAGGCTGTGCCCTGCTCCATGTTGTGGTAGGGCGAGTAGGCCAGCAGCGCCGCGAACTCCTCCGCGTCCTCGGGGTCGCCATAGTCGGGAATCCAGGCGCGGCCGATCGTGAACCGGGGGTACCGAATCATGTCCATCACGCCGACTGCGGGCAGGCAGGCCCCAAACAGTTCCGGCCGCTGGGTCATCGCCGCGCCAACGAGCAGCCCGCCGTTGCTTCCGCCCTGAATAGCCAGGCGGTCCGGGGAGGTGTACCCGTTTCGGATCAACCACTCAGCCGCAGCGATGAAGTCGTCAAAGACGTTCTGCTTCTGAAGCTTGGTACCGGCAAGGTGCCACTGGCGGCCATACTCGCCGCCTCCTCGAAGGTTCGCGACGGCAAGCACGCCGCCCATCTCCATCCATGCCAGACGCGACGGGGAGAACACGGGCATGAGCGGAATGTTGAATCCACCGTAGCCGTACAGGAGCGTCGGAAGGGTTCCGTTTCGCTCAATGTCGTTGCGGTACGCAAGGAACATCGGAACCAGCGTCCCGTCCTTGCTCTCGAAAAAGACCTGCGAGACGCTGTACTTGGACGGATCGAAGTCAACGGACGCCTGCCGCCACACTTCGGTGGCTCGTGAGTCCACATCATGTCTGATGATCGATGGCGGGGACGTGAAGGAATGGAACGAGTAGAAGACTTCCGGGTCGTCGGGCCAGCCTGAAAGTCCCGAGGAGGATCCGATGCCAGGCAGGTCGATGTCCCGGACCTTGCGGCCGCTCATCTCATGCAGGGAAAGCCGAGACGTCGCATCGCGCATCCATGACGCTGCCAGATGTCCCCCGACGTGAGAGACGCCGCGCAGGGTGTCTTCGGACTCCGGGATGACTGTGGTCCATGTTCGGTTGGCATCGGCCGCGTCCATGTCCACCGAGACCACGCGGCCAAGCGGCGCATCTTTGGTCGTTTGAAAGTACAACACGCCTCCCGCGTTGCCGATGAATGACCACGCGTCTTCAAACTCGGGAACGAGCGGTTGAAGTTCGGATCCCGGGCTGCCGAGGTCCTGTGTGAGCACGCGGGTTTCCTCGCCGCCCTTCCAGACGTGCACAATCAGCCAGCGGCCGTCGTGGCTGACCGATGGCGACCACCCCCAGGTGGGCTCGCTCGGGTTCTCGTGGACCAGCACATCCTCCGACTGAGGCGTGCCCGGCCGGTGGAACCACAGCGTCTGGTGGGTATTGGCCGCCTGCATGGCGTCGCCATCTTCGGGCTGGCCGTACCGGGCGTAGTAGAAACCGCTGCCGTCCGGCATCCACGAAGCGCCCGAGAACTTGCTCCACTCGATGCGTTCCGGAAGGTCCTCGCCGGTGTGGAGGTCACGCACCCGCCAGGTCTTCCAGTCCGATCCGCCGTCCGACTGTGCCCAGGCCAGATAGCGACCATCGTCGCTGAATCCCATCCCGCTGATGGCCGCCGTTCCGTCTTCCGAGAGCGTGTTCGGATCGATCAGAACGCGGGGCTCGGCGTCAAGCGCGTCGGTCACATACCAGACCGACTGGTTCTGCAGGCCGTTGTTGTGGGAGAAGTACCAGCGGTCGCCATACCGGGTGGGTACGCCCGTGCGTTCGTAGTTCCACAAGGACTCCACACGCGAGCGAATTGCATCCCGATGGGGGATCGCGTGCAGGTGCGCGAACGTCACGTCGTTCTGGCGGTCAACCCAGTCCGAGACCGAGGCGTCGTGTCGCACGTCGGCCTCAAGCCAGCGATACGGGTCCGCGACGTCGACGCCGTGCAGCGCGTCGACCGTGTCGCCGCGGACCGTGTCCGGGTAGGCGAGGTGGAGGGGTGCCGCGAGCAGGGAGGCAGCCAGAGAGGCGACGAACGCAAGCATGGGAGATCTCCGAAAAGTGCCTACCCGCCGACGAGGTCGGGCAGATCAAACATGGATTGGCTCAGATTGTCGGGGCCGTCCGGCGTGATGAGCACATCGGCCTCGTAGTGCACCGTCATGGAGCCGTCCACGGTGCGTATCGGCCAGGCACCCGGGTCCGATGTTGTTTCATGGCCGCCCGCTGCAAGCATCGGCTCCACCGCTAGCAGAAGACCCGGCTCAAACGTCCGGAAGGCGTCCGGCCACTCGTTCGGATGCCTTGGGACAACATTGGCAACAAATGGAGCCGTGTGCAGTGACTTCCCATAGCCGTGCCCGCCCAGCCCACGAATGAGCGAGAAGCCGCTCTCGGTTTCGACGCACTGCTGCACGGCACGGGCCCAGTCCAGAAGCGGCCGGCCCGGCTGCATGGCGGCGACGCCTCTTCGCAGCGAGTCTACGCCCACTGCCATGAGCCGCCTCGACTCGTCGGACACACCAACGATGCCGTACGTCCACGCTGCATCGCCGATCCATCCTTTGTGCAGTACGCCAATGTCGATGCTCAGGACGTCGCCCTCCCGGATCGGGCGGTCAAGGTCACGATGCGTTCCATGCACGACGCAGTCGTTGATGGAGAGGCAGGAGTGGCTTGGAAACGGGCCGAGGCCGGGAACTTTGTATCTCAGAAAGCATGAGCGACTGGCCAGTTTCTTCAGCGTCTGGGCCACAAAGGTGTCGATGTCCGCAAGCGTCTTCCCCGGCTCCAGAAACTCGGCGAGTCCCTGGTGCACGCTGCAGACCCGCTCGGCCGCGGCCCGTGCGCCGTCAATCTGGCTGGCTTTCGTCAGCACCATTGGTCAGTCCTGCGAGTCGCCGTCGTCAGACTCGGCGAGAAATTGAACGGGCTGTCCCTTGAGCAGCAGAATGGGCGGAGGCACGGCCCCGAACTCCCATGGAATGGCCGTCGGGTCTCGCTCGTCCACGACCTGGATGTCGGCACGCTTGCCGACTTCGATGGACCCGACTTCCTGATCGACGCCCAGGACGCACGCCGCGTTCCAGGTCGCGGCTGTGATGGCTTCCATTGGCAGGAGTCCGCAGCGGCGACACGCAAGCGCCAGCGTGAGCGGCATCGACGCGGTGGGCGCGGAGCCCGGGTTGCAATTGGTTGCCACGGCAACGGCTGCGCCGGCATCGATGAGCGAGCGGCCGGGCGCGTAGCGGTCATCAAGATGAAACCCGCTTGCCGGAAGCAGCACGCCAATGGTGTCGGACTTGCCGATGGCAGTAATGTCCTCGGCGGAGACGGCCTCCAGATGATCGACGCTTCTGGCTCCGAGTTCGATCGCCATCGGGACGCCGCCCATGCTCGTGAACTGGTCCGTGTGGAGCCGAAGCGGGCAGCCGAGATCCTTCGCCCGCTGGAACAGCCGTCGCGTGTCGGCGAGTGACCATGCGCCCTCCTCCAGATATGCATCGCAGGTGATGCGGGGGAACTCCTCCACGACGGCGGGCAGCGTCTCTTCGATGACCGTGTCGATGAAGTCGGGCTGCGCCGTGTCAATCGCGTGGGCGCCAAGAAAGGTGCCCGCAATCTGCGCGTCGGCCGCTTGAGACACTTCATGGATGGCGCGGAGCATGCGAAGTTCGGACTCGGTCGTCAGGCCGTAGCCGCTCTTCACTTCGATCGTTCCGGTGCCGTAGGTCTGCAGTCGTCCAACCCGCCCGAGCAGGTTGGCTGCGAGCATTTCCTGAGGGGCTTCGCGGACCGCCCGGACGGTCGACAGAATGCCGCCGCCATCGGCCAGGATCTCCGAGTAGGTTGCCCCTGCCAGTTGGCGATCCCACTCGGCAAGCCTGGAGCCGGCCCAACACGCGTGCGTGTGGCAGTCGACCCACGCCGGAAGCACGACTCGCCCATCCAGATCAAGGACCACATCGGCCGTCATGTCCGAGGGAGGATCGCCTTCGCCCACCCCGTGAATGCGGCCCGCCTCAACGGCGAGCCAGCCGTGGGCAATGGTGTGCGGCGACGCCATCGCGTCGCCTCGCCGAGGCCCGTCCGGGCCTGCCAGGGTGATGATTCGAGCGTTCGCAATCGTGACGTCGGGCAACGGTGATCACCAATCCTTCATCGGCACTTGAACCTGCTGGCGGTCGGCGCAACTCTGGGCCAGTTCGTACCCGGCGTCGGCATGGCGAATCACGCCCATCAGCGGGTCGTTTCGCAGCACCCTCGCCAGCCGCCGGTCCGCCGCTTCGGTCCCGTCGCACACGATGACCTGCCCGGCGTGCTGGCTGTAACCGATCCCGACGCCGCCGCCATGGTGGAAGGACACCCACGAGGCGCCGCTGGCGGTATTGACCGCAAAGTTCAGGAGCGGCCAGTCGCTGACCGCGTCCGTGCCGTCCTGCATGCCTTCCGTTTCCCGGTTGGGTGAGGCGACTGATCCGCAGTCGAGGTGGTCGCGACCGATCACGATCGGTGCGGAGACTTCGCCGGTGCGGACCATTTCGTTGAACCGAAGCCCAGCCCGGTCTCGCTCGCCCAGCCCGAGCCAGCAGATTCGGCACGGGAGCCCTTGAAAGGCCACGCGTTCACCGGCCATGTCGATCCACCGCCGCAGGCCTTCGTCTTCTGGGAAGAGTTCCAGCATCGCCTGATCGGTGGCTGCAATGTCGGCCGGATCGCCCGACAGGGCGCACCAGCGAAAGGGGCCTCGGCCGAGGCAGAACTGCGGGCGGATGTAGGCGGGAACGAATCCCGGGAACGCGAATGCGCGGTCGAAGCCTTCGTCGGCGGCCCGCTGGCGAATGTTGTTGCCGTAGTCAAAGGTCCTGGCGCCGCGGTCCTGCAGGCGCACCATCAGTTCAACGTGTCGCCGCATCGTCGCCATCGAACGCCGCTCGTACTCGGCGGGGTCCGAGGCTCGCAGCGCGTCGCCTTCCTCGCGGCTGAGTGACTCCGGGTAGTAGCCGTTGAGCGGGTCGTGGGCCGACGTCTGATCGGTCAGCGCATCGGGCGTGATTTCCCGCTGCAGCAGCCGATCGAGCAGGTCCACCGCGTTCCCGAGCCAACCGATTGACACGGCTTCGCCGGCGTCCCGAGCTTCGAGGGCGCGATCAATCGCGGCGTCGAGGTCCTCGATGATCTCGTCCAGATAGCGGTCGTGGACACGCTTCTCCAGTCGCTCCCGGCACATCTCCGCGATCAGGCACACGCCGTCATTCATCGTGACGGAGAGCGGCTGCGCGCCGCCCATGCCGCCGCATCCTGCCGTGACCGACAGTCGGCCACGCAGCGTTCCGCCGAAGTGTTGCCTCGCGCACTCCGCAAACGTTTCGTACGTGCCCTGGAGGATGCCCTGCGTCCCGATGTAGATCCAGGAACCGGCGGTCATCTGGCCGTACATCATGAGGCCCCGCGCCGTGAGATCGTCAAAGTGCGACTGCGTTGCCCAGTGCGGCACGAGGTTGGAGTTCGCAATGATGACGCGAGGGCTGTCTTCGGTGGTTTGAACAATGCCGACCGGCTTGCCCGACTGCACCAGCAGCGTCTCATCGGGGGCCATGGACTTGAGCGAAGCAATGATGGCGTCGAATGCCTCCCAGGAGCGGGCGGCCTGCCCCCGTCCGCCGTAGACGACCAGTTGCTCGGGCAGTTCGGCCACTTCCGGGTCGAGGTTGTTCATCAGCATCCGCATGGCGGCCTCGGCGCCCCAACTGCGGCACGACATCGAGGTACCTCTGGGGGCCTGAATGATCCGCGGGCTCGTTGACTGACTCATGGCTTCCTCTTGGTGTCGTACTGGCAAGGACCGGAAACGCGTCGATGCTATCAGGAAGCGACTCCCAGCCCGTCTTGAATCAGGCCCGCGACTGCTTCGATGTCGGGGCCGGGCGGGCGGTCGCCCGTCAGTGGGGGAACGACGGCCCGGACGGCGGCATGCGTCTGCTCGACGCCCACGCCGCTGCGGAGTGGTCGCTGATGCTCAATCCCCTCGGCCGCGACGAGCAGCTCGATGGCAACGACCTGCCGCGTCAACGCGACGGCGATGCGGAGATATCCAGCGGCCGTTGCGCCCATCGAGTTGTAGTCCTCGATGCCCGCAGACGTGGGGACATTGCCCACACTGGCCGGCGCGGCGATGGTCTGCAGTTCGTTGCAGAGGGCGGCGGCGGTGTATTGAGCGATCATCAGCCCGCTGTGCAGCCCGGGCACCGGGCTCAGGTAGGCGGGCACCGGGTTCTCTGAGTCGCGGGCGCTCAGCAGCCAGAAGATTCGCCGCTCAGCAATGCCCGCGATATGGCAGAGGGCAATCTTGGCGGTGTCTGCGGCGATCGCCAGCGGCATGCCGTGAAAGTTCCCGCCACTGAGAATCTCACCTTCGGCCGGAAATATGAGCGGGTTGTCGGTCACGGCGCTCAGTTCCGCCTCCACCACGCTTCGCACATGCATCAGCGACTCGACAGCCGCTCCAAGTACCTGAGGGATGCATCGAAGGCAATAGGGATCCTGCACTCGGGGGTCGTCCTCGGCGTGGTCGGCAAGGATCTCGCTGCCCTCCAACTGCTGGCGGATCCACTCGGCAACAGCGATCTGGCCGGCCTGGCCCCGGGCTTCGTGCAGCCGCTCGTCCATGGGCCCGATGCTGGCGCGGCTTGCATCAATGCTCATGGCCGCGGCGTCCTGCGCGGCTGCCAGGACCGAGTCGATGTCATCGCAGGCGATGGCGAGCGTCGAGGCCATGAGATGGGTGCCATTGATCAGGGCAAGTCCTTCCTTGGCCGCCAGCGTGAGCGGCTCAAGACCAGCCTGCTCAAGTGCCTCTCCGCCCGGCATGGGACCGGACTCGCCGCACATGGCCTCGCCTTCTCCGATCATCACAAGCGCCGCGTGGGCGAGCGGCGCGAGGTCGCCCGAGGCGCCGACCGATCCGCGGCTGGGCACGATGGGCACCACGTCGCGGTTGAGCAGCTGGGCGAGCATGCGCACGAGCTCGGGTCGCACGCCGCTGTGGCCACGGCACAGGCTTCCGAGCAGCAGCACCTGCATGCCACGAACCAGTTCCGCGTCAAGGGGTTCCCCGACGCCCGCGGCGTGGGAGCGGAGCAGGTTGCGTTGAATCTCCGCCGTCTCTTCGGGCTGGACGCGGTGGCGGGAGAGCGAACCGAATCCGGTGTTGATGCCGTAGACCGGGTCGGCCCCGTCGGCCGCGTCATCGACGAGCGCTCGTGCGGCCGCGACGGCCGCAATGGCTTCATCGGAAAGGCTGACGGGACGGCCGCCGACGGCGACATCCACGACATCTTCAATGGCGAAGGCGTCGCCGGTGATGAGCAGGGGGGCGGCGGTCATCCGCACACTGTATCCGGTGGCAATTGAGGGCTCCCGCCAGCCGCCGCTACCATCCCCGCCATGCTCGCTACGCGCCGATGGGTTCTCTTGATTGCTGGATTCGTGCTGGTCACCCTGGCCTATCGCGTGGCGGGCGCGATGCTTCTGGCACCCGACGGCAGTCTGGGCCCCACGATGCTTCAGGCCGTGTCGCCTGCTGCAGCGGCCATCGGCATGCTGGCAGCCACCGCCGTTGCAGGCTTCATTGCCGTGGGGGTGGCACGCATGGAGTCGGCCCTGAGCGGGTTGGCCGTGATGGGGGCGGGCATGTGCTGGTGGGCGACGAGCCTCAGCGGCATCCGGGGCACGCTGCTGGAGGGCTCGGCGGCGCTGATCGCCGCCGACGGCATGGTGTGGACGCTCGTGGTCCTGGTCCTGACCTGGCTCGTCCTCACGCGTGGACAACCGGTTCCGAATGTGCATCCAGAGCGTGTGGGCGAATCGCCCGATCCGCTGCGGTCGGTAGACGCCCTCCGCATGCTGGCCTGCGGCCTGGTCGCGCTCCCGGTCGTGTGGTTGATTGCGGTCAACGATCTGCGGGGGCAGGCTGTGATGGCGGCTGTGCTGGGCGGTATGGCCGCCGGCATCGTGGGACGCATGGCGGCGCCGCATGTCCAGCCGATGATTCTGCCCGCCGGCGTCGTGCTGGCCGGGACCGCCGCCCTGTGGGTGACCGGGACGATGCTGCCGGAAGACGTTGCGGTTGCCTGGGCACGTGGCGACGTCCCGAACCTCGCGCGGCTGACGCCCATCGACTGGGCCGCGGGCGCGCTGCTCGGGACACCGCTGGGGTTCGGATGGGGGGGCGGCTTTCTCAAGCACGAGGGCGAGTCGGTCGCAGCCTGACGGTACCATGCGCGTTTCAGCATGGAGGCACCATGGCACGGCTGCATGAGTATCAAGGCAAGGCACTACTGGCCGAACGTGGATTGTCCATTCCACCCGGCCGACCTGCAAAAACAGCCGACGACGCCGCGCGGATCGCCGGCGAACTCGGTGGCCGTGTTGTCCTCAAGGTTCAGGCCTGGGTGACGGGCCGGAAGGCGCTGGGAGGTGTGAAGTTTGCCGACTCGCCCGAGGAGGCCGCCACGCACGCCGCGGCGCTTCTGGGCATGCAGTTCGGAAACTTTCCGGTTGAAGAAGTGCTCGTTGAGGCGTGCCTGGACATTGCTCACGAACTCTTCGTATCCCTGACGATCGACGACGCGTCGAGATCACCCATGCTGCTGCTTGATTGTGCTGGTGGCAGCGGCATCGAAGATCGGGCTGAGTCCGTGGCGCGACTGCCGATCGGCGTGACGACGGGCATCGACCGGGCGGCTGTGCTTGCGGTGTTGGAGGCATCGGACATTCCGCGGGACGCCCACGAGCGACTCGCGGACGCCATCGAGACCATTGTCCGAACCGCCACCGAGATCGAGGCCCGCGCTCTGGAAGTGAATCCACTGGTGGTCCTCAGCGACGGAACCGTGTGCGCTGCCGATTGCCGGGTGACGATCGATGACTATGCGGTGTTCCGGCACCCCGAACTGGGTATTGAGATTGCCCGCGAACTCGATCATCCGGCCACGGCGCTCGAGCGTGTGGCCTATCGCCTGGAGCAGGAAGATCACCGCGGCACCTTCTACTTCGCGCAGCTTCCAACGGAAGGGTGGGAATCCACCAGGGGGCTCATCGGCTTCCACGGCGCCGGCGGAGGGGGGTCCATGATGTCGATGGACGCCGTGACCAACGAGGGATACACGCTGGCGAACTTCTGCGACACGTCTGGCAACCCGTCCGCGGCGAAGGTCTACCGGGCGGCGCGGGTGATTCTTGCCCAGCAGGGCCTCAGCGGGTACTTCGGAAGCGGCTCGGGGGTGGCGAGTCAGGAACAGTTTCACTCTGCCTACGGACTGGCCAAGGCATTCAATGAACTGGGCATGACCCTGCCCGCCGTGGTCCGTCTGGGCGGAAACGCGGAAGACCGCGCCGTCGAGATTCTGGAGGACGCGTGCCGCGACCTGCCCGGCGCCGTCGAGGGGTACCGAAAGGACGACACGCCGGCCTTCTGCGCCTCGCGGTTCACAACCCTGATGGAGGCAGCGGCCGAGCG
The DNA here is from genome assembly GCA_030748575.1 of Phycisphaerales bacterium. GTDB lineage: Bacteria > Planctomycetota > Phycisphaerae > Phycisphaerales > SM1A02 > UBA12567. Next base: position 25,007 of record JASMLR010000006.1, on the reverse strand, counting down.
ATCGTCTGGCGACCTCGCTCGGCAGGTTCCGGACTGGGTCGGTGGTGACGCCGAGGCATTTCCCATTGAGGGCGGGCACGTCTGGATTGATGTTGACCACTGCAATGCAGAACTCACCGCAAAGATGGCCGAGTGGAGCAGCGGGATTCTGAAGGACGGGGGAGAGGGCGTGCCCGTGCTGGCGTGCGACGAGGAAACGGCAGCCAGGTCGGACTCGGAGTTCATCGCCTGTGAGATCGAGTGCCTGCGGGCAGGCACCCCGGTGCTCTTCGTGGATCTGCCCATCGACGGCATCGACGACGCGATGGAGGGCTGCTGAAATGGCAATCATCATTGACCAGACCAAGCGGGTGATTGTGCAGGGCATCACCGGACGCGAGGGCCGCGCGAGAACCCGGCTGATGCGGGGCGTGGGCACCAACGTGGTCGGCGGGTGCACGCCAGGCAAGGGTGGCCAGGAGGTCGAAGGCGTTCCTGTGTTCGACACCGTCGCCGAAGTTGTTGCCGCGTCGGGAGGCGTGGACATCTCAGTCGTCTTCGTGCCAGCCCGACTGGTCAAGGGGGCGGCGATCGAGGCCTTTGAAGCCGGGGTCAAGCTGGTCATGCTCGTTCCCGACCGCGTTCCGCTCTGGGATGCGATGGCCATTGCGGAGTGCGCCGCATCCCATGACGCCGAGTTCATCGGGCCCAACACGCTTGGCGTGATCAGCCCGGGCCGCGCGGTCATCGGAATGATCGGCGGCCGCGCGGACTCGGCCAGGCAGTGGTTCAACGAGCCAACGCCCGGAAAGACCGTCGGCGTGATGAGCCGGTCGGGGGGCATGTCGAGCAGCTGCGGGTACTACCTGAGCCGCGCCGGGCTGGGCGTTTCGACCATCTGTCATGTCGGAGGAGACTCGGTACTCGGTCTGACGTTCCCCGAAGTGGCTCTGAAGTTTCAGGACGATCCGGAGACGGACGCCATCGTGCTCTTTGGTGAGATCGGTGGTTCGATGGAAGAACGCCTTGCGGACCTGATGCGGGCGGGGCGGGTCACCAAGCCGGTTGTTGCCTACATCGGCGGCAAGGCGGCAAAGGAAGGCACGCGATTCAGCCATGCCGGGGCGATCATCGAAGGCGATCGCGGCACCCACGCCGGGAAGGTCAAGGCGCTCACCGAGGCGGGCGCGACCGTTGTGGACGGATTCGGAGATCTGCCCGGCGCGGCCTGCGCGGCGCTTGGCGTTCCCATGGAGGCGACATCATGAGCGAGCAGTGGCCAACGGCCATCACGGAGATCGAGCCCAACGCAGTTCGTGTCCGCGGCTACAACATCGCCGACCTCATGGGACGCGTGTCTTTCGGGCAGGCCGTCTATCTCATCATTCGTGGTGAACTGCCTGATGAGGCAACCGGCAATCTCATGGAGGCGATCGTTGTGTCGTCGATCGACCACGGCGCGACGCCTCCGTCGGCCATGGCAGCGAGAACGCTGGCATCCACCGGTGCCACGCTGAGTGCTTCCGTGGGTGCGGGACTCATGTCGATCAACGCCCACCATGGCGGTGCGATCACGAAGTGCGCTCATCAACTTGGTGAAATCAGCGATCGGGCCACCCAGTCCCACTGCAGCCTAGAGGAAGCCGCTGCCGCGCAGCTTGCTGACTGGAAGGCGGCAGGCGTGCGGATGAGTGGGTTTGGCCATCGCATCCACTCGGCCGATCCACGAACCGCCCGGCTGTTTGAACTGGCACGAGAGGCCGGCGCGTTCGGAGATCACTGCCGGACGGCCGAGGCGGTCGAAGCGGCATTCAGGAAGGCCGGAAAGGCATTGCCGGTCAACGTCGATGGTGCGATCGGCGCGGTCCTGGCAGACCTCGGCTTTGAGCCGGAGATCATGAACGGCCTCTTCATGATCGCCCGCACGCCCGGGCTGATCGCGCACGTCCGCGAGGAACAAACGCGAATGCGCCCCATGCGGAAGGTCGTCCCCGGAGCGCACCAGTATGACGGGCCGGCTGCTCGAAAGCTGGACACATGAGCCTGCGTGGCCGCGTGCGATACCTTGGCGTGAATGTTTGGGCACTGGCGGCACGCGGCCGTCGCCCCTGGAAGGAGAGTTCCTGATGAGTTACGGCGTTTCGGACATTGCGGGCCTGTTTCCCAGTCTCATGGACATTCGGTGCGAGACGCTCCGGGCGAAGGTCGCGGCGGTCTGGAACGAGGCCATCACAACCGGGTGCGGCGGCAAGGGGTGGACGTTTGACGAGTTGCGAGCCGTGAAGTTCACCTTGCTCGCGGGCGACATCGAGATGACGTTCATTGAGCATCTCAACTCCTGCGTGCGGCAGTGCATCGCGATTGCGGATGTGCTGGAGAGCGCCTTTACGTGCGAGATTCCGATCGACCGGGACATTCTGATTGCGGGGGCCTTGCTCGCCGATTGCGGCAAGCCGCTTGAGTTTGACAAGGATGAGGACGGCACCATTATCAAGGGCACGTTCGGAGAGGCGCTGCGGCACCCCTTCAGCGGCGTGGCTATGGCCTACAAGCATGGTGTTCCGCCCGAGGCGATGCACATGATTGCGACGCACAGCCACGAGGGCGAGAAGGTGCAGCGGAGCATCGAGTCGATCATCTTCCATCACGCGGACTTTGTTGACTTTGACATCGCCAAGTTGCTGGGCAAGATGGCGGCGCAGGCCTGAGTCCTGCCATGGCGACTCTTCCGATCGACCGCCGTGGAAGCGGGCGGATTTCTGGCACCTGGCCGGTCGTACTCGGCACCCTGATGGTGGCGCTTGCAAGCTTTGACGCGGCGTGGGGCCTGGCGACTGTGGCGCTCGGGGAGCAGCTGCAACTGATCGCAGGCGACCTGCAGGACAACAGCCTGGGCATGACGCTCGGCCGCATCGTGAACTTCGTCACCTTCGGAGTGCTGACGGTGAGCGGCGTCGAGACCGGCGAGCACGCCGCGGCGCTCCTCAAGATGCTGCCTCGGCCAAACTACCTGGTGGAAGTTGGCTGGGTTCGAGTCGGCATGTCCATTGCTGCGGCGACCTTCGGGGTACTGCTTGCCAGGCGGATCCGGTGGTCGCTCTGGCCCGTGGCCGTGTGGGCTGTCGTTTCGCTCGTGTGGACGGTCTGGTCCACGCTGCACACATGGTCCTTCACGGTGGACAGTCTCGGCGATCCGACGCAGGGAGAGAGCCTTCCCATGTTCTCTGCCGAACTCGCCGTTCACTTTATCTGGCCGCTGCTGCTCTTGTGGCGATGTGGCCTGACGCTCCTTCGCACTGGGGGTCAGCGGCCTTCGGTCGCCGCCTGATAGGATTCCCGGCCATGTCGGATCGAATCGGATCTCCGTCGAAGTCCTGCGCCTGCTGGGCGCCCGTCGTCGGCACGATGCTCATTCTGATCGGTCTGTTCGACCTCGGATTCGGGACGGCCCTCGCCGCGGCATCCATCGAACTCGGGCATCTCGCCGGCGCGATCGAAGCCAACAGCGGCTTGATCAAGGTCGGGCACGTGTTCTCTCAGGTGACGGGCGGTCTGCTGCAGTTTGGGTCTGCGGAGCAGGGGACGGTGGTCAAGGAACTGCTCGGTGAATTGCCGCCCGTGTGGGTGTCGATGCTCCTGGCGATTGGCCGGGTTCTTCTGTCGCTTGCGGCGATGTTGCTCGGTATCGCCCTGGCCCGTCGCAGTCGGCGGGCGTTACTTCCCCTCAGCCGGTGGTCTATGCTTGCTTGCGGCTGGGGCGTCATATCCATGCTCTTCAGCATCGGGCTGTATCAATTCATCGGCCGGACGACCGGTGTTGCCGCCGCCGGGATCACGGTGACACTGGACCTGATCCTGCACATCATCTGGCCGCTTGTCGTTCTGTATCGCATTCGCATCGCGTAGGTCTCCACATGCCGACTCTCATCGAAAAAATCGCGTCGGCCCACGCTGTTGGCACTTCAAGTGTTCGCGTGGGCGACTTTCTTCGCATTCGACCGAAGCACATCATGACCCATGACAACACGTCTGCCGTCATGGGAAAGTTTGCGGCCATCGGTGCCACGCGGATGGACGACCCATCGCAGCCCGTCTTTGCGATCGATCACGATATCCAGAACCACTCTCCCGAGAATCTCGGGAAGTACGCCAGGATCGAGTCCTTCGCGGCAACGCACGGCGTCGATTTCTACAAGCCCGGCACTGGCATCAGCCATCAGGTGATGATCGAACGAGGCTATGTGACTCCGGGAAGCATGGTCGTCGGCAGTGACAGCCACTCGAACATCTACGGCGCATTGGCGGCCTTGGGGACGCCCGTGGTTCGCACCGACGCTGCGGCGATCTGGGCGACCGGTGAAACATGGTGGCAGGTTCCCCCGGTGGCCCGCGTCACGCTGACCGGACGGCTGCAGGCCGGTGTGACGGGCAAGGACGTCATCATCGCGTTGTGCGGCGCGTTCAACCATGATGAGGTGCTCAATCATGTTGTCGAGTTCGCGGGCGACGGCATGGCCCAACTCACCATGGATCAGCGGATGAGCATCGCGAACATGACGACCGAGTGGGGGGCGCTCGCAGGGGTTTTCCCCTTCGACGATGTGCTTCATGCCTGGTTGCGGGAGCGTGCCGCCTGGCTTGCCGAGCGGGGGGCGCCGAGGTATTCCACGGCTGACGTCGATGCGTGGGCAGCGGATCCGGTGGCAGCAGACCCGGACGCCGACTATCAGGCCGAACTCGAACTCGATCTGGCCACCGTGATTCCACACGTGTCGGGCCCGGATCACGTCAAGGTGATGCGATCGCTTCCAGACATCGAAGCGGAGCGGGTTGCCGTCCAGAAGGCGTACCTGCTCTCGTGCGTGAACGGTCGCTTGGAGGATCTTCACGAGGCAGCGGCTGTCGTGCGAGGGCATCGGATTGCCGAGGGTGTGGAGTTCTACGTTGCCGCTGCCAGCGAGACCATTCAGCAGGATGCGGAGGCGGATGGAACGTGGGGTGTGCTGGGCGAAGCCGGCGCGACGTTCCTGCCGCCGGGGTGCGGAACGTGCATCGGGCTGGGCGCCGGCACGCTGGAGGCCGGGGAGGTTGGCATCAGCGCCACCAACCGGAACTTCAAGGGCCGAATGGGCAGCCGCGATGCCAAGGCCTATCTGGCAAGCCCCGCCGTCGTGGCCGCATCTGCGCTGGCCGGGCACATTGCCGCGCCCAAGACCTATGAGCCGTGCGAAGTTCGCACCACTTTCACTCGGCGGGACGCGGCGGCGACCAACTCGGCCGTGTCGATCATCGAGGGCTTTCCGGCCGCGGTGACCGGGCGGGCGCTCTGGCTTCCTGTGGACAACCTCAATACCGATGGCATCTACAGCGGCGCGATGACCTATCGCGATGACGTGACGCCGGCTGAGATGGCTGCGGCGGCGATGGAGAACTACGACCCGACCTTTGCAGACCTCGCCGAGCCGGGAGACATCGTGATCGCCGGCGACAACTTCGGAACCGGATCATCCCGCGAGCAGGCGGCGACGTGCCTCAAGGTGCGGGGCATTGCATGCGTGGTCGCTGCCTCCTTCAGCCAGACGTATGTTCGCAATGCCATCAACAATGGCTTCATCTGCATCGCCTGCCCCTCGCTGGTCGATGCCCTGCGGGCCGGCCATGCCGATGCGGATTCCGCCACCATTCCCGCCGGAGATGCGACCATCGACTTTGCGGCGGCCACCATCTCCATGGGGGGCTCGTCCCATGCGTTCACCCCGCTGGGTGAAGTGCCGCAGGAGATCATTGTTGCCGGGGGCGCAGAATCCGTGGTCAAGGCAAGGCTTACCGGACGCTGAGCGATCGAAGGCGGATCTTGCTTGGCAGTCCGCGGTCTGGATGTATGCTGAACCCCGTGACCATTCGAACGAGCCTGTGTTTCCTGTGCGTACTGGCGTTGTACGCCGCGCCTCGTGGTCTGGCAGGCGATCGGTCGTGCCGCGGGGCCGCAGCCGATCACCATCACGTCCATACCCATGATGGACACACCCACAGCCATGCGCCCGCCAGGCACGCCCGCCCGGCACATGCGGACCACTGCGAAGACGCGTCGGGCGAAGGGGACCATCACCACTGGTGCCATGAGCATCGCGGCGTCTGTCACCTCTGTGACGCCCGGCTCGTCGCTCGCGTGCGGTCGGTCGCCGGCGTGTCCGGGGCGGTCGCCGAGGCCTCTCCGATCAGGTTCACAAGACTGGTGGCTGCCGGGCCGCCTTCCCTGCGACCGGTTGCCAGATGCAGGCCGCCCGATCATCTCCGCCCGTTGCGGTCGGTCATCCTGCTGACCTGATTCCGCTCACACACGCTTGTCGTACCTCCACTCCCGCAGGGGCGTGGGGGTGATCCACATGCCGTTGTGACCGGAGTCAGCACGTGTTCTGTTTGCCGATTCGGCCCTCCTGCGCCTGGACGATTGGTGTCGTCATGGTGCTGGGTACGGGCTGTCAACATTACGAGCCGAGGCCGCTGGACCTCGACGCCCACCGCGATGCGTGGCGGGCGCGTGGCCCGGGCGATGATTCTGTGCAGGCGTTCGCCTCGCAGTTGGGTGAAAGCCACCTCGACGCCGCGTTCGATCCCGCCGACGGGCTCACGCTGGCCGAAGGGGAGTTGGTTGCGCTGGTCTACAACCCCGACCTCCGGCTGGCTCGCCTCCGCGTGGGCGTCGCCGCGGCGACCGTGGAGCATGCGACGGTCTGGGCGGACCCGGAGTTCTCGCTGGACTTCCTGCGGATCACCGAGGCCGTGTCGGACCCCTGGGTCATGACGCCGGGGCTCGCGCTGACGATTCCGATCTCGGGTCGGTTGGAGGCTGAAAAGGCCCGCGCCGACGCGGCGCTTCGCGTGGCCCTCGTTGAAGTCGCGGAGGCGGAGTGGGACGCTCGGGTGCGTCTGCGGGGGGCCTGGGTCCAGTGGTCTGCTGCCGTGTACAGGGCAGAGCAGATCGAATGGCTCCTGGACGCCATTGGTCCGCTGGTCGATTCGACCGCCCGGCTTGCCGAGGTTGGAGAACTGCAGCCGACCGAGGCCGGCCTCTTCGCCATCGAACAGGCGAGCCAGAGGCAGGCGCTTCTTGAGGCCCGGGGCAATGCGGCTGCGTGGTCACAGAAAGTCAGGGCACTCATGGGCCTGTCGCCGGAAGCGCCGGTCACATGTCTGCCGATGCTCCGATTGGAGCCCGGCAAAGACGAACCTGCGGCCAACCTCGAGCTCGGGCGGCTGGCAGAGGCGTACGAGGTTGCCGAACACACCCTGCTCCGGGAGATTCGCCGCCAGTACCCGGACCTGGTGATCGGGCCGCTGTATGAGCGTGACCAGGGGCAGTCTCGAATCGGATTCTTCGGATCGCTGCCCCTTCCGGTGTTCAACGCCAACACGCAGGCCATTGCAGAGGCGAAGGCGTCACGTGAAGTGGCCCGCGCCGCCTATGAGATTGCGTACGAGCGGATCGAAGGCGAACTGGCCGCGGTGAACGCCCGGTTGGCGACTGCGACCGAGCAGCGGCGTCTGCTTGAGTCCAGCGTCGTTCCGCTCGTCGATCGCCAACTCGCCACTGCGACGCGTCTGTTTGAACTCGGGGAGGGCGGTGTTCTGGTGCTGCTCGAGAGCATCGTGCAGACAGGTCGAACACGGTTGGCGCTCATCAACGCGCGAGAGCGTGAATCGCTGGCCGTGGCCGGCGTGGCCGCGGTTGGCGCGCCCCCGCAGGCCCATTCGAGCAGCGGGCTGACCACCGAGGGCCTGCCTTCCGAGGAATCGCCCGCCGGGGAGTCGCCTTCCGGGGCCGAGCCGGTCATCAATGCATTGGAGGTCATTCCATGACTGCATGCCTGAAGTCCCTTGTCACTGTCCTTGTGCTGGCATCCGGCCTCGCCGGGTGCGGCGGGGGCGAGCCGCCTCCAGCGGACGCCTCCCCCTCGGCCGCGAAGCCGCCAACGAACCGCATCGCGATTCCGCCCACCGTACGCAGCAATCTGGGCATGACCTTCGCTGAGGTGCAGCGGCGGCAGGTCGAACAGACGACCCGCATCCCCGGGGCGTTTGAACTGCTGCCGAAGGCGCGAAGGGAGTACCGACTCTCCCTTCCTGGCACCGTGCAGATGGAAGTGGATCAGTTCGACCAGGTATCTCCGGGAGACCTGCTGTACCGCATCCGCTCGCCCAGATGGCCGGAACTTCAGCACGAGATCATTGAGGCCGAGCAGGACATACAGTCCGCGGTTGCGACGATTGCAGTAGCGCGGGCGCGGCAGGACGAGTCCGAGGTTCAGCGGCGCGTGCTGCAGGAGCGACTGTCATCGCTGGTTGAGGCCGGGGTTCGCAATGCGGCGATCGAGGCGGACCTTGCCGGCCTGGAGGCGGCCACGCCGCGGCTTCGGGCCGAGGTGCAGCAGGCCGAGACGGTGCTGGAGAACGCCAGGCGTGCTAGGGCGCATGCCGTTCATCGAGCGTCTGCGGCCACGGGCATTCCAGAGGCGGAGTTGCTCGCCGAGACGAGCGGGTCGCCGGCGTATCGCGGCATCGACCTGATCGACGTCCGTGCTTCCGAGGCCGGTGTGGTCGAGTCCCTTGGAGTGACCGACGGCGGGTATGCCGAGCCGCCCACGCTGGCCATCTCCACCGTCCAGCCCGAACAGGTGCGGCTGCGGGGTGTGGCCATGCAGGGGGACCTCCCCCGCATCGGATCGGCCCCGACCGGACGCATCGTGTCCGCCGATCGATCCGAGGGTGGTGTGGAGGCCGCGGTGACGCTCGGCCTCGAGGCCGACCCGGCGCACCGAACCATTGCCGTACTGGGAACACCTGACACGTATCACGCATGGATGCGGCCGGGCGTGTCAGCCTTCCTTGAACTGGCGGGTGAGGGCTCTGCGCCGCCCGCCCTGGCCATCCCACGCGCGGCCGTCGTGCAGGACGGTCTTGCCCGCGTGTTCTTCCGCCGTGATCCCGCCGATCCCAACAGCGTGATTCGGGTGGAAGCGGATCTGGGCACCGACGATGGACGCTGGGTGGTGGTCAACAGCGGGGTGGCGCTCGGTGATGAGGTGGTGCTCGGCGGCGCGTACGAACTCAATCTGGCAAGCCAGACCGGCGGTCTGCGTCAGAAGGGCGGCCACTTTCATGCGGACGGGACCTTCCATGCGGAGGATCACTGACGGCCTCGCCAGGCCGCACTGACGGGATTCAGGCACATGCTCAAGCAACTCATCAAGTTGTCGATCGACCACGCCGCCATGGTGCTGCTCACTGCCGGCGTTGTACTTGCGTGGGCGGTCGCGCGGCTTCCCGACACGCCGGTGGACGTCTTCCCGGAGCTCAACGCGCCAACCGTTGTCATCATGGCCGAGGCCCCCGGGCTTGCCGCGGATGAGGTGGAGCAGTTTGTCACGTTCCCGATGGAGACCGCTGTCAATGGCGCCTCCGGCGTCCGCCGCGTGCGGACCAGCAGCGCTCAGGGGCTGTCCATCGCGTGGGTGGAGTTTGACTGGGGCACCGACATCTATCGGGCGCGACAACTGGTGTCGGAACGCCTCGACACAGTGCGGGACGATCTCCCCCCGGGGACGCACGCCGAGTTGACGCCCATCACGAGCATCACGGGCGAGATCATGCTCCTGGCGGTGTCGTCGCCGGACGGTATGGTCCCGCCCCTGGAACTGCGGGCGTGGGCGGAGTTCGATCTTCGGAGCCGATTGCTCGCGGTGCCAGGCATCGCCCAGGTGTCCGTGATTGGCGGAGAACTTCCGGAGTACCAGGTGCTGGTCGAGCAGGATCGACTCCGCCTGTACGGCCTGTCCATCGCGGAGGTGGTCGCGGCGGCGGATGCTTCCCACAGCACGCTCGCGGCCGGGTACCTGCCGGATGTCGGCGGGCTCGAACTGCCCATCCGTCAGAGTGGCGGGGTTCGCTCGCCATCGGACATCGCCGGCACGGTGGTCGCCTTTCACGACGGCGCTCCGGTCACCATCGGGCAGGTGGCCGACGTGCGGCTGGGCGCAGCCCCGAGGCGAGGTACCGGAGCGGACGGCGGACTGCCCGCCGTGATTTTGACGGTTCAAAAGGCGCCTGGAACCAACACGCTCGTGGTGACGGACCGAATTGACGCCTTGCTTGACGCGATCGAGCCGGCCATGCCCTCGGGGGTCCGCGTGAACCGGCAGGTCTTCCGCCAGGCGGATCTCATCAACGTGTCCATCGCCAATGTGGTCAACGCACTTCGCGATGCGGCCATCATCGTGGCGATCATTCTGGTGCTGTTCCTCCTCAACGTTCGGACGACCCTGATCACGCTGACGGCGCTTCCGGTGTCGCTGGCCGTTGCGTTGCTGATTCTGGGCTGGATGGGGGAGAGCATCAACGTGATGACGCTCGGCGGCCTGGCGATCGCGGTTGGAAGCCTGGTGGACGACGCCATCATCGACGTTGAGAATGTGTTCAGGCGGCTTCGGGAGAACGCGTGCCGTGATGTGGGCTCACGGCGGACCAAGCTCGAGGTGATCTTCGAGGCGAGCAACGAGATTCGCCCGGCCATGGTCTTTGCGACGATCATCATCGCGCTGGTGTTTCTGCCGCTCATGTTCCTCGACGGCATCGAGGGTCGGTTCTTCAGACCGCTCGGACTGGCCTTCATGATTTCAATTCTGGCCTCGCTGCTGGTGGCCCTGACGGTGACGCCGGCCATGTGCAGGTACCTCCTGGACGGGCAGCCGGCCCGCCGCGGGACAGGGGACGGGCCGCTGGTTCGCGTGCTGAAGCGGTGGTACGAACCCTCGCTTCGCGCGGCGATCCGGTATCGCCGCTCGGTACTCACCCTTGCAGGCGTTGCCACGGTGCTGTCGCTCTGGCTGGCGACGACGTTCGGTACGTCCTTTCTGCCCGAGTTCCGGGAGGGCACAATCACCGTTGGTCTCTTCGCGCCGCCCGGGACGTCGCTGGTGGCCAGCGACCGCATGGCGTCGGCCATTGAAACGCAGTTGCTCCACGTTGACGGCGTCCGCAGCGTCACCCGGCGGACCGGGCGAGCCGAGCGAGATGAGCATGCCGAGCCGGTCAGCAATTCGGAAATCGAAGTGACCGTGCTCCCCGGCACGGACGACATGGCCGTGCGGGCGGAGATTGCCGAGATTCTCTCCGGCGTGCCCGGCATCACCGCCAACATCGGCCAGCCGATCCAGCACCGCCTGAGTCACATTCTCTCGGGCACGCCGGCGGCGATCGCGGTCAACGTCTACGGCGCGGACCTCGACGTGCTCCGCGGACTGGCCCGGGAGATCGAGACCGCTTTGAAGCGGATTCCGGGCACGCGAGATGTGACCGCCAATCGCGAGGTCATGGTTCAGTCGATTCCGGTCCGGTACCAGCCCGCCGAGCTTGCGGCGGTGGGCCTCACGCCACAGGCGGCCGCCGAACAGGTTCGCGCTGGCATACACGGCGTGCAGGTCGATGAGGTCAATGACGGAGTCCGCCGGTACGACCTGGTCGTGCGTCTTGCGGATCAGGACCGCGCAAGCCTTGAGGACCTCAAGCAGTTCGTTCTGCGGGGCATGGGCGGGGCCCTGGTGCGGCTGGACGACGTGGCGGTCATCGGGCCGGAGTACGCGTCGAACCTGATCGCCCGTGAGAACACTCGCCGGAAGGCGGTGGTGTCGCTCAACGTCGCGGACGGTCACAATCTGGGAGATCTCGTCGAAGCCGTCCGATCAAAGGTGGACCCGATCGTGGCGAGGGCCGGCTATAGCGTGCAGTACGGCGGGCAGTTCGAGGCGCAGCAGTCGGCGAGTCGCACCATTGCGGTGTTTGGCGGCCTTGTGCTGCTCATCATGTTCGGCCTGCTGCACCTGGCCATTGGCTCGGTCAGGGTGTCGCTGCTGGTGATGGCCAATCTGCCCCTGGCGCTCATTGGCGGCATCGCCGCGATCTTCATTGTGGACTCGCCTTCCCTGCTCGCGAACGTCTCAGGGCTGCTCGGGGGAGGCGGCTATGTGGCGCCGGTCGTGTCCATTGCGAGCCTCGTGGGATTCATCACGCTCTTCGGCATCGCAGTCCGGAACGGCATCCTCCTGGTGAACCACTACAGCCATCTCATGCAGGACGAGGGCGTGCCGATGCGGGAGGCCATTGTTCGGGGCTCTCTGGAGCGGCTCGTTCCGATCCTCATGACGGCCCTGACCGCGGCGCTGGCGCTGCTGCCGATCGTGCTCAAGGGCGATCAGGCTGGAAGCGAGATTCTCGCGCCACTCTCCGTTGTGATCCTTGGGGGGCTGCTCAGTTCAACTCTGCTCAATCTCGTCGTTGTTCCCGCCGGGTATGCGATCATTCACCGCTAGGATCCGAGCCATCTGCCGTGATCCGTCATCATTCAGGAGTCAGTCCATGACACCCCCAACACGCCTTGTTTCGCTCTCCCTTGCGGTCTTCAGCCTCGTCCTTGTGGGATGTGGCGACGCCGATTCCGCGAGCGACCCCGATGCTCATACCCACGCCGCGGCGGACGCCGGCCACGACGAGCATCCGCATCTCCCAGGCGGCGATGACCACGGCCATCACCACGATGAAGTGGCTCTGGACCCGGCTCAGATTGGCGACATGACCGTCGAGTTAGCGCAGTCGCACGGGTCGATCGTGGCAGGCAAGGAGGGGCATCTCGTCGTGAAACTGCCGTACAGCGACGGCGGACAGACCGTGGTCCGGGCGTGGATCGGCACGGAGGATCGCACCATGTCGTTCGTCGGCCTGGGTGTCTACGCCCCGTCACACGACGACTACGACATTCACGCCATGGCCCCGGACCCGCTTCCGGAGGGGGCGTTGTGGTGGATTGAGGTCGCCAAGCCGGGCGAGGCTGCGGTGGTTGGTTCGGCCAGGCCGCTGTGAGGGGGAGGCCTCCGGGCCGCGGGCGGTCGGCGTGCGCGTGGGGGGGCCTGAGCGAGCACGGGGAAACCAACCGCGCGGCGAGTCTCTACAATGCGGCTCTTCAGAGGAGTACGCCACCAATGGCCAAGTATCGGATCGCCTGGATGCCCGGAGACGGCGTCGGTAACGACGTCATGGACGCCACCCGCATCGTCCTGGATGCCATGAACTTTGACGCCGAGTACGTCCACGCGGACATCGGTTGGGACTTCTGGTGCAAGGAGGGCAACCCGCTGCCCGATCGCACCATTGAGACGCTCAAGACCACCGACGCGGCCCTCTTTGGCGCGATCACGAGCAAACCTCGCGATGAGGCCCACGAGGAGCTGGCCCCGGAACTTCAGGACAAGGGACTGGTGTACTTCAGCCCGATCGTGAAGCTGCGGCAGATGTTCAACCTGCACACGAATCTGCGTCCCTGCAAGGCGTACGCGGGCAACCCGCTGAACTACCGGGGCGACGACGTTGACCTGGTCGTCTTCCGCGAAAACACGGAGGGCTCCTACGGCGGTGTGGAGTGGTACCCGCTGCCCGAGAAGATCTACGACGCCCTGTGCGATAACCCCAAGATGGTCAAGTGGAAGGACAAGGGCCTCGAGAACGTCGCGCTGTCCACCCGGATCATGTCCAGACAGGGCTGCGAGAGCATCTGCCGGCAGTCATTCGAGTACGCCAAGAAGTTCGGTCGCTCGTCGGTCACCCTGGTCGAGAAGCCCAATGTGCTGCGTGAGACGGGGGGTCTGATGACCCGCGTGTTCCGCGAGGTTGCCAAAGACTATCCAGGCATCGACGCGTGGGAAGCCAATATTGACGCGATGTGCATGTGGCTCCTCAAGAGTCCACAGGACTACGACGTGCTTGTGGCGGAGAACATGTTCGGCGACATCATCAGCGACCTCGCCGCCGGGCTCGTCGGTGGCCTCGGGTTTGCCTGTGCGGCCAACATCGGCGATGACTACGCCGTGTTCGAGCCCACGCACGGAAGTGCGCCAAAGTATGCCGGTCAGGATGTGGTCAATCCCATCGCCATGCTGCTGACTGCCAAGATGATGCTCGACTGGCTCGGGGAGACCAGCGAGGCCGCTCGCCTGGAGAAGGCGGTCGCGGACGTGATTGAAGCAGGCGACATCGCCACGTACGACATCAAGGGTCGAGGCAAGGGCAACTCCACTACGGAGGTCGCCCAGGAAATCGCCCGTCGCCTTCAAAGCCCGGTCAACGCCTGAGGAGAGCGCCCCATGGGTGGTCACGACACAAGCAAGCAGAACACCGACTTCATTTCCTATCAACTGGCCGAGTGGGCTGCGAACCTCACCTACGAGGATCTCAGCGACGAGGCCGTGCAGTGCGCCAAGCTGTACCTGTACGACTCCTTTGGATGCGCGCTCGGTGGAAGCCAGCAGCACGATGTCGAGATCTTTCTTGACCACGCAAGGCAGATGGGCGGTGCCGATACCTGCACTGTCTTCGGAAGCGGCTTCAAGACCGATCCGGTGATGGCGGCCATGCTCAATGCGCTCTGCATCCGAGCGATGGACTACAACGACATCTACTGGAAGGCCGATCCGGCGCACCCGTCGGACATCATTCCAGCGGCGCTTTCGATCTGCGAGATGAACGGCCTTTCAGGCAAGGATCTCATTCTCGGCACCTGCATTGGCCATGAGATTGAGATGCGGCTTGCCGAGTTTGGCGACCCCGGCGTGCGAGAATATGGGTGGCACCATGCGACCATCACGTGCATCGCTTCGCCCATCGTCGCCGGACGAATGCTGGGACTGCCTGCGGACCAGATTCAGCAGGCCATCGGCATCAGCGCCAGCCCCAGCATGTGCCTGGGCGCCGTGACGGCCGGCAAGCTCACCAACATGAAGAACACCGTGGATCCGATGGCGACCCGCAGCGGCGTCGAGGCGGCGTTGCTCGCCGCACGCGGATACAGCGGGCCCGAGCACGTGATCGACGGGAAGGAAGGGTTGGTTCACTGCTTCGAGAAGTTCGGCGGCAGTTTCAACCTCGACATGCTCACAGACTCGCTGCCCACGTGCCCCAAGTGCCACTGGAAGATCCTCGATTGCGGCATGAAGTCGTTCCCGATCGAGGCGCTGAGTCACGCGCCACTGACGGCCATGATGAAGATCGTCAAGGCCAACGAGGTGAACTCGGACGACGTCGCTGAGATCAAGGTGGAAGTCATCGCCCGGGCGGCGGACATCCTAGGCGATCCGGCGAAGTATCGGCCGACAAGCAAGGAGACGGCGGATCACAGCCTGCCGTACTCGCTGGCGGTTGGGCTTGTTGACGGCATGGTGACCCCACTTCAGTTCAAGCAGGAACGCATCGATGATCCAGGCCTCATTCCGGTCATGGACAAGATCAAGGTCGTGCCCAACGACGAGTTCGAGGCGTTGTTCCCGAAGTTCCAGCCGAGTCAGGTGACCATCACCCTCGCCGACGGCACCTCCTACACCGAGCGTGTGGACGTGCCAAAGGGCGATCCGCGGGATCCGATGACCGAAGAAGAGATCGCGGTCAAGTTTGATGCCCTCGGAGGCGGCGTCGTTGGGGCTGATCGCTGCGCTGAACTTCGCGATCACATCATGTCTATCGAGACCGCGCCGAATCTGGATCGCCTCTTCGAAATGATGACGGCGACGGCCTGCGTCTGAAGGAGCGTCCCATGTCATTGATCGTCACCGGCACCATCGGGATCGACACCGTACACACTCCGCATGGATCGGCCGAGCGGGTTCTGGGCGGCTCATGCGCCTACTTCGCCGCCGCGGCATCTCACTATGCCCCGACCCGGCTGGTTGGTGTCGTGGGCGACGACTGGCCCGAGGCGCACCGCAAGACGCTGGAGAGCTTCTCGGGCATCGATCTGGGAGGGCTGGAGGTCCGCTCCGGCTCCCTGACGTTCCGGTGGGGGGGGCGGTACTTCGACAACATGAACGATCGTGAGACGCTCTTCACCGAACTCGGCGTGCTGGAAGAGCACCCGCCGGAGGTGCCCGAGCACTTTGCCGACAGTCGGTACGTGTTTCTGGCCAACACGCACCCGGCCGTGCAGCTCGGGCTGCTGGAGCAGTTTCCTGACCGAGCCCTGGCCGTCGCTGACACGATGGACCTCTGGATCAACATTGCCCATGACGACCTGCTGCAACTGCTCAGCGCCGTCGACGGGCTGGTGATCAATGACAGTGAGGCGTCTCAACTGACCGAAGAGCGAAACGCCATCACGGCTGCCCGCCGAATCCTTGAAATGGGTCCCACGTTTGTCGTGGTCAAGAAGGGCGAGCACGGCTGCGTCCTGGTGCACCGCGACGGGACGGCGGTCGGCGTCCTGCCGGCCTTCCCGGTTGAAGCGAGCGGCGTTGTCGATCCGACCGGTGCCGGCGACTCCTTTGCGGGCGGCATGATGGGGCACCTCGCAGGATCCGATCGCACGGACGTTGGTGCCATTCACGAGGCCCTTGCCTGGGGCACGGTGACGGCATCCTGCACCATCGGCTCGTTTGGCCTTGAGGGCCTGCGCACCGTGGCGCGTGCCGACCTGGACGAGCGGATGTCAGCCTTTCAGTCGGCGGCAGTCGTGGGTCCACGCCCGGCGGCAGCAAACTGACATCAGGACAAGGCTTCTCGCAGGTTTCCGTGGTGGGCCTCAAGGTGTCGGGTCGCAGCGTCCGGCGTGATGCCTCGCCGCACTGCGACGATGGCCGTCTTGGCGTGCCCGTCACAGGCCTCAATCCAGTCGGCGGCTTCGGCCCGTCCCATGTGCGGCGCGTAGATCTGCAGGATGCGAATGGCTCGGTCGAGCAGTTTGTCATTGGTCGCGCGAACGTCGACCATGAGATCGCCATGGACCGCGCCGAGCCGCACGAAGACCGCGGTCGATAACGCGTTCAGGGCCGTCTTGGTTGCCGTGCCGGCCTTCAATCGCGTGGAGCCGGTCAGCAGTTCCGCCCCGGTGTCCAGCACGATGAGCGTGTCGCAGCCTGCCGGCGCATCGCGGCTGACGCAGCAGAGCAGCGCCGTCGAGGCGCCGCGTCGGTGGGCCGCCTCGATACCCCCGAGCACCCACGGCGTCGTTCCGCCGGCTGCGATGCCGATGACGGTGTCGCCGGGCCCGATCGCTGCGGCGGCCAGGTCGTCGTCGGCCGCGTGCGGGTCGTCCTCTCGGGCTTCGCTTGAGGTGCGAAGGGCCGCGTCGCCGCCAGCAATGATGCCGACCACGGTGGTGGGGTCGGCGCCAAAGGTCGGCGGGCACTCCGAGGCGTCGAGGACTCCCAACCGCCCGCTGGTTCCCGCGCCGAGGTAGCACATGCGGCCGCCCGAACGCATACGGGCCGCAGTCTCATCGGCGAGTGCCGCAAGGGCATCGGCGGCGTGTTCCACGGCGCGTACTGCCACGTGCTGGTCTGCCGAGATCATGCGAACCAGATCTGCCGTGGGAAGCAGGTCCAGCACACCTTCTGCCTCGGCCTGCCGCTGCTCGGTGGAAATGTGTCCACGATCGGGTGGGAGTGATGTGCTCATGGAGGGAGGCTACCGGGCCTCGGCCGTCGCAGGAAGCCCGGACGCAACAGCCCCGCCCAGACGACACTGGACGGGGCTGTGTGCAATCAGGTCAACGCCTCAATCTGAGGTCAGACCATTTCCTTGAGGTTCTTGAGCGCCGTGAACTTGACGACGTTCTTGGCCGGCTTGGCGGCGAACCACTGCTCTTCACCCGTGAACGGGTTCTTGCCGAAACGACGCTTGGTCGCGGGCTTGCGGTGCTTGCGAATCTTCATGAGACCGGGGACCGTGAAGGTGCCGGGGCCGCGACGGCTGAGGTCCTTCTTGACCATGCCGGCCATCGCATCGAAGACGCTCGCGACTTCCTTGCGGGTCAGGCCGGTGCCGTCAGCGATCTCACCGTAGATCTGGGTCTTGGTGCGGGGCTTTGCCTCGGCAGTTGCCTTGGCCTTTTTGCGAGTGGTCTTCTTCCGAGTGGTCTTCTTCGCCATGTGCAGGAATCCTTTCTGCTCTCGAATGATCCGGGCCGGTTCCACCGGCCCGCTGGCGTTGGGAAACATTCGAGCTACGTGCTCGAACCGAGCGGGACTGTACTGGTGTGCGGACCACTCGACAAGCAGGATACGCCTGTATTTTCAGGGTTTTTATGCGGCGAGGACTTTCATTTTCCTGTGGTTTCAGGGCTTTCCACGACTTGGCGCGGCGCCGTCCACCGGGTACTCACGCGTGCTCCACCCGTTGTCAGTCCGCCAGCGCGGCAAACTCGGTCCAGACATCATCGATCCACCTCGCCGCCGTGCTGCGATCCATCAGTGGTTCCGTCCAGGTGAATGTTGCTCGGAGGACACCCTTGTGCAGCAGGAGTGGCACCAGAATCGGGAAGCCGCCAAACTGCATGGCGGCGGTCATATCAATGCGGTCGGTGATCAATGGGGCGTGGTCGCCGGTGAACGGCAGCCTGCCGACATTGGTCGGGCAGAAGCCGTGCTGATAGTGCCCGTCCACGTCCGCCCACGGGTCGGAGGATGCGGCGACATCTTCAGGCAGGAAGTTGTGGGGCGGCGCATGGCATGGCGCCAGCAGCACTTCGAGGTCACTGCGAAACCGCCTGGCGAGTTCCCACGGGTCATCCTCGGCGCCGACATCCGTGAGCAGGATGCGGTGGCAGTACGCCGCCATCTGCAGGTCGTGCGGGTCAGGCGTGGCCGCATACAGCGGCCGCATGTCGATCGGCACCAGCGTGTCCATGGTGATCCGCCGCCCCGCATGGGCCGCCTGCGCGCGGGCCATGGCGGCGACCAGTCCGCCCAGCACGGTCGTCTCGTGGGCGTGGCACTGCTCGTGCAGGCGTGTGGCCACCGGCTCGGGCAGCGTCTGCCGCGAGATCCTGCTTCGACGTTGATCCAGCGGTGCTTCGTGATCCAGTACCCACGGGGTGATGGGGGCTGCCTCCGCATCGGCCTGCATCGCTTCCGCCCAGGCCGCTCGGTCCACGAGCGTCGCCAGCCGCTGCTCGGCGGGGGGCGACACCGGAATCGTCTCGTCGGGCAGCGGCTCCTGGCGGCACAGGGCGGCGGCCATGTCCAGCAGTTGATCCAGCATGCCCGCCATGGACCGCCCATCCGCCACGGCGTGATGCACCTTCAGCAGGATCCGCCACCGGCTGCCGTCGGGCGTCGGCAGGAATCGAGCCTCCCAGAGCCGCCGCCGGTCCGGAAGTTCTTCATGGAGCAACTGCTCCCAGACGGTCGTGAGCGCCGCGTCGTCCTCGGCGTGCTGGACCGTGACGGGGATGTCCTCGAACCGGACGTCCCGCACGAAGTCCGGGGTCGGATCGCCCTCGCTCAGGCGGCACTGAAGGATCTCCTGCCGAAGAAACAGACCCTTCGCGGCCTGGCGGAAGATGTTCTCGGTCATTGGTCCTGTGCCTTCGGCCACGATGACCATCGTGCCGGCGCCGAGGAACCGGCGGGCGTTCAGGGCGGTGGTGGCTTCGCAGATTCCAAGCGGGCGAACCGTGTGTGCAACTGGTGGGGTCGACATGGTGACGGGAGGGTAGTCAATCCAGACAACTCCCCCAGACGGACCGTGAATCCTCGGCCCATTTTGGGCGTAGGGCTGGTCAGAAGGGCAGGGTGATGCATGATGAGAGTATGCCTCCTGGACTTCCATTCATCGCGATCGGGCTGGTATTGCTGGCTGTGGGGTTGATGGCATCGCTGCTGGAGTCTGCCGGGGGCGATTGAGCCGCCGGCTGGTGGCCGGCTGATTTGGCTGTCCCCCTCGGGTTGACAATGTCCAGACCTGGTCGCTGAAAGTCGCCTCAACAGTCGCGGATTGCCAGCGTAATGCTGCGCTGACACCTCGATAGGAGAGGGGGTGGTGGCATGCTTGCGCGGTTGACCGCTGCCATGCTCAGTGCGACAGCCCAACGCAGGCCTGACACTCCAAACATCCAGGTGAGCCGGTGCGTCTGGCCCACCCCGGCGCAAAACGAACGCCGCGGCCCCGATGGGGCCGCGGCGCATGCACGTGAAGGATGTTCCCCGGCATCAACTGCAGCCGAACTCCGCAAGCAATGCGAGCAGGTCGTCGACGTCGTAGGTCGTTCCGAAGTCGGCAATGAGCATCAGCAGATCGTCGACCGTTGTGCCGCCGTCGCCGTTGAGATCCCACTGGCACCCTGACGTTTCGCACTCGTCCGGGATGCCGTTGCCGTTGGCGTCCTGGCTGCCGCCGCCTGCGATGTCGCACGCGTCGCTGGTGCCGTTCTCGTTGCAGTCGGCCCAACTGCCAAGGGTTCCTGTGGAGGCGGCGTTGGCCTGGAACGTCGTTCCCAGCACGTTGCGGCCCTGGAAGAGGGCTTCAACCATGACCTCGCTGCTGAGGCCATAGGCCGTCAGCCGGCCGATCAGCACGCCGTGGCCGCTTGAGCAGTCGTCAGTCACGACGGGCTGGGCTTCTCCCTGCGCGTCCGAGGCGAGGACATACCAGGTGCCGTTGTTGGCCGAGATGGCGCCGCCATTCTCGAAGTTGCTGAAGTCGATGCCGATCGTACTCAGGACGTTCTCGCCGAAGGGATTGCCCGAACTGTCAAGCGCGCCGATGGTGACGCGGCTGTCGAACTCAAGATCCGGGGCGAGGGGGTAGAACGCGGGGTTGCACTCGATGGAGGTGGGGCCACCAAAGGTGCTCTGCCAGAATCCGGCCGAGGACGAGACCGTCTTCTGCTGGTCCTGATTGCCCGCGACGGCGTCGATCCGCTCTCCGGCGCCAACCATGGCGTAGACGTCCACGGTCCAGGTGTCCTGAGGATCGTCCACCAGATTCGTGCCGACGACCTTCCAGCCGATGCCAGCGAAGTTGTTGGCGGTGCAGGGGTCGTTGTCACAGGTGGTTTCGTCGCCCATGTAGGTGCCGCCGCAGTCCGGCTCTTCCGTCACCGTGCAGGTGGAGCCGTAGCAGCATGCACCTGTCGGGGGCAGAGCGCAGAGTTCGTCGTCACACGGGACGTTGTCGCCCTGATACGTGCCGCCGACGTTGTTGCACTGACTCTCGCTGACCGTGGCGCACGAGCCGCTGGAGAGGCAGCAGGCGCCCGTACCCAGATTGCACTCGGTTGAGCCGCAGTCGGTGCCGTCACCCTGATACGCGCCGCCGATGTCGGTGCATTCGCCCTGCGTCAGGTACTGGCAGTTGGCTCCAAGGCAGCACGCGCCAGAGGGGCCCGGTACGTGCAGGCATCCGGAGATGCTGTCAGCGAAGGCCATGATGGTGTTGCGTGAGCCCTGCGTGAAGTTGTTAGCGCACGTCAGCGACGGGTTCATTGTGTTTGAGGGGCATGAGCAGTGGCCCGCGTTCCAGTTGTGCCCCATCTCGTGGGCCGAGAGGTCCGTGGCGCAGCCGAAGGACCCGCAGCAGTTGGATTGCACAACGCCATACTCGCTGCTGGAGCAGACGGCGCCCAGGTAGGCCAGCCCGATCGTGCTTCCGGTGTCCACGCCTGTGAAGAGGTGGACGATGTCACGTGCAATACCGGGGTGGTTGCCACTGTTCCAGTCATTCTGCAACTGGTCCAAACGCGTTTCAATGCTGTTGCTGCTGTAGGGATCGTCGCTGGTACTGCGGACGACAATGGCCTGAATCTCGTGGGTCAGGAAGCACTGCGACTCATACATCGAGTTCACGCTGTTGATGACTGCATTGACGCGATTCTCGACGCCGGAGACGGATCCATACTGCTGAAAGAACTCGAAGTCGGCGTCGACCGCCATCTCGGCGGCCAGTTGCGTGCCGCGGTACCCGCCGGTGCCGTCAAAGTCGGTCGAGGGCATGCCGCCGGCGCGCCAGGCCTCGTCGATTGGGCAGATGTTCTCGGGTGAGATGATGGCTTCACCGCGGTACACCGCGTAGTCATTGATGTCGGCGCCTTCGAGGCGGTCTATGAGCGGCTCAGCGAACCACTGGCTTCCGTCGGCTTCAATGAGCCGCAGCCGAAAGCCGTCGTCTTCGAATCCGACGGCAATGATGACCGCCGTGTCATTGACATCTGTTCCGCGGTAGGTCGTGACGGGGCCCGGCGTTTCTTCGGTGAACGAACCGTCGGACTCCTGCACGATGAGGCGGAAGTTGTCGCTGCGGT
Source organism: Phycisphaerales bacterium (assembly GCA_030748575.1). Classification (GTDB taxonomy): domain Bacteria; phylum Planctomycetota; class Phycisphaerae; order Phycisphaerales; family SM1A02; genus UBA12567. The sequence goes on along the minus strand of JASMLR010000006.1, from coordinate 2,917 downwards.
TGTCGTGCGGCCACAGCACCAGGCTGCGGTCCTGTCCCGAGGTCACCAGATCGAGCCGAAGGGTGTCCCCGTCTCCCGGACGCATCTGCAGGGTCTGCAGTGTGCAGGCCTCCAGGCTGAGCGACTCGCAGGCCGCCTTGACCGACACGTCGGCTGCGAGCGCGGGCCCTGCGGACAGCGCCAACGTGGCGACAGTGATCACGCGTGCGGCGTACGTCGATGAACAATGGTGCATTGATGGCTCTCTTCTTACGGATGTCAGGCGGCGGACCGACGCCTGGAACAACCCCACGTCCCCCTAGTCCACCCCATGAGAGGTGCCTCGTCAAGCGTGTGATGCCGAAAAATGGGCACATCGCGGTCTGCGCAGCCGGTTTTTGCGGCTCCCAGCCGCCGATGGACCGGCTACACTGCCGCGTCTTGCCGAGCCCTGGGCGAGGCATCAGGACAGGTGACCGAGCGGCTGAAGGTACCGGTTTGCTAAACCGGCGTAGGGCTCACGCTCTACCGCGGGTTCGAATCCCGCCCTGTCCGTTCGCAGGCCGCCCCCGAAGTCAGGGGGCGGTGTTGCCTTCTGGAGGACGCCCACGCATGCCCGGGTGCATCCCACGGTGGGGTGACGCGCTGCTGCCACGCCGAATACCCTTCCGGCGATGTCGCTGGTCCCGCTGCGGTTCTGCGTCGGGGCTCTGTCCCGCATGGTCCAACTGCTCGCGGCGGCTGCTGCGTTGCCGCTGGCGAGCAGCGTGCCGATCGTCAGCGTCCTCGGGCGGCTTCCTTGGCGTGGCGTCCATCGGCTCGCGGGGCTGTCTGGAGTTCGCCAGCCCCGTGGGTCGCCAGAGATCTCTGAAGGAGCCCTGAATGATGTGGATCGACATCTCATCGCCCATTGACGAGCAACTCGCAGTCTGGCCGGGCGACGTGCCGTTCACTCGGACCATGCAGAACACCATGGCCTCGGGCGACGCGATCAATCTCTCGTCCATCCACGGAACGCTGCATCTGGGCGCGCACGTCGATGCCGAGCGGCACTACGTGGAGGGCGGCCGCGACGTCGCCGACTGGCCGCTTGAGCGGTTCATCGGGCCGTGCCAGGTGGTACACGTCCCGCTGGAGCGGGGTGGGCAGGTGCTGCCCGAGCATGTGGCAGACCAACTGTCGACCTCGCCGCCGCCTCGGGTGTTGCTCTGCACGGGTACGTACCCGAAGGCGGGGCAGTTCAACGAAGATTTTGCGGGCATGCATCCGGACACGGTCGACCTGCTCGCCGATCGTGGCGTCGTGCTGGTTGGCGTCGATACTCCAAGCGTCGACTGCTTCGCCGAGACCCACTTGCCAGCGCACCAACGCTTCGGCGACAGGGGCCTGACGATTCTGGAGGGCCTGCGTTTGCAGTCCGTTCCTGCGGGCGAGTACGACCTCATCGCGCTGCCCCTGCCAATCCGCGGCGGCGACGGATCGCCGGTGCGGGCGGTGGTGCGCGGCCGCGGGTCAGATGGGTGATGTGTTTGCTATCGAGGCGTGGGGTCTACTCTGCATGGAGTTCCATTCGCCCGAGGTTTCTGATAGCATTGCCGGGCTCGGCAGGCGTTGTCCGCCGCTGAGCAGGCAATCAGTCGCGTGAGCAACAGCCGGCATCGTTCCGGATCACGCACGCTCGCCTGAGACATCCCGATCCCCAGAGGCCACCGGAAGCCTGCAAGATCCGGACGTCCAAGGACACCACAACATGCACTTTCATGATCTGGGGCTCTCCACGCCCATCGTTCGCGCGGTTGCTGCCGCGGGATACGACACGCCCACTCCGATTCAAGCCACCGCCATCCCGACCATTCTTGATGGCCGCGACGTCCTCGGGTGCGCGCAGACCGGCACGGGGAAGACGGGCGCGTTCGCGCTTCCCATCCTCCACCACCTGGCTCAGGGTGAGCAGCCGAAACCTGTCAAGCCCCCCAGGCGTGACCAGAGATCCGGGCGGGGACGCCGGGGCGGCCGCGTGCGTGGCGCGCAGCGTCCATGTCTTCCGAGGGCACTGGTTCTGGCCCCGACACGCGAACTGGCAAGCCAGATCTACGAGAGTTTCAGGAAGTACGGCGACAACCTGCACCTCAAGCACCTCGTCGTCTTCGGCGGCGTCAGCCAGGCCGGACAGGTCCGCGTGATGCGTGGGGGCGTGGACGTCATCGTCGCGACGCCGGGCCGGTTGCTTGACCTGATGAACCAGGGCTTGATCGACATGCGGGCGATCGAAGTGCTCGTGCTCGACGAAGCGGACCACATGCTCGACATGGGGTTCATTCCGGATATCCGCCGCATCATCGAGCGGCTCCCCAGGCAGCGGCAGACGCTGTTCTTCTCGGCAACGATGCCGCCCGAGATTCGTTCGCTCGCTGACACCATTCTGACGGACCCGGTTCCGATCGAAGTCGACCCCGTGGCCTCGACCGTCGAGCTGATCAGTCAGGCGGTCTTTCACGTGTCCCGCAAGCACAAGCCCGTGCTGCTTGAGCGACTGATTCGACGCGCGGCGATGGACCGAACGCTCGTCTTCACCCGAACCAAGCGGGGCGCCGACAAGTTGGTCCAGCGGCTTCAGAGGTCCGGTCTCCTTGCAGAGGCCATCCATGGGAACAAGAGTCAGAACGCCCGCACGCGGTCGCTGGATCGATTCAAGTCCGGCGAACTTCCTTTGTTGATCGCGACGGACATTGCAGCGCGCGGTATCGATGTCGCCAGGGTGTCACATGTCGTCAACTACGAAATGCCGATGGTGCCTGAGACCTATGTGCACCGCATCGGTCGCACGGCGCGAGCAGGCGCCGAGGGGACGGCCATCAGTTTCTGTGACCACGAAGAGCGGAGCCGCCTCCGCGCCGTGGAGCGTCTGACTGGTACCAGATTGGATGTTGAGCCCTGT
>JASMLR010000069.1 GCA_030748575.1 Phycisphaerales bacterium | reverse complement strand
GTGCATGATGTAAAGGCAGTGGTGCGTTGGATTCGAACCGAGGGCGTTTCTCTTGGACTCTCGCCGACCATCATCGTGTCGGGACCGTCGGCGGGCGGGCATCTGAGCGAGTTTCTTGGCGCTACCGATGGGATTGAGGCATTTGAACCGCTCCCCGCGCCAATGCAGGGCTACGCGGTGCAGGCATGCCTGCCGGTTTCAGGACTGTGTGACTTTGTGCAGCAGGTGGAGACGGGGGGCAATACGGGACCATTTTCGCAGTTGCTCGGCGGTCCGCTTGGGGGCGACACTCTGGATACGTATACAGAGGCCTCTCCAATCACCTGGGTCACGTCCGATGATGCGCCAATGCGACATCTGCACGGCACCAACGATCCGATTCACGACGTCGAGCAGGCGCATCTCATGCATGAGGCGCTCACCGCAGAAGGCGTGCATTCGCAACTGGATGTTTTTGTGGGCGGGCATGGATTCAGTGACTATGTCTACGAGGGACTTTCTGGTTTGGAAGCCTATGCCGCTGCGGTGGCGAACGAATCGCCGGTGTTGCTTGCGGCCGGACGCACTG
>JASMLR010000068.1 GCA_030748575.1 Phycisphaerales bacterium | reverse complement strand
GTTTCGAACAAAGGTTTCCTTGGCCATCGCAGAGAATCTCCGTGCTGTTGGGGGCCGGCCTGGTCGTTGCCGGCGCGGGCCATTTTCAAACTGTCCTGTCCATGTCTCCGATCCGACGGGGACACATCGTTGATTGTTGCCGGCCGCCGCAGACGATCCGCGCCGACCCTTCTCAAGCCACCGACGGGACTTGAACCCGTGACCTCACCCTTACCAAGGGTGTGCTCTACCACTGAGCTACGGTGGCAGTTTCGGGACCCAAGCACCGCAAGGTGCGTGCTGTGCCCATCCATGGCTGAGAGTCGGCATCCTGCCGGGATGAAAAACCCGCCCCAAATGGGACGGAAAGGGAGAGTCTACCGAAACCCTGCCGGTTGGCAAGTCTGGGTGTGGGATTTGGGAGATACCGCCGGTCCTGGCAGGCCATCAGCGTGTTTGAGCGGCCTACTGGATCAATTTCGACGGTGCAGCCGCTCGACCCGGTATCCCCGGCCCTGCAGGGTGCCCGGGAAGGGCCAATCCTCAGAACCGTCGTTGAGACCGAGGCTGGACCATGGAGCCTGTTGTTCCACA
>JASMLR010000067.1 GCA_030748575.1 Phycisphaerales bacterium | reverse complement strand
CACCACGGCTATGTCAATAAGTTCCTCGGGGATGGCTTCCTTGCATTCTGGTCAGCCTTCGGCGATCAGCCGGAGCAGGCCGATCTCGCATGCCACGCCGCGGTTGAGTGCCAAGCCTTTCTGGGAACCATCAATCAGCAGGCGGCCGTCGGCATGCCACAACTCGGTCTTCGAATCGGCATCGCCACCGGCGAAGCCTTGGTGGGCGACTGCGGCGCACCGCCACGCCTCAACGACTACACCGTGATCGGAGACGTCGCCAACCTGGCCGCGCGCTTGGAATCGGCCAACAAACAATTCGGAACCTCCATCCTGCTCGATGGTCGGACACAGTCGTTGATCCGATCGAGCGATCTTCCACTGTGCGAGATCGGCCCGGTTCAGGTCGTCGGCCGCGAGGGCGTCGTACACCTTTGGACGCTTGTCGCCGACTCATTTCCGCCAGAGTCCATCGAAGCAGCCAGTGCGCTCGCAACAGCAATTCGCAGCGGTGATCGAAAGGCCGCAAGGAGCGCACTTGAATCGCTCGAACGTCTGGAAGGGACGTCCCGACGAACCCAACTGCTTGCCGAGATCG
>JASMLR010000066.1 GCA_030748575.1 Phycisphaerales bacterium | reverse complement strand
ATGCCGCCTCGCTGCCCATCCACACAACGCGGAATCTCGGAAGACGGTTCTTGCCCTCCGGATCCTTGTCACGGAGTTTGAGAAGATCAACAAAGTGCGTGCCCCGTCGCTCTGCAACCTGCACCAGTTCACCAAGACGATGCAGATGTCTCGCCAGCCTCGCCAACTCGTCCCCTTCAATGCGGCGAACTTCCTGCCCATCGTCGTCACGCACAATAAGGGCGGCAGATGCAATGACCATGTCCATCAACAGGCGGGTCATTTCATCCTCATCGAGCACATAGAAATTCTTCTTGCCACGAGTGACTTGATACAGCGGCGGTTGTGCAATGAAAACCTTGCCCTGCTTGATGAGTTCGCTCATCTGCCGAAAGAAGAATGTCAAGAGCAGAGTCCTGATGTGCGACCCGTCGACATCCGCATCCGTCATGATGATGATGCGGCCATATCGAAGTCTCGCAATGTCGAAATCTTCGCCGATTCCACACTGAAGCGCCTGAATGAGAATCCGAATCTCCTCGAAGGCGAGCACCTTGTCGATCCGCGCCCGCTCGACATTGAGAATCTTTCCCTTGAGC
>JASMLR010000065.1 GCA_030748575.1 Phycisphaerales bacterium | reverse complement strand
CAAACCGTATGCACCATTGATGGCAACCGGATCCGATCACGAATGGGTCAAACCAACTATGAGATTGACGGCAATCGCATCAAGGCAAGAAATGGGCAAGTCGTATGCACCATTGATGGCAACCGGATCCGGTCACGGATGGGCCAACCTATCTTCACAATAAAAGGCGGTGTGCCATTGAAGACGATTGCTCTCTTGATCGGTGCTGGAGCCTTGAACGTAGATCAGTAGACACAATTTGCCCAAATCACGCTGATGACTGGTCTGGGCACACCTCAGCAATGAAGAATGAAGGGAACATCTCAGCTGAGAATGCCCACATTCCCAAGCCGAATGTCGAGGGTTCGATCCCCTTCACCCGCTTTAAACCACTCCTGAAGCACTGTTACGCAGGGTGTCGTGTCCCATTTGCTGGGGAATAAACTGGAGGTGATTTTTTCTCCCTGTCCAACATTAAGGCAGTCACAGCCATCAGCATATGCCCAGTTAACTTACGAGGACTATCGATATGAAACAGTTGATCCTTCCCAGCATTCTTCTCTGCACCCTCTGCACGCTCACTGTTGCTGCAGACTTCAACTAC
>JASMLR010000064.1 GCA_030748575.1 Phycisphaerales bacterium | reverse complement strand
AGCCCGTGGGCTGCACGGCGAAACGAGGAGCGCAGGGACTTCCCCACCGATCGATGCCTCGCTGGTTCCAATCACCAGCGCAGCGACCCAATCATTCACATGGGGCGCCATCAGGATGCGACGACTCAGCCGCGTTGCGGCGCGGAGGAACTCCGGCGAAATACATGCCTGTGGCTCGGGCAGCGTCGTCCCGGTCGTGCCGTCAATAATCTGCTCAAGTACCCGCGCTTCCGGGGGCGGCACGGTGATCTTCATCATGAATCGATCGATCTGTGCTTCGGGCAGGCGGTGCGTGCCCTCCTGCTCAATCGGATTCTGCGTCGCCAGCACGATGAAGGGCTCGGGCAGCGGATGCGTCCTGCCCGCGACGGTGACACGCCGCTCCTCCATGGCCTCGAGCAGGGCCGACTGTGTCCGCGGCGATGCTCGGTTGATCTCGTCGGCGAGCAGCAGCCCATGAAAGATGGGACCGGGGCTGAAGATGCTCGCACGCCACCCACCGGCCGATTCGGCCATGACCGTCGTACCTGTGATATCCGCAGGCATGAGATCCGGCGTGAACTGCACACGCCCCATGTCCAACCCGGTC
>JASMLR010000063.1 GCA_030748575.1 Phycisphaerales bacterium | reverse complement strand
GAGTCGATGCCGGAGCCCGAACTTCGCGCAGCCGTGCAAGCGGCGCAGCAGGCTGCAACCAGCGCTCACATCCAGGTCTACAGCGTGCTCCGCGTGACCAGACCTGAGCACCTCCAGAAGCTCGTTGAGTTGACCGGCGGGCAGGAGAAGGTGGCGCAGGCTGGCACCTTCCTCGTTATCTGCGGAGATATGCGGCGACACCAACTGCTCGCCCAGGCGGCAACCGAAGCGTGCAATGAGAACCTGGAGTCATTCCTGCTCTGCGTAGTCGACGCATCGCTGTTTGCCCAGAATCTGGCACTCGCTGCCGAGTCGCTCGGGTGGGGCACCTGCTTCATCGGTGGCCTGCGAAACGACCTCAAAGCAGTCGGCTCGCTGTTCGAACTCCCACAGGGTGTGTACCCGCTCTTCGGACTGTGCATCGGCCGGGCCGACGAAACCCCGTGGAAGCGGCCCCGGCTTCCGGTCGAAGCCGTCCTGTTCGATGATTGCTACCCCAACGACGCGGCCATGATCTCCATGATGCGCGACTATGACGAGGACATGGCGGCCTATTACGAGAAACGCGGCGCCTCGGGCCGCCGATGGATCGGGC
>JASMLR010000062.1 GCA_030748575.1 Phycisphaerales bacterium | reverse complement strand
AGTCCGGGCCCGTCAAGCGAATGACATCAACGGCCTCAATGGGCATATGGCCTTGTGATGTAATCAAGACATCCGCCAAAGCTGAAGAGCCCGTGCATACGAGCATCGTCTGCACAATGAAGTTCATCAGACGACTTTTCATTACCGATCTCCTTACTCCAAGCCAGATCTCCGGCTCACTGATCATGGTCGCATTCATACGTACGGTCAAACTGTGATCTACGAATGGCCCATTGGGCGATGTAAACTACAACGGTATTGTCAACATCGAGGACCTGCTGAACATGCTTGGCAGCTGGGGCGCTTGTCCTTAGTAACCCCCACCACAACCCACCACCCCACAGCACCTCCGTATTCACGGGGGTGTTGTTGTTGAGAGACGTCGGTGAAGTGGCCAACCTGGCCTCGCCGCCCTTACATCTCGGAATTGTCACTCTACAAGAACGTAGATGGACCAGCACACATACGGCAGCGACAACAGAAGGATGATGATCGACCAAACGGACCATGACGATTTCAGCAGCGAGATCACCGCAGCGACAGATGCGAGAAGTGCTGCGACGATTCCAGCCATTAAGGCGATCATGCCTGCTCCAAGGA
>JASMLR010000061.1 GCA_030748575.1 Phycisphaerales bacterium | reverse complement strand
CTCTGGCTTGGTGGATGGCTCAATCTGGTGCTCTTCGCGCTGAATCTCATTCCGGCGCCGCCGCTGGACGGATCGCGCATCCTGGCAGCGTGCTCTCAGACGATTCGCACCTGGTACGCGCATCCGAACGCCGGGATGGCAGGACTCATCATCTTCTTCCTGCTCATGACGACCAATGTCTTCAGCGCTGCGCTGCTGGCGATCGCCGTCGTGGCGCAGCGGTACGTGAATCTGGTCTCGTAGCGGTGCGTGGGATGGCGCAGGGCGTCACGCCAACGGGGCACGACCCGCCGCGCGGGGCCAGAACACCACTGACGGTCCGCTCGAGGTGTGGGGTGTCACACGAGCCGCCCGACGTCGATCGGTGTGTGGGCACTTCTGGCACCGCTAGAGATGTCAACGGCCGGGATGATCTCGGTGGGGATGATCACCATGCGAGTGGTCGTGGTCATGGTCGTGGTCGTGGTCATGGTCGTGGTCGTGGTCGTGGTCCGATGTTCGTGCGTACACAAACTCCATCGACTTGAATTCCGTACCGTCCGGACCGGCCATGAACATCTGGGACACGAAGCGATTGGGGTCGCCAAATGTCTCGGTTCCGCGGATC
>JASMLR010000060.1 GCA_030748575.1 Phycisphaerales bacterium | reverse complement strand
ATGGGCGGAAAGCCGCTCTTTCACAACCTCGACCTCGTACTCACGCCGGGACGGCGCATCGGACTTCTTGGCGAGAATGGTGCCGGGAAGACCACCCTGCTTCGTCTCATGAATGGCGAGTTGGACCCGGATGCCGGCACCATCAAGGAAGCGTCGGATCTTCGAACCGTCACATTCAGCCAGCACCGCGCAACACTGGACCGGTCCATGACGTTGCAGGAAGCGCTCTGCCCGGTCGGTGATATGGTCGACTATCGAGGCAAGCAGGTCCATGTCACGGGCTGGGCGAGGCGGTTCCTCTTCGAAGCCGATCAACTGACGACGCTCGTGAGCAATCTCTCCGGAGGCGAGCAGGCGCGGCTGCTCATCGCCAACCTCATGCTGGAACCCGCCGATGTGCTGCTGTTGGATGAGCCGACCAATGATCTCGACATCCCCTCGCTGGAGGTGCTGGAAGAGTCACTCCTTGAGTTCCCGGGCGCCCTCGTGCTTGTGACCCACGATCGGTTCATGCTGGAACGCATCGCAACCGAGTTCGTCGGGCTGGACGGTTCGGGTGGCGTCAAGGAGTTCCAGACCATCGAGCAGTGGCAGGATCACCAGAAGAA
>JASMLR010000005.1 GCA_030748575.1 Phycisphaerales bacterium | reverse complement strand
AAGAAGATCCATCCCCAGGTGAAGCCCCCCCACTGGAAGTACATGCTCTCGGCGCGAAGACGCTCGGCCGATGGATAGATGTCCGGGTTGATCCCACGGAGGGCCGCAGCCAGCGATGCAGCCGACGTGTTGACGCCATCAACATCACCTGTCAGCCAGGCACCCTGCAGATCAGCCCACGCCGTTGCGACGGGGGAGTCCGCATCCTGCTGCACGACCGACCCGATCGCCATCCAGGGCTGATTGAGCGCGTCGTCGCCCGTTGGAGGCACCAGCATGAGTTCGCCGCGGATGACCTCGGGACGCGCGACCATGAGTGATGTGTCGATCGCCTGCACCGGCTTGGCGAACCGCATGACGTCGGTCCGCATGTTGGCGAGCATCGACTCAACGTCCGGATGCCGCAGGAACGCGCGTGGCGCGAGCCCCCGGTCAATGAACCGGTCCAGCCGCTCGTCGGTTGCAATCGCCGGGCGGGCAGTGCTGTCTCGAAGCGTCCGCGCAATCTCCACGCGGACGAGCTTGTTCTTGACGAAATGCAGGTCCTGATCGGTCCACACACCCGGTCGCAGCATGATGTCGAGCATCGCCACGCGGGGCTCCAGGCCGCCAGGCTTGCGTGGGCCGCTGATCCAGTTCATGGTGTCGCGGGCGAACGACTCAAAACTCTTGAGGCGGCCGTCCTGCCACACAGTGACCTCGTCCAATGGCGTCAGATCAATGGCTTCATAGAACGTTGGTGGATCATCCGGCCCTGCACCCGCGGGCGTGGTGACGATCGTTGAGAGCAGCAGGAGTATGAGCAGTCGCGTCACGCCACACCCCCCGCCTGGGCATAGACGGCCAGCGCCGCTTTACGTTTGAGCATGGGCTTGACATAGAAGGCATAGATCATGCCCATGACACTCAGCACGCAGCCAGCCAGCATGGTCCACACGCCGTTTCGATTGCCGACGCCGAGGACCGTGAAGTTGCGACCCGCGGACGGTACGCCGCCGCGGGATCCACCTGGATCGGGCGGGTCCCACTGCGATTGAAAGAACCACAAGCCCTCTCGGGGTTTGGGATCGTTGACACTCACTTCGACATGCTCAACCGCTCCCGCGTCGTCCTCGAACCGCACCTGGCTGTGCCAATTGAGCACACTGCTCACGCTGCCCGTAAAGCCGCCGACGTGCGAGGCAATTCGAAACCCATCAAGTGATACGCGTGCGGGCAATGGGCTGCTGCGCCTGGAAAGCATCAACTCGATCAATCGACCATCGGGGAGTTCCACCATCGTCGGCGCGTACCGGAAGCCGACGACCGCGTCCTGCATGGACTCGAATGGATAGTGGTGCATCGGCAACCACGCCACCTGGTCGGTCGATCCGGGGATGACTGCGCGAACCATGCTGAACTGGTTGGCCATCGCGCGGTCCCTCTGGATACGAGGAACGATCCAGGGCCGCGTCTCCATGCGATGGATCGGGGCCCACTCGTTGACTGTCAGTGTGATGCCCCGGGCCAGTTCGATCGGAACGCCGACCGTCACGGGCTCCAGGCGGGGCTCGGCGCCAAGGGCCACGCGGAGCCGCAGATCGTCCTCGCCGGGCCCGGCGAGGAGTTCAATACTCGACGAGCCGATGACCGGCGGCGTGTACACCATCTCAATTCGCTCGTCCAACGATCGGGGTCCGTCGTGGGAAGGCGCGCCGCCGAGGGGCATGTCTGTGTTGAGGGATGGGTCATTGAACACCCATCGCAGCCAGGACTTTTCACCATCGGAAATCTCAACATGCGCCAGCGACACGGTCTGGCCCGCAATAAAGAGGCCGTTGTCGAATCGCTGCACACGCCATGCAAACGGCGTCCCCTCGATGGGTGTCATGTCCAGATCGGGTGAGCCGGCGGTCGTCTCTGTGATGGGCGCGGAGATGGTCTGGCCATCCACCGTGATCTTCAACATCGGGGAAGCGGATTCCAGCGCCGCCTCATCCTCAACCCACGTCATCCCCAACTGATCCCGGGGCGCCGTTGAATAGGGACTGTCGCCGGCCATGACTTCATGGGACTGGGAGCGGCCGTCGGGCGTCGCCAGAGACACATGGGCCCATGGCAGAGGCTCACCATGCGCGGCTGGCACGGCGCGAGGCTGAAGCACCGCATATCGCAAGTAGTCGGACAACATGACGTCGGTGCCGGCCAGGGGGTCATGCTCGTCAATACTCGACACCGCCAGGTCCAGTGGGTCCACGATGCCTGGCTCGTTGTCTGGAATCCAGACCCGACCGAGGGCGCCGATGCGGTCGTGAAACCGCGGCAAGGACTTGATGGGACGCTCGATCCAATCTGAGGCCGCTTGCACCCGACCAAACTCGTTGATGGTCACTTCGCGGAGATAGAGCGACGGCTGAGCTTGCAGATAGAACGTGTCACGACGATCTGGTTGCATGCTGATGGACAGCGTTTCGTCGACGAGCGGAGTCCCAAGCGTTTTTTTGGCTCGGGCCATCGGCTGCGATGGATCGCCGCTTGCAACGATGTCTTCCGTGTACTCGGGGTATCCGGCAATCACCTGTCGCATAAACGACTGGGTCGGCCCCTCCACCGAAACCGTCACCGCGTAGGCTTCTTCACCCGCGTCCTCACCACTGAGGAGCGACCATGTCGGGTCGATGCTCGCCACCCGAAACGACCACACGCCGTCATCGCCTCGCACCACTGTGGAGGCGCCGGGCATGGCCCGCATATCGACCGGCGGCGCGCCGGGCACTTCGATGTGCAACCGGCTTCGCGCCACCACAACGTCGCCCTCGACCTTGGTGCCGAAGTAGATCACACACCCCAGGCACATCACAATGATGCCGCCGTGAATCATCCACACGCCCGCGTTGATGGCAGTCAGTGGAATCCGGCGAATCGTCACAACAGCCATGTTGAGGCAGGTCAGACCAACCAGCACGAAGAATGGCCACCAGTTGAACCACTCGTACTCGGTCATCTCGAACATCCGGCTCTCGCGAAGCGGGTACCACGCGCCGGGTTCCCAGAAAGCGAAACTCACCGGTACACCGGCGGAGCCGATCGAGCAGTACACGAACAGCACCGCCATCAGAAAGATGCCGAACCAGACACGGTCCAGCAGGGACAGTGGCCAGGGGAGGGGTTGTATTCCAGACTTCTTTGTCATAAATCAGGGATTCTAGCGTTTTTGGGCTCTGAACCACAGTCTCTCCGCGGCGACGGGGTACGCCGAGGCTGCGGGCCAACGCTGATCCTACGCCGTCGCCGCGGCCTCGCGGTAGTCGTACACGCCCCAGCCGGTCTTGTTGCCCAGACGGCCCGCTTCAACCAGTTCGACGAGTTTCTCGCACGGCTGATACTTGTCCGGGTGGCCCAGACCGTTGTGCAGGACGAGCATGATGTCTCTGCAGACGTCCAGGCCGATGAGGTCGGCCAGCCGCAGCGGGCCCATCGGGAAGGCGCAGCCGAGTTTCATGATGCCGTCGATGGCCTCGGGCTCAGCCACGCCGTCGTTCCAGGCGTGGAAGGCCTCGTTGATCATGGGCATGAGTACGCGGTTGCTGACAAATCCGGGATGGTCGTTGGCGGCGATCGGGGTCTTGCCCATCGCCTCACTGAGGGTCATGGTGCGGTCGAGGGTGTCCTGGCTGGTCGCGGGGCACTTGATGACTTCGACCAGTTTCATGACCGGGACCGGGTTGAAGAAGTGCATGCCGATCACACGATCGGCCGCGTCGCCCACCGAATCGGCAATGCTCGTGATGGAGATGGACGAGGTGTTGGTCGCGAGAATGCAGGTGTCCGAGTACGTCTGCACCATCTGCGAGAAGATCTTCTTCTTGAGGTCCTCGTTCTCGGTCGCTGCTTCGATGGCGAACTGCGACTCGCTGGCCATGCAGGTTTCGGTGGCGTAGCCAATCCGCCCGAGAGCCGCATCCGCCTCGTCCTGTGTCATACGTTCCTTGGCAACATTCCGCCCAAGCGTCTTCTGGTGATAGGCCGCAGCGCGGTCGAGTTGCTCCTGCGAGACGTCGACCTGGCAGACCTTGATGCCGGCCATGGCGGCGGTCAGTGAAATGCCGCTGCCCATCGTTCCGGCGCCGATGACGGTGATGTGGGTGACGTCTGACATGGTGAAGGCTCCTGTGGTTTGGGGAGCCGCACATTGTAGGTGAGGCCCCGGGCTGGCAGCGAGGAATCCAGCCGCCGCTGCTCGCCCCAAGAAGCAGACATGGTCCCAAACATCAGATGGGGCCAAAAAGCAGACAGGGGCGGAACTCTTCCTGAATCCGCCCCTGTCCTGGAAGCTACGGTGGGAGACACCGTATTCTTCGTGCCCACCTGATGGCGGGCTGAGATGTCAGTCGCACCAGTTACACAACTCGCTGCCGACATAGTTGGCAAGCGGGCGGATGATGCGGTTGTTCGCATGCTGCTCCATGATGTGAGCGCACCAGCCTGTGATACGGCTGGCGACGAAGATCGGGGTGTACTGCGGCACAGGAATGCCCATGGCGAAGTACGTCATGCCGCACGGGAAATCCACGTTCGGATGGATGTTCTTGTCTCGAAGCATGATGGCCTGCACCTCGTCACCGAGATCAAACCACTTCCTGGAAGCTGTATTCTCTTCGGCGGCGTACTTGAGGCCCCACTCTCGAAGAATGCCCGCGCGATGATCGCCGTTCTTGTACACCCGGTGGCCGAATCCCATGAGCTTTCGCTTCTCTTCGAAGGCCCGCTGCATCCAGGCCTCGGTGGTCATGTCGCCACCTTCGGTGTCGGTCATGATGTCGCGAAGCATGTCCATGGCTGCCTCGTTGGCACCACCATGCAGGTTGCCCTTCAACGCACCGATACCTCCGCAGACCGCGGAGTGCATGTCGCTGTTGGTCGAAGCAATCACGCGGCAGGTGAATGTTGACGCGTTGAAGTCGTGCTCGGCATACAGGATGAGTGAAACATCCATCACCTTGGCGGCAATCTGGCCCGGCTTCTCGCCGCTCATGCACCAGAGCAGGTTGGCGGCGTGCGAGAGGCTGGCATCCGGCTCAACCGGATCCTTGCCGTCAAGCGCCATCTGATGGGCGCCGATGCAGGTCGGAATCTTGGCAAGCAGTCGCTTGGCCTTGCGAAGCTCGGCCTCCGGGCTGCCGTCTTCACAGTCAGGGTCGCCATGCGAGATGAGCGACACTGTGGTCCGAAGGACGCTCATCGGGTGGGCGTCAGGGGTGTCTCGGGCAATGCGGCCGATCTCGTCCTGGACGTGCGACGGAATGGATCGCTCGGCCTTGAGTTCGGCATCAAACGCCGTGAGTTCCGCGGCCGAGGGCTTATGGCCCACCAGCAACAGGAATGCGACCTCCTCAAAGGTCGCATGGGCTGCCAAGTCAGCAATCTCGTACCCCCGGTAGATGAGTTGCGTCTGGTTGACAGAACAGATGCTTGTATCGCCGACCGCTTGCCCAGCCAATCCGCGCGTATCAGCAGGTTTCGTCGTGACCGTCGTCATGACCAAGCGATCCCTCTCAGTTCACCAAGAACAGCATTGTTCTCGGACGCTTGTCCATCCCACACCCCCCAGAACCCACCGCGGGAGGGACCAGCCCCGCGATTGTAGCAGATTCTCACGTGGGTACACCTCTGATTACTGGCCAATCACCTCAGGTTCTGAACCCCGACGCGTGCCCCGGCGGCCTCAAGTGGAAGTGCCGTCCCACGCCACACCCGGCGTATAACCAAGCAGCGCGTAGAGATCCTGCCGGGTCTGCATCGCGTCAAGAAGTGATTCAACGTGGCCGTCGGCGCGCAGCGTTGCAAGCGCATCGGTCACGGCGGCCATAGCGATTCGCTGCATGGTCACAGGAAAGATCACCAGGTCGTAGCCCATTGACTCAAACGTCTTGAGTGGAATGATGGGTGTCTTGCCGAACTCAGTCATGTTGGCCAACAACAGACCCGGGCAGCCTTCCGCAAATGCGGCGAACTCCGCTTCGCTTGCCAGGCCCTCTGGGAAGATCATGTCGGCGCCCGCGTCACGGTAGGCATTGCCACGGCTGATCGCAGCGTCAAACCCGTCGATGCCCCGCGCATCCGTGCGGGCGATGAGTACGAAGTCATCCGACTTTGCTTCAGAGGCAGCAAGGACCTTTGCGGCCATGGCTTCGGTGGAGATCAGGGTCTTGCCGTCGAGATGGCCGCACCGCTTCGGGAACTCCTGATCTTCCAGGTGCATGGCCGCGGCCCCGGCCCGCTCGTACTCCGCAACGGTACGCCGCACCATTTCCACCTCGCCGTATCCGGTGTCGGCATCGACGATGGTCGGCAGCCCTGATGCGGATGCGACTTCCCGAATCGTCCGGCATACCTCGGTCAACGTCAGCAGGCCGACATCGGGAACACCGGCTGTGTTCGCCGTCGCGCCGCCCGAGATGTACACAGCATCAAAGCCCGCTTTGGCAACTGCCCGGCCAACCAACGCGGTGAATGCACCCGGGGCCGCCACCGTTCCTGCTTGCATCAGTTGTCGAAGTTGGCCGCCTGGCGTCTCTGTGCTCATGGCGTGGATTGTATGACGGGCTCCGCATCAAGCTCTGGAAGGCGGTACCGCTCACTCCCGTCACCACGAACCAGGACGACATCAACCCCATCCGGATCGTCCGCCGACGCCTGGATGATCGCTGCAGCCGTCAGCTCATGCGTGGCCAGGACGGGCGCCGCCATGGCCGCAAGCTCCGCGCCGTCCAGTGAGGTGGTCGGCACGGTCCGCCTGAAGGAGGCTTCGATCGCCGCATCAGCCGTGGGCGCCCACCCGCTATCCCGGAGCGCCGCAGAGACGGCGGTCGCCGCTTCGAGGCGGCGGGGGTGATCGTTGACCAGCACCACGTTGCCATACCCGGGCGGGATCGACGCGACCACCGGCGGAGCATCTGGGGTCGACCAGTCGGAACCCACACCCACAACCAGAAAGTACGACGTCACCAACACGGCGAAACCGACCACAGCTGCGACGAAACCACCCATTCGGGCTCGACGCGCTTCGCGTCGCCGCTGACGCTCCGCCGCGCGTGCCGCCAGCCGGGCCTGCCGCGCCTGCCTGGCCTGCGTGAATGCATCCGGAAGGTTGGGGGCGCCTGCAACAGCATCATTGACGCGATACGACCCGGACCACCAATCCGTGACCTCGAGGTTTGGTCGACCGTGTTGACCGTGTTGACCGTGTTGACCTGGTACGTTCGCAGCTGGCCGAGGTGGCGGGGATGGGGGTACCGCCGCGCCCGTCATGCTCGGCAGGTCGGCAGGTCGAACCGCCCTGACGTCGGTAGACGATGCGAGATACTGCAAATCAGCCAGCATGTCCGCAGCTGTCGCATACCGCTGGTTGTAGTCGGCCATGGCACGCCTGACGACCCACCGAACGGCATCCCCATGCTCTCGATCAAAATGACTCAGGTTTCCGTGCGCTGGGAATGTCCCCTCGACCATGTAGTACAACACGGCGCCTGCTGAGTAGATATCGAAGCGGGCGCCATCCACTTCAGAAACCTTGGCGCCGCGGAGCGCCTGCCGCACGAGTTCCGGATCACGGAAGTACTCCGTCCCGTGCGTGGTCAGCGTCATGGCAGACTGAAGCGGGGTCACCAGGCCGAGGTCGACCAGGTGGGCGCCCGATTCATTGGTGATGATGTTCTCCGGCTTGACGTCCTTGTGCCAGAAGCCGGACGCGTGGTATCCGTGAAGGGTCGTGAGCAGGTCGCGACTCCATCCCAGAACATCCAGGAGTGATTGAGGCGAGAGACCATGGCCGGTTGCATGCAGTGGGCCAAGTGTCTCACCGAGATGTGACCCCGGAATGAACGGCATGATGTACCAGAACCGCTGCTCATCGTGATCGTGTTCGATGACCAGGCCGAGCCGCTTGGCACCATCGAGCGCTCGGGACTCACGGATCATCTGGCCGAGTGGCGATCCGTCCTTAAGGTCAAAGCACTTGATGACGACGCGATCCGGCGCGTCGGCCGGAGCCCCTTCAGCTGGCTCCGCGATGTGCATCACCGCGCCAGACCCGCCCGACTCAAGCGATCCGACCACCCGCCACCCCGGGAAGGCGCCCCCGCTCCTGCGGCCCTTCTTCTGTGTCCGCTTCGGTGTCCGCCGTGGTGGCGACGCCACGCCCGCCGGCCGGGTGACCACCCCCACGACGCGGCGGCCGACCGTTCGGAACCGGTCGCCGATGCGAGACATCGTCCTTCCAGCGGCCTCCCACCGGCCAAGCAAGAGCATGATGAGCAGTATGGGTAGCGTCAGAACCGTCACGATGACGTTCCAACATGCAGTCATGAGGTCAGCCACCAGCTCAATGACTACGCGGCCGATGAACTGCACCACCCGCAGGATTCCAGAGAGGATTGGGGCGAGCAGGTGCCGAAGCAGCACACCGATCGCTGCCGCGCCGATCAGGCAGCCCAGCACGATCGCCATGATGATGAAGATGCGGGCCATCAGGTCAGAGGCTCGTCGGTTGAGGAAGCACAATGCCAGATCTCGGCAATGGCCTCGTCGAAGAGTGCATCATCAGAGGAGAGTCCGGCCAACTCCGCTTCGGCCATCTCCTCTGGTGTGAAACTCCAGGTTGCGATGATCTCGGTCAGCCGTGACCGAAGTTCTGCGCGTGATCGCGAGAGATGTCGGCTGATCGTGGGCTGGCTGACGCCAAGCTGGTCGGCAACCTCCCGCCCACTTCGACCATCGAGTACACGCATCCGATAGACCTCAAAGGACATGAAGTCGCTGGAAGACTCCGCCCGGCGAATCGCTGCTGCAACCTTCGCTTCAAAGATCTTCCGCTCATACGCCGCGTCCACAGCGCCTCCGATTCCGCCCATCCAGTCTTCGTTCAAATGGGCCGGCCGCTTACCCGATCCACGCTTGAGCGCCATTCTCCGATCCATCTCGTCACTGAGCGCGTGCCGCGCAATGGCGAGCAACCAGGTACTGAAGCGGACGCCCCGAGTCGGGTCGAAGCGTTCAATGGACGTGCTGAGCGCGGCCAGGGTCTGTTGGCTGAGGTCACGCACGGTCTCGAAGCCCACCCGCCCGTTCCCCCACTTCATCAATTGGCCCCGCAGCACCGGGCCGAACACCTGCCACAACTCAAACCAGGCGGCATCATCCCTGTCGCGGAGCCGACGCACGAAGGATGTTGTCAGTTGATGCATAAGAGAGGATCCGCCCCGCCGGACCATTCATTGGGAGGGGGGCCCGGCCAGTTTCGCCCAATGATCCCTTCCTGTCACGACACCGGGCCCAGAACCCTTGATTTCAGCGTTTCCAACTGATTCAGGCGGAGATTGTCACCCAATCCTGAAAGATCCCGGGGGCCTGTCCCAACAACATGCCCGAGCCACCCCGTCTGGTGGCGGAAGGAATCAGGATCATGTCAATCTGCAAGACCATCGTTCGTTGGACACTCATCTCGGGAATTGCCGTTGGTGGCATTGTGCTGGTCTTCGGGCCGGGCCGTGTCGTCGCTGCGGTCGACACTATGCAGGAGCGGGCCGGCGCCTTTGTCGACCAGTACATCGATGTCGAGGAAGCACGCGAGCTTCGAAGTCGGCTCCATGAGCTCGCTTCCGTGTATCCGGAACGCATCGCTGAAATCAGAGGCGAGCTGGCCCGCGTGCAGACTCAGGTGGCTCAGTTCGAGCACGACGCTGACGTCGCTCGGCGAGTCGTCGCCATGACGGCCGCCGATCTCGAGCGGATCGCCGCGAATGTCGACTCGGCTGAGCGAACTGGCATCACCACCGTCTCGCTTGTTGCGGGCGATGCCGGTGTCGACATCGACGTCGCCTACCGTGAGGGCCGGCGCATTCAGGGCGTTCGGAAGACCTATCAGGAGCGTCTTGTGGCCGACTGCCAGCAACTGGAAATGCTGACGGCCCAGCACGGTCGACTCCAGACACTGCTCGAGCAGGTCGAAGGTGAGTTCACGGAGTACCAGTCTCAGGTCTGGCAACTCGACCGCCAGATCGACGCCATTGAACGCAACAACAGGCTGATCGCCCTGACCGAATCGCAGCAACAGACCCTGCAGCGATTCAATACCCCAGGTGACACTGAAAGTCTCCGCACCATCGAGGCGCGGCTGGCCGAAATCAGCGCTGTTCAGGAAGGCACCCTTCAGTCACTCCATGAACAGCAGCGGCAAGGTGAGTACGAGCATCGGGCCCGCTCGATGATGGTTGACCCGGAAGGCGTCTCATCCCCCAACCCCTTCGCAGAGTTCCTGCCGAAAACGCGCCTTGAGTTTCCATCCACGGAAGCGGCCACTCCGGCCGCCCCAGACACGCCGGACACGCCGAGGCGCGAACTGGCCAGGGCGGCTACCACGCCTTCCTGATCTCGGCTCCGGGATAGTAGAACTGCAGAATGTCATGCGGCGTCGAGGAACTGCTTGCCAGTTCCTCGGCGCCGTACTGGCAGAGACCAACGCCGTGTCCGAACCCGTGGCCCCGCACATGCAGCTCGCCGTCGCGTTCAACCGCATCGATCCACCCGGATGCCACCGGCTCGATTCCGGACGACGCCACAGATCCCGGGAAATCCACACATCGCATGGTGACCGTCCTGGAGCCATCCTGAATCTGCAAGAGCGTCGGCCGGCCGTGGCGATTGGGCTTCATACTTCGGATGGATGTGACCCGCTTGATCCCGGCCAGATCATGGTCGCCGATTCTGGACCCATGCGCGCGGAGCGCCTCGGCCACCCGCGTGGCATCCCAGGTGGCCTCCCAGGTGTATCGCGGCGCGTTGGAGCAGTGTGGTGGATCACTGTGACCATCCAACGGCGGCACGGCATTGACCGGATTCGGACCAACGGCATCGCTCGCAGTTGCTGCCCTGCCTCCACAGCAACTGGAGAAGTACCCGGGCACGACACTGCCATTCCATACCAGCAGTTGACCTTCGGTCGCCTTGGCGGTTGTCACCGCCTGAGACCATGTGGGCACGCCGATGTAATGCTGCGATGCCGGCGTATCCGTCACGTCCCACGTTCGGTTCTGCCGCTCGTGGCACTCCGAGACGGCATAGCTTCGCGCTGCGATGGCCTGGGCCTCAAAGGCCGCATCGTGCCAGCCTTCAAACAACTCACCGGCGAGTACCCCTGGAATGTAGGCCTCCATGGGGAGAACGTTGAGCACATCAAAGGCGTCCCCCTCCCGATCGGCAACACATCGAATGGTGCCTGGATAGGTCCGATTCGCTTCGCCAGAGACCGTGAGGGGACTGCCAGACCGAACGTCCAGCGCCTTGCTCTTTGAGACATCGGCGGGCAGATGCCGACCGTCGATCACCCACCGGCCGTGCCGGCGGCGGACAGCAACAGGACCGGGCATCGTCTCGCCGCCGACGTCCAGGTGTTGCCCGTCGCCGCCAATCAGAACCATGGCGTTGGGCCGATCAAGCCGGTGCAGACGGACCCGGATCAGTGGCGCTCGATCCGGAACCGGAATGAGGGTTGCCGGGTGTGTTGGAGGATGCGATGGAGGGTCCGCGGGCTTCTCAACAGGAGCATCGCGACACCCTGCCTGCAGCAGGATGGTCACCATGGCCCACACGTGGATTCTCAGTGGAATCAGTCGAGTGTCCGAAGATCCAGGCCCACGGTGGCAAGCCGCTCGCGGATCTCAACCAGGCTGGTGGTACCGAAGTTCTTGATGCCCATCAGCTCCGCCTCGGTACGCGTGGCGAGATCACCCACCGTCTGGACGCCGAGAATCTGCAGTGCCTTGCGGGCGCGGACGGAAAACTCAAGCGATGAGATCGGGCGGTTGAGCACTTCATCCGACGCGAGTTCTCGAAGGTCGTCATATACCTCCGCGCGGACACGGTGATACTGGGTCTCGAGGTTCTGTCCAAGACGAAGACCACGGGAGGTCAACATCGCCTTGATTTCCACAAGCGACGTCTCACCGAAGTTTTTGTAGGACAGCAGTTCGGACTCGGACACCTTGAGCAGATCTCCAAGTGTGCGAATCTCCATCTTCTTGAGGCAGTTTCTCGCGCGAACCGACAACTCGAAGTCTGTGACCGGCGTGTCCATAAGCGCGTTCTGCTTGGCAAGGTCGCGCGCTTCTGCCTCGTCGTAGTACATGTCCTTAGAGGCTCGGACATCGCGAAGGAACAACCGGGCGCGGCAGTTGTTCGGATTGGTGTTCACGACCATCTCAAGATACTTCTCGGCCGATGCAAACTCGCCGCGGTCTTCAAGAATGACCGCGAGGTTGATCAAGGCGTTGACGAGCGGGCGATCCGATGCGTCGACGCAGTGTTGATAGAAGTGCACAGCCTCATCTTCTTCACCACACAGGTCAAGCAGCCATGCAAGCCGAAAGAGGACACGCTCATCGCTCCCAGCGGACGCGCCCCGGAGCGCTTCAATGGCGCCGATGCGGTCGCCCTCTTGCTCAAGTTGGGCGGCCTTCTGTAGTGCTTCTTCCGGACTCGTGGTTGACCCTGGTCCGATGACGGTGTCAAGACCCTGACTGCTCGCGCTCATGGTTCGCTCTTGCCTCCCGCGGCTCTGGTGAATCCCACTACTGTATCGTCTCTTCCAGGTTCGCTCAATACGACGATGGATCGACGGAGGGTTCCCCTGATGCATTCCCATGTGATTCCAGCCGCTCTGGCAGGCTTTGTGACGCTTCTGGTGGGCGGCTGCGCGTCGGCACCAACCCCCGTCACGGCCTCCACGGTGCCTGTTCGAACCGATCTTGTGGTGCTCGATGGGCACACCGGCGATCACCTCACCTGGGACGCCCTGGTGGAGCGGCTCGGGGGCGCGGACGTCGTGGTTCTTGGCGAGCAGCACAACGACGCGACGGGTCACGCCGTCCAACTGGCCGTCGTGGAGGACCTGCTCACCGAGGGCGGTTCCGGCGCGGTCGCACTGGAGATGCTCGAACGTGATGAGCAGGTGCTCATTGAGGACTACAGAGAGGGTCTGATTGATGCGGAAGTGTTCGCCAGACTCTCCCGGTCCACATCATGGGCCGGTCCGGGGAGCTGGGAGGCCTGGTACCAACCCATCATCGACGCGGCGATCGACCGTGATGCGGGCGTCGTCGCAGCGAACGCGCCGCGGCGGTATGTGAAAGTCGCGCGAACCGAGGGGTGGGAACGCCTCGACCAGTTGGCCGACGACAGAAAGTGGTTGGTGGATCATCCGGACGCGCCAATCACGGGCGCCTATCGCGATCGCTTTATCGAATTGATGGGTGGGCACAGCGAAGATGATGAGACGGATGAAGAGGCGTTGGAGTTGGCCGAGTCCTTCTTTCTCGCGCAGCAGGTGTGGGACGCCACCATGGCCAACTCGGTCTCGCAGGCCCTGGAGCAGTCCGGCCCGCCCGTCATTCTGCTTGTCGGACGCTTTCATAGCGACGCTGAGGGGGGAACGACCCGGCAGATCGCGCGGCTGCATCCGTCGGCGCGGATCGTCACCATCAGCCTTGAGCCGGCGTGCGAAGACGTCGACTTTGAGGCGGACATCCCGCAGGCGGACTTCATTGTCTGCACCGAGCCGGAGTGATCCGGCGTCAGCCCGCTGCGCCGCGGCGGAGCCGATCCTGAATGACGGCCCAGCCGTCGCGGTCTGGAATCACCGCCACCACCCGACTGGTTGACGCCGCGTCGGCTTGCCTGAGCAGGTCATAGAGCGCGGCCCCGGCGTCCGGTGGGTTGTCAGGAAGTGCCAGATGTGTATGCGGTGGTGGCACGGGCACGTCTGCCAGGGCGATGACCGATGCCGGATCACCGCTGGCAAGCACCGACGCCACCGCGGCTCGTTGGCAGCACACCATGTCCTTCCTGGGCGCGTAGTGCCGGTGCCGCGTTCCCGGGGAGGCGTCTTGCGATTGAGGCGGAGGCGTGGGCGAGAGGGAACCGATGACCGCCTTGATGGCGTCCCGGCCCACCGTTCCGCACCTGAGCACCCTGGCCACATCGCCGCTCAGGTCCACCACCGTCGACTCCAGTCCCTCCTCACACGGTCCCCCATCGACGACCAACAGCCGCTCGGCCGCGGCGACGCCCGCGTAGTCATCCTGCACGTGTGCGGCACGGGTCGGAGACACGCAGCCGGATCGATTGGCGGAAGGGGCCGAGAGTGGTTGGCCGGCGGCCTGGAGAATTGCCTGCGCGATCGGGTGCCGTGGTGATCGCACAGCGATGGTGTCGAGACCGGCTGTTGCGACCGCGGGAACGGCTGGGTTCCTGGGAAGCACCATGGTCAACGGCCCCGGCCAGAAGGCCTCGGCCAGAGCCGCAGCCTGCGGCGGCCAGGATGCGGTGATCGTGCGGGCCATCGGGACGTCCAGCACGTGCGCGATGAGGGGATTGTCCCCGGGTCGGCCCTTCAGTGTGAAAATCTCCGAAACAGCCTCCCCGCGCATCGTGCACGCGGCGAGCCCGTAGACGGTTTCTGTGGGAATGACGACCAGTCCACCCTGCCGGAGCCGTCGTCCGGCCTCCTGAACAGTCTGATGGTCACCTTGTCGCACATCCACCATGCCGAATCCTTCACCCCGCCCGTACCAGCACCGATGGTACGACCGGCATACACCGGGCATCCACACCACAGGTGTGCCGGGCACCTTTGGTCGGGGAATCGTAGACTCCGAACATCCCGCCACATCGGTGGTTGGGACCCCATTGATGCTCGCGTTCTGGAGATCCCACATGATCGGCCCCCTGCTCGTACTCACCCTCGTCGCTCCGCCAGTCACCGCCTCGGCTCAGGCTCCGGGGATTCACATGATCAAGGCGGACCACACGCCGATTCGCTGTGGGTCCAGTTCAGAGCATTATCCGTTTCGACACGCAGACGCCGGCCAACTGGTCCACGTGATTGAGTGGACGCCGGAGTGGGCGCGTGTGCAGACGGAAGGGCCTGTGTTTGATGACGCGTGGGTATGGATCCGCTGCCCGGAGGGCGCCGCGCCGATGGTTGAGGTTCAGCCCGACGGGCATACCGGTGTCACACGCCGGATGGTTGAGTTGATCGCCCCGAACGCCACCTCCTCTGCGTGGAGTGATTCCTTTGGCTGGGCTGGCACGCTTCCGGAAGGGACCTCCGTGACCGTTCTGGACGCGAGTACGGCCTCGCCTGACGTCACCGGTGGCGCCGCCTGTGAGGTGTTCACGATCGCGATGCCAACCACCGCCACGGGGTGGATTGCGGCCGATGCGTTGGTGGCCGCGTCGGATGCTGAGAAGGCAGCCTGGCAGCGTGGGTGGCGGGAGGCGCCGTCCTGGGCGTATGCGCAGCCGACCAGCCCGCTCCATGACTGGACAGCATGGGCTGATACCCGGGCGGTGTGGATCGCTGCGCAGCAGCAGCCTGCTGAACCGGAGGTTGTTGAGGTTGCGGCAGAGGTGATCGTCGAACCCGAACCTCAACCCGAACCAGTGGTCGAGGTGTATCACAACGAGCAGTTTGACGCACTTGAGAACACACTTGCGGCAACACCGCTCCACAAACTGACGTCCATGCAGGCAGCGAATCTCCGGGCCGGCTATGTCGCGGTGATTGATCAGGAGGCCGTGTCGCATCCCCGCATTGCCGAGCAGGCGGAGTTTCGGTTGCGTCAACTTGATCTGGCTGCATCCATCAACAACACCCGCCGCGATATTGAAGCGGCCCGCGCCCGCATTGAGCGGTCCAGCAGGGACCTCGACGCGCAGGCCAAGGTGCTTGATGAGTCGCCGGAGTACGTCATTCGAGGCACACTGGCGGTGTCGTCCGTGTTCAACGGGGTCAAGCGACCGCTCTACTACCGCCTGCAAGACCCGTTCTCGGGACGAAGTCTGGCTTATGTGTCACCCGAGTCCGCTGTGGACATTCGCGGCATGCTCGGTCAACGTGTTGGCATCGTCGGGACCATGCAGTGGAACCCGGATATCCAGGTTATGACCGTGACGCCGCAGCGTGTGGATCTTGTTTCGGTCGTGCCACCACAGTGACCAATGGCCCTGATCGGCCGTCCAGTTGGCGGCGATGGCGAAGCACTGTAATCATGGTTGCTGTGGTCGGTGGCGGATGGTGGCTCCTACAGCGACCCACGGTTCAGGCCATGCTGCTTGCTTCGACGCCGCCCCCGCTCATGCTTCAGGACGAGGCTCCGGCGTTCCCACCAGAGGTTCAGGCCCTGGGCGGGTCAGGCCTTCCGGTTCCGCTGCATGTCACAGGCCGCCCCGCGGTGGTCAATCTCTTTGCCACATGGTGCCCCCCCTGCGTCGCTGAGATCCCAAGCCTGATGCGGCTGCGATCGACCGCCAGCGAGCACGCGGATGTCCACATAGTGTCGTCCGAGCCGCTCGATGCAGTGCATGCGTGGGCCGATCGCCGGGGATTTGACCAAGCAGCCTTTCTGCACCTGGACGCCGAGCGGATCACCGGCGTGCTGGCAACCCGGTCCATTCCCGTCACGTGGATCATCTCGGGCGACGGCCGTCTTGTGCAGCGGATCCATGGCGCCCACGCGTGGGACGACCCGTCGGTGGTGGCGTTCCTCGCATCCCTGTCAGTGGACCCCACGGAGCGTGTATCCTCCTCCGTTGCTCAGGGGCCGTAGCTCAGTTGGGAGAGCGCCTGCTTTGCAAGCAGGAGGTCGTCGGTTCGATCCCGATCGGCTCCATGTCGGGGATGTCAGAGTCCTGGATGGCAGCGTCCTGAATGGTCCCAAGGGGTTCAGCGTCCCGGGGTGCCAGAAGCCACCACGCATCACGGCGATAAGTTGACCAGTTCGCCGGAGATCAATTCGGATAGGCCGGCGCCTCTTCCTGACGCCAGTAGCTGTCCGATTCGAATGGGCCGCCCCAGAACGAAACGATCACCAGGCCCAAAATGAAGACGACGACCAGCACGCCAAAGATGGTCCAGGCGCGGGCCGCGGCTTTGTCGATTCGGATGGGCTGCTCATCGGTACGCATGCGGCTTTCCTCCTGCGCCTCCACAGAGGCACGGCCATTGAAACCGATTCACACGCCGCTCGCCACCTCATTCTCGCGAGAGATGAGATCCTGACGCCAGATAGACGTCATATCGAACCAACCTGCCTGCGAACACCAGATCTGGAGACTCCAGAATGGGTGGGCCATCCGATGGGCGTTTGACGACGACCCGCGGCGCAGCCTTGAGGCCGGCGTGGAGCAGTGCGGCGTCATCACTCTCGGATGCCAACGCCTGCAACACTTGTGCTGGCTTCTTGGGAAGTGCCGACGACTTGCGTCGTGCTGTGAACATGGGATCCAGGTACACCGTGTCAGCCGACAGCTCCCCAAGCATCTCGGCTGCATCCCCCCGGCACACAGAAAGCCCTGATGCGAGGATCTCCCATAGGTCTGGATCACGCGCCGCATCTTCTTTGGAGAGTTCGAGCATGGTCGCAATGAAGGGGTCTCGCTCAATCGCGGTCACATTCCATCCCATGCACGCCAGTAATGCCGCATCGTGTCCAAGGCCGGCAGTCGCGTCGATCACGGTGGTTGAATCGCCACCAATGGCTTTGCCGAGCGGTTGCTTGCGGGAGAGGTTTCCAGCGCCTGTCCTCCGATCGAGTGACCGAAAGGACAATGGCATTCCCCGGCGGCGGTTCGCTGCGTCCCAGAGTTCCTCTCGGTCCTCAAAGAGGACGATTCGGTACTCGCCCGCCTGAATGGGCCCGTCGCCTGAAACGGCACCTGCTCGCCTGGCAAGGAGGGCCACTTCCTCCCGGCGTGCCGGATCACGGGCTTCGACGCTGCGCTGGCTCATCAACGACGAGCGTAGCAGCGCCAATACCATGAGACGAACCCAATGGAGTACGACGGCCCATGCACCGACTCATGACAGTTCTCCCGATCGCCATCCTCGCCTCCGGATGCGCCAGACCATCCATCCATCATGTCGTCCTCATTGAACTCAACGACGAGTCTGGACGTGAATCATTGGTCGCTGACTGCGACCGGCTGCTTCCATCCATTCCCTCGGTCGCGACGTACTGGTGTGGTGAGCATGGTGACTTCGGACGCACAGGTGTGGATTCCGACTACGACGTGGCCTTGTGTGTGTCGTTTGATTCTGATGCTGACTACCAGACCTACCTCTCACACCCCCACCACGTCGAACTTGTGACGGAATGGAAGCCACGCATGGCGTGGATCCGAATCCATGATGTCGTAGACGAGACACCCTGATCCCGGCCAACTACAATGGCCGGATCATGAGCAGCACCAAGCCCAGACACGAAAGTGCCCGCACCCGAAAGCGAAAGCAGGGGTGGCGGACCGCTGATGGAAGCGACATCCATGAGCTGTATGAGTTATCCGTGCAGGATCCAGATAATGAAGTCAGCATCATCAAGCAGATCTGGGAGGAGCAGCGGGGTCGGCCGTGCCAGTCCATTCGGGAGGACTTCTGTGGAACAGCGGCCGTAGCGATGCGTTGGGTCGCTGACGATCCATCACACACCGCGGTGTGCATCGATCTCGATGATGATGTGCTCGCCTGGGCAAGGGCCCGGCTGCCCGAGCGGTTGGATGAATCACAGGCGGGACGCCTCTCCATCATCAAGGGTGATGTCCTTTCGACGCCGACTGATTCCGTCGACTGTCTGCTCGCCCATAATTTCTCCTATTACATCTTCAAAGATCGAAAGCGGGTCATTGAGTACTTCCAAACAGCGCGACAGGGCCTGGTGGAAGATGGTTTGTTCATTCTCGACTGCTATGGCGGGAGCGACTCCTTTGTGGAGATGGAAGAAGCTCGTGACCTTGATGGCTTCACCTATGTGTGGGACCAGGACTCATATGACCCCGTCACAGGTGACGTTGTCAACCACATTCACTTTCACTTTCCCGATGGGACCAAGATTCAGAAAGCCTTCACGTATGAGTGGCGGCTGTGGACCATTCCGGAGATTCGGGAGATGTTGCTTGAGGCTGGATTCTCAGACGTGAAGGTGTACTGGGAGGGAACAGAAGAGGACACCGGTGAAGGAAACGGGGAGTGGGCTGCTGTGGAATCCGGTGAAGCATGTGAAGGTTGGATCGCCTACATCGTGGGTGTGCGGTAGCAGTTATGAGCATTTTCGACATCATCAACCACAACACCCACATGGGTGATTGGCTGACCGCTGAACTCGACGCAGTTTCGATGGTCTTTGACCAACATCTGGCAAGTGAGTTCTCACCGGTCAACACACTATGCATTCACACGGGGCGTTATCGGGGCAAGATGCTTCGGCCATCCCTTGTTCTCCTCTCGGGCATGGCCATGGATGGATCGCCCATTGAGGGCGCATCGGATCACAGGACGATCGCCGCGGTCACCGAGATGATCCACATGGCGACCCTTGTGCACGACGACGTCCTGGATGAGTCCCCCATCCGCCGAAGCGCTGCAACTTTGAATGCGTTGCACGGAAATGAGATGGCGGTCATACTCGGGGACTACCTGATATCCAACGCGTTCCACTTGTGCTCAACGGTTGGCGACCCCGCCATCAATGCACGCCTGGGTGAGATCACGAACATGCTCTGTGAGGGTGAGATTGTGCAACTGGCCAATCGGGAGAACCTTGACCTGAGCGAGGACCTCTACTTCTCCATTGTGACCAACAAGACCGCGTCGCTCATAGGCGGTTGCTGTGAACTCGGTGGACGACTCTCGGGCGCCGATACAGAGAAGCAGGCTGCCCTCTATGGATTCGGAAGAGACCTTGGCATCGCATTTCAGATCACGGATGATCTGCTTGATCTGACCGCCGATCAGAAGACCCTCGGAAAGACGGTTGGTCGTGATCTGGATATGGGAAAGCTGACCCTTCCGTTGATTCGAGCGCTGCGGGATGGGGATGACGCCCGTGGCATCTCGGCCCTGGTCCAGGATCGCTGCCATGCGCAGCTGCAGGAACGCCTGCATGAGGATGGGTGGTTTGAGTCTGCCCAACACTCAGCGGTAGAACGCGTCGAGTCTGCCAAGCAACACCTCGATGGCCTGCCAGACAATGCTGCAACAACCATGCTTCGGTTGATGGCCGACGCTGTGATCCAGAGACGGTTCTAGATCACTTTCTGCGAAGTGACGTCATCAGCGCCTCGATCTCAGCGGCGTGCTGCGCGATGTCACATGCCACACCTGATGCGCTGTCGACGCGATGACTCAGGTGTGAGGCCACGACGGACTCGAGTGACGGGTCCGCAGCCATGGCGCTCGTGAGGGCCTGAAGCGATTGACGGCTCAGACGCCAATCGACCGACGCGGCGCGGATCGTCTCCAGAATCACGTTGAGTCGGGCGGCCGCTTCCAGGGCGTCTGTTGGCTTGGGAATCTCGCTCATGTGACCTGCATCGGCCCACCCCGGGGTGGACTGAGGCGAAATCGGCCACGCCTGCTCAAAGGGCTCCAAATGCCCCTTTTGGTGTTACTGACACCCTATTCACACCTTGTTCACACCTTCCCCACAGGCTCGCGACTGTGACCACGCGGCTTGGTGCGTGTGCCGGGTGGTTTCGCCAATTGGCTGGGTACCTGCGGGAGGTATCTGGCCCGGTACCATGGCGGGTTCACGTGGTACCGGCCGGCGCGAAAGCGTCGCCTCGGAGGTTGGATCAATGGTTCCAAAGCGTCCGCTGCTCTGCGAGCGGCTTGGCTTTCTGTACTGCCCCCCCTGGCGGGTGCAGGGATCGAGTGTCGCCGGCGAGGGCACAGTGGTGCAGGTGCCGGAGCTGAACGTCGTCTTTGATCTTGGGTGGTGCCCCAGAATGGCACTGTCATCCCCCCTTGTGGCCATCAGCCACGGGCACATGGACCACGTCGGCGGGCTTCCTTATTGGTTCAGTCAACGTGTATTTCAGAAGATGGGGGTCGGCCGATGTGTCTGCCCGGCCCGGCTGGAGCGGCCGCTGATGGACATGATGGCCGCCTGGGTGCCCATCGAGAATCAGGAGACGCCGTACCAGATTCATGGCATGGAGCACCTTGAAGAGGTGCAACTCAAGCCGAACGTGCGACTTCGGGCGATTGAGATGCACCATGGAACCGCATCTCTGGGGTACGCGGCGATCGAGTACCGAAGTAAACTGAAGCCCGAACTGGCTGGTCGATCTCAGCGGGAGATCCGGGAGATCCGGGACCGTGGCGAAACCGTCACCTACACATTGGAAATCCCGCTTCTCGCCTACACCGGGGACACACAACGGTGCGCTCACCTGCTGCGTCCTGAGTTCTGCGACGCCAAGGTTGTGCTCGCTGAATGCACATTTTTCAACCCAGAACACCGCGATCGAGCGCGAATTGGACGGCACCTGCACGTTGAAGACCTGCCGGAACTGATGGAGGCCTGGAAAGCCGACACGGTTGTCCTGCTTCACGCCTCACGGCGGAGCAGCCTTGAGCAGGCCCGGCAGCGGATCGACGAGGTGCTCTCTGAGGACGACGCCCGCCGAGTTCACATGCTCATGGACCACCGCCGTAACCGCGCGCGATACGACGCCCAGCTCGAAGAGTCGGGTCAATCCGAAGTGAAGGTGGTTGACGGATCGGTCGTGGAGCCGTAGTTTCTGGTGTTGGTTTGGTGGGGGAGGCGAGTGTTGTCTTTGCCTCTTTCTGAGTTGGGTGTGTCTGCTGGAAGAGAGTGATTGATGGCCATGGTTGATTCAACAGTGATGCGTTCCGTATTGGAACACCTGTGGGACTCCTATCCATCGATCTGCCGGCATTGGTTCAATGACATTGAAGCAGTTGACATGGATGGAGGAACGATCAGGTTCCTGGTCCATGAGCCAGTGCAACTTCGATACCTCCAACGCTCATGCACAGAGCCGTTCACCGATGCGACACAATCCGCAACAGGACGACTCCTTGGCGTCGAGTTCATCACACCAGATCAATTGTCGTCCATTCCGAAGGACGAAGTGGTGTCGGGCGCAACATCTCGCGCATCGATCGATCTGGATGGTGAGATGCTGCTCTCGCCGGATTACTCGTTTGATTCATTTGTTGTTGGTCCTGACAACAGGCTTGCGCATGCGGCGGCCCTCGCGGTCGCGCAGCAGCCTGGTCGCGCGTACAACCCATTCTTTGTGCATGGCGGTGTCGGCCTTGGCAAGACACATCTTCTTCAGGCGATCTGCCAACAGGCGATGCGAAACGACCCGGGTATGCGCATCTACTACACATCCTGCAACGCATTCATGAATCAGTTCCTGGATGCGGTTCAGGGTGGTGAGATGAACTCCTTCCGACATCGATTCCGAAACTATGATCTGCTTGTCGTCGATGACATTCATGATCTGTCGAATCGTGGCCCATCACAGGAAGAGTTCTTCCACACCTTCAACACGCTGTATCAGGGCGGGCGGCAGGTTGTTCTGAGTTCTGATGCGCCCCCCAATGAGATCCCGGATCTTGAAGAGCGGCTCACAAGCCGATTCGGTTGCGGGTTGGTCGCCAATATTGAGCGGCCCTGCTATGAGACTCGTGTAGCGATCGTCAAGTCCAAGGCGGCGCTTCGATCACTACAACTTCCTGACGACGTGGCTGGGTACATCGCTGCGAGGATCGACACGAATAT
Organism: Phycisphaerales bacterium; assembly: GCA_030748575.1. GTDB lineage: Bacteria > Planctomycetota > Phycisphaerae > Phycisphaerales > SM1A02 > UBA12567. The sequence continues at coordinate 140,609 of JASMLR010000005.1, read as the reverse complement.
TCGAGAGATTGAAGGGGCCATCACCAAGATTCAGACCGTTGCCATGCTGGACGGTGCTGAAGTTGACCTTGCCATGACCAAGCGGGCGATCGGCGAGCAGTTCCGAAGCAATGGATCAACCCAATTGACGATCCAGGACATTTTGGACACGGTTTCGGGTTACTACGGCCTGAAACTCACAGAACTGCTCTCTAAGCGGCGTCACAAGAGTGTGTCGCTTCCCAGGCAGATTGGCATGTATCTGGCCCGCAAGCACACTCGGTTCAGCCTTGGTGAGATTGGTGGCTACTTCGGTGGACGCGATCACACCACGGTCATGCATGCGATCAAATCGATCGATGGCAAGCGAACCGGAGATGACCGGCTCGATCAGGACATTGCTCAGTTGGAGTCCGTTCTGCTTGAGCAGTCCTGACCAGCAATGGTGCTCGCCTACAACTGTGCTCGCTGAAATGCTCTCGCCGAAATGCCTGCCAAACAAGGCTCAGGTCCGATCACAACTCATCGCGGTTGGTGTCGACTCGATTCAAAGGGTGCCGCGTGGTGTCGCCGCCCCAGCGAGCCTGGGCTCGACCTGTATATCAAGTGAACAACCTGTCAAACGTTGTGTGTTCTGACCCTACCCACCTGTCACATTGGTGGCCATGATGTTCCAAAGGCTCTATAGCGGTGTCTCAAACCGCTCGATAGCGGCATCTGGCGACAACGAATGACACCCTAAACAACAGGTTCTCCATACGCGCATATGGGTTCTAACGTGGTTGATTCTGGTTGTTTACACATGTATGCCGTATGTGTTCCACCGCGCGACAGGGATAAAAACGAGGAGGAGAGAGTTTTCTCCTTCCATCAAGCACACGCGGCTTCGCCGCGTCACACATCTGTCGATTGGCTGACATCCGCCAGCAGTTGCAGCGTCCGCACGGCCAGGCCGTCGTCGATGACCGATCGGGCTCGCTCAACGCCCTCCTGCAAGTCATCAACCCCCCCACCTGCCAGCATGGCCGCGGCCGCATTGATCAGCACCATGTCCCGAGCAGGACCCTGGTCGGATCCGTCCAGCACCAATTGCACCATAGCGGCCGCATCATCGAGATCCCCCGCCGTCACCGATTCGATCGGGTGAACCGGAAGCCCAACCATGTCCGGAGCAATGACCTCCTCGCGAATGCCCCCCTCTTCAACGTGCCACAGGGTGGTCGGCGCGGAGATGGATATCTCGTCCAGCCCATCGGCCGCATGGGCCACGATGCCTCGGATGGCCCCGAGCTGAAGGAGCGCTTCGGCCATGAGCCGGCCGAACCGCTGATCCCAGACGCCCAGCAGTTGCCGCCTGGCGCCACCTGGATTGGTCAGGGGTCCGAGCAGGTTGAAGATGGTCGGAAAGGCCAGGGACCGCCGCACGGGGACGACAAAGCGTGTGGCCGGGTGATGGTGGATGGCAAAGCAGAAGGCCACGCCGGCCTGCTCGAGGCACGCCCCCTGAATGTCAGGTCCGGCGTCGATATTGACGCCCAGGGCGGCGAGCACCTCTGCAGATCCTCGGCCGGTTCGTGAGCGGTTCCCGTGTTTGGCGACGGGAATCCCCCCTCCGGCTGCGACGATGGCCGCGGCCGTGGAGACGTTGAACGTCTTAGGGGCCCCGCCAGTTCCTGCGGTATCCAGAAGGCGGTCGCGATCGCCGGCGACGGGAATGGCCGTCACATGCCGGCGCATGACGCGGGCTGCCGCGGCCAGTTCCTGCGGGTCTGGATCTCGGGCCGCCATGAGCGAGAGCACGGCTGCCGTCTGTGGAGGATCCAGCGTCCCATGCATCATGGCCTCAAAGAGCGCGTCCATGGTTGGGGCATCCAGGTGGTGACCGTTCACCAACCGGCGAAGGACGTCAAGGGGATCCAGTGCACTGCTCATACACGCTCAATTCCGGGCAATTCGAGCCCATTCGTGGTACAACGACGCCCCTTCCGGACAGGGAATCACCCTACCTATGCATGCCCTTACCAGTCTCGTTGCCGAATCCTACTTACATCGGCTCGATCCGGTCGCCATCCCCCTGTCGCCGACCATGGGCATTCGCTGGTACGGCCTGGCGTATCTGGCCGGCTTCGTGCTGGCGTGGGTGTTCATTCGTTGGATGGCGCGGACAGACCGATCTCCACTGTCGACCAGCGCGGTCGGAGACCTCATGGTCTATGCCGTGGTCGGGGTGATTGCCGGTGGCCGGCTGGGCTACGCACTGTTTTACAACCCCGCGATTCTGGTGACCTTCACATCCAGCCCTCCCTGGTGGGAACTGCTCGCCATCCATCGGGGCGGCATGGCCAGCCACGGCGGCATCATTGGCGTGGCGATTGCCATGGTCGCCTTTGCGGTCCGGCACCGCCTGCCTGCGCTCCATCTGATTGACCTCGCAGCCATCGCGGCGACGCCTGGACTGTTCCTGGGACGTCTTGCCAACTTCATCAACGGGGAGTTGTGGGGCAAACGGCTCTCGGAAGCAGGCCAGATGGACCCCCCATGGTGGAGCGTGAAGTACCCGGAAGAAGTTGGACGCGGCGGCGTGGATCTGACCGCTGCGTCGGTGGAGTATGGATCATCAGAAGACCTGCCGATGATGCTCGAAGCGGCCCTGCGGGCCGGAGATGCTCGTGCTGAAGCATTGGTTATGCCCCACATGACCGCGTACTGGCCGTCACAATTGATTCAGGCGTTCAGCGATGGTCCTGTGTTGCTGCTCGTGCTGGCCGCCGTGTGGTGGCGACCTCGAAAGCCAGGTGTCGTGTGCGGGTGGTTTGCAATCACCTACGGTGTGCTTCGCATCCTGACCGAGTTCGTACGACAACCGGATGAAGGTGTGGCGATTCTGGCCGGCCTGCAGCGTGGACAACTTCTGAGTGTGTTCATGATCATCGCCGGGATTGTGATCGTGTGGATCTGCAGCAGCCGCACAATTCCACCGATCGGCGGGCTTGCGCCCCTTACGCCGGTGTCACCGACCACTCGGCCGTAAGCGCTTCAAGAACGTGCTTGAGATTGAGCCCCGCCTGGCATTGCCGCTCAGCCTCGGCAATGCGATCGATGATGGCGCATATGTGCTCGTCTGGCTGCCGTCGAAGCTTGGCTCGTGCATGCTCTGCAAGCATCCGCAGCATCATCTCGGCGCCATCTCTGTTTGCAGAGTCCTTGCTGGCCCGCGTGTTTTCAGAGACGACGGCCTTCGACCATGCTTCGATCCGATCCGACATTTCCGTCACCATGTCGGCGGTCCAGCGGCCCTGATCGAGGCTTGAAAGCAACGGATCAAGTGTCTGGATCCAATCAAGGAGGTCGCGTCTGACGGCAAGATCAGCCAGGCCCGGCGCACCATCGGCGAAGTCGGAGAGTGGCGGCCGGTCGGCCGAAGCAATGTCGTTCTGGTCGAACCAGGTGTCCATATCACGCTGGCTCAGACGTCCCAGCCGGACGTGCTGGCAGCGGCTGCGAATCGTCGGAAGCATCCGCTCAGGTCGGCTCGTGACCAGAAAGAAGTACGTTGCCGAAGGAGGCTCTTCGAGCGTTTTGAGAAGCGCATTCTGCCCGGGCAGATCCAGGCGCTCTGCTTCATCGATGATGAACACCTTGGCCCTGGCCATGACCGGAGTCCGGTAGGCAGCGGCTTCGTGAACAACTCCATCCGACGTACGACCTCCCAGCACGGTCTCGCGGAGCAGGTCAAGGGGAATGTTCAGTTGCTTACGTTCCCGAAGGCGTGGGTTCTTACTGACAGCAGCAAGTTCGCGGTGAATGAGATGAAGGTCAGGATGCGTTCCGGCATCAAGCAGCCGACCTGCGTGTGATGTGACGTCATCACCACACCCGATGCGGGCTCCGTCCACGTCCGGATCCAGAAGGGCCGCGGCGACGGCCGATGCAACCAGTGACTTTCCGACACCTGCAGGGCCGGACAGAATCCAGGCGTGATGCAATCGATCAAGTGCGAGCGCTTGTTGGAAGACGTTTAGCGCTTCAGTATGGCCCAGGATCCGTCTCATTCCGGGGAAGCCTAGTGGATTCATCAGGCGTTTTGGGGGCGCATGAGGGGGCCGTGCGGAAGTGATGGCATGCTCCTCATGCATGCCCCGCCCGCCTTGTGCTGAACCGCCAAGTCATGTCGGCATCTGTCCGACGGTGGCGGTGTCCTGGATCGTCGGCTCGGTCGTTGGCGTCACCTCGACGCTGCCCTGGTGGGTTTGGATCGGGGCGGTGGTGGCCTTGAGCGTGTGGATTCCGGCGATACTTCACATGCGTGGGCGAAGCCAGCGCGTGGTCTGGGTTGTGATTCCACTGCTCTTGGCCGCCGGTCGCGCCGGATCTTCCACTCAGACGGTGCCGCATGACGACCTGATTCACTACTTCGGTCACGCGCATATCGGCCCGGTCCACATCCGGATGGTGGTTCACCGGAACGTGCGGGGCGGCCTGTTTGAGGGCCGAGCACTGGAGACCAGGTCTGCGTCAGGACGTTGGGTGCCGGTTCAGGGCGACGTGATGATCGCCGGGTGGTCTGGTGAGCCGCCGGTCGGCGCAGAACTGGAGGTGTGTGGGAGGGGCCGATCGACGCAATTCAGGGGACGGTGGTCGGTGTTTGTGGAGGTATTCGACACGTCTCAGGTCACGGCACGCGCGCCGCCCTCCCGGGCACATCAGACGGTGTCGGGCCTTCGGGCTGCAGCGCGGAAGTCGATGGTCTCTGAGCCGGTGCAGCCTGGTCGTCTCAGCTCGATGGTTGCGGCCATCACCCTTGGGGATCGAAATCACACCTGGCGGCACCTGGCGGCGCCGTTTCGATCGACCGGAACAGCCCATTTGCTTGCAGTCAGCGGGTTGCATCTGGCGATCCTCTGTGGCCTGACGGTATTCGGATGCAGGCTGCTCGGCGTGCGGCCCGGAAGCACACTTCTGCTGGTCATCCTGATGACGGCGATCCTGATGATCATCGGCGACGTCCGCACGCCGCTGGCTCGGGCCGGAATCATGGTTGTGATGGCGGCGGCGCTGATGGCGTGGCGTTGGCGGGTTCCGTCAGGTTCGCTGTGGTCCATTGCTGCTGTCGCCGTTCTGTGGATGGACCCACGTGCGGTTGCAGATGCGTCCTTTCAGTTGAGTTTCGCTGTCGTTGCCGGTCTCATCTGGGTGCTACCTCTGTGGTCCCGACGGATATCCATGCCTGGCGCGCCGCCGAGTCGCTGGTGGCTGGCTGTTCGCGTATCGATGACAGCCTGGCTGATTGCTTCTCCGATCGCCGTTCATCACTTCGGGATGTTCAGCCCGCTCGGCGTCCCGGCCACCCTGATGTTGACGCCGCTGGTGACCGCGGTGCTGTGGCTTGGGTATGTCCGTCTTCTGGTGAGTTGGTGCCCGCCACTTGACGGACTGGTTGGATGGGTTCTGGATGCGTCGGCAAGTTGGCTGTGGTGGTCGGTCAAAGTCCTTGACCTCCTTCCAGCGACGCCGATTGATGTTCACAGGCCCGGGTGGCTATGGGTGGTCTGTGTGATTGCAGCATCTGTGCTGGCACTCTCCTGCAGGAGTCGGTGGAGACGAGGCGCCGCCGCCGCAGCGGTCGGGCTCTGTTGGGTCGGTCTGGTGTTGGTGGGCGTACACTCCACTCCATGATTGTTTCGACCATCCTCGTGTGCCTCGTTTGCATCGAATCGCCTGGAATTCCAGCGATCAGTATTGAACCAGCACTTCCCGGCAGGTCATTTCGGGAGCCGGTACAGGTATTGAGTATGCCTGGAACATCAGACGCCGTGACCGTCGTTGAGCGTGGCGGCCGCGTTCTGAACGCACCGTTTGATCCAGCCTCCGAGCAGACGATTCTCCTGGACTTGCGGGGTCGGTTGACCACTCGAAACAGCGAGGAAGGACTACTGTCCATTGCTTTTCATCCCAAGTGGCCCGAGTCCCCACACCTGTACGTGTACAGGTCTCGAAAGTCACCACGGAGAACCGTGCTTTCTCGGTTCTCTTCGATGAAGCCAGATGGATCGATCGATGTGGAGAAGGAGGAAGTGCTTCTTGAGATCGAGCAGCCCTGGGGCAATCACAATGGCGGCACGGTTCTGTTTGGTCCGGATGGCATGCTCTACCTCTCCGTTGGTGATGGAGGCGCGGCGAACGATCCACACGGAGCTGGTCAGCGTCTAGACACCCTTCTTGGCAAAGTACTCCGCCTGGATGTCTCGGCTGTGGGTGAGCAGCGCCCATACACCATTCCAGCCGACAATCCATTTACAGAGACCGAAGGGGCCCGACCCGAGATCTGGGCGACCGGGCTTCGGAATGTCTGGCGGATGTCCTTTGATCCAAAGACGGGCGCTTTATGGGCTGGTGATGTGGGCCAGAATGCTTGGGAGGAAGTGGACATCATCAAGCGTGGTGGGAACTACGGCTGGAATGAACGTGAGGGATCGCATCCATTTCAACCAACCGGCGGTGATGCAGGCAGGTTCATTGAGCCGGTGTTCGAGTACGGCCGCAACCTTGGAGGTTCAATCACTGGCGGCTCCGTCTATCGAGGCGATCTGTACCCGTCCATGGATGGTCTCTACATCTTTGGGGACTACATGAGCGGCCGGCTGTGGGCCATTCAACAGAACGCCGACGGTGCCTTTCAGACCAGGGACATCACGCCGAAGGACCGGCGGTTTCCAAGCTCTTTCGGTGTGGCACCTGACGGAACCATTCTGATGTGCGCATTCTCAGGGCCGTATCAGCGGACCGGTCGAATCGTCCGTCTGGTCCCGCGGGCCGGGTCAGACATCTCGCCATAGATCGTCTATGGCTTGCCGCGCTGCGCTTCATCGAGCGCTCGGCCAATGACTGAATGTCCCTCGAGCGTCAGACGGGGAATCTGTCGACCCTCGAGGATGACCGCTGGCATGTGAGGGAATCGATGTCGCTTGAACTCTGCGACATCCTGCTCAATGAGATCATCAACACCAACCGATCCAATGACACTTGCAAACTCGGCCGCATCAAGGCCCATCTCAAGCGACTGTTGAATCATGTCGGCTTCAGTCATCTCGTCGAGGCTTGGCCCATTCTGAATGAGCCAGAAGGCCATATCAAAGTACGCGTCATCACCACCAACCAACCCAGCGGCCTTGGCGGCTCGAGCCGCCAGGCAGGATCCCTTGCGGCTCTTGATCCTGGATGGCAGGTTGGGGTTGCAGTCATGGTTCAGCGGATTGATGCGAAGCACCATGTCGGCCGGTCCGTTCTCTGATTCCCACTCCATCAGATCATGAAGGAAGACGGCAGAATTCGGAGAGATGAAGTCGACGAACGCGGTCAGCCTGGGTCCATGACCAATGGCAGCCGGGCGCCTGAAGTCTCGATTTGACGCGCGAGTGGTTCTGACCCGTCCATCCTTCCAGTCGGCGAGATACTTGTCGATACCTTCGGGCGGCGCGACGATCGTCTGCTCCTGACGACCCGAAGCAATGGCATTGGCGACGGATTCAACGGTGTTCGTGAGGCTTGATGGCAAGAGGTGCCACTTGAGTTCAACGCCGTTGATAAAGATCATCGGTGTGTAGAAGAGCCCGAGCGATACACCGTCTTTGACATCTTCAAGGACGCGGTCGAGTGTTTCATCGCTCATCATGACCTCAGTGAACTCCTGCCGATCAAACCCAAGTTCCTCAACAATGGGTGGAAGTTGGTTGTTCGGGAATTCGCCCCGATGTTCAAAGAGCCACTGATGAAACTCCCAGAACGCATCCTCCCCGCCAAGGATTCCGGCCGTTTCAGCAGATCGTGCCGCCCAACATGCATTTCTGTGCATGGTTCGAGAGATGTTTGGATTGCAGTCGGTGCAGTACGGGAAGTGCTTGACCGAGAGTGAAACATCATCACGACGATTCAGGACTTCCTGCATCTCGCTCTCGAACTTGCGGCAGTCGGGACACTGATAGTCGCTGATCATGACGACTTTCACAGCCGCATCGGGATCACCAAGGGTCCACCGTGTCGCGAGCGTGTCCCGTGGTGGCTCCACAGGCGTTTCTGGCTGTGGCTGCGGTTCCTCCACCTCAGCAGTCTGTTCAACCTCTTGTGGTTCCGGCTCCGCAGGTGATGCTGGGGCTGGCTGCTGCGCGAGGACATCCTCGATGAACTGACGCTGCGTGTCTTCGGCCTGTTCCTGGGTGCGAGCGTTCTGGATGAGTTGGCCTCCGGCAACCACGATGGTGGTGGCCAGGAACGCGGCCGTACCAAGACCCACGGGTGCTCGGGCGATCAAGGTGGGACCGCACAACTCCACAGCCGTCAGGAACGCGAGGTTCGCCAGATGGGCGCCAAGGCAGTACGGGCAGATGGAGCCCTTGGCCAGCATGACGAAGATGAAGACCACGCTGGCCAGGCCGCCAAGACGCGCGAGCCACCGAAACAAGGGGGAGATGCCCCGCCTGCTTGCGATCCAACCAACAGCCATTCCAACAAACCAGGCGAGACCGAGATAGGAGACTGGCCAGTTCAGGAGCGGAATGCGGCCCCATGCCCCGCTGGTCAGTTCATCGCAGGCGCTGGCCGGGCCGCACCCTGGCAAGGATTGATCGATGAGACCAAGTTGCTTCAGCGACAGAAGCCCGGAAAATCCGACCGCCACCAGGATGCACAGCATGCCAAATGCCCACATCGGGCCCGGCCGCGTGTTGGTCGTGTCGGATTCCTGGCCCACTGGGTGTGAATTAGCCACGTCTACTCTCCTGTGCCCGGCACCACAACGTGCTCCAGGGCTTCATATTCCTTGAACCAATCGAAACGAGGCCCCCTTTCTGCTACATGCAGTCGGGCGCGTCAATTCCGAGCATACACAAGCCGTCTTTCAGCACTCGACTGGTGATATCAGCGAGCCGAAGACGAGATTTTCGAGCGGCATCACTCTGGGCCTTCAGGACCGGACAGGCCTGATAGAAGCCATTGAACGCTTCGGCCAGATCACGCAGGTAGCCGGCGATTCGATGCGGCTCAAGGAATCGCGCGGCAGCGTGGACCGTGTCGTTCCACCGGGTCAGCACGAGGGCCAGCCGCCGCTCCTCGGGCGCTTCAAGTTGCAGCGCTGCGTCGCGGCCGTCGTCCTCGGCGCGCCGAATGATGGACCGGATTCTCGCATGGGCGTACTGGAGATACGGCCCCGTGTCGCCTTCGAAGGCCACCATGCGGTCAAGGTCGAACACATAGTCCCTGACGAGATCATTGGCGAGATCTGCATACTTGACCGCGCCGATTCCAACAGAACGACCGATGTCATTAAGTTGCTCGTCACTGAGTTCATGTGTGGGAGACTTCGGGTCTTCCGCCCGCCGCCTGACCTCTCTGGTGCCACGGTCAATGGCCTCCTTGAGAAGGCTGGCAAGTGTGACGTTGTCACCACTTCTGGTCTTGAGCGGCTTTTTGTCCGGTCCAAGAACGGATCCGAAGCCGGTATGAACAAAGTCGGCCGCGCGGCCATCCGGTCTCTGGTCCCATCCAACGAGCCTCGCAGCGTCAAACACATCTCGGAAGTGGTCACGCTGGCGCGCATCAACCACGTAGATACACCGGGCGGCGCCGGTATCCCGACAACGCGATCGAACAGCGGCGAGATCGGTCGTCGCATACAGGAATCCACCATCGGACTTGCGTATGAGCAGGGGTCGATCTCGATCTTCAAAGTCGACGACCAGCGCACCATCGTCTTCCCGGCACAGACCGCCTTGGGTGAACGCATCAATGACGTCTTCCAATTTGTCGCGGTAGGAGGACTCTCCCCGGTTGTCATCCGGTCCAAGCTCAACCCCAAGCAGTTGAAGTGCTTCTGCCATCGCGGAAAGGGTGACATCGATCAGGCAGGACCAGTCCGTGACCAGTTCCTGGTCTCCCGCCTGAAGGCCCACCAGTGTCTCCCCCGCGGCTGCGCGAAACGCATCAGCCCCGGTGTTCTGGGCTTCGAGTTCCGCGATGCGGTGAGGGCCCACGTGACGAAGCCCTCCGGCGTGAAGACCGGCGGCATCACCCTTGGCCAATGACTGCGCCGATCGATAGGCCGCGTCCAGATGCTCGAGTGTGCAGGTCGCCGGATCCTGGTGCCTGGACCGAAGCAGGTGAAGCACCATGGCGATGGGAAGGCCCCAATCACCCAGATGATTTTCCTTGCGGACATCATGTCCGAGCCGTGAGAGGATGCGGGCGAACGCGTCCCCGATGATGGTCGATCGGAGGTGTCCCACGTGCATCTGCTTTGCGACATTGACTCCGCACATGTCGATGACGACGATGGACGGATCCGGGTCCGGTTGCACGCCGAGGCGACTGGTGTCCATCTCCTCGATGGCCGATGACAGGAGCGCCTCATCGAGCCTGATGTTGATGAAGCCCGGCCCGGCGATCTGCGGTGGATCCGCAATGCCATCCAGTTCAATGGCCTCGATGATTTTCCGGGCCACGTCGCGTGGTGGTATGCCAAGGCGTTTCCCCAGCCCCATGGCCACATTGCATTGGAAGTCGCCATGCTCAGGCTTGGCGGCCGGCCGAATCACAGGGTCTGTGTCCCTCCAATCGTCGCCAAATGCGGCAACGATGGCATTCTGAAAGGCCGTACGCAGTCGCTGGAGCGGGTCGGCTGACATGGGCCGCGAAGTATAGTCCGGCGGTCACGAGCGCTTCCTCTGGCTGGAGTATCATGCCCCGCTCAGCAGCGGCCATCGCCCTGCGGATTGCCTGTATGCCCAGTCCAACCACCGAACCGACGACGACCCTGGAGAAGCGAGATCGCTGCGCCGATCTGGCACATCGGCCGAGGGTTCTGCTTGGAAAAATGGGCCTGGATGGCCACGATCGCGGTGTCAAACTGATCGCGCGGGCCCTTCGGGACAGCGGTGTGCATGTGATCTACTCCGGCCTCTGGCAGACTCCGAGAAGCCTCGCCATCGCCGCTCGCGACGAAGATGTCGATTGCATCGCCGCATCGATGATGAGTAACTCACACAACGTGCTTGTTCCCAATCTGGTTCAAGCCTGCTGTGATGTCGGGTGTGGAGATATCCGGATCAATGTGGGCGGCATCATTCCTCAGGAAGATGTTCAGGGCATGCTTGATGCAGGCATTCACCGTGTGTTCCACACGGGAACGACCATGCTGGACATCGTCGCATCTGTGACCGAGTCCGTGTCGCCCTACGGTCCTGTGCAGGCGTCGGATGGACCAGACCGCGCGTTGGCTCGGGCGATCAGCATCTGCTGTGAGGGTGGTGAGGTCGACCACCCCAGGTCTCGCCCGTCTCGGATCATCGGGTTGACCGGATCGCCAGGCGCTGGCAAGAGCACACTTGTTGCAGCCATGGCTTCAGAACTGCATGATCGTGGGTCGAAGCTTGCGGTTGTGGCCTTCGATCCCATGAGCCCGATCACAAGCGGTGCATTGCTCGGTGACCGACTCCGCGTTGACTTCAACAAGGTCGACGAATCGGTCTTCTACAGGTCACTGGCCGTCATCGGAGAGGACTACCGCCACCTTTCGGACATCCTTCAACTCATCGGTGGTGCCGGGTACGACAACGTCATCGTGGAGACGGTCGGGAGCGGCCAGAGTGACGTGGCCATTCGCGATCATGTCGACGAAACGGTCGTAGTCGTGGTTCCCGGAATGGGCGACGCAGTCCAGATGGATAAGGCCGGCATCCTTGAGATTGCTGACACGTTCGTCGTCAACAAGGCCGACTTTGAGGGCGAAGCAAGGCTCGTTCGGGAACTCCTTGATATCGCGACCGGTCGACCAATCCACGAGACGGTGGCGACTCGGGGCAAGGGAGTGGATGAACTTGTGCAGCACCTCTTTCCCAAGATCGACTGAACGCTCGGTAGTACCATGAGCACCGATGTCTGAGTCACAGACGGCGGGAACTTCCACCGACATTCCATCGACGCACCATCAGCCCGTCACCGAGTTGGCGCGGGATCTGAAGCTGTTCGATGTAACCATGGTTGGTGTGGGTGCCATGATCGGCGCGGGCATCTTCGCGCTGACTGGCATTGCGGCAGGCAAGGCGGGCCCCGGCCTGATTCTCGCCTTCTGCCTCAACGGCGCGCTGACCCTCTGCACAGCCATGGTCTACGCCGAACTTGGAAGCGCTGTGCCCGCGGCGGGTGGCGGATACCTCTGGGCTCGGTTTGGTCTTCCTGGTCCGGCGGCATTCCTGACTGGATGGATGGACTGGCTTGCCCATGCTGTGGCAGGGTCACTGTATGCGGTGATCTTCGGCGCCTATGTCGTGTGGGGTGCGCAGACGATCCTCGGTTGGGGGGAGCCCCCGACCGGCGCCGGACACGGCGAGGGGATGGGCACACTGTTCGGGATGTCGGCGTGGCCGTTCGCCAAAGGACTGACGCTGCTGGTCTGCATCGCGTTTCTCTGGATCAATCACAGGGGGTCCAGTGAGACGGGGAAGGCTGGGAACATCATCACGGTCGCCAAGATCGTTGTCATTGGCATCTTCATTGCGGCTGGTCTTGTCGCCATGGTTCAGGGTGGCGGCGACGTTGCCATTGGCGAGAAGTTCACACCATTTCTTCCAGAGGGATTTGGCGGCGTTCTGGTCGCCATGGGCCTGACCTTCATTGCGTTTGAAGGCTATGAAATCATCGTTCAGGCTGGGGAAGAGGTGATTGAGCCTCGGCGGAACATTCCAAAGGCCGTCTTCCTCTCGCTACTGATCGTGATCCCGATCTACATCCTCGTGGCGATTGTGTGCCTTGGCGCCCTGGTGATTCCATCGGACGTACTTTCGACCACCGGATGGAGTGCGGGCGAGACATGGAGATATCTGGCTGGCCTCGGGGAGACCGGTGTCGCTGTGGCGGCCAATGCCTTTCTTCCCTGGGGCCTCGGCGCCATTCTTCTTGTCATTGGCGCCATCCTTTCGACGATGAGCGCGCTCAACGCAACGACGTTCTCATCAACACGTGTGTCGTTTGCCATGGGACGGGATCGGTTTCTTCCGGCCAGTCTCTCGCATGTCTCACCGAAAACGCGAACGCCATCCATCGCACTTGCATCCAGCGGTGTGTTGATCATCGCTGTGGCACTACTGTTGGATGCCGAGAAGGTGGCTGCGGCGACCTGCGCGATGTTTCTTCTTGTGTTTGCCATGGTGAACGTGGCTTCGATCATCATTCGAAGGAAGTACGGCGACAAACTTCGATACGGATACGTCGTACCAGGTGGACCCTGTGTTCCTGTTATTGCCGCGGTGGGGCAGACGGCACTCGCTGGGTGGTTGCTGGCTTCTCAGCCGATGACGTTGTGGTTGACCGTTGGCTGGGTGGCAGTCGGTCTTGGAATCTACTACGCATGGTCAAGATCTCAGGAGCACGCCTTCCGCGCTTCGCCGGTCATCTATGAGCAGGCGGCTCAGGAGATCGAGTCGGATCATCAGATTCTGGTACCTGTGGCGAATCCAGCGACAGCCGGGTCGCTCGTTGAGTTGGCTGCCCGCCTGACCGATCCTGAGAACACCGCGGTCACGGTGCTCAATGTGGTTCGTGTTCCCGAGCAACTTCCATATGGCTCCACAGAGCCGTTCGTCAAGGCCGGACGCGGCGTCGTTGAGCGGGCGATGGGACATGCGGAATCGAGCGGGCGCGAGGTGGCAGGACTGGTTCGAGTGAGCCGGCATCCAGGGCAGGCGATTGTTGAAACCGTGCGTGAGCGAGGCATCGGCACGCTGATCATGGGGTGGACTGGTCCAAAGCGTGGCCCGCGGCGTATCCGATCGGTCATCGGCGAACAGATTGACACGGTCATCAAGGGTGCAGACTGTGACACGGTGGTCGTTCGGGGGTCGGTGCCGCCGGAGCCGGGCCGAATCGTCATTCCGGTTGCGCATCCGAAGCAGGGGCGGTTCGCGATCGCGCTTGCCGGGCGGCTTGCTGGCCCCTCAACCATCATAGAGGCCGTTCGAGTCGTTGCATCAGATGAGGATGTGGCGGCTGCGACAGAACAACTGAAACTGGACCTCTTCGGAGAGGATGGGAGTCCTGATGTTCCAGGCGTGAAGTGGCCGGTTGAGTTCAGGGTGATGGTCGGAACCGACATCGCAGCAACGCTTCTGGAAGCCGCCTCCAGTGCTGACATTCTCATGCTCGGCGCGACCAGGGGCGGGTGGCGAGGGAGCATGTTCAGCCCCATTCACTACTTTGTGGCTGAGCGATGGCAAGGGCCGCTCTTACTTGTCCGCATGCACTCCGGCGCCGCGAGGTTCGCGGCGCATCGAACCATCGACTTCCTGCTCTCTACGGAACCAGCCCAATGAGCATTCGCGACCTCCGCAACATGGGTCTGCTCAAGCCTGAGTCTGAGTGGTCGGATCGGCCTCCAAGTTCCCGCGTTCGTGGGTGGGCGGCGATGTTCTGGCTCCTTCTGGCGGGTGCAGGGTGCGCGTTGATGATCATTGGCGGTGGCGGGGTCTGGATGTGGGCAGGGATCGTCGCCTTCACTGTGTCGCTCGGCGGGTTTGTTCGCCTCAACATCAGGTCGGTCGACCGATCCAATTCGCAATGACATGATGATGGTGTGTCCACACTTGGAACACTGGTCTGATGCGCGTACAGATTGCAGATGACCATGTTCCGAGATCGACATGCTGATCACTGAAACATGATGATCCCGGATAGGGAGTCCTTTCAACTCGCCTTTGCCGGAAACCACTTCCAGGGAACGAAGTTCGTGTACGTGAGCCATCTGCTCACACCAGAACCGGAGCGTCACATGGACGAGATTGCACGATCCATGCCGCAGTTTTACTACGGTTGATTTGACGTCAGATACTCGGATGCAGAGGCGTTTCGAGCCGGGGTCTGGATTTCGATCATCAAGGTGAACGGCGCCGCGTCAGAGTCAACCAACATCTACGACCCAGATCGATCCTGGCTTCAGGGTCAGATGACGCTGGCGCGGCAGATGTGGTGGGGATACCGCATTGGCGCTGATTGCCGCGCTCTGGGAGCCCCCCGTACCGATTCGTACGCTGCTTCAGTTGATCTGGCAGGCATTCGTGGGGTCCGCTCGGTTGCCTCGCGGGTCCGATTGAGTCAGCGTTCTGCCGCAGCCTTCCATCGAATGAGGATGACGATCAGGCTTGAAGCAGCGGTGATCACGGCGAGCAGAAAGAGATCAGCGTTGCCGTCCTCAATGGGCTGGATGGTCCCATCGGGTGAAAACACAGGTGTCGTGATGCCAATGACGAGCAGATGAGCTGCGATGGCGGCGATCATCACCCCAAACGCAAGGAGCGCTCCGAAGATGGCGGTTCGTGGAATCAGAATCAGGATCACCACAAGGGCTTCGATGCCGCCGGCCAACAAGCGGCCGGTCGGATCCACCCCGAGTTCCTCGAAGATCCACACGGCTTCTGGTGCGCCGGTGAACTTGAACCAGAGCGTCATCCCAAAAATTCCGGCGACGACGATCTGACACAACCACGACACCAGCAACAGGCCCTTGCGGGTCGAGACCTGCTGCGCCTGGGCCTTCAGAGTTTCTGCGTTTGACATGGACATCCCCTGTACCCCCCGTGTGATGTACAGAGCCTACCAGCCAGACGCCAGAAGGTCGAGGTCCATCAATCAACAGGGGGTTGGATCAGGATGTCGAAGTCCATGATCTTTGTGATATCGCTCACTGACAACGTATCGACACGATTGAATCGGTCGATGACCGGCGCGGCGTCAGCAAGTGCGATGGCTCCCAGCGCCTCAGCCTTATGCAGCAGGATGTCTTCCAGATTCGCGGTCGTATTCCGGGCGTGACCCGATGGGTACATCACCATTCCGCTTTCAAATGTCGATCCGTCGTCAAGCGTGATGGTCATTGAGGTTGGAATGCCGTCCGGATACCGGTCGTCATACGTCTCGCCCCCATGCTCAAACACGATCCGATCCATGAGGGCTCGTGTTTGCATGTTGTAGAGCGCATCTCTTCCATAGTCGTTCGGGAGCAACATGAGCGTCTTCCACCAGGCGTCATTCTCGCCCGCGTCGGGAAGCCCGTGGCCCGATGCGGTCGCTTCAATGGCCTTGCGAAGCATGGTCGAGACGATGTACACCATTGAGTGGTCAGCACTCTGTCTGGTCTGTGGGTCGCGCTTGGCAGGATCACCAATGATCCCAAAGGCCGGCTCGTAGGCGACGATGCGAATTTCCTTGATGGCGTCCGGTTGTTCGAGGATGGTTTGGTTTCTGGACACCAGATCAATGAGTCCCTGAAGTGCGCCAGCGCTCTGGTGCTCATAGAGGCCCAACTTGAAGTGCATGCCCATGACGGCAAAGTCACTCCCACTGTGCGACAGAACCAGATCGAATGGTGCATCGCCGTCCGTTGGCTCAAACTGCCGCCAGATGGCCTCCGGGTTTCGGAAGATGTCCTTGGGTCCAATGAACCCCCGCATGGATCGTTGCATGGACAACACTGCCACCTCGGTGCTGATGGCTGCCGAAGCGCCCTTGGAGTCTGACAATTGCTTTCCAGCTCGGATGGCGCGCCACGGAATGTAGTGAGCGACCACCATTCCGATGGCGGACTCGATCTGCTCGGGTGTAGCGCCGAGCATGGCCCCATAGACGGCGGCCGAGGCGATCGCACCATGCACAACATGATCAATCTTGTAGGTCTTGAGGCTGAAGACTTCTGCAAGACGGCCACGGATTTCGTCCAGACAGATCATTCCCCGAACTGCAGCGGCGCCGTCCAGTCCGTGAATCTGCGCTGCCGCAAGTGGGACCGCGTAGAAGTCGTTGTGTCCAAACTCCCCCGCTGTGTGCCCGAGTGCTGGATTGAATCCAAAGTTGGTCCCATTGCTATCCCACTCTCGAACGGCTGACGCGTTGGCAGCGATGACCTTCTCGGGAGCCAGCGTGGCCGTACATCCAAACATGGACGCCCCACCATCTCGCGGGTACTCAAGCGCTTCGGCGCGAAGGACACAAGGTGCATTGGTCTGCATGGCGATGGCAGAAAGACCACACAGCACGCTGTCGACGAAGAACTGGATGGTCCGCTGTTGGACGGATGCGTCCGGCGATCCGATCGTTCCAGACATGAAGTCGCACGCGAATCGTCCGATTCCGAGCGCCTGATTGGTGTCTCGGGCCAGTGTGATGGTTGTGTCGGTCGCGGTGGCGGTCATGGGAACAATGGTCCTTTACTACTGGTGGTGGTCGGTCTGCACGTGCCGGAGAAACTGATCAACCTCGCCGGTCGACCCAAGGATGACGCTGGTTCGTTCATGGAGATCTGTCGGGTCCAGATCGAGGATTCGCTGCCCGGTTTCTGTGACCGCTCGGCCGCCGGCCTGCTCCACGAGCATGGCCATGGGCTGAGCCTCATAGAGGAGCCGAAGTTTCCCCTGCGGTCGGTCACTTGTAGCTGGGTAGATGAAGATGCCGCCCTTGAGCAGCGTGCGGTGGACATCCGCAACCATGGACCCGATGTACCGGGATGAGTACCCCTCGGTGTGGGCCCAATCGAGGTACGACGTGACACCCTTTGGGAATCGCTTCGAGTAAGCCTCGTTGATGGAGTAGATGGCGCGGGTGTGGGGCATGTTCACGGATCGCTTGGCGAGCACATACGACCCAATCGAATGGTCGAGAACAAACATGTCCACACCATCCCCCGTCGTGAGCATGAACACGGTCGAAGACCCGTACAGAACGTATCCAGAGGCGACGATGGTGGCATTCGGCGACAGGACGGCGTCGACGCCCCCCTTTCCCTCGTCTGGAAGACGCATCACACTGAAGATGGTGCCGACGCCGACGGACACGTCGATGTTTGACGATCCGTCGAGTGGGTCGAAGAGCACCGCGTAGCGGCCGCCGGCGTCTCTGGTCCGCAGTACGGTCGGCTCCTCTTCCTCTTCACTGACAAGCACGCCAATATTGGCTCGGCTTCCCAGACAGGATTTGATGACGTCATTGGCAATGACGTCGAGTTTCTGCTGCCGCTCTCCATGCGTATTTTCGGCCGCCAGCTCCCCCAGCACGTCCTCGATTCTCGCTCGACGGACCTTGTTGCCAATGGTCTTGGTTGCCAGAGAGATGGCCGAGAGAATCCACGAAAAGTCGCCCGTGGCCCCTGGGTGGGCGCGTTCTCCCGCGAGGACGTGGCTCTGCAGCGACATCAGGTTGTCGTCGGTCCAGGGGGTCGAGTGGTCCATGGAGAAGCCTCCAGTTGAACGCGGCGGGGTTCCGGATTCGCTACGATTCCAGATCGCCGTCGGGTGCGGTCAGACCGGCCATGGTAGCCGACCCAACGCTTCTACTTTCAGGATGGGGCCGCCTCGGCCAGGTGCCCCAAAGGGAGTCTTTCTCATGACTTTCAGCGTGATTCTCTCCGCCCGCCGGACCCCCGTTGGACGATTTTTTGGCGGGCTCTCGCGTGTGCCCTCCCCCCAACTTGGTGCCTTCGCTGTCGAGGCGGCGCTTGCATCGGCCGGGGCGGCGGTGGACAGCGTGGACGAGTGCATCATGGGATGCGTGCTGCAGGCGGGTCTTGGTCAGAACCCGGCCAGGCAGGCGGCGCTCAAGGCGGGCCTTCCTGTGACCATCAGCGCTCAGACGATCAACAAGGTGTGCGGCTCGGGGTTGCAGTCGGTCATGACGGCCGACCAGTCCATTCGGGCTGGTGACAACCATGTGGTGGTGGCCGGGGGCCTGGAGAGCATGACACGGGCGCCGCACTACGCAGATGTTCGAGGGGGCATCAAGTTCGGCCCGGGAACGCTTCAGGATCACATGGCACATGACGGTCTGGAGTGTGCGTTTGAGGGGTGGGGCATGGGCATGGCAGCCGAGCACACAGCCGAGAAGCATGGCATCACCAGAGCGGACATGGACGCACTGTCCGCCGCGTCGCACGTGAAGGCCGCAGAGGCCGCATCCAATGGTTGGTTCGACGCGGAGATCGTGCCCCTGACAGCTGAGCAGGTGAAACAGCGGGCGGATGTCACGGCGGACGAGGGTGTTCGCCCGGATTCAACACCCGAAGGGTTGGGCAAACTCCGCCCCTCCTTCAAGAAGGATGGGACCGTGACCGCGGGGAACGCGTCACAGATCAGCGATGGCGCTGCAGCCGTGGTTGTGGCTTCTGAGGAGAAGGCGAAGGAACTCGGCGCGACGCCCATGGCCAGAATTGTTGCAACCAATACGGTTGGTGTGGAGCCCAGAGATCTCTTTGAGGCGCCCGGATTTGGCGTCAGCCAACTGCTGGCCGACTGTGGGTTGGGTGTCGATGATGTCGACCTCTTTGAGCTCAATGAAGCCTTCGCGGCCCAGGCGCTCTGCAACATGCGGCATCTGGAGGTTGACCCATCCAAGGTCAATGTGTGTGGTGGCGCGATTGCGCTTGGACACCCGATTGGCGCCTCTGGCGCGCGGGTGCTCGTCACGCTTGTGAACCAGATGCAGCGGCTTGATGCCAAGCGTGGTGTTGCCAGCCTGTGCCTTGGTGGTGGCAACGCCGTGTCCATGCTCCTTGAGCGGGCGTGACCAGGGAGCCAACCGCTCGGCGGGGCCTTCTGGCGTTGTTCGGACCAGGCCTCCTGATCGCCGCCACCGGTGTCGGCGCGGGTGATCTCGCGACGGCCGGCCTGGCCGGCGCCAGACTCGGAACGGCGATTCTCTGGGCCGTGCTGCTTGGCGCCGTGATGAAGTATGTGCTGACAGAGGGGATCGCTCGGTGGCAGGTGGCATCCGGGCAGACGCTTGTGGCGGGTGTCGGAACACATCTTGGACGGTGGGTGCTGTGGGCGTTTCTGCTGTACCTGATCCCCTGGACCTGGGCCGTCGGCGGGGCGCTGATCAGCGCCGCGGGCGCTGCCACCCAGGCCATGGTGCCACTTCCTCTGGGCGCGACAGCCGGGAAGATTGTGTGGGGAACGGTGTGGTCGCTGGCGTGCCTGGCACTTGTGTGGCGGGGCGGGTTCCGCGTGTTCGAGCGATGTATGGCCGTGGGCATCCTGATCATGGTTGCGGTTGTCGTACTCACTGCGGTGCTGGTTGACGTTGATGCCACATCAGTGGCCACAGGGTTGATCAAGCCCACGATTCCAGATGTGGAGGGAGGCCGGGCGTGGACGATCGGTCTGGTGGGCGGCGTCGGGGGGACCGTGACGATGCTCTGCTATGGCTACTGGCTCTCTCAACAGGGAAGACGCAACGAGTCGGACATTCGACTGTGTCGAATTGACCTGATCGCCGGCTACCTCATGACTACGGTCTTCGGCGTGGCCATGGTCGTCATCGCCTCGGGCATTCCTTCTCAGGATGGGTCGGGTGTGGTCCTGCTCACATCCATCGCTGATGCGCTTGGGGCGGAACTGGGCGCATGGTCGAGGTGGGCCTTCCTCTTTGGAGGGTGGGCGGCCATCGTCAGCAGCATGCTTGGCGTCTGGCAGTCGGTTCCGATGATCTTTGCAGATGTGATTCGGGGCGGCATGGGACGGCCCCCACTCTCACCCGACACGCTTGAGCGAACCACGGTCGCGCGATGGTGCCTGATCGGCATTGCACTGGCGCCAATTCTGCAGGCCACCATGCGATTCGAGACCGTCCAGTTGCTGTACACCGTGACTGGCGCGTACTTTCTTCCGCTGCTCGCCGTGGTACTCCTGCTCATGCTCCGCCGATCCTGGTGCGGCCAACTCGCCTCCACATGGCTCGGGCGGGCCGTCATGGCCGCGGTCCTCGGCTTCTTCGTGTGGGTCGCGGTGGCTTGACCGGCCAACTCTGGTCCCCCTCAAATCCCGAACTGTCTTGCCATGTCCCAGAGATGTCAGGGGATGTGGACCGCCCCCCACCCGAATAAACGGACAAGAGTATCCTATTTTCTCAGGAGTGCTTGATGGTGTGCCCCGCATCACCCGACCTGCCGCCCTCGAACCCGAATCGGACCATCCGATACTGGTCGCTGCTGCAGTGGCTGATGCTTCTGGCCTCGGGCGGACTGCTGGCGACACTGGTGGTCTGGCCCACGATCGGCTTGCATGGCTTCTGGGATGTCCTGATTCCGGCAGCACCCGCACTCGTGGTCGTGGCCCCTGGCATCTGGCGAAACATCTGCCCGCTTGGAACGATGTCCCAACTTGCCCGAAGGACCGGTTGGTCCAGGGCTCGGGTGGTGTCGACGCGGGTCCAGCCTCGTCTCGGGCTGATTGGGGTCGCGCTCCTGCTGACCCTCGTCCCCCTTCGCCATCCCTGGTTCAATCAGAGCGGACTGGCGACCGCGGCGCTCCTGGTCACCGCTGCCGTGGCGGCCGTCGCGATGGGCGTGTGGCTTGGTGGGAAAAGCGGGTGGTGCGCCGGACTGTGCCCGGTTCACGCCGTGGAACGGCTGTATGGGATTCGACCAGTGATCACCATGACGAGCGCTCATTGTCGACAATGCGATGCGTGTGTGGCGCCCTGTCCTGATACAACCCCGGATCAGCGGCATGGGATCGGCGTGAAGACGCCCGCCCGTTCACTGGCGTCGGCCCTCATGATCGGCGGCTTCCCCGGGTTCGTGTGGGGATGGTTCCAGGTCCCCGACGGCGTGTCAGCGTGGGCCGTGGGCACATGGGCCTGGCCGTTCGGCGGCCTGGTGGTGACGCTGGCGATGTACCTCCTTGTGGCATGGCGGGCTGGCGCTGCGGCTCAACGAACGATCGCCGCCGTGTTCGGAGCTGCGGCGGTGTCGTGCTACTACTGGTTCAGGCTTCCTGCTCTGATTGGGTTCGGCCCCTATCCGGGAGATGGCATGCTGGTGCAGGCGCAGGGCGTTATCTCACCGGTCGCGGTGTCGGTGATGCAGGGCGGCGTCACCCTGTTCTTCTTCTGGTGGATGGTGTTCAGGCGACCGGCGCCCCGGGCCTGGATGCGCAGGCCTCAACCAGCGAGCCAGGCAACCGCCGTGACGATCGGCATGAGTTGATTCACTTCTACTCGCCGATGTCCTCGGCCCAGAGATCCGGCTTCTCTCTGAGGAGTCGCTCCATGAGCGCAACACACCGGGCGTCGTTCAGAACCGTCAACGCAATGCCATGATCGCTCATCCACGCTTCGGCCCCCTGAAAGGTCGTGTTTTCGCCGATGACCACCCGTGGAATCCTGAACAGCATCGCCGTGCCACTGCACATACAGCACGGGCTGAGTGTCGAGACGAGCGTCAGTGATGGCCAATCACGCCGCCGGCCGGCATTCCGGATACAAGACACTTCCGCATGGGCCGTTGGATCGCCCTTCTGAACCCGTTCATTGTGGCCGCGGGCGACAATCTCGCCGGTTGCATCGACGGCGAGAACCGATCCGATTGGAATGCCACCTTCCGCCCAAGACTTCTCGGCCTGCTCAATGGCTGCGTCGAGCCATTCCTGATGTCGGGACTCAGGGCTCATCGGAGGCGTCGGCTGTCACCTGCTCATCCGCACTCGCCGCTGCCTCAGCAGCCTCCTTGGCCGACGTCGCAGCGTCTGCCGTGATGCGCTCAAGTTGTCGATCATTGAACCGCCACCAATTGGCGCCAGTCACGGTCCATGGGGTCAGGAGGTACTTCTCAAGGTCCACCGTGATGAGCTGCCGGCCACGGCCCTCGTGGGGCATGTCGATATCGACTTGAGCCGACGTAAAGTGCATCCGTACGGCGCGAATTGCCACGGCGTCCGCGGTGTCGGTATCTGTGACATCACAGGATGGAAGCAGATCGGCCACCGCATCATGGGCGGGCGTCAGGGACGGCGCCAGCGAGACCACAACCGGTCCCCTGGAGATGGCCGACGGCTCGCGGGTGGTCCACCAGTCGACAGCCGTGGCGATGGCATCTGGCACGCGGGCGTTGAGGGAGGCTGCCGTCTCGTGCTGGGGCGGCTGAACCGCCGTTCCATCAGCCTCACAGGAGGCCGCCGCAGCCAAGCCCAGGACACACAAAGAGGATGTACAGACTGCACGCAGGTACCACATGGGAACCCCTCCATTTCGAGGGGCAAGTGTACCAATGGCCCCGGTTTGGGCCACGTCTGGCCGGCCTCTGGGACAAGGTGTGGATGGATCCGATTCTGGCGGTCCTGTCTGGGAGGTCTGGACCAGTACCCTGTGCGGCATGGCATGGGAACCCGAAGACAGGCGGATCGTGGTGGGCATCAGTGGTGCTTCCGGCGCCCCCTACGCGGTCCGAACCATCGAACTGCTGGCACTTCGGGGTGTCGAGGTTCACGTCGTGGCTTCCGAGCTTGGTCGGCGGCTGCTCAGCGAGGAGTGCGGGGTGTCGCGGGTCACCGCTGAGCACCTCTGCGGGCAGGCTGATCCTTCCCAGGTCACCGTACATTCAGGACGGGACATGGGGGCGGTGGTTGCCAGCGGCTCCTTTCGGCACGATGGCATGGTGGTGGTTCCCTGTTCAAGCAACACACTCGGCGCACTCGCGTCAGGTATCACGCTGACACTGCTTCACCGGGCGGCCATGGTCACCCTGAAGGAGGGGCGGCGGCTTGTGCTTGCGCACCGGGAAACACCGTTGAGCCGAATCGACATCTCAAACATGGATCGGCTGGCGTCAGCGGGAGCCACGATTGCGCCATTGGCACCCGGGTTCTATATGCAGCCTTCCAGTGTCTCCGACCTGGTTGACTTTATGGCCGGCCGACTGCTCGACCATCTCGACATCCCACACGAGCTACCGGTTCGCTGGGGGGAGTGAGTTATCCGTTGGAGACAGATTCCTGTTCCGGATCCAGATCAATGGCGGTGCCGGGCGGTGGGTCACGAAGAAGCACCTGAGCGCCGGGCGTGAGCCCATCAAGAACTTCGACATACAACGAACTGGACCGCCCAAGCGTGACCGGTGTCGGCCTGAAGAGCCCATCATCCATCGTGTAGACGATCGTCGATCGTCCTGATCGGTGAACAGCCTGCACAGGCACATGCAGTACGTCAGAAACCTCATCAACTTGAATCTCAGCCGTGCATCGCATGGATGGCTTGAGTTGCAGCCCGTCAGGATTGTCGATGGAGAGCCTGACCGAGTACTCCCGTCGGTTTGGGTCCCTCCACCCACCATCTTCCGCCAGCACACCGACGGCGATGACATTGCCATCCAAAATCGTCTCAGGGAAGGCATCCATGCGAAGGATGGCTAATTGCCCCGGCTTCACACTCCCACTGAGCGCTTCATTGACCTTCACGACCGCAATCATGAACTCAGTGTTCGGAAGCACCATCAGGAGTTGGTTACGCGACACCTTGGAACCAACTCGGAATGACTCATCATTACCTCTTCTGTCGCCATGGATGGTCGTCCCATACACGACCATGCCTGGCGATGGCGCCTGAACAGTGCATGCTTCGAGTTGTTGCTGAAGTTTGACGAGCCGCTCTCGTCGTGACTCCAGGTTGGCATGAGCGGTTTCAAGATTACTCGTCGAACTCTTGACGGTTGCCTGTGTGCGGGTGTCAATCCGCACCTGCTCCTCTTCTGCCTGCTTGAGATCGGATTCCCTGGCTTGCTTGTCCTTCTTGTAGGTGTACTTCTCGTACACCTCTTTCTCAAGGCGAGCCCGGGAGAGGGCGGCCTCGGCGCGGATCATGTTGATCTCATCCTGCTCAAGGTCATTCTGGCTGATGAAGTCCCGTGCCCGCAGGTCGACCGACTTGGCGTACTTTTCTTCGAGCCGCTTGAAGTCCTTCTCGGCAGTTCGAACGGTAAGGGCCAGTTGGTTGCGCGTGGTGACGTCCTGGCCCTCTTCCCACGCGAGTTTGGCCAGCTTGGCCTGGTCGATGGCAACCGCCGCCTTGGCCAGGCTTGACTCACGCGCCTTCTGAGCGATCTCCAGTTCGGCTGCCCGAGTCTCCACACGGTTCTCGGCCTCAACCACTTTCTCCTGCGCCGACTCGATGCGGTCCCGAACATCCTTGTCATCCAGTCGGACCAGAACCTGCCCCTCGGTGACGGACGTGCCCTCCGGGATGATCTCCATGATGGTCGCGGTTCCGTCAAGGCCGGATCGCAGCTCGACCATCTCCTTGGCTTCGAGGACGCCGGAGGCGGGGATCGTGATTTCAAAGTTCCCTGCCACCACATCATGCAGGTCGGTCTCAGAGACGATGTCGTCTGCGGAACCACCACCGCCGGCCATCAGGCTGATGATGATGATGATCGCGAGGGCGCCGGCGCCAACCATCATGCTGGTGGTGCTGACGCCGCGTCTGATGTGTTGCTCAAGTCGGTGCATGGAGATGGCTCAGTGTACGTCCGCGGCAGACGACACAGTCTGCTGGTATGAAAGTGATGATGTCGATCCAATGACCATGCCGGGCAGCGGCACCAATGCGGCGTCGTTGCTGATCCTCATCTGGCCCGTCGTGTTGAGGTACTTGAGGATGGCTTCCTGCACACTCTGAAAGGCCTGAGCGTGGCCGTTCTGAGCCTGTTGCAGCGATTGGATCGCGGAGAGTTGGTCAAGCACGGTATAGGAGTCCGGATCCGCGTCGATCGACTCGATGTTGACTCGAGCGATATCAACATTGCGGCGTTGGATGTCGAGCGAGAACAGGTTCGCGTCGATGTCCCGGACTGAGGTTCGAACCTGGATCGCAGCCTCATCCCGCTGCCGTCGGAATGCCCTGCGTCCACGTTCAAGTGCGATCTGAGCTTGCCTGACGGCGATGCGTTCCGCCTGCCGGTCGAGCGGAAGACCCAGAGTCAGGGACGCCTCGGCATCCATGTCCTCGACGGATGGAAGCACGGCGTCGTAGTAGAAGGTGTCGTTGGACCCAAGACGCATCTCGCCGGCAAGGTCCAGATCCGGGAGCAATCCATTGAGCGCGTTGCGGACGCCCCGCTGGTCGTCAACCAGTCGGTTTCGCTCTGTCTGAAGGTCGAGCCGCTGCCGCATGGCGACTTCCACAGCCTGGTCGAGATCGACAACCGGCGGGTCGATGGCGATGGTGTATTGGTCGATGGCGATCGGGTTCTCGATCGGCATATTGATCAGCAGTTTGAACCGATCAACGGCGAGCCGATAGGACTCCTGAAGCCCGGCCACCCGAGAGCGTTCCTGGAGGGCACGATTCTCCGCTTCGGCCGCGTCATACAGGCGCGCGCGGCCGGCGTCGTACAGTGCTCGTTGCCGCTCGGCGAGCTTCTCCAGAAGCGTGGTTGACTCGATGGCGTTATCAAGTTGCCGCCGCTGCACAAGCAGGCCAAACCAGCCCTGCACAACACGCACCCAGTAGTCGCGTCTGAACTGCTCGAATGACCGCGCTGCATACACAAGATTCCGCTCGGCCTGAATCAGGTCTTCCTGGGCAATCATGCCAGCGCCGCGAAGGAGTGGAAGCGACCCGCCAACAAAGAACTGCCCGACGCGGGTTGTATCGGAACCCGAAAGGCCCGAGGCCGCGCCATACACCTCGCGGGCGAATGTCGCGACATAAGAAGCGGTCAACTCACCGCCCCACGGGAGTCGCTGACTGGCCGAGAACGTATTGACGACTCCTTGAGCCGACTGGAGAAAGTCGTTGTCACCGTCCTCGTGCTGGTATTCCATCGCGACCGTGTCGGCGAGTTGTGGGGTCCAGAGGTGGAGTTCCAACACCAGACTGAGACACGTGAGCAGGTAATCCTCCTCGGCGAATCGGTACTCCCGACCGTTCTCAAAGGCCCACTTCAATGCTTCGTCGAGCGTGAGCACCGGGCCACCCTCGGATGCATATGACACCAGTCGATCAAGGACTTCTGTGGCGTCAACTTCGGTGGTCGTCGCCCACTCCATCACCTCCACCGGTGGATTGACGGTGGATGGGTGCTTCTCGTTCATGACCGATTCACTGGCGTTGATGTCCGCCCACTCGTCCACGGGCCTCGGGGGCGCACTGGCGTTCACGCTGCTTGTGCCGTCGATCAGGAGCTGATTGACGTGCTGGTCAATGGCATTGAAACTTGGCGAGCACCCAAGGGTGATCAGCCCACACATGCCAAGCCCGATTGAGATGGTCGGTTCTGCTCTCACAGCCGTCGATTGTAGGCGACAGCCGAGCCGCCGCCGCTGGGAACCTGCCATACTGGGGGGCATGGCAACCAACCGTTCAGCGACTCAGGCCGGTCCATCCGGCGCCATCGGCGTGCACCGATCGAGCAGAAAGGACCTGGCCGAAGCGGACATCAGGCTGATGGGCGATGTCGTGCAGCCCCACCAACCTTCCGGTGACGCCAGGGAGCCGGAGTGGCACCTGCAGGACCCTGATACGAGGTTGTATATCGGTGATTGCCGGGATGTGCTTGCGGCCCTGCCAGACAAGGGGGAGGTCGACCTCGTCTTTGCCGACCCCCCGTTCAACTGGGATGTTCCGTATGACGGATGGTCCGACGACATGACGCGGGCTGCCTATGAGCGGTTCACCTACGACTGGCTGGATGGGTGCATCGAGGCGCTGAGCCCGAGCGGAAGCATCTGGGTGAACATCCCGGATGACTCTGCGGCTGAGGTCGTGCTGCACCTGAAGCGGCGGGGCCTCGTCATGATCAATTGGTGCGTGTGGCACTTCCGGTTCGGCCAGTGCCGGAACTCATCGTTCATCATGAGCAAGGTTCACGCGCTCTACTTCTGCAAGGATCCGGACAACCGAACCTGGAACCCGGACGCCGTGTTGGAGCAGTCGGACCGGGCCAGCATCTACGGCGACAAGCGAACCATGGAGAAGTCCTCCAACAAGGGCATGCGTGTTCCGATGGACGTCTGGTATGGAAAGTACTGGGGGCGGATTCAAGGGAACAATGCGGAGCGTCGCCACGGGCACCAGAACCAGATTCCCGAGGTCTATCTTGAACGCGTCATCCTCGCCTGCTCAAACGAGGGAGATCTGGTGCTGGATCCGTTCGCCGGCAGTGGGACGACCGGAACCGTGGCCAGAGCCCACCAGCGGCGATCGATCGGGATCGAACAATCTGAAGTCACGGCGAAGAGCGCGTGGGAACGCATTGCCGAGATCGGCATGAAGCGGAAGGGAGGGTCCGCTGGCCAGTCCTCGGCGATCTTCAGCCGCCGATCTTCCGGTGGCTCATGAGCACCGGATTCGACTGGTCGAACGCCGATGCTGTGATTGACGTGCTGTGCCGCGCTTCGGCCACCCTGCGATCCACACCCGGCCGATCCGGATGCACGGTTCATCTACCCGAGCGGGGCACACTGCTGATCGCCGGCGACCTGCACGACCACCTTCCGAACTACCAACGCATCATCGCAGCGGCCGGCCTGGATGAGCCCGATCACCACCTGCTCCTCCAGGAACTGATCCATGGCCCGACGCTGCTGCATGGATGCGACATGAGCTGGCGCATGCTGGTTCGAACGGCCCAGCTGGTGAACTCGCACCCCGGTCGCGTCCATCCGCTCCTTGGGAATCATGAGAATTCACAACTGACGGGTGTCGGGGTCACGAAGGGGGGAGGCAACAGCGTTGAGTTGTTTGAAGACGGTCTTGCCATGAGCTTTGGCGAATCCTGGGAGCAGGTGGGCGTGGCGATCGACGGGTTCCTTCGGTCCATGCCGCTTGTGGTGCGTACCGAGTCCGGCGTTCAGTGCAGCCACTCGCTTCCGGACGCCGTACTCATGAACCGCTTCGACCCCGGCGTTCTGGATCGTCAACTGGAGGAGGCGGATCGATGTGGACCGGATGGTGGGGCGTACCTGTTGACCTGGGGTCGGCGGTTCACCGATGCGCAGATCGATGAACTTCGCGCGGCCTGGGGCGTGTCATGCTTTGTCATTGGTCACGTTCAGATTGACCGCGGCGTGCGACGCATGGGGCCACATGTGCTGGCGCTGGCAAGCGATCAGGACGCGGGAGCCGTGCTGCCCCTGGATCTCTCCTGCCCGCCCGATGTCGACGCCCTGATGTCGAGCGTCAGGCCGATCCAGACGTTGCCTGCCCGGGAGATTGCAGGGTGAGCGTGCATCTGGCCATCGAGACGGCTCATCGCGCCGGCGGTGTTGCGGTTCGGGGCGAGGACGGGCGGGTGGTGGCCGTGCCGCTTGAGTCTGCCTCCGGGATCGACGACCGGCTCATGCCGGAGATCGACCGCCTCTTCCGGGAGCTTGGGGCCACGCCATGCGAGGTGTCCCTGGTTGGCGTGTCGATCGGCCCTGGCGGGTTCACCGGCCTTCGCATCGCTGTTTCAACGGCACGGTCCCTCGCCTTGACCACAGGGTGCGCGGTGGTTGCGGTACCGACTGCCATCGTTGCGGCTGCCGGATCTGAAGCGACGGTCGCCGTCCTGCTCTCCAGTCGCCGCGGGACCATCTGGTGCACCCGTGTTGCAGCGGGCGGGCAGATCGATGGCGAGCCCGGTCTGGTCGGCACCTCTGGTCTGGCCGAGCGGATCAGGGGCTGTGAGGCGGTGATTGCCGATGACCACCTCCCGGAAGACATGGCCGAGCTGCTCGGCGATGTGCCCATACGCCCTCTCCATCTGGACCCGACCGCGTGCCTGGAGGCGGCCGAGGCCATGGCTGCCGACGGGCGAACCGTCGACCCCGGCACCCTGGAGCCGCTCTATCCACGCCCTCCAGAGGCTGTCAGGCTGTTTGAGGCCCGATAACGCGCTTCCCAGCGTGAAATTTCTTTCGGGTTCATATCTCCTTGGGAGCACACGAGAAAGGCGTGGGCGTGATGACCCGGGCGAGGGGTCTAACCACGCCAAAGGCATGAAATGTGCTGTGTGTGCGGTACTCCGACTGAAACCGGAGCAGAATCGCGTCGATGCCGGCCTTGGCTGGGCATGGGACCCGGTATGGATCAGACAACTGGAGCTTGGCGATGAACCCCCTAGAACAGCACACTTCGAAGATGGACTGCCAGGCCTCGCTTGGCCGCATCCTGATGGTTGGGCCCCGCGGCGCCGACCGTGAGCGGCTTCAAGTGCGGTTCGAGACGCTCGGATACGTCTGTGATTGTGTCGAATCGCATGAAGATGCCATCGGGGTGATGACAACCATGACGCCTGACATACTGGCGATCGGAG
This sequence comes from Phycisphaerales bacterium, assembly GCA_030748575.1. Taxonomy (GTDB): domain Bacteria; phylum Planctomycetota; class Phycisphaerae; order Phycisphaerales; family SM1A02; genus UBA12567. The sequence goes on along the minus strand of JASMLR010000005.1, from coordinate 110,536 downwards.
ACACCAGTCCATCAGCCCTTCGTCTCATTCGCGATGTTCAGGCGACCGTTCCATCCGCTCGGGCCATTATCTACGGCGGCTCACCAACGCCTGAGGCGTTGGTCGAGGCCGTCCGAGGGGGCGCCTCTGACTGGATCTCGCTGCCCGAAGACCGCGCTCGAATCCCGGAACGCATGGAGCAAATCATGGCCCGCGTGCGAGCGCATCGGGGCCGCGATGCCCACCTTGAAGCGTTGACTGAGAACTGCAAGCGACTGTCGGAAGCTCGTGACGAAATGTCCGATCAGGTGGACGTGCTGTGCAGTGATCTTGCCTCCGCCTACCGATCCATGCGAACGCAGATGTCGGATGTCGCCATGTCAAGTGAGTTCAAGGCCATCATGTCCCAGGAACTCGACGTCGAAGACATGCTGCGGACGTCCCTGGAGTACATCCTCAAGCGGATTGGCCCAACCAACGCCGTCGTGTATCTCCGTGAGGGCGATACCAAGTACGGCGTCGGCGCCTACGTCAACTATCAGTGGCAGGACGAAGACCTGATGCCGATGTTGACGGATCTCGGCGGGATCATCTGTGAACCCATGTCCAGCGAACGAGACCTGGTCCAATTCAACGACACGGCCGAGTTCGCCAATGCTGCAGGCGGCAACATGCAGAAGCTGGCTGGATCTGAGGTAGCCTCATTCGCCTGCCACAATGGCGACGAGTGCATGGCTGTGTTTGCACTCTTCCGAGATGCTGACACGGGCTTTGACGACGAGCACGCCGCCACCCTCGATGTCCTCAGGGCCATGATTGCCGAGCAACTCTCCCGGATCGTCCGAATCCACAAGCGATCACGCCCCGAGTGGCCGGACGAGCCCGCCGACGAGGGCTGGGATCTCGCGGCCTGATTCGCTACTGCGAGCGTCGCCCGCGGTTATTGCCGGAGCGTTCCGCCGCCTTCGGGATCGTGCCGACCAGTTTGATCTGCTCGCGACCTCCGAGCATCTCGGTGAGTTGGTGGACAAGCTGTTCGTGTGGCACGACCCTGAACTCACTCTTGAGCGTGACAAGTTGGTCGGGCATATCCAGGTGCAGCACCACATTCGCCGGGTGACCCCCATCGGACGTTCGGGCGCCACCAGCCTGTTTGATAACGCCAGCGGTCATGCGTAGCCGCTCCCCCGCTGCTCGGTCTGACTCGTCCGGTCGCATTGGAACTCGCAGCTCAATACGGTCTGTCAGGCATCGCGCTGCATCGGGGGGCGCGAGTACACGCTGGATGATGAACTGCCGATCGCCGCTGCGATTGTTGATATCAAGATGCCCTTCAATGATGACCACCGCGTCGGTGGTGGCAAGATGTCCATCCCGCGCAAAGTGATCCGAGAACATGACGGCATCGATGGACGACGTACGGTCCTGAAGGGACATCATGGCCATGCGCTGCCCGGCATTCCGACCCTTTTGAATCGTGACAATGCGCGACGAAGCGATCATGGCGCCGACACGCACCTGTCTTCCAAGCGGAATCGTGCCCAGTTGCGAGAGTGTTCCGGTGCAGAAGGTTCCAATGAGATCGTCGAATTCGTCCAGTGGGTGCCCGGACACGTGGAACCCGAGGAGTTCTCGCTCATGTTTCAGAGACTCCCGATCGCTCCAGGGAGTGATATCCGGCAGATTCGTTTCTGAGGACTCAACCTCCTCAGGCTCAGCACCAGATCCACCGAACAGTTGACCTTGCCCCGACGCGGCATCGCGAGCCAGACTGTGTCCGGCACGAAGCGCAGACTCGGCGCCATCGGCCATGGCGGAACGTGCCTGAATGCCGTGCAACGAGTCCAGCGCGCCAGCCTTGATCAATGCTTCCAGGGTCGCACGGTTGACCGAGCCCGGCGCCGCGCGTTCACACAAGTCCCAGAGCGATGTGTACGGCCCATGAGCATCCCGCTCGGTAATCAAGGACTCAACGGCGGCCTGGCCCACGCCCTTGATGCCACCGAGACCAAATCGAATGGACCCTGTGGTCGCTGTAGCCACCTCATCTTCATCATGCACAACGGTGAACCGGCGGCGGCTCTGGTTGATGTCCGGACCCTTGACCTCGATGCCTTCATGTGGCGCGTCGTCAGCGTGATCCGGGAACCGAACATGGCGGCAGTCTTCCAGATATGGCGCCCAATCTTCCGTCTTCTTCGCGGCGCTCTCAAACGTGAGGACGGACGCCATGTACTGCACCGGGAACCAGGTCTTCAGCCAGGCCGTCTGGTACGCAATGATGGCGTAGCCGGTCGAGTGTGACTTGTTGAATCCATACCCTGCAAACTTGAGAATGAGATCAAAGAGGTTCTCGGCTTCCTTTCTGGAGAGGCCCTTCTCCGCCGACCCGTCGATAAAGCCTCCCCGAGCGGAGTCGATGACATCAACCTTCTTCTTGCTGATCGCCTTGATGAGCGTATAGGCCTGTCGCAATGGGATGTCACCAAGGCCATGCACAATCTGCATGACCTGCTCCTGGTACACCATGATGCCGTAGGTCTCGGCGGTGTACGCATCCACGATGGGATGGATGCTCGGGACCTCCTTCTGTCCATGCTTGCGGGCGTTGTATTCGGGAATGAGATCCATAGGGCCCGGTCGATACAAGGCGTTCGCCGCGATGAGATCTTCCAGGCGGTCCGGTTTCATCTCACGGAGCAACTGCCGCATGCCGGTCGATTCAAACTGAAAGATGCCTGACGTGTCGCCGCGGCGGAAGAGACTCAGGACCCGCTGGTCGTCCCATGGAATGCGATCAAGGTCGAGTGGGTGCGGCCCGTCCCCCGGTTCCCTGCCTGTCGCGGCCCAGATCTCCTTCTCGTCCAGCGTCACGCGGACCAGTTCTCTTGCCAACTCAAGCGTTGAGAGCGTGCGAAGGCCCAGAAAGTCCATCTTGAGCAGGCCGACTCGCTCACACGTCGGGCCATCCCACTGCGTGACCCCCTCATCGTTCCCACTCACCCTGCACAAAGGAACAATGGTGTCCAGTGGCTGCGTGGCGACAACGACACCCGCCGCATGAACGCCGGCGTGCCTGGCGTGGCCCTCAAGGTTCTTTGCTTCGTCGATGACCCGTCTGGCCATCGTGTTCCGCTCATACTCAAGTTTGAACTCCGGCGAGGACTCCAACGCAGCGTCGATCGTGATGTTGAGTTCGCTTGGAACAAGGTTGGACAGACGCTGTCCTTCTACTGGCTCCAACCCCATGACGCGGGAGACATCTTTGATGGCGGCCCGCGCCTTCAGACGACCGAACGTGATGATCTGCGCGACGTGGCCGTACTTTTCCCGAACGTACTGAATGACCTTGCCACGACCGTTCTGGCAGATGTCAATGTCGATATCGGGATACTCGGATCGGTCCGGATCGGTGAATCGCTCGAAGAGCAGGCCGTACTTCACCGGGCAGGCATTGGACAGGCCCAACACGTACCCGACCATGGTTCCAACACCACTGCCACGCGCGCTGGCCGGAATGCCACGCTGTCTTGCCCAGTTGACGACATCCCAGCAGATCAGGAAGTACGCGCTGATACGCTTCTCAGAGAGGATCTGGAGTTCGCGTTCACACCGCGCACGAATCGGTTCGTCAATGCCGTCCGCCCCGTATCGCCAGGTCATGCCCGCCTCAGCAAGGCTCCGCAAGGCGCGATCACACTCCGCTTCCAGACCGTCGCGGTCGACGTCCGTATCCGTCTCCGCGTCGTATGGGTGCAGCTCGATGTGTGTGCACCAACGCTTGAACCAGTCGGTGAGATCTTCCTTGCCGTCCCACGTGGCATCGTCCTGCGGCGCCGTGACTCGGACCACAGGCGCGTGGCTCTCACTGAAGTCGATATCAGCGTCACACCGATCGGCAATTCGGTTTGTGTTTTCAATCGCCTCCGGCACATCATGAAACGCGCTGGCCATCTGCTCAGGTGACTTGACGTAGATGTCCTGTGGGTAGGTCAGCCGTGAGGCGTCGCTCTTGGTGCGGCCCATGGAAATGCAGCACAGCGTGTCATGCGAGTCATGGTCCTCGGCTTTGATGAAGTGCGCGTCGTTGTCACACACCAGCGGCAACTCAAGCGTCTGAGCCAGACGGATGAGATGTGGATTGATGGCCGTTTGATCCTCGACACCAAGACGCTGCAGTTCGACAAAGAAGCAGGGCTCACCATGTTCGTCCGGGCCGAATGTCTCGGCATGCCATGTGGCTTCCTGAACGGCTGCCTGCCAATGGCTTTCGTCGCCACTGTGGTCATACCTCAGGAGGTGATACGCCAGCGATGAGCCGAGGTGCCCATTGATGGCAATCAATCCCTCGCTCAATGAACCAAGGATCTCCTTGTCCATACGCGGCTTGCGGTAAAAGCCCTTCAGGTATGCATCGCTGCTCAGGCGAAGCAGGTTCTGCCACCCCTTGGTGTTTCGAGCGAGCAGTACCAGATGAAATCCGCCGTCAGGACCAACCGATGATGGGCGGTGGTCAGTCCTCGCTTCTGGCGCAACATATGCCTCGATACCAAGGATGGGCTTGATGCCAGCACGCTTCGCAGTCGTATAGAACTCAGCAGCGCCGAAGAGGTTGCCATGGTCGGTCAAGGCGACCGCGGACATGCCCAGTTCGGCGATCCGGTCGATCAGTGGTGAGATGCGACTGTGCCCATCGAGTAACGAATACTCGCTGTGCAGGTGAAGGTGCGTGAAGCGGGGAGAGGCGGTCATGGCGGGCGAGGCGATCATACTGGCTCGCCTGACAGGTGTCCGCCGTCCACGAATTGTTCACCGCTTGACGCGGACGCCCTTCCTTCCCTCAGAATCGTGCGACGCCCAGTCCGGTGTTGCTCGTTTGAACAAGCGGTTCCATCCCGCCAGGACGAGGAATACTGCCATCGAAACAAGGCCCGCCACGATCGCCAGCGCGAGCAGCGGCAGGGCCAGGATGATCAGGAACACCAGCAGCGCGATTCGCCCCGGCCCGGACGGACGTGCCTGCACGACGCGGAACGCGGTGCCCATGCCAGGCATGCCGCTCGGCCGCCAATTGCCGCCTCCGCTGGTCATGCCGGTGCGTCCTGGCGGGTCTCCTGCTCCATGCACTCCAGCACGGCAGCCCGAAGGTCGGCCGTGGTCGGGCCGACTTCACCCTCGCCGATGCGGTGCCGGCGAAGCTCTGGTTCGGCGTCGTCATCGTCTCCCCGGACGGTGAGCCCCAGCGAGGTCACAGGAAGAACCTGCCAACTCGAGTTGGTCAGAAACACTTCGTCTGCGTCCATCACATCATCGAGGCTGGGCAATCGCCGCTGCACCTGGAGGCCTGCCGCCTCCGCAAGTTCGATGACGGCGGCGCGGGTCACGCCGGGGAGCACGGGCGGGATCAACTCCCCCCGGGCCTGCTCGCCACGCGCCGGAGGGGTGACCAGACACCCATCAGACATCAGGAAGAGGTTGCTGACCGATCCGCTCGCCACGTGGGCGTCGGGCGTGAGCCACAACGCCTCTCCGGCGCCGACGGTGGCCGCGGCCTGAAGTGCAGCGATGCGGGGCCAGTAGTTCAGCGTCTTGTGTCCGGACCCCGTCTGCCACGGGTTCAGCCGCCCGGCCGCAAGCGTGGCGGCCACGCCCTGCGAGAAGAAGGTCTCCGGATACTCCGTCGGTGGCTGGGTGACGATGAACAGGGTTGGGTCCTGCGGTCCGGCTCCGGTACTGCGAAGGGCATTGAGGTCGCCCCCCGTCACGGTCAGCCGCACTCTCGCCTCCTGCACACCAGCATGGTCGATGGCGTGTTGGACGGCCGTTTCAATGGGCTCGGCGTGCAGGCGATCCGTCAGGCGGAGCAGGCGGGCGGACTCGATCAGCCGCTCGACATGCTGACCGACGCGGAAGCACCGACCGTTTCTGGCAGCCATGGTCTCAAAGAGCCCGATGCCATGCTGCAGGCCCGCGTCGAAGACCGAGACGCGAGCGTCGCCATCAGACACGAATTCACCGTTGATCCAGACGTCCATGTGGGCAGGCTACCGCCCATCGGGCCCGGGCTGCGCCGCTGTCTCCGATTCAAGGCTGCGGATCTCGATGACCGTCGGCTGGGCAGCCGACGGCTGGAATCGGACCTCCAGCACCGGCACAGCCGAACGAAGGATGACAAGGACGTCCGCCTGTTCAGTGTGCGGCGCAACCGTCAGGGAGGTGGCGGCCCGGTCCTGGCACCACGCGGAAACGCGCCGCTCGAACATGGTCCGGAGGACAGGGAGCGACCACTGCATGTCCGGGGGCTCGGTCTCGGGGTTGCACACGTGCTCAATCGAGCTGGTCAACGCGGCGATCCGCGACTGCTCCTCCGCTCCGGGACTGGACCAGAGCGTGATGGCAGCTGCAAACGCAAGGATGACCAGCGGCGCCAAGACGCGTCGGCCCACGGTTCTGCGTGGAGGTGACAGGGCCGGGATTCCCGTCATGGTGTGGCTGGCGGCCCACCGCTGCCCGGGATTGATGGGGGTGAGCTGATCGTGGCCGGCGGGGCTGCGTCAGCAAAGAGCACCCAACTTGTGTGGCTGGCAAAGGGCTGGTCTGACGCCATGACCAGTTCCCCTGTGAAGGGATACGGGACGTCGGGCCGAGCGTTTTCGATGACCACCGTCTCCTGGCCAATCTGGTTGCCGTGCGCATCACGAAACACGAAGGCGACGCCGATGTTTCGTGTCGTGGCTGCGCCATTGAGCAGGCTTCCCGAGATCGTCATGCGCGTGTAGTCGATTTCGGAACGGTTTTCGGTCGTCGTCACAGGGGCGAGTTCGCCGGTCGGGGTTGGTTGAAAGTAGACGTGCTGCTCTGCGACATTGGTTGAGGCGTAGGCATAGGCAGACCTGCTCAGCCAGACTTCCTGCCCGATCATGGAGAAGCCGAGATTCTGCAGACGCTGCGTCGCCGCCTTGGCCTGCTTCTGCGCGGCCGAGGCCTGGGCTCGCTTCTGGCGGGCCTCTTCACGCTTGCGGTCGCGTTCGGCCCGGTCCCGTTGACGCTTCAATTCCTGTTGGGCTGCCGTCAACTTTCGGGTTTCCTCGAGAACCGCCTGATAGGACTGGTAGTCCTGGCCAAGTTGGTCGTGGTCCGTGACAAACTGCTGAAGCGCTGCGAACTGCTCCTGAAGCTGCTGAAACTCTCGTTCAATGGCTTGCATCTGGTGCCGCAACTGAATCAGTTCCATCGTCCGCTCGTGGACCGCCTGAAACAGCGTGTTGGGAAGGCTGTCGGGGCCGAGCCCCTCGTTCTGGAGTCGCTGGCCGGCAATGTTCTCCAGCATCTCCCGGCTCATGACGTCATCGGCCGGCTCCGGCGTCGTTGTGCCAGCGGCCGCCGTCAGGGCACATGCCAGGGTCAGGGCGATTGGGAGTGTGTGCATGCCCGAGTCCTCTCGGGGCCCGATCCGGGCCCGTCCCCGAAGGCTACGGAGCGACTGTTGTGACTTCCAGTCGAATCCGTGTCGTTGTTCAGTCCGCCTGTGGCGTGGTTGCATCGGCCTCCGGAGCGTTCCCGGCTGCAGCCATGGCCTCAGGATTGTGTCCCCCCGCCTCTGCGCGGAGCGCCGCTGCGCGATCCAGCAGGGCAGCGTGGTTGTTGTCTCGCGGAACCATGTCGATATGCCACTCCACAAGGTCGTGGGTGTGGACCGGGAGCACTTCCAGGGCCAGATCGATGCCAGGTGTGCCGTGCACGCTGTACCCGGTCGGCATGGCCCCGATCAGGGGCTCGAACCCGTTCTTCTTCAAGAGCAGGTCATAGGTGCCGTAGTGGGTGAACTCGACCTCGACGGGCGTTCGTCCGACTTCACGGTGGTTGAGCCACACCAGTGCGCCGGGCGGCTCGCTGGTAATGCGGATGGTCCGGCGGACGCACCCGGTCGATGCCAGCGAGGCGGCAACCAGAATCAGGGGCAGGAGGCGGTGCATGGTGTGTCGCAGCATACTCAGCGGTGCCTCAATCGAACTCATCACCACGGAATGTGGACGCCAGATAGGCCTCACGGACGGCCTCATCGTTGATGATCGACTTCGGATCGCCGTCACGGAGATTTGTGCCGTGGTGGATGATGTAGGCGCGATCGCAGATTCGGAGCGTCTGCTGCACGTTGTGATCCGTGACAAGAATGGAAATGCCTGCGTCACGCAGCTTCGAAACTTCGGTCTGCAACTCCTCAACAGTGTGAGGGTCGACCGCAGCAAAGGGCTCATCAAGAAGCAAGAGCGTTGGCTCGGTGATCATGGCCCGAGCAATCTCCAGCCGCCGGCGTTCGCCCCCCGAACACGTTCGAGCGGTCTCCGCCGCCTTGTGCTCAAGGCCAAACTGGGCCATCAACGCATCGCACCGATCAGCCTGCGCTTCCCGCGAGAGGTCACGCGTTTCAAGGATGGCCATCAGGTTGTCGCGAACGCTCATCCGTTGGAACACGCTCGGTTCCTGGCTCAGGTAGCCCATGCCCAGCCGCGCGTGCCTGTACATCGGATCGCGGGTGACGTCTCGGCCGTCGAATCTGACGGTGCCACCCTCCGGCGTGATCATGCCGATCACCATCCGAAACGACGTCGTCTTCCCCGCTCCATTACGGCCCAGCAGGCCGACGATCTCGCCACGATTGACATGGAACGAAACGCCGTCGACGACACGTCGACCGGTGTAGGACTTGACCAGATCCTGGGCTTCGAGCAGCGGCATGGCGGCAATGGTAGCCGTCGCTCGGCCCGGGCTACAGAATTCGCAGGGTCATGGGATATCGCACGTACTCCCGCTTCGACGCGAGCACGGCCGATCGAATGGCCATGATGATCATGAAGAGCCATGGAATCCACGCGAACGCCAGTCCAACGATCGACACGGCCAGCACAATCGACCACAGGGTCATCGAGATGGCGAAGTTGCACGCCTCGCGGCCATGGTCATCAATAAAGGGGCTGTTGGCCCGGCCACTCAGCCAGAGCACGACGGTGGCGATGAACATGAAACCACTCATGGCGCCCAGTGCCACAAAGACGTGGCAGAGGCTCGCTGTGCGGGCATCGGCTTCCGGGACGCCGGGCTCGTGAAGGCGTCCGTTGGGCAGCAGATGGCGGTGTGGCGCGGGTTGGGGGGCGGCGTGGGGCATATCGACACCCCTTTTTGGGAGTCGAGGGGGGCTGGTTTCAGGTGGATTCGGGTCCGTCATCGGTGGTGGTGTCCGCGTCCCCGCCGCCCTTCTTGATCACCTTGGCTTCCACGGTCCACTCCTCAGGATACTTCTCGGCGGCAATCGTGCCGACGATCCGAAAGATCCCCTTGAACACGTAGTCGTCCAGGAGCACGCGGTGTCCATCGGTATGGACGACCCACGCCTTGCTCGTCCGCATCCACCGACTCATGTCGATATCCGCGAGGTCCTCCGGCGACCACACCTCGTTGCCGGGAAGCTCCAACACGCCGTTGTCCCGAAGCACGAACCGTCGTCGACGATTGGACACGACCTGCCAGAGGTACCACGGCACGAACGGCAGGCACAGAATGAAGAGCCACTGCACCGGCCGGTCATAGGCGGAGGGCTGTTGCACTTCGCCATAGGCCGCCAGAAGGCCGTCTGCGGTCACCTTCGCCTCTTTGAGCAGGCCGCTCGGGTCACCCAGGCCGGACGTTGGTGAACGCACTGCATTGATCATGATGAGGTCCGCCGAAAACCACTTGCCGCGGTCTGTTCCGCCATCGTCGGCGGCGACCTTGGCCACCGCCTCAGGGAGAATGCGGTCGGTCACCAACGCGGACATACGGTCAATGGCGGCCCGCCCGCCGGAAGACACCGACGCGCGGAGGCCTGCGATGTCGGCCGCCACAGACGGGCCGCCCTCGATCTCCAGATCATCAAGCACTTTCAGGAGGAACTCGTCGACCAGTTCCGGGCTGGTGGCGTCCTCTCCGTTCAGAATGGGCTCGGCGACACGCAGAAAGACGCGAGCCACTTCAGCCCGGGCAAAGTTCCGCTCCTGGGTCGGAATCACCTCGACATAGTCCCACACGCCCCAGAGACCGAGCACCAGGCACACGATGGCAACGATCAGGCTGCGAATCAGAAATGACGGCGCCAGCCTGGCGACGATGTCTGATTCGGGTGCTGAGGTGTCTTGCCCGTCTTCGCTCATGCCAGCATCCTATGAATTGATCGCCGCCGCAGCTTCGTGGCAGGTTTCGATCGCAGTTCTGTGCAGGCCGTCGTCTTCCGGCACGGTGTCGAGCAGTCCGATCAACGCATCCAGCCTTCGCTCGGGATCCATGGCAGGATCAATACGCTCTGCCGCGGCATCACCAAGTTTCAGCAGCGCATCACGAAACCAACCGGCCGTCGGTCGAGACGCGTCCTCTGGCGCCGCAACACGCGTGCGAACGGCGCCCAGTGGCCCGATCGCCACGATGGGGATCAGACCTACCTGCGTCGTGGGCTCCCGGCACAGCGCGATGGCAGGCACCTCTCTGGCCACAGCCAGGAGCCGCAATCGCCGGGCATCCGCGCCCACGAGCGGCGGCTGCACGAGGTAGCGGCCGCGTTCCAGGTCCATGGTGTCCGACACGACATCATCAATGATTCGGATCGCGGCCCGGGAGGCGAGGGCCTCCTTGCGAATACCAGCCCGTGCGGTCGCGAGCAGATCGATGATCTCCGCCATGCCGGTGTAGTCGTGCCGTCCACTGCTCATCGAGAGGGCGCGATCGAGCACACGTTCAGACTCAAACCAGGCGGACCGCCCGAGGGCGTCGGTGCCCCGGTCGACCAGATCCTGAATGGCTTTTGTTCGTCCGCTCGGTGGCATGTCGTGGTCTTTCGAGAGAGTGCTCAGGACGCGTAGGCTTCGGCGAGTTCATCGGCGATTGCCTGATTGCCGAAACTGAGTCGGACGCCGCCGGTCGGCACGATCTCCATAACGACGGGCTGGCCGACCGAAATGAGCATGAGCCCCTGGTCCGGCTTTTCTGAATCCGCCAGAAGAGCCTTGGCGAGATCGCAGAGCAGGTGCAAGTCTCCTGCATCGGCGAGCAATGGATCGCGCGAGTTGAGCTCGACGGTTGCTGCCGCGTCGATTCGTTGCCACTCCTCGTTGGCCGCGAGGCTGAATGCAACGACATCAAACACGCTCCGCCACTTCCCGACCGGAATGAGCAGAATCTGCGAGTGGTGCAACTTGTGCATCAGATGGTCAACGACATCCGCGAGTTTGTCGTTCGCGATCTCATGGACCGCGGCACCCTCGCGGGGTGAGCAGGACGTGCCTGCGATCGCGACATGATGGTGCTGGACCGTGTCTCCATCGCGCATGCGCAGATAGATATGGTCCTCGTCTGGTGATTCGGACTCAAGGCCGTGGTCCGCAATCACTCCGGCTGCTTCGCCGGCAGGTATGAACTCCACCAGTGATCCTCCTCTGGTTCGTCGCGCATTCAATCCGATCCTGCCCGCTGGTGCAAGTCCCAACGGCCGACCCGCTCAGATTCCATATGATGGGCGTGTGCGGACCATTCTCTTCATTTGCACGGGAAACACTTGCCGAAGCCCCATGGCGGAGGCGATTGCGCGATCCCATTATGCGGGTGAAGCCGCCGATCTCTTCTTCGGTTCGGCTGGTGTGGCCACCTTTGATGGGCTCCCCCCCACCGCCGAGACCGTTGAGGCGCTGCATCGGCTACAGATCCAGCACGATGGCCGCTCCACCTCGGTCACGCCTGACATGCTCAAGAAGGCCGATCTGGTGCTCTGTATGACGGCATCTCATCTGGCCACCACGCGAAAGCTGGTCGCGGATGATGCGGAGTCGGCCGCTCGCATGCATCTGCTCGATCCGGATGGGGACATTCCGGACCCGATCGGGATGGGGCAGGCGACCTACGACGAGGTCGCGGCTCAATTTCAGCGGATCATCCCTGCCCGGGTGGATGCGTTGCTGGCACCCGCCTGAGGGGGGCGTTTCAGCGAGCCAGACCGGAAGCCACTTCTGCGAGCAACCGAGCCCCAAAGCCGGTCGGTCCGGGCTCGTGGAGATCAGACGCTGTATCGGTTGTGGCCGGCCCGGCAATATCGATGTGCGCCCAGGGCGTCTCAGGATCGACGAAGTACGAGAGGAAGGCAGCGCCCTGAATGGGGTGCCCATCCCGCTTGGGCCCGCTGTTCCAGATGTCGGCGTGGTTGGCCCGCATGAACTCGCGATGTTCCTTCCACAGGGGAAGCCGCCAGACCTGCTCTCCGCAGTCGTCACCGGTGGACTCAATGAGTCGCCTGAAGTCAGCGGCCCGCGACCAGATCCCGGCGCACCATTCCCCCAGCGCCACCACCACGCCGCCGGTCAGGGTCGCCATATCGATGATCCGAGTGGGTTTGATGGTCTTGCACGTCCACGCCAGCGCGTCGGCGAGCACCAGCCGACCTTCGGCGTCGGTGTTGGTCACCTCCACCGTCACACCGTTGTACATGGTGATGATGTCATCCGGCCGATAGGCGCGTTCTGACACCATGTTCTCGGCGCACGGAAGCACGGCGTGCACCTCGACGGGCAACTTCATCGCGGCAATGGCCTGCATGGCGCCGAGCACGGCGGCCCCCCCGCACATGTCATACTTCATGCCCTTCATGCCGTTGGAAATTTTCAGCGAGTACCCGCCGGTGTCATAGGTGATGGTCTTGCCCACCAGGGCAAGTCGTTCGCCTCCGGGCCTGGCTGAATCCGGCTTCCAGGTGAGGTGCACCAGACAAGGCGCGTTCGCCGAGCCCATGCCCACCGCAGTGAGCCCCCCCATGCCCAGATCTCGAGCCTTCGCCGCCGAGATGACGGTGCACTTCATGCCGGACCGTTTGGCAAGGCTTCGGGCCTGCCGGGCGATCCAGGCCGGCGTGGCGATGTTGGGAGGCGTTGATCCCAGCCGCCGCGCTTCGTTGGAGCCCTCGGCAAGCAGGCACCCCCGGCGGAGTCCGCCGCGGGCGGCGCCGGTTCCGGCGGTGAGCAGCAGCGTGCCTTTGGCGGGGTCACCTTTGGCCGCGGCCCCTCGCCAGGTCTCCTGCCGCCAGTTGGCAAGCACCATGCCCTCAGCGATCGCCTGCGTGGCTGCTGCCGGCCGCTTGCCCAGTGGTCCGGGCAGGTGGGCGGCAACCTCGATGCGGGCGGCGGAGGCGCCCATGGTGTGCAGGACGCGAACGAGCCGTGCGCCAAGCACGCGAAGGCTGGCGGCGGTCGGCGTGGCGTCGCCCAGACCCACCAGGATGGCCGTGTCACTTCCCACCGAGATGTCCCCGGCCGATCCGGTGAACCCCGGCCGAGTTCGGGCCGCTTCAAGTCCGCCGCCGCATGCCGTATCAAGGGCTCGGAGCGATGTGGGAAGTCGTTTGGCTGACCCGGTGATGGCCGCGACGGTGACCGCGCGGCGGGGAGCGCCCGTTCTGATGGTTCGATACATGCTGCAGGGCATCGGCAACACACGGGGTGTGGCCGCACAATGTGCTGCGGGGCAATGCCTACCATGGCGAGATGTCGCTTGCTCGAATGGTGGACGCTGCGCTCAACCGGGCCGGGGAGGGCCTCCGAACCCTGGAGGATCTGGCACGGTTCGTCTTGAATGACGCCGCATTGAGCGGCGCATGCAAGCACCTTCGGCACGACCTCCGCGAGGCGGCCGGCGGCCTCTGGCCCGGTCGGGCCATGATCTGGAGCCGGGACACCTCGGGCGATGTGGGAACCGCCCACCGCACCAGCGGGGAGTCTGGCCGTGGCGGGGCCGGCGACCTGGCGGCCGCGGCGGGAACCAGAGCCTGTGAGGCGATGCGCACGCTGGAGGAGGCTGCCAAGCTGGATGCGGCAGAGGCCGCGTGCGCCATCGAGGCGCAGCGATACCGCGCGTACGACCTGGCGGCCGACATTGAGCGCCGGCTCGGCGCCGCGCCGACGCCGCAGTGGCGGCTGTGCCTGCTTCTGACCGCGGCTGCATGCCGCCGGGACTGGCAGGACACGCTTGCCGCCGCCATCGCCGGGGGCGTGGACGCCATCCAGATCCGGGAGAAGGATGTGCCCGACGCGGCCCTGATTGAGCAGGTTCGGGCCGCCAAGTCCATCTGTGATCCTCACGGGGTCGCCGTCATTGTGAATGACCGCGTCGATGTGGCCCTCCTTGCCGGCGCGGACGGTGCCCACCTGGGGCAGGGAGATCTTCCGATCACGCAGGCCCGGCGGCTGTGCGGGCGACGACTGTGGCTGGGCGCGACGGCCCATGGGGCGTCAGAGGCGAGGGCGGCTGTGAAGGCCGGCGCCGACTATGTGGGGATCGGGCCGATCTGCGCCAGTACCACGAAGCCCGAACTGTCACCGGCCGGGCTGGATGTCTTGCGTGAGGTGCTGCCCTGCATTGGTCCGCTGCCACATCTGGCGATCGGCGGGCTGACGCCTGCGTCGATGGCTGGGGTCGTATCGGTCGGTGGCTGCGGCGCCGCGGTCGGGGCCGCCATCTCCGCCGCGGAAGACCCGGAGGCGGCCGCTCGCGCCTGTCTGGATGCCATCCTCGGGGCGGTCGCATGATTACGGATGTTCGCTGCATCGTACTTGGCTCCGGCACCAGCGCGGGCGTGCCGGCGATTGGCTGCGACTGCCAGACGTGCACGTCGGACGATCCCCGGGACACCCGCCTTCGGACCAGCGCCGCCGTCTGCTGGACCGATCCCGAAGGGGCGCCGCGGACGATCCTGATCGACGCCTCGCCGGATCTTCGGCAGCAGGTTCTCGGAGCCGGCATCACCCGCTGCGATGGGATCTTCTTCACGCACAACCACGTCGATCACACCTTCGGGCTCGACGAGGTTCGCCGGTTCAACATCGCCCAACAGGCGCCCATCGACATCTGGGCCGAGCCGCACACGCTTGAGCACCTGAGCCGGGTCTACCGGCACATCTTCCATCCTCAGCACAATGTGAACGACTCCTTCATTGCCGCCGTCGAGCCACACACGCTCTCGCCGGGTGAGCCAGTGGAACTGTTCGGCCTTCGCGTGGAGCCGCTGCGGCTGATGCATGGAAACCTCCCCATCCTGGGGTTCCGGTTCGAAGCCGATGACGGCCCGGACTGGCCGCTCCCATTGGCCTGGTGTACCGATGTGTCGACGATTCCCGAGGCGAGCCGCGCGCGGCTCGGGGGCCTGGAGACCCTCTTTCTGGACATGCTGCGGGAACGCCCGCACGGCACGCATCTGAGTACCCAGGAGGCGATTCGAGAGGCCTACGCGTTAGGGGCGAGGCGGACGTGGTTCGTGCACATGGCCCACCAGATCAAGCACGCGGAGGTGGATGACGCCCTGCCCGAGGGGATGGCGCTGGCCTGGGATGGGCTGACGGTGGACTGGACGGGCTGACGGCCAGACCAGCACTTCCAGCTGCCGACTTCAGTATCATGTGGGGCTCATGGCACAACTCCGCGAAATCAAGAATCGAATCGGCGCGGTCAAGACGATCGGCCGGATCACCAAGACCATGCAGATGATCGCCACGGCCAAGTTCACGGCCGCCGGTCAGCGGGCCGAGCAGTCACGCCCGTATGCGCGCATGATCGATGAGATGGTTCGGCAGGTGGCCTCGAACGCCGAGGAGTATGCCTCTCCGCTCATCGACGGACCCGCCGAGCAGACCGGCAAGGTGCTGATGCTGGTGGTGTGCTCTGATCGAGGACTGTGCGGCGCGTACAACGCCAACGTCTTGCGTACGGCCAACAAGTTTCGTCAGTCGCTGGTCGAAAGCACGGACGTCGTGGTGGAGACCGCTGGCAAGAAGGCCGTCGGGTACTTCAAGTTCCAGGGCGTCGAGGTTTCCCGGGCGCACGCCATCGGCGATGCCCCCACGTATGAAGACGTTGAGGCGGTGGCCCAGTCCTATCTCGACCGGTATGAAGCCGGCGAATTCGACTCCATTCAAGTCGTGACCATGCGGTATCACGGCGTGTCCAGGCAGACGCCCGAGATCACGCAGTTGCTTCCGCTCTCACAGCCGGAAGCGGAAGAGACAGAAGCGGCCTCCGGACGGGCCGATGTTTATGAGTTCACGCCCGGCGCGGCCGAACTTCTGGACACGCTTCTACCGACCACGGTCAAGACCCTGCTCTTCCAACTCTTCATGGAAGCTGCGGTCAGTGAGCACGTGATGCGGATGATCGCCATGAAGGCCGCGACCGACAACGCCAAGGACTTTGGTCGCACCCTCAGCCGCACCTACAACCGGGCCAGGCAGGGCCAGATCACGACCGAGCTGACCGAGATCGTTTCCGGCGTCGCCGCGCTGGAAGGCTGAGCAGGGCAGCGTCTCCGGCGTCGCGTCGAAGGCGAGAAACGCAGCCCTGTTTCCTGAGCCAAACGGTGCTGGGATCAGCGTGCTCAGGCTTCCATCATCGCTCCAGACAAAGACAGCATCAGTGACACCATCGCTGGAGGGTGGATCGTATGGATGTGGTGTCACCAACCTCGCCGCCATGCACATGGTCGAAATGAAGTTCGAGGTCGGCTGCGACGATCGTCGTGACCTTGACCCGGAGCGGGGTCGGGGAAGTGCCAACAAAAACGTGCTGAGGAGCAGGATTGGTCAACACGCCTTCGTTTGAGCGCCGCATGTGATACGTCGTGCGTTGACCAGTGGCTTTGGGCTCCAACTTCGTCCACTGAGCCCTGGGGGTCGTGGGGCTGCTCCCAGGCAGGGTTCCACAGAAACCTGGCTCGACTCGTATCCTTGTGACATGCGTCTCTACACAGGCACAGGTGATGACGGGACCACGGGCTTGTTCGGTGGTGGCCGGGTCCCGAAGGACCATCCCCGCGTGATTGCCTACGGCGAGGCGGACGGGCTCAATGCGGCGTTGGGCCTCGCGCTGGTGGCGTGCGATACGCCCGCCCTTCGCGATCTGCTGACCACGCTTCAGCACCAACTCTTCACGCTGGGCGCCGACCTGGCGACACCACAGGACGCGGCCCATCAGGACAGGATGACTCGAATCAGTGACGCAGACGTCGCGTGGATGGAGTCGCAGATTGACCGGGTCGACAGCGGCAACGAGCCACTGGGCGGTTTCATCCTTCCCGGTGGGTGTGAGTTGGCTGCGCGGCTTCATGTGGCTCGGGCCGCGGCCCGCAGATGCGAGCGGGCGATGGTCACGCTTGCCGCGACCGCCCCGGGAAGTGTGTCCGGGGCCGCTATGCGGTGGATCAACCGGTGCAGCGACCTTCTGTTTGCGATGGCTCGAGCTGCCAACGCAGGTGCGGGCGTGCCGGATACGCCGTGGCCGGGTTCCTGACCAACTCATCCGACTTTCACTAGAATGCGGGCCTTTTCCAGCACCCTCCCCCCCGCCCCCCTGCCAGGAGCATGCAACATGGCGATTCGCATCGGCATCAATGGATTCGGACGCATCGGACGGCTCGTCTACCGCGAAGCCCTCCGCCGCGGCAACTTCGAGGTCGTGGCGATCAACGATCTAGTTCCTGCCGACAACCTGGCCTACCTCGTCTCCTACGACACGATGCATGGTCGCTTCGACCATCGCGTTCGCGCCGAGGGGGGCGCACTGGTCTGCGAGGCGCATACGACCACCTGCCTGAGTGAGCGTGATCCTGCAGACCTCGGGTGGGGTGATCTTGGGGTTGACTATGTGCTGGAGTCCACGGGGTTCTTTACCGCCGCCGACGCGGCGGCCAGGCACCTTGACGCCGGTGCCAAGCGGGTGCTTCTGTCAGCGCCCACCAAGTCACCTGACGAAATCCCCACGTTCGTGCACAAAGTCAATTGCAATGGGTATGACCCGGACACGCATCGCATCATCTCCAATGCGTCGTGTACCACGAACTGTCTGGCGCCGATCACCAAAGTCATTCTCGATTCATTCGGTCTGGAAGAGGGCCTTATGACAACGGTGCACGCCGCGACCGCGACGCAGCCCACACAGGATGGGCCGAGCAAGAAGGACATGCGGGGCGGCCGAAACGCCTACATGAACATCATTCCGGCAAGCACCGGCGCCGCCAAGGCGGTGGCGCTCTGTCTGCCCGCGGTCAAGGGCCGGCTTACGGGCATGGCGTTCCGCGTGCCAACCGCCGACGTCTCCTGCGTGGACCTCACGTTCCGTACCGAACAGTCGACGAGTCTCGAAGGCATCCACGCGGCCATGAAGGCGGCGGCGGAGGGGCCGATGCAGGGTGTGCTCTGTTACACGGACGACCCTGTGGTCAGCAGCGACTTTGTGGGTGATCCACACAGCAGCATTTACGACGCCGGCGCCGGTATTGAACTGAACGATCGCTTCTTCAAGATCGTCAGTTGGTACGACAACGAGGCCGGGTACGCCACGCGGTGCGTCGACATGCTGGAGATGATGGCGGCGAAGGACTGAACCTCCACCACCCGGCGGCCCGCGGGCCGCCAGGCAGGGAGGGGAGAAGCCGCTTGGGGACCCTGCGAGATGCGTGCTCGGGACACGCCCTCTGATGCCCCCATGGGATCCCTAAGGACAAGGGCCCCAATGGCGACACACGCTCAGAATGTCGTTGGCATCGACCACGCCGCTCATGTCCACATCCAACCAGGGGTTGATGGTCCCGTAGCCGGCGACAACCGCCGCGAGATCAGAGAACTCGACGACGCCGTCCGGAACGACGTCGCCTGTGCAGCTCGGGCAGGGGTCGTCCGAGCCGGCCCCACCTCCACTTCCGCTGGAGGGTGGTGGATTCCCCATGGATAGTGCGTAGAACCCGAATGCGGCCATGAAGCCGGCACCGTGCAGCATGCGACGCTGAGTAGGCATGACATGTTCCCCGTGAAAGTCCCTCGGCCGGGCCATACAGGACGACCAAAGATCGCCTGCTCCCCCAGTAGGAGCTGGGGCCCTTCAATGGTTCATGCGTCGGCCGAGTCGTGCCTGGCATCGGAATCTCCACATTTCGTCCGTTAAAATTGCTCCATGGTGCACGGGCCAACAAGCACGGGCCAACAAGCACGGGCCGAACAGGCCGATGGTGATCAGCAGGTCAAGGGCCCTGGCGATCTCATTGTGATGGAGGGGGGCATGTGGGCCCTCGGTGCCGCTCGACGCGGCGACACCCGCGACCTCATCACCTTCCTCGCCACCGGTTTGCAACTCGGCGAGACGACGCGGACCGTTCCCACATCACGGTTTTGGGAGCAAGGGGTTCAAACTCAAGGCCGCGTGAGATGCCGCGTTGGCCGCTGAAGGCCCCTCTTCACTCAATCGTCGGGTGCGGGCGACTGGAGTTTCTTCAGACTTGTGTGGATGTCCCGTTGGTGCCGCTCCATGCGAATGAGGCGGTCCTCAAGAGAGTCGATGTTCGCACTCCGCTGCACCTGCCGCGTGAACACATTGGCCACAGCGCCGGCGAAGGTTGCAAAGAGACCAATGCCGACCACCATGAGAATGACGGCGAGCACGCGGCCGGTATCGGTGACCGGCGTTATGTCGCCGTAGCCGACCGTGGAGACTGTGACCACGCCCCACCAGGCGGCCTCCGGACCGGTGGTGATGGTGGCGCCTGCGGCGTCTCGCTCCACATGAAGCACCGCGGCACTGACGCCGATGACCGTGATCAATCCCGCGGCCATGAGCAGGGCCACCGCGAACGCGGTGCGGTCGCGGCGATACACCTCCGCGAGCATGCGGCCCGCCCGCAGCATGCGGACGATGCGAAGCAGCCGCGCGACCCGCGCGTACCGGAGCGGGCCCACGGCCGGGATGGAAGACCCGAGATCGAAGATGCCCCAGGTGAAGATGTACTTCAGCTTGTTCTTGGCGAGCACAATGTGCCGCAGGTAGTCGACGAGAAACAGCGCGCAGAAGGCCCAGTCGAAGATCTCCAGCAGCCGGGAGACTTCGCTTGTGGCCGGCAGCGTCAACTGCCAGGTGATGACGCCGATCGACACCACCGCGGCGATCGCGACGAACAGGTCATAGGCCGATGGAAGCGTGCTGCCATCGCCATCGGTCGCGTCCGGAGTGCTGGCCGGTGTGGTCTGTTCGATCATCGAGCATGTATCGGCCAGAATGACCGGGTTCGGTTGGGATTTCCCGCCGCCGGGCCCGCTGGGGCGTGTCTGACCCTCCCCGGGCCATTGGCAGGTTCCCGGTGTCTGGCTGGCGAAGCGTCGGATGGGCTCGCGTGATCGCCGGGGCGACGTGCTGGGGTATGCCGCCGTTGGAAGTGATGCCCCGTCCGAAGGGGCTCAGGACCACCGCTCCAGCACCGCGAGCAGGTCGTTCACATCGACCACGCCGTCGCCATTGAGATCGGCGTGGCACGTATCCGGAAGCGGATCGCATCCGCCCCACGCTTTCAGAAGCGAGCGCAAGTCGGTGACGTCCACGCCGCCGCGCTCATCAAGATCGGGCAGCCACGCGAACGGTCGTCGGACAGGATCGACGACAGGTCCAGCGTAAGGTGTTGTCAGGCCAGGTCCGGGAAGGTCTCGCGGACGGTGCCGACGAGGTCCTTGACGTGGCTGACCGACTCGTCCATGAGGGCCTTCTCGTCATCGTTCAGGTCGATCTCGATGACTTTCTCCACGCCGCCGCTGCCGAGGATGGCCGGGGCGCCGACGAAGTAGCCGCCGACGCCGTACTCGCTGTCGCAATAGGCGGCGCAGGGCAGGATTCGCTTCTTGTCCTTGATGATCGCTTCGGCCATCTGCACGCTGCCGCTCGCCGGGGCGTAGTAGGCGCTCGTGCCCATGAGTTTGACCACTTCGCCGCCGCCCATCTTCGCCCGCTCGACGCAGGCGGTGATGGTGTCTGCGTCAAGCAGTTGCGAAACGGGAATGCCGTGGACGCTGGTGTAGCTGGCCAAAGGCACCATGTCGTCGCCGTGACCACCCAGAAGCAGCGCGGAGACGTCCTCGACGCTGCAGCCAACCTCCCACGCAATGAACGTTCGGAACCGGGCGACGTCCAGGCAGCCGGCCTGGCCAACGATCCGGTTGGTGGGGAAGCCAGTTGTCTTCCAGGCGGTGTAGACCATCGCGTCGAGCGGGTTGCTGACCAGGATCACCGTTGAATCGGGCGCGTGCGTGGCGATCTGCTCGCTGACGCTGCGGACGATCTTGACGTTCGTTGCAATGAGGTCATCGCGGCTCATGCCGGGCTTGCGGGGGATGCCCGCAGTCACGATCACAACGTCGCTGCCGGCGACGTCGTCATAGTCGGCGGTCCCGGTGATCTTCGCGTCGAATCGCTCGATGGGCGCGCAGCACGCGAGATCGAGCGCCTTACCCTGCGCAACACCGACCATGTCGGGGATGTCCACCAGGACGATGTCTCCGAGTTCTTTGGCAGCGGCCCACATGGCGCAGGACGCGCCGACATTTCCGGCTCCGATGACACTGATCTTGGCGCGACGCATGGCACACAGTCTCAACTATTGAGGGTTCGTTGGCTCCCCGACGGGCAAAGTCGGTCGAGCCGGGCATTGTATTGGTGCTGGCCGCGACGTGTGCCTTTGGGGGCCCCCGACTCGCCGGCGCACGAGCAAGGCCGCCTTTCGGCGGCCTTGTGATGGGCCTGGGAGGATTCGAACCTCCGACCTCACCCTTATCAGGGGTGCGCTCTAACCAACTGAGCTACAAGCCCGGGAAGGCGGAGCAGGATAGCAGGGGCCGGCTCCGGGTGGAAGGCACGGCTAAAGAGCGGCCGCCCCTCCCGGGGGGGAGGGGCGGCGGAGGTCACATGGATGGATGATGGGAGGGCTGGATCAGCACGGCCCCCAATTGGCGATGAGGTCGAGCAGGTCATTGACGCCAATCAGCCCGTCGCCGTCGGTGTCGCAGTCGCCCGGGCCACCGAACTGGCCAAGCATCTCCAGAACGTCGTTGACGTCCACTTCACCACTGCCGTCACAGTCACCGTCGCAGGAGGCGCCCGGAATGCAATTCACATTCAGGCTGCCGCTGCCTGTGGAGTCATCGGCGCTGCCGATACGAATGAGGTAGTTGGTGCCGGCGGTGCATGGGATTGCGTACGAACTCTGGCCACAGCCAAGTTCCTGACCCGTTCCGCTGGGGCATCCTTCGTACACGGCGCTGACTTCGGCAAAGAAGTCGCCGGTGATGGTGATGAGCATGGTGCCATTGCAATCGGCCGTGTACTGCATCCACACGTCACGACCGATGGAACAGTCGCTGTAGGCGCTGTCGGTCGAGTAGTCGGTCGTGTAGGTGTTCGTGCCCGACGGCACGACCTCCGGGTTGTCGCAGTCGTCATTGTCCGGGGCCGGGAAGCACAGTTCCGATGTGCACTCAACGAAGTCGCCCATATAGGTGCCGCCACCGTTCTCACAGTTGGCCTGTGGGATGGTGACGCAACTTGTGCCGACGCAACAGGCCCCTTCCGGAGCGTCTGCCTGAATGGCGAAGACCTCACCATTCAGGTCGCAGACATACAGGTTGCCGTTGGCGTCTTCGCCGAACGAGGAGATGGACCCGATGGCACCCGCATTGGGCGCCAGTTCGCTGGTCCGATCCTCCAGATTCGTAATGCCGCCGCCGCCATCCCACCTGAAGGTCCAGATCTGGTTGGAGCAGTAGTCGCCAAAGAAATAGGTGCCCTGCAGATCGGGGATCGCATCGCCGCGGTAGACATAGCCGCCCGTAATGGAGCAGCGGTAGGGCGAGCCACCGTGCGAGAACTCGTGCACCGGGAAGATCATCGTGCCCGAACCGGGGCAGCCACTGGTGTTGTAGGTGTGATCGCCCTCGTAGCACCGCCAGCCAAAGTTGCCTCCCAGGGCGTCATCGGGTGCAAACACGTCGACTTCCTCCCAGGCGTTCTGACCGACGTCTGCGGCGTAGAGGTCGCCCGTTTCACGGTCGAACGAGAATCGCCATGGATTCCGCCATCCGTAGGAGTGAATCTCATCGTCCCCGGTTGTTCCAACAAAGGGGTTGTCGGGGGGAATCGTGTATGGAAGCGAGTCCACGTTGATGCGAAGCATCTTTCCATTCAACTGATTGGTCGTGTCCTGAGCGCGGTTGCCGGGATCGCCGCCACTTCCACCGTCGCCGGTGCCGATCCACAGATACCCCTGCGGGCCAAATGCGATCATTCCGCCGTTGTGATTCGAGTAGGGCTGGCTGATGGTCAGCACCGTCTCGGCACTCGACGGCACGGCCACGTTCGGGTTGGACGAAGAGGCCTCGTACCGCGCCACAACGGTGGTGCCCGACGAGTTGGTGTAGTTGATGAAGAACTGCCGGTTGGTGGCGTAGTCCGGGTGGAAGGCCATACCGAGCAAGCCCTGCTCACTGGAGGTGCTGACCGAGACGCTCAGGAATGGTGTGCTCAGCAGCGTGTTGGAGGTCAGATCGTAGATGCGGATCCGGCCAGTGCTTCCGCTTCGCTGCTCCACAATGAACAGACGGTCGCTGTCGCCGGGAGGAGCGCACACAAAGACTGGCCTCGCCAGGCCGGTCATGATTCGTTGGGTTGTCAGCGTGGTCCCGCCGGCCGAGGCGGGCGCGGCGGCTGCGGCGATGCTCAGGCCTGCGAGACAGGCAGTAGCGGCTGTTCGAAGCATGAAACTCTCCTCTTGCACCCTCAAACAGGGTCTATGACCAGATCTCTCTCGGGCAGGCCACCCACTTGACGCGCGGACCGCGCATCTCGCCCTGATCCGGGCCTCTCAACGTACGTTCACACTGCACCTTCCGCAAGGATGGATCCGTGGATGCGAGTTCGTTTGGAGAATCTTGGGCCGATTCAGGCTGGACAAGGCCCAAATTCGGCCAGAAGCACCAGCAAATCATCCGTATCAACGAATGCATCGCCATTGAGGTCGGCTCGCAGCGACCCGCTCACGCTGGGCTCCAGACTGCCCCAGAAGCCCAGCAGGTCCAGAAGGTCATCGACCCCGACCACCGCGTCGTCGCCCAGATCGCCCGGGCACGTGATGGGAGTCACCGCCGCCCGATAGGCCGCCGTGACCGATCGCATGCTGTCGTGGGTTGCGGCATTGTCCGCCGTGGTGGTCCCGCAGGGCGTGGCGTCGTGGTCAATGTCCGGGTTTGAGAGCAGCCCGATGCGGGTGTAACTGACTTGGGGGGTCCAGGGATCGGAGGAACTGTCGGTGTAGGCCATGACGGTCCGCCAATCGTCGGTCGCGCCCGCAAATCGATGTCCGAAACTGTGGGGATACAGGCTGGCCCCCCCGGCGCATGAGCCCGGGTGATCCGCATCGTGGCAGCATCCCATCACGTGTCCCAATTCATGCACGAAGCTGAACTGCACATCGGCGCAGTAGTCGCGAACCACCGCAAACGCTGCGTGCGGCATGCCCGAGACATCGTTCTTGATGGTGTAGCCGATCCCGCATGAACTTGAGTCAGTGACGATGAGCATGACGACATCCGCCCCTACGGCGTCCCGAGTGGTGTGGAGTTCATCCATGTCGCCGTCCGATGGACTTGCGAGTTTGGAGAGCATGGAACTGTAGGAACCGGACTCAACAAACGACGTGGCTGCCGTTCCCACGAGCCGGACTCGCGCGGCAGAGTCACTGTTGCGGTAGACGTCGTTGCACTCGTTGACCCAACCGTGAATCGCAGCCTCCATGGCCTCGGTACTGCCTGCATTGGCATGGGCGCTTGGCGTGTAGGCGACGAGCAGATCAATCACGCCGCCGTCGTCGCCGTCGGGCGCATCGCCATCGGCTGGCGGCGGCGCGGCCGGGGCGTCAGGGTCATCTCCGTCGCCGTCGACGCCAACCAATGCCGCGTCGCAGCCGACGAGCGTGTCGGGGTCCAGGGCCACGACGCGGGCGGCCTGACCCGGTGCCTGCGTCATCAGGAACGTGCCGAAGCGTGGCGAGCGAACGACACCCCGAACGTGCCCTTTCCACCGCTGCAATCGAATGGTCCCTGCAGGGTCGCCGATGATGCCGGAAGACACCGCCCCACCCGCTGCGGTCTGAAGCCTGAGCGGCGCGTCGGGGAGAATCTGCAGGTCCGGCCGGGGGCGGATCGCCTGCACGCCGGACCAGTCATCGAGGGCGGGCAAGACCGCCCGAGTGGGCCTGGCGGGCTTTCCGGCCGCCGCCCGGCCAGTCACGATCAAGGTGGCGCCGAGTCCGCACAGGGCCAGTAGAAGCCATCGGGTTGTCGTGGCGGCATGTCCCATATCACCTGCTATGGGAGAAGACGTCGTCTATGTGTTCCGGTTCGGGGGAGGCGGAGGAGGCCGCCAAAATGAGTCGGCAGCGCCGGTCCTAGGGGCCGTGCGGGCGGTCCATCTCGGCCCGCCTGGCATTCCAGCGGTCGACGCCCGCCAGATTCATGTCCACGAGCCCCCGGGTGACATGCGCCTCAAAGAGGGGCTCGGGTACGTCGTAGCGGGCCGCCTGGCTCCGGAGCGTTTCCAGATAGTCCGCCCGTCGGCCGGGCCCCTGGTGGCCGGTGATCCACACCACCTGATCGCTCATGGACGATCTCAACTGCCGCAGGTGGCTCGGGATGTCCTGCACG
The DNA here is from genome assembly GCA_030748575.1 of Phycisphaerales bacterium. GTDB lineage: Bacteria > Planctomycetota > Phycisphaerae > Phycisphaerales > SM1A02 > UBA12567. The sequence continues at coordinate 84,998 of JASMLR010000005.1, read as the reverse complement.
GTGCCGCCATGGGTGAGCCGGAGCCTGGTCCAGGGCCCACCCTCGATGCGGTCCAGGGTGGCGAGCCACCGGTCGAGATCAAACTCCGGCGGCGGCATGGGCACCGTGATCCAGTCGGTTCCGGGGACCCGCATGGCGGCCGCATCGCCAACGAACAGTTCTCCGGTCTCCAGCGCATGCCAGGCGTGGTGGTGATTGGCGTGCCCGGTGGTCTCGACCGCCGCGAACGACAGTCCGGCCGCGTGAACGACATCGCCGTCGCTTCGGGCATGGACGAGTTCGGCAGGGCACGGCTCCAGTGGGCCCCAGAGCGTGTCGAATCGGTCGCCGTAGATGGCGCGTGCGCTGCGGTCCAGCCGGGAGGGGTCGATCAGGTGCGGCGCCCCGAATGCGTGGACGTGCACGGGGACGCCCAGGCGGGCCAAGCGCCACGCCCCCCCGGCGTGGTCCAGATGAATATGGGTCAGCAGGAGTGCGGAGAGCGAGGCGGGTTCAACCCCGAGGCTTCGCAGGCCGGCATCGAGCGTCTCACCGGTGCTGGCCGGTCCGGACTCAATCAGCACGTCACCCGCCGGGCCGCGGACCAGCCACGCGGAGATGGCGCCGGGCACGCCCATGTGCATCAAGTCGATGGCATGCGATGCCGCGTCACTCATCCTCGACGGGCTGCCGCTGCCACCGGTCGCCTCGGCGTACGCCCGGCGCTCGAGCCGCGTCTTCCCCCTTCTCGATCTTCTCGCCCGCGGCGATCCAGCCCTCGTACCCAACCTTAAGACCCTTGACGTCCTTCATGCCGCCTTTGAGCAGGGCCTTGATGAGCGCATCGGCCAGCGGCGCTTCATACCCCTCGCCGTACACCACCAGGGTGCCGAAACCGGACAGCCGCTGGTAGGCCCCGGGGTCGGAGAGCTGCACGTTCAAGGCGCCGGGAATGTGCCCAACGCGGTAGAACACCTCGTCTCTCGGATCGATCCACGCATTGGGGGTGGGCTCGGAAATCCACGACCCGCCCGTGTCTGCGATGGCGCTGCGGGCGTCTTCAATGCTCAGCCAGTGCACATCCTTGTCGCTGTAGGACTTGGAGCAGCCCACTGAAACGGTGATGAGCGCCGCGGCCGCGCACCAGCCGGTCCGCCGCGCGAATGTCGAGGAGGGTGTCATTGCCGGGCACCATATCAGCCCCCGGGACCAAACCCGAGACCAGCCCCCGGCCGTTGGACCTACGCTGTCTTCATGCGTGCTGGCACGATCCTGATGGCCCTGGCGTCATGCCCCGCGGCGGCGATGGAGGCGGCCGAGCCGCGACCGCACGTGGACATGGCCGTGTCGGCTGGGGTTGAGCATGCCTCGCCCGGCGAGCCCTTTGAGCTTGTCACCACGCTGCATGTTCCCAAGGGCTCGCATATCTACTGGCGTGATCCCGGATCCAGCGGCATGCCAACCCGCGTCCGAGTGACCGCGCCGGCCGGGTGCCGCGTCGGGCCGGTGCGTTTCCCTCGTCCGGTGGTGCTCGACGAACCCTCGGGCCGCGTGCAGGCCCACGAAGGGACGGTGCACTTCGCCGTCGCGGTGACGCCGCCGGCGTCCTGGCCCATGGGCACCCCACTTCCATTGACGGTGCGTGGGGACTGGCTCATCTGTCGATCGGAGTGCTGGCTTGGCAAGGCTTCGGTGTCTCTGGATGTTCCCGTGGGCGCCGGGCCCACTCGGGGCACGCCGGCAGGAGCCCACGCTGCCCAACTTCCCCCCGCCGTGGAACTGCGGCCGGGAACGACCGCCCGGATCGACGGGGGTGAACTGCACATCAGCGGGCCGGTCGATGCCGCAGGCTCACCGGGCTTTCTGCTCGTTCGGACGAGGGGCCTGTCGCTTGGCACGCCGTCGATTGCCATCCATCAGGGCAGATTCATGCTCACCGCAGCGGTGGCCTACGATGCGGCGCAGGCCGAGGGCGGTGGGGCGAGGCTTCAGGGACTCCTGACCTTCGGCGACTCGGTACGCGACCCGGCCTGGGCTGTGGATCTTCCGATCCCTCAAGGTGGGCCCGGGACGGCCCCACATTCAGGAGAACCTCCGACATGATCACAGCAAGACGACTGAGCCTGAGTTTCTGCGCGGCGCTGTCCACCATACTGATGGCCGCTGCGCCAACGCCGCCGAAGCCCAAGGCGCCGCCCGCGGCGCCGCAGAAGGCCGCGGTGGGGCTGCCCGCACCCGGATTCACCCTGACCGATACCGATGGGACGCAACACGCGCTGTCTGACTATGCCGGGAAGATTGTGGTGCTTGAGTGGTTCAACGCGTCGTGCCCGTTCAGCGGGCGGCAGTCAGGGCACGCCATCCACTCAACAGGGAAGGCCAGCACGCTGCGTTCACAACTTCGGGCGATCGATCCGACCATCACCTATCTCGTGGTCGACTCCACGGCGCGGCGGAACACCAGGGAGCAGGTGATCGACAGCGACAAGAAGGCCAAGGCGCAATGGAAGATCGACGTGCCGATTCTGATCGATTACGACGGGACCGTTGGGAGGGCGTTCAAGGCCGAGACGACGCCGCACATGTTCGTCATCGACGCGGCAGGCGTGCTGCGCTACCAGGGCGCCTTTGACAACGACCAGCAGAACGAGAAGCGAGCGACGGCGACGAACTACGTGCTTAAGGCCGTGCAACGTCTCAAGGAGGGGGCGCAGCCGACGCCGGACTCGGTCCCCGCGTGGGGCTGCAGCGTCAAGTACAAGCGCTAGCGTGTCGGTTCAGACGTGTCGGATCAGACGTTGACCGGCATCAGCACATAGGTGAAGTCTCGCCCCGCCCGGATGAGCCCCGGCTTGTTGGCGGCCTTCAGCTCCAGCGTGATCTCCGACTCATCGATGACTTTGAGGGCGTCAGCGATGTAGGTCGGATTGAATCCGATCTCAAGCGCGTCTCCGCCGTAGTCCTTGAGTTCCAGATGGACCACCGCCTCGCCCATCTCGGGCGCGTGGCTGGTGAGCGTCAGCCTGGACTCCTCAAACTTCATGCGAACGCTGCGAGACTCCTCGTTGGTCAGGAGGCTGGCGCGGCGAATGGCACTGCGGAGTGTGTCGCGGTCGAAGACCACCTTCTTGTCCTGATCCCGCGGGATGACGTCTTCGAATGGCGGGAATCGACCCTCGACGAGCGAACTGGACAGGGTCGCAGGGCCGTCCGGGTCATCGAACTGCAGAGTAATCCGCGCGTCGGCGACGGCGATGCGAACCGGCGTGTCCGGCGAACCTGCGAGCCTTCGAATCAGCCCGAGGGCCTTTCCGGGGATGATGCACTGCTGCTGGGCTGACGAACTCTTGCAGTCGCCGGATGCCATGGCCAGCCGCCTGCCATCTGTGGCCACGAAGCGAAGCCGCTTGCCGTCACGGTCGTACAGCACGCCATTGATGGCGTATCGGGTGTGCTCCACAGCCGCCGCAAACAGACTGCGGCTGACCATGGTGGAGAGCCTGCCACTGGGCAGTTCGCAGTCGATCGTGGAGGCGTCGAAGCCCTCCAGGGCCGGCGCTTCGGCAGGATCAAACCCATAGACCTTGAAATGGGAGTCCCCGGCGTTGATGTGCAGGGCGTGGCCTTCCGCCTCCAGGGTGACGGTCGGGTCGCCGCACTCACGCACGATCTGGGTCAGTTTGTCGGCGGGCACCAGAGACTCGCCGTCGCTGTCCACTTCCACCCGGTCCAGCTGCAATTGCAGAGAAATCTCGCCGTCGGTGGCCGCCAGATGAAGCCGCCCGTCCGATCCGGTGAGTTTGATGCAGGTGAGCACGGGCGTGGGCGTTCGGGACGCCACCACCGCCGAGACGGTATTGAGCGCGTCGGAGAGCGCTCCTTGATCACAAACCACTTTCAACGCCATGCTCGTCTATCTCCAGAGGGACCGAAAGCGGACGGAGTGTAGCATCCGCAGGCCATCCCCCTTGCCGTTCGGGGCGATGGTTGCGATACTCGCCCCTTCGCGTTGCCGTGCCGTTTTTGAGCCGTTATTGACCCATTTGGAGCGTCGTCACGATGTCTTTTGAAGCCGCTGTTCATGCCAAGGCCGTTCGACTTGACTCTCTCGCCCTCACAATGTGCGGACACGCCGGCAGCGGCCATCCCACGACGGCCCTGAGCCTGGGGCATCTGGTGACCGCACTGCTGTACCACGGCATGCGATGGGTGCCGGAAAACCCGGGTTTGAAGACCGCAGACCGGCTGGTGCTCTCGGAAGGCCACGCAGTGCCGATTATCTACGCTGCGTTTGCCGATCTGGGGGCCATGATTGGCAAGCCCGGTGAGGAGCGGCCCTGCACCGTCGAAGACCTGGAGCACTTCCGGGAGACGGATTCACCTCTGGACGGCCACCCCAACCCCCGCGAGGGGTTCTCCTTCTTCGATGCGGCCACGGGCTCGCTGGGGCAGGGTCTTTCCGTGGCGGCCGGGCTGGGCCTGGCTGCCCGCGGGGACGAACTGGACCAGCGGATTTACTGCATCGTCGGCGATGGCGAATCACGGGAGGGCCAGATCTGGGAAGCCGTCGATTTCATCGTTGAACACGCGCTGACCGGGGTCCTGCCCATCTTCAACTGCAATGCCTACGGGCAGGCCGGTGGCGTGAGCGACCAGCAATCGCCCGAGCGGATTGCGGCCAAACTTGAGGCAGCCGGCATGACCGTGGTGACCCTGGACGGCCACAATCCAACTGAGATTCGTGCCGCGCTGGACAACTTTGCCGGCGGATGCGAGACCCCCATGGCCATCGTCGCCAAGACGGTCAAGGGGTGGGGTGTTCCCTCGATGCAGGGCGGCGGGTGGCACGGGAAGCCTGCCAAGGGCGAGAAGCTCGAAGCGGCCCTTCGCGAACTCTCCGCAAGCGGCGCCGCGTTCAGCGGCTCGATTGAAGGCACCACGCTCACCATTCACCCGCCCACCACGGCCGAGCGGCCTGCAGCCACCGTCAGCGAGCCGGTCAGCTTCCGCGCCGCAGCGGAGCGGTGGGATATGCGAACCATGCTGCAGGCGGGTTTGCTCTCGACCCGCAAGGCGTTCGGGCTCGCCCTTCGCTCCATCGGGCACACCGATGGTCGGGTGTGGTCTCTGGATGCAGATGTGCGGAACTCCACCTTCGCCGAGTGGTTCGCTGACGATGCGGACCTGTCTGATCGGTTCGCGGAGTGCCGCATCGCCGAGCAGAACATGTACAGCGTTGGCGCCGGGTTGGCCGCTGCGGGCAAGGTTCCATTCTGCTCGACCTTTGCGAAGTTCGTAACCCGCGGGTACGACCAGATCGAGATGGCGATGAACTCTGGCGCCAACATGAAGATCGTCGGATCACACTCGGGCATTTCGCTTGCCGCCGACGGCCCGAGCCAGATGTCGCTTCCGGACGTCGCGTGGTTCCGAAGTCTGGGCAGCGCCGAGGGCCACTCTGGAGGTCCGGCCTGCTGGACGCTGCACCCATCCGACGCCTGGGCGGCCTATCGCCTGACGCAACTCATGGCCGACCACGACGGCATGTGCTACATGCGGGTCCATCGCCCGGACGTGGAGTTCCTGTACAACGAAAACACAGAGTTCACCTTCGGTGGCATGGAAGTGTTGATGCAGGGTCGGGACCTGCTCATTGTGTCGGCCGGTTACATGGTGCACGAGTGCAACAAGGCCCTCGATGGTCTCGACAAGTTGGGCGTGGATGCCTCGCTCGTCGACTGCTACTCACTTCCGTTCGATGAAGATCGTCTTCTGGATCTTGCCAACGAAAACGGCGGCAACGTCCTGGTTGTTGAGGACAACTACGGCGGCGGCCTCTTCTCGGCCGTGGCCGAAGCCTGTGTTCAGGCGGGCGACGCATTCACGGTCGAGCCCCTGCACGTTCGTCGGATTCCCAAGTCCGCCCGAAACGAAGCGTCGATTCTTCAGCAGTGCGGCGTGGCTCACACGGACATCGTCCAGCGGGCCTCTTCCATGCTCGGGATCACGCCCCGCAAGTCGCCGCCGATGGTGGCTGGCAAGTAGGGATTGCCTTCTAGAGCAGCCCGTACCGCTCGACGAGCGCCTGCACCTTGGCCTGCCCCGGGTGGAGCCTGAGTGAAGCGCTGAATGCGCGCCTGGCTTCCTGGTGGGCGCTCTCATCGGCTTGCTCGCTGAGCAGCCACCGATTCAGCGCGTTGACGCCAAGCCCGTTCCATGCGTGCCACATGTCGGGGTCGGTTTCGACGGCTATCCGATAGGCCTGGGCCGACTTCTCGTACTCACCCAGCCGAAACCATGCCCATCCCATTCGTTCGGCGGCTTCGGCGGAGGGGCCGTCGGCGAGCATGCTTCTGGCCATGCCGACGACCTCGCGATATCGATCGGCTCTGGCATAGGCGTGCAGAAGATTGTGCTTCAGTTCGGGTGAGCTGCCGAGCCGCTCCGATGCCGCGAGGTACGCGTCAAGCGCGGCATGGTCGTCGCCGGTCTGCTCGGCCGCCGCGCCCAGACTGATCCATGCGCGGCCATCATTGGGCGCGAGTTCGACGGCTCGTTCTGCAAATGGCAGGGCGTGCTGGGGTTCTTCCAGTTGGAGGTAACTCGTCGCGACGCCAAGGCTCGCCTCGCTGCTCATCGGGTCGATGGAGAGTGCGCGGTGGTACGCCGCGACGGCATCGAGAAGCCGATTGAGCATCTGCAACGCCAGTCCATGCCCGAACTGGGCGTCATAGGACTCCGGCGCCCGCTCGCAAGCCTCAGCGTAGGCCGGTTCTGCATGGGACCACTCTCCTAGTTCGGAGTAGGCGCCGCCCATGCCAATCCAGGCCGGGACGTTGTCGGGGTCAACGGCGAGAATCTCTCTGAACAGTTGAGCGGCCTGCGCATAGTCGCCATCCACCATGGCGGCGCCCGCTCGTGAACGCTGCGCCTCCGCCAGCGCTTCGCGCGCCTGTCGGTCCCCCTGATCAAACAGGAAGCAGCCCTGAAGGATGAACACCGAACTGGCCATCACAAGCGCCCGCATGTCGAGGATGGTACGCGTTCTCAGCGATGCCGCACTACCATGACCGCCATGCCGGACGCATCACTTCTAGAGGTCTTCCCCTCACCGACCGATCAACCGTTTTTGATTGAACATGTGAACGAGGAGTTCACATCGGTGTGCCCCAAGACCGGGCATCCGGACTTCGGCACCATCACGGTCAGGTTCGAGCCGGCGGCGACGTGCGTTGAGCTCAAGAGCCTCAAGCTCTACTGCCAGTCCTTTCGGAGCGAGGGCATCTTCTACGAGGCGGTCACCAACCAGATGCTCGCGGACCTCGTTGCCGCCATGGAACCCCGGTGGCTGCAGGTGATCACGAACTGGCGTGGCCGTGGTGGCATTCGAAGCCGCATCGTGGCAACGCATGGGGAAGTACCCGCCTGCTGGGCTCGCCCGTGAACGGCGTTCCGATTCTGCTTGCGACATCCAACCCGCACAAGGTCAACGAGGTCTCGGCGATTCTTGGTCCGCTGGGCTATCAGGTGCTCGGGCTTGACTCGCTCGATCGGGTGCCGCCAGAGCCTGTCGAAGACGCCGATACGTTTGAGGGCAATGCGCGACTCAAGGCCATTGGATACGCCCGAGAGACCGGCCGGCGTTGCCTGGCGGACGACTCGGGTCTTGAGGTGGATGCGCTGGGCGGTCAGCCCGGAGTTCACAGCGCGCGGTGGGCGGGAGTCAGCGGCACAAGGGACCAGCGGGATGCTGCGAACAATGCCAAACTGCTGGACGCCATGAAGGATGTTCTGGATCGGGACCGGACGGCACGCTTTGTGTGCTGCATGTGTCTTGCCGATCCGGACGGATCGATTGTGGCTGAATCCCGCGGCACGTTTGATGGCGTCATTGCGCGAGCTCCCCGTGGTGCTCATGGATTCGGATATGACCCGCTGCTTGTCCTTCCCGAGGGCGTCACGAGCGCCGAACTCGCCCCCGCCGAGAAGAACCGGCGATCACACCGGTCCGAAGCCACGCGAGCGATTGTCAAGCGGATTCCCTGACAGAGATCAGCTCCTGCGGACCGTGAGGATGGCGATCTCAGCCGGGACGTTCCAGCGGAGCGGGAAGAGTGCGCCGGCGCCGACGGTGACAAAGAGTCGACTTGCGCCGATCTCATAAACACCTGCGTTGCGTCTGTGCCCATGGAAGATGGCGAGGTTGGAGTTCGGCCGGTTTCTTCTGGCAATCTGGCCGCCGTGGGTATGCCCGGCGAGCGTCAGCGGGACTGACTTCTCCGCCGCGTGGTCAAAGGCCTTCGGATTGTGTGAGAGAAGCAGGTCGACGGTCTCATCGCCAAGCGCAGCGTCGATGCGCTGCCTGCAGCGCGCAGGAGTTCGGGCCCAGCCGATGCCTCCGACCCGCAACTCATCGTCTCCGCGGCGGACCAGCGCGACGTCATCATGCAGCACCGTGGTGCCCGAAGCGGCGACGATGCGTTCAACGTCTTCGCCGGAGTCGAGCTCGTCATGATTGCCTCGAACGAAAAAGTTGCCAAGCGGCGCGTCAATGGCGCCGAGTGCTTCGGCGACCGGCTCGACCCCCGGCCAGTGCAGGTCGACCAGGTCGCCTGTGTTGCAGATGATGTCGGGCGCGGCGTCCCTCAATTGCGAAACAATGGCCGTGGCGCGATCGGCGCACAAGAGGTCACCGACATGGAGATCGCTGATGTGGCCAATGCGAACACCATCAAATGCCTTGGGCCAGGAGGGGACGACGAGTTGCTCCTCACGCACAACAACACCCTGCTCATGGTGCTTGCGGGAGATCCACCCACGGGTGAGTCTGTCCGGGCCCGTCGTGATCAGAAAGTGTCGGATTCTCGCTTTACGAAGCTTGGCCGACGGCCGGGGTCTTCGGTCACTGTGCTTGCCTTTGGTTTCCGAAGCCATGTCGCCTGTACGCCGGTTCAGAAGGTGACGTTCACAGATGCGAACAGGCCTGGGAAGCTTGGTGAGATCGACCAGTCGCCGTCGGCGAGGTCCCGGTACTCCATCAGTCGGTACCCGATGGTTGCTCCGACGTTCGGCGTGAAGTGGAGCGTCAGACCGCCTCCGACTTTGTAGAAGAGCCCACCATCGCCGGCGGTGCCCCCAATGCTTCCACCAATATCGACGCTCATGGCGTGGACCAGTGAAGTGAATGGCCGCAGGTCGACATCGAGCCGAAGCTCGCCTCCGCCGTAGACGGTCCACCAACTTGATCCATTGTTGATGCCGGCCAGCGATTGATCCAGATCGATCCATGCGGCGCCCACGTGCGGCCCCAGAATCAACTCAACGGGCTCGGTGGTGTCACCCCTGCCGTCGCCGATGAACGGATGCGCCCGCCAGTGTCCTTCGATGGCAAACCAGGACATGTCAAGCGAGGACTCCAGCGGCACGCCTGCTGCCAGTGGGGTGCCGCCCCAGGTGGTTGGGTTGGTCAGGGTGGCGGTGCCGTCCCATGACCCGTGGGTGCCCATCAGGCGGACGGCCCAGGGATCGCGAGCGAGCGTGAGTTCGCCTCGAAAGAGTCCTCGAAGATCACCGAGGTCCAGTGAGTCGTCTGAATCGTCCCCCAACTGCAGTTCGGCGCCGCCGTTCTGGGCGGTGCCCTTGGCGCGGACGATCCAGGCGCCCAGATCAAGATCCATCCGCAAGGGCGCGTCGCCCAGCGCAGCGATCTCCTGGCTTGCCGAGGTGTCGGTTGTGTTCTCGGAGTCCTGAACTGCCTGCGCGGCACTCGCTACCAGCAACACTGCGGCCAGCTTGATCATGATCGTCCCTTCAGTTGTACGTCCCCGGTTCCCTTGGCGAGTTTGCCGATGATGCGAGCGGTTTCGCCCGATCGCTGCAACTGACGCAGAACTGAGTCGGCGAAGCTTGGTCGAACGGCCAGAACGTATCCGATGCCCATATTGAAGACGCGGTACATCTCATCCGTATCGACGTCGCCGCGGCTCTGGAGGAATGTGAAGATCGGGGGGATCTCCCAGGTCCGGGTGTCGATGACTGCGTCGAGGTTGTCCGGGAGGACACGGGGAAGATTGCCCTCGAGTCCGCCGCCGGTGATGTGGGCCATGGCACTGACGACACGTTTGACCCGATACCGCCGCAACAGTTTGACGATGGGCTGCGCGTAGATTCTGGTCGGTTCCAGCAGAATCTTGCCGAGCGGTGTGTCTCCGAGCGCCGCGTAGGCGCGGTCGAGGCGAAGTGAACGCTTGTCCACAATGCGTCGAACCAGACTGTACCCGTTGCTGTGTACCCCGCTGGACGCCAGGCCGATCAGGATGTCGCCTGCGCGGGCGCGGACGGGATCGACGGCGCGGTGCAGTTCAACCACCCCCACCGCGAAGCCCGCGATGTCGAAGTCACCTTCCGCGTAGATGTCGGGCATTTCTGCGCATTCGCCGCCGATCAGAGCGCAGCCGGCAATCTCACACCCGCGGGCCACGCCTTCGACGATCTGGGCGGTGGTTTCCGGATCCTGGTTGTGCAGCCCGAGGTAGTCGAGGAAGAACAGTGGTTCGGCACCCTGCACAATGAGGTCATTGACGTTCATGGCGACGCAGTCGATGCCAACCGTGTCAAGAATGCCCAGATCCGCCGCAAGTTTGACTTTGGTGCCTACGCCGTCGGTGCACGCGACCAGGACAGGGTCTGTGTAGTTCCTCTGGAAGATCTGCTCGTTGAAGTCCAGCCTGAACATGCCTGCGAACGCGCCGTGCTGGCCCATGACACGCTGGCCGTGGGTACGGCGGACCGCTGGCTTGATGAGGTCGACGAGCCGGTCACCAGCCTCGATGTCGACACCGGAGGCCGCATAGGTCATGCCCGCCTGATTCGTCGATCCTGATGCTGCCGCTGGCATCCGAGCAGTGTACGGTCGCGGCGTGTTTCGCCGCGACGCGGCAGCGGGTACCCTGCGGGACTTCAAACCCCCTTTCTCCACGCAGGAATCGAGCACACGACATGGCCATTCTCATTGACGGCACCACCAGGGTCATTTGCCAGGGCATCACTGGCGCGTCCGGCTCCTTTCACACCAAGGGGTGTCTGGACTACGGCACGCAGGTCGTCGGTGGTGTGACGCCCGGAAAGGGTGGGCAGAAGGACGACAACGGCCTGCCGATCTTTGACACGGTGCGGCAGGCGGTTGCCGAGACCGGGGCCGGCGCGACGATGATCTTCGTGCCGCCACCGTTTGCGGGCGACTCCGTGCTCGAGGCTGCCGACGCCGGCATTCCGGTCATCTGCTGCATCACCGAGGGGATTCCGGTGCAGGACATGGTGCGTGTACGCGCCCGCCTGGAGGGCTATCCCGACAGCGTCCTGATCGGCCCGAACTGCCCCGGCCTCATCACACCCGGCCGCCGCGTGTCCGGCGAGGGACCCTCGGCGGTCTTTGAAGGTGGGTGCAAGATTGGAATCATGCCCGGGTACATCCACACGGCCCGCGAAGACGCCGCGACCGGAAAGGCCGTCGGCATCATCAGCAGAAGCGGAACCCTGACCTATGAGGCTGTGTGGCAGACGTCGGTGCTGGGGATCGGCCAGAGCACATGCGTGGGCATCGGTGGCGACCCGGTGCGGGGACTCGGGTTCATCGAACTACTGGAACTGTTCAATGATGATCCAGGCACCGATGGCGTCGTGATGATTGGCGAGATCGGCGGCAGTGACGAGGCCAATGCCGGCGCCTGGATCGAAGCGAACATGCGTAAGCCGGTCACGGCGTTCATTGCTGGTCGCACGGCGCCCCCCGGCAAACGCATGGGGCATGCTGGTGCAATCATCGGCGGCGCCGATGACACCGCCCAGGCCAAGATGGACTCGCTGCGGGGCAACGGTGTGCAGGTCTGCGAGTCGCCGGCCGATCTGGGGGTTGGCATGGCCGATGCGTTGGGGGTCGGGGCTGGCGTACAGGCCGGGGCACAAACCGGGGCGGGCCAATGAGCCGGTGGGTGGCATGTGCGGGGCTGCTGGCCCTCGCCGGTGGATGCGGCAGCGTGACGCAGGTTCGCGGGTGGGCTGGCGGGCCGGTCTCGGCCGGGGTCGAGGGCGGCAACGCGGTCGTGTCCTACACGGCGCCGCAGCCCGGCTGGACGCTCACGGTGGATCGAGGCCGGATTGATGGTGACACGGCCATTCTGTGGCTGACTGCCGAAGGATCGACCGAGGGGCCGGAGGATCGCACCGTGACCACGGCGACCTGGGCGCCGCCTGACGGAGGACACTTCCGCTGCGTGCAGGCTCACATCCGCCTCATCGCCCCCGCCATCACCCAACGCGCCTACCGCCCCGCCGCCGTGGGCTGCACCGAACTCAACTGACCGCCGGTCACTTTATCTCCTGTAGTCACAAGGACTTGCAGATTGGCAGTTTTGTAACTGCTTGTCATGCAACGAGATAAAGTGACCGGCGGTCAGTTGAGGGTTTGGAGGTGGGCTGTGGCGGCTGCGATGTCGGCCTCGGTGGTTGGGCGGCCGAGGCTGAGGCGGATTGTGTGGGGCACCGCGGAGGTGTCGACGCCGATGGCCGTCAGGACGTGGCTTCCTGCGTTCCGCAGGCTCGCGCACGCCGCTCCGCCCGTGCAGGCGATCCCTGGGAGGCGATCGATCAACGCATCCGGGCTCGGAGACGGCAGGGTCAGGTTCAGGATGTGCGGCACGCACTGCGACGGGTCCCCGTTGACACGCATGGATGGCACCACTTCTTTGGCGACTTGTATCAAACGATCACGAAATGTGGCGATTCGATCGCGATCCGCCTCGAACTCCTCTTGAACAAGGTCGCACGCGGCGCCCCATCCGACCAGGGCGGGTACGTCCAGGGTGCCGCTTCGGAGGCCCTGCTCGTGGCCATCGCCCTCAAGCAGGGGTTCCACGGGCCTGCCCTCGGCCCGGCCCTGCAGCACGAGCGCTCCAGCCCCCTTCGGCCCGTACATCTTGTGGGCGCAGACGCTGACAGCGTCCAGCGGCAGCGTGGACAGGTCGATCGCCACCTTCCCCGGGGCCTGGCTGGCGTCGCAGTGCATCAGCACGCCTCGGTCCCGGCAGAGGCTGCCGATCGCCCCGACATCGTTGACGGTGCCCAGCTCGTTGTTGACCCACATCACGCTGACCAGGGCCGTGTCCTCCCGAAGCCGCCGCTCGACGGCAGCTGGATCGATGCACCCTCCAGGCGTCGGGGGGACCAGATCGATCTCGGCGCCTTCCCGCTCAAGCCGGCGGAGCGGCTCCAGAACGGCCGCATGCTCGATGGCCGTACTGATGATGTGCACCGGCTCCCCACGCCGCAGCCTGGGTCGCATCAGTCCCTTGAGCGCCAGATTGCAGCTCTCCGTCGCGCCGGAGACGAAGCACACCGCGGCGGCATCGCAGCCAAGCATGTCGGCCACCTGGTTCCGAGCCTGCTCGACGGCCTCGGTGGCCTGCACGCCCGGGCCGTGTTGACTGGCCGTGTTGGCCGGACGGTCGGTGAACCAGGGCAGCATCGCGTCGAGCACCCGAGGATCGACCGGGGTGGATGCGGCGTAGTCAAGATAGATGGGCGTGCTCATGGGCTCGGGCGTACGGTATCCGGCGGATCGCCCGCAGGGGTACACCCCCCCTTCGGCCGATGGCCACACGTTTATGCAGATCGTACGCACCATTTCTGACCTGGCCTGCCTGCACGAGAGCGCGTTGGTGCCCACCATGGGCGCGCTGCACGAGGGGCACCGCTCGCTTGTCCGGGCGGCGGTCGCGTCGGGTCGACCGGCGGTCGTCAGCATCTTTGTCAATCCCGCGCAGTTTGCGCCCGGGGAGGATCTTGACGCCTACCCCCGCACGCTCGAGCGGGACCTGGACCTGTGTCGAGACGATGGTGCAGCAGCCGTCTTTGCGCCCGAGGTGGACACCGTGTATCCAGGCGACGCCTCAGTCCAGACCCCACCACTGCCCGCGGTCGCCGCCAGTCCGGGGCTCGAAGACGCGTGCCGTCCACACTTCTTTCAGGGCGTCTGCCGCGTCGTCGCGCGGCTGTTCGATCTCGTCCGTCCTGCGGAGGCGTTCTTTGGTGAGAAGGACTGGCAGCAACTTCGAGTCGTCACGGAGATGGTTGCCGCGCATCAGGACCGCTGGCCCAGTCTGACCATCACCGCCCACCCCACGGTGCGTGAGCCTGATGGTCTTGCGATGAGCAGCAGAAATGTCTATCTCTCACCCTCCAGCCGAGACCGCGCGCTCGCGCTTCACCGGGCACTCTCCAGAGCGAGCGAGGGGGAGCCGGCCATGCGGCGCACCCTCGATGCCGCAGGGCTCACCACCGACTATGCCGTCATCCGGGATGCCGAAACCCTGCTGGCTCCGACCGCCGATCGCCCCCAACGAGCGCTCGTTGCTGCCTCCCTTGACGGCACACGGCTCATAGACAACGCCGCCGTTCCCTGACCCGGCCGCCTTACAATGGCGCCTCCTTCAAAGGAGATGCCCATGGCCACCGCCACACACGCCGAACTCGTGTCCACCAATCCTGCAACCGGCGCCTCGGTTGGGACCGTCGCCGTGACACCCGAGTCCGAGATTTCGGACGTACTTCGCAGAAGCCGCGACGCGCAGCCAGCGTGGGCCGCCCTGCCGCTTTCAGAGCGGATCACGATCCTCCGTGGCGCCATCCCTGTTCTGGAACGCCGTATTGACGAGATCGGCGCGCTTGTGACTGCAGAAATGGGCAAGCCTCTGGCCGAAGGCGTTGGCGAGGTCCAGTACGGCGTTGATGGACTCACCGGTGAGTTGGACGAACTTGCCGCCGCGCTGGCCCCGGAGACGCTGGATGATGGAACAACGAGATCCACGTTGCATCACGACCCGTTCGGTGTCTGCGTCGCCATCACGCCCTGGAACTTCCCGTTCCTGATGCCGCTGCAGGTTGTGGTGCCGGCGCTCGCAGCCGGGAACACGGTGGTAATGAAGCCCAGCGAACTGGTGCCGCTTGTGGGGCAGGCGTTTGCAGACGCCTTCAATGAAGTTCTTCCGGAAGATGTACTGCAGATCGTCCACGGCGCCGACGAGCAGGGGAAGGCGCTGGTTGCCGGGGATTGCGACTTCATCGGCTTTGTCGGAAGCCGCGCTGCGGGCGCCCACATTCTCTCAACCGCGGGACGCGACCTCAAGCGGGTCGTGCTGGAACTCGGTGGCAAGGATCCGATGATCGTGCTTGAAGACGCGGACCTCGAGTCTGCGGCGAAGTTTGCCGTGCGGAACTCCTTCCGAAACTGTGGTCAGGTGTGCGTGAGTACTGAACGCATTTATGTAGCAGACAGCATTGCTGATGCGTTCGAGGCCGAGGTTGTCCGCAGGGCGCAGTCGCTCGTCGTTGGTGATGGCGCGGTGGACGGAACCCAGATCGGGCCGATGGTGTGCCCCGCGCAGAAATCCTCCGTGATCGCCCAACTTGAGCAGGCCAAACAGGACGGCGCAGTGGTGGCATGTGGAGACGAACCGATGGAGGGCAACTTTGTGCGGCCCACCGTCCTGACGGGTCTGACCCATGACATGCCGATCATGCGGGATGAGACCTTCGGCCCCATCGCCTGCATCATGCGTGTGGCCAATGAAGAAGAGGCCATCAGGCTCGCCAACGACACGCCCTATGGACTCGGCGCCGCCGTGTTCGGGGGCGATCGGGCGGAGGACGTTGCGCGATCACTCGGCGCCGGCATGATTGGTATCAACCAGGGTTGCGGCGGCGCCGAAGGTACGCCGTGGGTCGGCGCGCATCAGAGCGGCTACGGATACCACAGCGGCACCGAGGGCCACCGGCAGTTCGCTCAGGTTCGTGTGGTGAGCCGGCCGTGCTCAACTTGACGCCGGGCGGCCCCGTGGTCGTGTTCGGCGGATCGTTCGACCCGCCGACGATGGCCCACGTAGAACTTCCGCCGCGCGCGGCGGAGATGCTCGGCGCCTCAAGGTTGATCTACGTCCCCGCTGCGGTGAGCCCACACAAGACGGAGGCCCCACCAGCCTCGTCAACGCACCGCCTCGCCATGCTCCGCCTGGTGCTTCCTGAGGGCGCCGAGATTGACACCCGCGAGATCGATCGCGGTGGCACGTCCTTCATGATTGACACACTGCATTCGCTGCGGCAGGACATCGACTCCGGCATTGCCCTGCGGCTGCTGATTGGCACCGACCAGATGGCACACTTTGACCGATGGCACCGATGGCAGGAGATCCTGGACGTAGCGCCGCCGGCGGTCATGGTGCGGCCCGGTGTTGATGTGCAGGCTGTGCTGCGAGCGATTGCGGTTCGGTGTGGAGCGCCGGTGGCCGATCAGTGGTCTTCCCGAATGCTCGATCTTCCGCAGTTGGACAACAGCAGCACCCGCGCCCGCGCCCGGGTTCGTCGCGTTGGCGGTGCCGGGTCCGATGTGCCACACGAAGTCGAGGCATACATCCAGGCGAACCAGCTCTACGGCGGATAGAAGCTCGCTACGCTCCGATCGAGCACGTGTGTCGATCACGCGCAGCTTGTCCGTCGAACGTCGCGGATGCGGCCGGATGAGACCACGGGCGGCGTCCGGCCCGACGGTCGTCACTAGACTGTGCGGCGATGTCCACAGGCCCCGCAGAATCCGTCGCCTTGGTCAGCCTTGGCTGCCCGAAGAATCTGGTTGACTCCGAGGCAATGCTTGCCGATCTCGCAGCAGCGGGGTACCGGCTTGTCTCGGATCACGATGCGGCCGACGTGATTGTGGTCAACACGTGTGGGTTTCTGGAAGCCGCCAAGGAAGAGTCGATCGAGGTCATTCAGGAGGCCGTCGCCCGCAAGGAGGCCGGCACGTTGAAGCGTGTTGTGGTCGCCGGGTGCCTAGTCCAGCGACACCGCGCCAAGGTGCTGGAGTGGGTCCCGGGTGTTGACGCGCTGATCGGCGTCTTTGACCGCGACCGTATCCGGGCCGCGGTGTCCGGGAGCGAAGAAGAGCAGGAAGGAGATCGGCCCTGGTGGATTGCGGCCAACGCGCTGCAGGCGGCGAGCACACGGGGCATGGACACGACGGATCTGACCGTTCGCGGCGGAGACGGCAAGGGCATCGGGTACTTCGAGGACGACAGCCAGCGGTTGCAACTGACCCCGCGACACTGGTCGTACCTTCGCATCAGCGAGGGATGCAATCAGAACTGCGCCTTCTGCACCATTCCCTCCATCCGCGGGAAGATGCGGAGTAAGCCAATCGATCGAATCGTTGCCGAAGCTGACGCGCTCATGGCCAGTGGCGCCTTTGAGTTGAACCTCATCGGGCAGGACACCACCAGCTACGGCTTGGACATCGGTGAGCAGCGTGGTCTGGTCGGCATGTTGACGGAACTCGACGCCGTTGCGGCGGCGCACGGAGGCGGGTGGATTCGCCTCATGTATGCGTACCCGACAAACTTCACAGACGCCATGATCGACGCCCTTGCGTCCCTGCCAAACATCGTCAAGTACATTGACATGCCGCTGCAGCACGCGAGTGACCCCATGCTTCAGGCCATGCGCCGCAATGTCACTGCAGCGGCGCAGGAAGCACTTGTGCATCGACTTCGCGAACGCATTCCAGGACTCGCCATGCGTACCACGCTCATCACTGGCTTTCCGGGCGAGACCGACGACGATCACGCGGCACTGCTGGACTTTGTGGAGGCGTGCCAGTTTGATGCGCTTGGCGTGTTTCAGTACAGCCCCGAGCCGGGAACGGTTGCGGGCACAATGGATGCCGACCCGGCCCTGCACGTTCCCGCCGACATCAAGGCAGCGCGTGAAGCGGACCTCATGCTGCTTCAGCAGGAGATTGCCTTTGAGAACGCGGCCTACGTTGCCGAGCAGGAGAGCGTCTTTGATGTGCTCGTCGACGGCCCGGACCCTGACCACCCCGGGCGCATGTCGGGCAGGGCCTACCACCAGGCGCCGGAGGTCGATTCCCGGACCATTCTGGAGGTTTCATCTTCGATACCGGCTGGTTCGCTCGTACGCTGCAGAGTCGTCGGAAGTGACGGATACGACCTGATCGCCCGCCCCGAGTCAGAGTTGGAGACGCGTGTTTCCCTGCCAATCTCACACTGACAGACCATGTCAGAGGCGATTGAAGGCCCAGGGCGATTCGGTCGATGAGAGATGCGTCCACAGAGGAAAGACCGCATGCGGCGTGTTCTGACACCTGCCACCATTGTCCTGACTGCGTTCGCCGCGACTGCGTCGGCTGACGCGATCGACGGCGTGGGCCTGTCGGCATCGGTGGTCGGCACCAACCTGGTGGAGGGCGTGGGCGAGAACTACACCATCCGCCTCTGGGCTGAACTCCCTGCGGGCTGGTCGCTGGAAGCTGTTGCCGGAAACGCCGCCCTCCCCATGCACCTGACGCCGTTGGACGGCACGTTCTTTCAGGCGGCGTTCGGTGGGGCGACGAGCATGTCGAACAACCCTGCCTTCTATCCCATCGCGCCGGACGTCGAGTGGGACACGTTTCTGACGATCGGGCGGCTGACGACAACCGACAACGCGCTTCGCGAAATCGGTATGGACTGGGCCAACTTTGAGTCCGGCGGGGCTCACTTCGCGGACAACGGAAGCATCTACATCCTTCCGGTTGAGGTGCAGGGAGAGCCTGTCACGTTCCAGGACGCGTGCGGACAGGACCGCGAGGGCGTGCTCATCGGGCAGTTCACCATGCTGGGTGCTACGGCTTCGCTCTCTGGGAGTTTCTTTCTGCAGGCCAAGGATGAGTTGGGCCAGGTGCAGCGGCCGGAGTTCGCATCGTTTGCTGTTGGCGCCGACGGTCACACGGACGTGGCGGTCACACCGGCGTGCAGCAGCGACCTTGACGGGGACGATCGCGTGTCGGTGACAGATCTGCTGACGCTTCTGGAACAGTGGTACGACGGCCCGTGCGCCGACATCTCGGGTGACGCCGTCGTTGACGCTCAGGATGTGATGTATCTGGTCGAATCATGGGGCGCCTGCCCCGAGTAGACCTTCTCCCGCCGGTATCCTCGCGCGTATGACCGCCACTGTGCCGATTCTCGACGGCCACAATGACACCCTCACGAAGATCTTCGCCGAGGGCGGTTGTGGCATGGAAGGGTTCCTTCGCGGCTGCGAGGAGGCGGACATCGACCTTCCCCGCGCTCGGGCCGGAGGTCTGGCCGCAGGCTTCTTTGCAATCTACATTCGCTCAACCGATCCGAAGCCGGAAGAAGAGCCGGCGCGTGACGCGCAGGGAGGCTGGACGTTCACGCCACCAGCCATCGATCCGGCGTGGGCTCGCGCCGAGACGAGCCGGCTTCTGGACTGCTTTGATGCGTTGCTTGCCGCTGCTCCCGACGACATTGCATGCTGCCGGACGGTCGAGGATGTCCGCAGCGTGATCGACGGCACCCGCCTGGGCATCATCCTGCACCTTGAGGGTTGCGAGATGATTTCACCCGATCTGAGAGAACTCGATGCGTTGTATGCCCGTGGTGTGCGGAGCCTCGGGCCGGTCTGGTCGCGTCCGAACTGCTTTGGCCACGGCATACGCTTCGGCTGGCCGAGTTCCAATGACATCGGCCCCGGTTTGACCGCCGCGGGCAAGGCGCTCGTGCGGGCGTGTAACGACCGGGGCATCTTGATTGACCTCTCCCACCTCAACTTCAAGGGATTCATGGACGTTGCCGACATCAGCGACGCCCCACTCGTCGCGACGCACTGTGGATGCCACGCCCTGGCCGAAAGCGCGAGAAACCTGACGGACGAGCAGCTTGGTGTGATTGCGGCGTCGGGCGGGCTCGTCGGCTGCAACTTTTTCACCGGCGATCTGCGTGGCGACGGGCGGTTCGAGTCGGACATGCCGCTGACCCGAATGGCCGAGCACATCGAGCACCTGGTCGAGGTCATGGGCGAGCAGCATGTGGCGCTCGGGAGCGACTTTGACGGCGCCGACATGTGCGACGAGATGCAGGATGTCTCCAGACTTCCCGCGATCACAGCCCTCCTGCGGGGTCGCGGGTGGTCAACCGAGGCCCTCACGCGTCTCTGCCATGGCAACTGGCTGCGGGTGCTGGACGCAACCTGGCCGGACGCCTCCCAGAGCATGTCACCCGCATGACCCGACCCCGGGGCCCGGGGAACCCGCGGTTGCCGCGAACCATCCTCCAGCGGCCCATTTTCGAGGCCGATGCCCACTCCGACGCCAGATGTGGGCGGCGGGAAGGAAGCACGGCATGGACATTCGAATTGCGATCACGACGCTGGCAGCACTGCACCTCAGCGGCGCAGCGTCAGCGAGTTGGTTCTACACCGCCAGCGAGGTTGGGATCGCCGGTGAACTGGTGGGCGAGAACCTTCTGCCCGACCAGACGTGGGGTGCCAACCGGACCTACCGAGTCTGGGTCGTGATGCCTGCAGGGTGGCGGCTCGAAGCGATTGCGGGAAACGACGATCAGAGCCTGCGATTCTCGACAAGCGGCGCGTTCTATCAGGATCCTTTCGGCGGCGGAACAAGCCTGTCGATCAACCCGGCCTTCATGGATCTCGCGCCCGATCTTGCCTGGGACAGTTGGATCACGATCGGCGCTCAAGACACCAACGGGGGTGGTTCGCCCGCGAGCGCCAATGAACTCGGCCATATCGGCATCGACTGGACCGACTTTGAAGCCGGCGGCACGCTTGAAACGACAAACGGGGGCTGCTGGATTCTTCCCACGCATGCGCAGGGAGGCGAGGTGGCCTTTTCGGACGCCTGCGGCACCAATGGGTCCGGCGTCCTCATCGGCCAGTTCACGCTGCTGGGCGAGGGTGCAACGCTTGAGGGCTCGATGCTCCTCCAGGGCGCCGATGCCTTCGGCGAGACCTGGCAGCGTGCCATCGCGTCCTTTGCCATCGATCCGGACGGTGTGAGCGACGCGCTTCCGCAGGTGGGCTGCAGCGCGGACCTGGACAGCGACGGCACGGTCGATGTCAACGACCTGCTGGACCTGCTCGGCAGGTGGGCGATCGGGGCGTGCGCCGACGTATCGGGCGATGCGGTCATGGACTCAGACGACTTCCTGTATCTGGTCGGCAGTTGGGGACCCTGCGCCGCCAACTAGACCGCCCTTCGGGGACCGCCCCCAACAACCTGTACCACGAGCGGTGCCCCGATTCTCGCATCGGGGCACCTCTACGTCCGAGGCCACGCTTCGCGTGGACGGGCAGGCGGTCGCCTACAATCCCCCGCTCTCCCCCTTATGCCAATCCGCAACTTCTCCATCATCGCGCATATCGACCACGGCAAGAGCACGCTGGCCGATCGACTTCTGCAGGCGACTCGCGCCGTCACCGAGCGAGAGGCCCGCGACCAACTGCTCGATTCCATGGATCTGGAGCGGGAACGTGGCATCACCATCAAGGCCTCAGCCGTGACGGTGACGCACCATTACGACGGCGAGGACTACAAGCTCAACTTCATTGACACGCCCGGGCATGTTGACTTCACCTACGAGGTCTCGCGGGCGTTGACGGCATGCGAGGGGGCCGTGCTCGTGGTGGACAGCACGCAAGGGGTCGAGGCGCAGACCGTCGCCAACGCGTATCTGGCGATTGCCAGCGACCTCGATCTCATTCCGGTTGTCAACAAGATCGACCTTCCTGCCGCCGATCCCGATCGTGTGGCGATGGAGATCGAGTCCGTCCTGGGCCTGGCGGCGGAGGATTGCATCTACTGCTCGGCCAAGACCGGTGCCGGTATCACAGAACTCCTGGATCGCATCTGTCGAGACCTGCCTGATCCACGTCCTGCAGAGGTGCCACAAACGCGGGCACTCATCTTCGACAGCCACTACGACGAGTACCGTGGTGTCATTGTGTACGTGCGTGTGTTTGACGGCGCGTTGCGCGTCGGCGATCGCATTCGCATGATGGGGACCGGCACCACCTGGACGATCACCGAGTTGGGAATCAACACGCCCCAGCCCCAGAAGGTCGATTGCATCGGGACCAGCGAAGTGGGTTGGCTTGTCGCATCGATCAAGACGCTTGCGGACGTGCGGGTCGGCGACACCATTACGCAGGACAAAGATGCGGCGGAGACCGCCCTTCCCGGGTATGAAGAGCCGAAGCAGATGGTGTTCTGTGACTTCTACCCTGCGACGAGCGAAGACGGGGGGAAGAAGAGTGACTTTGAGGCACTCCGTGAGGCGATTGAGAAGCTCAGGCTCAACGACGCGTCGTTCACGTATGAAGTGCAGCACTCCGAGGCGCTCGGCTTCGGGTTCCGATGTGGTTTCCTCGGCCTGCTGCATATGGAAATCGTTCAGGAACGACTTGAGCGTGAGGGCGGCGTCGAGGTCGTCCAGACCGCGCCGACTGTGACGTACGAGGTGCTCAAGACGGACGGGGCGCTTGTGGAGATTCACAACCCAGCCGACCTTCCGGACGCTGTGCATATCGACGAGATCCGGGAACCCATCGTCAAGATCGAGATCATCTGCCCGGACGGGAACATTGGTGATCTCATGAGCCTGTGTGATGGTCGCCGCGGCATCTTCCAGAGCCAGCAGTTCATTTCAGAAGGCCGGCAGATGCTCGTGTATGAGATTCCGCTGGCCGAGATCATCTACGACTTCTACGACAAGTTGAAGTCAATCACGCGCGGCTACGGAACGATGGATTACGAGATTGTCGAGTACCGCGCCGACCGGCTTGCGAAGGTGAGCATTCTGGTCAACGGATCACCGGTCGAGGCGCTCAGCCTCATCTGCCACCGGGATAACGCCGAGAAGCGAAGCCGAACGATGCTGGTCAAGCTGCGTAAGCAGATCGACCGGCACCAGTTTGAGATTGCCCTGCAGTCGTCGATCGGCGGCAAGATCATTGCCCGTGAGACGGTCAAGGCCCTCAGAAAGAACGTCACTGCCAAGTGCTACGGTGGCGACATCACACGGAAACGAAAGCTGCTTGAGAAACAGAAAGCCGGCAAGAAACGCATGAAGTCCGTGGGGTCGGTTCAGATCCCCCAGGAAGCGTTCCTGTCCATTCTCGACCAAACGGAGTGACCCACCCATGAAAACGGCCAAGTCCGCCATGCTTCTGCTCGCGATCGCGACGTCTGTCCTTCTCCTGAGCGATCGGTTCCTCGCCACGTCCGAAGCGGACGACGCTGTGGAGGCTCCGGCCCTCGGCCCGGCGTCCAGGGTGACGCTGGAGAACACGGAGGCGGAGACGCTCACCTTGCAGGTCGAGTCCAACCGTCTCTCCTGGGGGAAGGAGCCCCAGCAGCGGGTCCACAGTGTTGCATACGTGCACATTGGCAAGGCCCTTGCCGCGCTGCTTCAGGGTGAGTCGTATCAGGAAGAGCATCAGATGCTCGATGACGAACTTGCTGAGGCTCAACAGGCCATCGCGGCGGCGTTCGAGGCCATGCAGGAAAAGATGCAGGGTCTGACACCGGAGGACCCCGAGTTTGAGGCGGTCACCCAGGAAGGTCAGGCCCTGATGCAGCAGCGGGACCGATTTCTCCAGCAGGCCAATGCGGCCAAGTCCACGTTGAGCGCTGAGCATGTCGAGCGGGCGTATCGCGAACTCGTCGACGCGGTCAATGTCGTTGCCGACCGGCTTGAGATTGATATCGTCAATCGCTTCATTCCGACGGACGATCCATTCGAGTTCAAGACCGGGCCCAACGCGTTCAATCAGGCGATGATGCAGATTCGCCTTCGAAGCGTGCTTCGGTATCCCGAAGAGATTGACATCACCGAAGAGGTGATGGAGGAACTCGGGATCGAGTAGCCCCGGATCAGTTGCCGCGTGAGCGAAGCGGCGGCGCATCCAGTGCCTGATTGAATGCGTCAACCATGATCTGCTTGACCTGCCCCATGTCGGGGCACGCGTCGCCGCGCTCCCGTCGCATGCTCGTGACGCCGCGGCCGTGAAGACCGCACGGAACAATGAGGTCAAAGTGGGTCAGGTCGGGATCGACATTGAGCGCGAGCCCGTGCATCGAGACCCACCGGGACACCCGGACGCCCATCGCGCAGATCTTGCGGTCGCCCCCCGAGGGGCCGACCCAGACGCCCGTGGCCGAGTCGTCCCGGTGTCCGCTGATGCCGCAGGTCGCCAGCACCTCGAGGACGCGATCCTCGAGCCATCGCATGTAGCCATGCAGACGCAGCCCGAGCCGATTGAGGTCGAGAATCGGATAGACGACCAGTTGCCCGGGCCCGTGGTACGTGATGTCCCCGCCGCGATCCGTCTCGCGCACTTCGATTCCCGCGCCGGTGAGCGTCTCCCGCGTGGCGATCAGGTGGTCTGCAGCCTCCGCCCGCCGGGAGACGGTGATGACCGGGGGATCGTGTTCCACCATCAACAGGAATCCGGGATGGCTCCGGCTGTCGGTTCTGGCGGCGATGACCTCCTGCTGGAGGGATCGCTGGAGCGACAGCGCCTCGCTGTAGTTCATCCGGCCGAGATCCCGGACGGTGAGTTCGGTGGGGGTGGCTGCCATGGAATCGGCCAATGATACGATGCGCCCATGACCGGACTTGCAGACCACATTCATGCGAGCGCCACCATCGATGGAGACGTCACGCTTGGAACGGGCGTGACGATCGGCCCGAACTGCGTGCTCGACGGCACGCGAGGCCCGATTCGGATCGGGGATGGCTGCCGTCTGATCGGAGGCTGCTATCTCTGGGGCCCGCTCACCATGGGTCAGGGCAACACCGTCTGGCCTGGGGCGGCCCTGGGCGGCGCGCCTCAGGATGTCAACTTTGACCCGGAGACACCAGGCGCAGGGTTGGAGATCGGGGCGGGCAACGTCTTTCGAGAGGGCGCGTCGGTCCACCGCGCCAAGACCGAGTCACCCACCCGCATCGGGGACGAGAACTACTTCATGGCGGGCGCCCACGCAGGCCACGACTCCGTCATGGGGTGCATGAACCAACTGGCCAATGGCGCTCTTCTTGCCGGCCATGCCACGGTCGGAGACAGGGTGATCTTCGGCGGAAACGCCGGCGTACATCAGTTCACCCGCATCGGGACGGGAGCCTTCCTGCGAGGAACGGCGGGCGCGTCGATGGATGTTCCCCCCTGGTGCATTGTTCACGAGGTCAATCGGATTGCAGGGCTCAATCTCATCGGCATGCGACGGTCTGGCATGCCGGCAGACGAGCTTCGCCGCCGCCGGGAAGTCTTTCGCATCATGTACCGCCAGGGGCTTTCCATGCCAAGCGTCGTGGCGCAGCTTCGCGCAGACGGGGACGCAGTGGGCGTGGAGCTGGCAGACTTCATCGAGTCGTCCAAACGCGGCGTCTGTAGTGGCCGATCGAAGCGGTGATTGAACTGCGGGTACTTGCCAGTGGAAGCCGCGGAAATGCGGCCATGCTTCAGATTGGTGACTCCAACCGGCACGTCATGATCGACGCGGGCCTCTCGCCCAGACGGACCAGGCATGCATTGGAGTCCGGCGGCGGATCTCATCACACGCTCTCAGATGTGCTGCTGACGCATGGAGACGGGGACCACCTGCACGCAGGCTGGGCCAGGGCCGTGTCCTCCTGGGGATTCACGCTGCACGTACACGAGCGGCACGCGCACCGGGTTGAGCGGGCAGGGATTCCTCGGGACCGCGTGTCCACGTTTGAAGATGGCGTGAATCTCGGTGACGGCATCCGGGTGGACACCGCTCTGGCGCCGCATGATTCCCACGGCACGTCGGCACTGGTTCTCCGGTACCAGGAGGCATCGTTGGGATGGGCGACCGATCTGGGGCGAGTTGATGCAGACCTTCGCCGGTTTTTCGCCGCTGCGGCGCCCAGCGTGATGGCGATTGAATCGAACTACGACCCGGTCATGCAGCGGGCGAGTGATCGCCCGGCCTTTCTGATTGAGCGGATCATGGGCGGCGCCGGGCACCTCTCGAACGAAGAGGCGTTGGACGCCGTGGAGCACATCTCGACGGCGTGTGATCTTGAACACATTGTGCTGCTCCATCGATCCGAGCAGTGCAATTGCCCCCGCGTGATCGAGGCGTTGTGGCGTACCCGCGCGCCGCACCTGGCAGATCGAATGTCGATCGCTTCGCAGTCTGCCCCACTTGGCCCCGTACGGATCGGCGCTACCAC
Source organism: Phycisphaerales bacterium (assembly GCA_030748575.1). Classification (GTDB taxonomy): domain Bacteria; phylum Planctomycetota; class Phycisphaerae; order Phycisphaerales; family SM1A02; genus UBA12567. The sequence continues at coordinate 58,896 of JASMLR010000005.1, read as the reverse complement.
AGGCGCGGCGCATCCCACCTGACTGGGGGCAGCTCGCTGCCGAGCGTCTCGGCGGCGAACGGTGGCCAGCCCGCGTCGGGCTGCGGCACCTCCAGCCTGCGAGCGTCAAGTAGTCTTGGAACGATGAGCGGTACCCCCCCATCCGGTCCGTCGTCGTCGGCACATCGCACAACGTCCGCCGTGGCCGCCCCGGCCTGATCGAACACCCGCCACACCTGCACAGCTTCATCGAGCGGCATGGCGCGGCACCCGGCGACGCCTCGGGCGAGCATCGGTTCGTCGCGGCCCAGCCACCATGCAACGGGCTCACCCGGCAGCGCGAGCGTGCCGGGGAGCATCATGGCCACCATGCCGGCGTCGGAAGCACGCGACGGGACCTGGTCGACGGCGGGCATGCAGAGTGTCCCCGGGCCCTCCCAGACGATGGTCCAGGCAAAGCACCGGCGAGCCTCGGTGATGGCGGTCACCGCGGCGTCATCGGCGGACTCGATGAACGCCGGCACCTCGTCAAACGCGGCCTCCAGATCCGCCCGCCGCGCATCCAGCAGGACCGTCGCCTGATCGAGCGCGAAGGCCCGCTCTTCGATGGGAAGACGGTTGACGTGTGGCATGGCCATGGCGATCGCTTCAAACGTGATGATCGCAACGGCGGTTCCCGGCTCCAGCCCCCGGCCTTCAAATACCCGGGACGCCTTGGCCAGGTCCATCCACCTGGCGAGCAAGGCGGTCCATGTGAGCGGGTCGGGGTCCGGGGGGCGATGCGGCATGGGCGCAGTGTCACCGATTCGCCGGCAGACGGCGTGATGCGTCCGATAAAGGGTGCGGTTGCACTTGGCGGATTGCTGGTCGGCGGCCACCGGAAACGCCGATGAGGAGTGGTCATGGCATCATCAGCAACCGCTCGAACGCGTGGCCGCGGCTCCGCACCATCCGGCACGCACGAATCGTCACCCCTTCGCTGGGCCGGGTGGGTCGCCGCCGTCGGTCTGTGGTGCTTCATGGTGCTTTCGCTGGCGACATTTTCGTCGGCTGACCCGCCCTCGCATGCGGTGTCGGCCTGGAACGAAGACGTTGCCAATCTGGGTGGCCGAGTTGGCGCCTGGCTGGCGTATTGGTCTCTGCACCTGATCGGTTGGGGCAGTTGGCTCATCGTCGTTGGCATTGGCGCCTGGTTTGTGCTGACGATGCGGGGCCGACGGCCGGGACACCCACCCCTTCGCGCGGTGGGCCTGATTCTGGCCGCGGTCGGACTGTCGTCCCTCCACGCCGCCGTGCTTCCCGGTGTGGGCGGCCTGGGCGGGGCGCCGGGAGGGCTGGTGGGCCATGCCATCGTCGGCACGATGGCGCCTGCGTTCGGAACGATCGGCACCGTGGTCCTGGTGCTGGTGTTCTGTGTGGTCGGGCTGGTTGTCGCGGCGGATGAAGTCATGCTCGCGGCTCCCGGGTGGCTCTGGCGGCGGGCCGTTCAGGTCCGCAGGCACACGCCCCGCCCACGCCTGCAGTGGCTTCGCAATCTTTCGCTGCGGCCCGAGGGCGGCGCGGCGGTTGCCGATCCTGACGAGGCGTGCGAAGCGGATGCCTGGGACGGCGCGTACGAAGACGAGTACGAAGAAGACGAGTACGAAGAGGAAGAGGAGGAAGAAGAAGAAGAAGAGGAGGCCGATCCGGGCGACGCGTATGAGGATGGGTACGAGGACGAGTACGAGGACGAGTACGAAGAAGACGAGGACGTCGGGGAAGCGGAACCTCCGCGGAAGAAACTCACCAAGGCCGAACTTCGCAAGAAGATTGAGCGGCTGCCGATTCGCATCTTCGCCGGCAAGAAGGATGTCGCGAAGGACGAAGATATCCAGCGGGAGGACTTTGAGGGCTATGAGTTCCCGTCCGTGGAGTTGCTCGCTCAGCCCGAGGGAGACTTCTCAGATCGCGCCGAGAAGATGGTTCGCCGCCAGGCGGAGGCCCTTGAGAGTGCGTTGACGACCTACGAGATCGACGCCGAGGTCACGGGCATCGACACAGGGCCCACGGTCACGCTGTACTCGGTGCAGCTCGCGCCGGGGACGCGTGTGGCGCGGATCAACAGCATCTCCAGCGATCTCGCTCGCAGCCTCGGCGCTCCGAACATTCGAATCGTCCCCACGATGGCGGGCAAGACGACGATCGGCATCGAGGTGCCCAACTCATCCCGCGAGAAGGTCCGCCTCATGGAACTCATCAGCAGCGGCGCCGCGGACGGCATGGTGTTGCCGATGTTCTTGGGCAAAGATGCAAGTGGTGAGCCGCTTGTCGAAGACCTTGTGAAGATGCCCCACATGCTCATCGCCGGAACCACTGGGTCCGGCAAGAGCGTCTGCATCAACTCCATCATCATGTCGTGGCTCTTCCTCAAGCGGCCCGACGAGGTCAAACTCATTCTGGTCGATCCGAAGATGGTCGAGCTCAGCATGTTCGGGGACATCCCCCACCTCGCCTGCCCGGTAGTGACCGAGATGAACAGGGCTGCCGCCATCCTCGATTGGGCAGTCCGGAAGATGGAAGAGCGGTATGAGCTGTTCCGTGAGGCGGGCGTACGGGATATCGGTACGTTCAACTCGCTGACCGAGGAGGAGAAGCGAGAGCGGCTCCAGCCCCAGAACGACCTGGAAGACGCGAAGATTCCCAAGTCAGTGCCCTACGTCGTGTTCGTCATCGACGAGTTGGCCGACCTGATGATGACCAACAAGGAAGTCGAACAGGCCATCGTCCGAATCGCCCAGAAGGCCCGGGCAGTCGGCATTCACCTGATTCTTGCAACACAGCGACCGCAGGCCAACGTCGTGACCGGCCTGATCAAGTCGAACATGCCGTGCCGCATGTCATTCAAGGTCTCCAGCGGCATGGACAGCCGGATTGTGTTGGACGCGAAGGGGGCCGAACTTCTGCTCGGCCAGGGCGACATGATGCTTGTGACGCCGCGCAATCCCGAAGTTCGCCGTGCGCAGGGGACGCTTGTAGACGACGGTGAAAGCCGCAAGGTCGTTCGGTTCCTCAAGGATGTTGCCTCCCCCAGTTTCGAGCGATCGCTCATCCAGTTGCGTCCTGGAAGCGACGGAGAAGTCGGCGGGCAGCCGACAGAGCGGGATCCCATGTTCGACGATGCAGTTCGCATCATGATCGAATCCGGGCGTGGCAGCGTGTCGCTTCTGCAGCGGCGGCTGGCCATCGGGTACTCCCGCGCGTCCAGGCTGGTGGATCAGATGGGACAGGCTGGCATTCTGGGAGAACACAAGGGGTCGGTCGCGCGTGAGGTGATGATCTCACTTGAGGAGTGGGAGCAGATGCAGGCGATGGAAGATTCCGAAGGCGACGAAGGCTCCGATGATGCGTCGGTCGAGTACGAGTACGAATACGAGTACGACGATGACCCGGACAATCTCGACGGTGTCCCGGACGAGTTGCCCGGGGAACACCGGGCCTGATCGCCGGCCGGAGATTTCATTCACGTACCAACCCGTCGCCGGGCCGATACACATCAGGTGGCGACGGACGTCCAGTGTCCGGACAGGTCCCCGGCCCGGGACGCGCCTCGCCACCCTCCGCGGCAACCCGCGGTGGAGTGCCTTCGGGACGCCGGAGGCGGAAGACGCGCGGCAGCTGAACGTCACGTCAGCGACGACCGCGAGGGACGGGCCTGATGACAAGGAGGTGATCCTGATGACCATCAATGGTGACCACAACGGAAGCACGCACACCTAACCCGCGCGACCGACGGGTTCGCACGGAGTGCGTGCCTCGCGGCTCCAAGAGGGCCGTTGAATAGATTGATCGTGCCGAGGGCCGATGGGAATCCCCATCGGCCCTCGTGCCGTTCGACAGACCAGCCGGCGTCCCCTACGCTCCCTGTCTCAAGAGGAGTTCCCCCATGTATATCCACGTTGCTGCACTCGCCATCATGTCCGCGCTGGCCGCGAGCCCGAGCGTTCTGTTTGCTCCGGTGATCGGCGCAGAGGAGGAGGTCGAAGTCAGCGTCGGCGTCTCCAACGGGCAGGGCATGATCGTTGTCGACCACAATGGTCAGCGGCGAGAGATCGAGATTGACCTGGAGGACATGGAAGGCATCGGCGCGGTGATGGCCGGGATTGATGAGACCATGGCTGCGGACGAATCCGGCACGATCGGCGAGATCATCGGCCGGTTCATGTCAGGTGACATTACGCCGCAGATTCGGGTCGAGGCCGTCGTCGAGATGGAAGACGAAGACGGCGAGCGGGTGCGAAGGCGGATTCCATTCGGTGGATCGGGCGGCGAAGAACGCGGCGAGATGGACGATGTGTTCGTGTTCATGGCGGGCGAGCCGGATGGCGAGCGATGGGAGGGTCACTGGCAGATGGCGCCGGGCGGGCCTGGCATGGGTGGCCACGGCGGCATGGGCGGCCACGGCATGGGCGGCCACGGCATGGGCGGCCACGGCATGGGTGGTCACGGCATGGGCGGGCCTGGCATGGGTGGCCACGGCGGCATGGGCGGCCACGGCATGGGCGGACACGGCATGGGCGGACACGGGATGGGTGGTCACGGGATGCCCGGCTGCATGGGTGGCCAGTGCAAAGGCGACCAGTGCAAGAGCGGCCCGCATATGGGTGGCTCACATCCACATATGGGTGGCCACGACATGGGTGGCCACGACATGGGACGCGGCATGCTTGAGCAGCACATGCGGTTCATCCATGAGATGCACGAGCATCCCGAAGCCGTGTGGGAGATGATTGAGCAGTTGCCTCCAGAACTGCGAGAGGCGCACGACGAGCTGCTCGCGGCCATGGGCGGTGGCCACGATCACTTCGATGATGACTTCATGGAGCAGACCAAGCACTTTGTCATGAAGCTTCAGATGTGCAGGGAGGTCGCAGCGCAGATGTCCGATGGTCAGGCCATGGCCCTCTTCGGCATCTGGCAGGCCCGCGAGCGCATGACTCCAGAGAACAGAATTGCGCTGCTTGAGCCGATGGTGTATGACGAAGACCTGCTGTCTTCGGTCCGAAACGCAGCGGCGTGGGTTGTGATGGAGTCACAGGGAGAGATCGGCGCATCCGAAGCCGGCGCCGCCACGCTCCGCGAGATCATTCGCCGCAACGGCATGCGTTGAGCCCCGAAGGTCGCGTGGGACCACATCGCTGCCGGCGATGGGTGTCAGCCGTGGTGTGTACCCACCGGCGTGACGTGCTCGACGATCTCGAGGCCGAAGGCGCTCAGGCCGTGCCATGTCCGTTCGGTGCTTGTGAGCAACCGGATCTGATGGATGCCCAGTTCGCGCAGGATCTGGCTTCCCGTACCGGTGTTGCGTGTGTCGATCGGGACCGCCCGGCCTCCGACACCTTCAGATCGCGTCAGATCGGGCATGTCCGGGTCGTCCGCGACCGGTCGACGGACTCGGTGCAGGAGTTGAGACAAGGGGCTGTCCCCCATGTGCTCGGGTCGCAGGTAGACCAGGACACCTTCGTCGGCGTCTGCGATGGCCTTCATGGAGGCATGCAGCATGTCGGCCGAGGGCGCTTCGCCGACACGGAAGATGTCGCCCAGCACATCACGCCGATGCACCCGCGTCAGGACCGGTCGGTTGATCTGGATCGGCTGGCCGTGGGCATCGACACATCCGACGTCGCCTCGGCACAACGCAATGTGTGGTTGCGGATCGACGGCGCTTTCGAATGCCACCAACCTGAACGGTCCCCATGGCGTCTCGATGGGCGAGCCATCCTTCGGGTCAAGCCGCGTCACCAGCGTTTCGCGAGCAAGCCGGTGTTCGATGATCTGCTCCACGCTGCACATGCGAATGCCGTGTTCGGCGCAGAGTGGTTCCAGGTCCGGAATTCTCGCCATCTCACCGTCAGGCCTGACGATCTCGATGATGGCGGCGGCGGGCTGGAGCCCTGCAAGTCTGCACAGATCGACGGACCCCTCGGTCTGTCCGGTCCGCGCGAGTACGCCGCCGTTTCTCGCTCGGAGCGGATTGATGTGTCCGGGCCGAACAAAGTCGTCCATTCGGGAGGTGGGATCGGCGAGGAGTTGAATGGTCCTGGTCCGATCGGCCGCGGAGATGCCGGTGCCGACCCCGTGCTTGGGATGACCGTCCACGCTGACGGTGAAGGCCGTCGTGCGGAGCGAGGTGTTGACGGCAGCCTGCGGCCCGAGGTCGAGCCGGTCGCAGTCCTCACCGGCCATCGCGACGCATAGATAGCCTCCCCCGACCCGGGTCATGAAGTTGATGGCGTCCACATCCACACATTCAGCGGCGTACACGAAGTCGCCTTCATTCTCGCGGCCTTCGTCATCGACCAGAACGATGGGCTTGCCGGCGCGGAGGTCGTCAAGGATGTCAGGGATGGGACTGAGCATGGGAGAACCGCGCATGGTATGGCAGGCCGGGTGATGGCGTACCCGGGCCACCGGGGGACGCTCGCGGCTATCGTGCCCGTATGACCACCGTCTCCGACCTGTGCCTCGCCATGGAGTCGATCGCGCCGCGACATCTGGCGGCCGATTGGGATAACACCGGCCTGCTGCTCGGGTGCCCGGACGCCGCGGTGTCCAGGGTGCTGGTGTGTATTGACCTCACCGAGCCGGTCATCGCCGAGGCCATCGAGGCCGGCGTCGACGCGATCGTCGCGTATCACCCGGCCATCTTCGAGCCCATCCAGCGGGTGACCACACGCGATGCGCACGGCCGCGTCGTGCTTGCTGCGGCCGCGGCGGGTATCGCGGTGTACAGCCCGCACTCGGCCCTGGATGCCGCGCCGGGCGGGATGGGTGACTGGCTTGCCCTGGCCATCGGCCCCGGGACGCTCGGCCCTCTGGAGCACGCAGTCGCCAATCGGCCGACCGAAACGCACAAGGTGGTGACGTATGTGCCGAAGGATCACCTCGACGCCGTGCGATCCGCCATGGCCGGCGCCGGCGCCGGGCGGGTGGGCGCCTACGGTGAATGCTCGACCGCCATTTCGAGCGCCGGGACGTTTCGCGGGGATGCGGGTTCCTCGCCGGCCATCGGCGCGGCCGGGCGGCTGGAAACCGTGGACGAATGCAGGTTGATGATGGTGTGCGGCGATGGTGACCTGCCGGCCGTGACGGCGGCGCTCGAATCCGCACATCCGTATGAGGAGCCGCCGATCCACATCGTGCCGCTCCGACCCAGGCCGATGTCTGGCGCCGGTATCGGCCGCGTCCTGCACCTGGACGAGCCGCGATCGCTGACCTCCATCATCGAATCGGTCAAGTCGCGGCTGGGCGTGAGCGGCCTGCGACTGGCCGGGCCTGATGGTGACGTTGCGGTGGCGGCGTGTTGCCCTGGCGCGGGCGGCAGCTTGCTTGCGGCCGCTGAGGCGGCGGGTGCCACGCTCTACCTCACCGGCGAGATGCGGCACCACGACGTGCTGGCCGCGGCGGCGCGAGGAACCCGCATTCTCCTTGCGGGGCACACCCATACCGAACGGGGGTACATGCCTCTCCTTCGTGATCGACTGAGGACCGACCTTCCGGTGGAGGTTCTTGTGTCACAGCGAGACACCTGCCCGTGGCGAGCCGTGTAGTCAGCAACTGGTGCCGTAGTAAGCGAGCAGGAAGATCAGATCGTTGGCGTCGATCAAACCGCCGCCTGTGAGGTCACCCTGAGGATCACTCTCTGCATCGAACTGAAGCCACGTCAGCACATCGGAGACGTTGACGGCGCCATCGCCATTGAGATCGCACGGGCAGGAGCCAACGCAGTCATCGGTGACATCGTTGTTCTCAAGCAGGGTCGTAGGGTCGAACCCTCCCCAGGGATCATCACCGAGATCACAGAACGTGTTGCCGCTGAATGCGGTCAAATTGAATTCCGATCCAAAGAGATCGCCGAAGCAATCTCCTTCGATGTGGGCCGTGTTGCCTGACCAGAGTGACGAGATGACCAACGGATCACAGTTGAGTGGCACGAGGCCTCCACCACTAACGTTCGCTTCATTGGCGATGACAGTGCAGGCTTCCATGGCCAGGCCTGTGGGAGTCCCCCCGAGGTGTACCGGATTCTCGATCCAGGCAAGGATGCCCCCCCCAATCCACGAGCTGTTCGCGGTGACGTCAACACCGTCCAGCGTGAGCAGACTGCTGCTGGCGTCGTCTCCCGTGGGCGCGAAGGAGAGACCCCCTCCAAGGCTTCCAGCCGAGTTTCCCCGAATCTGGCAGTTGGTGAGTTCGCCACCGCCCCCGGCATTACTGGTGATCGACAGTCCTCCACCCATGGCCAGCGCGACGTTTGAGGTGAATGAGGTCCCAAGGACCTCCAGGAAGTCACTGCCCCCCAGGAGGGTGATTCCGCTTCGGACTGCACCGGCCTCGACCTGGACACTCAAGCCACCCCCGTTCCCGCCTGAGAAGTCAGGGTCCCCGGCAATGTTCCCATCAAACTGGCAGTTGGCAAACTGAACGCCACCCCCGACCTCCAGTAGACATGCCGCACCACCACCGTAGTCAAGCGAGTCGTTTTGAGAGAACGTAGAGGTCAGTACGGTTCCAAGTGTCAGACCACTGATGAAGAGACCACCGCCGGTGGGCGTGCCTTGCAAACCGACATTCTCAAGGTCATCCATGTTGGCGAATCCACCAGTTGTCGAATTCGCCGTAAAGGTCGACCCATCGATCTGGAAGATGTGGTAGTCGGTCTCACCTGGTCCCGGAATCAGCGCAAGTCCGCCACCCAGTGAGGCGGAGTTGCCGGTCATGGTGCATGCAGACACCACCGTCGTCATTTCCAAGCCGCGGCGGGGCCCGCCGGCATCGTCGAACCCAATGAGGCATACGGCACCGCCAACCGAAGGTCCATTCTCGGCTGTGTTGGTCGAGAACGAGGAGTTTGTCAGCGAGAGCGAACTGCTGCTGGCCATGACCGCCCCGCCGTAGAGAATGTCATTCTCACTGACAGTCGTGACAGCATTGGCCTGGAACGAGCACTGGTCAATGCTCAGTCCCGGGGATTGCAGGATCCCGATAGCACCTCCGCCATATGAAGACCACCCGCCAAGTGGGCCGCCGAGGACCTCGACAACAACTTGATTCACATCGAAGTCACAGGCTTCGATCGCAACTTCAGACGCGTAGCCGCCAATGGCGCCGCCCAATGTAGAGGCGCCCGAAACGGTATTGCCCGCAAACCAGCACTCCTCCACCTGCGAGTAACAGAGATAGAGGGAAACGGCTCCGCCATAGCCGGCGGCGCTATTGTTCATGAAGTTGCATCGGTAGAGCCTGATGTCAGCAAACACGCCGGCGACAGCACCACCGTACAGGCTGTTGCACTCCAGAAACAGGCTGTCATGGACGTCGAGTTGGCCCGACACCATAAAGATGCCGGCGCCTTCCCCGCTGAAAGCCTCGGCATCCTCGTCGCTATCGAGATAGTAGAACGAGCACGCATCGACCATGACGATGGCGTTCGGGTGAGATGAGAACACGCCCATTCCAGGCACGCCCACGGCGTCACCCTGCGAGAACGCGCACCGGTCCATTGTCAATTGGATCGCGCTGTCGGCATACACGCAGCCCCCGGCTTCGGGGTTCTTTCCGCCGCCTCGTCTACCACTGTCGGGGCCTGAACCATCGGCGACAAACGCGATGTCTCGCAGGAACACCTTCTGCCCCGTGCCTCCCGTGATGGAGACGGCGGCAAAGGCGCCGCCGGACCAGCGGATGTTCTCGCCTTCTGCGGCCTGAATGGTGATCGCCAGATCGCCGATCTCCACGTGTTCAGTGAAATCATCAAAGGAGGCCGTCTCATACAACTCGATGGTGTCGTTGGGCGATGCGGCGTCAAGCGCGCTCTGAATCGTGGCATAGGGTTGACCGTCGCCGACGGAAAGGACGGCTCCGTGGGCCTCCGCCGCCGCAAGGCCGAAGAAGGCCACCGTGCACCAAGTGCCCAACGTCCAGATTCTCGTATGTGCCATTTCTATTGCTCCCCTGCTTGCGAGAACCGACCCCCTTCCTTGCAGGGTCAGTTGAGGTAAGTTTCGTGTCGCTGCGCCCAGCCTACCTGCAAACCAGGAATCTGGCCAAACCGAAAGCTCGGAGGGTGCCAACTGAGCCGCTGGCGGGCCGAATGACGACGGCCGTTCCGTAGCAGAACACCTCGGTGGCGGCATTGACGAGCTCCGACGAGTCGTATCACAGCCCAACGACCGCGTTGGCCCCCACGCCTGCGGCATGCTCAACGCAGTTGCTGAAGTGCTTCCCCCGGGGTCTCTTCGCACATGGCTCGGTACGCGCCGATGCGGCCGCCGACGATTCTCTTGAGACCACCCAGGAATCCCTGACTGATCGTGGGCGACCGTACGACGATGCCGCGAGCGAGCCCCTTGTACTCGACGATGGTCTGGCCCTGAAACTCAAACGTCGTTGTGCATGGAATAGGCACGGGAGCCCTCCTGTCCGTGCCGGCCACTCTATCCTGTGGGTCTGTCATGCGCCGCACGCTGCTTGAACCCGCCCCGGCCAAACTCAATCTGGCCTTGTCCGTCGACCTGGCCGATGAAGTGAGCGGCATGCACGCCATCAGTTCGTGGATGGTGACGGTCGACTTTGTGGACGACCTGCACGTCTCGCGACTCGAAGACGGTTCCATATCCCGGTACTCCATCGACTGGCATGCGTCAGCTCCTCGGCGTTCGGAGATCAACTGGCGGCTGACTGATGACCTTGCCGTCCGGGCGCATCTTGCGATGGAGCGGTACACAGGCCGCCAACTTCCCATTCAACTGCGGATGGAGAAGCGCATCCCGGTCGGCGGCGGCCTCGGTGGTGGTTCGTCAAATGCTGCCGCCATGTTGCGAGCGTGCAACCAACTCTTCGACCTTCACCTTGACGCAGACACACTTCGCCACATCGCCGCCTCCCTTGGATCAGACGTTCCGTTCCTCGTCGAAGGCGGAAGCGCGATCGTCAGTGGATTCGGAGAACGCATAGAACCGCAATGCACGCTTCCCGACTGCGCGGCCGTACTTATCCTCCCGGAGGTGTCCTGTTCGACCGGCGCGGTGTATCAGAGGTACGACGCAACAGCGGCATCCCCGCTCGACAGCGATGCTGTGACGGCCGCTGTCACCGGCGGGCCATTGTTCAACGATCTTGCCCTCTCCGCGATGGAGGTGGCGCCCGATCTGAAGCGGCTTGCAGGTCACGTTGAGGCGACCGCCGGGCGGGATCTGCACGTCAGCGGAAGCGGCTCCACACTCTTTCTGGTCTGCGACACATCGTTTGAGGCGGGCACGCTTGCTTCGGCGATTACGAGTCATCATGATGTCCCGTCCGTCCCCGTCCGCCCTGCAGATATCGAGTCAGGGTGTGTCGAGATGACGGATTGAATTGGAGAGTCCCATGCCAGCAGTTCTCACCGCGTACCCCACGGCCGTCGACTTTGTTCCAGCAGACATTGATGGGGCCCAGTGGTCGCACGTCGGTCCGCTGTATGAGCAACTGCTCGACCGAACTCTGAAGTGCAAGGGGTGTCTGGAGCAACTGCTTCTTGATCGAAGTGAACTCGACGCGGCTGTCGGCGAGGCCAGGGCTTCGCTCTACATTGAGATGACGCGGCACACCGATGACGAGTCGGCCAAGGCCGCCTATTTGAAGTTCGTTGAGGACATGGATCCCAGGATCAAGGACATCTCCTTCAAACTCGATCGGCGCATTGTCCAGTGCCCATTCGCCGACGAACTGGATGCGAAGCGGTTCGGCGTGCTGCTCCGCGGCCTCGATGCCGACGTCGCCATCTTCCGCGAAGAGAACATCCCGCTCGAGGTCGATGAAACCAAGCTTGGCCAGACCTACAGCGAGATCTGTGGCGCGATGACCGTTGAGTTCAACGGTGAAGAGAAGACGCTTCCTCAGATGGGCCCCTATATGCAGGAGAACGACCGAGACGTCCGAGAGCGGGCATTTCGTGTCGTCGCATCTCGTCGACTGCAGGACGCCGACAGGATGGACGAGATCTTCGACTCCATGGTTTCGCTTCGAAACACGATTGCAGACAACGCCGACCTGGATGACTATCGGGATTGGGCCTTCCGAGCCAAGCATCGCTTTGACTACACACCCGCCACCTGCGAAGCGTTCCACAGGGGTGTGCGGGAGCAGGCCGTGCCCCTCATGCACGCCATGAATGCGCGCCGCCGGACAGCCATGGGTGTTGACGTGCTTCGGCCATGGGACCTGGACGTCGACACACTGGGGCGAACTCCGCTCAAGCCCTTCAGTGGCGCCCAGGAGTTGATCGACGGAACCAGCCGCATCTTCCATCGGATGGACCCCTCCCTCGGCGAACTCTTCGACACTATGCGCGAAGGTGATGCGCTCGACCTCGAGTCTCGCAAGGGCAAGGCACCGGGCGGATATCAATACGACCGCGAGCGACGACGACTTCCGTTCATCTTCATGAACGCAGCGGGTCTGATGCGGGACGTTGACACCATGGTTCACGAAGCGGGCCATGCGTTCCACTCGATGTTGTCGCGAGATGAACCGCTGGTCGCCTACAGGCACCCGCCTATCGAGTTCGCCGAAGTCGCCTCCATGAGCATGGAACTGATCGCGCACCCCTTCCTTGACGAATTCCTGTCAGAGGAGGAGGCTGGCCGCGCACGCCGCAAGCATCTTGAGGGTGTCATCGGGACGCTGTGCTGGGTGGCGACGATCGACGCGTTCCAGCATTGGCTGTACACACATCCGCATCACACCCGAGATCAACGCGACGTCTATTGGCTTGAGCTTCACGCGAGATTCGGACCGGATATGAGTTGGGAGGGTCTCGAAGCAGAACGCACCAAGCTCTGGCACCGACAGTTGCATCTCTTTGAAGTGCCCTTCTACTACATCGAGTACGGCATCGCTCAACTCGGGGCACTGCAGATGTGGATGATCTATCGCGAGGATCCCGCCCGCGCGATCGAGTTGTATCGGGCTGCCATGTCGCTTGGTGGATCCAGGCCGCTTCCGGAACTCTTTGAAGCGGCCGGGCTCGTCTTTGACTTCGGTCCGGTCACCATTGCCCGACTGGTCGCCGAGGTCGAGGCTGAACTCGCGTCGCTTCCTGAATGATCGACCAACCCTGGCGGCGATCTCCGGAGCAGTTTGCGGCCCACGTTGAGCAGTCTCTCGAGTGGGTCGTGGCGCATATGCGCGCGGCGGGGAGTCGTTCGCCGTGGTCGCCACTGCAGCCGGGTGAGCTCGCGGCGCGTCTGCCGAACGGGCCGCCGGACGGCCCCGTTCCGCTGGAAGACGTTCTTGCGGATCTGCAAGAAGTGATCGAGCCGGGCCTGGTCAGATGGGATGCGCCTGGATGGTTCGCCTGGTTTCCATCCAACGCCCACCCCGATGCAATTCTGGGCGACCTGCTCGCCTCGGTTACGGCGCAGCAGGGCATGCTCTGGGCGTCGAGTCCAGCCTGTACCGAGTTGGAGGGCCGCATGTTGGAGTGGCTTCGGCTGGCCATGGGACTGCCGGAGCGGTTTGCAGAGGGTGGGCCGGGTGGTGGCGTCATCCAGGACACCGCGAGCAGTGGCGTGCTTGCGTGCATGGTGGCGGCTCGCGACCGGGCGACCGATGGGGCTGCGACGCAGCGCGGAGCCGCGGCGTGTGGCGAACTGGCCGTCTATGCCAGTGAACAGTCGCACTCCTCTGTACTGAAGGCCGCCGGGATCTGCGGCATCGGGCGGGATCACGTGCGGCTGGTCCCCACCCGCGACGATTTCTCGATGGACCCGAGGGCCGCGGCGGAGATGATGTCGAAAGACGCGGCTGCAGGCAGGCGGCCCGTGTTCTGCTGCGCGACGGTCGGCACCACGGGCTGCGGGGCTGTCGATCCTGTGTCGGATCTGGGCAGGATCTGCGGCGATCATCAATGTTGGCTTCACGTCGATGCGGCGTGGGCGGGCACGGCCGCCCTTGCGCCCGAGCTTCGCGGGCCAGTTGTCGCGGGCGCTGAAGATGCAGACTCGTGGAGCTTCAATCCACACAAGTGGATGGGCGCTGCGTTTGACTGTTGCTGCCTGTGGGTGGCTGACCGTCGCCCGCTCATCGACGCCATGTCGATTGAGCCCGAGTATCTGCGTAACTCAGCGACCGATTCGGGCGGCGTGATTGACTACCGAGACTGGCACATTCAGCTCGGTCGACGATTTCGCGCGATCAAACTGTGGCTGCTACTTCGTTGCACGGGCGTGTCGGCCATTGCCGAGATGGTTCGGTTTCACGTCTCGCTTGCAGCGAGGCTCGAGGCGGCCGTTGAAGCCCATTCGCATCTTGCGTTGACGGCCCCTCGCAGCCTGTCCCTCTGCTGTGTGCACCACATGGACGGCGATCAGGCAACCCAGCGGGTGATCGATCGGGTCAACGCGGACGGGCGATTCGCGGTCACACACTGCCGGCTTCAAGACCGCCTGAGCATGCGGGTTGCAATCGGAACCCTCGCCGTCGATCAAGACACGGTTGATGCGTTGATTGAAGTGCTTGAAGAAGGCGACCCCGGACCCGAGGCAGCGTCTATCGCTTGAGCGCCTTCTTGAGTTGTTTGTCGTTGGTGCAGATGGCGAACACCTTCTCCAGCTTCACCATCCGGAGCAACTGGTCCATTTCGGTGGCGACGTTGGCGAGTACAACCTTCATCTCTTGTCCGGCCGCGCGGCTTCGGGCATCGACGAGCATGCCGATCCCCATGCTGCTCATGAATGTGACTTCTCGCATATCGATGACGAGCCACTTGTAACCAGACGCGTCGGCCATCGCACCTGCCAGTGCAGTCGAAATGATCTCTGACTCGCGCTGGCTGATGGTCGGCGCGTGAATCGATGCAACGAGGGCATCGGCGTCATCTTGAAACTTCACAAACAGACTTTCACCCGTAGTACCCATGGCCCGCCTGCCTCCATCTGGACACCGCACTCTAGCAGGAGCGGCGGGCCTTGATCAGGCCGCTGCCCCGGAACCGCCAACAGGCGGCAGCGCTGCCAGTACGGCCTCAAGGTCGCGAAGCATCTCGGAGGCACTCTGGTAGCGGTCAGCCGGATCCTTGGCCATGCAGGCCAGGAGGATGGACGCCACATCTTCAGGCAGGTCCGGAACGCTGTCACGTGGGTCCGGTGGCGGTTCCACGGCATGCCGCCGGAGAACCTCCTTGATGTCGTTCGTGCCGGCAAACGGTGGCGTTCCTGTGAGCAGGTGGTACCACGTGGCTCCCATGCCATACAGGTCACTTCGGTGATCCACCAGTCCATTGCCGCATTGTTCGGGGCTCATGTAGTGCGGCGTGCCAATGATGTGGTCGCCGCTGGCGATGTCCGCGGTATTGGGAGCGAGCACCAGGCCGAAGTCACTGAGTTTGGCCGCGCCATTCTCATCGAGCAGAATGTTGTCGGGCTTGATGTCCCGGTGAATCATGCCGCGGCGATGCGCAGCGTCGAGACCGCGGCAGGCATCCCGCAGGATGCGAGTTGCCGTATGGATGTCGAGCTTTCCATCGCGTTTGAGCATGCCATAGGACGTGCCACCGTCACACTGTTCCATCACCAGATACAAGGCTCGATCATGCTCCCCGGCGTCGTGAATGGCGACCGTGTTCGGATGGCCGAGTTTCGCCATGGTTCGCGCCTCCTGCATGAACTGACGGCGAAGCATGGGAATGCGGGCCGAGTCTGGCCCGAGCAGTTTGATGGCGACCGACCGATCGAGCAGTTCGTCGTGCCCCTGTAGCACGAATCCCTGGCTCCCCGTGCCAAGCACGGCGGTGACCCGATAGCGACCAATCTCAGTGCCGATGAACGCCTCCGGGTCTACCAGTTTGTTCGGGGGAAGAATGCTCGTGGACATGCTTCCCGTACTTGGAAGGGCAGTCGGCAGGAAGGTCGCGGTTCCCGGCTGCGCGACGATGGTCGCAGCGAGATTCAGTCCCTTGTCGACTTCAAAGAACGCTTCGGCCAGCGTGAGCCCGCACCGTGGAGCCAGTTGCAGGGCCTTGAGTTCCTCGGTTGCCGTAAAGGGCCCGTGCTCGTGATTGAGCACCTGAGCGACGCCGACGAGGTCTCCGTGTTCGTCACGAAGCGGCATGGACAGCACAGAGTGGGTTCGAAACCCCGTCTTCTCATCAAACGACCTGTTGAAGCGCGAGTCCTCGTACGCATCAGGGATGTTGATGAGGTGCCCCAGCCGCAGGCAGGCGCCCGCGATGCCTTCCTCGGCAGGCATGCGGATCAGAGGTGATCCGGACTCGGGCACATCGCCGTGTGCCACGACCGTCAGAAGTTCATTGCTCGAGGCTTCAAAGCGGTACACCGAAGCTCGTTCTGCGGCGAGGCCATCGCGAAGCGCATCACAGATCGCTCGAAGCTTGGCGGCACCGCCCGAGGCTTCCCGAAGCGTGCGGTCAAATCGTGGCAGGTCGAGCATGTCCGGGCCGTGTGAATCCAGAAGTCCGGCGGCCTTGAGTTCGATGATCGATGACGCCCGTGCCACAGCCATGGCGGGACTGATGGGTTTTGTCAGGTAGTCGTCCGCGCCACGCTCAAGCGCCTTGACGATGCGGTCCGGTTGATCTCGCCCCGAGGTGATGATGGTGGCCGTTCGATCGCTCCCCTTGCTGAGACGGTTGCGTCGGAGCAGGTCGTACCCACTGCCATCGGGCGTCTCGGCTTCGGTGATCACCAGGTCGAAGGCCCCCGCTTCAAGCAGTTCCTCGGCCTCTCTGGCGGTGCGGCAACTGGCGACCGAATGCCCCCGGGCTGCGAGGTGAGTTTCCAGCATTCGGCGGACGGCCGCATTGGGATCGACAACCAGAATGGATCCATGAATGCTCACGGGCGTCATGGTACGTACCATCCCGCCATGCGACCGGTACGACATGGTGGAGGGTGGAGATCAATCCGCTATACGCTTCGCGCGGCGATCGCCTCGGGCGGGCTCCGGCGCATGTGGCGGGCCTTGCGGAGCAGGAATGCCTGCAAGACGTGCGCGCTGGGCATGGGTGGCCGCCGCGGCGGCATGGTCAATGAGGCAGGCCGGTTTCCCGAGGTCTGCAAGAAGTCCGTACAGGCTATGGCGGCGGATTTACAGGGTGGTATCCGGCCCGAGGTGCTGAGAGATACGCCCTTTTCGACACTTGAGCGTCTGACGCCACGGGAATTGGAGCGTCTCGGCCGCCTGACGCAGCCGCTCATTGCCACATCTCTGGACGATCGGTTTCGACCCGTGTCCTGGGATGAAGCCATGCAGCGAGCGGCATCGGCGATGCAGCGGGTCGATCCCTCACGGTCCTTCTACTACTTCAGTGGCCGGTCGTCGAACGAAGCGGGGTTCCTGCTCCAACTCGCGGCGCGAATTCGTGGCACCAACAATGTGAACAACTGCTCGTACTACTGCCACCAGGCTTCTGGCGTGGGACTGACGAGCGTGGTTGGATCCGGTACGGCGACCGTGACGCTCGACGATCTTGACCACGCGGACCTCGTTGTGGTCATTGGCGCCAACCCCGCGAGCAATCACCCTCGGTTCATGCGATCGCTGGTGAAGGTTCGCCGCCGCGGTGGCCGTGTCATCGTCATCAATCCGCTCCGCGAGCCGGGGCTGGTGCGGTTCAAGATCCCCAGTGATGCCCGCAGCATGCTTCGGGCCTCACGCATCGCTGATCTGTACGTGCAGCCAGCCGTCGGTGGAGACGCAATGCTCATGGCCGGCGTCATGAAGCGACTTGCTGAGACTGACCGTTTGGACCGCACCTTCCTCGCGGCCCATGCCGAGGGGTGGGATGCATGGGAGCAGCAGGTCAGTGCGCTTGATTGGAAGGTGGTCGTCGAGGCCAGTGGTGTGGACAGACCAACCATTGATCGCATCGCCGATATGTACGCCGCCTCATCGGGAACCATCTTTGCGTGGGCGATGGGGCTGACCCATCATGTCGCTGGCGTCCGCACTGTTCAGATTCTCGGCACGCTCGCAGCCTCGCGAGGGATGATCGGCGGCCGCGGCAGAGGCCTGCTGCCGCTGCGTGGTCACTCCAATGTGCAGGGCATCGGCAGCATGGGTGTGGTGCCCGCCCTGAAGCCCGCGTTTCTGGACGCCATGTGCCGCCGCTGGGATGGCGCGATTCCGACGTCACCGGGCCTGGACACCATGGCGTGTATGGAGGCCGCGCACGCGGGCGGCATGGACTTCGCCCTGTGCCTCGGAGGAAACCTGGTCGGAAGCAATCCGGACGCAGCCTTTGCGGCGCAGGCGATGCAGCGCATCGGAACCGTCGTGCATCTGAACACAACACTTAATACCGGCCACGTGCAGGCGCGGGGCCGCGAAACGATCATTCTTCCGGTCCTTGCTCGCGATGAAGAGCCACAGGCGACCACCCAAGAGAGCATGTTCAACTATGTACGCTTCAGCGATGGAGGCGAGCCGCGACACGCAGGCCCTCGCGCCGAGTCCGAGGTCATCGCTGATCTGGCGGAGCGTGCTCTGCCGGAGGGAAACCCGGTCGATTGGCAGTCGCTGCGTTCTCATGAGGGCATCCGCGATGCCATCGCAGAGGTTGTTCCCGGGTATGGCGACCTTGCGGCAGGCGAGGAGTTTCAAGTTGGCGGTCGGACCTTTCATACCCCGACGTTTGGCACGCCGAGCGGGCGAGTCATCGTGCACGGCGGCGACATTCCGCAGCCCGAGCCACTTGCCGATCGGCAGGTTCGAGTGGTCACGGTTCGGAGCGAAGGTCAGTTCAACACCGTCGTGTACGAAGATGAGGATGTCTATCGCGGCACACCGGTGCGAGACGCCGTTCTGCTGAACGGCGAGGACATGGCGGCGTGGGGCGTTTCCGAAGGCGATCGTGTGCAGGTGCGAACGGACACTGGCGCGATGCAGGCGACCGCCTTCAGCTTTGACGTGTGCAGAGGCGGCGCGGCGATGTACTTCCCGGAGTGCAATGTTCTGGTGCCTCGAACGGTCGACCCATCGAGCAAGACGCCCGGATTCAAGGGCTTCGTTGCCACGATCGAACGCACATCGGAGTAAGCGAGCCTACCGCTTGCCCACCAGCAAGTCGGCGCGAACCTCAATGCCCCGAACTCTGCTTCGCAACGCCTCGCGGTTGGGCGCATATTGCTCAGCGACTTTCAGATCGACCAGGTCCGCCTCCACCAAGTGGGCCAGGCTGGTTGTGAAGTCGTGCATTCCCGACTCGCCGCTGCCTGCAAGTACTGCGTGAAGATCCTCTTCGTGCCCCTCTCGAATCCGGTCGATCACCGTTGGAGTGCTGAGCAGCACTTCGGTCGCTGGAACCCGCTGCACATCTTCGTGGGCGCATGGCAGAAGCCGCTGGGCCATGATGCCCTTGAGCCCGACGGCGAGACTTGACCGGATGAATCCGTGGTCGCTCGTCGGGAAGAACTCCAGGATGCGAGAGAAAGCCTGCATGGTGTCGGCTGTGTGAAGCGTGCAGAACACAAGGTGCCCGGTCTCGGCGGCTTGAATGCCGGCGAGCATGGTCTCGCGATCTCGGAGCTCCCCGATCATCAGAATGTCCGGGTCCTGTCGAACGGCCGAACGCAGGGCGGTCGGGAAGTCCGGCACATCAATACCGATTTCACGCTGACTGATGTAGGAGTGCTTTGGCTTGAACTCAAACTCAATCGGATCCTCAATGGTGATGATGTTGCAGTGCCGATTCAGATTGATGTGATTGATCATCGCGGCGAGCGTGGAGGACTTGCCGCTTCCGGTGACGCCGCACACAATGACGAGCCCTTCGTGTGTCGCGTCCGTGACGTCGTGATAGACCGGTGGAAGGTGGAGGGCCTCAAAGTCGGGAATCTCCGGCTGCACGCGACGGATGGCGCCGTGAAGTGTCCCGCCCGAGTGAAACACGCTGCACCGGAACCGCTCGCCGTTCTTGTCCTTCAACGAGAAGTCGACGCCGCCTCGGTCCTCGAGCGCCATCGTCTGATCGTCCGGTACGACGGCGAGCAGCACGTGTCTGGTGTCGTCGGGCGTAAGTGGCGGGCTCTGTATGGCGTGCAACTTGGACGCGATGCGATACACCGGCGGTGAACCAGGCTTGATGTGCAGGTCACTCGCGCCGTACTCCTTCATGCCAAGGAGCAGTCGTTCCATGTCGAGGTGGTCGGTCATGCCGGGCTCCAGCCCTCCGGATCGGGAACGCCCTTCCCGAGAATCACTATACCCGTGGAGCGAAGGATTACCGCGGTTCGGCCAGATCCTCCGGCCGATTGGCGTTTCTGAGACGTGGAGCGGGTGGAGCATCGACGATCGTGACGTCAATGGTGCTGAGCCATCCGCCGAGTGCCCGGCGGTCGGATTCCAGATGGGCCCGGATGGACGGAAGCATGGCCACCGTGATGGTCACGGGCAACTGCAGCGGCTTGGCAGGCTGCTCGGGCCGGCCGAAGCAGCACACCGGGCCTTCGGCATCGATCAGCCTGCGGACGTCCGAGATCGTGAGTGCAGGCATGTCGCATGGAAGGACCAGCCACCGGTTGGCGCGCCCGTCGGCGAGCATGGCTTCGATGCCTGCGAGGGGGCCCCAGCCCGCGTGCGGCGCGAGATCCTCGATGTGTTGACGACCCGGGATCGCACCCGGAGGGCCCGACACCACAACGTCCGCGCAGCAGGCGTCGGCGAGCGTCAGCATCCGGTCACCGAGCGTGCAGCCTCCATCCATGGCATGTTGCTTCGGGCTGCCCATGCGGGTGCTCCGCCCTCCAGCGAGGACGGCGGCGGCAAGTGGTTGAGGGTGCATGACACCGGGAGCCTATCGGCTCAGGCGGCGCGGGGTCCGGGCGGCGTGTCGAACCAGCCAAGGCAGCCGAGCTTGATGGCCAGCCCGCGGAGCGTTCGGTTGGAGTCGAGTTTCATCAGCCGAAGATGCTGGCGAGGTGTGCGCATCGCCCGAGCCACATCCACCGGGAACGGGAGTGATGTGGGATGGTCGCGGCATGTCACTGGTCGCTGCATGGGAGAGAGGTCCTTCACTGGACAGAATCGACAAGCGCCCGCCGGCACTTCGCGCAGGCCCGGCAGAAAGCGAAAAACAGGTCTGGGTCGACGAACTGGCCGCGCGTGGCCCACATGTCCCGCGCAGACCGACGTCCGATAGTCGATCGCTACCATGCCGAGTTCCATGACCTCACTGCAGACCACGCCAGCACGCTCTGTGTCCGACCCCTCGCTTCACGCCGTATACGACAAAGTCGTTGCCGGCGAGCGATTGACGATTGAGGACGGCGCGGCGCTGTACGACTCATCGGATCTCTGGTCGGTCTGCGGCATGGCCGACCTGGTTCGAAGGCGGATGCACGGCGACACGGCCTTCTACAACGTCAACCGACATCTCAATTACTCCAACGTGTGCGCCCTCTCCTGCACATTCTGCGCTTTCGCCAGAAAGCGAGGCGAGGAGGGCGCGTACGAGTACACCATCGAAGAGGTGCGTAAGGAGGCGGCGGCCGCCGCGTCTCAAGGCGCCACGGAGATGCATGTCGTTGGCGGTTTGCACCCGTACCACCCCTTCGACTTCTACACCGACATGTTGCAGGCCATTCACGAAGAGGCTCCCTGCCTGCACATCAAGGCCTTTACGGCCGTGGAGATCGTGCACCTGGCGAGGATCTCCAAACGCGGCCGCGATGGCGCCGAGGGCATCCGCTCCGTGCTGCTTGATCTTCGCGCCGCAGGCTTGGGCTCGCTCCCGGGAGGCGGGGCGGAAGTGTTTGACGACCGGGTGCACGACGAGGCGTTCAAGGGCAAGATTCGTGGCGATGCCTGGATGGACGTGCACCGCATCGCCCACGAATTGGGCATCCACACCAACGCGACCATGTTGTACGGGCATGTTGAGAACCGGGGCGAGCGGCTCAAGCACATGCACCTACTGCGGGGCCAACAGGATGCTGCGCTCCACGAATGGGCATCATCTCAGGGAATCGGCGACGGCAGCGAGGTTGTATTGAGCGGGCCAGATGCGAACTATCCAGCGGAGCGATTGCCGACGACCCGCACGTGCGATCGCGGCTGGTATCAGGCCTGCATTCCACTTCCCTTTGTCCCTGATGACAGCGCGCTGGAGCGGCTCTATGGACCGAGCGGCGTTGAAAACCTTCGAACGATTGCCATCGCGCGGCTCATGCTCGACAACATTCCACACATGAAGGCATTCTGGATCATGCAGACGCTTCCTGCGTCGCAATTGATGCTGCAGATGGGCGGCGCCGACGATATTGACGGCACCGTGGTCTGGTACGACATCACCAAGGTCGACGGATGTGGAACCCACCAGGAAACCGGTGTGCAGGAACTTCACCGGGTGCTGCGTGAGGCCGGCTTGACGCCCGTCGAGCGAGACACGTTGTACCGGCCGGTTACGCGTGACGGCGTGGAGTGGTCGGTCGACTGATACCAGGTCTCATCAAGGGGTCTCTTCAAGACCGAGCGCCCATCGCAACTCCGGCATGCGAAGTGCCACGGCACACGCCAGCACGACGGCGGCTCCCGCAGCCGTCACGACGGTCAGCCTGATCATCTCGGCAATCCACGTCTCTCCGGGCGTCCACACGGCCATGACACCCCCGACGACCGCGGCCATGATCGCGGTGGCCACACAGATGCGCACCGTGGTGGTCACCACCGCGGCGTTGAAGATGGAGACGCCGCGTCGATGGAGGATCACCGCCATGATGATGGACTGAATCATGGCGCAGGCGGCTGTGGACCACGCAAGGCCGGCGACATGCAGTGGCCAGATGAGTGTGAGGTTGAGGGCGAGGTTGAGCCCGACCATCGCCACAGCAATGCGAACGGGCGTCTTGACTTCGTCTCGCGCATAGAACGCGCGGGTCAGAACCTGTCCAAGCATGTAGGCCCAGATGCAGGTTGCGTATCCAAGCAGCACAAATGCCACCCGGGACGTGTCGGCTGCGTCAAACGCGCCGCCCTGAAGAATCACTTCGGTGAGCGGCTCCCGCACCAGAATCAGACCGACGCCCGCGGGGACGCTGATGAAGAGGACCAGTCGAACGCCCCGCCGTACGGTCGAGACGAACGGGCCGGGTTCATCCTTCCGCCTGGTTAGTAGTGGGTAGATCGCGGTGGCCACGGCGATGCCGAAGACGCCGAGTGGAAACTGGTACAGCCGCTGGGCGTACTGTAGGACGGCGAGGCTGTGATCGTCCATCGGGTAGTTGATGCCGACTGACGCAGCGTCAAACCAGAGCGGAACCGAGGCGATGAGCCCGTCCAGCAATGTGTTCAACTGAAGCACGCCGAGGCCCAGAATCATCGGCCCTGCGCGACGAAGCACCTCCCCCATGGGCGTGCGAGCGGAGGCGAGGTCCAGAGTCCAGGTCGCCGTCCTTCGAAGCACAAGCATGGACCAGGCGACTTGGAGGATGCCGGCCAGTACGACCGATCCCGAGAGAATCGCCGCGACCATCATGCGTTCGCGCGGCGTTTCTGCGCCAATCAGATACCAGCCGACAGTCGCTGCGAGGATCAGGCAGCCGTTGAGAACAAGTGGCGCCGCCGCGGTGGGTCCGAAGCGACCGTGCACGTGGAGCATGGCGCCCACAATGGCGACGCTGCACACGAGCGGCGCGTATGGCAGCGTCATCATCATGAACCACACCGCCATGTTTTCGTGCTCGTAAGCAGCCGAAGTCAGAAACAGCACCGCTTCTCCCACGACCACCAACGCCCCGAGCCCCGCGGCCAAACCGCCCAATATGGCTCCCGCGAGCGCGGCTGCGCGCTTTGCATCGTTCTCTGAGAGCCGCTGATACGTCGGCAGGAACGCCGCAGACAACGCGCCCTCCCCGAACAGTCGTCTGAACAGATTCGGAATGAGAAATGCGAATCCGAAGGCGCTCATCGCCTCGTGCGTGCCGAGAATCCGACTGAGGGTTGCGTCGCGGAGCAGCCCGGTGATTCTGCTCAGGAACGTGAGCACCATCACGGTACGTGTGTTGCGTTCAAATCCGTCAGCCATTGACGACTCCAACCCGCCGCCATCCCAGCCCCGCCGCGACGCCGCACCAGATCACTCCCCCCATGAGGGCGCCCGCCGTGCCGAGCCCGGCCACATCAATCGTGGCCAGCACCTCGCCTCCGAGCCACCCTGCCGTTGCCGCCACGGGCAGCAGCACCCACGTCCAGGCCGGAGGTGCGGGCCAACTCGCGCCGCCCGCGTTTCGCCACGCCCGCCTCGTGAGGGGCGCCGCGCCAAGTAACCCGGCGGCGATGGACAGCATCGCCGCGGCATTGGGAAGGGACACTCCGGCGGCGGTCCATGTGAGCCCGAAGATGATCGGAAAGGCGGCGGCGGTGATGAGCAGCGCCACGATGGCGGCCAGCATGCCCCCTGTTCCAGGTTCCACCATGGCGTCGAGGGTGGCGATGCCTCGCCGCCACGCGCCGCTCGCTCGTTTCGTCGGGCGTAGCGCCGCCGTCACGACGCCGGCGCTGGCAATGCCCATCCAACCGCCCACCACATCGGCCACCGAGGTCGTTCGCGACACCGAGAACCACTGCTGAGTCCACTCATCAACCGGCGCCCAGAGGGCAATCAGGGCAAAGGCGATCCACCCGCGTGGGGCCAGCCGGGACCGCTCAAGCAAAACAGCCAGCCCGCCGAAGGTCAGAAAGTGGGCCAACTTGTCCGGGGCGTCATGGCCCGGGCCGAGCGGTTCCATTCTGGGCAGGTGCGTCAGCACGGTCATCGTGACGAAATACAGTCCAAGCGAGATCCGCCAGACCGCCAACGCGCCTCGCCGCGGCTGGCTATCCAATGGGCTCGGCACCTTCGGTTGCGGACGCATCAACCTTCACTTCGACCTCAGTCGCCGGTGACCGCCACATTGCGGCAACACTCTCAGCCAGCGCCGTGTAATCGCTGGCCCCGCGGCAGGTGGGGTCATACATGAAGATCGACTGTCCGAAACTCGGTGACTCGGCCAGTTTGATGTTGCGGCGAATGGGTGGTGCCAGCATTCGGCAGTGCTGCCACGGGACGTCCTGCGATCGGCATCCTTCCAGAAACGTCTCTAGATCCTCGACGACTTCCCGGGCCAGCGTCGTCTGGGTTTCGTGCATGCACAGGACGATGCCGCTGACGCGAAGGGCCGGGTTGACGGAACTGCAGACGAGGCCGACGGTCTCAAGCAGTTTGCCGACACCTTGCAGCGCAAGAAAGTGGGCTTGCATCGGCACGAAGACCTCGTCGGCTGCCGAAAGCGCGTTGATCGTGAGGATGCCGAGACTGGGCGGGCAGTCGATGAGCACGGCGTCCCATCGGCCGGCTGCCGCGGCCAGCGCCGTGGTGAGCCTGTTCTGCCTGTCGGGTAGTGAGGCCAGGTCCGTTTCGGCGGCCGCCAGATCGGTTTCCGCCGGAATGAGGAACAAGCCGGGCTCAACTTCCACCATTGCCGCCTCCACGGTGTCTCCGGTCGGGTCGAGCAGCACGTCATAGACGGTGGTGCTGTCGCCAGACGTCGTGACGCCGAAGTGCAGCGAGAGGTGGGCCTGCGGGTCCAGGTCGATCAGGCAGGTCCGAATGCCCGCCCTGGCGAGGGCGGCACCCAGATTGGCCGTTGTGGTCGTCTTTCCGACGCCACCCTTCTGGTTGATGATCGCGACGACGCGTCGATCTCCGCTCATGCGTCGAGTGTAGGGCATGCACCCCGCTCGTGTCCCGACTGGTGCAGCCGGTGTGGATCGGTGACACTGCGTGCATGAACCGCCCGACCGATGTAGCGATCGTGCTTCGGCGATGGGAGTACTCCGAGACGTCCCAGACGGTGTCGGCCCTGTCGCGTGAGCATGGTGTGATTCGAGGACTTGCCAAGGGCGCCCTTCGCCCGGCAAGCCCGTTCTCGGGCGGGTTTGAGCCGATGACCCGAGGGCACCTTGGTTGGATTGTCAAATCGGGCCGCGACCTCTCGATTCTCACAGAGTGGATGGTGGAAGATGTCTATTGGGGGACGCGGCGAAGGCCGGCCTCCAATCGGGCCGCTTTGTATGCCGTGGACCTCGCCGGCCGCATCCTGACCGATCACGACCCTCACCCCGATGTCTTCGACGCGCTGGACGCTGTCCTGGGGGCGCTTGGGGACGCCGAGACGCCCGCGATGCCATTGGCTGCATATCAATGGACCGTCCTTGCCAGTGCGGGGTGGCGACCGGTCGTGTCACATGATGTCGAGACGGGCGAGCCACTCCCTGACACCGAGTCCGTTCTGGGATTCCGTCCTGGCGACGGGGGCGTTGTTGCACTCGCATCTGCCGGTGATTGGGCCGTCCGACGAGAAACGATCGAGGCGCTGCAGGCGATGGAGCGTGGTCAGCGGCCGACCGACCCGGCGGTTGCGACCCGCGCGAGCGCACTGTTGGCCGCCTACACCAGAGAGCTTCTCGGCGAACAGACCGAAGCCATGCGGCAGGCGTTTCCCGACCTCCGGTGAGCGGTATGCTGCGCCCATGCCGGTGCAGTATCACGAACACGCGCTTCCCAACGGTCTTCGCATGGTTGCCGAAGTCGACCCGGAGGCAGCGTCCGCTGCTGCCGGGTTCTTCGTGCGAAGTGGCGCCCGCGACGAACCGTCCGATCTGATGGGGATCAGCCACTTCCTGGAACACATGGTCTTCAAGGGCACTGCGAGCCGCAGTGGCGAGGAGATTGACGAGTGTTTCGATGCGTTGGGTACCCGTCACAACGCCTGGACATCGCACGAGATCACAGCCTTCCACATTCACGGTGTTCCCGGCGTCCTGCAGCCGGCCCTGGAAATCCTTGCCGACATCATGCGGCCCGCCCTTCGCCCCGAAGACCTGGATGACGAGCGTGAAGTGGTGATCGAGGAGATCGCCATGTATGAGGATCAGCCCTTCTGGCAACTGTGGGAGGCTGCCTCGGCCGCGTACTTCGGAGATCACCCGATGGGGCACCGTGTGCTCGGGCGGGTCGATACGGTTCGCGCCATTGACGCCGATGCCATGCGTTCATGGCACGATGCCAGGTACGGCGCCGACAACGTTGTGCTTGCCCTGGCCGGCGATGTTGACTTCGACGCGGTTGCGTCCGATGTCGCGGGATGGTGCGGCGACTGGCGCCCAACGGGTGCCGAGCGAACCCCACATGAGCTCACCCACACGGCTAGGGAACTGGTCGAACGCAGCGACAAGATCAATGCGTCGTATGTGCTCGGTATCTCACCGGCGCCCGCACTTCAGGATGCTCGCCGGCACGCCGCCGCGATGCTGGCCTGGATCCTCGGACGCGGGGACGGCTCACGCATGCACTGGGCGCTCGTCGATCCCGGCCACGCCGAAGAGGCGCGATGTGAGTTTGAGGCGCACGACCGGTGCGGCCAGTTCGTGTCCTGGGCGGTCTGCCCGGCGGACTCGGTCGATGCAGTTGAATCGATCATGCGTCAAACGCACGAAGAACTGGTGGACTCGGTCACCGAAGACGACCTGATCATGGCTCGCTCGATGATCCGAACGGCGGTCACGCTGCACTCGGAATTGCCCGCGGGCCGGATGCAGCGGCTCGGCCGCATGGTGACGACGGTCGGGCACCACGTACCGCTCGAGGAGGAACTCGAGTTGATCAACGCGGTGGGGCTTGATGATCTCCGGGCCGTGGCCGAGGACTGGCCACTGCAACCGTTGGTCGTTGGGCGTCTGCTTCCCGATTGAAACGCGGTCAGGCGTGAATCGCCCGGCCATCGACGCCGAGTGCCGCCTCGTGCATGGCCTCCGCCATGGTCGGGTGGGCGTGCATGGTCGAAATGATGTCTTCGGCGGTCGCTTCAAGGCGAATTGCCAGGCAGAACTCGTGGATGAGTTCACTGGCGTCCTTCCCGATGATGTGCGCGCCGAGGATCTCACCGTACGGCTCTGATGCGACGATCTTCACGAACCCTCGCGCCGATCCCGTGGCGATGGCCTTGCCCAGCGCCGTCAGAGGAAACTTCCCGATCTTGACGTCATGGCCGGCTTCTCGGGCCGCCGCCTCGGTCATGCCGACGGATGCAATCTGCGGGTTGGTGTAGGTGCAGCCGGGGATGGCCCGGTAGTCGACGCCCAGTGTGTGGTGGCCGGCCATGCGTTCCACGCATGTCACGGCCTCTTCGCTGGCGACGTGCGCGAGCCATGGTGGCCCGATCACATCGCCGATGGCATACACGCCGGGGACCGACGTTTCGTACGTGGGCTCATCGACATCCTGATACTTGACCGAGATGTGCCCACGGTCCGTGGCGACATCGACACCCTCACCGAAGAGCCCGTCGAAGCGTCCGGTTACACCGATGGCGACCAGAACGGCGTCGCCTTCAAGAACCTCGGTCTGAGCTTCATCTCCGGCAGCAGCGATGGTGACCTGTACTCCGTCTCCGGATCGGTCGATGGCCGTCGTCACATGGCCGGGTCGGAACTCGATGCCCTGACTCTTGAAAAGTTTGAGCGCTTCTTTCGAGACCTCTTCGTCTTCCACAGGAAGGATGCGATCGAGCATCTCGATGACCGTCACCTTGGAACCCATGGCGTTGTAGAAGTAGGCGAACTCCATGCCGATGGCGCCGCTGCCGACGACGATGAGCCGTTCCGGCCGGGTCGGCTGGACCATGGCGTCCTGCGAACTCAGGATCCGCTCGTGGTCGAACGGCGCAAACGGGAGTTCACGCGGGGCCGCGCCGGTAGCCACCATGATGCGATCCGCAGTGATGCTTTCGAGCACCTCGTCCCCGGTGCCGTGGTAGTAGTCGGCGTCCGCCTTGAGAACATCGATGCCGCACGGCTGCTCGCCCGAGCGACCCGAGGTGATTCTGGCGTGCCCTTCGATGTGGGTGATGCCGTTCTTCTTCATCAGGAAGCCGACACCCTTGTTCAGCTTCGAGGTAACCCCCCGGCTCCGCTCGATCACCGCGGACCAGTCCTGAGACACGTTCTCAAACTGGATGCCCCACTCCTGGCCATGGGTGACCGCCTCGTCCCAGAGCTCGGCGTTATGCAGCAGTGCCTTGCTCGGGATGCACCCCCAATTCAGGCAGACGCCGCCCAGCGCGTTCCGCTCGATGATGGCCGTCTTCATGCCAAGTTGGGCTGCCCGAATGGCGCCGACGTATCCGCCGGGGCCCCCGCCGATGACGACCAGGTCAAAGTGCTTCTCAGATGCCACGAGTTGACTCCGTACGAGAGAAAAGGGGGTCAGTGAGCAGGGTCGAGCCCGGAAAAGGGGGCATGGTACCCGGGCCGGGGGGAGTCCGGGGGGAGTCCGGGGAGGCCCGGGGGTCGGGGCCGGGAGGGTTGCGGCGCTTTGACGGCCCGGCGACTCTGCCCGTACGATCCCCGATCCTTCGGGCCACCCACAGGCAGGACACCACGTGCGTACCGCACTCATCAGTGACATTCACGGGAATCTCGAGGCACTCCGTGTCGTCCTCGCGGACATTGACCGTCAGGGCGTCGACCGCATCATCTGTCTGGGCGACATCCTCGGGTACGGCCCCGATCCGGTGGCGTGTGTCGATCTGGTTGCGGAGCGGTGCGAGTGGTCCTTGCTGGGCAACCACGATTACGGGGCGTTGTACGAGCCGACCAACTTCAACGCTGCGGCGGAACATGCGGCGTACTGGACGCGATCCCAACTGGATCTCGAAGCAGATGAAGCCAAGGCGGCCGCGAGATGGGAAGTCCTCGGAAGGCTTCGCGTGCGAACGACTCTGGATGACTTCCTGTGCGTTCATGGGTCGCCGAGACGCCCGATCAATGAGTACATCTTCCCCGAAGATGCCATCAACTCGCCCGTCAAGATGGGGCAGATCTTCGACCATGTCCCCAACAAGTGCCTGGTTGGCCATACGCATGTGCCCGGCGTGTTCACCGATGAACCGGAGTTCTGGGGACTCGACGACCTCGATGGCGCGGTGTGGTCACTCGGCGGCGAAGGCAAGGCCATCATCAACCCGGGGTCGGTCGGTCAACCGCGTGATCTGGACCCGCGGGCGAGTTACGCGATACTGGACTCTGACGCGGGCGAGGTCCGGTTCCATCGCCTCGAGTACGACATCGACACGGTGGTCGACAAGATCTACGCCATCCCCGAGTTGAGCAATTGGCTCGGCGACCGACTGCGCGAAGGACGCTGACGTATGCCCGATCCCCCTGGATCACAGGACCCGCGTGCTGCTGCCGCTGCACGTTTGCGGCGAATTGTTCCGCTTGTCGTAGGTCTGGTGATCATTCTGGTCGTCGTTCTGATCGCGACGGCGCCGAGAAGTGGCCGTGGCGTCGATGCCACGCCCTCTGCGCCTGATACGACGGCTGCAACCGAATCGTCGACCGAATCGTCGACCGAAGCCACGCCGGAGTCGGCGGCTGTTGCCGGCGACGCGGATGCGGCTGACGCCGCGTCTGCGCCATCTGCAGCGGCAGCCGAGCCAACTGCACCGGTCAGTCGGGAGGAGGCGGACGCAGCATCGTCCTCGCGAGACCTGACCGGTCTGCACGTCGTGCTCCACGAAACATCCGCGACGGCGCCGACCCCGCTGGGTGGTCTGGAGGATCCTTCCGCCGCAAAGATGCAGGTGGAGTTCACGTGGCGCGGTGCCGGCATTGAGCGAATCGTGTTCGCCGACATCTGGACAACCGCCCAGGCGAAGCGCCGCGCTGCGGCGTGGTTTGCCGCGAAGGGAACATCCCGCGAGGGCGACGTGCCCCCGCCCGACGCGGCCGATCGCTATGTGCTTACGTCGGCTCCCGAAGTGTCCATCGGCGGCGCTCAAGCCACGGTGGGCCCGCTCGCCGCTGCGAACCTGTGGATCGGAGATACCCGGCTCAACCTCTGGCAGACCGCGGCCTGGAAGAGCAGCGGCCCCGGTCAATTCTCTGCCGAAGTCCAGAACGAGGCGGGCGAGTCCATCACCCGTCTGGAGCGGACCTGGTCGCTGGACGGCTGGGACCTGGTCCTTGATCAGCGCATCATCAACGTCTCGGGGCAGGATCTGGAGATTCGGTTCTCGCAGTATGGGCCCCCGAATCTCGAGGCCGATCGAAGCCGCTACATGGACCGTCGCCGCTTCCGATTCGGATACCTCCTGGGCGAGACCATCGATCCCGATCGGCTGGCCGGTGTCGTGGCAGATGGAAGCCAACTACTGGAGCTCGCGGATGTCACGGACCCGGACGACCCGTCGGTCCTGTGGCCACGGGAAGCGGCCATCGAGGAAGGCTTCCAACTCTCGTGGTTCGCGTCGACCAACCGCTACTTCGCGTTGACCATCCATCCGATGCTTGACCAGGAGGGTCGAGGGGATCTGTCACTTGAGCCGGTAGTGGGTGAGATCACGCGTTTCCTCCCCGCGGGGCAGGATCCCAGCGAGCCTCGCATTCTGACCGTCGCCTGGTGGCCGTCTGAAGCTGGCATGGCCACCGTGCCGTCGGGCGCTACCAAGCCGCTCTCCATGGGCGTGTACGCGGGCCCGCTTGAGCACTCGATTCTTGCCGATCAACAGCCCTACCGCGCGCTGAATATGCAGGGTCTGATTCTGTATCAGATGTCCAGTTTCTGCGCGATCTGCACATTCCAGTGGCTTGCGCATCTGCTTCTTGCGGTGCTGGCATTCTTCGACCACTGGATCGTGTTCGACTGGGGCGTAGCGATCATTCTTCTGGTGCTGTGTGTTCGAGCGCTGCTGCACCCCATCACGCGACGCAGTCAGATGGGCATGCAGAAGTTCGGCAAGCAGATGCAGCGGCTCAAGCCCGAGATGGACAAGCTCCGGGCCAAGTACGGGGACGACAAAAAGAAGATGCAGGAAGAGCAGATGCGACTCTTCCGCGAACACGGTGTCAATCCGTTGCAGATGCTCGGTTGTCTGCCGATGTTCCTGCAGATGCCCATCTGGGTGGCGTTGTATGCCGCGTTGTACTTCTCGTTCGATCTGCGACAGCAACCCGCGTTCTGGGGTGTGTTCCAGGAGATTGGCGGGTGGCCATTCCTGGCCGACCTTGCGTCGCCGGACCACTTCTTCTGGGAGGCTCAGGAACCCTTCAAGTTCCTCTTGTGGAATGTGACGGGTGTCAATCTGCTTCCCATTCTCATGGGCGTGATTTTCTTCTTCCAGCAGAAGTACATGACGCCGAAGACTGCCATGTCGCCTGAGCAGGAGACGCAGCAGAAGATCATGCGCGTGATGATGGTTGTGCTCTTTCCGGTCATGCTCTACAGCGCGCCGTCCGGTCTGACGCTGTACATCCTGACCTCAAGCAGCATCGGCATCATGGAGAGCCGTCACATTCGCAAGCAGGTTGACGCCATGGACCTCGACGCGATCGCGCCGAAGCCCAAGCCCGCGCGTGCACCCGGCAAGACGGCGAAGGACGCGCAGTCTCGCGCCTACGCGAAGATGATGGATCGGCGAAAGCAGAAGCAGAATCGCGGGCCCGAGAAGCGATTCAAGAAACGCAAGTAGCGGGGCGTCGTCCTCGCATGGACATTGAATCCACGATTGCTGCCGTGTCGTCACCTCCCGGGGCGTCCGAGTGCGGACTCCTTCGGTTCAGTGGCTGCGACGCAGTCTCGGTGGTTTCGCCGCACACTGCATGCGCCGACCTCACCACCCGTGGCGTCACGGAAACCCGCGTGGCGGTGGGCGACTTCGACCTCCCCGCGACGGTCCTGGCCATGCCGGGCCCCCACTCCTACACCGGAGAGGATGTCGTGGAACTGCTTGTGCCCGGCAACCCCCTGCTGCTTGAGTACCTCGTCGATGGCCTCGTCGGTTCGGGCACTTCCAGAGGCCTCCCCGTCCGGCGAGCAACGGCCGGTGAGTTCACGTACCGGGCCTGGTACAACGGGCGGGTGTCACTGGACCGGGCGGAGAGTGTGGCGGCGATCATCGCAGCCGAGTCCGATTCGGAGTTGCAGGCCGCCCGTCACGCGTTTGCGGGTGATACCGGCCGCCTCCTGACGCCCCTGACGAGCGAACTGACGCAGGTCCTGGCCCTGGTGGAAGCGGGCATCGACTTTGCCGATCAGGAGGACGTGGTCGCGATCACGGCGGGAACCTTGACGAGCCGCGTGCGGGCGATCGGGTCCTCGCTCCGGGACTTCCTGGCGTCTGGTGGCGGCGCTGAATTGGAACGCGGCGTGCCCCGTGTCGTGCTGCGAGGACCTGCCAATGCCGGCAAGTCGACGCTCTTCAACGCGCTGCTCGGCCGCGAGCGGGTCGTTGTGCATGGGCAGGCCGGGACGACGCGTGATGCCATCGAAGAGCACGTTGTCATGGACGGGATCGACGTGCTGCTGGTCGACACGCCTGGCGATGAAGTCCAGGTGGCCGCGGCGGCGGCTTCGGCCGAGTCCGGATCTGATCTGGTGCTCTGGTGCGCGCCGACGGGCGACGCTCCGGCCCATGCGATGCCGGTCAGAACCAAACGCGATCTGACCGGCGATCCGGGACCGGAGTCCGTCTGCGCCTTCACCGCCGAGGACGTCGCCCGGCTCGCCGGTCGCATCGCCGGGGCGATCCGAACATCCCGCCAGTCAGTTGCGCGGTCACGCCTGGCCATGTCGCACCGGCAACGCGGCCTTGCCTCCGAGTCACGCGACCTCCTGGAGCAGGTTGTGGCGCTGGCAGGCAACGATCCGTCCGACCGTGGACTGACCCGCCCTGCCGAAGTGGCAACCCTCCTGCGATGCGCGCTCGACGCGCTTGGCGCCATTACGGGTGAGGTGCCTCCAGACGATGTGCTCGGTCTGGTGTTTGCCGAATTCTGCATTGGCAAATAGGGTGCATGGCAGCCGGGTTCGGTACCCCAGGGAGAAGTACATCATGCAATACAAGGTCAAAGGGTCATCTCGGACGCATCCTGTTGTTCAGTTTCGATGCGATCAATGCCACAGTGTGTTGAAGGCCCTGCTGGCGGAGGCGGGCGCCAAGATGGAGTGTCCCTCTTGCAATGTGTTGGTTCAGGTGCCCGGAACGCGTGAGCGGGCGGAGTGGAAGCGAGATCGGGCCGCCGAAGCGCGTGAACAGAAGCAGGATCGCCAAGCCGCAGCGCCCGGGCGAGCGGCGCAGCAGCAGGCTCAACCGCCGTTGCCAGACGAGCCGGCGCAGCCCGCCCCGGCCGTTGCGGCGGCGGCTACGGGGACAGTGTGCCCTCGGGCCGAAGACAGATCTTTGACGCGGCAGACGAACGAGCGGATGATTGCATTTGCATCTTCGTACGTGGCGTGGGTGGGGCGATTCGCCACGATCATCCTTGGCGCTCTTTGGGGATTCTCCGTCATCGCATCCTTGTTGTTGTGGTTGAGTTTTGACAGATGGAGTGCATCCGAGTGCATCGGCGGGATTGTTGGATCGGGAGCGTTGCTGTGGCTCCTGTGGATCGGCATCCGCGTCTCGTGTGGACTGGCCGCGTCCTTGTGCGAGGTTGGACTGATGGCGAATAGAAGGTTGCAAGGGAAGTTGTGACGATGTGCATGACCGCAGAAACCGAGATTCGTGTTCGCTACGTTGAGTGCGACCCGATGGGCGTGGCCCACCACACGTCCTATCCGGTGTGGTTCGAGATGGGACGAACAGAACTGCTTCGCAGTAGCGGCACCGACTATGCGGCGCTGGAGCGAGACGGCGTGTTTCTCGCGGTCGTTTCACTGGATGTGCGGTACCTCAAGCCGGCGAGATATGACGATGTGCTCACGCTGCACACATCACTTGCTTCGTGCGGCCGGGTCAAGGTCGAACATCACTACGTACTTCGCCGCGGAGGCGACACGTTGTCCACGGGCCGGACGGTGCTTGCGTGCCTTGATGCGAACGGTCAGCTGCGAGCGGTGCCGGACATGATTCGTGGCGACGCGTCCGAGGCTTGATGATCGCCGCGACGTGTGATCAATGCTGCGGGGGAAGGTGCACGGCGCCAACCCGGACATCGACCTTCGCGATGGCGGTAGCGCATGTGGAGCGGAGCGCGCGAAGCAGACCACTGCGGAGTGCGCGATCGACCTGAAAGGCGACGGCGGCCGAACTGGCCGTGATCCGCGCGTTCCCGCCACGCATGGACTCCACGCGGCACCGATCGCGCAGCGGTGGCGGCGCGCACTGATGCCAGGCATCGGCGAAGGCGCCGACCTGCCGCTCCGCCCGCTTGAATGATCGCTGCATGCCGGGAACCAGATCGGCCAGCGGCTTGGCGCGGTGGCCGCGGACCCGCCAGGTGCGGAGCTGCTCGATGTGATGGGCCGCAGGCGAAGGCATGTCCGCCATGCTATCGGCCATTCGGACCGACCTTCACGATCGACCCCCCCACAGCCCCCAAACATACCCCCCACACCGTCCCCCCACTCCCACACGCCCGCCCCGCGCCCCCAGCCTCGCAGGCCCACGCCATCCTGCCGCACCCCGTATGCTCCGCACTCCATGACGCAGATTCGAATGGACGGGCTGGTGAAGCGGTATGGGTCGGTGACCGCGGTTCGCGGCGTTGATCTGACGATCGAGTCCGGCGAGCTTTTCTTCCTGCTCGGTCCGTCGGGGTGTGGGAAGACGACCCTGCTTCGCATGATTGCAGGGTTCCTGGAGCCATCTGAGGGCCGTCTCTTCTTCGGGGAGCGAGACGTCACGTACCTGCCTGCCAACAAACGGCAGACCGGGATGGTGTTTCAGAGCTACGCCCTCTGGCCCCACATGACGGTGCGGCAAAACGTGGGGTACGGCCTGGAGGTTCGCAAGGTCCCGGCAGCCCAGCGTGACCAGCGGGTCACCGAGGCGTTGGAAGCCGTGCAGATGGGAGCCCTGGGTGATCGGCGGCCCAATGAACTGTCCGGCGGCCAGCAACAACGCGTGGCGTTGGCGCGGGCCCTGGTGGTCGAGCCCAGTGTGGTGCTGCTGGACGAGCCGCTCAGCAATCTGGACGCCCGCCTCCGCCAGTCCATGCGGGCCGAAATCCGCCGCATCTGCAAGTCGCATGGCCTGACCGGCGTCTACGTCACGCACGATCAGGAAGAGGCCCTCTCGATGGCGGACCGGATTGCCCTGCTCCGCGACGGCCAGATTCAGCAGTGCGGAACACCGGAGTCGCTCTATTCCCGCCCCACGAGCCGGTTTACAGCAGAGTTCCTGGGCGACACAAATCTGGTTCCGGCCACCATCCGGGACCGGACCAGCGGTGAAGTCACCCTGGACACCCCGCTTGGCACGCTGACCTCAACGGCCATGCCCCCGGACCTGCCGGAGGCGGGCAACGTCACGTGCTCCATCCGCCCCGAGGCGTTCACGCCCCAGCCCGGCGGGCCCATCGGCGGGACGGTCGAGCGGAAGATGTACCTCGGCGAGCGGTCCCTTCTCTCCGTGCAGTGCCAGGCGGCTCCCGACACCACGATTCAGGTGCTCGAGCTGGGCGAGACCGGGAAGGGCACCCATGAAGGCGACGCCGTGCATCTGTCCGTGGCGCCCGATCAGGTCGTGATCCTGGGCGACTGAGCCGACCTGAACGCCGCAGTACGGGGACGATCGCGACAATACGCAACAATTGGCCTTTGCGGCGACGAAGATTGTTGAACGGCTGCGTGTGTGGCATATCTGTCGTGAACGTGCAAGATCAGGCTCGCAGGTGTGGCCCCCCAGGGGGATGGCCAGGGGGATGGCCAGGGGTATGGCCAGAAGTGTCTCCAACAGTGCCGCCCGCGTGGCCGCGGGCGCTCGCCGGGCGGCGTCGGGGCCCGGGTCGCAGCCGCGGAAGATCCCGGGCCGCCCGCGGGCCCCGGGTGGCCGCTGGGTCTTGGCGGCCGCGACCTGCGCATAGCTCCTGCGGGGCCTGGCTCGCGAGGCGGTGCCATGTTGGATCGATCATGGGGCCGGGAGGCCGCCGGGGCCGGACGGGATGGAGATACCCGTGGCCGCAGCGGGCGGTTGGCGGGCGTCGGCTGGTGGACTCGGGGCGGCGCCGGATACCGGTGTGGTCGCTGGAAAGAGTTCTCGGACGGAGTGCCGGCAGGGTGTCACGTGACACATCCCCCCTGCCCCGCCGCCGTGTGGTACAACGCTCGCGTTGAACGGCGTCGCTTCCTCGCGGGCCCGCGGTTGGATCCGCGGCTGGACCCCTGGCTGGACCCCGGGGCTGGACCCCGGGGCGGGCATGTTTCACGTGAAACATGCGTTCGGGCGACGCGGGTGGACGAAGTGTGTGATGTGGCGGCCCCTGGCCGCGGCAGGTCGATGGTCAGGTCAAGTGCGTAAGGAGGCGCGGTATGGCGGCACGGAAAGCAGCGGGCAAGGGATCGAAGGGGGCCAACAAGGGGGCCAACAAGGGAGCGCCCAAGGTGGCATCCAAGCGAGCGTCTCGGAAGGGCTCGCCCAAGAAGCGGCGGCTGGGCATGGGTCTGAGTGGCATGATCGGTGGCCCGGTTGAGGTGCCCGCTCCAGCCGAGGCAGTGGCCTCGCCGGAGCCTCCCGTGTCGCCCGAGCCTCCGGCATCGGAGGCCCCCTCTGGGATGACCGCCATTCCGGTTGGCCAGGTGCGGCCCAATGATCGCCAGCCTCGTCACAGCATCGACTCGGCATCGCTGGAACCCCTCGTGGCGTCCATTCGGACCGCTGGCGTCATGCAGCCCATTGTGGTGCGGCCTCGCGGCGACGACGGCTGCTACGAGCTGGTCGCTGGGGAGCGGCGGTGGCGGGCGGCCACGGCGGCGGGGCTTGAGGCGGTCCCGGCCATCGTTCGTGCGGTGTCGGACCAGACGGCGGCCGAGTGGGCGATCATCGAGAACGTGCAGCGAGAGGATCTCGATGCGGTGGAGCGGGGCGATGCCTTCCGCCGGCTCCAGGACGAATTCGGGCTGACCCACGCCGAGATTGCCGAGCAGGTGGGGCTGACACGGGCGGCGGTGACCAACCAGATTCGCCTGTGCGACCTGGACGAAGGGACCCGGACACTCATTCGAAAGGGTGCCTTGAGTGGGGGGCATGGCCGATGTCTGCTGGGGATTGCCTCGGTGGACCAGCGGCTGGCCGTGGCCAAGCAGGCCGTCCAGGGCGAGTGGAACGTCCGAGAACTGGAACGGCATGTGCGGGGCCTGACCAGTGTCGCGCCGACCGGGAAGGGCGGCGGAACGCCCGGAAGCGGCCGGGCGCATCTGGATGACCTGGAGCGGCAGTTGGGCGAGCATCTCGGGACGCGGGTCCGGATTCATACCGGGCGGAAGCGTGACCGGGGCAGGCTCAGTCTGGAGTTCTACGATCTCGAGCAGTTCGACGGCTTGTTGACGCGATTGGGCTTCACGCCGAAGGGATGACGCGGCATCATGCCGTGCTCGATCGCATGCGTGACTTGACGTCAACTTGTATTGCGGTGACGGGTGCTGGTGGATTCGTCGGCAGCCGCGTGGTCGCGGCGCTCCGCGCGCGTGGCTGCGCCGCCGTGCTGACGCCATCCCGCCGCGACTGCAACCTGCTTGACCTCGCGCATACGGCGGCATGGGTTCAAGCCAACAAGCCCGACACGATCATTCACTGCGCCGCAGCAACGGGGGGCATCGCGTGGAACGCTGCGCACGGCCTTGACGCGTTTCGCGACAACATGCTGATGATTCTGTCGCTTGCGGACGCGGCATGCGCGCACGGCGTGTCGCATGTGACGCACGTGTCAACATCAATTGCTTATCCATCGCATACGCAGCCGCCGTTTACGGAAGATGAACTGTGGTCCGGGCGGCCGGGAGGTCCCACTGCAGGCTACGCGCACGCGAAGCGTCTTGGTCAGGTCGTACTTGAGTTGGGCTCACGGTCCGGTGATCTGACAGCGGCTGTCGTCATGCCTGCGAATGTCTACGGGTCGGGCGCGCGAATGGATCCCGATCGTGCCAACGTGGTTGGTGCGATGGTGCGGCGGTTCGTTGATGCAGCCTCGCGGGGTTTGCAGCGGGTTGAGTGTTGGGGCACTGGCACGCCCGAGCGGGAGTTCATTCATGTGGACGACGTGGCGGAGGGTATCGTTCGGGCCACGGAGCGCGTGACGGTGCCCGAGCCGATCAATCTTGGAACAGGCCGCATGTGCTCGATCCGCGAGCTTGCGGAACGTGTGGCGTCGGCAGCGGAGTGGACCGGGACGATCGACTGGGACGCGTCCAGGCCTGATGGTGTTCCAAGCGTGTGCTGCGACGTTTCACGCATGCGTTCACAACTGGACTGGATGCCTGCCATGTCGTTGACCGATGGTCTGCGGGAGATGGTTGATTGGTATCAGGGATTGGCGGAGAAGCTGTGAATCGCAGCGGGCACATCACCGACGCGCTGTCCTTTGACATCGAGGACTGGTTTCACATTGTGGAAGTGGCATCGCTGGCCGATCCCGACGCCTGGGGCGACAAAGAGTCGCTCGTGGAGCGGTATACGGAGTGGATCATCCAGGCCGTGACCGAGGCCGGGGCTCGGTGCACGTTCTTCGTACTCGGTTGGATTGCCGAGCGGTATCCGCACCTGGTCAAGTTGATGGTCGAGAGCGGCCACGAAGTTGGTACGCATTCATACTGGCATCGCAAGGTGTATGAACTCGATCCCGAGACGTTTGCCGAAGACATGCGGAGATCAATTGATGTCATAGAGTCTGCTGGAGGCTGCAAGGTACTCGGGTTTCGCGCGCCGTCGTTCTCGATTACACAGGGAACCGAGTGGGCGTTTGACGTGCTGCATGATCTGGGCATCAAGTACGACGCCAGTCTCTTTCCTGCGGATCGCGCCCATGGGGGGTATCCGTGCAAGGAAGGTCCGCATGTGTTTGAGGGCGCACCCTCCGGGCGTCCCATGCCGGAACTCCCGATGAGCATCATGCGAATCGGCCCGAAGCGGCTGGCCTTCTCCGGAGGCGGCTACCTGAGATTGCTTCCCCTGTGGCTCATCAGACGCGGGTTCGCACAGCAACATGCGCGGGGTATGC
Source organism: Phycisphaerales bacterium (assembly GCA_030748575.1). Classification (GTDB taxonomy): domain Bacteria; phylum Planctomycetota; class Phycisphaerae; order Phycisphaerales; family SM1A02; genus UBA12567. The sequence goes on along the minus strand of JASMLR010000005.1, from coordinate 18,912 downwards.
CTGCTGTGATTTACCTGCACCCTCGAGACTTCGCCCCGGACTGCCCCCGCGTTCCGATGCCACTGCACCGCCGATTCAAGTGCTACGTCAACACGCGGGGAACCAAGCAGAAGTTGAAGGCGCTGCTGCAGCAGTATCACTTCGCGTCCTGCGCAGATGTGCTGGGAATCGACGCTTCAGCGGGGTGAGCCCTGCAGGTCCGTGACCAGTCCGGTGACCGCCTGCATCAGCGCCTCCGGGTCAGCCCATACCCCGGGAAGGCCGAACCTCGCCTGCAGTCTTTCGGTGCATGCCCAGGACGCTCGGATGTCGGCCGGCCGGGGGTCTGTATGCACCACGCTGGCCGTGCGGCCAGTGGCTGCCTCCAGAAGTGTGATGAGGGCGGCAATGGACGTGGCGGTGCCTGTGCCGACATTGACCACGCCGCCGGTTGGGGCGATCGCAGCGCGGCACATGGCCTCCACAGCAAGGCCCACGGGAACCAGGTCGCGGGTCTGCAGCCCATCTCCGTGGACCTGGAGCGGCCGGCCTGCGAGGAGGGCTTCAGCAAAGATGGGCGCGACGGCCGCATAGGCGACATCGGCCCGCTGGCCAGCCCCGAGGACATTGAACAGCCGCAGGCAGGTGGCGGCCCGCCCGAGGGTGCTCAGCACCACCTGCTCGGCGTCTGCCTTGCTCTGGGCGTATCGGGACGCTGGGGCCGGGGGGGCCGTTTCGCGGCAGGGCGGGGTGGTTGTGTCGCCGTAGACCGCGCAACTGCTTGCCAGCACAAGGGTTGCACCCTCTCTGGCGGCAGCGTCAGCGACCACTCGGGTCCCCTCGACGTTGATGCTGCGGCACTGCTCGGGCGCCTGCTGGCACTCCGGGACCGAGACCATGGCCGCCAGGTGCGCGACGGCGTCAGCACCCTCGGCCGCCCGCGCGACGGCGTCGGGATCGGTCACGGAGCCCATGTGCAGCGAGACGTCGTCGGGCAGGCCTGCTCGGCTGCCCGACGAGAGGTCGTCCAGGACGCGGACCGCTGCGCCGGCGCGGACCAGGTGCCGCGTGAGGTGCGTGCCGATGAAGCCGGCGCCTCCGGTCACAAGCACGGTGCGGCGCGTCCAGTCTGCGGTCTTGGCGGGCATGCTCGGATGCTACGTCCTCGGGCATTGGCAGGGCGCTGGCAGGGCGCGCCGTGCAGCGAGGCGTGATGTAGGCTGCGCCGCGTGGAACTCCGCCTGCACAACACACTGAGTGGATGCAAGGAGGCATTCAAGCCTCTGGATGCTGAGGGCCGCACCGTCACGTTTTACTCATGCGGCCCCACGGTGTACGACTACGCGCACATTGGGAACTTCCGCTCGTTCCTCAACGCAGACGTACTCAGGCGGACTCTGGAACTGGTCGGGTACGACGTAACCCACGTGATGAACATCACCGACGTCGGCCACATGACCGATGACGCCGTCGCAGACGGAGGCGGCGAGGACAAGATGGAAGTCGCGGCCCGCCGACTTGCAGACGCCAAGAAGTCCGGCGCGTTACCCGACGGCGTCGATGTCGATCCCTCCGACCCGATGGCCATTGCCGACTTCTATGCCGAGGCATTCCTTCGGGATGCGAGATTGCTTGGGCTCGGCGTCGCGATGGACGCCGCATCACATCCAGAGCGTCTGCCCAGGCCGACGCAGTATGTCGACGGCATGATCGAGATGGTGCAGTCGCTCATCGACCGCGGGCACGCCTATGTGGCGGGAGATGGCGTGGTCTACTTCGATGTGGCGTCGTGGCCGGACTACGGCGAACTCTCCGGCAATACGATCGACGCCATTCGCAGCGGCGAAGGCGGACGTGTCGACATGCAGACGCAGTCGGTCAAGAAGCATCCCGCGGACTTCATGCTCTGGAAGCCGGATCAGTCGCACTTGATGCGGTGGCCCAGCCCATGGGGCGAGGGGTATCCGGGGTGGCACCTCGAGTGCTCGGTGATGGCAAGAGGACTGCTCGGAGAAGAGATTGACATTCACAGCGGTGGGGAAGACAACATCTTTCCGCATCACGAGTGCGAGATTGCGCAGTCTCGGGGGACGACAGGTTGTGATCGGTTCGCGCGATACTGGTTTCATACGCGCCACCTGATGGTCGACGGCGGCAAGATGAGTAAGTCCAGCGGCACCTTCTTCACGATTCGCGACTTGCTCGAACGCGGCGCGTCGCCCGCGGCCATTCGCCTGGAATTGATTCGGACGCACTATCGCACCAACGCGAACTTCACGTTGCAGGGCCTTCGGGATGCGCAGCGGCAAGTCGAGCGGTGGGATCGCGTGCGTGGGTGGCTTGAAGAGCACGCGGATGTGCCGATGTCCGGGGAGGGACCGCTTACGGCGGCGGTCCCCGGATTCACCGCTGCCCTGTGTGACGATGTCAACGTGGCGGGCGGGATCGGCGTATTGAGTACGGCGGTTGGCGCACTCTCCATGGAAGACGCTCCGGAGCCGGGCGAAGGTCCGGGCCGGTGGGGGGATGAACTGGCATCGCTGCGACGCATGGACTCTGTCCTTGGCGTGTTGGACCTGGATGTCCGGCCCTCCGTTGGCGGCGCGGTGGACGAGGCTCGCATTGCCGAGTTGATTGCGGCGAGAAATAATGCGCGTGCATCCAAGGACTGGGCCCGAGCGGACGAACTCCGTGATGAACTTCTGGACATGGGCATCGCCATCAAGGACGGTGCCGGTGGGACCAGTTGGGAACCGGTCGTCCAATGAGCCCGCCTCCGATGGTCGTCGGAGTCTCCGGAGGGATTGGGTCTGGGAAGAGCATGTTCGCAGCGGCCATGCAGTCGCTCGGGTGTGATGTCATCGATGCCGACGCCGTGGCCCATGATGTGTTGGATCAACCCGAGGTCCAGGAGATGCTTGCAGCGTGGTGGGGCGCGGAGGTGATTCTGCCGTCGGGTGTAGATCGGGCCGCCATCGCCAGAATCGTGTTTGATGATGCCGCTGCCCGGCAGAAGCTCGAACAACTCGTGCATCCACGCGTTGAGTCAATCTGCCGTGGCCGGATTGAGGCATCAAAGCCGGCCAGTGGTGTGGTCGTCCTCGACGCGCCACTGCTGTTTGAGGCTGGATGGGATGCCTGGTGCGACTGTGTTGTGTTCATCGACGCTCCAGAGTCGGTGCGGCGAGCGCGGGTCCGGGCGAATCGCGGTTGGAACGACGCAGAATTCCAGGCTCGATCGGATGTTCAGATACCCCTTGACGAGAAGCGTGCAAGATCCGATCATGTACTGGTCAACGCGGAGGATCCAGCCTCGCTTCGGCGGCAGACCGCCGGCCTGCTGGATCGACTTCAACCGCGTACCGACTGACCCGTTGAATCCCCGGTGTTTCTTCCACGCTTCGTGGTCGCCGTCGATTCATCCTGCTCCCCGTCGCATTCGTCACGGGGTTTCCCATACAGATCCGAGGTTTTCGTTCCATGTCCACTACGACCACGCCCAGTCCCTCGCAGGCACCCGAACGCACCACGAGCGACCGCCCCGCTGACGGGGACGAAGGCCGCAAGCAGAAACAGGGCAAACACCGCTCGTCAAGGAAGCAGCAGATGGCGAAGAAGCGTCGACGTCGCAAGAAGTCATCCGGATCGACACCCGCCGTCCCGGTCGTGACCCTCGAACCCGGATCCGTTCCGACGGACGAGCAACTTGCGGAAGAGGCGCGAGAGCTGGAGGCGTCGCTTGATGCGAAGGCCAGGGCCAAGTTCGACAAGGCCAAGAAGGATGGGCTGGACCACGCGGTGCTCCAGAAGATGTCTGCGCCAAACCTGATCAAGGCCGCAGAGAAGGATGGCATCGAGCACGCGGCAACGATGCCCAAGCAGCAGCTCGTGTTCGAGATTCTCCGTGTGCGGGCCGCGAAGGCTGGCCTCATGATCGGCGAGGGCACGCTGGAGGTTTCGCCTGACGGGTATGGCTTTCTTCGAAGCCCCGAGTACTCCTACCTTCCGTCACCCGACGACGTGTATGTGAGCCCGTCGCAGATCAAGCGATTCGGACTCCGACGCGGGCAGATCGTCAGTGGTCTCATCCGTCCCCCGAAGGAAGCCGAAAAGTACTTCGCGATGTTGCGTGTGGAGTCGGTCAATGGAACTGACCCTACCGAGGCGTCGCATCTCCCGACCTTTGAGAACCTGACACCACTGCACCCCGAAGAACGCATCACGCTGGAAACGGACCCGGAAGGTGTCGAGACCCGCGTGATCGACCTCGTGTCGCCGCTTGGTTTCGGCCAACGCGGCCTCATTGTGGCGCCCCCGCGGACAGGCAAAACGGTGCTGCTGCAAAAGATCACCAAGGCGATTGCGACCAACCATCCGGATGCGCATGTCATCGTGCTGCTCGTTGATGAGCGGCCGGAGGAAGTCACCGACTTCAAGCGTAATACGGCGGAATCGGTGGAGGTGGTTGCCAGTACGTTTGACGAACACGCGACGCGCCACATTCAGGTTGCTGAGATTGTCATGGAGAAGGCTCGCCGCATGGTCGAGGCCGGCGGCAAGGTCGTCGTGCTGCTCGACTCCATCACCCGGCTCGCCCGCGGTTACAACAACGCTGCATCGGGATCCGGAAAGATCGGCACGGGCGGCGTGGACAACGCGGCGCTCATCAAGCCGAAGAAGTTCTTTGGCTCGGCCCGAAACATTGAGGATGGTGGATCGCTGACGATCATCGCGACCGCGCTGGTCGATACGGGCTCCAAGGCCGACGAGGTCATCTTCGAGGAGTTCAAGGGCACCGGCAACAGTGAGCTGCACCTCACCCGCAAACTGGTGGAGAAGCGAATCTGGCCAGCCATCGACATTCCTGCGTCGGGCACCCGGCGTGAGGAGTTGCTGCTGGACGAGAAGGAACTCGATCTGGTGTCGCGGCTTCGCAAGGTCGTTTCGGACATGAGCGTCGTCGAGGCCATGGAATTGCTCCGCAGCCGGCTCGCCAAGACCAACTCCAATGCCGAGTTCCTGATGACGATGAATCTGGGCTGACCGCCCCGGTGATGCATCCGGCGAACCATTCCCGTCGTATCCTGAGGATCGGGCAGTGCCCGGGAGGTCGATTCGTGTCGCGTCACAGCTCCCCATCACGTCACCAGCGGTCCGCAGCGGCCCGAGGCATCACGCTCGTGGAGGTGCTGGTGGTCATTTCGATCATCGGCATCCTGCTGGGGCTGACCACCGTGGCCATGATGGGCGGCAAGGACAGCGAGGTGATGATGAAGTCCCGGAATCACCTCCGGCAGATCGCCCAGTGGATGGATCAGTATTCGGCCTCCCACCGCGACACCGTGGTCCCGAGCCGGTTCAACTACCTCGACGAGGACGGCGTGGACACCGACGGCGATGGCGTGATCGACAGCCCGGACGTGAACCGCGTCGGGGGCGCCCGCTTTTTCACCTCGACCGGCGCTGGCGATGACTGGCTCTCACCGCCCACGGCCAACCCGTTTCGGACGACCGGCGACCTTCGGGCGGATGGTCTGTCACAGGGATCGTGGGCCGACATCCTCTGGGTGGACGCCAACCTGGGCTCCAGCGTCAATTTCAAGTCGTTCCCGGTGCTGGGGGCCGGGTCGGACGATGTGTATGGCGGGTACGGAGCCGACAGCGTGGCCGCGCCGGGCTGGTGGCTGTACTCCCAGGAGGGCAACCGGTTTGCCAACCCGCTCCGATCGGCGGGCGTGAACTCCTTTGATTATCCGAAGATCGATGCAAATGGCGTCGAGTTCATGGCATTTCACGGCAATAGGGGCCTGTCGAACAGCGGGGACGACCCCGAGGGCCGCGCCCTCGGGCTTCCGACGCCGCTGGGCGCCGGGGCGTGGGAGAAGGGGCTGCCCGGCTTCTTTGCCGCGAACAACTTCTTTGACGCCCGCTCCCGCCGCGATATCACCGGATCGCAGACGGACCCCTTCATGGACCGCTTCGTGACCCATGGCCAGGTCCGGGCGCCAGCCCGAAGCCTCTACATCGTGGATTCCTTCCGAGGCGAGTCCATCGGTGGGAGCCCGCTTGAGGATCGGACGACCTACGAAGCCCGGACGCAGGCTGCCTTTACCAACGACATTCTGGGCGACACGCCGGCCGGCGTGGCATCGACGCAGGAAGTCGATTTCAGGTACAGCAACGGCGATTCCACCCTCATGCTCTTTCTGGACGGCCACGTTGGGGGCGAAACGGCCTGGCGGAGCTGGAGACAGCTTGCCGGCGACGCATCCACGGGGGATCCGGGAAGAGGGATCCGGGTACTCGATCTGGACACCCGACTGCAGCCCTAGCGGCGGTGGGGCAGCGGCCGTAGGGATTGGATGGCATGGACCACCTCTGGGACTTGCGACCGGGCCGGATGCCGGTACAATTCCCGCTTCCGTCCCTGTTGGGACGGTTTTTCGTCGGCGCGGTTGCGGCGGCGGGATCCAAGTCGAGGTGGGTCAGGACGATCCCCGCCACCGTAGCTCAGTGGTAGAGCACACCCTTGGTAAGGGTGAGGTCACGGGTTCAAGTCCCGTCGGTGGCTTGGAATACGCATGCTGTCGCGGACGGTCCGCGGCAGTGCCCCGGATCGCGGGGCGCACACATGTTTCGCGTGTGCGAGACATGACACAAGGACAGGTCCATTGTGGACCACGGGTTCGCCGCTTGAGTGAGCGCCGGACCGAACAGGAGATTGCTGCGAGGCGGAACGGATTGATCGGGCACGAAGCCCGCCCCTCCAACCGCCCCGCGCAGGAGAATCGCACCGATGGCGAAGGACACATTTGTTCGCACCAAGCCGCACGTCAATGTCGGCACGATCGGGCACATCGACCACGGCAAGACCACCCTGACCGCGGCGATCACGACCCGTCAGGCGGCCCAGGGACTCGGCGACGCCCGCGCGTTTGACGAGATCGACAATGCTCCCGAAGAGAAGGCGCGTGGCATCACCATTGCGACCAGCCACCAGGAGTATGAGTCGGAAGGCCGTCACTACGCTCACGTCGACTGCCCGGGTCACGCTGACTACGTCAAGAACATGATCACCGGTGCCGCCCAGATGGACGGCGCCATTCTCGTGGTTGCTGCGACCGACGGCCCCATGCCTCAGACGCGTGAGCACATCCTGCTTGCCCGTCAGGTCGGCGTGCCGCGGATCGTCGTCTTCATGAACAAGTGCGACATGGTCGACGATGAGGATCTGCTCGATCTCGTCGAGATGGAAACGCGCGAACTGCTCAGCCAGTACGACTTCCCCGGCGACGACATCCCGGTCATTCGCGGCTCGGCCCTGAAGGCACTCGAGAGCGAAGGCAAGAGCGACGACGATTGCAAGGCGATCGACGAGCTCATGGACGCGCTCGATGCCTACATTCCGGAGCCCGAGCGTGAGGTCGACAAGCCCTTCCTCATGGCCATCGAGGATGTGTTCTCGATCAAGGGCCGTGGCACGGTCGTCACCGGTCGTATCGAGACCGGCGCGGTCCACGTGGGTGATCCGATCGAGATCGTCGGATTGACCGACGAGCCCACCAAGACCACATGCACCGGCGTCGAGATGTTCAACAAGATTCTGGAAGATGCCCAGGCCGGCGACAACGTCGGCGCGCTCCTTCGTGGAATCGAGAAGGACGACGTCGAGCGTGGGCAGGTGCTTGCCAAGCCCGGCAGCATTACGCCGCACACGGTCTTCGAGGCAGAGGTCTACGTGCTGACCAAGGAAGAGGGTGGCCGTCACACGCCATTCTTCTCCGGCTACAAGCCGCAGTTCTACTTCCGTACGACGGACGTGACCGGTGGCCTGGACCTCGTTGGTGCTGAGATGTGCATGCCCGGCGACAACATCAAGATGAAGGTCAGCCTCGGCAAGAACATCGCCATGGTTGAGGGCCTCCGCTTCGCTGTCCGCGAAGGTGGCCGGACCGTGGGTTCGGGCGTTGTGACCAAGATCCTCGAGTAGCCCCCTGGGCTGCTCGCACCCGGCTTGCCCCCTCGCCGCACGCGGCGAGGGGGCGGGTGCGGGGAAAGGCGGAGTGAAGCATGGCCAAGAAGGCTGCTGATCGTGAATATGTGTGGCTCCAGTGCACGGAGTGTGGCGATCTCAACTATCGCACGAGCATTCGTGTGAAAGGTGGCATCGACGAGAAGGTGAAGGCGGGCATGAAGAAGTACAGCCCGCGACTTCGCAAGCACACGCTGCACAAGATCAAGAGGAAGTGATGTAGGCCGGGGCGATTGCCCCGGAACGGAACGCCGGTAGCTCAATTGGCAGAGCAGCGGATTCCAAATCCGCAGGTTGAGTGTTCGAGTCACTCCCGGCGTGTTGAAGGCCCGGGCTCAGGCGCCTGGGCGATGGAGACGAATGATGTCCGCGATCTACAAGGCAGGACAGGGCTACTGGGTTCGACTGATGTCGGCCTACGGACTCGGCGCCGTCATCGCGCTCGGTCTGGCCTGGCTCTGGAAGGAATTCGAGGGCGTCAGCATGTTCGGCTTTGAGCCGACGTATGTGCGAGTCGTCGCCATGCTCATTGCCGCACTCGTCTTCGGGTTCATGGGGTGGCTCCTTATTGGAACGCGGCGGCGAACGGTCGAGTTTCTTATCGCGACCGAGGGCGAGATGCGAAAGGTCAACTGGTCGAGCCGGCGGGAAATCGAACTCTCCACCCGCGCCGTCATTGGGCTGACGATCATCGTCGCCTTGTACTGCTGGGCGTTTGACATCGGTTTCGCGAGCATCTTCCGTTGGATGACAGTGCTCCGCACGGGCTGATCGAATCGAGTTGCAGACTTGGTCCTGACGCCTTCGGGCATGAAGCAAGGACAGTAGGGCAGGGAATGATGACGACCGAACACGAACAGATCGATCAGGCAGGATCCGCCGAGACGCCAGAGACGAAGATGGTTGAGGTTGCGGCGCCCGAGGCGCCAGCGCCCGAGGCGCCGGCGACCGAGCCGCCGGCCACGGATGCCGAGGATGCATTCGACCCCGCGGTCGACATGCCGATGTATCGCAAGGGGATGGACTGGTTCGTGCTCCGCGTTGCCTCCAACAAGGAGAACTCGGTTCGGGACACGCTTCAGCGGAAGGTCGAGATCGAGGGTCTCTCCGAGCGAATCGGCCGAATCATGGTGCCCACCGAGAAGACCCGGACGCTCAAGGGCGGCAAGCAGCGGATCACGGAAACAAAGCTCTACCCCGGGTACATCTTTGTCGAGATGATGCTTGAGGACGGCCGCATTCCGCAGGATGTCTTCTTCCTCATCAAGGAGACGACGGGCGTCGGTGATTTCGTCGGCACGGCCGGCAAGCCGACGCCGATGTCGCCCGCCGAGGTCGAGAAGATGCTCTTCGACTCAAAGATGCCGGACGCCGAGCCGGAGATGAAACTGGAGTTCGTCGCCGGGGACCACGTCACCATCAAGGAAGGCCCATTCGAGGGCTACGAAGGCACCATCGACGAAGTCATGCCGGACAAGGGCATGGTTCGCGTGCTGGTGACCATCTTCGGACGCCAGGCACCGGTCGAACTGGAGTACTGGCAGGTCGAGAAGGGCGAAGACTAGTTCGACCCCTTTCGGGGCCTCGCGAGCCATCGCAGGTGCGGTGCTCGCCGGATCCGGTGACCGGTCTGGTAGCGTGGAACGGCGAGCGACCGCGGAGGAAACCACGCATGTTGACAACGTCCATTGTTCTGGCCAGCGTGCTGAACCCGACACCTTTCTGGTCCGGTCCGCTGACGCTTGCGGCGCCCGATCCCGCGCCCGCTCCGGCGGCCGATCCATCGCCCCGGGCGGTGGCGCCGCTCGGCCAGTCCGAGGACACCTCGGCCGCAGGGTCCGTCGGCGGCGGCTGGGTCTGGCAATTGCGGACGGATCTCACGGACACGCCGTCCGGCCGATTTTCGCACGATCGGGGGCACGTGCTGGCGCGAGCGAGGATTCCCCTTCGGGACGATCTGGAACTCCTCCTGTCCGGTCGATATCAACGCGACAACTTCTCGTTCGAGAACCTGGTGGCCCCATGGTCAAGCGTCAACACGACCCACATTGATGCAGGCCTGCAGTGGCAGGCGACGCGGCAATGGCAGGTGTTCGGCGGCGGGCAGGCCCGATGGGCTGCCGAGCAGGGTGGTTCGCTTGGTGACGGGTTTGAGGGGGGCGGCATGATCGGCGCGGCGTACGCGTTCTCGCGCGAGCTGGTCGTCGGCGGCGGTGTCGGCGTTCGGAGCCGCATCGAGGACAGCCTGCTCATCTACCCGGTGATTGTCCTGGACTGGCAGATCTCGGAGCGGCTCATGCTCAGCACCAATCTGACGACTGGCTGGGCCAATCAGAGTGGAGCCGAACTGGTCTACACGCTCGATGATCGGGTGGATGTGGGGATCTCCGCGGTGTTTGACTACCAGCGGTTCCGACTGGGAGACGATACGCCCACGCCCGGGGGCGTCGGGACGACCGAAGCACTCCCCGTGATGGCATTCATCGACTTCGACGTGTGCCCGACCGGCAGCCTGCGGGCCTTCGTTGGCGCCACGGTGTATGGCCGACTGAAGTCCACGACGGCTGCTGGAAGCGACGTCTGGGCGAGCGACCACGACCCGGCGCCCATCTTCGGCGTGCAGGGCACGATTCGTTTTTGAGCCCACCGGCTTTGGCCCACCGGCCAAGCCCTCCGGCCGAGCCCTCCGGCCGAGCCCCCCCCGGCCGAGCCCCCCCCGGGGGAGCAAGCCCGGTGCTACGCTGCGGGCATGACCGCGTCATTCAGACAGGACTGGGACCGCCTGCGGAGCGAACTTGGCAAAGTCATTGTCGGTCATGAGGAAGTCGTCGAGGGTGTTCTGACGAGCCTCTTCGCCGGCGGCCACGTCCTGCTTGAGGGCGTACCCGGGCTCGGCAAGACGCTGCTGGTTCGTTCGCTCTCCCAGGCGCTCTCGCTGGACTTCTCTCGCATTCAATTCACGCCCGACCTCATGCCCGCGGATGTCACAGGCACTACGGTCGTCGAAGAAGATGCCGACGGCCGGCGGTTCGTGTTTCGCCCCGGCCCGGTGTTTGCCCAGATTGTGCTCGCCGATGAAATCAACCGCGCTACGCCCAAGACGCAGTCCGCGATGCTGGAAGCGATGCAAGAGCGGGCGGTCACGGTCGCCGGCGAGACGCGTCCGCTCGGACCGCCCTTCCTGGTCATGGCCACGCAGAATCCGATTGAGCAGGAGGGCACGTACCCGCTTCCCGAGGCGCAACTCGACCGCTTCTTCTTCAAGTTGCTGGTCGGCTACTCCGGGCGGGAGGCGTTGTGCGAGATTCTTTCGCGAACGACCTCGGTGTCCCAACCGACGATCGAGCCTGTACTTGACGCGGCCGCGATCCTGGCTCATCAGAAGACGGTGCGATCGGTCGGAATCCCGGCTCCGCTCCTGGCGTCGATGGCCAACATCGTGCTGGCGACGCACCCCGGTCAGGCCTTCGCCCCACCACGGATCGACCGGTACGTGCGGCTGGGGGCCTCTCCCCGCGCCGGACAGGCGTTGTCACTGGCGGCCAAGGTTGCTGCGGCGCGGGACGGGCGCAGCGAGATTGAGGAAGCGGACCTTCGCGCCGCTGTCCTGCCTGCCATGCGGCACCGGCTGGTGCTGAACTTTGAGGCGCAGGCCGATGGCGTGACGGCCGACGAGCTGCTCAGCGACATTCTCGACACGGTTCCGACCGCATCGGTCTCCGCGTAGCAGGCTCGCGCCGCCTCCCCTCGCTACTCATCCCCTTGCTCTTGATCCCTGCGCTACTCATCCCAGCGCGACAGGTCGAGCATGGCCGGATCCGGCTGCGACGACCAGGGCGTCGCCGGCGTCGGCCAGGTTTCGACGCCCTCGTGCCCGGCATGCGTGCGGGCCAGCGAGAGCGTCGGCGTTCCGCAGATCCATGCATCCGGAAGCACAATCCTGCAGAGCCACGCGTGCTCATGGACCGACGTATGCGCCGTTGCTGCCGACGCCTCTGCCAGGCCGTCGGGGGTGGCGACGAGCGCATGGCGATGCTCGCCGCACGTCCAGGTGATGGTGACGGCCTCGCCCTGCGTCGACGCTGGCCGAGCGGGCCATCGACACTCCAGCATGAGTTCCCAGTGCCCCATCAGCCGACGCACCTGCGCGAAGGTCTGCATGGCCGTGGGCGGCGGCGGTGGGGGCGTGGCCGCCGCGACGTCCGAGAGGGTGCGCGTGGGGTACAGCGGGCCGATCGTCAGGCCAGGCGGGGTGACCTCCCGGGCCGAGCGATCAACCGGCAACGTGAGATGGGCGGCCCCCACCTGCACCGCCAGTTGATCGGCGCCGCGAAGTGGAAGCGGCTCGTAGCGGCGGCGCTGTACGGACGCGGCCGGTATGTGCGCAGGCCAGGGCAACTCGCCCGGCACCGCCCAGGTGACTTCGGCCAGCGCCGCGACCGGACGCGGGTTGGCAAACCCGAGCACGACGTCGTCGCCCTGGTCCTCTTCAATCCAGGTGAGCAGGTCGGTCTGTCGATCACACCATCGCGCTGCGCGAACCGACAGCGGCTCGCCCGGGTCTTCGGTGACCGCCAATGCAAGGAACTCCTGAAGCGGCGCGTTGGACGTCAGCCACGCCGCGACCGGGCGGCCGTCCAGACGAGCGACGCCCGTGAGAAGCTCAGCGACCCGCCGGGCAACCCCGAGGTCTGCCGACGCCACGCGGTGCATCGCCAGCCGCCAGGGGCCGAGCGACGCGATGGCGATCACGCGTTCGAGTTCCGTGAGACCGTCAAACGTCGGCTGGGCGCCACCGCGGAACGATGCGATCAACTCGCACCGCCAGGCCTGAGAGGGGTCTGCAATCGGCGGCGCCGCCCACGGGCCGTCCATCTGCTCGGGCTCGGCCGAACTGTCCAGGCGAAGGTGTGGCATGGACGCCGGGAACGTGGCCCAGTGCAGCGCGACCTCCGAGCCGTCAACCAGGAGGTTTCCTTCACCGACAAGCGGCATTTTCACCAGCAGATACGGCGAGCCGTTCGGTGTCGGGGTGGTGTGGATCTGCAGCGACCGCGGGGGAAGTGTCCAGTGCCGCTGCGGGGTTGGCGCGGCCTCAAGCCAGACCACCTGGCTCCGAAGGCGCGGGCCATCGGTCAAGCGGACATCGGACTGCCCAGACGCGTCCCTCAGCGGAATGACCAGCGCGCCGCCGTGCTGGGCGAGGCTCGCCTGAATGTCGGGCACGACGGCCGATGCCATGCCGCAGCACAGCGCGGCGGCGGTCCAGGACATCGCGGGGGTCATCCCTCGACCGCGGCGATGGTTCGTCTCGCCGAGACCAGCCGGCACGCCTCGTCGACGGCGCGGTCGAGTCGATCGTTCGTGATGAAGGCGTCGTAGAGGTCGCGGCCGGTCGCCAGGTCGATCTCCCGCCGCGCCTCAGCGAAGCGTCGGTTGATCGCTTCCTCATCTTCGCGGCCCCGCGACTCAAGCCGGCGACGCAGTTCATCATCACTTGGCGGCAGGATGAACAGCATGAACGCGGACGGCATTCGATCTCGCACCTGCATGGCGCCCTGCACGTCGATGTCGAGCATGATCAGTTCGCCCTCGGCCAGCGCCTTGTCGACCGGCTCGCGGGGCGTGCCGTACGCATGGCGGCCAAAGACCTCCGCGTGCTCCAGAAATGCGTCGGTGCGGACCATCTCGTCAAAGCGTTCCGGTGACACAAAGAGGTAGTCCTCTCCGTCCACTTCGCCGTCGCTTCGGGGCCTGGTCGTTGCGGACACGCTGAACCGCCCGCCGAGCCGCTCGCGGACCTGATGCACGATGGTCGTCTTGCCGACTCCGGATGGTCCGGAGACGACCAGCAGCAATCCGGCATCAGGTGGCGTCGCCATGTCGGCAGTGTAGAAGCCAGCCCGGACGAGTTGGGGCTGCCCGTTGATTCGGAAGCCGCCCCGGGCCTCGGTCCCCGTACAATCCCCCGATGTCCCTTCCCATCGTTGCCATCGTGGGCCGGCCGAACGTCGGCAAATCCAGCCTCCTGAATCGGTTTGCCGGGCGGCGGATTTCCATTGTGGATGACGTGCCCGGCGTCACCCGCGACCGTGTCACGGCGTTGGCGGAACTCGAGCCTCCGCTGGAGCTGGACACGACCGACACGCGGTGGGTGGAGTTCACGGACACCGGCGGATGGGGCGTGTACACGACCGAAGACACCAGAGTCGACGATGCCGGCTGCGACCTTGCGTCGCTCACCAGCGATATCGAGGGCCAGATCGGCGAGGCGATGGAGCGGGCGACGGTCATTCTGTTCATCGTGGACGCCCGCGACGGCGTGGTCCCGCTGGACGAAACGGTCGTGGACCTGATTCGCAAACGCCAACTTGAGGACCGGGTCATCATCGTTGCCAACAAGGTGGACGACGAATCCTGGGAGCCGCACGCCATGGAGGCCGCCGGCCTGGGCATGGGCGTGCCGCAGTGCGTGTCGGCGACCAGTGGCTACGGCATTCGGGAACTTCGCGAGCAGTTGTGGACCCGTGTGGAGCAGGCGGAGACGCCGGCCGATGCAGAGATGCAGGTGGCCATCGTCGGGTGCCGCAATGCCGGGAAGTCGACGCTCATCAATGCGCTTGCGGGCGAAGCGCGGTGCATCGTGTCTGAAATCGCAGGGACGACCCGCGATGCGGTCGATGTGCGGTTCGAGATGGCGGGCCGCCCGTTTGTCGCGATTGATACGGCCGGCCTGCGTCGCCGCAAGAGCTTCTCTGGTGACGTGGAGTACTACGCATACCACCGCATGCTGCACGCGATTCGCCGCAGCGATGTGGTGCTGTTCATGATTGACGCGACCCGAAAGGTGTCTCAGGTCGATCGTAAACTCGCCCAGGAGTTGCAGCGACAGTTCAAGCCGACGGTCCTGGTGCTCAACAAGTGGGATCTCGTCCCGGACGACACCGATCCCGAAGGGTTTGCGGAGTATCTGACACGGGAACTCCGCGGCCTCGACTTCGCGCCCATCGTGCTGGTGAGTGCTGAGGAAGGCGAAGGGCTCGAGGACGTGGTCACAATGGCCTTCAACCTTCGCGAGCAGGCCAGGCACCGCGAAACGACGGGCCAACTCAATAGCGTCATCGAGTCGATTCTGAAGCATCGTGGACCGTCGTCGCGTCTGGGCACGCAGGCGAAGTTGTTCTATGTCTCGCAGGTGGCCACGGATCCACCCACCATTGCGTTGGTGGTCAACGATCCGAAACTCTTTGAGGGCCGGTATGAGCGATACCTCATGAATCGCTTGCGTGAAGAACTGCCGTTCAGCGAGGTGCCGATTCGCCTGATGTTCTCAAAACGCAGCCGCAAGGGCCTTCAGGACCTCAAGACGGGCCAGTAGTCCTGCCGACCGCCCGGGCCCCGTGCTACGATATGCCGCTGATTCGCGTTCCACTCATCGGATCCGCCAGACGATCCGCTGAGGCTGATACCCCGGTCTGGTGACAGGTCGGTACGCACGCGACGTTTCGCCACGCGGAACGCGAATCTCCAATGTCCATATTCCCCCTTGAAGTGTTCGAAGAAGACGCCGATCCGGCGCGGCGTGATGCGATGACGCTCGAAGAGCAGCTCGCGGCGACCGATCCCCCGAAAACCTTTGTGGTCCGTTTCGGCCGCATGAAGCAGATCGGAGAGTACGAGTCGCGGGACGGCATCCGGGCCGGATGCGGCTCCAAGTTCGTTGTGCGGACGCATCGCGGGATCGAACTGGCGACGATGCTCACAACCACCTGCAGCAACGGCGGGTGCCCGACATCGGTCTCCCGCTCCGAGATTCGATCGTACATCGAGGCTTCCGGCGGCAAGGACTACCCCTTCTACGATCGTGGCAAGGTGCTTCGCGTGGCCACACCCGATGACCTTCGCGCGTTCACCGAGCGGGAGGGGGACGCGAATGCACTGGCGGCCAAGGCCAGAGAGTTGGCAGGTTTCTACAACCTTGAGATGAAGATCGTCGACGCGGAGATGACGCTCGAATCCGAGCGTGGCGTGGTGTACTACCAGTCGGAGTCACGGGTGGACTTCCGGGAGCTTGCGCAGGATCTTGGCGCCGAGTTTCGATGCCGCATCGACATGCGGCAGGTTGGGTCTCGTGACGAGGCCCGGCTTGTTGCGGACTATGAACGGTGCGGCCAGCACTGCTGCTGCAAGAACTTCCTCAAGGTGCTCAAGCCCGTTTCCATGCGATCGGCCAAGCAGCAGAAGGCCACCCTCGACCCGCTCAAGATTTCGGGCCGGTGCGGTCGGTTGATGTGCTGCCTCCGGTACGAGGATCAGACCTACAAGGAACTCAAGGCCAAACTTCCGCATCGCAAGACCCGCGTGGGCACCATGTTTGGGCCGGGGATCGTCCAGGACGGGCAGATCCTGACCCAACTTGTTCGCGTCAGGCTTGAGGACGATGGCCGCGACGTGGCGGTGCCGGTGGAAGAACTGCTCGACCCCGATGCCTGCCCGGCGCCAGGGGAGCACAGCACCATGGACTTCGGGGACCCATCCGAAGAGCGGATCCCCCCGTCGGAGAAGAAGAAAAAGAAGAAGTCCAGACGCCGCCGTGGCAGGAACGAGGATCGGGCCGAATCCCCCAAGGATGGCAAGGATGGCGGCGGCAAGAAGCGTCGTCGCCGCCGCCGCAAGGGCGGCAAACCCGCCAGTGAGCCTGCGGCTCAGGCCGCCGAGGGCGGCGGCACGAAGAAGAAGCGTCGCCGCCGGCGTCGCCGCAAGGGTGGCGGATCGTCGGGCGAGGCTGGAAGCGCGTAGCCGCCGTATCCTTGACGCCCATGTCGACCTCATCGGAAACCACAGGCAAGCCCCACGGCAGCACCGCCATCGAGACGATTCAGTCGCTGATCGTCGCCTTTGCGATCGCGATGATCTTCCGCGGGTTCGTCGTCGAGGGGTTTGTCATCCCAACCGGATCGATGGCGCCGACGTTGCTCGGCCAGCACATGCAGGTGCGGAGTAATCAGACGGGCAGCGTGACCCCCGTCGGGCTGGACCTGCCGGCAGGGCTGACGCGGCTGCCGACGGAGATGCTGCGTGATCATCAGGCCGGCCGCGAGCAGCCGTTTGCGGATCAGCATGCCCTCACCATGAACGGCCCGCGGTTCGGCGATCGCATTCTCGTCGCCAAGTGGCTGTACCCGTTCTCGGAACCGGATCGGTGGGACGTCGTCGTCTTCAAGAATCCCGCGTCCCCGGAGGGGGCCACAGGAACGTACATCAAGCGGTTGATTGGCCTGCCCGGCGAGACGATCTGGATCGTCGACGGTGACATCTTTGTCCGCGGTCCGGGCGAGACGCGGTTCCACATTGCCCGCAAACCCCAGCATGTCGCGGAGTCCGCCTGGCAGACCGTGTGGACGAGTGTTCATACACCCCAGCAGCCGCTGCGGCTTCCCCAGGGCTGGTCTGGAATGCCCTGGTTGGCGGACCCCGCTGCTGCCTGGAAGACCGAGGGCGAAACGCTGCAGTCCACCGGCGTTGGCCCGGTGACGCTTCGTTGGGATGATCGGCGGTTCCCGCTTGACGACTGGAACGCGTACAACATGTTCGGCCCCCGCGCCAAAGTCGACTTTCCCGTGTCGGACCTCCGCGTCGCGGCGACCCTCACGCCCGAGGCGTCGGGGCTCTCGACGTCGCTTGACCTGACGGCACGCGGCCACGTCTTCCGCTATGCGATCGAAGAAGGCCGCGCGGCGATCTCCATGTGGCCGGTCGGCGCGCCGTCCAAAGTCGAGCGGGTGCAGGCCGAGGTCCCGCCGCTCCAGCCCGGCATGCCGGCTCGATTCGTCGCCGAGCACCTGGATCAGGCCGCCCGCTTGCGGCTGAATGGATCGGTGCTGTTGGAGCTTGAGTACGACTGGACTCCGCACGAGCGGCTCGTCGCCTCCAGGGGCGTGGATGGGGCCAAACTCAGTGATGGCAGACTTTCAGAACTGATTCCGACGCGTCCGTCCCTGTCGTGGTCGTTCAGCGGGAGCCCCGTCAGCCTGACCCGCATGGAGGTCGACCGCGACATCTTCTATCGGCCCGGCGTCCTCACCGCGCACGCCATGAAGAACGCGCCCACGAGCGAGTTCGCCGCCGACGTGCAGCCGGGCCGCCCCGCCGCCGCGACGCACCCGGACCATCTTCCAACGCTCGGCCCCGATCAGTTCTTTGTGCTTGGCGACAACAGCGGCCGATCGCTCGACGGCCGACTCTGGGGCGCGCCGGCGGCCATTGTCGCCGAGCAGGTCGATCCGACCCCGTTTGTCGTGCCGCGGGAACTGCTCATCGGCAAGGCCTTCGTCGTGTACTTCCCCGCGCCCGCCAGCGGCATCATTCCCGACTTCGGCTCGCTGCGGTTCATTCACTGAACCTGTTCCAGCGGACTCAACCGAATCCCAGGCAACGGCCCGGAAACCGCGGCTGGCTGTTGGTCAGCACTTCGTGAACTTCTTCTTCTGCTCGCGGGCGGCGGCCGCATCGGCGTCCTCGGGTGGCGCGGGGGCGTTGGCCGCGGCTGCGTCTGCTTCGAGGGAGGCGATGGAGTGTTTGATGCTGTCCAGGAGTTCGTCGGCGAGGTCCCGGCTGAGACCCTCACGCACGACGATGCGAAGGGCGGCGACGTCTTCCCGGTTCTTCGGGAAGGTGTAGGCGGGAATCTGCCATCCGCGGTGCCGCATGCGTTCCGAGAGTTGGAACACGTCCCAGCAGCCGTCAAAGTCATCCTTGAGGCGGAAGGCGAAGACGGGAATGTCATCGCCGCGTGAGATCAGGGCGAACGGTCCCATCTGTTCGATCGAACTCGACAGGTAGAGGGCAACGTCCTGCGAATTCTGGTGAATGCGTGTGTATCCCTCACGGCCAAGCCTGAT
>JASMLR010000059.1 GCA_030748575.1 Phycisphaerales bacterium | reverse complement strand
GAGCGATCGTTGCCGGGGTTCGTTCCAGACTGGCACCGGGATCACCCGCGATTCTAAAGGATGGCGGACCATTCGGACGGGCCGCCGTTGTGGAACCGATCACCAGCGACGGGCAATTGATCGGCGTGTTGATGGCAGCGGACAAGTTCGGCCCGGATACGTCCGTGTCATCGGTCGATATCAAACTCCTGACGGCAACTGCTGCCCAGTTGGCGATCTTTCTGGAGAACGCCGCGCTGTACGAAGACTTGAGCGCGACATTCCTCGGCACGCTTCAGGCGCTCACGGCCTCCATTGACGCGAAGGATCGATACACCTGCGGTCACTCGCAACGGGTTGCACTGCTCACTGCGCAACTTGCCGCAGCCACTGGTATGGACGCGGACCGTGTCGAGCGGGTTCGCATCGCTGGCCTTGTGCACGACATCGGCAAGATCGGTGTGCCAGAGGCGGTGTTGCTCAAGAAGGGGCAGCTCTGCGAAGAGGAATTCGCTTGGATCAGGCGGCACCCGGAAATCGGGGCGAGGATTCTGCGAGACATTCCCCAGATGGAGGACATTATCGGGGGCGTGATGCATCACCACGAACGGTTTGATGGCAAGGGATATCCAC
>JASMLR010000058.1 GCA_030748575.1 Phycisphaerales bacterium | reverse complement strand
CTCCATCACCATGCGCAGTGCAATTGGCCGCACAGCCTTGCAGGAATAGCCACCCGGGACGGAGTACCCCTCAACCGTCGGCTGCGGGCGCAGTGTTTCCAAGTCGACGCCCATCACGCTCAGAATCGTGTTGATCGCGGCGACTCCGTCGCACCCGCTTCTCAGAGCCGCACGCGCTGGATCAGTTATGTGGGTTACATTCGGCGTCATCTTCGCCCAGACCGGCTTCTTCGCCACCTTCATCACCCAACCGCTGACCTCCTCGACGATGTCGGGGTTTTCGCCCATCGCCGCCCCCATCTTCCGCTCCGGAAGCCCGTGTGGGCACGAGTAGTTGAGTTCAAATGCATCGACGCCGGCATCCTGGCATCGTTCGACGATCTCGATCCACCCCTGCTCGTTGCACTCCTCCATGATCGACGCAATGAGCACGCCCTCCGGATGCGCCTGTTTGATGGCATCAAACTCCTCAAGCCATGTGTCAAATGGCCGGTCGCTGATCAGTTCGATGTTCTCCCAGCCGAAAATCTCACGCGTTTCCGCAGCCCGCATTCGGGCATACCGCGGCGCAACATTCGTCACCTTCGACGCATCGAGGCTGATGGTCTTCGCTACGA
>JASMLR010000057.1 GCA_030748575.1 Phycisphaerales bacterium | reverse complement strand
CTCTTTGAGAAAAGTTTCCATGGCCGGTGGCACGGCGCCGAACCGCTCGCCCAAAATGATCCACCGAAGGTTGGACGTCTCGGTATGCGCTCGAGCCAATGCCAGGAGTTCCTCCGGACCCTTGTCATGCTCCCAGCGGTGCGGCCAGAGAACCCGGGTCGAGCCACCACTGCCGGCGTTATGTAAAACTTGCGACTCTGCTGGAGGCTCCTCCACCGGGGGCCAAACTACGCGCGACCGCTCGCGGATGATCGCTTCCACATCCCCCATCGCGCAGTCCCCCTGCATTCGAAGCAATCCCATCAACCCCTCAATACATGACTCCATGTTCCAGGTGCTGTTGAAGATGACCGCGTCGGCCGCAAGCATGCTGTTGAGATTGGTCAGTGCAAATCGAGCATCCCGAACATCCCCTTGCTCGCTCCTCGGATAGACCACCTGATTCTCGTGCATGTACAGCACAATGGGAATGTCACGGCTCCCTCGCGGCATCGCCGCTCGCAGCGACGCGACATCGAGCAGACTTGTTGCAAACAGCACATCGGGTGGAGGATCCAACAACCCCTGCTTCATTGCCTCTGCGACCATTTCCCACGCCCCTGTCATCATCCGCCACTTCCAGGCTC
>JASMLR010000056.1 GCA_030748575.1 Phycisphaerales bacterium | reverse complement strand
ATGTTGAAGGGCATCGTCGGAGTGCTCCTGATTCTCTTCGCGGTGTTCTGCCTCTTCGGGTTCCTTCACGCTTTCGAGCCAGGCACCAGTGCTGTGTGGAAGATCGGCTACGCACTGTTGGCCTTCGCGTCCATGTATGGCGGCTACCGCGCGATTCGATCATCGGCGAAGTGAGAAGTTGCGGCGGCTTCTGCAACAAGGGACGTGCGAGCGTCAGCCGCCGGCCACTCTGGCCCGCACCTCAACGAGCCATCTTGGTTCACTTCACCGACGTCTTCCCTCAAGAACAACACCCCCGCACGGCGGGGGTGTTGTGGGCTGGCGGCGGGATCTTCATGGGGGTTGGATTCCTGGAGTTTGCTGGTTCTTCTATGAAAATGGTGTAGTGTTCATCGATGAGAAGTCTTGCTCCAATTTCTTTGTGTGCGCTCGCAGCTGCATCTGCCAACGGCCAGAACATCACATTTCCGCATGATGGACTGGATCGTCAGTATCGGATTCATGTCCCCGGCCAGTTGTCTGATTCGCCCGCCTTGATCTTGGCGCTGCATGGCTACAGTGGCAACAACAACGACATGATCAACAACTATGGTTGGATTGAGCTCGCTGATGAGCGGGGCTTCATCGTGGCCTGTCCGAAT
>JASMLR010000055.1 GCA_030748575.1 Phycisphaerales bacterium | reverse complement strand
TACACCAGTTACTACATCGAGATCGGAAACACACAATTCTGTGGACACTCGTCCTCAGACATGACGGACGCTTGGGAGGATCTCGGCGGAAATGTATTCGATGCAGATTGTGTGATCGGCAATAAGGGCTGGTGTTGCATAAATGGCGGGTGCCTAGAACTGGTGTATGAAGACTGCGACACTGTCGCAGGCAGCTTTGGTGGCTTGGGGACATATTGCGCCGGTGTTTCATGCGAAGATGGATCCAATTCATCTGGATGCTCTTCTGACGTTGACGCTGACGACGATGTTGACGTCCACGACTTACTTCAACTCTTGGAATCCTGGGGCCCCTGCCCTTAGTTCACCCCCACCACCCCACAGCACCTCCGTCATGGTGGGAGCGCGGTGCTTGGGGAACAGTCCTCTGGAGCCGATGCCAGACGGCGCGGCGATCCAAAGCGGGCTGAACAAGACTGTAAAGGACCCGTCATCCACGCGATCGTGGCACACGATCTACTGACAATCGATGAAGACTGTGCCCGTTCCGCTGTTACCTGATTCCCAACCGCCAACCCGGATCAAGTACTGTTCGCCCGAGGTCACATCGACGAATAGTTGCGATGTATAGCCACCGCAGCTGTCCTCGTCATCCCCGTTGCATGC
>JASMLR010000054.1 GCA_030748575.1 Phycisphaerales bacterium | reverse complement strand
ATTCCGCCAATACCCGAGGTTGTGCTTGCAGCGATTCCCCGGGAGCGCCCAGTTGCTGATCTCGTAGTGTTCGAAACCAGCCGCGGCCAGATGCGTGAGCGTGTGCTCATACAACGCCGCCTCCGTGTCCTCGCTCACCCGGGCGACCTGACCGCGGTCGAGCCGCCGACGCAGCGGCGTGCCAGCCTCGTAGGTCAGTCCGTAGCAACTCAGGTGGGTCGGCCGCACCGCAATGGCGTGATCGAGATCACGCTTCCACACGTCCAGCGGGGCTGCCTGGCCGGGAATACCGAAAATGAGGTCGAGCGACACGTCTTCGATGCCCGCCGCTCGCAGATGGTCGACGGCGAATCCCACATTTCTGGGCTCGTGCTGCCGCTCCAAGGTAGCGAGCGAAACCGGATCAAAGGACTGCGCCCCAAGACTGACCCGCGTGACACCCGAGCCAGCAAGGACCGCCGCGATCTGCGGCGTGATCGTGTCTGGATTGGCCTCGATGGTCCATTCCCGCAGCGGAGGCGCCCCGGCTGCCAGCAGCTCCCCCAGACCGACAAGCAGACGCTGCAGATCGCCCGTGGGAAGGTGGGTCGGCGTGCCGCCGCCGATGAAGATCGTCTCGATCCCGCTGGGCAATCGTGGCAGCACCGC
>JASMLR010000053.1 GCA_030748575.1 Phycisphaerales bacterium | reverse complement strand
TGCGGTGGAAGGCGAAGTCGAGATCGCCGCGGTTTTCGAGCCACTGCACGCCATGGGACGGCAGCGGTCGGTAGTCGACAGAGACAAACGCGTCGCCATTGGCCCAGGCGATATCCGCATCGCCGTCGCCGTCGATGTCGCCCACATCGATACCGCTGCTGGAGTAATCCGCGTCGGCGACATCATGGAGTACCGTCGGCGCAAATGCGCCAGTGCCATCGTTCACGAAGGCGTGCACCGACTCCCACTCCTGCGAGAAGAGGACGACGATGTCGAGATCACCATCGTTGTCGATGTCGACGATGGGGCCGTGAATACCGCCGGACTTGTCCATGAGGTGATGTCCGCGAAATTGCCAGTCTCCGAGATTTTCCAGCCACTGCACTTCGCCTCGCAAATACCCAAACTGGGTGACTGCCAGATCGAGGTCGCCATCGCCGTCATAGTCAAGCAGGGCCACGCCGCCACCGACGACCTCGGGCATCAAGAAGGCTGCGTCATGTCCGGAGTTCCACTGAAAGTGAAGGCCCGAGTCGGCGGCAGCATCGACCAGCCACGGCGACTCATCGGCGGTTCCCCCAAGACCGGTGACGAGCGCCAGACCGAGTCCATGCCACATCACGAGCCACCCGCGCCCGATGCTGCCCGGCGATACCACTCTGCG
>JASMLR010000052.1 GCA_030748575.1 Phycisphaerales bacterium | reverse complement strand
CTCGGGTCGAGACCGGCAAAGACCGTCCCGGACTCCTGACGATTCCCTCAGGCGGTCGCAACCTCGAAGCCCGCCGTCTGCAGTTGCCGATCGACCTGCGCGGCCCACCCCCGGTTGGCGGCAGGGCTGGCCGGACTGGGGTGCAGGATCTGATGAACTGGAAGGTCCAGGTCCTCGAGTGCCCTGGTCGCTCGCTTCTTCGCAAACGCACCGACCCCGATGACCGATCGCGGCTTCAGGATCCGCACGACCTCCCGGAGCGCCGCGTCGCAGGCCGGCTCGAGAATCCGCCGTGACTCCGCCGGCAGCTTGTCCGGCGTTCGATTCCGACCGCCCGACTCCATGAAGCAGAGTGGGCACCAGTTCCAGACGAAGAACCGCTCGAAGAAGGCATCGACCGTCCGAAACCGCGCCTCCGCCCAACTCCAGAGTCGTCTTCCGCTCACCTCACTCCGCGGGCAGTCGAACCCCAGTACCGGTCGCTTCGGGTGTTCTCCCTCAGGCCGATCAACCGGCTCGCTGATTCGCAGGAATCGCTTCACATGATCGACCTCGCCGAACGGCACGCCCGTCTGTGCCAGGCCCCATGGCCCCGGGTTCATCCCCAGAAGCAGGGCGTCGATGCCGGGCCTGGCCAGCGAGCAGTAGGCCCGGTGGGAACGGTTGGC
>JASMLR010000051.1:390-669 GCA_030748575.1 Phycisphaerales bacterium | reverse complement strand
GAAACCATGGGCATTCCGCTGCTCGGGGTCGAGGGTGCCGAAGCGGATGATGTGATCGCCACGCTCGTGAAGCGTCTCGAAGCGGCGCACCCTGACGTGAACGTCTGCATTATTTCGGCCGACAAGGATCTGGCGCAGATCATCAGCGAGCGAACCGAGGTGTACGACCCTCAGCGAGATGTGCTGCGAACACCTGCCGACATCTTCAAGGTTGAAGGTGTCGAGGCCGAGCATGTTGTTGACATCCTCTCACTCATGGGAGATTCCGTTGACAATATC
>JASMLR010000051.1:0-380 GCA_030748575.1 Phycisphaerales bacterium | reverse complement strand
CCCGGGGATTCCGGGCATCGGGCCGAAGACCGCGTCGAAACTCATTCTTCAATACGGCAGCATCGAGGGCATCTACGAGCATCTCGATGAGATCAAGGGCAAACGCCGCGAGAATCTCGAAGGTGCCGAGGAACGTCTGCATCTCAACCGCGAACTCGTGCAACTTCGGGATGATCTCGATTTCGACTTCGATCTCGAATCGGCCCGGTACGACCCGACTGAGTTGCCGATTGCGGAACTGCGACCACTGCTGCGTGAACTGGACTTCCGCCGCGCCCCGGACCGCCTCGCGTCGATCCTTGCTGGTGCTCGTGGCGGCGAGGACACCTCCATGGACGCCGGAACGCTGTGGGCTGACCACGACGATGACGGGCAACTTC
>JASMLR010000050.1 GCA_030748575.1 Phycisphaerales bacterium | reverse complement strand
CAGGGTATTTCCCCACTGCGGCACGCTGAGAACCAACCTGATCTGAGAGAGGAGAAGGTCAGATCGGCATATGCCAGAGAGATATCGCACGCTCGCCATCTGTCACCTCCCCGCCGCGCCCCCAAGGGGCATGGGCGGTAGGAGACCCCGAGGGAAGCACCCCTGAAACCCGGACACCCCAGTTTGGGCTCGGATCCCACGGCGATACATTCCCCCTTCACGGACATATGCGTCAACCACGGCTGCGGCGTCCCAACAACTTCGGTTTTTTCAAAAAAGGATCGACCAGAGAACCCTGACCTCCCGCTGCACAAATCACTATCATCGCCGCCCCGCAGGCCCCCCCCACCCTCCCCGACAGCGAGACCGCCCACCATGAAACTCGGCATTCCCCGCGAGGTCACCAGCGAGGAGCGTCGCGTCGCGGTCGTTCCTCGATCCGTCGAACGGCTCCGAAAACTGGGCTTTGAGGTCGTGGTCGAGGCTGGAGCCGGGGTCAAGGCCGAATGCAGCGATGCGAAGTACATCGAGGCTGGCGCGAGTGTCGTCCCATCGGCGGCCGATGTCTACAGCCAGTCCGATGTGGTGCTGAAAGTCAACCCGCCCACCGAGCCTGAGGCAGCGATGCTCCGCAAGGGTCAGATCGTCATTGGTTTGATTTGGCCTGCCAACCAAGACGCGGTCAT
>JASMLR010000004.1 GCA_030748575.1 Phycisphaerales bacterium | reverse complement strand
CATGGGCGCACGACGGAGCAGTTCTTCAAGGGGCGCGTCCGTCTGGACGGCATTCGCGCGGTTGTGGAAGCGGTCGCGTCCATTCCCGTCATCGGCAATGGCGACGTCCGCTGCGGCGAGGATGCGGCGAGGATGATGGCCGAAACCGGTTGCGACGCGGTCATGGTCGCGCGGGGCGCGTTGGGGCGGCCGTGGATCTTTCGGGAGATTCACGCCCGGCTTGCCGGTGACGATCCACCGCCGCCGCCCGATCGAACCGAGTGGCTGCGGATCATCGAGCGGCATCTTGACCTCATCCTGGAGCATCAGGATGAGCGGGCCGCCCTGCACCGCCTCCGCAGTGGCATCAGTCGCTACGCCAAGGGCATGCACGGCGTGAAGCGGCTCAAGGAGCAGGTCCGCTCCGCGACATCCGCGGCAGAGATCAGGTCCACCCTCCGCCAGCACCCAGCGGCACTGACCGCCGGTCACTTTATCTGCTTGTCAGACAACACGTTATGAAACCCGCCGTTTCGTAACCCGTTGTCCTGAAAGGAGTTCAAGTGACCGGCGGTCACTTCTTCAACCGCCGGTCACTTTATCTGCTGTGTTTACAGACACTTAGCGCAGGGGCGGTCTTGTAAGTGCTTGTCGGGGCAGGAGATAAAGTGACCGGCGGTCGGGGGGTTAGCCGGCGACGACGCTGCTCATCTTGAAGATCGGCAGGAGGAGGGCCATGGCGACGGCGCCAACCAGGACGCCCATGAAGATGATGAGCATCGGCTCGATCATCGACGTCGCCTTCTTGATGCCCGTCTCGAGTTCCTCATCACATCGCGCTGAGATGCGTTCCATCACCTCCGGCAGACGGCCGCTTCGCTCGCCCGACGCCATCATCGACGCGAAGCCAGCAGGAATCCAGCGGCAGTCCGTCACGGCGCCGGTCAGTTCCCGACCCTCCCGCACCCGGTCTTCCATGTCCTGCCACATCCGATCAAACACCAGGTTGTTCGTAACGCCCCGGCAGATGCGAATGACATCGATCAACCCCACGCCGCCGGCCAGAAGCGTGCCCATCGTCCGCCCCGCCCGTGAGAGATAGAGCGTGACTGTAAGCGGCCCGATCACAGGCAGGGACAACTTGCACCAGTCAATGAGCCTTCGCCCCGCGGCCGTGCGGCGCCAAAGCATCAACCCAACGACCATCGCGGCGGCAATGGGAAGCCAGATTGGCCACCCGTGGCGCAGCGCATCCCCGATGCCCATCATCACCTTCGTCGCTCCGGGAAGCTCCGAGCCCTTTCGCTCGTAGATGGCTGCGAACTTCGGCAGGATCACCACCAGCATGAACGCCGTGATCAGCACGGCCGACCCCAGCATGAAGGCCGGATACGTCGCCGCGCCGCGAACCTGGCGGCGCGTGCGTTCTTCCTTCAGGAGATAGTCCCCGACCCGTCCGAGCATCAATGCCATGGTGCCCGATGCCTCGGAGGCGCGGACCAGGCTCACGACGATCGCCGGGAACACCCTTGGAAACCTTGCCATGGACCGCGAAAGCGGCGTACCGCCGCACACGTCATTGAGAACCTCAGTGAGCAGGTGTGAGAATTCCTTCCGCTTGCTCTGCGACTTGCAGGCCTCCAGAGCCTCTGGCAACGGCACTCCTGTCTCGAGCATCACACCGAGTTGCTGGCAGAAGCCGGCCACATCGTCGCGGCGAATGCGCCGAATGGCCTCCCCGCGCCGAACCTCTTCTGCATCGAAGTCAGGCAGCGCCGCGCCGGCCGAGCGAATGGCGGTCGGCACCAGCCCATCGGCCCGGAGCATCGCGGCGATCTCCGCCGGCGTGGTGCCAGGCATGGACCCGGTCACGACCTCGCCATCGGTACTGCGAGCCCGATACGAGAACGTCCGGTCCGGCCCGGATGTGGTCGGATTCATCACTGACTCGCTGCGCACAGTACTTCCTCGGGGGTCGTCAACCCGGCTGCAACCTTCTCCCAACCATCTTCACGCAATGTCCTGAAGCCACCCTCGGCAAGGCGCGTCCGAAGGGCCTGCAGGCTCTCACCGGACGCAATTGCTTCGAGCAGGTCCGCGTCGGGCGCAAGCAATTCGAACACCCCGATGCGGCCCGCGTAGCCCGTCCCACGGCACCGCCCGCACCCGGATCCGGACCACACGGCCTCAGGGTCACCGCCCGAGGCGCGGATCATCGCGACCATACGCTCGTCCGGCTCCGCCTTCGCCTTGCAGTGCGGGCAGATCTTCCGGACGAGCCGCTGCGCAAGCACCCCGCGCAACGTGGCCGCGACGAGATAGGGCTCCACACCGAGGTTAACCAGACGCGTCACGGCACTGGGCGCGTCGTTGGTATGGAGCGTCGAGAAGACCAGGTGGCCGGTCAAGGCGGCCTGGGTCACGATGGCGGCGGTCTCGCCGTCCCGAACTTCGCCGACCATCAGAATGTCCGGATCCTGACGAAGCATCGACCGCAACGCACCAGCGAACGTGAAGCCCGCCTTGACGTTGACTTGCGCCTGATTGACACCGGGAATCCTGGCTTCCACCGGATCCTCAATGGTCGATACGTTCTTGTCATCCGAATTGATTTCGGAGAGCACCGAGTACAACGTCGTTGACTTACCCGAACCGGTCGGTCCAGTGACGAGCACGACGCCATTCGGATGGGAGACGATGTCACGCCATGCCTCAAGCGTTTGGGGTCCGAAGCCAAGTTGATCAAGGGACAGCCGGCTGTTTCGGCTGTCAATGATTCGGATCACGACTTTCTCGCCGTACTTTCCGGGCATCGTCGAGACACGAAGGTCGATGGGCCGGCCTTCCATCATCACGTTGAAGTCACCGTCCTGCGGAACTCGACGCTCGGAGATGTCCAGATTGGACATGATCTTGATGCGGCTGGCGATTGCAGCGTGCATGCGATGCGGAGGCGAGAGTTTCTCGTACAACCGGCCGTCCACGCGATACCGCACGCGAAGCCGGTGATCCTCGGGCTCGATGTGAATGTCGGATGCACCTTCCTGCACGGCAGTGAAGATGATGTAGTTCACGAGTTTGACGACAGGGCCGTGCCCGGCGACCTCTTCCAGATCGGCCAGCTCCGTGGCTTCCCGTTCAATGACGGAGAAGTCCTCTTCGGCGATGTCCTCGTAGATGTCGTCGATGACGAAGACATTCGCCGCGGGGAGCCACGAGCGGATGGCATTCTCAATCTCGGTGCGCGTGGCAGCCACGACCTGAACTTCATGGCCACTGATCCTCGCCATCTCTTCGGCAAGGAACAGGTTGCTCGGCTCGATGACAGCAACGGTCAGGACGCCGCGCACCAGAAAGAGCGGCAGCACGCGATGCTCTTCAATGAAGGCACGGCTGAGCAGTTCGATGACCGCCGGGTCGGCTGTCTTGGCGACGCTGCTCACAAATGGAACGCCATAGCTCTCCGCGAGCGACCGCACCACTTCCTCTTCAGTGGCCAGTTCAAGCCGCTGAATGACCTCACCCAGAAGATGCTGGTGGCCGTGATCGGCCTGCCAGGTCAGGGCGCGGTCCAGATCGGCCTCGCTCAGCACCCCTCGCTGCACAAGCAGTTGTCCGAGTGGAACGTCCGTGACCAGATCCGTCGTCATGTCGCACTGCCACTTCTCGCTCATGCCGCCTGCCCTCGTGAAAGCGACCTGGCAGCGGACTCAAGCGTGTCATGCATCGCCAGGCGACGTTCGACCCGTGTCACATGCATCGCGGCAGCCGTCTGGCCACCGGCCCGGACAACCCGAACCTGCCCGCCGAGCCGCTGCATGGAATCGTGCAGCCACAACAGCGACTCAAGGCCGGCCGAGTCGATGCGGTCCAGGTGCCGAAGGTCGAGAATCAACCGAGCCCCCGGCTCGAGGCGCTCTTCACACCGACGCCGGACGACATCGACGTCCGCGGCAAGCAGTTCCCCTTCAAGTGAAAGCACGGTTCCACTGCGATGGTCTTCCCAGTTCATCTTCATGCTGCGTCCTCCAGCGGCGCCGGCCGTTCATGGCCGCGGTGATCTTCGATGAGCTGCGCCCACTCAGTGAAGTCCAGCGTCAGGAAGTGCGGAACCAGTGACGGATCAAACTGCGTTCCGGCCGCCTTCTCGATGACGTCAAGCACTTCATCCCTCGCCATGGCAGCCCGGTAGGTACGGCTGGAGCACATGGCATCAAAGGCATCGGCCAAGGCGATCAGCCGAGCCGGCAGTGGAATCTCCTCGCCCGAGAGGCCAGCGGGATAGCCCCCGCCGTCCCACCGCTCGTGGTGGTGCCGGACGCCATCAAGAATGTCGTCGAAGTCCGGAATGTCCTTGAGAATGTGCCACCCGATATCCGGGTGCCGACGCACCTCGTCGTACTCGCCCTCGGTCAGCCGACCTTGCTTGCAGAGCACCGACTCACGAACACCGATCTTGCCCACATCGTGAACGAGACCCGCGATGTGCATGCGCTGCACGGTCGGCCCGTCAATGCCGGCGGCCTCAGCCAACTGCCGAGTGAGCAGCGCGACGCGGCGTGAATGACCGCACGTGTATCGATCCTTCGCGTCAATGGACGAGGTGATTGCCTCGAGCATGCCGAGGAACATCGAGTTCATGTCGTCGAAGAGGCCTGCGTTCTCCATGTGGATGGCAATGTGGGTCGATGCCGCAGCGAGCAGCTTGATGTCCACCGATGACGGAGACACATCCGGCCCCTGCTTGTCACCCGCAACGAGCAGGCCGAACACCTTGCCGTCCCGGCCAATCGGGTGGGCAATGCCGGCCGTGCCAAGCGCATCCAGATCCGGATCATCCCCGGCAACGGACCCAGCCATGACTGGTCCGCTCAGGTCGCGACGCGCGGCGATGGACGAGAGCATGGTCCGCAGGCTCGCGCGATCTCGCGGCGCGTCGCCCGAGACGATCAAGCGGCCTTCCCCCGTCCCCTCTCGGTCGATGTAGGCGGCAACCCAACGATACGGCAGGGTCTGCAGGAGTTCCTGGCACGCCTGCGCCGCAAATCGGTGCGGCCGGGCCTCGACACGCATCTTGTCGGTGATCGAATACAGGAGGTTGATCTCCTCCCAGGTCTCTGCCAGTTCGCGGCCGACCTGCTCGAGGGTCTGCTCGCGTCCGTCTCTGGCCTGTCGGTCCACCCACAGACGCGAGAACATGGCGGCCAACCGCGGCACCTCGCCCTCGGCGGGCACGCCGAGTCGGCGAAGCCGCTCCTTGCACACCCGCGCGTCGAAACTGATGGCCTGACACATGGCGGAGAGGTGTTCACTCTCCAGAAGCGATCGCGTGGGAATGCCAAGCAGCACCCAGCCGACGCAGGACCTTCGGTCTCGAACGGGCACGGGGGCGCACCAGAGACCAGGCACCAACTCGACGGGCGCAGGCGAAATCTGATCCCGCCAGCCAATCGCCGCCTCGGCCAAGGCTCGCCGGATGATGACGGGTGTACGCACCAGTTCCGTGAGCCAGTCGCGGCGCCCCTTCGCATGCTGTGCAGACAGTGTTCCGTCGAGGTCACACGACATCAACACCAGACCGATCTCTCGAAGCATGGCTTCGAGGTCATCGCAGTGCGTTCGAACTGCAGTGGCCGTCAGGCTGCTCATGCCGCGCGCTCCGCCAGGTCTGCACTGGTCCCCAGCACGCGATGCACGCGTTCCAGGATCGTTCGTGGACTGAATGGCTTGCTGATCACGTCACGGACATTTGCAAGCCCCGCGGTCTCATTGCCCAAGCTGTAGCCTCGGGCTGTCAGAATGATCACGGGAATGTCCGCTGTCGTTGCGTCGCTGCACAGGTGTTTGCACAACTCCAGGCCGTTGACGTAGGGCATCTGCAGGTCCGTGATGATCAGGTCGGGCTGCATGGCCGCCACCTGATGCGTGGCGTCCTCACCATCCACGGCCGTGTCCACAATGAACCCGCTGTTGCGGAGCTTCAGTGAGAGCACGTGGAGAATGTGGGACTCGTCATCCACGACGAGAATGCGTCGAGACATGCAAGGGCTCCTCAGGCGGCCGCTCGGGCCGGAACACGGCCCATCGGAAT
The DNA here is from genome assembly GCA_030748575.1 of Phycisphaerales bacterium. GTDB lineage: Bacteria > Planctomycetota > Phycisphaerae > Phycisphaerales > SM1A02 > UBA12567. The sequence goes on along the minus strand of JASMLR010000004.1, from coordinate 176,030 downwards.
GGAGAACCAGAAGCGGGATCCCATTCCCAGCGTGGACTCCAGGCCGATCTGGCCGCGATGGACGGTTTCAATGATGTGTCGGCACAGGTTCAGGCCCAGGCCAGTCCCCTTTGCCACTCGCTTGTAATTCTCAACCCGGAAGAACTTCTCAAACACGTGGTCGGCATCTCTAGCGGAGATGCCCAGCCCCGTGTCCGACACAGCGACGTGGACGCTTCGCGTCAGCGTGTCCGAATCCACCGCGACGGTCACACGCCCGCCCTCGGGGGTGTACTTCACGGCGTTGGACAACAGGTTGATGACGACCTGCTGCAACATGTCGGCATCGCCCTGCACGACGGTGCCCACAGGCGCAACCTCGGTGTGAACGTCAATCTGCTTGGCCCGAGCCTGAGGCTCGATGGTCTGAACCGCCCGGTCGACGAGCTCTTCGACATCGACCGCGACACGATCAACTTCGATGATGCCCGCCTCGATGCGGCTGATGTTCAGCATGTTGTCCACAAGGCGGGAAAGCCGTTCGGTTTCCGATTGAATGATCCCATAGAACTCCTGACGGGCCGCTTCGTCGGAGGCTTCGCCGTCGACGAGCATTTCGACGTACGCCCGCATGGACGAGAGCGGCGTTCGCAACTCGTGGCTCGCCTTGGAGACGAACTCGCTCTTCATCTGGGAGATTTCCTGCTCTCTGGTCAGATCGTGCAGCACCGTGACAACGGCCGTTGTCCGGCCAGCCCGGTCCGCCGCGCAGGCCGACACGACCTCGCAGGCAGCTGCACCCGCCGAGAGCGTCAATTCCCCGCGAGCAGGGTCTGTGTCCGGCCCCGCCTCAAGCGTGCTCGAGACAATGCGGCGCAGGCCCGCGTCCGCGACCACGTCGGAGATGGGGCGGCCCACCGCAGTGCTGGCGTCAAGGCCCAGCAGACATGCCGCTGCATGATTGACATGAACGACTTCGAGAAGCGTGTTGCACACCAGGACGGCTTCATCCATGACTTCCAGAACGGCCTCGGCCTGCAGGCGGCCGGACTCCGCGACATGAGCGCGAATCTCAAGGTCACGCTGGCGTGTGCGCCAGGCTGCCTGAGCCTGCTGGTGACGGACCTGATGCTCCGCAATCGCGGCGAGCACGGGACGAATCCAACGTGGGCCGACACCGCGGCCCGTCGTGCTATCGTCGGCCAACTCTGCCTTGACACCCCGCAGCGCCCGTGCCATCGTCAGACCGGCCAGCGTGCCCATCAGGCAAACGCCGCCCACGGTGCCCGCGAGCGCAACCCACGGGTCCAGAGCGAAGCCAGCCTGTTCCCAACCGAACATGGCCGCCAGCCCGACCCCGAGCGTCAGGACGCCGAGGAGTGCTCCTCCCAATATGGATCGAATCACGGTCTGCATGCCGACCTCACGTCGGCCAGGGGCGCGGTCCGTCAGGGACCGTGGGTGCCGTACACCCCTGACACGGCCCGTGCATCGGCGTGATCCGGGGACCACTTGACGGCAAGCGCCCGCGCTTGCTCACTTCCCTGAAAATCGCCCCTGCGCATTCGGATCCCCGCAAGCACTGCCCAGGCTTCTGGGCGATCCGGGTATGCCGCGGCGAGGGACTCGAGTTTCTCGGACGCTTCCTCAAGGTCCCCACGCCCCTTGTCGGCGAGCCCCTCGAACAGCTTTGCCTCGTACTCGAAGGCGTCGGTGCCTTTGAGCCCGGCCGCGGCAAGCGAGACGGATGACCAGTCGCCAATGTCCCATCCAAGGAGCCCGAGATCACGCCACCGAGTGCCGTCGCCCGGCTCTGCATGGCACAGTTCACGCAACTTTGTTCTGGCCTGGGTGGACCGCCCGAGGGCCATCAGCGCCCGGACTTCCATCCACTGATCGGCATGCGAGGGCTCCGACTGGGCGCGGCGAATGTCATCGATCGCGTCGAGGCACGCCGTCCAGTCCCCGGCAGCAAAGCTCATGCGAGCCAGATCGTGAGCCATCCCGACATCCTGGGGCTCCAGAAGCCGCGCCGACTCGCAGTGCTGCACGGCGGCCTTCGGGTCGTTGTCGAGCATGGCGATCTGCGACAGCAGATGCTGAAGGCCGGCATGATGTTCAAAGTGATCCATGCGGTCCAGGACTCGTGATCGCGCCTCTTCAAGCCGCCCGCACGCCACCAACGCCTCGGCGCAGGCCAGCGCGTATTGCGGACGCGTCGGATCGAGGTCACACGCCATGGTGAAGTACGTCACGGCATCATCGTCGTCGGACCATCGCTCATGGAGCACGCCGAGGTAGTACGCGCTCTCAGATGATTCCGGATCGAGCTCAATCGCGTACTCAAAGTCTCGCTTGGCTTCGTCAAGCCGATGCTGCTCAAGCAGAATGCGACCCATGAGGGTGTGCCACGCAGGCTGATCCGGGTACTTCTCGATGGCTTCAGCGAGCAGCACGCGGGCCTGTTCGAGCTGGCCAGTCTCAAAGGCGCTCTTGGCTTGCTCATGCACCATGCGGGCATTGACCGCATCCATGCGTGAGTACGCCTGCTTGCGCATTTCCTTGCCAACCTTCGACGGTCCCCCGCACCCGGCGAGCATGATTACGCTCACACACGCAACTGCGATGGCCGACTTCACTGCCCGGCTCCTCGACCAAAGGCGATCACCACCAGGTCCTCCGCAGGCTCGATGACGAGATCACTGGTGCCTTCGGCAGGACCTCGAAGGCTGACCGGCTCGGGTGGCGCGTCCTCGTCGAAGCGTTCCTCGACCGGCTCAACGTCGAGTCTGCCGGCGGGTACGTCCTCCAACTCCCGCATGAGCAGTCGCCGCGACATGTCCCGTTCCCAGTGCTGGGAGTGCTCGCCGGTCACCTGATTGCGGAAGCGTTGCATTTCGGGCTGGGTCGCGTTCTGCCGCAGTGACGCGTTCGCGTAGAACAGCGCAAGGTCCATCTCGCCGTTGCGGTAGGCCACCAGCGCATCCCTGTTGTAGTTGGCCGTGACCTGATCGCGGCTCCAAGGCAGCAGGCCGCTTCGAACGCCGACCCGCACCGCGTCGATGACTTCCAGGCTTTCCTGACCCAATTCGTACAGTTGTTCGTCCTTCACGATCCGTGGCGTCAGCAGGAAGATGATCTCAACGCGCTCAATATGGTCATCCTGCCCCTGAAACATGGGGCCCGCCAGTGGGATGTCGCCCAGGATCGGAACCTGCTTACGGGTGATCGTGCTCTTCTCCTGAAAGAAGCCGCCCAGCACAATCGTCTCTCCGTCGCGGACCCGAACATTGGTGATGATGTTGTTTGACGTCTTGTCCTGCACGGTGACGGGTTGGCCATTCAGACCGTTGACCAGGTGCTGCGTCGCGTCCGAGAGGCTCGGGTTGAGCTCCATGCGAATCATCCCGTCCGGCGCGATGAACGGGCGAAATGCCAGTTCAATACCCGTCGGAATGAACTCCTGCGTCTGCGTCGTGGACGTCTCGGTCTGCGTCGTGGTGAGGTATCCGACGTCCCGGCCGACGTGAATCTTCGCCCGCTGCCGATTGAGGCAGAGCACTTTGGGCCTGGCCAGCACGCTCGTGTCCGTCACATCGTCGAGCACACTCAGGAAGATCGAAAACGGATCCTTGATGATGCCGAGACTGAACGTGCTGTTGTCCGGCGACCCGCCATTGTGGCCCGAGCCCGCAACGGCGTTGTTCGTCGGCGTCTGACCGTTGTACAGGTTGTCCACGGCGGACAACGGACTGACGGGGTCGATGAGACCGCCGCCTGACATCAGATCGGTGAAGTTGAGGCTGGTGACAAACGAGAAGTCGACTCCGAACGCGTTCTGCTCCTTGACGGTCGCCAGCAGAATGGCCGTCTCGACCTGCACCTGTGTCGGCGCCACATCAAGTTCCTTGAGCATGGCGCTGATGTCGTCGAGGTTGGACTCGAAGTCCGTCACGACCAGCCTGGCCGAGAACGCCCAGGAATCCGCGCCGGCCGATTCGATCGACGCTGAGAAGCCGTCTGTGGAGTCCCCGAGGGGAACAACCGTCCCGGCCGCGCTCAACAGGGGCTGCACGATTTCCTGACCGTCACTTGCCGACAGGTAGAACAGTTCATACACGCGGCTCGACTTCTTCCGGCGAGCCTCCAGCACCTGCTCCACGTGCTCCCGAGGGTGTACGTAGATGAAGTTGCCTTCCTCGATGGCTGCGCAGCCCCCCACCTCAAGCACCGCCTTCAGTGCTTCGTCAAACGTGACGTCGTACAGATTCACGCTCACCGTTGCCGTGACGTCTCGCCCGGCAAGGATGTTCCGCTTGGAGACCTCTGAGAGCATCTCCAGGATCTGCGTCAGGTCGATATCACGGGCATTGAGGTTGAATGTTCCGTAGTCGGTGGCCGCAACATCGGCAGCCCCGGTGTCTGCAGCAACCGGTTCAGGTGCCCCCGACGGATCGTTATCGGAAGCTGCAGGCGTGTCCTGGGCCGCCACCGCGGCCGCACACGTCATCAACAATGCCAGAATCTGAGTGCGCATCGACGATCGATATCGGTCCATTCAACACCATGCCTTCGCTCGCCCCCTTATCGGTCACTGGTCCTCAGTCCATTCGGAGCAGGTATCGGGCGTCCAGGCGGCCGAGTACGACGGTCTTTGGTCGAATCTCAAGAACTTCAAAGACGAGCCCCTCCGAGCCGGACACGCGGTCACCAATCCGCCGGGTGGCGCCATCAATCACGGCAATGGACGGTGGCATGGACGCCTCCAGCCGCATGGCCTCGATCGAAGTTCGGGGGTCGGCCCCGCTCTGGGAGGCGGCGCCCGTCGAGGGCGTCGGCGGCGGCACCACTTCGGGATAGGCAACCGCGTCGATCGCAAACGGATCTCTGCTGGGTCGATCGGGAAGTACGACGGTGACCACAGGTGATTCGGTTCGATCTGCGCCCGCTTCTTCAGCGTCCGCAACCAGAACCTCGGGGTCGGCCAGGGCGGTTCTCGGGATCCGCTTGATGACGATCAGTCGGGTCCAGAACAGCAAGGCAACCGCCATGAGGGTGCACAGGATGGCGAACCGGCGCCGATCCGCAGTCAGACGGACGCCGAATCGACGCAATTGCAACACAAAGGAATTCATGGCGCAACCTCCTCGCTCCCCGGTGGCGCGTACACGACATCCAGAGATACCGTCGCATGCAGTGGCTGCGATGCACCCGGCACGAGCTGCTTTCGATCGATCATGGAGATCTCCAGCCCGGAGATTCGCAGAAGCCTGGGCAAGCCCTCCGCCCGTTCAATCACTGACCAGACGGATGCAAAGTCCGCGTCGACCTCAATCTGCACGGGAAGCACCTGAAAGCGATCGGCTTCGGGTTTCGGGCGGTCCATGACCGTAAAGGTCTGGTCGCGTACGACCGCACCGTCCACTTCCAGGGCGAGAGCCTGCATCAGCCCGGCGACGTCGGCCGTCTGAGGCACACTGCGGCACTCGGAGTCCTGGCGAGACCTCGCTGCGGCAAGTCGCGACGTTTCGGCTTCGAGCGCCAACTGCGCCTGGGCCAGGGCCCCGACCTTCCGGTTCAGTTCATGGATTCGCACGGACCGTTCGTCCGCCTCAGCCCAGTTTGGCAGGGTGGACCACCAGGTCAGCAGGCCCGCCGCAACCAGTGTGGCGAAGACGGCATATCGCTCTGTTCGTCTGCCCTTCACTGCCCCGCCTCCTCGGCCTTGGCCATAGATCCACCGACGTCGACCTCGCCGGGCCGGCGCACGATGAATGTCCGATCAAGCGTGATTCCGAACAGGATGCTGAACCCGCGAGCCGGACGACCTCGCACAACCTTGGATCGACTTGCTTCAAGCCTGACGTTTTCAAAGGGTGACTGGGCAGCCAGACGCCGGGCGAGTACCGCCACGTCCTCATCCGTGGAAGCGAAGCCTTCAATCGTGCCGAGCAACCGGCGTGGGCTCGCCTCGTCGGCGCCGAGACGCCGTCCGTCGTCGTACGCGATCGAGAGTGACTCCAACGTACCACCGCTCGGAAGCGACTCCACGATCCCGGCAACCAACGACGTCACCGGCATCGGCAGGGCTACAGCGTGATAGTCGTGAATGGCCGATTCGATCGCTTCAGCGGCATGGCCGCAGGCAGCAGCCTGCGATTCAAGTTCCAGGCTCTGGCTCGCCATGGCTTCAAGGCGGACAAGTTCGCTCGATGCCCGCTCGGACCGAATGTGGGCCCACGTCGCAGCGCCGCCAGCCAGACCGGCGATCACCAGACAGACCCCCACAGCGCGGCGCACACGCTGCCCCGCCTCAGCGCGGGCGCGGACGTCCTTGGGCATGAGATCAATGTCGCGATTGGTCATGCGGCCCGCCTTCCGCTTGAACGACGGGGTTCAACGCCCCGCAAGCTCAGGCCCGCAGCCGCGACCCATCCGCCGACCGGGCCGGCGCGGCCCGGCAGCGACTCGGCAAGCCCCTGCGAGAGGGTCGTGACGCTCTGCGCCTCATCATCGAGATGCACATCAACACGGCACACGCCGTGCACCATGCCGGCCAGACCAGGCTCGGAGGCGTCGGCACCACTGAGCACGAGGTACTCGGGCCGCTCACCACGCACGGACACGCTGTAGTGCCTGAGGCACCGCATGGCCTCACGCGCCAACTCCGCCAGAACCGGCCTCACGGCGTCGCCAACGGCCCCATCTGTCGATGGATCCAGCGGCGTACCGCCGTCCAGCCGCGCAGCACGGAGGTCGCGGGCCCCTTCAAGATCGAGGTCCAGCTGCGCTGCAACACGGTCATCGAGGTGCCGGCCACCAACGGATACGGGTTTGCAGAACGCGAGATCGCGGCCACGAAGCACCATGAGCATCGATCCGCTCGAGCCGACGTCGAGCACCGCGCGTACGCGGCCCCCGTCAGCCTCTCGGCGGAACTGGCGGCTGAAGAGACGCGCCACACCTGTAAACCCCGCCTCCACGGCTACAGGGCGAAAGCCCGCCTGCAGCACCGAGTTGAGCCGGGCATCAAGGCAGCTCCGGTTGACGGCGATGATCAGCACCTCCTGACGATCACCGGCTGAGCCGCCCGTCTGGATCCAGTCGCACTGCAGCGCCTCGCGATCCAGTTCAAACCGCTCCGCAGCTTCCCACGCAACAGCTTCGTTGAGTTCGCCGTCGGGCATGTGCGGCAAGCGGACGACCTGCATCCAGACGTCGCTCCGCGGCACAGACACGACACACTTGCGGCCTACAAAGCCGCCGGTGATAAACGCCGACCGAAGGGACTCCGCAAGTTGCTCGCTGGAGCGATCCCCTTCGGATCCGGGAACGAGTGCCGCACCCATCACCTTCAGCCCGTCGCGGTATTCCCGCAATTGCAGCATGTGGATATCGCGATCTTCGAAAGCGATTCCAACGTGGCCTGTCGGGGCGCCGAGGCGGCTGGTCATGAAGTTCACTGCTGCAACTCCCGTCATTCCGCTCTGGACACGACGACGCGGCCGGTCACCGGGGCGATGCCCACTTGCCAGTTGTCCGATCCATCCGAGAGCGTCACGGATGCGGCGCCGGCCCCGAGACCGGGCGCAGCGACTGTGCCACCCAACTGATCGAACGTGAGTTCGCGACCGCCTTCAGCCGTCGTGACGTCCGAGATGGCGACCGAGGAAAATCGCTCGTCGCCTGAGAAATCGACGATGAAGTCTCCGCCGCCTCGTCTGGTCCGCCAGACATCTTCGACGTACGCGGCCGTGTTCTCATCGAACGGGTCTGAGAAGGTGGCGTCTGTTACTTCATACAGGCACCAGCCGCGGCCGTCATCAAAGAAGTGCAGCCTTCGATAGCCCTGGCCAGCAACCGCATCGCACTGCGCCCACGAAATGTCAGCGACCAACTGCCGCGCCGCCGCCTGCAGTTCCGTATCGCCCCGATCGGAGAGATGCGGGATGAGCAGCACAGCCGCAATGGCAAGCACCACCATCACCACGATCGCTTCGATCAGGGTGTAGGCCCGGGCGGTCGGATTGGATCCGGCGTGCATCACGACGATGGCTTCTTCTCAGCAGGTGGGGCTGCGGCCTTGAGGTCGGCCCGGACGCCCTTGAGTTCGACTTTGATGTCCTTCAGGAGCGAGACCATTTCTCGCCGCTGCTCAAAGGCGCGGGCTGCGGTCGAGCCAACGCCTCGGGGCGTGGACGAACCCTGCGCAGCGGCTGGGGTCGCCAGGAGGGGCGGTCCGGCGACCGCCCTGGCCCAGAGGTCGGCCGTCAACAGGCACGCCGTCAGGGTGAGCATGATCGAGATGTACGTGTCGCGGTTCATGAGCTTCATGGGTATCGCCTCCTTGCTGTCCCTCTGGGCCATCGGCGTCGCCGCAGGGGGGTCTGGAGCCGAACCAGCAGACCGGAGGAAGATCGACGGGATCAGGCCCTTCTTTCGCCCTCATGGGGCGGAAAACCGAGATCCGGGCATCGGTCCCCTCCGACCGATGCCCGGCATCTCATAGAAGCGCTTGTTCGCACCCGGGTCGCACCCGGGTCGCACCCGGGTCGCACCCGGGTCGCACCCGTTTCACGCCCACTTCAAGCCCGTTTCAGGCAAGCGTGGGCCGTCGGTGGTTCACCAGCCCTCCACCGACGTCGTGTCAGCTGCATCGACGTTGCCATCGCCATTGATGTCATAGGAGTGGCCTGCGATGAGCGTCAGCGTGAGATCGCCCGTGGTGCCGTTGTAGACCTCGCGGAAGTTAGCGGGCCAGGTCGGGGCGGCACGGAGGTAGTCAGCGCCGGTCAGATCGGTCCAATCGACGCCACCGCCATTGGCAGCCGGATAGGACCCCTGCTGCGAGCGGTACAGCTCGATCTGGCTCCGCATGGTCTGCAACTGCGTTCGGGCGCTGCTGATGCTGGCGTCGTCGGCCGCATTGGTGAACTGCGGAATGATGATGGCGGCCAGAATGCCGAGAATCACGACGACAATCAGAATTTCGATCAGGGTGAAGCCGCGGGCGGCGGCACGACGAATGCGATGGGTCATCTTCAAAGAACTCCCTACCGGGCTGGTCCGACCGACCCACGCGGTCGTCGGGATACACCGGGCTGTTGTCTGGGTCCGCCCTCACAATCGGCCGCCCCCCTGCCTCGCTTCACCGACGTCCCGGACTTGCGTCAATTCATGGACGCCATGGACCCGCCCCAGCCCCACCAAACCGCAGAGCCCGTCCATACAGCCCGGTGGCGAGCCTTGCAGTGGTAGAATCCACCCCCTCGACACGGCAGGCACAGGAGTCCTCCAGCGTGGTACACATCAAGGCCTTCGATGCCATCCGTCCGCCAGCCTCCCAAGCGGCGCGTGTCTCCTCCCCTCCATATGACGTTGTGTCAACGGCAGAAGCACTGGCACTTGCCGAAGGCAATCCGAGTTCGTTTCTTCATGTCATTCGGCCTGAGATCGGCCTCCCGGACGGCACCGATCCGTACAGCGATGCCGTGTACGGGGCCGCCCGCGCCGGCCTCGACCGCCTGCTCTCGGAAGGCATGCTTCGGCGTGAGCAGACTCCGGGCATCCATCTGTACCGTCAGGTCTGGAACGGCCGCAGCCAGACGGGCCTGGTCTGCTGCTGTCACGTCGATGACTACCGGACCGACATCATCCGAAAGCATGAGAAGACGCGGCAGGACAAGGAAGATGATCGCACCCGCCACCTGCTGTCCCTGGATGCCCACACAGGCCCCGTGTTTCTGGCCTATCGAAACGATGCCGAACTGGAGGCCCTGATTGCCAATGATCAGGCCCGCCGGCCCTGGTGCCACTTTGTCACCCCCGATGGCGTCACGCATACGGTCTGGGATGTCGCCGATCCGGAGCCGTACATCGCGCTGATGGCGAACGTGCCCCACGCGTATGTGGCCGACGGGCACCACCGAAGTGCCAGCGCCGAGCGAGCCGCGACGCACCTGGCCGGCCAGAATCCGAGCCACACCGGATCCGAGGAGTACAACTGGTTCCTCTCGGTGCTCTTCCCGGCCGAATCGCTCAGCGTCCTTCCGTACAACCGGGTCGTTCGCGACCTCAATGGCATGAGCACAGAAGCGTTTCTCGAAGCGCTCGGCCGCTGCGGCGAACTGGTCACAACAGACACGCCCGAGCCCGACCGCCCCTGCACGTTCGGTGTGCATGTCGATGGCACCTGGTGGATGCTGGCCATCGACGAAGGCAGCGTGGACTGGTCGGACTCCATCGGCTCTCTCGACGTTTCGATCCTTCAGGATCGGGTGCTCACGCCGATTCTGGGCATCGGCGACCCCCGAACTGACGAGCGGATCTCCTTTGTAGGCGGCATTCGCGGAACGGATGAATTGGAGGCTCGCGTTGCAGCGGGCGGCGCTGCGTTTGCACTGCACGCAACGAGCATGGATCAACTGCTCGCCGTATCGGACGATGGCAAGTGCATGCCGCCGAAGTCCACATGGTTCGAGCCGAAGCTCCGAAGCGGGCTCTTTGTGCACGCCATGGATTCGGCCTCCTGCGAGCACCCCCAGCCAGAACACGTCCAGGAGACGACTTCATGAATCAGACGATGGCAGATACCTCAACGGACCAGCCCCAGACCGCGACCACGTCGGTGCTCATTGCGGATTCGTTCAGCGATCGAGGCGCAGCATCACTTCGCGAACTCGGATGCGACGTGCATGTTGACCCGTCGCTCTCCGGCGACACGCTCGTCGAGGCCGTGACGACCCGCAAGCCGCATGCGCTCATCGTTCGAAGCACCAAGGTGCCTGAGGCCGTGTTCGAAGCAGCCGACCATCTTGGTCTGGTCGTGCGAGCGGGCGCGGGGTACGACACCATCGACGTCGCAGCCGCATCAGCGAGAGGCATTCCCGTCGCGAATTGCCCCGGCATGAATGCCATCGCGGTCGCTGAGATTGCCTGGGGGCTCATTCTCTCCTGTGATCGCCGCATCCCGGACCAGTGCGCCGATCTGCGGGCCGGCGTCTGGGCGAAGAAGACCTACGCCAAGGCCGCAGGCCTGTATGGGCGAACGCTGGGAGTTGTCGGGCTGGGGCGGATTGGCGAAGAAGTCGCCGCCCGCGGCCGCGCCTTTGGCATGAAGGTCATCGCCTGGAGCCGAAGCCTGACGGAAGAGTCGGCAGCGGAACTGGGCGTGGAGTACTGCAACTCTGTGCTGGATCTGGCCGCCAGATCCGATGTCGTTTCCCTGCACGTCGCATCAACACCCGACACCCGACACCTGGTCAACGAAGCATTCTGCAGCGCGATGAAGGAAGGGGCGATCCTGGTCAATACGACGCGCGGCGCCGTCGTTGACGAGACCGCACTCGCAGACGCAGTGCAGCAGAAGGGCCTCCGCGTCGGCCTGGACGTGTTCGATCAGGAGCCAGGCTCCGGCGACACGGCCTTTGCCAGCGCCATCGTGGACCAGGCGGGGGTCTATGGAACCCACCACGTGGGCGCCAGCACGGAGCAGGCCCAGGAGGCCATTGCGGGCGAAGCGGCGCGCGTTCTGAAGACGTGGGTCCAAACGGGAGAAGTTCCGAACTGCGTCAACATCGCATCCACGACGCCCGCTTCGACCACCTTGACCGTGCGGCACCTCAATCGCCCTGGCGTTCTGGCCCATGTCTTTGAAGTCCTCGGCCGCAGCGGGCAGAACATCGAGGAGATGGAAAACGTCATCTATGAAGGTGGCCAGGCCGCAGTCGCCCGCATTCAGATTGATGGCGCGGTAGACACGTCTGATCTCGACCTGATTCGCAGCCACGATCTCATCCTCGCCGTCACTGCAGCGGACATTCAGCCCCGCTGAGCCATACGCACTCTGGAGCACACCATGACGACCGTCACCGCCTCACGCACCACCCTCAACTTTTCTGCTGGACCGGCCGTGCTTCCTGAGTGTGTCCTTGAGCAGGCCGCCCGCGACATGCTCGACCTCGACGGCACAGGCATTGGCGTGCTTGAGCACAGCCATCGGGGACCGGCCATCGATCGCGTCTTTGACGAAGCCGTGGCGGACTGCAGGGCCGTTGGTGACATTCCGGACGACTTTGAGATCCTGTTTCTGCAGGGCGGCGCCTCCATGCAGTTCGCCATGGTCCCGATGAACTTCCTCCCGGCCGGGAGGACCGGTGACTACGTGGACACAGGCTCCTGGACGGCCAAGGCAATTGCGGATGGCAGCAAGGCAGGCGCCGTTCATACGGCGTGGAGTGGCAAGGACGGTGGCTACCGAACACTTCCTTCGCCAGGCGAGATTCAATGGTCCGATGGCGCTGCGTATGGCTGGTACTGCACCAACAACACGATCTATGGGACCGCCTGGGCCGAGCCTCCACAGTGTGAGGCGCCCCTGGTCGCCGACATGAGCAGTGACATTTTCAGCAGGCCAATCGACTGGGCAAGTCACGATCTCGTCTTCGCTGGCGCGCAGAAGAACATCGGACCCGCTGGCGTGACGCTGGTCATCATTCGCCGATCGATGCTGGAGCGGGCCAACACGGACCTTCCTGCCATGCTTCGATACGACATCCATGCCAAGAAGGGATCCCGCTACAACACACCGCCGGTGTTCGGCGTCTATTGCGCGGGCCTCGTGTTCAAATGGATTCGCTCGCTCGGCGGCCTTGAGGCCATTGCCGACATGAACCGGCGCAAGGCCGCGATCCTCTACTCAGCCATCGACGAATCGAACGGGTTCTACTCGGGCCACGCAGACCCTGCGTGCCGAAGTCTGATGAACATCCCGTTTACAACACCAAGCGCAGAGCTGGACGCGGCCTTCATCGCAGAAGCGGCGGCCGAAGGCATGTCAACGCTCAAGGGACACCGAAGCGTCGGAGGCATCCGCGCGTCGATCTACAACGCGTTCCCCGAGGACGGGTGTCGCCGCCTGGCCGACTTCATGGCTGCCTTTGCGGCATCCAACGGCTGATCTGCTCACTCCAACGCTGCCACGACGCCCATGAGCTGCGGAACGTACCCGGCACCAAACAGCCTGACATGGTTCAGAAGGTGCAGCATCTGGCCGGCCGCGATCCGTTCGTCCTCGGCCTCTTCATCCCCGAACGACTCCCTCCACGCGCCGAAGAATGCGCGGGGCACGCCTCCAAACAGCGATGACATGGCGATGTCCAGAAACGGATCGCCGATGACTGCGGCTGGGTCCAATACGGCGACCCCCCCATCGCGCATGATGTGAAAGTTTCCGGCCCACAAGTCGCCGTGTAGCAGGGATGCCGTGGGCGCGGCAGGGATCCTCGCTGGAAGCCCGGCGATCACGGCATCGATCGCTGCAGCCTCACGCTCGCCGATCGCACGTGAATCAAGGACATCCCGCAGAAGCGGCCGCAGACGCCGCTCCGCCAGATGCTCGCACCAGTCGTGATCCCACCCGCTCCTGAGGCGTGTCCCCCCAAGCCACACCTCCTCCTCGCTCCCGTATCGCGGTCCCGCTTCGGCGGCATGCATCTGGGCCAGTTGCCGGCCCGCCCGTGCCCAGTCTCCCTCCGTACCCTTCGGGAGGTACTCCATGACAAGCACGGCGCCGTCGCCGTCGCACACCAGTTGGTGCACGCGAGGTGTTCGCAGCGAGCGTGTGGCGGCGATCGCGGCCAACCCTCGCGTCTCGCTCTGGAGCATGGCAATGCCAACAGCGCCGGCTGCCACTTTGCAGACGACCCGATCTCCAGAGCCAAGCTCGACCAGTCGAACGTCGTGCACGCACCCACCTGCCAGCGAGGAAGCCGACACCGGCTCGGGCAGGCCGATTGATGCCAGGGCGGCACGTACGCTGGTCATTGCTCCAGGCCGTGGTCGTCAATCAGAACGCGAAGAAGGTCGCGGCACGCGACGTCCAACATCTCGACGACCTGAGTGAACCCGCGAGCCCCCCCGTAATAGGGGTCTGGAACGTCTCCGCCGCATGCCGCAGGACCGTACTCCAACATGCGCTGAACACGTGCCGAGGCCGGTCCGAGTGCCTGCACGCCGTCCAGATTGTCGCCGTCCATGCACAACACGTAGTCGTAGCGATCAAGATCTTCGCGACTGATCTGTCGGGCGCTGCCGGCCAACCGAACGCCGCGAGCGGCGGCTGCCTCGGTCATCCGCGCGTCCGGAGCCTCGCCGGCATGCCAGGCACCGGTGCCGGCGGAGTCGATGTCAAAGTGGTGAAGCACGCCTTCACGCTCCGCGTGATGCCGGAACATGGCTTCCGCAGTCGGGCTACGGCAGATATTGCCCATGCACACAAAGAGTACGGAAACCTTCGATGGTGGGCTCAACTCGACTTCTCCCTGCCGGCGCGAAGGCCCATCAAGCTGCCAATCACCGCGATAGCTCCAAACACGCCGATGAACACCACGTAGGTTGCAAGCACTCGGATGGATCCCGCCGTCGAGAGGGCAACCAGCGCGACACCGATCATCGCGAAGATCACCTCGATGCCCCACATACCAAGCACCGCCTGCTTGACCGTTCCGAGATGTCGAAGCAGTATGTGGTGCAGGTGATTCGCATCCGGCGACGAGGCGCTGAGCCCCTGAATCTTGCGCCTGAAGATGGCCAGAACCGTATCGGCGATGGGCAATCCGAACACAATGAGCCCGGCGAGCACAAAGTGCGTCTGCCCGAGTTCGCCAAGCGTGAGAATGATCACAACGCAGAGATATCCGAGGAGCAGGCTTCCGGCGTCACCAAGAAAGATCAACGCCGGATTGAAGTTGAAGGCGAGGAAACCGACACATGCGCCGATCAACGCCAGGCACAGTGCGATTCGAGCGCCCGCCAGCGTCAGGCCCTCCACGTTGGCCACCTCAGGCGGAAGCGTCTCCCCCAGGTGCGTCAGGTCGGCCGAAGTCAGGTGCAGCGCCAGCATGAGGGAGATGACAAGCAGCCCGCCGCCGATGATCGCGGTGGTTCCGCTGAGCAGACCGTCGAGCCCGTCAATGAGATTCGACGCATTGCAACCTCCCAGCACCATGACGGCGACAATCGCAACCCCAATCCATTCGGTGATGTCTATCGGAATGCCGCCGAAGAGCGGAATCTCGAATCCGAGTTGGCTGGTGCCCAAGAAGTAGCCCAGGAACGCCGCAGCAGTCTGGGTGCCAATGCCGTACATGGACAGACCGGCCGCGGCAATCAACTGACCCATGATCTTGAGCCGCGGATCCCACCCCCACACGTCATCTCCAAATCCTGTTGCAACAACGGCGATCATTCCAAGGACGACCGTAATGGGAACAGGCCGGAAGGCAATCGGCACGTCAAGCAGGTAGCTGGTCGCGATGCCGGCGAGCACGCCAATGAAGACTGCGACGCCGCCGAGATAGGCAACTGGCCGCCTGTGCAGCTTTCGGGCTTCATCGGGTCGGTCGACCACGCCGGTCCTGATGGCAATCAGTCGCACGATGGGAGTGGCGATCAGGGTCACAGCCCACGAGACGATCAACACCGGCACGTACAACGCCACCAGCGTCCAGACGCCAAGATCTCCCACGGGTGTGGCGGCACCGCTCACGAGCCCACCCCCGCCCGCGCCATCTGCGCGGCGGTGTCGAGAATTGTCCTGTCCAGACCGTAGGCCGGCGTGAAGTTGCAGAGCGATCGAAGGCGGGACAGATCCGGAACGCGGCGGTGCAGATCCTCGATGGGCCGCCCATAGTCGTCAGCCACGTCCACATGCACGATGTCGGAGTCACTGTCCAGTACCGCGACGACTCTCCGGGCCAACGCATCAATGGAAATCGATTGATCGTGCCCGATGTTGATCACTTTGCCGATCGCTTCCGGCGTAGCCAGAATCTCGGGCAGGAGCGGGGCCACATCTCGAACGTCAATGAAGCAACGCTCCTGCGTCCCATCGCCGTGGACACGCAGGGGCGATCCCAGCATGGCGGCTCGAACGAAGCGAGGAAGCACCATGCCCCACCGCCCCTGCTGCCCGGGGCCGACCGTGTTGAAGAACCGGCCGATTGTGACAGGCAAGCCCTGAGCGGCGTGCCATCCGAGGGCCAGATGCTCATCGACCGCCTTGGAGCATGCGTAGGACCATCGCGGCTCGGTTGTGGCCCCGTACACCACATCATCGTCCTCGTGGAACGGCACGGCCTCTGACTTTCCATAGACCTCCGATGTGGAAGCAATGAAGACGGGGCAGCCGTGACGAGCCGCCGCCCGAAGCACCAGCGAAGTCTCATGCACATTGTTTTCGATGCACTGCACCGGCCGCTCCACCACAAGCTTGACGCCAACGGACGCAGCAAGATGGTAGATCTCGCTGCACGGCGGAATCGAGGCATCTTCCACGCGATCGTGCACGGTGCCTTCGATGAACTGCACTGACCCGTCAGGCAAGCCGTCAAGGTTCTGCCGGAGCCCGGTCGAGAGGTCGTCAAGAACGACGACATGATCTCCTCGCCTCACCAGCGCCGCGACAAGGTGGCCTCCGATGAACCCCGCCCCCCCCGTCACCATGACATGTTTCGACTCAGGCACGCCGGTGCGCTCCTCAATGCCGCCGACACTCAGTCGCCGTCATCCTCGGCACGGCCGTAACTCGTCATCAACTCGTAGTTGCGTCGGAAGTATCCGCCAATGGACTGCCGGGGTCGGTTGAGAATGCCACCGATGAACTCTGCGGAGGCGTCCGACAACTCCCGAGCAAGTCGGGCCACCAGTCCTCGCTGCTCATTCTCTGCCAGAATGACCAGCGCGGACGCATCGCAGCGTCCGGCGATCTGAATCGCATCCGTGGCTGCCACAGCCGGTGCTGCGTCGATCAGCACATAGTCGAACCGAGTCCGAATGCCCGCCATGAAAGTGGCGAATCGTTCGTCGGCCAGCCGCTCGACGAGCCGCGACGACTCGGTGCCCGCCGGAACCACGGAGACGCCCGCCTCGGTCTCGTGCACAGATCCTGCAATGGAAGTCGGGTTCGCCAGCGCGTCGCCCAGACCCGGCAGGCCTTCCGCCATGCCGAAGGTCTCGGCAAGACGGGGGCGACGGAAGTTGGCGTCGACCACACAGACCGAGTGTCCGGCCGCCGCCATCGCGCAGGCCAGGTTTCCGGTCACGGTCGTCGTGCCGGCGCCGGGCATGCCACCGGTCAACAGCAGCGTCGAATGACCCTGCTTGGCCATGGTTCGGAGCACCGCCACAGCCACCTGCCTGCAGGACTCCGCAGTGACGCTGTCCGGATCCACACGCAGCACCATCTCGGCATCTTCCGGCTCGGCTGGATCGTCATCGATGTCCGCGATGCCTCCCAGCACGGTCATGCCCGGAATGACCGCCAGATCCGAAAGGGATCGAATGCGCTTCTCGAGCAATTCACGCAGGAAGATCCATCCAGCGAAAGCACCGAAACACAACACGACGCCACCGGGAACCACCACCTTGATCTGCGGGAAACTCGGTTCACGAGGCAGTTCCGCCGGGGCGACCTGCCGCACGCGGCTGGCGTCTGAACGGAGTTTCATCAGCCGAATCTCGCTCAGCAACTGCTGAGCATCGTCCCGCTGTTTCTCATAGTTCTGCTGCTTCGTCTTCATCGCCTGGTAGCGCGAGGTGTCGGCCGCCAGGTCGCGGAGCAACGCGTCCTTCGACTCCAACGCACTCTCGATACGGTCGATGATTCGCTGGATCCGCTCTCGCTCACTCTCCAACGTCTTCAGCGTCGCGTTCAGGTTGCGATTGAGTACTTCGTCCCGCTTGACCCGCAACTGGGCCGTGACGGCACGCACCTGCCGCTCGATCTGACGGACATGTGGTGTGTCTTCGCTGAACTGCTCCCGAAGAGACCGCTCCTCCGCCTTCAGAAGTTCAAGCCTGCCGAGTTGCTGACGAACCGTGGGGTCCGCCTCGGCCTGCACGATGTCCGCATGGGAAGGCTCGACCGTACCCTCCAGCTTCATGGCCGTCTGCTGATACTGCGTATTCGCCGAGGTCAACTGGTCCTGGAGGTCCGTGAGATTGGTCGAGAGATTCTGCACCTCGATCGACACCTGCGAGAACCGCGGGTCGTCGAGGGTCGTGATCCCCTTGGCCACAATAAACGAGTGAATGTCGTCGCCAATGTCACGCAGGCCCATCTGCAGCAGTCGAAGCTGATTGTCGAAGAGCTTCTCGTTGGCGCTGAACTGCGCATCATCGAGGGCTTTGAGCTTCTCCATATACGCTGATGCAACCGCGTTGAGAACCGTCGGAATGTCGGCAGCGACGTGCCATGACCACCTGACAACGAAGAGATTCGTGCCCCTGATGACTGGTGTCTGCAATGTCTCCTCAAGGTCGTCGACGGCCTGGTCGTTGAGCGGCTGTCCGGTCTGCCGGTCGATGAAATGGGACTGCATCCAGTTGGTATCGCGAACCTGAGGGTTCTGAACCGCACGCAGCAACACGTCCCGCTGCATGAGCATCTGCGTCTGGGTTCGGCCGACACGTTCGACCTCATCATCCTTGAGCGTCTTGGCCGTGCCAATCTCAGTGGACGCCGACAGGCCGGGACGCACCTCAAAGATCACCTCGGAGGTGTACAGGGGGTAGAACCTGTTGAAGAGCACGAAAGCACCGACACCAAGACCGCCGCCGATGATGATCGACACCAGAAGGCCGACGATGTGCTGGCGCACGACCCGGATCGGATCGATACTCGGCCGTCGCTGCTGCGACGCAGTTGGCCTGGGTCGCGATTGTGATGCAACTGGTGGTGTTGGTGTGCTCATGCAGTTCTCACCATGATACGCGACGGTCTTGCGATCAACCGCCCTGCTCCAACGCGGCCCGGACCTCTTGTACCCGCCGCTTCACGTCATCATCGGTCGCAAGTTGCTCTGCCTGTTGAAGATGGTCTCTGGCGTCATCAGGGGCATCGGCGGCCAGAAGCACCTCCGCCATGTGCAGGTGCCCTCGCGGGGTCGGCTGCCTGCGCAGTGACTGGCTGATGCGATCCCGCCCCTGGGCTGTATCACCCGACTTCCACCCGGCCCAGCCGGCGACATCGAGCGCTTCAGCGCCCCTCGGGTCCAGCGTCAGGGCCCGCTCAGCGTACGGGACGGCCTCCGAGGCCCGGTCCAACCGGTCGACAAGCATCATCGCAATGCTCTGCAGCAACGGGCCGTTGTTTGGCTCCAGGCTCAACCTCGCCATGAGGCTCGCCAGTGCTGCTTCATAGTTGCCAAGCTTCTCCTGAATCGTCGCCATCGTGTCCAGAAACACCGGCTCGCGCGGGCTCAGTTCAATCGCACGCCTCGCAATCGGCTCTGCCGCCTCCGGGTCGCTCTTGATGACTGCCAGCAGGTATGCATAGTTGTTGAGTGCAATCGGATCGTCGGGGGTCAACTCCAGCACTCGCGCAAACGTCTTGGTCGCATCAGCGTCCCGGTCCATCATCAGTTGGGCCGAACCGAGGTCTCGCAGATCCGCGGCAAGCGCCTGATTGTTCGGGTCCGAGACGATCTCCTCAAGCAGCGTGATGGCGCGTTCGACGTCATTGCCGCCCCTCAGAATGAAGAACCTCGCCTGGCCGCGCTTCTCCCACAGCGGGTCCCCGTTGCCGGCAACCGACTCGATGAGAGCCAATGGTTCGTCTAGGGGACCGGAGTCGTAGACCGCATAGAGATCCTCATACCAACCGACCGAGAGCATTGCCGGACCACGCCCTTCGGCCACGGCCGCCGCATAGAGGGCATGCGCTTCGCGGAGCGTCTCGCGGGACCGCGACGCAAGCCCAAGCCCGGCCTCGGCACGCGCGCGAATCCCGAGCACCCTCGGGTCTTCCATCCCAGCCCCAGGGTGATTCTCCACCGCCTTGAGCGCAGCCTCGTAATCCCACGCCTCCCCGGTTCGGGTCGCTTCCTGCAAGGCGGTCAGCCGTCTGCGGGATGGCTGAAGGTCCCACGCCTTGATGTAGTTGGCTGTCGCAGCCTCCAGATCGCCCTCAGACTGGCGGAGATGGTCCGCGAGAAGTCCATACCAGTACGGGTCCCGCGGCGCTGCAGCGATCCCCTTCTCCAGGGTGTCAATCGCGCGGCCGGGCGTCCCGGCCGCCACATACGCCTGTGCAAGCCGCGCCCGAATGACGCTGGCCGACGGCGCCCCACGCAGATAGGCCTCAAGATCGATCACCGCCGCGCGAGGATCCCCCATGGCCTCAAGAACGTTCGCCCGCTCGATGACCAGATTCTCTGATTGCTCGGCGGCAGAAGCTGCGGCGTCCAGATACCGCATGGCCTGCTCCAGCTTGGCCCGGTCCAGCGTACGGCGGTACTCCAGCACAAGGCTGCGAACGAGTTCCACGTAGGGCGCTGCCCGATCAGGCAAGATGCTGCTTGCCCGTTCCAGAGATGCGCGGAACGACTCTCTCGCTGCGACGGCATCGGCGTGCCGCCCCGACCCTTCGGCGATTCTGCCGAGGTTTCGGTGTAGCCCGGCCTTCAACATCGCGACCTGGTAGTCATCGGGCTTCTCAGCTTCCAACGCCGCAATCTGCTCGGCCGCCTCATCGAGGTGTCCGACTTGGAGAAGACAATCTGCAAGGCGGAGTTTGAGTTCAAAGTCGACGCGTGTTTCAGCAGCCGTTCGAAGGTGCGGAATGGCCGACGCGCATTGGCCGGCACCGTGCAACATGGCGCCAAGCGCCGCATCGACCTCCACGATCTTCGGATCCTGTCGGTCCTGATACTCAAGCAGGAGCGCCTCCGCTTCAAAGAGTCGCCCCGATCGGCTCAGGAAGCCCGCGATCTGAATGGGCTCGTTCGTGAGGTCCTCCACCGGGCCGCGTCCATCGAGATACCGATTGAGCATGGGCAGCAAGTCTTCATGCCGCCCCGCCTCGCGAAGAATGGTCGCATGCTGCAGCGCCTGCCTGAGCGTGGTATCGGGCTCCGCGTCAAGCATGTTCGAAATCGTATCGATCCGCTCCAGCCACGCCTCCTGAAGGTCATTCAACCGGGCTGTCTGTCTATCACTCGACATCGCCAGCCATTCCCGCCCTGAGATCGCCGGTCTGCCATCGGGGCTGAAGATGTACTCCCGGGCAGGCTCGAGCGTGGCCAGCAGTCCCGCGTACCACAGGGCGGCCATGCGATCGTCCGGGTTCTTCAGCCAGTCGCTGTACCGCTCCCGCAGCGCCACCGACGAGTTTCCGTGTACCGCTTCAATGATGAGCCAGGCCTCACGAAGATCGTCATTTCCCGGATACCGGCGTGCTCCATCCCGCAGGAGCGTCACCGCCTGGGTCGGGTCCCCACCTTCCTGCAGGTGCAGGCTTGCGAGCACCCGAATGGCGTCACTGTCCGTTGGATCCCGCTGAATCAGCTGCTCGTACGCGAGCCTCGCCTCTTCAAGTTCACCCAGCGCGATCATCGCCTCGGCAAGCACCCGCCAGGTCGTGCCCCGCCACGGCGCCAGTTCGGTCGCGCGGCGCGCAGCGGCCGCGGCTCGCTGCAGATCATCACCGGCGCTCCCACCTTTCGCCACCTTACTCTTGCCACGGGCGAGCAGGAGCCTGGCCTCCAGGAGATTCCCACCGGCCTTGTCCTGGTTTGACTCCCTCGCTGCGGGCAGGAGCGCCTCAGCTTCGTCGAATCTGCCTTCGGAAAGCATGGTCTCGTACGTGAACGCAAAGGCCTGCGGGTTGGTGGCTGCGGCATCACGCACGACCTCCTCGTACTGTTGGGAAGCTTCGCGGGCGCGACGGGCCACTTCACGGTCAGCCTCGGCCGCCACCGGATCGGCGGCCTCTGCACGGTCCGCACGCGCATCCCGCCCTCGTGCGAGGGCTTGCAGCGACACAAACAGCGCGACGTCTCGTTCAGCACCCTCCGCATAGCGCTGGGCAACCGACAATCGGACCAGTTCGATCGGGTCCGTGGACTCCAACTGCAGCCGCATGGTCTTGAGCCGCTCATTGTCGGGCTGCAACCGGATGGCTTCGTCGAGCAGTTGGGTGGCAACGCTGTCGTGACCGCTTCTCGCCTCAAGCTGCGCCATCGCGACCAGAAGCCGCACGTCCTCCGCATGCGGGCCGCCACGCAGTGGTCGAAGCTCCGCCAGCGCGGCCTCAAGATCGCCTCGCTCCGCAGCATCGTCAGCTCGGGCGATCGCGATGAGGACGGCGTCGTCCACACCTTCCGCGAACTCGCCGCGACTCTGGGGTCGTTTGGTCGCGACTCGGAGCGATTGCTCAAGCTGAGCCACCTCGGGGTACTCGTCTCGAACGCGAGAAGGAAGGGCATCAAGCACCTCCAGCGCCCGAGCATGGTCCCGCATGCGCGCATACAAGGTGGCGAGCAACATGCGGTTCTGAACACTCCGCGGTTCAGCCGTGATGGCCTGCTGGAGCCGCGCCACGGCCATGCCCGTCTGGCCAATCTGCTCCAGCGCGTCCGCGTTCTGCCTCAGAATCAAAACCGGCGGCTCCGCCGTCGCGGCAAGGGCCTGCTCGAACACATACACCGCGTCTCCGTACTTGCCCTGCCGATACGCAAGACGTCCATCGAGTTGGAGAACGAGCGGATGCTCGGCGTTGCCGCCAACCAGATCCAGCACTTCATCACGAGCATGTTCAGCGTCTCTGGCGAGCAGTTCGCTGTCTTGCAGATCTCGCTGGTCCGCGATCAGGTCGAACTTGACAACCGCCGCCGCGAGCTTGTCAAACTGCTGCCGCTGAGAGCCGAGCGAAACCGGCAGCGTCTCCGACGCGATGATTGCTTCGACCAGTGCCTCGGCTCGATCCAGTTCGCCGATCTCTCGAAGCTGGGCGGCGAGGAGTACCGTTGCGTGCAGATCATCCGGATGAGCGGCCACCCAGGCGTCCAACACCCTGGCTGCACGCTCATGCCCCGTCTTCAGGTCAATCAAGGTCAGGAATCGAACCAACTCCATCATCTGGGCGACGTGCGCATCTGCGTTCCCGGTGATGACACGCTCTGCCTTCTCCAGATAGGTGTTGAGTTCCGACAGTTTCGACTCGATCTCATCGGGGCTGTCGCTCGATCTGAGTTCGGAAATGAGCTCATGCAGGTAGAGGTGCCGCACCACCGCGAGCAACGTGTCCGGACCTTCCGGATTCACTTCCAGTGCCCGGTCGTAGGTGGCCTGCGCCATTTCGAGATTACGCGCCTCCTGCTGGATGTGCCCCTTTAGTCCCAACTGGCGAGCGACGGCCATACGGCCGAAGGCAAGCCGAGCGAGTCCTGGATCACTCTCGGGTTCGAGTTCGACGTACTCGATCAACTCCGCTTCGCCGGGGAATCGAATGTGGCCAGTCTCATCCACGTCCCCTAGAAAGTCGGACTGCCCCAATCGCATCTTGGCGAGGCCCAGCATCAGCGTCGCGCGGTTGTAGGTGGGCGACCCTGCATCAAAGCGAACTCGCTGATCCTCAGCAAGCGCCTCAAGCATGCCCCAGTAGCCGTCCAGGTCCAGGGACATGGCGGCGGTCCAATACTCGTCGAGCGCTCGAAGCGCCAACGCGTCGTCTCCGGGCGAAAACTGCGCGTGCTGCGCGAGCGCCTGCAGATACTCCCGATACAACCGAGCGGCCCGCACTGGCGTATCGGGCGTGACCCCTTCAATGGCCTGAATGCGAAGCGCATGGGCCTCCTGATTGCCACTCTCGCGGTAGAGCACCTTGCCAGCGGCCCGCATGGCCTTGTCGTAGTTCCCTTCAGCAAGATATGAGCGGGCGGCGGTCAGGTTTCGGGTGACGCTTCCCTTGTACTTCAGCCAAATGAGGCCGCCGACGACGACCACCACCATGATGGTGATGAGCGACACAATGGCGAGCAGCCGGGTGTTGACCCGCTTCTTGCCCTTCTTGCCTCGACGCTTCGACTTTTTCGATGTGCTCATGGAGATCTCACTTCGAGTTGCCCGGAATCTCTTGGGCCTTGACCTCGCTCCAATCAGGGAGCGAGGTCATGATGTGAGGCATGGCCTCGGCCAGGAATGGTGTGATGTCATTAAAGAACGCTTCTTGGTCGTAGGAGGCATCGCCCTCGGCGAGCAATTGGACCTTGCAGTAATAGGCGTGCTTGTCCCCGCCTGTAAAGGCCGCCATGCGAACACCCGACGGAGTCGGCCGCCAGCGTCCATTGGCGACAAAGAAGTACCCCGCATGCAGGCGGCGATCGGGCCGGGCCGGATCAACGAATTCCATGTAGCGAACCTGCGGCGTGCCCACCGGCATGCGGACGTTCGTTCGAGTATCCGTCGCCAGTTCGACGACCTCAGCCATGGGGTAGGGCACGTCATCCAGACTGTGGTCCGGATCCGGTGTCCACGGGGCCCCAAGACCCTCGACCGGCACGTTCACCGGGTCCGCGAACCGCTGCACCAGCCCACCGGCCACCATGCATCGGTCCGGGACATGCGGAATGGCGTCGATCTGATCGGTGTAGTACGCCACGTGTACCTGAAGCATCGGTTTCCGCCGATCTTCATCCGCCGCGTACACCCGAGTGAGATAGCTGTTTGTGCCAAGTTCCTCGATCATCGAGGCGTCGTACTGCACGTCCTGAATCGTCTTCCAGCCCCCAAGCGTCGACGGCACGAGCGAGAGCGGTTGCCTCAAGGGAACGGGCTCGGTACTGAGGTGGACCTGCAAGGCGCTTGCGGCCCACGCAAAGCCGACCTGCGCCGCGACCAGAAGGCAGACGCAGGCAATGAACACTCGGACGACGCCCGCGTCAAACCGAATGCAGAGTTCTGCGGAGGCCGCGTCGGCATCTGATTCGTCATCGTCGATGACAAGAAGACGCAGTACCCACATGATGCCGAGATAGATAAAGAAGGCCGGAAGCAGCCACAGAAGACCCACCATGGAGTGAAAGTCACCGGCTGCAAAGTTGGAGTCCCACGTGGAGAGGATGCCCAGGGTCATCACGCGGAGAATGTTGACGAAAATGGCGGTAGGAACAGCCATGACAACCAGCGTGACGCGCTGCCAGACCGTGTCCAACCCACGGTAGGCCATGGCAACGCCGAGGGCCAGAAACGCCACGAGCATCCGCATGCCCGAGCAGGCCTCTGCAATGTTGATCGGAATGATCTCGCCGTTCTGGTAGATATCCAGTGTGTGGCCTTCTCGCGCGACGTCGTACCCGACCAGGCCGAGCCCGATCTCTGCGCCGACCGTCGCAATGCCTTGCAACTGAAAGGTCAGCAGTTCAAGGAACCGGTCCGAGATCGTCTGGCTGAACGCAATCAGGTACAGCACCGGGAACCACATCCACCGCATCGCCCGCCAGCCGCAAAAAGCCAGCACCAACCCGAAGATCGTGATCCCGACACCCATACCCATGAGGTTGTGGTGCCGAAACAACACGGGGCCGATCGAGCAGAAACTGAACCATGCGACGCCGACCACAACGAGCACCAACCCGGTCACGCTCGGACGCAGCGGAGCCTTCAGAATCTCCTCGCGGTTGAGCCACACAAACCAGCCGGCGATGAACGGGATCACGATCGTGTGACCCCAGTCCGCCTGATACTCGATGGCGAACCGAACCTGCCGCTCAAGAAACGGCCAGAACAGATACACGAAGATTGCCAGCACGGTTGCTGCAGCCAGACCCATGCGCGCCGGAGAGGGCGTCAACACGGGCATGGCAGCCTGATCCGCACTGGCCTCGGGGCGTGGCTCCGCCGCGGGGGGCGCCTTCGTTCGCGATTCACTGGTGGATTCACTCATGCCAGGTACGCGCCGGTGCCGACCGTGTCGCCACCGTGCCCATCACCGCCCGATGTTCGTTGGCGGCGGTCCGAACACATCGTTCCCGAAGTTCCTGTCCATGAGAAAGCCGAAGCCGTAGTTGATTCGGAAGCCGTTTCTGAACACCGCCAGCGGGTAGGCGAACCAGTTCGTTCCGACCAGCACGTGATCGTTGGGCTTGATGACGATGTCCGGCTCGGTCCGCCGACGAATGGCAGCCAGATCGAGGCGAATGGTTGCCTCCCGACCCTCATCGACCTGCCGAACAAGATCCACTCTGTCGGGAATTGCCAGCGGCCCAAGGCCGCCGGCCATAGCGATCAGGCGGCTGAGTGTCATGGGGTCAGCCGCGGGCAGTGGATAGGCGTTGGGGGATCGAACCTCACCACTGACGTAGCAGTATCCGGTCGGCGGGCCATCCACATAGATCTGATCGCCCGGCCGAATGACCAGATTGAGGCTGGTGTCGCCGTGAGTCAGTTGCTGGTACGGCACCTCGATCACCCGCTCAACGACAAGATCGCTGGAGCGGACCTTGCCAGCAGCCGGATCCGTCTCGGCAGGTGGCGTCGCGGTCTGCCGCGTTCTGGCCCACTTGTCCTGATCCGGCAGGTAGACGAAGGGATTGTTCCCGCCCGGAGTCGTGGCGTGTCCTGGCCCCTTGACCGTGGGCAGTGCCGCCGTCGCTGGCGTCACGTCCTCAACATCGATCGGCGGATCTCCGGCGGCGGCCCAGGCACCAGGGCTGGGCCGGGGCGATGGCTTCGCCGCGGGCGCCGGCGCGGACCCGGTCCCGCCCGGCGTGTCCTGCAACTGATCAATCAGTGACTCGATGTCGACCGGCGCCGACGGTCTGGACGACGACCCGCGCGGCGAGGTCGTCTCGCCCCGCTTGTCCGGATGCCACGGCGAGTGCAGGCTGGGATCAACCGACACCTGCCGGACCACATAGATGCGGCGGGTCGACAACGGGACGCCGCCTGCCATCGTGAGCGCATCCAGAAGCCGGAGTGTCGGGTCTTCCAGCGTGAAGCGGGCGGGACGATTGACATGTCCGTAAATGATGTAGGTCAGGGCGCCGCCGCTTCCGAGATTGACCGTCACGGTCGGATTCTTCATGACCTGTTTGGACAGTCGGGCGACCAGTTCCTCCTGCAACTGCGGCACGGTCAGTCCCGCGGCCGGAACGGAGCCCAACTCCGGGATGTGCAGATCTCCGGCTTGATCCACCCGGCCGGTCACCGGGAAGAACTGCCCCTTGGTGTACAACTCATAGATCCGAATCTCAACCATGTCCCCGGGGTGCAGGCGGTAGGAGAGATCGCTCGCCATCAGGTCCTGAGCGGTCACCTGCGTGGTCTCGCCCCACAGGTCCACACTGGGCTCAATCGCCGCAATGCGATCAAGCACCGGCATGGTCACCGGTGTCGACCCGAAGTAGCCCGTCTTGGAGGGATCAAAGAAGCTATTGGTCTCGCAACCGCCTGCAAACAAGGCGGTTGCACCCAGAACCATGCTCCACACGCCGGCGTGAAAGCCGTGGCGGGACAGCGGTTCATCCTTGCTCTGCGTCACGCGGTCAATCTCCAGGGGCCCCTCGCCCGTCGATGGAGCGGGAACTCTACCCGACAAAGTGGATTCGGGCCTGAAATCATCGTCTTTGAACCTCGCCCGGGATGACCCTCGACCGAAAATTCGGCCAACATTCTCAGACGCTCGCCTGTCCCGTCAGACCGGCCCGCGGCCGGGCTCCAGATACCATGGGGGCCGCATGCAGGATCGACCCGCCCCGACCCCCCGACACCCTCGCGCCCTCGGAGGCGACACCGCGCGTGGCCGGCAGCGAGAGGCGATTGTGAGCCTGGGGGACCAGATTCTGGGCAACACGACTGACGCCCGGCTGGACGTCCCCCGAAAGCCCTCCTGGATCCGGGCGAAGGCACCTGGCGGCGATGGCTATCTCAAGCTCAAATCACAACTTAAGGAGCTCGGCCTGCATACGGTCTGCCAAGAGGCGTCCTGCCCCAACCTTGGTGAATGCTGGGGCCGGGGCACGGCCACCATCATGATTCTGGGCGATACCTGCACGCGGGCGTGCGGTTTCTGCAACGTCAAGACCGGCCGCCCCCCCGTCACCGACCCGGATGAGCCCCGCCGCGTCGCCGAGATGCTCGCCAGAACAGACCTCAAGCACGTCGTGATCACGTCCGTGGACCGAGACGACCTGCCCGACGGCGGAGCGGCCATCTGGGCCGACACCATCCGCCGGACGCGGGCGGCGTGCCCGACGCTCGGGATCGAGACGCTGGTCGGCGACTTCAAAGGCAACCTCCAGGATCTTCAGGTGGTCATGGACGCCGCGCCGGACATCCTTGCCCACAACGTGGAGACGGTCAGCCGAATGCATGAAGCCGTTCGGCCGCAAGCCCGCTACGACCGCTCCATCGAGGTCCTCGCGGCCATCAAGCAGGGCGGACTGGTGGCCAAGACCAGCCTCATGGTCGGTATCGGGGAGCGAGACGACGAGTTGCTGGAGACGATGATGGACATCCGGCAGCGGGCCGAAACCGACATCCTCACCATCGGGCAGTATCTCCAGCCGACCCGAAATCACCTCCCCGTCGACCGCTGGGTTCCGCCGGCGTCCTTTGACGCCTGGAAGCAGGCTGGGCTGGACATGGGCTATCGCGTGGTTGAATCGGGCCCGCTCGTGCGAAGCTCCTACCACGCCGAATCGCAGGCCGAGGCCGCCGCGAGCCGCTGAGCGGCTCGCCGCCGAGGGGGGCTTTTTCGAGGCGGGCACCAACAACTGGACGGCCCCGTTATCGGGACCGTCCAGTCGGAGAGAGAGGAGAGAGTGTTTGAGGGATGCGAGTGCCGCATCCAGACAGGACAACGCCCGCCACGGCCAGGCCTTTCAGCACGCTCGAAAATTCCTGAGGATTGGGTAGAGTCTCCGCCGGAACCATGAAGGGCCCCCGTGATCCGCAATCCGGTCCGACCGGCATCGCCCCGCTTCAGACGTGGCGAGCGAGGCTGTTGTCCAGGAGGGCCCTTGCCGCGCAAGCTGTCCTCCTCGCCGCCGCCATTGTCACGGGCTTCGTGGCGTTGTACTTCCGGATCGCGGACAATTTCGGGTCGGGGCTCTTCCTCCGGATGCACGAGCTGGACTCGATTGCCGGGGTCCACCTGCCGGGGGGCACGGGGCCGTGGCTGGCCGCCCTGACCGTCACCGTCGGCATGGTCGCGATCATCTGGCTCCGCGACCGGTTCTTTCCAGGAACCGAGGGCACGGGGATTCCGCAGGCCATCGCATGCCTGAAGGTCAAGGACAGCCCGTTCCGGCGGTACATGCTGTCGGTCCGGATCGCCATCGGCAAGATCCTGTTGCTGACGATCGGGCTCTTCACAGGCATGACCATCGGTCGCGAAGGGCCCTCGGTCCATGTGGGCGCATGCCTGATGTACCTGGCGACCAAAGTCCGCCGTTTCCCTGACCACCTCGTTCAGCGAGGGCTCATTCTTGCTGGCGGCGGCGCGGGCATCGCCGCCGCGTTCAACGCCCCCATCGCCGGCATGATCTTCGCCTTTGAGGAGATCGGCCGGTCGTTCGAGAAGGACAACGCCAGCACGATTGTGCGAACGGTCGTCATCGCCTCGCTGGTCGTCATTGCCACGCTCGGCTGGGACTACCTGTTCTACGGGCAGGTTCACCACGAGTTTGGCTTTGATGGGGTGCACTGGCTGTGCATCGTGGTGATCGCCGTCATTGGCGGCTTCCTGGGGGGGCTCTTTGCGCGGGCCGTCGTCTGGGGCACGCCCCTCGTGACCCGCGCCCTGTCCAAGCGGCGGCTCACCGTCGCGGCGTGCCTTGGGTTGGCCCTGGCCATCACGGGCCTGCTCTCGGAAGGCCAGAGCTACGGAAGCGGCTACCCCCAGGCACGGTCGATTCTCCTGTATCGCGGAACGGACTACTACGCGACGCTGGATGTCAGCCAGGACGCCACGCTCGAGGAGATCACCGAGGCCTATACGCGAAAGGCCCACGCCCAGACGCTGCTGGGTCAGGGTGGCAAGCCCATGGAAGAGGCCATGCAACTGGAAGCGGCCTACACCACGCTGGGCAACGCGTCGGAACGGGCGTTCTACGACGAGTGGCATATGCCAGGCCCCACGCCCTGGTGGTACGCCCCCGCCAAAGCCACCGGCTCCTTCTTCAGTTTGATCAGCGGCATTCCGGGCGGTCTCTTCGACCCGAGTCTGTCGGTCGGGGCCGGACTTGGCGACGTCTTCGCAGACTTCTTTCACAGCACATTCAATGGCATCCGGCCCCAATTCGTCATCATGCTGTTCATGGTGGCCTACTTCGCAGGCGTCGTGCAGAGCCCCATTACGGTCTTCGTGATCATGATTGAGATGACCGACGCGCGGATGGTGACGATCCCCCTGATGCTGTGCGCGGTCATCGCCTACGAGTGTTCGTCACTCGTATGCACCACGTCGATCTATGAGGCCTTAGCGGAACTCTTCCTGGGCGCCGTCAAGCGACGGTCGAACGAGGAATGTCCGGAAGGTACCGGTTGACCGGCGGAAGACTCCTGGCGGTTTCTGGTGATACGGGTTTTCGGGGCTGGAAGTTCGTGTTTTCAACGTAGGGATTTTTGTACGAACCAGGCGGATGGGCAAGGGCGTAGGTGGGTCCGCGAGCATTCGGAGAGGCTCGCCCTCGCCTCCTATGCACACCACCTCAAAGCCAACCGAACTCGACACGTACTTCCGCGACATCAGCCGCATCGATCTGCTCGAACCCCTGGAGGAGCGGATGCTGGCCTGGAGGATCATCAACGACGCCTGCCACGAGGCGAAGTCGAAAATGATCCAGGCCAACCTTCGCCTCGTGGTGAGCATCGCCAAGCGGTACACCTCCAGAGGCGTTCCGCTGGCCGATCTGATCAACGAA
Source organism: Phycisphaerales bacterium (assembly GCA_030748575.1). GTDB lineage: Bacteria > Planctomycetota > Phycisphaerae > Phycisphaerales > SM1A02 > UBA12567. Next base: position 145,347 of record JASMLR010000004.1, on the reverse strand, counting down.
GGAAACCTGGGGCTCATTCGAGCCGTCGAGCGGTTTGATCCCGCACTCGGCCACCGGTTCTCCACCTACGCAACGTGGTGGATTCGGAAGACGGTCAAACAGCTCGTGGAAGACGTCGGCCATCCCATGCACGTCCCGACCTACATGCAGAAGCGGATGCATCTGTGGACTGACACGCTGATGAAACTCCAGGAAGAGCTCGGCCGCGCTCCAACCCCGGCCGAAATGGCCGCCGCCATGCGGGTGCCTCTGTGCAAGCTCAATCTGGTCCACCGGACCATGGCCGCGACAAGCCGAACGGCAACCAGCACAACACGCCGCGACGATGCGCCGACCCTGCTCGACTCATGCCCGGACGCATCACCGTGCGGGCACGTCAAGATTGAGCGGGAGGACGATCTGATCAAGATCAGGCGCATTCTGGAAAGCATGGACCACATTGAGTCGCAGGTCATGTGCATGCGATTCGGGCTTGACGGGGCACCCCCCAAGACGCTCAAGGAAACTGGCCGGGTCGTCGGGCTGACGCGGGAGCGGGTGCGGCAGATCGAGCAGCGGGCCCTGGAGCAGATTCGAACCGCGTTCGAGCCGGGTCGCCTTGCCGGGTGATCGGGCGTCGCAACCGGGCGTTGAACACGATCGGGTGTTCAGGCCGCGGTGTCCAGATCAGGGGGACTCGCCACCGGGCTTCCAACAGCGGCGCACAATGCCCACAGCGTCATGCCGACGAAGATCAACTGAATCCCGAACAGCAGTCCGGGCGCCCACGTCACGTCTCCCGGGTACCACCACAACAGCAGGCCACCCACCGCAATCCCCGCAAGACCGCTGAACACCTGCATGCCCGGCGCCACCACCGAGCGGTGCGGGAAGCCGGTCAGGTCCGCGATGCCGCGGGCGAGCGAGCCGATGGCCAGGACCAGGGTGATCGCTTCCAACCCCTCAAACGGCCAGATGAGCAGCAACGCTCCCAGCACCCCGATGAGCACGGCCGAGCCGAAGGTCGTGGCGCGGTGTTCGGCGCCCCCTGCGAGCGAGCGAAGGATTCCAAGCACACCGATCACAACACACAGCACGCCGAGGAGCAGTTCGATCCCCTGAGAAGCAAACACCGGAAAGATGACCGCAGCCATGCCGCCGATCGTGCACAGAATGGCCTCGGCGCGAAGCACGCCTCGCCCCCTGCGGAGCATCTCCAGAATCTGATCGGGTCCAGGGCCGGCCGCCGTGTGCGATGGATCCATGGTCGTGTCCTTTCGGCGGGCATGCTACCGATCGAAACGGCCGCACGGGACCCGGCTTGCGCCGAATCCCGTGCGACCGAATGATTGGGTGAAGGGCTGGACCTGCTGGCTCACGCGCCGCGTAGGCGGCCCCGAGCCAAAGTCAGTCCGTCTTGATGTCGATTCGCCGCGACTTGACGGCCGCGGCCTTGGGCAGCGTCACTTCAAGCACACCGTCGCGATACACCGCGGAGATGGCATCTGCGTCCACGCCGTCGCCGATTCTGAACGATCGATGGAAGTCGCCTACGCCGTACTCCTGGAAACGCATTTCCCCGAGGTCGCCATAGCGGTCAGCGACTTCAGCGGTGATGGTGAGCATGTTGTCCTCGACCGAAATCTCGATGGTTTCGGAACGGGCGCCCGGCATGTCCGCGAGGACGCGGAACTCGGCTTCCGTCTCATAGACATCGACGGGAGCGCGGTAGTTCTGCGGTCGTTTGGCCGTGGCGATGGGCTCGGTCGTGATCTCCGAGACGTTCGTGTTGTTGGTTTCAGTGGTCATGGGTCTGGTCCTTTCGGTGGTGGTTGAGGGGGTGCTTCCAGTCACTCAGGACTCGCGAACGTTGATGCGACGGGTGCGAGCCGGGCGGACCTTCGGCAGGGTCACGGTGAGGACGCCTCCAACGAGGGATGCCTCGATGCCATCCGGCTCGACGGCGACCGGAAGGCTGACCGTACGCTCAAAGCGGACATTGGAACGCTCGCGGCGAATGCTGATGCCATCCGTCGGGGCGTCAAGCGTCCGGGTTCCGGCCACCGTGATGCTGTGGTCCGTGGCGTTGACCTCGAGTGCGTCCGGGGAGACGCCTGGCATCTCGGCCTCGATGAAGAGATTGTCATCGTCCTCAAGGAGGTTGAATGCCGGGTGCGGTCGGAGCGTGTTGAGCATGCGACCGGGCCAGCGGGATGCGAGGCCGGGCACGGCCATGTGGTCGTAGATGCGGTCCAGTTCGTGACGAATGGAATCGATGGCGTAGTTCGCTGGTGCGAGAATCGTGCGTGTGTTCATGGCAGTTCTCCACTTGGTTGATCCGGGTCTCTGCCCCGGGGGGGCGATCCGGAGGTCGTCAGTCTCGCCGGCACACTGCCGGCTTCACTCTGACTATGGCAAGCGGCGTGCCAGCGGCCGATCGGCGGCCACAGCATTTTCCGCGGCCAGTGGAGGGATCCCAGGAAGTGTGATCTGCCAGCCCGGCAATCGCCTGCCACCATGACAAGGTGCCACCGCCCCCTCCACCGGCATCCCCCGGAAACAGCAACGCCGGCGTGAAACGCCGGCGTCGCCGATGGAAGGAGGAGCCAAACGCGTGGATCAGTAGACGAGGCTGCCTTCGCGGCTGAATGCCTGGCCGTTCATCGCGGCCTTCTTGGGCAGCTCGATCGTCAGCACGCCATTGACGATGCGAGCGGAGATGTCCGTCGCGTCAACGTCGTTTCCGATGGTGAACTCCCGGCGAAACACGCGGGGGCCGACCTTCTCGCGAATGATCGTTGGCAGACCAGTGCGGCCACCGGCAGATCGGCTGGCCAGAGTCTCGATCACGAGCCGTCCGTTGGTCACGGACAGGTCGACGTCGTCGATGGAGACGCCAGGGACGTCTGCTTCGATGACGTAGGCGGTGCCGTCGTCATAGATGTCGACCGGGATCTGTCCGCCGTTGCCGTTGGTCATTCCGGCTGCGATCGGGCCGAGCGACATGCCGCTGTTGGCGATCTGCTGCTTGGCGAGCAGGGGGTTGATCGTCGCGACGCTGGCAATCGCGAGCGCCTGATGCGGGTTCACCGTGGCGAGCGTGGCCAGGGACCTGGCCAGTTGCAGATCGATGGTGGCGATCTTCACCAGCCTGGCTGCTGTCCAGGCGCATCCGCCCGCGACCTTGCCGAGCGTGGCCAGGAACATCGGGTCGGTGGTGGCCAGTTGCATGGCGAACTGTGCAAGCGAGGGGTCGATGGCCGCGATGCGGTTGACGATGGCCTGCGTCGGCTGGCAGCCGAGGCCGGCGCCGTGGAGGCCTGCAAGGCTGGTCATCGGGCTGCCCATGAAGGGTGCGTTGGGAACGGGAGCGAAGCCCTCGACCGGCATGTTCAGGCCGTACTGGCTCATGCCGCCTTGGACGGGCGTCACACCGAAGCCCATGGCGGGCGTCGTGTTCTCGGCTGCGAAGCCGAAGGGCATGGTGTTGCAGGTGGCGTTTCGGTTGCGATCCGCGAAGGTGGAGGTGCAACCACGGGTGTCTTTGACTTGGATCTTGATGGTCATTTTCGAGCTCCTTGAAGTTGAAGGACCGCAGGGAGCCGATACGTCCCCGCTCCGTCGCGGAGAGACATCGGCGTCCTGAGATGGCGTGCATGGGAGCTGCGTTGCATGGCCCTGGACCGGGAGTGCAGTCACAACGTCAAACCGTCGGGTGGGCTGTGTTCCGGTGCGTCGCACCGCGTTGCCCTGTGTGTCCGTCTTCGCGTCGGATTGCGTGTGGTGCGTCATGGCTGAACTCCCGGGCCGCGAGGCCGTGTGCCCGCCCCATGCGAGCCGAAGGAGTCAATGACAATCCCCGTGCCCAACCGCGGGGCAACGTCGCCTCGTTTTCGAAAGCGGCCGATATGCCCGTTTGATGAGGCGTGCGGCCGCTTTTTTCAGCGCATCAAGACGTCCGCGCCGGTGGGCTCAACAAGCACCGCACACGCAAAGCGGACTGCGTGGTGCATGTTCTGCGTCTGGTCCCAACGAGCCGCTGCCCGAGTTGCAGGACCGCCGCACCCCCCGCCATGAGCGGCAAACCGCCCTGCTGCCACGGTGGCACCCCCGTGACAGGTCCGGCATGCCCGCGGCTCCCCGTGGCGATCAATACACGCGGACGTCCGTCCTGGCCCGTACACGCCGCTGCAGCGCCTCCCTGCCAAGCACGCACCCGGCGGACGCCAGCGCATCGGCCTCGGCGGCCGAAGGCGCCACCACCGTGATGTCATCATGCCGCCCCAACCATCGGCCCGTCCGAGGGTCCATCACGTGTGAAGCGATCTGGCCGCGGGACGTGAGCGACTGCGCGCCGCCTCCAGAAGTTGCCACGCCGCACCTTGACAGCACCATCCCCGAATCGCCGCCGCCCGCCGCTGCGGCCCCTGTAACCCGCCACCCCCGCCCGCCCGGCGGCGGGTCCCCGAGGGCCAGTTCGCCTCCGATCTCGACCATGGCAGCGGCCAGTCCATGGCCGCGGAGCGTCGCCAGCGCCTGATCTGCCGCATAGCCCTTCCCGATGCCTCCGAAGTCCAGCCACGGCACCGGCGTGTCGAAGCGAATCGCGCCCGGGCGTCTTGTGAGGCGACTGGCGCCTGGGCCGTGCTGCGTGGTCCACGCGGCCCAGTCCGCAGGAAACCCGCCGTCGCGACGCGCCTCCCGCCAGGCCGCCGTCATCCGCCCGCACGCCGGATCGAAGGCCCCGCCCGTAGCGGTCGCGACCGCCTGAGCCAGTCCCAGGGCTTCATCGAGCATGGGGTCAACCTCCACCCACGTGCCCGGCGCCGCGTCCCGCAGCCTCGCCACGGGGCCGTCCTCCTGCCAGTCGCTCAGGACCGCTTCAACCTCGGCCATACGGGCCCACGCCGCCGCCACGGCGGCCTCGGCGCGGGCGGCATCCGACGCATAGACCACGACTCGAGCCCGCGTGCCCATACGAATGCACCCATACTCAAACGGCCGCAGGTCGCTCGAACACCCGGCGAGGAGGGTCAGAATCAGCAGTAGTATGGATCGCACCATGCCAACGCTCGTGTACACGATGGCCCTCACGATGGCAACCCTCGCAAACGACGGGTCGCCGGCAACCCCATTCACCCAACCGGTGGAAGGCACCACCCTCTCGATTGACATGCGTCCCATGCCAGGGACCGACCCTCCGGCCTGGGTGTCTCGCGACGAAATCAGTTGGGACCTGTATGACGCCCTGGTCTATCGGCTCGACGTCCCTGCAGATGCCGGGCCAACCGAGGGCGTGACGCGACCGACCAAGCCGTACCTCATGGCGGACCGCGGGTGGGGCCACGCCGGCTTTCCAGCGCTCAGCGTGTCACCACGGGGGGCGGAGGCATTCTGCGTGTGGCTGACATCCAAGACCGGCCGTGTGTGGCGGCTTCCAACCGTGTCAGAGTGGACAGCCCTGTGCGAAGCGTCCGGCATCACACCGGACTCGCTGGACGCTCACGCGTGGCACGCAGGCAACGCGGAGAAGCGGACGCACGCCATCGGCACCAGACAGGCCGACGCCAACGGCCTGCACGACCTGTGGGGCAACGTGTCCGAGTGGTGCCGGGCCGCAGACGGTTCCCAGGTGCTCATGGGCGGGTGCTATCTGGACGGCGGGCCGGGGTGCAGCATGCAGAAGGTGCCCACGCCGGCATGGAATGACACCGACCCCCAGATTCCCAAAAGTGTCTGGTGGCTGGCCGACGCTCCCTTCGCGGGATTCCGCGTCGTGTGCGAAGCGCCCCCCGGGAAGACCGCAGAGGAGGAGACGGCAAATGACGAACCAGCCAAGTGACGCGGTCACCCGCCGCACGTTTGTGCAGGGTGCGGGCCTGACGGTCGGCGCCATCGCCGCGGGGTGCTCGACCGGACAGAAGGTCCACCCGGCGGGCGGCCTTTCGGCGGATGACCCGACCATTCGCGTCGGACTCATCGGCTGTGGCGGCCGAGGCACAGGCGCGGCGAGCCAGGCGCTCCGCGCCGACCCGGGCGTCATCCTGCACGCCATGGGAGACGCATTTCCGGACCGGCTAGACACCAGCCGGGGGCATCTTGAGACGCAATTCGCCGACCGGATCGCCGTTCCGGAGGACCGCCGCTTCACCGGCTTCGATGCCTTCCAGAAGGTGATCGACAGCGACGTCGACGTCGTCATTCTGACCACGCCACCGCACTTCCGTCCCGAACACTTCAAGGCTGCAGTGGCAGGCGGCAAGCACGTCTTCATGGAGAAGCCGATGGCGGTCGACGGCGCGGGCGTCCGGTCTATTCTGGAGGACGCCAAGTCAGCCCGGGCTCAGGGCCTCAACGTCATGGGTGGATTCTGCTGGCGATACAACCTGCCCAACCGGGCCTGCTACGAGCGCATTCACAACGGCGCCATTGGCGACGTGACCTGCGTGCACTCCACCTATCTGACGGCGCCTCTGGGCACGAAGCCGCGGCAGGAGGGCTGGACGGATATGGAGTGGCAACTGCGGAACTGGCAGCACTTCAACTGGCTCAGCGGCGACCACATCGCCGAGCAGGCCTGCCACGCGATCGACAAGATCAACTGGGCGAAGAACGACGTCCCTCCGGCCAAGGCGATTGCGCTCGGTGGCAGGCAGATGCGAGAGACGCCCGAGTCCGGCAACGTCTACGACCACTTCTCAGTGATGTACGTGTACGACGACGGATCGCGGTGCTTCCACGATTGCCGACAGATGCCCGGATGCTGGAACGACAACACTGAGTATCTGATCGGAACGCATGGAACGTGTTACGTCAATTCCTGGGGACCGAATCAGGAGATCAAGGGCCGGTTCCCGTGGTCCTACGAAGGTCCGAATCCGAACATGTACCAGGTCGAGCATGACGAACTCTTTCAGGCCGTCCGAGGCAAGCGAGATCGCATCGACGACATCGACCAGATGATGACGAGCACGCTCATGTCGATCATGGGCCGCATGAGCGCCTATTCCGGCAGGCCGGTCGAATGGGATGAAGCCATGGAGAGCGAAGACCGCATGGGCCCGCGGACGTATGCGCTAGGCGACCTCCCGGTCATGCCGGTGTCCGTACCGGGCCATGTCGCTTCATGGAACGCCCGGGAGACGGCAAGCGTATGACGCTGGATCGCCGATCGTTTCTGGGCACATCCATCGCGGCTGGAGCGGCCGTGTCCGCCCTCCCCCGGTCCGTCTGGGCTGCGGGCGAGGACCGACTCCGCGTCGGGCTCGTCGGCTGCGGTGGCCGCGGCACCGGCGCGCTCTTCAATGCTGCGGCAGCCTCACCCGAAGTGGAAGTCACCGCGCTCGCCGACGTCTTTCCAGACCGACTCGCCCAATGCCGCTCACATCTGGAGCAACTGGGCGAGCGTGTGCGGGTAGGCGACGACGCCTGCCACGTCGGATGGGACGCCGGCCGCGCGCTCTGCAGCCGGCCCGACGTCGATGTCGTCATTCTGGCAACGCCGCCCCACTTCCGACCGGCCATGCTCGCCGACGCCATCGGCGCAGGCAAGCACGTCTTCATGGAGAAGCCCGTTGCAGTCTGCCCGGCAGGCGTGCGTACCGTCATCGCGGCTGGCGACCTTGCAAACCGCAGCGGACTGTCCATCGTGTCCGGGACACAGCGGCGGCACGAGGCGTGCTATCTGGAGGCCATGCGGCGCATCCGCGATGGGGACATCGGGGACGTCGTCGCCGCACGGTGCTATTGGAACCAGGGTGGACTGTGGAACCGTGGCCGCAAGGACGGCTGGTCCGACATGGAGTGGCAACTGCGGAACTGGCTGTACTTCACCTGGCTCAGTGGCGATCACATTGTCGAGCAGCATGTGCACAATCTTGACGCCGTGAACTGGGCGATGGGCAGCCACCCGATCAAATGCACCGGCATGGGTGGCCGCCAGAGCAGAACCCAACCCGAGTACGGCCACTGTTTCGACCACTTCGCCGTCGACTACGAATACCCGGGCGGCGTGCACGCCATGAGCATGTGCCGGCAGGCGGACGGCAGCAGCGGACGCGTCGGAGAGGTCATTCAGGGAACCGAAGGCCGGGCCGTCACCACAAGCGGGCGCGCCAAATTCGAAGGTGGCCGGAATTGGGCCTTTGAAGGCGAGAACCCCAATCCGTATGTCGCGGAGCATCGCGACTTGCACGCAAGCATTCGCGGGGATGGCCCATACCTCAATGAGGCGCGGCGAATCGCGGAGTCAACGCTCACGGCCATCATGGGCCGCATGAGCGCATACAGTGGCCGGGAACTCACATGGGACGAGGTGCTCGCGTCGCCGCTGGACATGACACCGCCCGAGTACGCCTTTACCAGCATGCAGACCCCGGCCATTCCCGTACCGGGCCGAACGGATCCTCACGATGCCCTCTGGATGGAGACGCTGTGACCATGTCTGACCCCATTGATCGCAGGGCCTTCGTCGGACTCGGCGCCGCAGGTTTGACCACTGCAGCGCTGGGCATGCAGGACAGTCCGTTTGAGCTCCCGCCACACTTTGGGCCTGGTCGGGAGCCCGCCCGGTCATCCGACGTTCGATCAGGTCCCTTCACGCTGGACTACGCCCCCCACTTCGGGATGTTCCGGCATCATGCGGGCGAGGATCTGGTGTCGCAGATTGACTTTATGGCGGACGTCGGGTTTCGATCCATCGAAGACAACGGCATGCGGAGCCGGCCTGCTGAGGAGCAGAACCGCATCGCTCGCGCATTGGAGCGCAATGGCATGCGTATGGGCGTGTTCGTGATGAACATGGACGGCGCCTGGCGACCCAGCCTGACGACGGGCACGGCAGACGAACGCGACCGCTTTGTTCAGAATGCCCGCGATTCAGTCGACATCGCCCGGCGAGTCGGCGCCACGTGGATGACGGTGGTGCCGGGCAAGGTCGCCGATGGCATTCCTGAAGCCGTGCAGACGGCCAACGTTGTCGAATCGCTCAAGCAGGCCGCTGAGGTTCTGGAACCACACGGCCTGGTCATGGTGTGTGAGCCTCTGAATTGGCGGGATCACCACGGCCTGTTTCTCCGCTACACCCCCCAGTCCATCGAGATCATGGATGCCGTCGACTCGCCATCGTGCAAGATCCTGCAGGACCTCTACCACCAGCAGGCGAGCGAGGGGAATCTCATTGACCACATGAACGCGGCGTGGCACCACATCCCCTACTTTCAGGTGGGCGACAACCCCGGCCGCAAGGAACCGGGGACGGGCGAGATCAACTACGCCAACGTCTTCAAGCACATGCACGAGAAGGGCTGCGATGCCATCATCGGCATGGAGCACGGCAACAGCCGCGGTGGAAAGCAAGGGGAACGCGCCGTCATCAAGGCCTACCGCGCCGTGGATCCAACTGGCTGATTCACGCAGGGGCGGCGGCCTGTCGCTTGGATGGATAGAACAGCATCAGCAGCACGAAGCAGCCGATGGCCATCCACATCGGGACCGAGAAGAGCCGGACAAAGTCCATCCCCGAATCCGACTTTGCCCAGCCGCCGACCACACCGGTCGCGAACCAACTCCCGACAATGATGCCGATTCCGACAATCACCAGATTGAAGAGATTCTGCGCCGAGGCCCGGACATCCCTGGTCGTGTTCTCGTCCACCACCATGTATGCCACGAAGATGAAGCATCCGAAGCAGAGGCCATGAAGGGCGACGCCGAACAGCACGGGGACGAGGTCCGGGGCGAAAGCGAAGATCGCCATTCTCGCGGCGTACGCAACGAGCCCGATGCCAAGCAGCGTCTTCCGAGAGAGCCCCTTGGCGAGCAGGGGCATGAACGCCAGCACGGCGATCTCGCTCATCTGGCCGAGCGTCATCAAACCCCCGCCGCCGACGCCCAGAATCTGATTGACGCCGTTGGCAAATGAATCGGCGGCATTGCTGCCAGCCGCGTTCTGAATCCCGGTCACGAACTCGCTGGTGAACACAAAGTAGAACTGGTGAATCATGCTCACCGGAACCGCAATCAGGAAGAGTGTGATCAGCGGCTGCACGCTGATCTCGCCGATGGCCTCGGCCCAGGCGAGTTTCTGCCCTTCATTCTTCGCTGGTGGCGTGTGCGGGAGCGTGAAACAGAAGAACCCCATGACCAGACCGATCAGGGCGCTCAGATTGAACGCAAAGATCCGACCAGCGTCCTGCGCAGCCTTGATCTCCTCGAGCGTTCCATCCGCAGGCGTCGCCACACGAAACAGATACTGCCCGACGATGATCCCGGCCACGATCCACCCGACCGTCCCCCAGAGCCTGACGAGCCCGAAGTCCCGGTCGCGGTCCGGCATGTGGTGAAACGCCAACGAGTTCGTCAATGCAATGGTCGGCGCATAGACGAAGCCGTAGATCGCGGACAGGATCAGAAAGGCGGTGAACGAGTCCGCCATGCCCATGAGGAACACCAGCACGGCCCCGATGAGGTGGCTGATACCAAGCAGCTTCTCCGTCGACATCATGCGATCCGCCAGTTGCCCGGCGATGAACGGGCCGAAGATGGCGCCAACGGCCCCAGCCGAGAAACACAGACCGGTCTGCGTCAGCGAGAAGCCTCGATACCCCAGCAGAAACGGATAGAGAATCGGCAGCCACGCCCCCCAGATCGCGTACTGCAAGAACATCATGAATGAGAGGCGGCTGCCCAGTCCCAGTCCCATGCGCGGCGCAGTGGTGATCGTCATGGCGGCAGGGTATATCAGATGGATCGGCCCCCTCGCCACTACCATCCTCGCATGGCCATCGGAATTGACCTCCGCAGCGACACGGTGACCCAACCGACGAACGCCATGAAGGCGGCCATGATGGCTGCTCCGCTTGGCGATGACGTGCTGGGCGATGACCCGACCGTGCATGCGTTGCAGGACCGATGCGCCGAACTCTTCGGCAAGGAAGCCGCGTGCTTCATGCCAACCGGCTCAATGGCCAATCAGGCCGCCATCAAGAGCCTCACGTCGCCCGGCGACGAAATCATCTGCCACGAGCACAGTCACATCTACCTCTATGAGGCGGGCGCCTGGGCCGCGATTTCCGGGTGCTCGATCGCGCTGCTGCGTGGACCTCGGGGGCAGTTCGACGCTGCCGATGTCACGGCCGCCATTCGTATGAATGACCACCACTTTGCTCGCTCGCGGCTGCTGTCGGTCGAGAATACCCAGAACCGTGGCGGCGGCGCCGTCTGGTCGGTCGATCGCCTGCAATCGGTCACCGACGAAGCCAGACAACACGGCCTGCGATGCCACCTCGATGGCGCTCGCATCTGGAATGCCTGCGCTGCGACCGGCGTTTCGCCGGCGGACTACGCCCAGCACTTTGACACCGTTTCCGCGTGCTTCTCAAAGGGCCTGGGCTGCCCGGCTGGATCCATCGTGTGCGGAAGTCGGGACACGATCGCGGCCGTGAGTCGCGCGCGAAAGTTGCTCGGCGGCACGATGCGGCAGAGCGGCATGCTCGCGGCCGCGGCGTTGTATGCCATCGACCACCACCGGAAGCGTCTCGTGGACGATCATGCCCACGCCCGGCAGCTCGCCGAGGCGGCATCGACATGCCCCGGCGTTGCGATGGATCCCGGCGGCGTCGATACCAACATTGTCTATCTGGACGTACCAGGTGACGCGGCGGCGGTGATATCGAGGCTCGAAGAGCGCGGCCTGCGATGTCTGGATACCGGTCCCAGGACGATCAGGCTCGTGACCAGCCTCGCTGCGGGACCGGAAGACATCGAGCACGCCTGCGACACCTTGCGGACCGTGCTTGCGCCGGAGGCCGTGTGGTGATCACTGGTCGAATGAGAAAGGGGCTGCGTGTATGACCGTCAACTACCTGACGCTTCCAACGGGACCGGAACCACCGGCCATCCTCAATGCCGTCATTGAGATCCCACCGGGCAGCGCCAACAAGTACGAGTACGACAAGCAACTCAACGTCTTCAAGCTCGACCGCACGCTCTTCAGCCCGGTGCACTACCCCGGCGCTTACGGGTTCATCCCCCAAACGCTCGCAGAAGACGATGACCCGCTTGACGTGCTGGTCCTACTCGACGGCCACTGCTTCACCGGCGCCCTCATCGAGGTGCGGCCGCTCGGTGTTCTGGAAATGAAGGACGACAAGGGTCTCGACCATAAGATCCTTGCGGTGCCAACGACGGACCCTCGCAAGGAGGAGTTGCACGGCCTGCAGAATGTCCCTCGGCACACCCTTCGTGAGATCGACTACTTCTTCCACATCTACAAAGAACTGGAAGGGAAGTTCGCCGACACCTATGGGTGGCACGACCGCGTCGACGCCTTTCGGATCATCGAAGAGGCGGTCGCCCGCTACGGCTGACCGCATCCGTACTGCATGCCCTGAATCATCTCGACCAAATCGGCCACATCGACCGATCGGTCCCCCTTGGGAGGAGACAGGTCGAATCGCTCCGAGGGGCTGCCCAACTTGGCTTCGCCCCAGTGCTCAAGCAGGGACAGCAGATCATGCACATTCACGGCTCCATCGCCAGTGACATCCCACGGGCACGGCGGCGCCAGGCCTTGCAGCCCGCCGCTCTCACAGACATCCGGGATGCCATTCAAGTCGTAGTCACTCAGGCAGCCGATGGCGATCTCGATGGTGTCCATCACGCTGCTTCCATCGCAGTCATCAAACGGCTGCACGAGATCACAGGCCACGCCTGATGCGGAGAGATCCGTCTGCGCAAAGTTGATCGGAACGCCGAGTCCCTCGGACACACCAACCACGGCATCGAATGGATCCGCGGCCAGGAATGCCACCTCGGCGACGCCATCCGGATGCAGCAGAATCTGCATGTCCACATCAAACTCGGTCCAACCGTACACCGACACGCCCAGCCACGACACGACCAGGCCGCCGTCCGGCCCATACTGATACCGAACCTCCCCGGCCACCTCGGGATTCAGATCCGTCAGAAGCCCGGCAACGCGAGGTTGGTAGAAGTGGTTCGCCAGAGTCCCGTCATATCCTGAGTCGCCATACATAAACGAGATCGACCCATTCGCGTTGATGAAGGCGTCGGTCCAGTCGGTCCCCGCGAAGGGGAACACCACGCCGGTCGACACCTGATAACTCCCATCATCCGTCAAAGGAACGACGGTCCCTGCGCCATACGGGTCAACCGGGAACATGGATATTGGCGTTGAACACACACTCCACGAATTCGGAAGCGGCGACTCCTGAGGTGTGAACGTCAGCTTCGTATTGTTCAGATCGAAGTCACCTGTGAAATGCTCTGTGCCCCACCACGGGTCACCCGCTGGCGGTCCCTGGCATGCGTCAGGGACACCGTTGCCGTCGCAATCGCCAGCCGCAACGGGCGAGCGAGCCACACAGTCCCACGCATTGGAGAGGTCCGTCATGACAAAGTCGGGCCCCATTCCAGTACCGGCAGACGGGCCGGCGATCGCCGTCGTGGACGTCATGCTGATCCATGACATTTCCACTGCGCCGTCCGGGTGCAGCACGAGTTGGGCCGTGTTGTCCGTGCCCGGAATCAGATACTCGGGCAGATTCAGCCACGTCACGACGAATGACCCAGCAGGGCCCAGACCAACGAGCACGCTCCCCCCGGCCTCTGGATCCAGATCATCGAAGAGCACACTGAGCCTGGGTATCGCGAAGTGACCGACAAGCGTCTCGATGTAGGTGGTGTCCGGCTGGTCGAACGTCACGTTGCCGTTACTTCCTACATACAGTTCGTGCTGCAACGTCCCCGCGTAGTCGAAACTGAAGGGGAGCTGCATCAGAACTGCGTCATCGTCGAGCAACACTTGTGGCGTATGGCTGAATGGATCAACCCACACCTCGCCCGCCATCACGGTGCACAATTGGTAGTACGGCGGGGTTGAGTTGCCCGTCGGATTGAGTCGGACACCCAACCCGGCAAGATCGATCCCGCTGACGAATTGTTGAGTCAGCCAATCCGGCGGAATCACGGATCCATCGGGAATCTGGCAGGCGTCAAGCACACCGTCCCCATCGCAATCTACGGCAGGATCGGCAGCGATCTCGCAGACGTCGAGTGCGCCATTGGCATCGCAATCGGTCACGGCGTCCACCTGACAGACATCCAGCAGGCCATCGCCATTGCAGTCGGTGGCGGCGTCAAGCTGGCACGCATCCGGAACTCCGTCTTGGTCGCAGTCGGGCAGGCCGGTCTCGCACACGTCGAGTACGCCGTTGCCGTCACAGTCGCTCGCCCCATCGAGCTCGCACACATCGGGCAGGCCGTTCATGTCGCAATCTGCGGGCCCGTGTTCCTCGCACTCATCCAGAACACCGTTGCCGTCACAGTCAGTGGCGGGACTCAATTGACAGACATCCAGGAAGCCATCGCCATTGCAGTCCGTCTCCGGACCGAGTTGGCACTCGTCCAGCACGCCATCGGAATCACAGTCCGTCTCCGGACCGAGTTGGCATACGTCCAGGAACTCATCGCCATTGCAGTCCGTCTCCGGACCGAGTTGGCACTCGTCCAGCACAGAGTCACCGTCGCAGTCCGTCTCTGAATCGAGCTGGCACACGTCTAGGACCCCATCGCCCTGGCAGTCCGTCTCCGGACCGAGTTGGCACTCGTCCAGCACGCCATCGGAATCACAGTCCGTCTCCGGACCGAGTTGGCACTCGTCAAGCACACCGTCGCTGTTGCAATCCACGCCCCCCTGTAGAAGTTGGCACGCATCGTGTTCACCGTCGCCGTCACAGTCAGTACTCTCCGGGAAGAAGTGGACTTCCATCGGATCGAAGTACCCGTTGGCATCGCAATCGCCGTCGCTCAGCTCCTGAACCGGCACATCAACCAACTGCGTACGGCCGAACCCCGCGGCTGCCGCAGGCATGCCAACGAGCACCGTCGCAGCGGAAAAACCGTCCGATCCAGTTACTGGCGAAACATCGGCCGCAACACAACTGCCCAGGCCCCCACCCGGCTCACTCGGAATCAGGACCCGGCCTGACTCTTCCTGCCCCCCCTCCAGTTCGTCAAATGCGATGAAGTACACGGCACCGTGTTCCTCGCCGTCTTCGGGATGTCGCCACCCCGGGGCGCCGATCAGCAGTCCGCCTCCGTCATCCGATCCGGCCTGATCGTAAGCCAAAAACGCGCTCAATGAGGTGCCCACTCGCTCCATTGGCCCGCCGCCCGGCGCGACGACCTTGGGCGCGTCGTATGGTTCGAAGAGGCCACCGCCCTCACCCTCAATGGGAACAAAGATGTACACACATCCCGCCTGCGAACCAAGTTCACCGTCCCCGGGTGCGCCAACAACAATACCGATTACATCGCCGTCGCTTTCAGTAACGCATGCCAACGCATGCCCGAAGCGTTCCCAGGCATGCCCCTCAGGGGAATCGAGACGTTGCACAAACGCCCAGTGGTCTGCACTCCCATCGAACAGATAGGCTGAACCCGACCAACCCGAACGAGCCGGCGCCCCAACGAACAGCTGCTCATCGGCCAGCGCGACAGACGAGCCAAACCTCGCCCCAACTTCGGCCTCGCCCGGTGTCACCTTCGCGACGTAGTCAAAGCCGTCGGTAGCCCGCTGAAACAGGTGTACCGCACCAGCGTGATCGCCATCGGTGTCGTCACCCCAGCAACCTATGGCGACCGTGCCGCCGCCCACGGCAACATCCCAGCCAAAGTAATCCGACTCATGCAATCCGGTGCCGGGCTCGCCCGTGCCGACGAGCGGTCCAAGCGACCATGTGTCCACGGACTCCCAATCTTGGCCGTCCGCCTCCACCTCAAAGGCCCACGCAGCGCCCGCGTTCGTCCCCGCGTTGTCATCCTTCCACGCGCCTACGACGATGGTCTGACCGGCGATCGCGACACTCGAACCGAAGCCGCTCCCCGGGGCAACGCCCTCCGGCTCAAGACGCCCATACCAAGACCATGCCCAGGGAAGCCCGTCCAGGGTCGGCCCCGTCGCCTGCCTCCGATAGACATCCACGACCCCTTCGCCAGGGCGACCCACGACTGCCAACCCGCCTGACACGGCAACGTCAGCACCATGTGCCAGACCTCCACCGGACGGTTCGAGGTCTATAACGGAGACCAGGCCGTCCAAGGGTAGATCCGCAGCGTGGCCCGCGGCGGCGGTGACGAGCAGAGTGCCGAGGACGGCAGTTGATACTTTTGGATGATTCATGGGTGAGAAACGTCCCTCCAACCACCGAGTATGCAGTGGTTCCCTGTGGCATTCAACCAACATCGGCATTCGGGTGCAAATCGGCCCCCGGGGCCCACCACGGCCTCCTGTACGGCCGCCTCAATCATCCCCACCCCATTGCCGCCCCCGTTCCGCCTTTCGGGCGCCACGACGCGCCTTTTGCGTCCGCCGACGCACCTTGCTGGCGGTCGTGGGCCGTGTCGGCCTTCGGGCTTTCTGAGGCGTCAGTGCATCTGCGAGGAGACCCGCCAGCCGCTCGCGGGCTTCCTGGAGGTTTCGAGACTGCTGGCGGTGCCGTCCGCACGTCACCCGCACCGTCCCATCCCCTGCCACGCGGCGGCCCAGCCGGTCCTCAATGCGGCGACGCCTCGCCTCGCCAACCACCTCACACCGACCCAGGTCATAGATCAGCGTGACCCGGGTCTGCACACGGTTCAGACGTTGGCCGCCCGGGCCGCTCGCCGTCGACGTCTCAACCCGAAGCGACCGGGGCGAGATGGAGAATCGACGATTGACCTGAAGTTCTTCCACCGACTGCTCCATCATGCCCCGAGGGCGTGGGATACTGGTCCACGGCGAGCGGCCGTGTCATCATCGTCTCGACGCGGCCCATGCCGCCACTCCTCCGCTATGGACTTCTCACGCTCCACCACGATTCGATTGACCTGCGCCAGCGGTCAATCGCCCATGCTTGAGCAGGAGGCCCGCGCCCTCGGCCAGAACGTCGAGTCGGTAGACACCACCGGCGTTGAGTTCAAGGGCAGCAGTTTCGACGCCATGCGGCTGAATCTCGAATCGCGCATCGCCATGCGGGTCCTGACGCTGGTCAAGCGGTTTCGGTGCGAGGGTCCCGATCAACTGAAGCGGATGGTGGGGAAGATCGAGTGGGACACGATCATCCCCGCAGGCGGATACCTCTCGGTGACCTCGACCGTTCACCATCCAAGCATCGACAACACCATGTTCGCCAGCCTTCTTGTCAAGGACGCCATCGTCGACCGCATTCGAAGCGTGCACGGCAGGCGTCCGGATTCGGGCCCGTTGCGAACCGGAGCCGTCGTACACCTCCACTGGCATGGTGATTCGGCCGGGATCTGGATCGACACCAGTGGCCAGAAGCTCTCCGACCGTGGCTATCGAAAGATGCCCCACGCCGCGCCCCTGCGAGAGACGCTCGCTGCCGCGATCCTCCTGCGGACGGGCTGGACAAAGTCGGCACCGCTGGTCATTCCGATGTGCGGGAGCGGCACGCTCGCCATTGAAGCTGCCCTCATGGCGGCAGGCCGTCCGCCGGGGCTGCTCCGCAGTCAGTTCGCCTTTCAGCACCTGCATGGGTTCAACAGCCAACTCTGGGCCGACCTTCGCCGAGACGTAACGCCCAGAAAGCCTCGACGTGGCCGGCCCGAGCGGCCGACGATCATCGCGACCGATCACGATCCACAGGCTGTTGAAGCCACACGAAGGAACGCAGAAACCGCTGGCGTCGGGCACATGATCGAGACGGCCGTCTGCGACTTCGCCGACACACCGCTTCCGGACACGCCCGGGCACATCATCCTGCACCCGGAGTACGGCCTTCGGCTGGGTGACGAAGCGGCGCTGCAACCGGTGTACAAGCGGATGGGGGACTTCTTCAAGCAGCAGTGTGGCGGGTGGTCCGGGTGGATCTTCACGGGCAATCTGAAACTGGCCAAGTCCGTCGGACTGAAGACGGCGTGCCGCGTGCCGATGCGACATGCCAAGGTTGACGCGCGGCTGCTGGGGTACGAACTCTGGGCAGGCTCACGTGAACGATCGGAGGCCGCCTCATGATGACGCTCTCTACCGTGATGCTTGCGGTCGCGATGTCGGCTGCGGAGCATCACATCGCCGTCATCGGCGCGAGCGCCTCCGCCGGCTGGGGCGTTGTCGTGCCGCACGCTCCGAGCGACCACGAGGTCCCGGTACACCACCGCCACGTCGATCTGGCGGACGTCCTGCCCGCCGTCCTCGGATGCGACGCCAGCGACGTCAGTGGGCATGCTGATGTCTGGTTTTTCTCTGCGCCGGAGCGGATCGGCCCAACACTGCTCGACGCAGCAAAGTCCCACCAACCGACGCACATCATCGCCATCGACTTTCTGTTCTGGTTCGCGTACGGAAACCGGGACGTAAACGACGAGCCTCTTGGAACAGGCGACATTGAGGCCCGACTGGCCAACCTGAACCACGGATTGCATTTGCTTGAGTCCATTGACGTTCCCCTGCTCATCGGAGATCTGCCGGACGTTGCGGACGCGGCGGATGTGTGGCCGATCCCGCTGCTTCGGGCCAATCAGGTTCCGTCGCCAGAGGCGCTTGATGCGATGAACCGCCGGATCAGGGTGTGGGCGGCCGCTCGCGAGCACGCCACGCTGGTACCACTGGCCGCGACGGTCGATCGAATGAAGCGCGGCAAACCGCTCCAGTTGAACGGCCATGTCTGGCCGAAAGATGCCACGCTGATCCAGTTCGACCACCTCCATCCCACAACGCTTGGACTCATCGCGATTGCAGAACTCGCCGCCGAGTCGTTGCCACCGGACACCAAGCCTGCGTTGCATGCCGACCCACAATCCGTACTGAAGCGTCTCGCCGAGGTGCAACCATGACAAAGACGAGCAGCACCCGCTCTCTCGGGCCCGCCGGGCTCCTTGCCGTTTTTTGGGTGGTGTGCCCCGCCGCACTCGGCTTTGTCCTCATCGCCAACCTCGCCACGGCAACGGCGTGGCTCGACAGCGTCGGCCCGGCAGCCCCCCTGCTGTTCGCTGCATTCTTCGCCGTGACAAGCGGGCTTGGCCTGCTTCCAACCTACGCCCAGGCCGTTGTCGCGGGATGGGTGTTCGGCGCCGGCATCGGGCTCGTCTCGACGCTCGGAGGCTTCGTTGGCGGCGCCGTCATCGGCTGGGCGGTCGCGCGACTGGTGTCGAGCAGCCGGGTCGAGCAGGCCATCGACCGCCACCCGAAGGCGAAGGTCATCACGCAGGCACTCGTCGGCCGTGGATTCTGGCCGACGCTCGGCATCGTGACATTGATCAGGATTCCACCGAATTCGCCCTTCGCCCTGACGAACCTCGCCGTCGCGGCATGCGGCGTGTCCCTGCCGGTGCAGACGATCGGCACGGCTGTTGGCATGACGCCTCGATCGGCGGTCATCGTGTTCATGTCGGCGGCCGCAGCGGCATCCGGCGCGGAGGACCTTCAGTCATTCATCGCCGACGGCCCCGGGGCCTGGGTCCTGGTCGGCGGCATTGT
Organism: Phycisphaerales bacterium; assembly: GCA_030748575.1. GTDB lineage: Bacteria > Planctomycetota > Phycisphaerae > Phycisphaerales > SM1A02 > UBA12567. The sequence continues at coordinate 125,870 of JASMLR010000004.1, read as the reverse complement.
GGCCATGCTCATCGTGCTCGGCATCATCGCCTCCATCGCCCAGCGTGCGCTCGCGCGGGTGGCGGGCCGGTCCGGCTGATCAGCAGGGCGTATCCCAGGCGGCGATGACCGCGAGCAGATCGCCCACATCCACGTCTCCGGAACCGTCAACGTCTGACGCGCATCCCTGGCACGGCCCCCATGTTCCAATGACTTGCAGCAGGTCGGCCACGCCAATCACGCCGTCACCATTCACATCTTCTGGGCACGGCGAGGGCTCCACCTCGTGCGTCCACGCTTCTTCGGGAATGATCTGCCGAGCAAGCCCCGGGCCTTCATACCGAACGACCAGACCAGCGCCACCCAGATGCTCGAAGAACTCGACCCGAACGGCGTGCTGGCCAGCCATGAGGCCAATGGTGCCGGCCCTTTCGGTCATCGCGTGCTCACCGTCGTTGTCCACGAGCAGATCGTCACCGACATACAGCCGGGACCCGTCGTCGGATTCGACGGACAAGGTGTAGAACCCCGACTCCGCCACATCCACGTAGCCGGTGAACACGGCGCCAACCTCGTCGCTGCGGCCGCTGGTCGCAAAGGCCCCAGCCGTACTCTGGAATCCGATGTTGGGAACCACGTCGTCGAGATACGGAGTCAACACGGTGAAGTCCGGAAGCGAGGACGGCGCGTCAAGCGCAAAGTAATCCGCCGATGCGCCGGGCTGAACGCTCTCGGGTTGATCCGCGGGTCGCATCCCCTCAACGGTCAGGAACACCGTCGCTGTGGATCCGCCTACGAGTTCATACCCAAAGGCATCTTCCCCGTCGTAGCCATCCGAAGGTGTGTAGGCGAGCCTGTCGAGGTCGCCCCCACTTCCCGGTACCAATGAAACCGAGCCACCCGCCAGCGTTGTCTCGTCGAACGATGCAATCACCGGCTCAAAGCCACCTTCGCAGTCTGAAGCGGCATCATTGGCCAGCACATCGAGTTCGATCGTCTCCCCGGCGATCGCCTGCGCCCAGTCGTCCTGCGCGCTGCCAGTACCAGCGGCGAACTCGCAGCCCGGCTCAATCGCGTCCAGGTACCCAAGGATCACATCCTGCACGCGAACGTGAAAGCCGAGCCGAATGTTCGCGATGCCACCGGCGCACGTATGGCAGTAGGACATGATTGTGCCGTCCTCAGCCCCGTCACAATTGCCGTTTCCGCAGTTGTCGATGGGAGGGGAGTACCCGTCATGGGTATGCATGGTTCCAAAGTTGTGCCCCAACTCGTGCGCCATCACAACAAGGTCCCAGTTGCCACTGTGGTTGTCCTGAAGTGGGTACGGGAAGGATCCACTCAGATATCCGGACACGCCATATCCATAACTGGTGTTGCACAAGACGCTCAGCCAGGCAACGCCTCCATACGGAAGATTGGTTCTGCCCGTCAACATGTGCGCTACATGCCGCTCTACGTCTGACATCTCGTTGTCCCAGGCGCCCCGAAACTGATCAAGCATGTCCACCGGAGATGTGGGGTCGTATGGATCGGAGTCGTCACTCCACACCCTGAGAAACGTCACTTCAAAGCGAACATTGATGTTCTCACGGTAGATCTCGCTGACCCCTGCAGCAAGCGTCACCGCATACGCGGCGGCTGCCCCGGCGCTCCCTCCGAAGATGCGATCCGTAAACTCCCAGTCTGAGTCGATCGCGAGCATCGCCGCACGGCATGGCGGCTCACCTTCGCCGCGGTGGTCGCGGCGCACCGGCGTCTGGCCCTCGACGACTCGAACTTCGCACGCCGGTGCCTGCAAGGTAGCGGCCGGCAGGTCCAGGGCCGCCGTCCATGCCGCCGTCTCCGCGGGCCCTCCACCACTACTCAGAATCCGGAGATCGTCGCCCTGCCGAAACCACCCGTTCATGGCGTGACTGGAGACGCCGATGAACACCTGACTGTCGGGATCACCCCGAAGGTGCCCCCGCCACAACCTCAAGCCGCCAAAATCGATCGGTTCGTCGCCATCGGCGCTGCTCATGACAAACGCGCCGCTGGAAGACCGCACGTCAAACGCCTCAAGCTCAGCCCACCGGCCAGCATCGAGTTGAATGGACACCCGGTCCGAGGCGGCGTCAAGAAGGGTCTCTGCCAACGACGCGGGCCCACTCTGGGCACCTCCGGCCAGACACATCGCTGCGCATAGTGCAAGCATGCTCAGAACTCCTCCCGGGCCAGCCCACCCCAACTCTCAAACCGATCCCCCATTGAAGCCTGTGCCAGCAGGCAACGCAAGTCCCGATCTCACAACCAGGACGAAAAGTCCTCGGCGAGCCCCACCGGGCCAGGCCTCACCCCCACTGCTCGAGCATTCTGAGCAGGTCGCGGACGTCAACCTCACCGGACTGATCCAGGTCGCCGTCGCACGCGCATCCCCCGCATGCTCCGAACTCTGCAAGCAGCCGCGTCAGGTCCACCAGATCGACGTCGCCGTCTCCGTCCATATCGGGAAGCGCGGTTCCGAGTGGACAACTCGCGGTGTCCACGGCATTCAGAAACGCATCAATGTCCGCCCTCACCCGCTCGTGAAACACAAGCACGATGTTGCTCATGCCGTCCGGCAGGCAGGTGTGGCAGTACGACATGATGGTTCCCCCCCACGCATTGGTGCAGTCTCCACTGCCGCACTCATCGATAGGTGGCACCATCTCGTGCGTGTGGTCCGCGCCGAGGTTGTGACCGATCTCATGAGCGACGACGAACAGGTCCCACACATTCCAGACGTGATCGACCACCGGATCCGCAAAGCCCCCATCGAGTTGGGATGAGAACCCATAGCCGCTGCTGCCGCAGACGGCGCTCACCCAGGCCTGTCCGGCGCTTTCAGGTTCGTTCGAACCCGACAGCAGGTGCGCCACGTGCCGGTCCGGCTCCGGCGCGGCGGCCTCCCACTCCGCCTGGAGTTGGTGCAACATGGTGTCGCTCTGCTCGCTCGGATCGTACGGACAGCTCGCCTCGTCCGACCACGTGCGTACGTAGGCGACTTCGAGCGTCATGTCGAGCGACTCCGCGTAGATCACGGACACTGCTGCCGCAAGTTCGAGCACGTAGGCTGCGGAGAGATCGGCATCGCCCGCAAAGAGCGCATCGGTGAACGGCCAGTCGGAGTCGAAGGCCACGCGAAGCACCCGGCAGGCGCCGGCGGCTCGATCTGCGTCCTTCGATGCTTCTGACTCGAAAGGCGCGGGCGCAGGCGAACCGCCGCACGGCAGGCTGGACTTGGCCCAGACCACCGTCGGGTGCTCCACCAGCGTGTCCCCTTCCATCGTTATTCGCCGCAGCGTGCCATTCTGGAGCGTGAATCCCCGGACGCCCGTCGCGTCGACCGACACGAGGACCTCCCGATCGTCGGCCCGCCCACGCCAACGCTGAACCTCAGGCAATCGGGCCGGCCGCGATCCCTCGCGGCCGTGCACCTCAACCCGAACATCGACAGCAGCCGGCGACCAGGGTTCCAGATGCACCGGACCGCCTGAAGGTCGGCCCTGCACCTGCAACGCCATGACGCCAGGCTGCCCGCCGGACACTGCGGGCGCCCAGGCAGCATCGCCCATCGCCACGCAAGCAAACACCATGAACGGAATCACCATTGCCGGTTTCCACTCTACGACCGAACCCGGCTCGAGGCAATCGTCACCGAGTCTGCATTGAGTGATGGACGCGGGCTCAATCCTGAGTCACTGTTGACAGAACCGTCCCGCCGCGCCCCAGAATAGGTCGCTCCCGCTACCTCAACCGAGGGACGCCTCCCTGTGCCCCGATTTGAATCCATCGACTGATACCAGCACCCGGAACTCTACGACGCCGAGTCTGCTTCGCACGTACGGCCCCCGACAAGCTGTCAGGCTCACCGCCTCTGAGCCCCGGTCCAGATTGCGGCCGTCTGTGGAGGCGACTTCGATCGCACCGTGCCGCTGGACGGCAGCCGGTGCGACACAACGTCTGCCCTCCGAAAGCGATGACGAAGATCAGCCGCCGGGCCCGAAGGGAGGTGGCCCGCCGCGACCGCCACGCCCCTGAAAGTGCTCGCGGATCTTCTCCCGCTCCGCGTCGTCAATCTCGCCATCCTTGTTGGTGTCGAACGCCTCCATGAACGCAGCGCGACGAGCCTCGCGGTCGTCACCCCCCCAGCGTCCTTCCCCGCCGCGGCGGCCTCGCTCGCGACCACCCGGAAGTTCCGCCACACGTTCTTCGCCGAGCAGGTCGCCAAGCCGCTCGATATAGATCTCGTCCACGGCGTCTCTGGCGTCGTACGCCTCACGAATCGGGTTCGTGTCATCGTCTCGCTGCGATGAGTCCGCTCCGGACGCCCGCTGCTGCATCCGCTCGACAAATCGAACTTCCAGTGGCTGCTCATGGCGACGGACCACGACAAGGATCGCCTCATTGGCGTCATCAATGTCGATGTCGCAGTCAGCCCCCAATTGTTCGATCTGCACAACCAGTTCCGGATCGAGATCCGGAAGCTTCACCGCAGCGCCAATCGCACGCTGGCTCCGGGTCGTCTCGTAGATCCGGTCATACCCGGCTTGCAGGGCATTCTTCCTGAAGGCCGTGCCATCCGGCGCCGGGATCGTCGCCGAGATCAGATCGATCGTCGTGTCCGTCACGTCCCGAACGCCCTCCTCACGCTTCTGACGCTTCCCCAGAATCTCGAGCATGCGATCGGCATCCGAGTCCTGCATCGCTACGAGCAGGTCAAACATGCCTTGGGCATCAAAGTCAGCCCGCCGCTGCAGTCCGCGGTCGAGGTCGAGTTCCCACGCCAACATGATGTCGGCCAGCGTGGCCACTGCTTCCGGCTCGAGGTTGGCGGCGAATGGCTCGACGATCAGGGTCAGGTCCGTGCGGCTGCCCTGAAGGCGACCCTCCGGTAGCATCCGCATGCGTCGGAGGCGACGCTCCAACTCCGCCCACGACTCCAATTGTTGCTCGTTGAGAATGCCGGCGATTGAGTTGGCCGTCTCGTCCCCCATGCTCTCTCGAGCGCGTGCAAACTGCTTGAGCAACTGCATCTGGCTGGCCAACAGGTCCTGCATAACCTCGGTGTTCAGTTGAGCCTCGCGGACCGCCCGGAACGCCTCGCGAATAGCGCCCATACGCTCGCGGTACTCGGCGCGAAGGGCCTCCCGCTCCGCGCGGGCCGCAGCACGAGCCTCGTCGCTCTCGGGCGAGTCTTCCTCACCATCGGCCTCACCATCGGCGCGATCGGCCGCGGCTTCACGCGCCTCGCGTGCTTGCCGCATCTCGTCCCGCATCGCTTCCATCTGCCCCCGAAGTTCGTCGACGCGATCCCGCTCCAGTTCATCGGCGCCTGAGGCGGCCCCGAGGTCGGCCATGGCCGCCTCGGTCTCTTCGACGGCGAGGCGGAAGTTGGCGTCGTAGTCTTCCAGCAGCATCTCGACCACGGCAGCCTGATCATCATCGAGCGTCAGGATGTCCACCAAGATCTGGAGATCCCGGGTGAGATAGTCGGGGCGGAACATCGTCCGTGTCACACGCCCCATCGGCCCACCGAGCAGACCTTGCGACGGGCTGCCCCATCCCCGGCGTCCGCGGGCCCCACGCGCTCCCCCCCCACGCTCTCCCCTCGGCCCCCGGTCTGCCTGACCGTCGCCTCCCCGCTTCCCGCGGTCGCCCCGGTTGGCATCTCCGGTCCGATCGCCTCCGGAGGGACCACCAGGTTGATCCTGCCCGGTTGCCGCCCCGGATACGCCCAGGATCGCCCCCAGTACCACTGCCGCCGCCATGTGTCCACACGCCATGATGTTCAATCCCTCCTGAAGCGGCACCTCCGCCGCCCTGCCCCTCCTACGAGAACCGATGCGGTGGATATCCCCACCACACGGGTATGTTGGGTCTCTGAGCAGCGTATCGTCCCACAATCCCCACTGATGGAATTCGACCAAGAAGCCTGTATCCGTGGCGACGCGGAGGCCTGGACGGCCTTCTGCGACGAGACCATTCGGTTGGTGGTGGCCTCGATCCGTCGGGTGTGCCCGTCAGGGCGAACGCCGCACGGCGAAGACATGGACGACCTAGTGCAGGCCGTCTATATCAAACTGCTCAAAAACGACCGCAGGCTCCTCCGAAACTACGATCCGGCTCGGTCCGCCGTGTCGACCTGGATCACCCTGATCGCCCGGAGCGTGGCGATCGATGCCCTTCGCCGCCGCAGTCTGGATGCCCGGCCGATCGATGACGCCGCTGGCGCCGTCGCCGGCCCGCCGCGGACCGCACCGACCGGCCCGGCCATCCCGACACACCTGCTGACGGCCCGCCAGCAACTGGTGCTGTCGATGCTGTTTGAGGACGAGATGGACGTCGCCGATGTCGCGGCGGCCCTGGGTGTCAGCCCCCAGACCATCCGAAGCACCAAACACAAGGCCATGGAACGCCTGAGAGCCCACTTTCAAGCGAGCGATGCGGGGGATGACCCCACCCGCCCAGACGTAGAACCTGAGGACCGCACATGACACAGGAACGCCACAAACACGACCCGATTGAAGCCGCCTTGCGGGCGGGGCACTACAGCGAGGCATCGCCCGCCGAGACGCCCACCACGGGAGATCTGGCCGCTTGGATCGAGGCCCCCGATGAAAGCGCGACGCACGTGGAAGCCTTGCTGGCGCGTGACGCCGATCTCCGCAGCGTGGCCGTGGACCTTCGGCTTCACGGGTTCACTGATGGACCTACTGTCGGCCCGGACCTCCGCGGCCGCGTCCACGCGCTGATGCCAGCACCGCCGCCCGTCCTGGCGCGCATCGGTGCGTGGGCAGCAGCGGCTGCAGCAGCGATCCTCCTGGCGATCGGGGGCTGGCACCTGGGCAGCGGCGACGCAGATGTGCGATCGCTGGGTACCGACACGGTGGCAGCGGCGGCCTTCGGGGTGCAGGACGGCTCGGACGAGTACAGCGCCTTGCTGCTGGGAGCTCAGGGGACGGTCCAGTGAGGCGTAAGACAATAGTCGGTGTGTTGCTGGCGCTCTCGCTGATCTTCAACATCTTCTTCATCATCGGCGCGGTGAGGAAGCGGGCAAAGCGATCGCCAAGGGCCGACATCGCCCGCTTGGTCTCCGAAATGAACCTCGATCCGCAGCAGCAACAGCGGCTGGATGAGTTGCGGACGGGACTTCGAACAGAAGACGCCTTGATTCGCCAGCAACTTCATGAAGTCAAGCGGGCGATCGCCACGCAGTTGGATGCGGCCGAGGTGGACGCGGACGCCATCCGTGACCTGATGCAGCGGGAGTCCGACCTGGTCGCCTCGCGTCGCGAGACCGCCGGAAGCAGATTCGGTCAGTTCCTCGATCTCCTGACACCGGACCAGCGGCGGGAACTCGGCCGGCGTATGGGCACCCACCCAGGCATGGAACCACCTCCAGCCGACCCCCCCCACCTCATTGAATCGTATGACCACGACGGAGACGGACGGCTCAACGATGCCGAGCGAGCAGAGGCCCATCGCTCTGTCAGACACCAGCACGAACGGCTGAGACACTGGAGAGTTGAACTGCGAGCCAAGTTCGATGCCAACGGCAACGGTCATCTGGAGTCGGCTGAACGCGAGGCCATGCGTGCGTGGCTGCTTGAGCAGGGATTCGAGCCACGTCCTCGCGACCGCCAAGGGAGCCCATCAGCGGGCCCCCGTCGACCCCACATGGGACCGCCCCGCGACGGGCAGCCCCCACGGCGACGGCCCGGCGGCCCACCAACGTCCGGCCACCCACATCCGAATGCTCCGCCCGACCAACCGTCGGCGGGAGGGACACCTACGCCCGAGTAGCGGTACACGGCGAACTGACGGTTCCCCAACTACACTCGCACCAAGCAGGAGCGATTGTTGATGATTGGTTGGGTGTTCTTGACGCTGGCGATTGCATTTGAAGTCGCCGCCGCGACGTGCATGAAGCTCTCTGACGGCCTGACCCGAGTCTGGCCGGCGGTGCTCATGGCCGTCTTCTACATTCTGTGCTTTCTCGCCATGGTCAGGTCGCTTGAGCACCTGCAGATTGGCGTGGTGTACGCGATCTGGGCAGGGGCCGGCACTGCGGCGGTCGCGGTGATCGGTGTCATGCTCTTTGAAGACACCATGCCCTGGGTCAAGATCATGGGCATCATGTTCATCATTGCCGGCGTGGCGCTGGTCAATCTCGGCGGCACCCACACGCCTGAAGATCTGGAACGAATGCAGCACGAGCAGGAACTTCAGTAACGAGCACCATCAGTGGTCGCGGGCGCGCCGGTACAGCGACATCGCGCGGGGCATGATCGCCCTGAAGCGCTCAATTCGGCTCGACGCCATCGGGTGCGTCGACAGGAACTCGAGCCCGCCTCCACCCGACCGTCCCATGCGGGTCCAGAGCGGGATCGCCTCTCGTGGGTCAAAGCCCGCATTCGCAGCGATGTACAGGCCGAGTTCATCCGCCTCTGACTCGTGCAGTCGACTGTAGGGCAGCAGCACGCCAACCGAGGCGCCGGCCCCAAGCGCGGCCATCACCACCTGACGCGTGCCGTCATCAAGGTCCGACATGGCCGCGTCCCCAAGCACAAGCCCCCCGGCGATCAGCACCGCCTGGCTCATGCGCTCTGCAGCGTGCTCGGCGAGTACGTGCCCCACTTCGTGCCCGATCACGATGGCAATGGCGTCGTCGCTCCGCGCAAGGTCGATCATTCCCGAATGCACTCCGATGCGGCCGCCCGGCACCGCAAAGGCGTTTGGCGTTGAGTCGTCGAGGACAACAATCTCCCACCGATCCGGCAGCCCCGCCTCTGGATACATCGCTTGCGCTGACGCAACGACCCGGCGGCCGATTGCTCGGACGCGGTCCGCCATCGGCCCGCGGTCGACGGTCCCGTCCCGTGTCAGTGAGGCAAAGGTCTGCTGCCCCATCTGCTCCATCCGCGCCGATGAAACAAAGTTGAGCCGCTCGCGGTTGGTACCCGGCACCAGGGTGCACCCCGCACTTGAGGCCACCAACACCGCTGCGAACCCCGCTCGGCACGCGTTTCTGACCACTCGAACCCCGAACCGTCGCATCGGCATGGCCTCAGCCTCCAGTATCCACGAGCGCCTCGCGGGCAAGCGTAACTGGGTGCCTGCCCTTGAGATCCAGCACGTCCTCCATTTGGTGCCTGCAGGAGGTCCCGCAGGCAGCCACCGCACCGCTGTGCCCCTCCAGGCCCTTGAGCGACTGCCTCGCGATCTTCCGAGATAGCGTGTCATGCGAGGCTTCATATCCCCACGCGCCTGCCATCCCACAACACCCCGTATCGACCAGATGCGTGTTCGGCCAGCCACACGCCTGAAGAAACGTGAGGGTCAACTCAGCCCGATGCTTCTGGTGGCAGTGTTCGTGAATCGGAACCGAACGCTCCTGCGGCGTGAACACCGGCTGCTGCGGGTGCTCCTCCAGATGGGCCGCGAGAAAGCCAACCACGGTGTCTGACATCGCTGCGATGCCCTTCATGTCACCAATCGGAACGCTCGTGCGAAGGTCGGCCCACTCCTGCTGCAGGGCCGTCGCGCAACTGGGCTCGACGGCCAGAACAGCCACCGCATCGGTGTCCCGGATCGCCTCAAGGAGCGCCCGGGCCGAGGCAGAAATGACCTCGGCAGCTCGATCAAGCCTGCCGGCGCTGAGAAGCGTGCGGCCGCAGCAGCCCGTGCGGGGCATGACGACCCGATAGCCGAACGCCTCCAGCAGCCCGATCGCGTCCTTGCCGACCTCGGGCTCGGACCATGTGGTGAAGCAGTCCGGATACAGCAACACCACGGGGCGATCTTCATCGACCTGCGCCCGCCGCTCATGCCAGCGCCGAAGCGATCGGCCAAACCCCGGCAGCACGCGAGATGGTGCGATACCGAGGAGCCGCTTGGTCAGCCACGCAACCGGGCCATGGCGAATGAGCAGCGTCGACACGGGGTGTAGCGCGGCGCCGACGCGGTACATGCCGCGGACGCTGCTCTTGATGCGAGTACCAGCCGGCGGGCCGCCGGCGGCCGCGTATGCATGCGCGAGGTACTCAGACTTCAACGTTGCCATGTCGACTTCGGCCGGGCACTCTGACCGACACGCCTTGCACCCAAGACACAAATCGAGCGTCGCGAGCGTGTCTGCATTGCTCCAGTCCACAGCCGCGCCGTCCAGCATCGCCCTCAGCGTGTTGGCCCGGCCTCGTGTCGAGTGCCGCTCGTCCAGCGTGGCCCGGTATGACGGGCACATCGCGCCGCCGGTCGTTCGGCGGCAATAGGCGTTGCCATTGCACGCGGCAGCAGCACCCGCCAGTGAAGGCTCCCACCGAAACCAGGTGTCGACCTCCGCGCCGGGCTTCCTTCGGAGATGGCTCGTCATGCCGGGGTCGGTCGTGATGATCCCCGGATTGAACACGCCGTCCGGGTCGAAGATGGCCTTGATTCGGCGGAACGCATCGACCAGCACCGGTCCGTAGTACTCGTGCATCATGGCGGCCCGAACACGGCCGTCGCCGTGTTCGCCGCTCACCGTCCCGCCATGTTTGCGTGCCAACGCTGTCGCCTCACGGCCGAGCACTTCGAGCAACTGTCTTCCATCCGCCTGAGAGAGATCGATTCTCGGCCGAATATGCAACAGCCCGACGCTGGCATGGGCGTAGTACGTCGCCTTCAGACCGTGCGAGGCCAACATGGCGTCGAACTCGCTTTGAAACGCGGCGAGACGGTCCGGCGGAACAGCGCAGTCTTCGAGGCCGCCCACCGGTTGGCCGACTTCGTCGCCCGTGAGTATCAGCCCCAATCCAACCTTCCGAAGCTTCCAGAGATTCTGGCGGACCGTCAGATCATCGCAGCAGCGGACCGTTCCTGGCGCGAGTGCCGTCTCCATCGCTGCCCGCCGACTTTCGGCGTCCACAGGAGTGTCTGCAAACCAGTCCACATAGAGCACCGCGCCGGGTCGCTCCCCGTCCAGCCGCGGCAGCAGCGCGACCAACTTGCGGTAGTGCTCGTGCGCCTCCGCTGCGTCGAGCACCGTGTGATCCAGCAATTCGACCGACGCGGGATCCGTACCAAGGATGGCCGGCAGCGCCTCCAGCGCCCGGGCCACACTCGGGAACGCCGCGACCGCCATGGCCGTTGCTCCCGGCACGGCTTCCAGATTCAGATCGGCGCCGACGATCAGGCCCAGTGTGCCCTCCGAGCCGGCCATGAGGGCAGAGAGATCAAGTCGCCGGCGATCACCATGGCTGCGCAGGTCAGCGAGCACGCGGTCCAGGGCATAGCCGCCGACATTTCGGCGAAGCGGCTCGTAGCGATCGTCAATCTCGTCTGCGACGCTCTCGACAACCTCGGCCACCCGCGCCGACATCTCCTGCACGCGAGGATCTTCGGATCCCCCCCGCCCCAGATACACCTGGCCTCCGTCGGCAAGAACCACATCGACGCCGATCACATGCGCATCGGTCATCCCCCAATGCAGTGAATGCAGGCCTGCGGATCTGTTTGAAATCATCCCCCCCAGCGTCGCGTGGGTGGAGGTCGAGACCTCGGGCCCGAACAGGAGCCCGTGCCTTCCTGCAGCCTCCTGCACGGCATCCAGCACAGCCCCAGGCTCCACATGCACGCACCGCCGCTGGACGTCCACCTCGCCAATGCCGCGAAGATCCGCGCTGAGATCGATGACGACAGCTTCATTGACGGTCTGGCCCGACAGCGACGTGCCGCCTCCACGCGGAAGCACCGGCAGGCCGTGCTTGCGGCACCATGCCAGCGTGATGGACACGTCTGCGACGGTCCGCGGAATCACCACGCCCAGTGGCTGCACCTGATACATGCTTGCATCGGTCGAGTACAACAAACGGTCGTGACGACTGAATCGGACCGACCCCTCGATGGAGTCAGCGAGTGCTGCCAGCGCAGCCTGCGGCACGGGCGCGGCCTGGCCAACGACGGGCAGGTTCATGCAGCCGCCTCGTCCGGCTTGGCCTGCTCGGCCAAACGTGCCGCGCGACGGTCTGTTCTGCGTTGAACGAATCGCGCGAGCCGCTCAACGGTCAGGCCCTGAATGAGAATCGATCCGATGACGACGACAATCGTCGCAACGAGCGCGTGCGAGCGTAGTGAGTCGCCGTCTTCCGACACGATGATCGTCCCGGGTAGGGCAATGCACATGGCGATTGACACACCACCACGAAGACCACACCACGTCATGAGGACAATCTCCTCGAGTGAAACCGTGGTCCGGCCGATCATCCGGGCGGCGGCCCAGGGAATGGCCAGCGACACGAATCTCGCGGCAAGGAGTATCGGGATAACGGCCATGCTCCAGAAGACGGCGCTCCACGAGAGATTGACCGCCAGAAGTTCCAATCCGATCATCAGGAACAGGATGGCCGTCAACGACTGCTCAATGATGCCCCAGAAACTGCTCGCCTGCTCTCCCTCCCGCTGACGCAGCGCCGGAGACCGACCGATGACCAGCCCGGCCACCACGCAGGTGACCGGGCAGGACACATGGAACAGCGGCGACACAACGCCTATGGAGAGGACAATCGCCATAGTGACCAGCACGATGACAGACACCTGCCTGGCGGTTGAAACGAGCGCCTTGCCGATCAGCCCAATGACGAACCCGACCACCAGGGCCCCACCGGTCTCCACAAGAAACCCGAGCCCCCACCGCCCCTCCCACGGCGATTCGGCCGACCCGGAACTGATCGCCAGCAGGAGCAGAAACAAGATGATCGAGACACCGTCGTTGAACAACGACTCACCCGTGATGACTTCACGAACTCGCACAGGTGCAGACGTTCGCCTGAGCAGGGACAAGGCTGCCACAGGGTCCGTCGGGGCCAGAATGGCGCCAAAGATCAGCAGATTCAGAAACGTCGTGGGATGGCCGCCGAGTTCCAGCAGAAACTGAAAGCCCAGGGCCGTTCCCACCGCGGTCAGTACGACGCCGATCGTTGCCAACCAGATGATGAACCCGATACGCCGCGTCATGGACGCGGGCTCCAGTTGAAGCGCCGCAGCAAAGAGCAGCAGTCCCAGCAGAATGCCCTGACCGGCCGCGCCCGACCCATATCCGGCGACGAGCAGCGTATCGAAGTGAAGTGCATTGACCAGTTCGACCGCGCGGGCGTCGTCCACCCAGCCCAGCGTGTGCGCCCAGATCGTGCCCCCTGCAATCAGTAGACCGGCGATCATCACGCCGATGGCGCTGGGCAAGTGCAGAAAACGGTCGTTGGCCCACGCGGCCACGGCCGTAAACACGACGACCAGAGTCAGGATGGTGAACGCGTCCATGCGCCGCGCCTCGCTTCAGGCTCGGAGGGCTCCGGCGCGTCGGCTTCCTCCGATCAGACGCACGGGCCCCAGTGAGCGATGAGCCCGAGGATATCGTTTGTTCCGACCTGGCCGTCGCCATCGAGGTCGGAAGCGCAGCCCGAGCACGGGCCCCAGTGGGCGATGGCATCGAGAAGGTCGTCCGTGCCAACCTGCCCGTCTCCGTTGACATCACCAACGCAGTCCTCGGTATCGACCGCCTCCACGGCGGCCGCCGCCGACACGATGCCCCAGCCGTAACTGGTGTCGTAGCCGGCCGCGCCTCTGTCCTTGCAGGTGGCAGCCATGATGTCCTCGACCTCGTCGGGCGACAGGGACGAATCCATGGACAACACCAGCGCCGCGACACCCGCCGCATACGGCGACGCAAAGCTCGTTCCGTCCACTGTGGCGTAGTTCCCGGCTGCGAATCCGTCCGAGCCGACCCAGTCCGTCGTCAGGATGCCCTCTCCGGGTGCGCTGCAGAAGAGCCCGCTGCCGTACGTGCTGAAGGACGCCAGCGAACCACTGCTGTTGATCGCTGCCACAGCGTTCAAGGCGCTTAGGCTCGCCGGGTAGCTGATGCTGGACGAACCGTCATTGCCGGCAGCCCCAAAGTGGATGACGCCGGCGGCGCGGGCATTCTCGAACGCGGTGGTGACCACCGAGGACGGCGATCCACCTCCCCAACTTGAGTTCGTCACCCGGGCGCCGTTCTGCGTGGCCCAGCCGATGCCGTTGGCGATCCACGCGTCGGTCGTCTCGATGAACCCGAAGCAGAAGCCGAAGAAGTCGATGGCATTGAAGATGCGCGTTGCCATCACCCGGCACCCCGGAGCCACGCCCGTGACGCCCAGATTGTTGTCGATCGTTGCGGACACACAGCCGCCCACGCAAGACCCATGGCCGTCACACATCGTCGTGTGGTCGCCGCCCGTGCCCTCGTCGGTGAAGTCGTTTCCCGGTACCTGGCTGATGTCCGGATGATCCTGGTCAATCCCGTCGTCAAGAATCGACACGATGATCGAGGCGTTGCCGAAGGTCGTATCCCAGCACTCCGGCGCGTCCATGTCCATGTCATTGGCCTGATGCAGCGCCCACTGGCTCGAGTAGTCGGGGTCGTTCGGCGTGTAGAAGTGCCGCGCCCACCAGATCGCGTTGGGCTGCGCCCATGCCACACCGTCCTGAGCCGCGACGCGTGAGACCTGATCCAGAACCTCAAACGCTGTAGACGCGTTCAGCCCCACCCGCACGACGCCCGGCAGACCCCCCAGGTCGTATTCAAGTACGTCCAGATCGGGCAGCTCATGCCCTGGTTTGATCTGAACGATCAACTCGTCCGTCGGCACCCACGGAAGTTGCTCCACGCCCCCCAGGAAGACCGGCGAAGCGAAGAGGCCCGGCGTCGCGCCGATGGCGCGGACAAGCGACTCCAGCCCTTCGACCGATCCGCCGCCTCTGACCGGAACGTAGGACCACCCGGACACGTTGCTTGGTTCCAGACGACTCATCACCAACTGCGCGTCAAGTTCAGACGCCAGGTGGCTGCCTCCGCCGGACAGGCCGCGGACGGCGACCCAACTCGGATCGACCGCAAGCGGCAGGGCCTGATCGAAGTAGGGAGTGGCCCACGGTGAGGGCAGGGCGTTGAAGGCGGACGTCTCGGCGGGAAGGGGCGCCGAAGCCCAGGCGGTGGCAGCTCCGAGCATGCAGGATGCCACCAGGCATGGGGTCATTGGGCTCATCATGGATGGGGTTCTCTTGGGGGGGATCATCGATAGTGTTCTCCGGTCGGGTTGTGGTCCACCCTATCGCCAGCGGCGTCAATTCCCAAGCCTCTCCCACCGATACAACACCGCCCACAGCAGCACCACCCGCGACAGGGCCCCCGCCACGAACCCCCCACGAACCCGCCAGGGCCCCCAAGAAGACGACCCGCAGCACCCGGAAGGCTGCTGCGGGCCGCTCAGAGAGGGTTGGAGGAGAAGGACCTCAACCCGTATGTACGAAGAAGGAATCTGGGCTCGTCCCGCCGCTGCCCCTGCGGATGCCCCTGCGGATGCCCCGGGGATGCGTTCCAGCGAAGGCCAGCCCCACGATTTCACCCCACCACGGGGCGTCTGCCCACCTGCAACTGCTCCACCGGGAGACCTGATCGCCAGAACCTGATCGCCAAGAACTCGATCGCCCCGAACCTGACCACAGGGAACGCCCCCCGGGAAGCCTGGCCCCGGAGCCTGCCCTCGGGAGACCACCTGTTGGGTGCCCACCCGAGGGCAGTTCCCCCCGGAATGGTCCCCGGAACTGGTTCCCCCCGAACTGGTTCCCCCCGAACACCGGAACATGGCGGAGGCCACCCAACTGGCCCCGCATGACTCGCGTCACGTTGCAGGACCTGGAATCGGTATCGGCGCCGCGGAGACGCCTGCCGATTCCCACTCCATCCACACCCACCGAGGGCTCGGTCTGGACTCAGGAGCACCTGAGTCCGTGAGGAGTACGCGCCCGGGGCCCATTCGTGACAGCAGAAATCCAGATTCTTTTGTCCGCAGTTGGGTTGTCCGCAGTTGGGTCGCCGGGCCGGCCGGCTGCAACCGGAGTACCTCTGGACGCGTGGGCGGCGCGGCCGGGGGGCTCCCCTACAGCCCGGAAAAGGCCTCCGCGGCCTGAACCCGCATGTCCTGAATGGCCTTCAGGCCGGCCTCCTCGCGGGGCCCGCCCGCCCCCACCTCAAGGAGATGACGCAGCAGGCCCTCAGCCTCGTCCAGAGCCTCAGCGACCCGCGCCTGGTCGCCAGGCGTCGGGTCAGCGATCAGCAAGTGCCCCAACTGGATGCACATCGCCGCCCGCAGTTGCCGCAGCGGCAGGTTGTCCGGCGCCGCCGCGATCCAGCCTGGCATGACCGCATCGAGTTCAAGGTACAGCGTGTTGGCTCGCTCCATGTCGCCGGCAAGGCGGCACGAGTTCAGCAATCGCATGGTCGTCTGCGCCACCAGCCGCTGCCGTTCCGTGGCCAGAGGTGAGCGGGCCAGCGACGCTTTGGCCAGTTCCACCGATCGCTCCGCCGTCGGCACAGCTTCCGCAGCGCCGCCCAGTTCCACCGAGCAAGCCACCACCTTGTCGAGTACAGAGACCACATCCGCGACCGCCGAGTGGCTGCCGGGATCCTCCGCGAGGCGGACAAGGTCAATATCAACTGCCGCCTGAAAGGCGTCCCGGGCCTCTGCCCATCGCTCGGCCCCGCGAAGCACCAGCCCCCGTCGGTAGTGCGTCGCGGAGAGGCTTCGCTGCAATTGGTCGCTCATCGGATCCACTTCGAGAATGGCGATGAACATGTCCGTCGCGCGATCGAGTTCCTCAAGACCCCGCTCAACCTGATTGTCGAAGGCGTACGCCGTGCCGAGAAACCGATGTGCCATGGCCGCCGAACGTCTCGACATGAGGTTCGCCGGATCTCGGTCGACCAGCGCCGCGGCGATCCCCACCGCCGCTTCTCCGGCAGCAGCGGCGTCCGGCGCTCCGACCGCCGCCCGAAGCCTCAGGACTGCAAGCCACCCTGCAACCGACCGGCGGCCAAGGTGGGCATTCAATGGGCTGGCTCGCCATGCGTCGTCAAGAACTCGAGTCGCCGCTTCGGCCATCGTCAGTGCTGCGGGCCGGTCAGCTCGCTGGTGCCGCATCAACTCGGCCCGCACCAACTGAATGTCAGCCAGGTCGTACTCGAGCGATGGATCCGCGGTGTCCTGGATCGCCACCCGCAGCGCCTCTTCGGTGCGTTCCAGCAGCGGCAGGGCCTGCTCGTACTCACCGTTCATCCTGTGCACTTCCGCCAGCCGGCCTCTCGCCCGGGCCAGCGCCGAATGCAGGTGGACCAGGTCGGTCGCATCGGCGTGCGGTTCGAGATGCGCGATGGCTTCTTCAAGCACCGGAACCGCCGCATCCAGACGGCCATCAATGGCAGACATGGCCTCTGCCTGATTCATGAGCGCGTCCCCAAGATCAACATGCGCCCGAACGTCCGAGGGATCGTTCCACACCCGCCCTCGAGCGCTGTGAACGCGCCGCTCGAACAGCGGAAGGGCTTCCGCCGAACGACCGAGCGTTTGCAGCGCTCGCCCACGCATGCCATCCAGCCGGCGACCATACCCGCGGGCCTGCTGCCGCCATCGTTCGTCCGTCCCCAACTGCGTCCACTCGGCCGCGGCGCGTTCAGCCTGCCGCAGCCCCTCACTGATCATGCCGGTGCGAATGAGATGCGAGGCCAGCTCAACACGCATCCTCGCCAGGTCAGGCGTTGCCTCGCCCGCAGACGCTGCCGCAGCCTGTGAGGCCGCCTGCCACGTCTGAACGGCCTGCTCCAGCGAGCCTGCTGCCGTCTGCACCTCCGCCTGAAGCGCCAGGATGCGGAGCCGACCTGTCGCATCGCCCTCCAGTACCGCCATCTGGGCGAGGTCCAGATCTCGCTCCGCCGCGATGAGGTCACCGCGTGCTACATGCAGCGTGCCACGCAGCGCAAGCAGCGAAGCCAACTCTGTTCGCTGGGATTCCAATCCGACATCAAGCAGGTTGATTCCACGGTCACACGATGCAATCGCGTCATCAACCTGCCCCAGATTGCTTCGCCGCGGATCCCCCTGGAGCTCAGCGATGCGGCCGTAGGCGTGCGCAACCTCGGTTCGCAGCATCGGGTCATCGCGGCGGCGGGCTGCGATTTCCTCGAGGCACGCGAGGCCTGACTTGACCGTGAAGGCGTGCACCGCCGTCGCCCCCTCCACGTCACCCAACCGATCGTCCATGTCCACAATCAAGGAGGTCGCCAACGAACGCAGCTGGCCGAGCCGGCGATTGGAATCCGCCTCAGCTCGAAGGGCGGCATACGCCTGCCACGTCGACACCACCGTTGCCGCAATCAGAATGCACACGATGGCAGCGGTGAATGCCACCGCCGCGCGGTGTCGCCGAACGAATCGGGCCGTGCGATACGCAAGCGTGGGAGGGCGGGCATGAATCGGTTCGTGCGACAGAATGCGTCGGAGATCATCGGCCAGATCCTTGGGCCGCCGGTAGCGTCTGCCCGGGTCCTTCTCCAGGGCTTTCCCAAGGACCACCTCGATGTCACCCGCGAGCGACGGGTCGATGCCCCCGATCGGACGCGGCTGGGTCTCCGTGATCGCATGGATGGCCTCGGCAACCGAGAGGCCGCCCAGTTCAATCGGGAGCCTGCCCGCCAGTGCTTCGTACGTCACCACGCCCAGCGCATAGACATCGACGGCCGGGCCGCCGAGTGACGCATCTCCCGCAGCCTGCTCGGGGCTCATGTAGGCAGTGGTCCCGATGATGGCCCCTGACTCCGTCATGGTCTGCCGGACGCCTTCTGCGGGGTCGAGCAACGCAGCAACCCCGAAGTCAACGATGCGCGGGTGCCCATCTGCGTCCACGAGGATGTTGCTGGGCTTGAGATCACGGTGGATGACACCGCGATCATGCGCATGCTGCACCGCGTCACAGATGCCGATCATGAGGTCGATCCGGTCCGCTCGGGAGAGTCGTGCGGACCGCACATACTCCATGAGCGGCACGCCATCGATGTACTCCATCACCAGATAGGGCTGCGCTCCGAGCCCGGCGTCCCACGATCCCGCGTCATACACCTGCGCAATGGAGGGATGGTGGAGTCTCCCCAGCAACTCGGCCTCCTGCTCGAGCCGCTGCACGCGTTTGGGATCGGCGCACTCGTGGCGAAGAACCTTGATGGCGACGGTACGCTGGGGTCGATCCTGCTCCGCCCGATACACCACGCCCATTCCGCCCCAGCCAATCGTGTCGACCAGCCGGTACCGCCCGATGGACGGCGGCAGTGTTGACAAACGCTCACCAAAGGTTGATGGCCCGTCCGGCTTGCGCGGCGGCATGTCCTGCGTCTCTTCTGCGCCAGATTTCCCGGGAGGATCCGTCACGGCGATCGATCATATCCGTGCGGCACTGCGTCAGTGCCCGGGAATGTCGTAGGACGCGACGATCTTCTGAAGCATGCGAATGCTGCGATGCTTGATCATGCGGACATTCTCCGGGGTCATTCCCAGGCACTCCGCCACGGCCGCTGCAGGTTCTCCGCGGCGGCCATAACGCTCAAACGCATCGTAGTGGGCAGGCGTCATCGAACGCTGAAGGTCTGCCAGCGCCCGCTGCAACATCGACTCAGCCCACTGGTGGTCCCACAGGGCATCCTGAGCGGGATTCGCCAGGGCATCAATGTCCTCAACGACGGCCACGGCCGACTTGCGCAGCCGCGTTCGAACCGCGTTTCGGGTTGCCACCATGAGGTAGTTTCGAAAGCGCCCGGTGGCCCGGTTGTATTGCACGCCGTCCCGGAGGTTGTGCAGGCCGAGGTACACCTCCTGCACGATGTCGTCCTCTTCCTGTCCGCGGACGCCGAACCGCCGCGCATAGCCGCGGATGACTCCACCGTACCGCGTGTCGAACGCGACCCACGCAACGTTGCGAACGCTAGTACTGCTGTCGTGAATGTCCCGCAGGAGCATTTCGCCGGTCTCCGGTGACACCAGCACGTCGCTGTCCGCATCCACCGCCGCAGCGGCGATCCCCCGCACAACGAAGGTCCAGGGGCCCACTTCCAGCAGCGAGCCGAGTTGGAGCGGCGCCCGCTCGCCCTCGCTGAGGACCACGCTGTCGACCCAGGTTCCGCTTCGGCTTCCCAGATCTTCAACCCACCAACCCTCGCCGTGCTCACCGATCCGACAGTGCCGCCGAGACACGCGTGGGTCTGAAAGCGTCACGTCAACGTCGTCCCCGCGGCCGATCACCCCTCCGACGTCCGGGAGCACGAAGTTCTGAGCCACCGCTCCGTCATGCTCAGGCCCCCGCCCGACTTGCAGCCGCACCGGACCGCCAATGTCGCCGCTCTGATTCCCCGTCATGGTCAGCACCATACCACGGAAGATGTGTAGCCTGCCGCCATGATCGACCCTTCTCTTTTCATCGCGGCAGCCACCCTCGCAGCGAGCCCGATCCAACTCGACGGGGACTTTTACGATTGGGCCCCTCAAGGTGACGCACCGGCGCTCACCGCGGCGTGCACCAGGGACCACGTCTTTCTCCACCTGACGCTCGACGGGCCTCCCGTCAATCTGCAGGGGCTGGATGCGCCACTGACGCTCAGCCTGAATTGGGACAACGACACCAGTACGAGTCTTCCTGCGGCCGACCCGGCGGGAACCGACGTTGAGATCGTGTTCAGCCCTCGCAGCGGTCGCCGCACCGGAGGCATTGCCGTCAAGGTTCCCGACCGCAGCAGCGAAACCTGGGACGCAGCAGGCCTCGTGTTCTCACCGACCGCCGCTGCCAGTGCATTTGAACTTCGACTCGACCGGACGGTGGCTGGCATCGATGCCGCATCAACGATTCCGTGGACGCTCCGTCGTGAGGGCGATCTCGCCGTAAGCGGCGACGCTCCAATCGGCCCGCAGCGGCCGGGCCCCCCCCAACACATGACGGCTCTGCCCGTCAAGCCACCGAATGCCGTGCGGGTGGTCACTTGGAATCTTGAGTTCGGAAATCTCGTGAAGCAGTCGGCCGTCACCCGCCGCCTGCTCGCCGCCCTGCAACCTGACGTCCTGCTCCTGCAGGAAATCGAGCGAGGTCAGACCGAGTCGGCGTTGATGGCTGTCATCGAGGCTGCCGGCGGTGACTGGACCCTCGAACTGGGCCCCCTCGGGGGCAGCATCCGCAGTGGCATCGCGAGCCGGCTGCCCGCACAGCGGGTGGAGGCGTTCGACAATCTCAAGCGGCGAGGTGAGTCCCGCGGCCACGTTCGAGCAGCCGCGCTGACCATCGACTTCCCTGACGTGGGGCGTGTGCTGGCGGTATCGGCTCACCTGAAGTGCTGCGGGGTCGTCGATGGGCCAGAGGACATGAAGCGAATCGGTGAAGTGCTCGCCATTCGCCGGGCGGTCCAGCACGCTGAACAATCCAACGACGTGGTGGGCCTCATCATCGGCGGGGACCTGAATCTCGTTGGCGGTTCCCTCCCGCTGGACCTTCTGGTCGCCGGCGGCGAGGCCCTGATCCTGGACGACTCCGAGCGAGATCTGCGAATCATCGAGGCGTGGCAACCGGATGGCTCCGGCCTGCAGACCTGGCAGAAGCCCGGCCAGTCCTACTCGCCTGGCCGACTGGACTACATCGTGGTGTCACCGCAGACGCTCGCCCCGGTGTTCGCCGCTGTGTTCGATACGCTCGACCTCCCGGAACCGTCGCTCCGCGAGATGAACCTGGTTCGCACCGATGCCGGCCGCGCCTCTGACCACCTTCCTGTCGTGGTCGACCTTGTTCCGGTCAACCTTGTTCCCGTCGACCCTGGTTCCGCAACTGCCGGGGCGCCCTGAGGGTTCACATCAACATCTTGAGCGCGGACAACGCGACGATCACCAGAAAGACGCCGCGGACGACCCCGATCGGAAGGACGTGGGTGGCCTTGGCGCCGAACCAGCTTCCGACCAGACATGTTGGAATAAGCCAGACGGAAATGCCCAGCGGCGTGTACCAGTACACGTCGTCCCCAATCCCCGGCACATCCGCCAGCGTGACATCCTTGTAGATCGCCCCAACGACCGAAGTCAGGCACATCACCGCCGATGAACACGCGATGCACTCCCGCAGCGGACACCGGCAGACAAGTTGTGTCACCGGAACCGTGATGAGGCCCCCACCGATACCCAGGAGTCCCGCGCCGAAACCCGCCACCGACCCAACAAAGCCACCACGCGGCCAGGTCACTTTTGGTCTGGCCGCGGACTCGCCCACAGCCGCCCCGAAGCCGATCAGCCTTCTGAGATTCTCATAGAACACATAGATGAGGAACAGCCCGAAGATGAGTGACAACTCTTCTTTGGGGATCCAGATGCTTGCCGTCACACCAATCACCACGGCGACCATCGCGAAGGGGAGCAGTCGCACCACGACCTCACGTCGGACGCCGCCCTCTCTCCAGTGCCGGATCGCCGCCGGAGCCGCCACAAAGAAAATCACGTTCATCGAGGCGGCCTGCGCCAGGTGAATGTCTCGGTGCAGCAGAAACGAGATCGCCGGGATCATCACAATCCCGCCTCCGATGCCCAGGAGCCCGCCGAGCGAGCCAGCCACGAGACCGATCCCGATCAGGACGGCAATCTCCCACGCGGGGAGTGAGATGGAGGCGAGTTCGAGTACGGGCATCGGGCCGAAAGGGTACGTGGTCTCGACATGGCACGCGCCGAAGCGGACCCCGTGCAGTACGCTGCCGCCCCATGCGAGTGCTCCGCGCCGATGCCCTGCTCATGCTGGTCGCGATCATCTGGGGCGCCGGCTTCGTCATTCAACGAACGGCGATGGAGGCCGTGGGGCCGATCACATTCACTGGCGTTCGCCTGCTCATCGGCATGATCTCAATGCTGCCACTGCTTCCGCTGGCCCGGCGGCTCGCGCCTCGAAACCCCAGGCCAGTACGGAGGGCGCACCTGCTTCTCGGCCTCGTCGGCGCTGGCCTGGCGATGACCGCAGGCGCGGTCCTTCAGCAGGCGGGGCTGGTCTACACCACGGCTGGCATCGCCGGCTTCATCACGGGTCTCTATGTGGTCTTTGTGCCGCTCATTGGTCTGTTCATCGGATACTTCGTTCGCTGGACAACCTGGGCCGCGGTCCTCGTTGCGACTGGCGGTCTGTATCTGCTCAGCGTGCAGGGGCGACCGACAATCAACCCGGGCGATGCGCTGGTGCTGGCCGGAGCCGCAGCCTGGGCCGGCCAGTTTCTCATTCTCGGATGGCTCGCCGTGAGAGTGGACCCGGTACGCATCGCCATCTTCCAGACGGCCCTCGCCGGCGGCCTGACGATGTGCGCCGCCCTCGTCTGGGAGCAGCCATCCTGGCTTGCGATCGTCTCCCTCTGGCCAGAGTTTCTCTACAGCGGCGTGCTTGCAGTGGGCGCCGCCTTCCTCATTCAGATCATTGCCCAGCAGGACGCGCCGCCCGCACATGCCGCGGTGTTGCTTGCCATGGAAGCCGTGTTTGGCGCGCTCGCTGGCTGGGCGTTCCTCGCTGAGGCGCTCTCGCCGCTTCAGTTGTCGGGCTGCCTGCTCATGTTCATCGGCATCGTGTTCGCCCAACTCCGCCCGCCGAAACCACTGGAAGCATCGGCAGCGTCCTAGCGCAGAGTCGGCGGCTCAGCCTTCAGACTCGCGGAGTCTGCCGACGATCTCTCGAACACGCTTCGTCAGCCGCATCTTCGCGTGGCGAATGGCGGCCGGCGTCATCCCGGTCTCCTCGGCGACCGCGTCGACGGGTACGCCTCGCACACCGTAGAGCTCGAACGCCTGCCACGTGCGGTCCTCAACTTCGTTCCTGGCTTCGCCCATGGCGCGCTGCAGCAACTGCTCAGTCCATTGCCGGTCCCACGCGGCGTCGAGATCGTTTTCAACAGGCGGATCCACCGAGTCATCAAACCCCGTCGTTGGTCGCTTCCTGCGGTGACGAGCGCGAATCGCATTGAGCGTCACCCGCTTGAGATACCCACGGAACCGTCCCTTTTGCGGGTCATACTCAAACCGATCCGACACCCTGAAGAAGCCCAGCAGGACGTCCTGCAGCACATCGTCCGCCTCCTGAGCAGGCAGCCCCGCATTCCTCGCGAATCCCGCAATCACACGCGAGTACTTGTCCGCAAACTCAGACCAGCCAAGTTCACGGTCATGCGTGCCATCCGCCTTCAACTTGAGAAAGATGCTCGCCCGCGTCGCGTAGAGCGGATCGCCGCGGCCCCCGACCACGGGCTTCGGCGGCGTCTCGCCTGTTGCTGCGGCGGTCTCGGGTTCTGCGCATGTCGAGGGTGGTGGCACATCTCCGGGGAGGCGAACCAGAATCTTCCACGGGCCGAGCAGCAGCAGGTCGCTGTCGCACAGCCGAACCGACTCATCCTCTTCGAGCCGCATCATGTTGACCGAGGTTCCCGCGCGGCTGCCGGCATCCCGGACGTGAACGCCATCTTCTTCCAGAGTGATTGTCGCGTGCGTTCGAGAGACACTGGCATCATCAAGCCGGATGGTCGACTCCGACCCCCGCCCGATGATCAGGGGCGTCCCACCCAACTCGCCGGAGAAACCGTCGAAGGTTGGAGGGCCGCTGACCCGAACGAATCTGACTTCCCGCCCGTCACACATGGAAGTGGATCATACGAGGTCTCCGGCAGACTGCGGGCGGGCCACGGCAAGCGACACCACAATGTTGACGACCAACGCGGCCACAAAGGCGAGAGGCAGGTTGTAGATCTCAATCTCCGCCCCACCGATGGTCACCTGGTTGTCCATGATCAACTTCCAGAGCACCGCCACGGCGAATCCCGTCGCCATCCCGCATATACAGCCCAGGCCCGTCGCTCGCCGCCACAGGACGGCCAGGATCACCTGCGGGCCGAATGCGGCGCCGAGAATCGCCCATCCGTAGGTCAGGACGTACTCGTACACCGTCACGCGGGCGTCGATCACCAGAAGGACCGCAGCGGCGCCCATGATCAGAACCGTTCCTCGGTTGGCGAGCACATGATTCACCGCCCCATCCCGCTTGAAGACGTGCGCCCAGAGGTCGCTCGCCGCTGCCGAGGAAGCCACCACGAGTTGACTGTCGGCGGTGGAACAGATGGCCGAAAGAATGGCCGCAAGCACGAGTCCACCGAGCACCGGAGGTGCCAGGTTGACCGCGGCGGCAATCAGCGCGTACTCGCCGTCCCCCGACGCAAGCATGCCGCCGGCCCAAGGCGCGCCCTGCTCGGCCATGGCGCGGACGATCAGACCCGTCGCCACGGCGCCCGAGAGCACGAGCGCCGCCCACGTCATGGAGATGATCCCGCTGATGGCGGCGTCCCGCCGCGAGCGCATCGCCATGAATCGAACCAGCACATGCGGCTGCCCCATGTAGCCGAAGTTGATGCCCAACGCGCCCGATCCGAGCAGGAACCCCAGAAGCGCTCCCCCCGTTGCCGTCGGCCAGAAGTTCAGGAGTTCGGGTGTGCCGGAGAGCCCTTCTCGCACGCCGGGCACGCCCTCACCGGACAGGAGCCAGAGCGGAAACAGGACGAGAATGCCCACCATGAGCAGGCCCTGCAGCAGGTCCGTCCAACACGCCGCTCGAAATCCACCAAGTGTGACATACACCAGGACGATCACCGCGCCGATGAGCACGCCGCCCTGATAGTTCACCGCTTCAAACGAGATCTCGAACGCCTTGCCCGCGGCGGCGAACTGCGCGGCGCAGTACAGCAGCATCGCCACGAGGAGAACGACAACACTCATGATTCGAATGACGGGCAGCCGTTCCCCGAATCGCTTTGCCAGGAAGTCCGGGAGCGTCACCGCTCCGTTGGATGCGGCAACGTCTCGCATACGCCCGGCGATCACGAACCAGTTGAATGCAAATCCGAGCAGCGACCCGGGGAGAATCCAGAAGGCCTGCACTCCGTTTGAAAACGCCCAGCCAACCAGACCAAGGGTGACCCACCCGGACTCGCTGGAGGCCGATGCCGAGAGTGAAGCCACCCACGGCCCGAGTGACCTGCCCGCGAGAAAGTACTCCTCATCGCTGGAGCCCGCCCGCCGGGCCGACCAGAGCCCCACGCCAATGACCAGCACCGTGTACAGCGAGAACGAAACCAGAAAGACAACCATGCAGCCGATGGTAGTGTGGGCCGATACCATCGCGGCGATGTCCGACGCCTCAACAAAGTGGGATCTGCGATTCCTCCACCTGGCCGACCACATTGCCACATGGAGCAAGGACCCGTCTCGCGGTGTGGGAGCCGTGATCGTTTCTCCCGACCGTCGCATCTGCGCCACGGGCTTCAATGGGCTTCCGGCGGGCTTTGAAGACCGGCCCGACCGGCTTCAGCGGCCTGTCAAGTACGACCTCGTGTGCCACGCGGAAGTCAACGCCATCGCGCAGTGTGCCAGCCATGGCATCTCGTGTGTAGGCTCGACCATCTACGCAACGTTCTTTCCCTGTAACGCCTGCACGCTTGCCATCATTCAGGCAGGCATCCGCCGCGTCGTGTCGTGGGAAGTGAAGGAGGGGGACGAACACTGGGAGCACAGCATTGCGACCTCCCGTGAACTGCTTGATGAGACGGGCATCACCTGGGCCGTATGGCCGCGGGAGGGCGCATGACGCTTCGAGAGCTCCAACTCGACGGCCTCGTCGGTCCGACCCACAACTACGCGGGGCTGTCCTCCGGCAACATCGCTTCGACGAGCCACGGTGGTGCAACGAGCCACCCGAAGGCGGCCGCGATGCAGGGCCTGGACAAGATGGCTTTCGTTGCGTCATTGGGGGTCGAGCAGGCGGTCATGCCGCCGCATATGCGGCCCGACGTTGACGCATTGCGATCTCTGGGCTTTGAAGGCTCAAGCGAGAACCTGCTGGCCGCCGCTCAGGCCGAAGACCCGCTCCTGCTCGCCCAGACTTCGAGCGCGTCGGCCATGTGGACGGCCAATGCCGCGACGGTCACACCGTCGAGCGACAGTGCAGACGGCCGCGTCCACTTCACGCCCGCCAATCTCAAGTCGAAGTTTCACCGGGCGATTGAGCCCGTGCAGACCGGGCGGCTTCTGGAGGCGATCTTCCCCGACCGCGACTTGTTTGCGCACCATCGCCCTTTGCTCGCGTGCGACCAGTTCGGAGACGAGGGAGCCGCCAATCACACCCGGCTCGCCACCGACGACGGGGTTGTGAACGTCTTCGTGTACGGCGTCGAGGCTCGCAACCCGGAGTCGCCCGGGCCACAGGTCTTCCCGGCCAGACAGACGCTGGAGGCTTCTCAGGCCGTTGCGAGACTCCACACCCTGCGAAACGCCGTGTTTGTCCAGCAGACACCGGAAGCGATCGACGCAGGCGTGTTTCACAACGACGTCATTTCAGTCGGCTCGGCGCACGTGCTTCTGGTTCATGAGGAGGCTTTCAGGGATCAGCCGGAAGTCCTTCAGCAACTCGCCGCCACGCTCGGACCACAGTTCACACCGCTCGTGGTCCCCTCTTCCTCGCTCTCCATCTCGGAGGCTATCCAAACGTACCTCTTCAACTCGCAACTGCTTGAGACGAGCAAGGGCATGACACTGATTGCGCCGCAGGACGTTGAGCATCACGCCGCGGCGCGGGCGGTCGTGGACGGGTGGATCACCGGCGATGCTCCCATCAGCGAAGTCCACTACCTGAACCTCCGCGAGTCCATGCAGAACGGCGGTGGGCCGGCCTGCCTCCGACTTCGGGTGCCGCTGACGCCCGAAGAGTTGAACGCCGTGCATCCCGCCGTCCGATGGTCTGACCGCCTGGCCGCCACGCTGCGTTCGTGGGTCGAGCGGTGGTATCCAGCGTCGCTCACGCCAGCGGACCTGGCCGACCCGCAGTTGCGGCGGCTGACACAAGACGCGCTGGACGACCTCACCGGGCTGCTCAATCTTGGAAGCGTGTACCCCTTCCAACAGGGCTGATCGCAGAATCCTGCGTCCGGACTCGCGTTTTCATCAAACAATGGCATCCCTTCTCCGTAGAAGTACTCAACCGGAGGCTGCCTCGAGCCGAATCTCGAAGCAGGACACCTCGCTGCTTGCCTCAGGAGCCACGATGTATCTGCTGACCCTGCATGACGGAAGACGAGCGGTCTACGCCGGACGCACCGCGGAGGGGTGCTTCTTCGTCAAACTGCAGGGCGAGCGATATTGGTGGTGGATTCCGGCCGACATGGTGGCCCGGGCCATTGAGATGCCGGACCTGAGCGGCCGCGGCGCCGCGTAGGCCCGAGCGACCCCGTCAACAATCGTTTGGCAGTAGACTTGCCCCACGAGCCGGTTGCCCCGAGGGAGGGAACCGACCGTGGAGGATGATCCCCATGATTCGCGTCGTTTTGCCGGTGGCTGCCGTGGCGGCCTCCTCGTTCAGCGCCCCCACCGATGATCCGGGACCCCGCCCGAACGGGCCCTTCGAGCACCGTCAGCCGTGCCACGCGCTGGTCGGCGCCGACGTCGTCACAGCCCCCGGAACGCGGCTGGATGCAGCGACCATCGTCATTCGTAACGGCATGGTGGAAGCCGTCGGTACCGACATCAAGGTCCCGGCCGACGCCCGCCTCTGGCCCATGGAAGGCATGGTGATCTACCCGGGCTTCGTTGAGCCCGCCGCCTACGTCGAAGGGCCCGAGGTTGATCGGGGACCATCGACCCACTGGAATGAACGCATCAGTCCAGAACTCGATCTTCGCACCGGCGGGGCCGCACTCGACGCCGGCGAGCGAGCGAAGTTTCGCCGCGGCGGATACTGCGTGGCCGCCACCTACCCGAAGGACGGGATTCTCCGCGGCACCGGCGTCGTCATGACCACTGCCGACGACGGCGCCGTCGACTGTGGCGGCGCCCCTGCCATGGCCGCCGCCTTTGAGCGAGGTGGCTGGGGCGCGGGGGGCGGGCCCGGGTCCCTCATGGGATCTATGGCCATGCTGCGGCAGGCGGTGTCCGACGCGCGTTGGTACGACGAGGCCATCGCCGCAGCCGACCGAAACGGACTGCGCAGGCCAGCGCGGCGGGACGACCTCGCTGCGCTCCGGGCTGTGACCGCTGGCGACCGCACGCTCATGCTCGACGCGCGTGACGTCAAGGAGACCCTCCGGGCCGACGCGCTGGCCCGTGAGCTCGACCTGGACCTGATCGTGCTTGGCAGCGGCGACGAGTACCGGGATCTGCCCGGGGTGACCGACATGAATCGGCCGTTCATCATTCCGCTGGACTACCCCGAGCGACCGAAACTGGAATCGATCGACGCCGCCATCCGGGTTCCACTGCGAACGCTGCAGGTCTGGGAGCAGGCGCCGACCAATCTCCGCCGCCTCTCGGATGCAGGCGTCTCGACCTGTGTGACAACGACCGGCCTGGACAAACCGCAAGCCGTCCGCGAGGCGCTCGGCCAGGCCATCAAGGGCGGACTCTCCGAGGATGCGGCGCTTGCCCAGATCACGACCTCGCCGGCAGCGCTGCTGCAGGTCGACGGCCGCGTCGGCCGCATCGCGCCCGGCATGGCGGCCCACCTGGTGGTGTGCGACGGCGACCTGTTCGATGACGACACCTCCATCGAGGAGACGTGGGTCTCCGGCCACCGCGAAGACCACACGCAGGACCCCGTCGCGGCCCTCGACGGCATCGGCACCATCCAGGTCGGCGACGCCACCGCAGATGCAACGCTGGACTCCGGCAGCAAGAAACTCTCGGTGACCCTGGCCGATGGCACCAAGGCCAAGGTCAAAAAGGTCGGCGTCACGGGGCACCGCGTGACGGCATCGCTCGACGGGCGGCTGCTCGATCGCCCGGACTGGATTCGACTCGCGGGCGTGATTCGCGGCAGCGCGGTCATCGGCCGCGCGGTCCTTCCGGACGGCACGGTCCTGCCCATGCGTCTGGACATTACGGGCGAAGGCGAGACGACCGATGAGGACGAGACCGCCGAAAGCGGCGTCGAAGCAGATGACGCAGACCGCGATCCCGTTGCTGGCACGTGGGTCGGCAACATTGCCTTCGGGACGGACTTTGAGCCGCCGATCGAACTGACGATTACCCGTGACGGCGAAACGGTGGAAGGTGCGATTCGGCTCATGGAGCAGGACATGCCGATGTCCAATGGCTCCTACGACCCCGCAACGGGCACGCTTGAGTTCACCGGGGACGGTCCCGGCGGCGGGGCCTTCCGCATCGTCGTCAACGTGGACGGTGAGAACGCAAGCGGCACAGCAACCGGCCCCATGGGCGAAGCCGATCTTTCAGTGAGCCGAAGCGACGATGGTGCGACCGGCGAGGAAAGTGAGGATTCCGAAGAACCCGAAGCCCGCTGGACCGGAATCCCGGAGTCGATCCCCTACCCGCTCGGCGCGCGAGGCAGGCACGCACCGGTCACGCCCGTCAACGCCCGGTTTGAACACGCCACGATCTGGACGCTTGAGCAGGCTGGAACCATCTCCGACGGATGCCTGATCGTTCGGGACGGACGCATTGCATGGGTTGGCCCCATGGACGCCGCACCGGATCCAGATGGCACCGAAGATCTGGTTGTTGACGCAACGGGTCTGCACATCACGCCTGGCATGATCGACTGCCACAGCCACACAGGCATCGACGGAGGCGTCAACGAATTCAACGAAGCGAGCACAGCCCGGGTTGGTATTGGCGACGTCGTGGCCGGGGATGACATGAACTGGTACCGACAACTCGCTGGCGGCTTGACGATCGCCAACCAGTTACACGGATCGGCCAATCCGATCGGCGGTCGGAACAGCGTGGTCAAACTTCGCTGGGGGCAGCCCGCCCGAGCATTCCCCGTGGCATCGGCACCAGCAGGCATCAAGTTCGCGCTCGGAGAGAATGTCAAACGCTCGAGTGGCCGGTACCCGGACTCTCGCATGGGTGTTGAGGCGTTTATCCGCGACCGCCTGGCCACAGCGCGGCACTACCAGGCTGCGTGGGACCGCTGGAATGCGATGAGCGATGATGAGCGGGCCGGCGAAGTGCCTCCGCGACGGGACTATGAGTTTGAAACGCTCTCTGAGGTCCTCGACGGCGATCGCCTCATTCACTGCCATTCGTATCGCCAGGATGAGATTCTGGCCTTGCTTCGCACCTGCGAGGAGTTCGGGATCACGATCGGCACCCTGCAGCACATCCTGGAGGGGTACAAGGTCGCGGACGACATTGCGCGGCATGGCGCCGGCGCCAGTTCCTTCAGTGACTGGTGGGCGTACAAGATTGAGGTCATGGACGCCATTCCATGGAACGGCGCCATCATGCATGACCAGGGCGTTGTCGTGTCCTTCAACAGCGATGACAGCGAACTCGCCACACGTATGAACGACGAGGCGGCGAAGGCGGTTCGGTATGGCGGGCTACCCCCGGAGGAAGCGCTCAAGTTCGTGACGCTCAATCCCGCCAGGCAACTTGGGATCGACGACCGCACCGGATCACTGGCCGTCGGGAAGGACGCAGACTTCGTGGTGTGGAATCTGCATCCGCTTGACTCCTACAGCCTGTGCATGCAGACCTGGATCGATGGATGCCGGTACTTCGACAGGGAGGAGGACGCCACGCTCGCCGCCAGGGACGCCGCCGACCGAACGCGGCTGGTCCAGCTTGTCCTGCTGGAGAGCCTCGGCGAGCCGCCGTCACCTGTCGATGACGACGAACCCACACCGGCCTGGGCGGCCAATCCCTATCTCGACCCTGCGGACGACCACCGTGGATGCTGCGGCATTCCGGCGGACCATGTCCACACGGGCCATACGGGCCACACAGGCCACACGGAGGACGCGCGATGATCGGCATGAGGCACTTGATCCGCCCCACGCAGGCCCTCGCCCCGCTGGCGGCCATCATGCTCGCTGGGCCGGCGCTCGCCCAGTCGCGGCAGATTCCGGCCGTGCCGGCGTCGGGAATCACGCTGATGGTCGGCGGCACCATTCATCCGGTCACGGCGCCCCCGCTTGAAGGCGGATGGATTGCATTCGAGGATGGTCGTATCACCCTCGTCGGCCGGGGCGACCGCCCGCACCTGGACGGCGCCACCGTCATTGACCTTGAGGGCCGGCACGTGTACCCGGGACTCATCGCGGCGGACTCGATTCTCGGGCTCGTGGAAACAGGCATGGCGGAAGTCACGCACGATCACGACGAGTTGGGTTCGTTCACCCCTGAAGCGAAAGCCGTCGTGGCCCTCAACCCGGACAGCGATCTCATCCCCGTCTCTCGCGCTGCCGGCGTGCTCACGGCGTTGTCCGTGCCTGACGGTGGACGGATCCCCGGCCAGGCGGCGCTCATTCGCCTGGACGGGTGGGACTGGGAGGATCTCGCCATCGTTCCGTCTGCGGCCCTGGTCATCGAGTGGCCGTCGCTCGGTCGAAGGAGCAGCGGATCATCAAAGCACATCGAGGCGATCGACGCCTACTTCGACCATGCAGCGTCCTGGCTCGACGCAGCTGCGGCCGACCCCACGCTTCCGCCAGACAGTCGATCTGAGGCACTCCGCGCCGCCATCGAAGGCGAGCAGCCGGTGCTCATCAAGGCGTCAACGGCCGGTCAGATTGCAACCGCGGTCGCCTGGGCAAAGGGGCGTGAGCTCTCGCCGATCATTCTCGGCGGTGAAGAGGCGGACGAGGTCGCTTCGTTGCTCGTCGAAGAGGACGTGCCGGTCATCGTCCGTGGTGTGCACCGCTATCCACGCAGCCGCAATCGCGACCCGGATGAGCCGCACACGCTCCCGGCACGCCTGCGTGATGCCGGCGTTCGATTCTGCATCGGCCCGAGGGACCGTCCCGCGCACCTGCGGAACCTCCCCCATCATGCCGCGACCGCGGTCGCCAACGGGCTCACACCCGAAGAAGGGCTTCGGTCGATCACCATCGACGCTGCCGAGATCCTGGGCGTCGGCGACCGTCTGGGGAGTCTGGAGCCGGGCAAGGCCGCGACCGTCATCATCACGACCGGGGATCCCCTGCAGATTCAAACGCAGGTGGAGCAGGCGTGGATCGATGGGCGGAGGATCGATCTGGAAAGCCGCCATACACAGCTCCGAGACAAGTACCGCCGAAAGTATGACGCCTCTGGCAGTTGATCCCCTACCCTCGCAGGTCGGAACGAGGTTCCCTCGGGCGACGGCGCGTGCCGGCGGCGAGGGCGAAGAGGAATGGGTGAAACGCCCAACCGGTGGGCCGGTCCACCGGGGTACCGGCACCGCATGGCTCCCCGGCCCCAGTGAGGCCGAAGCGTCGATCACCGCGACTGCCCGCAACTGCGGGTGGAAAGGCAATCGAAGCATGAGTCACCGCCGGAAGATCTGCCCCGTTTCCTGAGCAGGGCCCGCCGATCACGGGCCCGGGAGGCGCGTCATGTGGGCACGTTGGGTCATCGCAGGCGTCGCAGCCTCTGCGTCGGCTGCATCCGCCGATCTCATCTTCGACATTCCCGACTGGTCTCAGGTCGGTTCGGGCGAGCACACCGCGTACGTCGTCATTGATTTCACGGCGACCAACTATCCCGTCTACGCCTGGTCGTACTCGTGGGACGGCGACGCCAGCGTGCACGACATGCTGCTTGCCATCGAAGCAGACGCCGGCCTGATGTATGACTGGACGGACTGGGGCAGCGGCATCTTTGTCAACAACTTTGCGTACGGAAGCCCGGCTGGCGACCCGGACCTGTACTGGTCGCACGCGCTCGGGACCGTTCAAGGCAATGGGCCGGACTGGTCCGACGCTGTCGCAGGCACCGACCTCACCCCCATCACGAACGGCATGATCTCCGGGTGGTACAACGGATTCAATGAGGACTTTTCGGCCATCCCACCTGATCTCACGTCCGTGCTTGTTCCGGCCCCTTCGGCCCTCGTGGCATTGCTCCTGGGCTGTTCAATGGGACGTCAGCGCCGCCGCTGACGCCACGAGAGACATGTTTGACACCGACTAGCCACCCTGCGACAGTGGCCGGTCGTTTCATTACAGCAGAGGAGCCGTCCATGACAACCGACACACTGACCATGGAACCGATCACCGCTCGTCAATTCTGCTGGCAGGAGTGCACCACCCGCGACACAGTGGCCGCCGGCGCCTTCTACAGCGAGCTCTTTGGCTGGACGCAAGAAGTTCAGGCCTACCCGGAGTTCAACTACACGATCTTCCAATCCGGTGAGGCTCCGATTGCCGGCATGATGGCGATGGATGCGGAGTGGCCGGCAGAGATCCCTGCCCACTGGATGAGCTACGTCGCTGTCACGGAGATTGAGGCCGTCGCCGCCAGAGTCACCGAGTGCGGTGGATCGCTGTGCGTTCCGGTCACGGCCATCCCACCTGGGAAGTTCTGTGTCGTAACCGATCCAACAGGCGCCGTCTTTTCGCTCTTCGAGGGTGGAGACGGCGTCAATGCGACCGGCGACCGGGCCTTCGGCTGGTGGGAGTTGGCGACCACCGATGTTGAGCGAGCCAGAACGTTCTACAACGACCTGCTCGGTTGGACGGCGGTCGATCACCCGGCAGCAACGGACCCGCCTTACTGTTGCTTCATGGATGGGGAGACGCTGGTGGGCGGGCTGCTCAAAGTGCCGGAGACATGGGGTGAAGGCCACCCGTCCTGCTGGACACCGAGCGTGCAAACTGAGGACATCGACGAGTTGACGGCCAAGGCGGCTGCATTGGGCGGGCAGGTGTATCAGCAGCCCACGGACGTTCCGGGGGTTGTTCGATACTCGACCATTCAGGATCCGACCGGTGCTGTCATTTCCATGTACAAATTGCTCGCCACCACGTGCGGCAGTGGGTGTGGGTGCCAGCCAAAGTGAGCAACTTCCCGATCATAGATCCATCCAACGGCAGGCACGTTCGAGACCACGCAGGCATCGACGCTGACGAGGCCGCCCGCCGAGTCTCGGCTGCCCACGAGGCCTGGCAGACGTGGCGACACACGACGTTCGCCGAACGATCAAAGGTCCTGATCGCCGCCGCCGCGGCGCTTCGATCCAACGTCGATACGCTCGCGGACCGATGCACACGCGAAATGGGCAAGCCGATTACGGAGTCCCGCGCGGAGATTGAAAAGTGCGCCTGGGTGTGTGAGTACTACGCCGAACACGCCGAGTCCATGCTCGCCGACGAAGTGTTCCCGATCGAGCACGCGGAGGTCCGCGTCGTGCGACGTCCAATCGGCGTGCTCTACGCCGTCATGCCGTGGAACTTTCCCTTCTGGCAGGTCTTTCGCGCCGCGGCACCCAACCTGATGGCGGGCAACGCCATGGTGCTCAAGCACGCGCCGAACACGATGGGGTGCGGCGCCGACATCACCTCGATCCTGTCGGACGCGGGGGGTCCGGACGGGCTGTTCGCTGACCTGCCGATCGACGTTGCTGACTCTCCCTCCGTCATCCGGCA
This sequence comes from Phycisphaerales bacterium, assembly GCA_030748575.1. Taxonomy (GTDB): domain Bacteria; phylum Planctomycetota; class Phycisphaerae; order Phycisphaerales; family SM1A02; genus UBA12567. The sequence continues at coordinate 90,574 of JASMLR010000004.1, read as the reverse complement.
CCCCAGCGTCCGAGGCGTGACGCTGACAGGCAGTGATGCCGCGGGCCGGGCCGTTGCTTCAGAAGCAGGCGCGCAGCTCAAGAAGTGCGTCATGGAACTCGGCGGAAGCGATCCCTACGTCGTGTTGGCCGACGCAGACATTGAATTGGCCGCGGACCGTTGCGTATCCAGCCGCATGCTCAATTGCGGCCAGGTATGTATCGCCGCCAAGCGACTGATCGTGGTCGACGCGGTGTACGACCAGTTTGAGGCGGCGGTGCTACGCCGCATGTCAGCCATCGAGATGCGTGACCCCATGGACGAGGCGTCCACGCTCGGCCCGATGGCGCGAGAAGATCTTCGCGACCACCTTCACAGTCAGGTGCAGCGGAGTCTGGCCGCGGGCGCATCGTGCCTGCTGGGCGGCGAAGTTCCGAACCAGGCGGGCTGGTGGTACCCGCCGACCGTGCTCGCGGGCGTCGCGCCGGGCATGCCGGCGTTTGACGAGGAGATGTTCGGGCCGGTGGCGTGCCTTGTTCAAGCCACCGACGCGGACGATGCCATCCGCCTTGCTGATGGCACGTCCTTTGGCCTCGCCGGCGCCGTGTTCACCAATGACGCCGCTCGTGGGACGCGGATTGCATGCAACGACATCGACGCAGGATGCGTTGCCGTCAACGACTTTGTTCGGAGTGACCCCCGGGTTCCGTTCGGAGGAGCGAGGTCCAGTGGCTTTGGCCGGGAGCTCGGCTGCGCCGGGATCCACGAATTCGTCAACCTCAAGAGTGTTGTCACCGCCGCCCGGACCGACGCCTGAGCGGGCCTAGTCGTCCCGCTCTGCTTCAAGTTCGCGTCGCAGTCGCTCGTTCTCGATTTCAGCGCGAAGCCGGGCGTTCTCGGCCTCCACTTCGCTTGCGCGACGATTCTGCTGGTGGGTCGGGCTGGCGGCCTGGGCTGCTGCCTGCTCCTCCGCTCGCTTCTTGTCCATCTCGTTGCCGATGATGTACCCGCCGAGCGCCCCGACCCCTGCCCCGATGAGCGTGCCCTCTGTGTTGTGGCCGATGGCCTGCCCCGCCAGCGCTCCCGTGCCGGCCCCGATCAGCGTGCCCGACTTGGCCGAGTTGTCGCAGCCTGTGACAGCGCCGAGCGAAGTGGCCAAAGCGAACATGGTGAGCATTCTCATGGTGAGGTCTCCTATTGAGGCATCGCCTCGTGACAGGGCAGTATTGGCAGAAAGGGGGACCGTGGTCAACCCCTCCCAACTTTGGTGCTTGGCTTTCCACCCCATTTGTGCCAGACTGGGGGGATGCGTGTGAGAGGAAACCTCGTTTTTGGGTGGATTGCGGGCTCGGTGGCGATCAGCCTCCTCGGACCAGTGGCATCAGCCGCGCCGTATGACCTGACTCCGGAGAGCACCCTCACGCTTGCCGGCACCACGAGCACCGACCTGGAAGGCACGCTCATCGGAAACTACGACGCCGAGTCAAACCCCGATGGCACCCAGACGATTCCGGGCGTATGGGGCGGCAGCGGAAACACGCCGATCCCGATGTCCCTGACTCTCTCGATGGGATTCGATGACGCGTCCAACCCGGACGGCCTGCTGCACCTTGAGATTGATGACGAACTTGGCGTGGCCCACATCAACGGATTGGCGTGGAATGTCCTTCCGGAGACAGTGCTGCCTGCGGAACTCACAGCCACCATTCTCTATGAGACGTTTCATACGGTGTCACCGGAGTCGCTGTATCCGGGCGGAACACCAGTGGACATTCCGATAGGCGAGGCAAGCGTTACAGCGTGCACCATCACCCAGACTGCGCCGGGCATCGGAACGGCCACCGCGGTGGACGATATTCCTGGAGCGCACGATCTCATCGTGGCCGTACCCACGCTGCTCGACGTTACGGTGACGACCGAGGCCCTGGGCGTTCTGCCGCTTCAAATGCCCATCGTGCTGAATGTTGAAGGCCGCCACCAGATCGGTGACGCAACCAACATGCTTACGATGACGGCCTCCGCGTCCTTTGACGAATCCGGCGATCTTCCAGGCGAGCCGCTCCCGACCATGCCCGTCGATCTCCCGACCGTCATCCCGCCGGGGCAGACCGCAAGCCTGCTGCTCGACCTCACGCCCACTGCAGCCGCAACGTCTGTATCGGTCGACGGAGACATGACCGCGACGCACATGCAGGGGATCCCCGGCGACGTGAATGGTGACGGCACGGTCAACACGGATGACCTGCTCGCCGTCATTGCCGCGTATGGGCCGTGCGGAGGCTGCCCCGCGGACCTTGATGGCGATGGCATCGTGGGGGTGACCGACATCCTGATCGTCATCGATCACTGGACGATCTGACACCGCCTGACCCCGAATGGGCAACGGTGACGGTATCCCGCTGCGACGCAACCAGTTCCCACGTGTTGAACGCCAGGCGATGGAGGGCATGCAGATCATGTGATCGCCGCCCAGCGGGGCTCGCAGGGCCCCGGGACGGCGATGACCGCCAACAGGTCATCGACTCCGAGGGTGCCATCGCCATCGATATCCGCAGGCCCGCCGGCGGCCCTGGACCCAAGCGGCCCCCTGGACAAGGGACCTCCGAACACGGGACGCCCAGACAAGGGCGACCCGATCAGATCAGCGGATCGCCTCCCCGAACGTGCCGCTCTGGACACAATGACAGACGCCCCGGCTCAAGCCGGGGCGTCTGCGTATCGACACACTGAGAGATCAGCACGGGCCGAAGCCGCCCACGGCAGCCAGAAGGTCATCGACATCCGTGTCGCCGTCGCCATCGACGTCACCGCCGGCACCGGACCCGAACGCAGCAATCACAGCCAGAATGTCATCGACATCCGTCTGGCCATCGCCGTTAATGTCACTCGGGCAGGGGTTGTCGTCTTCACAGTCTGCAACGGAGAGCACGATGGCGTCCACTGCAGCCTCGACGACCGATCCACTCGACGAAGCGTCTGACGTGGAGAATCGCACCCGCATCGTGCTGGTCGGGTCGAATCCGCTGACGGACTCGAGCACGAAGCACACGTCGTACCAACCTCCGGACACTTCATCGCCAGCCGGTCCCACCGTTTCCAGCGTCAGCCAAGAAGCGCCGTCATCGTCGGACACCTGCACGACAAACGTGTCGGTGTAGGGAGACGCGCCGTAGTCGTTGCTGAACCAACGCGCGTAGCAGAGCGACATGCCGGGCTCACTGGCGTCCATGGCGGGCGAGGTGAGATACACCGTGCCGTCGTCCACGTCGCTGTTGCACCCGTTCGCGCTGCTGTTGTCGGTCAGCCAGCACCTACCGTTGCCGTCAAAGTCTGACGGCGGATCGCCGCGGTCGCAATTGACGGGGATGCCGTGGGTCCACTGCCCGTCGCCGGCGGAGCCACTGGCCGTGAATTCTCCCTCGTCATCGAAGTACTCCTCGAAGCTCACGATGGGCTCGCCATAGGCGGACTGAACTGAGAATGCCGTCGACGGTGCATCGCCCGGCCAGTACACGGTCATGCCCACAGTGGTGTCTGCGGCAAAGAAGTAGTCGACCGCATCACCGCAGTCGGTGGCCGGGAAGACGGCCTGGTAGTCATCGCCGCCGAGCGCCTCCAGCGCATATTGGGTGTAGGAGCCGTCCTGGCCAATGAACACCCGGCCCGAACCATCCTCGAACTGCCCCTGCAGGTTTGCAATACGCACGTCGATCGCACTGCCGCCAGCCGGGCTGATGAAGTCCGGAAGGCCGTTCGGCGCCGTGATCGAGAGCAGGGCCAGTTCGGGCACGTCCAGTCCGTGAAGACCAAAGCCCTCCGCAATCTCGAAGTAATGGGGCGACCCGTTGTCGACGTTCCCATCGTCGTCGTCGAGCGTGACGAAGTCGATCGCGATCGAATCTGTGATCGATGTCCCCGAGTGCATCAGAATGCTGTTGACGGATAGATCACGAATAATCTGCTGAGCATTCAGTGGGCTGCTCGCTTCCAGCGCGACCCATGTGTCCCAGACACAGCCGGAGATGAGCTGCCCGCAGGCGTGAATCTGGCTGCCGCAAGAGGAGCAACCCGACGCGGAATACTGACAGTTGTTGTCAGCCGTTCGAATGCCGTTGTTGCAATCGCTGGAGTAGAAGCCTCTGGCCAGTTCGGAGTCGCCGGTCAGGACGACGCCCATGACATCACCCATGCCTTCGCCGTACTCGCCCTGGCCGGAGCCGCCGACGGCCACCAGGTGGTGCCCGTACTCATGGTGCGCGATGACGGAGAACGCGGTGTTGTTGCAACCTCCACCAGACTGATAGAAGTTGATGGAACTGTAGTCGTAATAGGCGTTACAGGTGTCGTTGAGATTCACGTTGATCGGCCAACCCGTCTGGCCGGTGATCGTTGGATACGACGGGTTCATGGCAAGCACCATGTCGCGAATCAGATTGGCTTCCTTGTATGCGTTGACCTGAGCCGTCACGAGATCCGTCGGCGACGCGTTGTAGTTGATCGAGATGGAGTCGCCCGACCCGCCGCTGGCATAGGCCGTGGCTTCCGATCCGGCCTGATTGTTGACGCTGAACCAGCGGCCGCCGATAGCGCCGCCGAAGGAGGTCCCGCCGCCCGAGTAGGGGTGCGTGAAGCCCCCTCCCGCGTCTGCATAGACCGTCGTACCGTCTGCCGTCACCGCAGCGTACGGAAGGCCTGAGAGAAACTCAGGATCGCACTCAGCCGCCCGCGTGGAGGCCGTCGTGTTCGCGTTGACCGTCCCCGTCACCTCCCCGAGCGAGGCCGCAACCATGGCGCCAATCGGCATCTCGGTCGCAGCGCACGAGAGAATCATGTTTTCGTCGTGAAGGACGGCGCCGTCATCGGCCCGCACCACATAGCGACGCTTCTGGTGTGTGGATGGGAGCCAGTTCCCCCCAGCCTCCGCGACGAACTCCACGGCCATCGTCGGCGCTGCGGGATGCTCGTCGTAACCCGCGAACACAACCGTTCGCGGTTGCTGGGCCAGAAAGGCCGAGTCGTCACCAAGCAGTTGCCGGGCCAACGCGGTCATTCGCGCTTCGCCCGTCAGGGCTTCCGCGGGGCGACTGGGAACAAAGGAACCGAGATCTCGAAGATCTGCGCCAGCCCACACGCCGCCGTGATCGGCCTGGGCGCGTGTCAAGACCATCAACCGGCTCTCAAAGACGGGATACTCGCCCGCCCACTGGCTGAAGTACACACCTTCAAACTTGTAGGTGTCGCTCGCCGAGTCGTACATCATCGGCTGGACAACCACGCCACCGGGCAGCACGCCACCCTCCCGCAGGTCGGCAGCGTCGACGCCCCAGATGCTTGCATTGGCCTCAATGAACCGAGCCGCTGTGTCCCGTGCCGAGTCGCCCGTGGCAAACACCTTGCCGTACAGCCGGTCAATGCGACCGTCGGCTGCCCGGTGCACCCGCAGTCCGGGGACCTCCTGCTGCAGCAGCGTCAGGCGGGGCCGCTGGCCCTCCGCGTCCTGCGTATTGCTGTCCTCGCCATCAAACGGGCCTGCAAGGGCCACGCCCGAGGCCACCAGGGCCACTGCTCCGCACAGTCTCAACATTGATTGCTCCTCTCGACGGGGCCCCACTGCCTGCGACAACGGAGCCATCAAACTGCAAAGCGGGCAGCGCACGTGCCACGCAGCCCTCCATCCTGCTTCGGATACGGCCCGACCGCAAGGGGGGATCCCTCGAATTCGTAAACAGACGTTTGAGTCGGAATAGAGCCAACACCGCCGGGCTGGTAGGGTCCGCCGACCATGGCTGACCCACGCTCGACGCCGCCGTCCCTGCTGAAGTCCGAGGGGGCGCTCATGGCTGGGCTTATGGCCGCCGCGATGGCGTACTTCCTGATTCCTGGCTGGTTCGCCGACCCGGCCGCCACGCCGGTGCGCTCCGTCCTGCTCTTTGCCGCCCTGTTCGGGGTCATTCTCTGGTCGGCATTCAGCGTGGTCCGCCATGCCGACTGCCTGGCCATTCTGCTGGGAGAACCCCTCGGCACCATCATCCTGACCCTTGCCGTCATCGGCATTGAGGTCACGATGATCTCGACCATCATGCTCATTGGTGACGCCAACCCCGAACTCGGACGCGACACCATGTTTTCGGTGCTCATGCTCGTCCTCAACGGGCTGGTGGGCCTCACGCTGCTGGTGGGTGGCCTCAAACACCGTGAACCGATCTTCAACCTTCGAGGCGCCAACGCCTACTTGTCGGTCCTCATTCCGCTGGCAGGGCTGGGTCTGGTGCTGCCTCGGTACACCACATCAACAGCCGATGCATCGGCTTCCCTGTCGTTCTCCATCTTCCTGATCATCATGTGCGGGGCGCTCTACAGCGTGTTTCTCGGCGTCCAGACGCTTCGGCACCGACACTTCTTCACCCAACCCACCGACGACCTGGATGTCGTCGATACGCACCACCCACCGGCGTCCCTCCGCACCGTCCCCACACACGCAATCCTGCTCATCCTGACGATGATCCCGGTGGTACTGCTCGCCAAGAAGCTGGCCGTGCTGCTCGACGTGGGTGTCGAGCAGTTGGGCGCCCCGCCGGAACTCGCCGGCCTAGTCGTTGCGGTGCTTGTGCTGACACCCGAAGGGGTTGCAGCCGTTCGCTCCGCAGCAGACAACCAACTTCAGCGTGGCGTCAACATCTGCCTGGGTTCAGCGCTGGCGACCATCGGGCTCACAATCCCTGCCGTCATCATCATCGGGTTCGCAACGGGACTCAATGTGCAACTTGGCCTCTCACGCGTCAGTGAGTACTTCCTCTTCCTCACCCTGCTCGTCAGCGTCGTCACCTTCGCGGGTGGCCGCACGAACATCCTCCAGGGCGTGGTGCACCTCGTGCTCTTCGCCGCCTGGATCATGTTGATCTTTGAGTGACGCCCGTCACGGGCCCCAGGCGGCCAGAAGGCCAAGCAAGTCGTTGACATCCACCACGCCATCGCCGTCACCATCGGCCGGGCAGCCTTCGCAGGGTCCCCACACGCCAAGCAGGGCCAGCAGATCATCCACGCCCACGTCGCCGCTCCCGTCCACATCTCCGGGCACCGCTGACTGCACCCAGACCGGGTTGGTCATGGCGAGCCGCGTCAGGTCGGTCCGCTGCGCCCATGCTGTGACATACGTGGCGTCTGCAAACATGGATGGTGAATCGATGACGTACTCGACGGCATACCCGCTCGCGTGCTCAGTCGGGAGTTCCAGAATGGTCTGCCCGTCCGCCTCCAGCACGAAGGTGTACGCATCGACCGTCCCGAACTCCGGAGTTGTTTCGAGGCGGACCACTGCCCGGCCGACGCCACCAGGAAGAATGGCCACGTCTCCGATTCCGGCCGTGTTGACCTCCAACGTGACCAGTGGGCCGTCCGATGCCACGCAGCGGCCATTCAGAAACGCGGCCCGCAGGGATGCAGGACCGACATCATCGAGTCGTGCATAGGTGAAGACGGCGCCGATCAGGCCAACTGTATGCGCATCGCTGTTGCCGAGCCCCACCGGATACCTGGTGGGAAATCCCGGTCGATCAGCCAGTGCGCCCGCCGTGGGAGACGCGATATCACCCAGAAGTTCGTGCCACTTCACCAAGGCCGACAGGTCGGCCTCGTGGAACTCCCCCTCCGCATTGGACCACAGTTCAAACCCAGCCCATCCCGTCGCGCCGTTGTCCCAGTTCCACTGGGCGAACGACATGGACCCCTCTTCAAACGGGTGCGCGATGAATCCGTAACACCCGTTTGAGTTGATGCGATCGATAATCGTCTGCTCGTCCTCACACTCGGCATGGCCGAACACCAGTCCGTCTGACGGGTTCTCCAGATACGGCGCGTCGAAGGTGTCCAGGGGATACACGAGCATGTGCGATGGCAGATCCCAGAAACCCGTGCGGCCGAGTCCCATCTCCTGGCTGTACAGCACCGGCCAGCCCTCTTCGGCCCGGTAGGTGGCTGCCTCCTGTCGTGCAATCTCGTGCTGTTCGGGTGTGAAGAACCACTCACCAAACCACCACGCGTGAATGTTCGAGTGATCCGTGATCATGATCCAGTCGAGGCCTTTGGACCGCGCCGCGTCCGCGTATCCGGCGGGCCCCTCCTCGGTCCCATCCAGCACGTGGGCGTCCAGCGACCAGGTGGTGTGCAGATGCTGATCACCCGCCAACCACGCCCCGCCCCGGTGGGTCGAATCTGGCAGCGGTCGCCACTGATTGGAGGCGTCGAGCGCCCACCGCGCTGCCGCCGCCCCGCCCGTCGGCAGCGGTGGATACCGAGCCATATCGAGCGGGTACGTCAGGTGCACCGGGGCCTCATTGATGACCGCATCCACCTCAACCATCCACGACCCACGCAACGCATATCCCGGCTCAACCCGCCGCATGACCGAGGCGCTCGACACGGTCCGCAACGCCTCGGCGCGGCCGTGAAAGTCATGCTTCGCCGCTGCTCTGTACGCCTCTGCAGCCGCGCCGACCGGTGGAATCTCCGCGTCCGCAGCCCGCTCATCCACCGTGACCCCGTCGCGGACCAGCCGAACCGCATGCAGCATGCCCTGGTGTTCAGTGAGATTGATCACCCGGACCGTGACCCACGCCGAGCCGTCGCCACGGACCTCGGTCGGCCCGTGCAGGCTCACGAACACACTCGCGTCGGTGTCCAACCAGTCCGGCTCGTGCGAGTGGGCCCACGCAGGGGCCGCGGCCCAGAGCACACCCACCACCAGAAGCCGCCCACAATGTGTCCAATGATGCATGCAGGATGCCCTCCGAAAGCACACCATACCGCCGCGCATCCGAAATCAGAACACCCTGCGTCGACCATGATTGACATCGTGCCGCCGGCGGGCCGAGAGGCCGCGAAACCGGTCGGAATGCGTCGGCTCTGAATCGACACATCCTCCGCAGAGACCTGTATGATCGGCCCCTTCAGAGGGGCCCCAGCGGGCCTCAGTGACGTCACAGGACGGAGTCGATCACAGCCATGAAACTCGGCATTCCCCGCGAGGTCACCAGCGAGGAGCGCCGTGTTGCGTGCGTGCCTCGTACGGTCGAGAAACTCCGCAAGATGGGCTTTGAAGTGCTGGTCGAGTCGACCGCTGGTGCGGCCGCCGACTGCAGTGACGCCAAGTACATGGAAGCCGGGGCCACCATCGCGGATTCCGCCGATGGCCTTTGGAGCGACGCAGATGTCGTGCTGAAGGTGAACCCGCCGACCGAGGCCGAAGTGGCCCGCATGCGGGCCGGACAACTTCTGATCGGCATGGTGTGGCCCATGACCAACGAGCCGCTCGTCTCCGCGCTGGCCGAGCAAGGCGTGACAACCATCGCCATGGATTGCGTGCCACGCATCAGCCGCGCGCAGAAACTCGATGTCCTGAGCGCGCTGGCAAACATCGCCGGCTATCGGGCCATCATCGAAGCAGCACATCTGTTCGGCCGCTTCTTTGCCGGGCAGATGACGGCCGCCGGCCGGGTCGAGCCCGCCAAGGTGCTGGTCATCGGAGGCGGGGTGGCCGGGCTTGCCGCCATCACGGCGGCCAGAGGGCTGGGCGCCATCGTCCGGGGCTTCGATACCCGGCTCGCCGTCAAAGAGCAGGTGGAGAGCCTGGGCGCAGAGTTCCTCGTGCTCGACTTTGAGGAGCAAGGCGAAGGCGAGGGTGGCTACGCCAAAGTCATGAGCGAAGCCTTCCTGGAGGCCGAGATGAAGCTCTTCGCGGAGCAGGCCATCGAAGTGGACGTGATCATCACGACCGCCATGATCCCGGGACGCGATGCCCCACGGCTCATTACCGCTGGAATGGTCGAGTCGATGAAGGAAGGCTCGGTCATCGTCGATCTTGCAGCGGAACGTGGCGGCAACTGTGCCTTGACGGTTCCTGGCGAGGTCGTCGAACACCACGGCGTGTCGATCGTCGGATACACAGATCTCCCAGGGCGAATGCCTGCCCTTTCAAGCCGCCTGTACGGCAACGCGCTGGCGGCCATGCTCGACGAGATGGGTGGCGGCGAAGCATTGACGATCGATGTGGAGAACGAAATCGTTCGCGGCGCACTGGTCACGCACGAGGGCCGTGTCACGTGGCCGCCGCCGAAGCCCGACGCCCCAAGCATCGCGCCTGACTACTCCAAGGACTTCGGCAAGCGGCCCGAAACAGAGACGCCCCCTGCAGATGCGGATGCCCCGGCGGCCAGTGGGGCCATGCGGGGGTTGACGACGTTGGTTGGCGCGGTGGCCGGCCTCGCGCTGCTGGTCATCATCGGCCTGTGGGCGCCCGAGTCCTTCTCCCAGCACTTCACCGTGTTCGTGCTCGCGTGCTTCGTGGGCTGGCAGGTGGTCTGGAGTGTGACCCCAGCGCTGCACACACCACTCATGAGTGTCACCAATGCCATCAGCGGCATCATCATTCTCGGCGGGCTGCTGCACCTGTCGGTCGCCTCGGCAACCGCCGCCATCGTGCTCGGACTGCTCGCCGTGTTCTTCGCAACGATCAACATTGCGGGCGGCTTTCTCGTCACCCGCCGCATGCTGGCCATGTTCAGGAGATGAGCCCAGTGCTGACCACGCTTCAGTTGGTTCTCGCGGCCGCGCCTCAGGCTGCCGCTGCGACGGCTCCCGCCACAGACGCGTCCCACGCCGCGGAGTCGGGTGGATCGTCGCTGGTCATCATGGCCTACCTGGTGGCGGGCGTCCTGTTCATCTTGAGCCTCGCGGGGCTCTCCAAGCAGGAAACCGCTTCACGCGGCACCTGGTACGGCATCATTGGCATGCTGCTGGCGCTTGCCGCAGCGATCCTCTCCCCCGACGTGGCCCGATACGGCATCCTCGCCGCTGCGATGGTGCCGGCTGCAATCATCGGCGGCGTGCTTGCCGCCCGTGTGCAGATGACCGAAATGCCACAACTTGTGGCCCTGCTGCACTCGTTCGTCGGCGCCGCGGCGGTCCTGGTGGGCTTTGCCAGTTATCTCGACCCACACGGCGCCGGTAAGACCGCGGCCGAATTGATCGTGCATGACATTGAGGTCTACATCGGTATCTGTGTCGGCGCCATCACATTCACCGGGTCCATCATCGCGTGCCTGAAACTGCACGGCACCATGTCCGGCAAGCCGCTCATGCTCCCGGCGAGGCATCTGCTGAACCTTGTGGCCCTCATCGTGACGGTGCTGCTGGGCGTGTGGTTCGTGGACGCGGCCGTCGACGTGCAGGCCGCAACCTCGGTCATCGACGCCACCGGCATCATCCTGCTCATCGCAGCGACCGTGCTCACCGGGATCCTGGGCATCCACATGGTCATGGCCATCGGCGGCGCAGACATGCCCGTCGTCGTCTCCATGCTGAACTCCTACTCCGGCTGGGCCGCCGCTGCCGCCGGATTCATGCTGGGCAACGACCTGCTCATCATCACGGGCGCTCTGGTTGGCAGCAGTGGTGCCATCCTCTCGTACATCATGTGCCGAGGCATGAACCGCTCGTTCGTGAGCGTCATTCTGGGCGGCTTTGGCGCCGCCGAGGGCACGGTCGCCAGCGGCGACGGTGAGCAGGGAGAGGTGATCGAGATCTCCGCGGAAGACACGGTCGGCCACATGCAGACCGCCAGGTCGGTCGTCATCGTGCCCGGATATGGGATGGCGGTCGCGCAGGCGCAGCACGCGCTGGCGGACCTGACGGCTAAGTTGCGAGCCGCGGGCGTGACCGTTCGGTTCGCCATCCACCCGGTCGCGGGGAGGCTTCCCGGCCACATGAACGTACTGCTGGCCGAAGCAGGCATCCCCTACGACATCGTGCAGGAGATGGACGAGATCAACGATGACCTTCCGGATACGGACGTGGTGCTGGTCATTGGCGCCAACGACATCGTCAACCCGGGTGCCGAGAACGACCCCAACAGCCCGATTGCCGGCATGCCCGTCCTGCAAGTCTGGAACAGCGGGACCGTCGTCGTCATGAAACGTGGCATGGCCACGGGCTATGCGGGCGTCGGCAACCCGCTCTTCTTTCACGAGAACACGCGGATGCTCTTCGGCGATGCGAAGAAGAGCGTGGATGGAATGCTGGGGGCGATATAGTTGGCTCCTGAGGCGGAAGTCTCAGAAAGCCGAAGGCGGAGTTCGAAAGACCCAGTATCGCTGTCCAAGAAAAAGAAGAAGAGCAATTCCGACAATCGCCATGCCTTGAACAATGGCAAAGTGATAGTGCATCAGGTCTATGAAAATCCATAGCACCAAAACATCTAGGAGCCATGCTGCGAAGTACAGCACCGCATAGTTGGCAAAGCTCCTTCCCACCCGTCCCTTGTGTTGAAAGCTCCAGTTCCGATTGACAAGGTAGGAAGCCACTACAGCGAGGCCAAATATGAGTGTCGCGGCGATTTGATGGTGAAGTCCGGCGGCCACCATTCCCAGAAATGCAAGGTAACCAATGATGTTCACCGCGACGCCAACAACGCCGTACCGAACAAGTTGACGACGCGCGGTTGCATCAATCATCTTTGTACCGAGCCGGTTTTCGAGCAATCGCAATGCAGGTCGTGCCAAGGAGAGGCCATCTATTGCGTTTGAGACGCTTTCGTTCTCGCTGGAGCAGCCGGCGAACGGTCGAAGCACTCCACCCGTCGTCAACACCGTGTTCGCGAGCTGCTGTTTTCCAGTTGCCGCCTCGACGAATACCTATTCGCGATGGTATTGAGCGGCATACCAAGAGAGGCAAGGCTAATGGCCCAAACAGATACTGTGTAAGTTCTACTTCAAAGCCGACTGAAGTGAGATCCTGCCAGAGCGTTTGCCGGGTGTACCGCCTAAAGTGCCCGGCGTATTCATCCTCCGTTGGCCAAAGCCATGGAATTGCGGGTACTGTTACAGCGAGCGTGCCGTTAGGGGAAGTTATTCGATAAGCCTCCGACAGCAACTCCGATGTATCTTCGATATGCTCGATGACATCAAAGAGTCCAACTCCAGCGACTGGGTCAGTCGGAAAGCACAACGCATCCAAGTTGGCTTGGATAATTGTTTGAATGCCTCGATCTCGCGCATTGCTGCATCCGGCCGGATTTGGCTCAATCAACCAGCAGTCAATGCCAGCAGCGACAAGCGACTGGGCTGTCGATCCGTTGCCCCCACCCACATCGAGGAACACGCCATCTTGAAGTCGTTTTGCAATGATGTGCGAGCTGCATTCGTTTCTGTGTTGAAACCAAAATGAAGCCTCTTCAATCGCATGACACGCATCATTCCCATGATCTGGATAAGACAATGAAACGGCCTCTGCCCCTACCACAAGGGATGGACCATCGGTAGCTGCCTTGGTGACATGTCGTAGTTCCGACGGACTAGCCAGCATCCTGTTGCTCATGTGGAGACAGAGTACACTGATCCCTGTTAATCAGGTGAACCCTGCGAAACGCAAGCGGCGCCTCCTACTCGATTGAGTTCGGTGACATGAAGTACCAACGAAGTCTATTCTCATGGTGGATTCCCGTGCTTGTCATCAATTGGTGCGCATTGGCAATTCCTCCCCCAGACTTCGCAACTCGTGATTTGCCTCTTGTTCTTGAGCATCTCAATATTCAGGACATCGAGCGACAAGGGATCATTTCAGCTCTGCTGTCTGACTATGAGAACTCCTACCGGACCGCCGTGGATCAACTACACACTTGCGTAGAGACGGTCTGAATCACAGAATCGATGACTTGGTCAACATCTTCGTCTTGCAGTTCGGGGTACAGCGGCAGCCGCAATAGTCGCGACCACTCGCGTTCTGTTATAGGGAGGCCATAATCCGACCACCCCTTGCCCCTGGCAAAGGGCGATGTGTGTAGTGGGACATAGTGAAACACAGACTGCATGTCACGCTTGCGAAGATCAGCGATCATCGCATCACGTTCTTCCATAGAACGCACACGGACATGGTACATGTGACAGTTTGAAACACACCCATCAGGCACGACTGGCAAATCGAGGCCCAACCTCTCACTCACCGGACGAAGCGCATCGTCATAGCGTTGCCATAGCGACTTTCGGCGCCGTGTGATGTCGTCCATGTGTTCCAGTTGAGCAAACAAGAAAGCTGACAATAAGTCTGAAAGCAGAAAGGACCCGCCAACATCGACCCATGTGTACTTGTCCACTTGCCCACGAAGAAACTGACTTCGATTTGTACCCTTCTCCCGAAGAATCTCTGCGCGCTCAATCAGGGCCTTGTCATTGAGGACGATGGCGCCTCCTTCACCACAGATGACATTCTTCGTTTCATGGAATGACCATGTACCGATGTCGCCAATTGTCCCCAGCCACTTCCCCTTCCATGTCGCATTAACTCCTTGAGCAGCATCCTCAACAACTGGAATACAATGTCGACGACTTATATCCATGATGACATCCATATCGCATGCGACGCCCCCATAGTGGACCGGAACAATCGCACGTGTTCGACCTGTGATCGCCGCCTCGATGAGACGCTCATCCATGTTCAAAGTGTCCTCGCGAATGTCTACGAAGACTGGCTTTGCGCCCCGAAGTACAAAGGCGTTCGCTGTCGAAACGAAAGTATAAGACGGCATGATGACTTCGTCGCCGGGCTGAATATCCAACAGCAGCGCTGCCAGTTCTAATGCCGATGTACATGAGGTGGTAAGCAGCACACTCGATGCACCTGATCGCTGCTGCAACAGATCGCTACACAACCGCGTGTAATGCCCGTCGCCAGCCGAATGGCCACGCACGATAGCGTCTGCGAGATACTTAAACTCAGGACCGACCACATAGGGTCGATTGAATGGAACGTGCTGCTGCTCCCTATCCATAACGAACAGTATCCCCGATGAGGATGCGAGCGACAAGGGAGCCCATTCTGCGTATACACACCGAGACTGATGAGTAGAATGAGCTGCATGAAACAGCGAAAGGGCATCATTTTAGCCGGAGGGTCGGGCACACGACTGCACCCTGTGACGCGGGTGGTCAGCAAGCAATTGTTGCCTGTATATGACAAACCGATGATCTACTACCCGCTCTCGGTCCTAATGTTGGCCGGGATCCGAGAGATACTTGTCATCAGCACGCCCGCTGATCTCCCGCGATTCGAAATGCTGCTGGGCGACGGCGCCTCGTGGGGACTTGACTTTAACTATGCAGAGCAACCTCGACCCGAAGGAATTGCACAGGCTCTGACAATTGCCGAGTCATTTCTAGATGACGCACCCAGCGCGTTGGTGCTGGGTGACAATATATTTTTCGGAGCCGGAATAAGCCAGCGTCTACTCCATGCAAGTGCAGGCGACGAAGGCGCAACAATATTCGCGTACCCCGTCGCCAATCCTTCTGCGTTTGGAGTGGTCACGCTCGATGAAGCTGGCAATCCCCTTGCACTGGAAGAAAAGCCACTCAAACCCAATTCCAATCTGGCGGTGACAGGCCTGTACTTCTACGATGAGCGAGCGCCTCATATCGCCGCCAGCATTTCACCCTCCGCTCGCGGAGAATTGGAAATTACTGCCGTTAATCAGGCATACCTTGAGACAGGTAAGTTGCAAGTCGAGCAACTCGGGCGTGGGGATGCCTGGCTTGACACCGGGACGCACGACAGTCTGCTACAAGCGTCAATGTTCGTTGAGACGATTGAGTCCCGGCAAGGCTTGAAGATCGCGTGCCCAGAAGAAATCGCTTGGCGACAGGGCTGGATTGACAACCAAGCAGTTCTTGCCTTGGCGGACGCCATGGGTGATGCCTCATATGCAACCTATCTGCGAGACGTGTGTGCAGAGCAACAGATCTCGACGACCTGAAAATCAGGGAGTGGCCTTGCTTCCGCCATACCAGTTCGATTGGTACGACTGATAGTGGTCTCCAGATCGAATTGGACGCCACCAATCCTCATTACTGCAGTACCAGTCAATAGTGTGGCGCAATCCCTCGGAAAAGGACCACCGTCGGGTCCAGCCCAACTGCTCGGCTGCTGATGGATCGACGGCGTATCGATAGTCATGGCCAGGCCGATCATCGACATAGGTCATGAGAGACTTCGGCTTGTCCAACGCATCCACAATCGCCGTCGCAACCTCGACACCGTTAATCTCCAGCCGTGCTCCTAGGTTGTAGGCCTTACCCGAGTCGCCTTCGCGCAACACCAGATCAATTCCAGCACAGTGGTCATCGACATGCATGTAGTCGCGAACTGCCTGGCCTCTTCCATAGAGGGGCAGCTCGCCGTCTTCCATGGCGGTTGTGATAAACAGTGGAATGATCTTCTCTGGGTACTGACGAGGCCCGTAGGTGTTTGAACCACGCGTGATCAATGTGTGCAGCCCAAAAGAGCAATGAGCTGCATGAACCAAATGTTCTGCTGCTGCCTTGGACGCCGCATAGGGACTGCGCGGACGAAACACATCTGACTCCAGTGAATGGTGCGTGCTTCCTGCCAAATCACCGTAGACCTCATCAGTCGACACATGCAAAAAGCGATCGACACCATTGCGGCGAGACGCATCCAGCAACACCTGTGTTCCTTCCACATTGGTCCGAATGAAGGGGCGACTGTCTATCAGACTCCGATCAACGTGGCTCTCTGCAGCGAAGTTCACAACCGCATTGCAGCCGGATACCACACTGTCAACGATGGATGCATCGGCAATATCGCCATGCACAAAGGTGATTCGATCTTCGAGCCCAGTTAAGTTGGCAGGATTGCCGCAGTAGGTCAGCAGGTCCAGTACGCGGATAGACCAGTCGGGGTGTTGATCGGCAATCATCCGGACGTAGTTAGATCCTATGAAGCCAGCTCCGCCGGTCACAAGTACTGTGGCATCTGATTGCACGTAGAAACTCCCTTGCATGGTCGTAAACCGCAATCATAGCACTCGGAATTTGATGCAGCCCCTGCGGTATACTGCCCCGCGCCGTTGGGCTGTTGTCGCTTGTCGTGCTCAGTTGGTGTGCAACATGCCACCATTTGTGTTCCGTATACCTCTAGCTGGCGCTTAAACGCCCGTTCACAGCGAAGGCGCGAGATATTGACACCGTTCATCACAGCCAACGCACCCGAATTCCACGAATTTATCCGGCAGTTGCGCAATGACCAGCGCGTTCAGGATGGATTTCTGGAGCAGGTGCACATCTCGTGCGATCAACAGCGTGCGTATATGTCGCGGTTTGGCGACCGCTACATCGTGGCTCTCCTCGACGGTAAACCTGCAGGCTACGCGGGATCAATCGACGGGGACATTCGTGTCTGCACACATCCTGACTTTCAACGCAAGGGCGTTGCCAAGGCGCTGATCTATGAGCTTATCGACCGCTTCCCAGAGTGCCAGGCGAGAGTCAAGCAGGACAATGTGCCGAGCAGGACGCTCTTCGAAGCATGCGGCTTTCAGCAGGTCGGCATCGACAATGATCTGCTTGTGTACCGCCTTCTGCCCGAGTCCGGCCCGAGTACCATGACGTCCAAAGCCGTGAGATGACTGCCTCTACCACTCAACACCTGCCACCGTCATTTGTGACCATTGTCATTCCGATATTTGGTTCGGTAACTGTGCTACAGGAACTGGTGTCGCGTCTTGAAGATGCTTTAATCGACCAGTGTGACCGATGGGAGATCATCCTCGTTGAGGATGGTGGCCCGGATGAAAACTGGATTGAAACCGCCAGATTGGCTACCACAGTTGAGTCGGTCATCGGTGTGCGGTTGAGCCGCAATTTCGGACAACAGGAAGCCATCGCCGCCGGAATTGCAGAATCATCGGGCGACACCATTGTGGTCATGGACTGTGACCTACAGGATCCACCTGAATGCGTGGGCCGGCTGCTTGATGCGTTGCGGGAGGGGGCTGACATTGCCATCGGTAATCGCGTCGTGGAATCAGCCGGCCCAGTGCGCAATATCATCAATCATGCCTATTACTGGTGCCTTTCAAGACTATCGGGCTATCAGATTGACCCTCAGCAGGGAACGTTCAGTGCAATCCGACGAGTCGTCGCTGACTCGTATCTTGGTATGAGCGATCTTGACCGGCCCTATCGTCTGGTCCTTGACTGGCTTGGCTTCAAAGTGGAACGCATCAACTTTGAACGCATGGGTCGTACATCAGGAGCCTCCACCTACTCAGTATGGCGGTTGATGAAGTTTGCCCTGAGTGGTGTTGTGTTTCAATCTACCCGACTTCTCTACGCATCGATTGTCTTCGGCGCCTTTACCAGCGGTTGCGCCTTCTTGATGGGCCTTTACTACATTGTAAATACCCTGCGAGGCGATCCACCTGAGGGCTGGGCAAGCACCATTGTGGTCAACTTAATGCTAGGCGGGATCATATTGATTGCAATCGGTGTCATGGGCGTCTATGTGGGCAAGATCTTCAACCAAACCCGTGGTCGCCCCATGTACATTGTTCGCGCCAGACTTGGGGATCGATCGTCCGAGTGATTGTTCGATAGAACATGTTGCCACAAAGCAACATCCGCTAAGAATCTCGTTTCGCCAGATCACTAGACACAGGCCAAGGCCAGTGGACACTTCTTGTGCTCTGAGTCGATCCCGCGAAGCCCGTCGCTGCAGTTGAACCCGAGGTATACCTGCTGGTGCTTCGCATGAATGGGGCAGACCTGCACGTCTACCGCTACCCTTTCGCACACTGAAGTAGCGCGCCAATGAGTGTTGATTCGAAGAGGTCTGCTCCACAATGACAGGACGCCCAACTCGTCACGCCCCACTTGCTGTATCGCCGCGGAATACTCAGTTGTTGTCGGTATGCATGTGGCTCGTCCTGTGGGGCATTGCGGTCGGCCTGACCTTGACGACGGTACTGAAGTACACGAATCATCAAGGGGGCGACTTTCACGAATTCTTCTACCCAGCGGCCCAATTGCTCGTTTCTGGCGAGTGGCGATTCATGGATCCGACTGCGACCGGCACATTCAACACCCTCTATCTACCGGTAACATTCCTTCTCTTCGTCCCACTTTCTCAGCTGCCATACCTGGTAGCGGCGGCGGTCTGGTCGATATTTTCGGTCGTATGTCTGCTTCTTGCTGCCACCCTTGGTGCCCGACTGGTTGGCGAAAGACTGAAGTCAAGACTCGACAGTGCCACCCTACCGACGGCGGCGGCACTGACGATTGGGTTGCTGGTGTCGAAAATAGTCGTTGATTTGAATCTCGGTCAGATAGATATTCTGCTTGGACTGCTGCTTGTTTTGTCAGCCATATTGCTACCACATCGTTCAATGCAGGCAGGTGCCGTATTGGCAGTGGTAGCCTCGTTCAAACTTATTGGACTACTGTTTCTGCCGTGGCTACTAGTACGCCGCGCGTGGCGAGCGGCTGCCGCTCTAGTCGTGACTTATCTCCTCCTTTGGATGGTCATGATCCCTTGGCTGGGATGGGAAGTTGCTTCTGAGTATTTTGTGTTGATGACGAGCAGCGATGAGAACGCGTCGCCACTCGGGTTAGCCAGCAAATCGAGCCTTGAAACCAGCCTCTCGGCAACAGCTGGGCTACAGCGAATGTTTGCGACATGGAACATGGACCCTGGCATGGCCATTCCTCTGGCGTTCGCTAGTACGGTAGGACTTTTTGCCTGGTATTTGTACCGGCGCAACGACAGGCCGCTCTTTAATCGGCGCATCAATGAAGACCGATCCTTGGACCTAACAGAATTTGCGTGCATCCCCGCAGCAAGTATCGTCTTTCATACGTACAGCCATAACCGCCATTGGTGCGTTGCAATCCTGCTGTTTCTGATCTTGGCAAATCTGCTGATTGTTCCAGGACCGCGCAGAAGTCGCGCCCTGCTGCTAGCAGTTACAAGCCTAGTCATGCTGCAACAAATGCGTGTGCAGGATGCGGTCGGCCTAGGAGAAGTTTGGGATCGATTCGGCGGCACCGGGTGGGTGATGCTCGTGGTTCTGCTCAGCGTACTGTGGGCGGTGCTTCGAGATGATCCGTCGATGAGGCCGCAGGTTCCCGATCATTCCACTTCATCCATGAATGAAGCTGCTTGCCTTGCCACAAGAGACTAACTGCCGGCAACGCGGACGCCTCTACTATCTGGTTGTCAACTTCGATTTCCAAGCGAAGACGTACACCTGGCTCAATGCCTTGCAGGAAGACATGGGGGCCACTCAAAACGTCTGGCGGCTCAATACCGAACGTCATTGCTGATGGCAGGGCCGAGGCTTGCCACAAAACATCGTTCGAATGTTGCTCGAGTAGTCGTATTCGCGTGATGGGCAGTTCGTGGAGCGGCTGAAGACAATAGGTGCAGCGTGCCGATAGGGAGAACCCATCTTCATCAGACTCAGCGACATAAAGACCTGTTGTTGTCTGCTCCCACGGGCCTTGCATTACCCTCCCGTCAACTGACAAGATCATCCAACTTCCAACGACAACTGCAACTACGTATGCCGCGGCCAAGATGATGAGGAAACGTCGATTCATCTGAGTCCCTTCGCCATGAAGGCGACTTCAACGCTGTTGAAAGTGAATTCAGTAAAACCGATCGAGATCAATTGCTGGCGATGTCCAAGTGCACGACGTGCTTGCAACGCTTGGCGTACACATTGCCACGGATGGACTTTCGAGTGCTTCCGGTGAGGGAAACGGAATGGAGCCGATCGGGCTTGAACCGACGACCTCCTGCATGCCATGCAGGCGCTCTCCCAACTGAGCTACGGCCCCGTGGATCTGCGATTGTGGACCGGGCATGATAGCAGGCCCGGCCGCCGGGTCACATGACTGCGTCGAGGGCCTCGGCGTAC
This sequence comes from Phycisphaerales bacterium, assembly GCA_030748575.1. Taxonomy (GTDB): domain Bacteria; phylum Planctomycetota; class Phycisphaerae; order Phycisphaerales; family SM1A02; genus UBA12567. The sequence continues at coordinate 69,834 of JASMLR010000004.1, read as the reverse complement.
AACTGCTTGTTGTTCAGGCCTTGGATGCTCTTCACCATCTGACCACCCTTGAAGATCATCACGGTGGGAATCCGGTTGACGTTCAACTCCACCGCCTTCACGCGGTTGTCTTCGATGTTCATCTTGCCGATTCTGGCCTGCCCCTCATAGTCGGCCGCGAGGGCGTCGATGGTGAGGCTGAGCAGTTTGCAAGGCTGGCACCACTCGGCCCAGAAGTCCACGAGGACTGGCACGTCGCTCTGCAAGACGTCCTGGTCCCAGGTGGCATCGCTGAAGGTCATGACGGCATCGCTGGCCATGGGAAACTCCTGAAGGGTTGAGGGAACTTTGCGGGAAAGGCCGAATGATACCGTCGCCGAGGGGGGCCGGTCAGGGGCTCGGACGTGACCGCGGGGAGGATCGGGCGACGATCTGCGACCTTCGGGCGTGTCAGGATCGCTCGCCGCCCGAGGCCAGCGCAGCGGCGGCAACGGTCGCCGCCACGTCATGCGCGCGAAGCACCTGCACCCCTGCTGCCGCCTGGACCGCTGCCGCCACGGCCGATGCCGCATCCCGATCCGCCGGCTCATCGATGCCTGCGACGGCCCCGACGAACGACTTCCTGCTGGCGCCCGTGAGGACGGGGTACCCGGCGGCCAGCAGGGCCTTCCCCCCCGCAATCAGTTGCCAGTTCTGCGACACGCTCTTGCCGAAGCCCAGCCCGGGATCCAGGCAGATCGAGTCGGCCGCGACGCCCAGTCCCTCGGCCCGGGCCGCCCGCTCCAGCAGCCAGGCTCGAACGACAGCGACCACCTGGCCCCCGTACTCCGGGGGGGCCTCGTACGCCGTGCTCCAACTGTCCTGGTCGGGCGGGCACAAGCGATGCATGAGCACCAGTCCGCAGCCACGGGCCGCTGCCAACGGGAACATCGCCTCGTCTTCCAGACCGGCCGACACATCGTTGATGATGTCGGCGCCGGCGTCGAGCGCGGCCGCGGCAACGGCGGCGCGCGTCGTGTCGATACTGAGGGCGACATCGCACCGGCCGCGGATCGCTTCGACGACGGGGATGACCCGATCCATCTGCGCCGCGGCGGAGACGCGGTCGGCGCCAGGCCTGGTCGACTCGCCGCCAATGTCGATGATCGCGGCGCCCGCCTCCACCATCGCGCTGGCGCGGTCGGTGGCAGCACGGGGGTCCGCATACGAGCCGCCGTCGCTAAAGGAATCCGGCGTCACATTGAGAATGCCCATGACCCGTGGCTCGCTCAGATCAAGCGTGCGGTCGGGTCCGATCCGCCAGTGAGCCGCCGCGGTCACTCCACCGTCACACTCTTGGCGAGATTTCGGGGCTTATCGACATCATGGCCACGCAGGAGCGCTGCGTGATAGGCCAGCAATTGCAGCGGCACAATCGTCAGGAGCGGCTGCAGTGGATCGGGCGCGTCGGGCACGAAGAACACGTCATCTGCGATCGCTGTGATCTCATCGTCGCCCTCGGTTGCGACCGCAATCACATTCGCTCCGCGGCTCTTGACCTCTTCAATGTTCGAGAGAACCTTGCGGTACTGGCTGTTCCGCGTCGCAATGAACACGGCCGGCATCCCCTCGTCGATGAGCGCAATCGGCCCGTGCTTCATCTCCGCAGCTGGCATGCCTTCTGCGTGGATGTAGGAGATCTCCTTGAGCTTGAGTGCGCCTTCAAGGGCCACCGGATAATTGAAGCCGCGGCCAAGGAAGAGCCAGTTGTCGCGGTGGACATGCCGCTCGGCCACTCGCAGGGCCTCATCGCCAAGGCTGCAGGCACGCTCGATCTTGTCGGGCATACTCTCGAGCGCCGCGATCAGGCTGATGGACTGCGAGTTTGACAGGAATCGCCTTCGACCCAGGAACAACGCGAACATCGTCGCCGCCGTCACCTGCCCGAGAAACGCCTTCGTAGACGCGACGCCAACTTCGGGCCCGACCCGCAGATACACGCCGGCGTCGGTCGTGCCTGAAATGGACGACCCGACGACATTGATGAGCCCGAGCGTGAGCGCCCCCCGCTCCCCCGCTTCACGCACGCCGGCAAGCGTGTCGGCCGTTTCGCCGGACTGGCTGACGGCTACGACAACGGTGCCCTCCTCCATGATCGGATTGCGGTATCTGAACTCGCTGGCAAAGTCCGTCTCAGAGGGCACCTTTGCAAGATCTTCAACCAGATACTCCCCGAGCATGCCGGCGTGCAGTGCGGTGCCTTGGCCAAGGAAGACCACCCGGCGGCACCGGACAAGCTCCCGCGCGTGGTCGCTCAGACCGCCCAGAATGATTTCGCCTTCCTTGCTGTTGAGCCGACCACGCAGACATCGCCGCACCGCCTGGGGCTGCTCCATGATCTCCTTGAGCATGTAGTGCGGATAGCCACCCAGTTCGATCTCGTCGAGACTGACCTCAAGTTCCCGAAGTCGGGGTGTGACCTGCACGTTGTCAAGGTCGGCTGTGTGGAATGAATCTCGCGTGATGCGAGCTACGATTTCCTCATCCAGATCGGCCACGCGGCTGGTGTGCCCGACGATGGCCTGCGCGTCGGACGCGACGATGTATCCATGTTCACTCACACCGATCAGGAGTGGCGAGCCGCGCCGCGCCGCGATGAGTACATCGGGCTCCTGCTCACAGATCACCGCAATGGCATAGGCGCCTTCAACTTCACGGACTGCCGCCCGCACCGCTGCGGCCAGATCACCCTCGTACAGTTCACCGATCAGATGCGTAAGCACCTCCGTGTCCGTCTCGGACGCGAACGTATGCCCCTTGCCCAGCAAGTAGGTCCGGAGGGCCGCATGATTCTCAATGATGCCGTTGTGGACCAGCACGATGCCGTGCCCGTTCGAGGCGTCGTCACGATGCGGATGCGCATTCTGCTCCGTCACCCCGCCATGGGTCGCCCACCGCGTATGGGCGATGCCAATCGTCCCATCGAAGTGATCGTCCCCGTCAATCTGCTGCTCAAGCGCGCGGACGCGGCCCACGGTGCGGGCCACGTGCAGACCCCCATTGAGTATGGCCACACCAGCCGAGTCATACCCCCGGTACTCGAGCCGTTTCAATCCCTCCAGCAGGACCGGGCGGGCCTGCTCGGAGCCGATGTAGGCGACGATTCCGCACATGGGCGGCATTGTAGGTCACGCCGGTGCTGGTAGGCTCCCGTGATGCACCTGTGGTCAGGCGATATTCAGGAGCGGGTTGACGGTGCTCGGCCCCTGGCCGCGAGGCTCCGACCACGGACACTGGACGAGGTTGTCGGGCAACCTCATCTGGTGGGCGAGGGGGGACTCCTTCGGAAGATCGTCCAGAGCCGGCGGGTGGGCTCGCTCATCTTGTGGGGGCCGCCGGGCACGGGCAAGACGACCCTGGCCGAGGTCGTGGCGAGAGAAAGTGAACGACCGCTGACATCGGCCAATGCCGCAACCATCGGGGTGAAACAGATTCGAGAGATCCTCGAGGCATCGCGGCGGCGGATCGAGGACGGTGGCGTGGCGACCGTGCTCTTTCTCGACGAGATTCACCGGTTCTCCAGGAGCCAGCAGGACGTGCTGCTGGGCGACGTTGAGCGGGGCATCGTGTCCCTGATCGGGGCGACGACCGAGAACCCCTACTACACCGTCAACGACGCCCTCATCAGCCGCGCCACGCTCATGCAGTTGCATCAACTCCGGCCCGAGGACATTGCGGAGGTACTCAACCGGGCGATGGCCACCGACGAACTCCTTCAGGGCCGCGCCCTGAGCGGCGAGGCGCGTGATCTGCTCGCGGATCGGTGCGAGGGCGATGCCCGCCGAGCGCTCGCGGCGCTTGAACTGGCAGCCCATCTGGAGGCGGACGGACGCATCTCCAGTGAGGCGGCCTCGCAGGCCATCGGCGCGCGAGGCCGCCGGTTCGACCGAAGCGGAGACCAGCACTACGACCTCGCCAGCGCGTTGATCAAGTGCATTCGAGCCAGCGACGCAGACGCGTCCATCCACTGGCTTGCCGTCCTTCTGGAGGCGGGCGAGGACCCCCGATTCATCTGCCGGCGGCTGGCGATTCTCGCCAGTGAGGACGTGGGCCTGGCCTCTCCGCAGGCCATGCAACTCGCGGCGGCGGCCTGGGACATTGTTGAGCGGATCGGCATGCCCGAGGCTGAACTCACGCTTTCCAATCTGGTGCTGTACCTGGCCACATGCCCGAAGTCCAACAGTGCCGCCGCGGCCATCTGGGCGGCCCGGGCGGCCGTTCGAGACCTTCCCGGCATCGAGGTGCCGGCGCACCTGCGAAGCGGGCAGACGCGTGGCGCCGCTGAACTCGGCTATGGCGAGGGCTACATCTACGCCCACGACAATCCCGCCGCGGCAGCAGCCATGAACAACATCAACCCGGGCTCGGACAGCCGCGAACCGTCGTACTACACGCCGAGCGACCACGGGTTTGAGGCGACGCTCAAGCAGCGGCTTGCCCGGGAGGATCCGTGAGCGACGCGAAGGCTGCCATGCGGGCTCGGGTGCGAGCCGCGGTCGCCGCCCTCACGCCGCAGGAGCGCCGCGCCGCGGCGTCACGGCTCACGGGCGCGCTCTGGCAGGGTGAGGGGCCGCTGGCGGGCCTCGCGGACGCCGGCGGCGTGCTGCTGGGCTACATGGCGCTCGCAGACGAAATCGACCCACGGCCAGCCATGCGGGCATGGCAGGAAGCAGGCGGGCGGGTGGCCGTGCCGGTCACCAACTGGGCAGCCCGTCAGATGCAGGCAGCCGTGGTCGGGTCGCTTGACGATGATGCCTTCGAGCGGCGGGACCACGGCGTCCTTGAGCCGCGGAACGGCCGAGCCGCCGCTGCTGAGGATCTGGCGGCCGTGCTCGTCCCAGGCGTCGCCTTCGACGCCTCCGGCGGGCGGCTGGGCCGCGGCGCCGGCTTCTATGACCGCTATCTGGACACGGTCGCCTGCCCCACCATCGGCGTGTGCTTCGTACAGCAGCTCGTGGAACGCGTCGTACGTGAGCCCCACGACGTCGAGGTGGCCGTGGTCATCGGAGGCTGACCCACCCCCTACTCGCTGACAAGCACGATGCTGTTGCCTTCCGTCAGCATCTCATACACCAGCGCAATATCGTCGTCAGCCAGTCGCACGCACCCCATGGACCGATCCTGACCGATGGAGTCCGGTTCGATCGTGCCGTGGATCCCGAAGCCCTGCTCCTGCAGGTTGTGCGCATCGATGCCGTCTAGGCCAATCCAATACTCACCGATGGGATTCTCCGGGTCATCGGCTGCATACCGCTCGCCGGTTCGCGGGTTTGTCCACGATGGGTTCACCATTTTGCCGCCACGGCGAACGCGAAACGACCCGCGAGGGGTCGAGTCGAACTCACCGAGTCCGACCGGGAGGCTTCGAATGTAGACCGCGTCATCACCCTCCCCGAGCCACAGGTCGATGCGGTGGCCGCCGCGGTCGACCTCGGCATGGAACGGGCCTTGCACGAGTTTGATCTGCTGGCCGACCCGGAGCTTGCCTGGATCCTTGATGCCGTTGACCCGCTGCACAAATCGCCAGTTCGTCTTGACGCCTTCGTTGCTCACCACCCGAGAGAGGGCGTCGCCCGGGCGAATCTTGTACAGCCTGGTGAAGGGATCCCCGGGCGTCACCTGTGGTCCGAAGATCATCCCGTCGTTCATGACGGTCAGGGTTGCGCGAAGGTCTGCGGCCTCGGGCCCTGACGCCGCCCCTCTGAGAGCCTGGCTGAGCAGCAGCCGGGCCCCCACCGGATCGCCATCGCGGATGCGTTCGGCCGCCTCGTCGTAGACGGTGGGCTCGGGCGTGGCTGCGGCAGCGGGCGGGGCCTGCGGGGCAGGCGTATCCGCCGGCGGCGTGGCGGCCGGAGGGTCAGTTGCCACGGGCGGCGTCCGGGTGGCCGCTGCCTGCGGCGCGGGCGGCAGCGCAGGCGGCGGGGCAGGCTCAGCGGCCGGCGGCGACGTGGTGGCCACGGGCGGCGAACTCTGGGGATGCAGCCGCGCTGAACGCGTCGCCGCATCGCCGCGGTCCGGAGCCGACACCTCCGCCATCGGATCGGAGACGCCGGCCTCGGGAGGCTCGCTCGGGCTTCGGTCCTCGGGCCACAGCCACCACGTGGCCGCTGCGATCGCCGCGAGCACCAGCACCATCAGGAAGGGACCCCCTCGGCGGCGCTTGCGGCGGCTCGACATCATCGAGCGGCCTCGACCTCCACCGGACATTGATTGACTTGGAAGTGCCATGCCGGATGGTACCTCGGCCACAGGCGGCCGGCCGCAGCAGCATGGGCCTCACAAGACATGGGCCTCACAAGAACAGCCCCCTCGGCCATGCGGCCGAGGGGGCTGTGAAGATCAGATCAGTGAACTCAGCAGGTCAGATCAGAAGCTGATCTGCAGCTGGGTCCGAAGGAGCCAGAGGCTGCCAGTGGTCTGGCCAGCAGCGCTGTCCCACCAACCGGTGTAGCCCCACGCACCACCACCAATGGTGTTGGCGAGCGAGGGATCCGTGAAGCACCAGCTCCAGTCAGCACTGAGCTTGGTGTTGGGACCCGCGATGTAGTGGTTGACACCAATCGTGGCGATGTTGAGCTTGGAGCTCGGGCCATCGCTGCCACCCCAGCCGGCTGCGACGCCGGGGGAGAGCCACTGCCACCGGCAATACAGCTCGGTGTCCTCGGCGAGGTAGCAACCAGCGCCAACTTCCCAACCCATGGAGGTGCCATCGTTGCCGTCCTGGGCTTCCGGGGACCACGCAACACCAGGGGTGTTGTTGTTGTTGCCGGCGGTCACAGCACCGTAGGCGTTCCAGCCGTCGGCCTCATAGGAGAGGTCTGCCGAGACAATCCAGTTGTCCTCGGACTGGTTCTGGTTCCGGAGGTATCCGGCACCAATGCCCAGGAGCATGCCGTCGGTCTCGCCCTTGGACGAACCGATGCGATCGAACTGGCTCCAGTCGCCCTGCAGGAGGATGCCGAGGCGGCCCGTGACGGCCCAACCATGCGCGTTGGCGTTCCAGGCGTTGTTGCCGGCGTTGCCACCGAGCGCCGAACCGGAACCATTGGAGAACATCGCGTTCCAACGCATCTGATCGCCGGTGCCGACGAGCTTGATGCCGTTGGTGATCGCGGAGGTGTTCCAGTAGTAGGTCTGGGACGACCGCTCGATGGCCTGCTGATCTTCAGCGTTGACCATGAAGCCTCGCATGACATCGAACTTCTGACGGCCAATCTGGACCGACATGCTGTCGTTGACGTGCCAGCCGCCGTAGGCCCACTCGAGCGGATCGTTCGAGAGACCAGCGCCGGTGTTGGCGTTGAAGTTGTAGACGTTGGTGTTGCCGTTGTAGGGCGACCAGTCAAGACGCGCGTTGTAGAACGCAATGCCGGCGAGCTCGCCGGAGAAGTTCAACGCTGCACGAGTGGTCTCGAAGCCGAAGGCAGTGTTGTAGTTGCCGCCGGGATCGACCGGGTTGAAGCCCGCACCGCCACCGCTCTGGTGACCGAGGTTCCAACGCTCTTGGAAGAGACCGTTGATCTTGACGGACCACTTGCCGTCAGCACTCTGGACGAAGAAGCCATCGTTGTAGCCGGATGTGGCGCCATTGCCCTGAAGACTGGCACGCGTGTCGGCGTCGGCGAGAACATCCTGGACGATGCCACGGATCTGCTCGCTGCGCTGCTCGGTGAGCCAATCGCTGTTCTGCTGGGCCGACATCTCGGCGATCTTTGCTTCTGCGGCCTCAAGGCGAGACTGCAGGTCGTTAGAGGCATCGCCAGTACCGGCGACAGCCATCCCGCTGAATGCGGCAGCACCTACAAAGATGCCTGCCTTGGTCGCAAAACTCATCGTACGACTCTCCTGTTTACCGAGTGCTGCCAGTCGTTCCCAACGAGGGACGTGAGCACCCGAGAACTAACCATTCCTCCCGTGATGCCCAACGGAACAGGCCACCACGGATCCGATTCATCGCCTATCGGCCAACTGCGGCCGATCCGTTGAAGGCGAGGATGATACTGAGATCGACTCCGCCTACCACCCCACGGCCAACTTTCTCTGAACATTCCCGCTGCACCCCCGCGGCAGCCGCCGTAAGTCCAGCGCAAGCAGGAGGTTACGAGGCCCCGAGAATCTCTCTCCAGAGCGATTTCCCGTTCCGCAGGCCCCCCAGGCCCGGAATCCCCGCCTTTGCGGCCCCTCGAGGGGCACATGGCGGGCCACACGGCCACAAATCCGGGTCTGATAACCAGCATTGGGTCCTCAGGGCATGCGCCAGATCCAGGCAAAAAAGTGTCGCATGGCGGCCCGCCGCATGGCCGGGGGCGGCGAATCGTCCCCGAAGGCGGTCTGCCGCCGCCACGCCCACCATGGACCCCACACCCGTCCACGGGTGATCACCAGCAGCCGAAACAGGCCGAGCAGGATGTGCAGGGCACGCATGGCTGGCAACGATAGCGGCCCGATCAGGCCCCGGGGGGGTTGAGACCAGTGGGGGTTGAGACCAGTGGGGTTGAGACCGGGGGGCCTGAGATCAGATCTGGAGCCTGAGATCAGGCCGGCGGGCTGAATCGGCTGCCGATCAGCCCGATCTTGTGATTGGACCCGGACTGCCCCGGCATCCAGGGCAGCACCAGCCACACCAGCGCAACGCACCCGAGCGACCCGGCCCAGAGCCATGGGGTCCAGCCGAGGTACACGAAGACACTGGTCATGAGCAGCACGAGCAGGGCGATCGGGATCAATCCCTCCCATGCAAGCCGCATCAGTTGGTCAAACCGGAATCGGGGGAGGGTCCAGCGAATCATCATCGTCAGGAAGACGAGCAGGAACACCTTGCCCAGCACGATGCCGAACTGCAGCAGAATCAGCCAGATCCCGCCCGTCTGGGCCAGATCCCAGCCCGTCACCGGGTTGAGCGACCACCCGCCCAGGAAGAGCGTCGCGAAGAACGCGCTGCCGATGACCACGTGGATGTACTCGCCCATGAAGAAGAGGGCCCACTTCATCGACGAGTACTCGGTGTGCCAGCCTCCGATGAGCTCCTGCTCGGCTTCGGCCAGATCAAAGGGCGCGCGGCCCGACTCGGCCAGCATGCAGATATAGAAGAGGATCGCCGCAATCGGCTGCTGCAGGATGAACCACTGCCCCTCCAGTTGCAGCCGAACGATCTCCTGAGGAAGCAGCGTGCCCGCCGTCAGCACCACGCAGAGCAGGGCAAGCCCCATGGGGATCTCATACGAGATCATCTGGGCGGTCGCCCGCAGGCCCCCCAGGAAACTGTACTTGTTGTTGGAGGCCCACCCACCGAGCCCGACGCCGTAGACGCCCAGTGAGGCCGCCGCGACCAGATAGATGACTCCGATGTTGATGTCGGCCCCCATGATGGCGACCGTCTGGCCGTCACCAACATCCAGGAATCCGCCCCAGGGGATCACGACAAAGCCGATCATCGCGGGAATCACAGTCAATGCAGGCGCCATGATGAAGAGTGCCCGGTCGACGCCGCGAGGCAGGAACTCCTCCTTGAAGAACAGCTTCAGCCCGTCGGCCAGTGGTTGCAGCATGCCCATGGGGCCCACCCGGTTCGGTCCGATCCGGTCCTGGGCCCACGCGCACACCTTGCGCTCAAGCAGAATCAGATACGCCGCCGCGCCGAGGCACATGTGCAACACGACGAGAATGACAACCATGGACGTGATGAACTGCGGCAGCCAGGTGGGCATGGGGCGAGAAGGATAGCAGCGCGGCCCACGCCGCTCACGCGGCGCAAAGGCCGCCGGCCCCGCGGGGGTACGGGGGTGTGGAGGAGCATGGGAGGATCATCACACGGATGGTGCGGGCGGCCGCTGCGACGAGCGGAAATCACAGGCCTGGGCAGGCGCGGCGTCGTAGGCATCCTGCAGGGCGTGCACCTGCCAGGTGCCTGCCCGGAGGGCTGCGATGGCTCGCACGGCGGCCATCGCACCGGTGATCGTCGTGATCATGGGCACCCGGCAACGCACGGCCATGGCGCGAATGCGGCCCTCGTCGGTATCGGCGCCGGTGCGGGTGGGCGTATTGATGATCAGGTCGATCTCGCCGTTGGAGAGCCGGTCCACGATGTTGGGCCGGGCCCCTTCGCTGATCTTGCGAATCGGGCTGGCCGCCACACTGTGGGTGGCCAACAGTTCGCACGTGCCCTGCGTGCTGTGTACGCGAAACCCCATCGACACGAGGGCTCGGGCCACATCCACGACGGCCTGCTTGTCTGAATCCCGCACGCTCAGGAAAACGTCGCCTTCGGTCGGCAGCGGCAGCCAGGCGCTCATCTTCGCCTTGGCCAGCGCCACCGGAAGCGATCGATCGAAGCCCATAGCCTCGCCGGTCGAACGCATCTCCGGGCCAAGGACCACGTCCACGCCGGGGAACTTCTCGAATGGGAAGACCGGCTCCTTCACCGCATAGAACCCGGCCTCCTCCCGCGCGCACAGATCCTCCATCGACGCAAGCGACGCCCCCATCATCACCCGAGCTGCGATGCGTGACCAGGGAACGCCCGTCGCCTTGGCAACAAACGGCACGGTCCGGCTGGCCCGGGGATTGACCTCGATGACGAAAATCTCGTCGTCGCGGATGGCAAGTTGCAGATTCATCAGCCCCCGCACCCGGAGCGCTTCGGCGAGCGCCTTGGCCTGGTCTGCAATGCGGCGTCGCATGGAGGGGCCGAGGGTGTCCGGCGGAAGAATGCAGGAGGAGTCGCCCGAATGCACGCCCGCCTGCTCAATGTGCTCCATGATGCCGGCAATCACGGCCTGCGCGGGGTCGCTGGACTGGCTGACCTGACTGCTCCGCGTCGATTCGTGGGGCTGGAAGTCTGCAACCACATCGACGTCGACCTCCGTCGCTTCGCTGAGAAACCGGTCGATCAACACCGGCGCATCGGCGAGGTCTGAGACGTCCACCGCGGTCCGCATGTATCGATCGAGCGACTCTTCGTCGAAGCAGATCTCCATGCCTCGCCCGCCAAGCACATAACTGGGCCGCACGAGTACCGGATAGCCGATGCTCGCCGCGATCGTTCTGGCCTGCTCCAGGCTGTGCGCGATGCCGTTGGGTGGCTGCTGCAGGCCGAGCCTGTCCAGAATGGCCTTGAAACTCTCGCGGTCTTCAGCCTCGTCGATCGCCTGCAGCCCGGTCCCGATGAGGGGTACGCCGGCGGCTGCGAGGCCATGGGCCAGATTGAGTGGGGTCTGGCCACCGAACTGGACGAGGCAGCCTGCGACGCTACCGCTCCGGGCGGCGCCATCCATGCCGCCGCCATTGAGCCGTTCCACGATATTGAGCACGTCTTCAAGCGTCAGCGGCTCAAAGAAGAGCAGGTCGCTGGTGTCGTAGTCAGTACTGACCGTTTCCGGATTGGAATTGATCATCACCGACTCAAAGCCCATGTCCCGGCACGCAAACGACGCCTGACAGCAGCAGTAGTCGAACTCGATTCCCTGACCGATCCGGTTCGGGCCGCCTCCGAGAATGACAATCTTCTCGCGGTCGCTGATTCGGATCTCGTCGTCCTCGACCACCTGCCCGTTCACAAGGAACGGTGTTTCATACGTCGAGTAGTAATACGGCGTCACCGCCTCAAACTCAGCCGCGCAGGTGTCGACCAACTTGTACACCGGCTGGACACCAAGTTCGGCGCGACGGGCTCGGACCTGCAGGATCGACTCCGTGTTGATGCGTCCAAGCAGCACCTTGGCCAGTTGCGGGTCGCTGTAGCCATGCTGCTTCGCTTCACGCATGAGCGACGTGTCCATCGCATCGAGCGACGGGCAGGCCATCAATCTGGATTCAAACTCAACCAGCGAGCGGAACTGATCGAGATACCACGGGTCAATGCCCGTGAGGTCGTGAATGCGTTCCAGCGACCACCCGAGCTTGAGCGCATATCGAACGTAGTACAGACGCCCCTGGCAAGGCACGGCCAGTTTGCGCGTCAGCGTCTCCTCGTCGATAGGCCACTCAACATCTTCACCACGCTCAGCCTGCAGCCATCGGTCCTGTTCGTCTAGTCCGAAGCCGAACCGCTTGACCTCCATCGAGCGAATGGCCTTCTGAAACGCCTCCCGAAACGTGCGGCCGATGCTCATCGCTTCCCCGACCGACTTCATCTGTGTCGTCAGCGTCTCGTCAGCCTCGGGGAACTTCTCAAATGTCCATCGCGGCATCTTGACGACGACATAGTCGATCGACGGCTCAAAGCAGGCCGACGTCGTTTCGGTAATGTCGTTTCGAAGTTCATCCAGGGTGTAGCCGACCGCAAGCTTTGCAGCAATGTGCGCGATCGGAAAGCCCGTAGCCTTGGACGCCAGCGCGCTGCTTCGAGAAACACGCGGGTTCATTTCAACCACGACCATTTCCGCCGTGGCCGGGTTGATGGCGAACTGGACGTTCGAGCCGCCCGTGTCCACGCCTACGGCGCGAAGAATGTCAAAGGAAGCGTCTCGGAGCCGCTGATACTCGCGATCACTGAGGGTCTGGATCGGCGCAACGGTGATGGAGTCTCCGGTGTGCACTCCCATCGCGTCGATGTTCTCAATGCCGCAGATGATCACGCAGTTGTCACTGGCGTCTCGAACGACCTCCAGTTCGTACTCCTTCCACCCGAGCACCGACTCGTCAATCTGCACCTGGTTGATGCGCGATGCCGAGATGCCCCGGCGGACCTGATCCTCAAACTCCTCGCGGTTGTACGCGATACCCCCACCGCTTCCGCCGAGGGTGAAGGCAGGTCGGATGATGGCAGGCAGACCGATGGTGTCGAGAAACGCAAAGGCTTCGTCCAGCGTCGTGACCACTTCGCTCCTGGGCAGCCGATAGCCGCAGGACTCGACAACCTTCCGGAACTTCAAGCGGTCTTCGGCGCGGTTGATCACTTCGCGTGTCGCGCCAATCATTTCGACGCCGAACCGCTCGAGCACGCCTGCTTCATCGAGCTCGCAGGCACAGTTCAGTGCCGTCTGGCCACCGAGCGTCGGCAGCACCGCGTCGATCGGCGTACCTCGCTCCTTCTCAAGCGCCAGGATGCGTTCGACGGCGCTTCTGGTGATCGGTTCGATATAGGTCCGATCCGAGAACGCCGGATCGGTCATGATCGTTGCCGGGTTGGAGTTGACCAGGACGATGCGGTAGCCGTCGTCCCTGAGCGCCTTGCACGCCTGCGTGCCGGAGTAGTCGAACTCGCAGCCCTGTCCGATGACGATCGGACCGGAACCGAGAATCAGGATGGTGTTGATGTCATCGCGGCGAGGCATTGGCGGGGAACCGGATTTGGCGGAAGGTAGCAGAATGCTCGGCGGTGCTAGGGTGCCTGCCATGGAGGCGACCGAACCGGCGACCTGGCTCTGGCTGTGGATTCCGGCAGGATGGGCCGTGCTGGCTGCAGGGTGGTGGCTCTGCATCGTGCCCCGGCTGCGCAGGGGTCCGGGCGGCGACGCGACGCTCGGGCTGGCGTGGTGGGCGTCCACCCGGTGGCTCCGCTGGCGGCAGCACCTGGAGGTTCACGGCGTCGCCCACCTGAACGAGGCGATGGCAGCCGGACCGGTGATCATTGTGGCCAATCACACGGGGGGCGTTGACCCCCTGCTGGTGCAATCGGCAACGTCCACCATGATTCACTGGATGATGGCTCGGGACATGATGGCCGCCGGCACCGAAGACATCTGGCGGCTGGTTCGCGTCATTCCGGTCAACCGTGCCGACGCGGACGCCCGGGCGCTCCGCAGGGCCATGGGCATACTCCGGTCGGGCGGCGTCATCGGCGTCTTTCCGGAGGGACGAATCACCCGGCCGCCGGGGTCGATTCGGCCGTTTCAGGAAGGCGTCGGGCTGCTGGCGGCCCGCACCCGCGCCCGCGTTGTCCCGTGCTGGATCTCGGGCACTCCGGACGTCGACGGCATGCTCGCGTCCATTGCCGGGCGAGGGCGAAGTCGCGTCGAGTTTCTTGAGCCGATCCGGTTTGACCGATCAGACGCCGCTGCCGAAGTCGCGGACGACCTTCGCCGCCGCATTGCCGCAGCCAGCGGATGGCCCTGCGTCGATGAACCCATGCCGCTGATCCTCGGCTGAACGGCTCACCTCGAGGCCATCACTACCGACAGGATGTCTTCGGGCGAGTCGAGTTCGGGATGGCTCGCCACAGCTCGCTCGACCAACTGCCGGGCCGCGTCGGGCCGCTCTCCCAGCGCGACAAGCATCGTGACGGCATCGGCCGCGGGCGTGCCGCTGGCGGGGCCGGGGCCGGGCTCGATGGTCGCCGCAGCGCCGCTGAGCCAGGCGTCCACTTTGCCCGAGAGTTCCGCGATGATCGTCTCGGCCGTACGCTTGCCGATCTCCGGCAGCGCAACGAGGTACGTCACATCTCTGCGGGCGATGGCCGCCGCGAGGTCCCGCGCGGGCGCCTGCAACGCTCGAAGTGCCTTGCGTTGGCCGATGTTCTTGACCGTCGTGAAGAGTTCGAAGAACGCCCGGTCCTGAGGCGAAGCGAAGCCAATGAGTCGGGGCACCATGGACGTGCCCTGACCGATGCCTTCGAGCACGAGCAGCGTGTGCAGCGTGACCGGCTCGCCCACCCGCCCGTGCAGGCCATCGACATCGCTGCCGGGGACGTAGACGTCGACCAGCATCGGCCCGACGGCCACCTGGACGCGGTCATCGCACACGGATTCGAGTTGGCCGGTCAAGCGGGCAAGCACATCCGAAGCGTACTGCCCTCGCTGCTCAAGTGCGCGAGTACCCTGCTCGCATGCACCACGCAATGATCATGGCAGGCGGCAGCGGAACCAGATTGTGGCCCATGAGCAGAGGGGGTCGGCCCAAGCAGATGGTGCCTCTGGTGCAGGGGAAGAGCCTGCTGTGGCATGCGGCCCGGCGGCTCGACGGGCTGGTACCGGCGTCGCAGCAGTGGATCTGCACTGGCGAGTCCCACCGCAGCCTGATTCTGGATGACCTGCCGCAGTTGGACGACGCCCAGATCATTGGAGAGCCCTGCCCCCGCGACACCGTCAATGCCGTCGCCCTGACGGCGGCCGTCCTGCATCAGACCGATCCGGAAGCCGTCTTTGCCGTCTTGACCGCGGACCACCTGATCACTCCGCAGGATCGATTTGCGTCGTGCATCGAGACGGGCTTTGCGCTGGTCGACGAGAACCCCGACCGGATGGTGACCTTCGGAATCGAGCCGACCTTTGCGGCGACCGGGTTCGGATACGTGGAACTGGGCGAGCCGATCGAGGCGCATCCGCCGGCCCGTCGCACGGTGCGATTCGTGGAGAAGCCCGATGAAGCGACGGCGGAGGGGTATCTCGCGTCCGGACGGTTCAAGTGGAACTCCGGCATGTTTGTGTATTCGGCCGCCGGGTTCCTCGACGCGCTGGATCGATTCGCCCCGGAGTCCGCGGCGGGCATGCGGGAGATCGGGGCGGCGTGGGGAACCCCGGACCGCGCCGCGGTGCTTGAGCGGGTGTATCCGACCCTCCCCAAGATCAGCGTGGACTACGCCATCATGGAGCCGGCCTCTCAGGACGATCGGATCGAGGTCTGCACGGTGCCGATGGATGTCGACTGGCTTGACGTAGGCAGTTGGACGGCCGCGGGAGAGACCATGGACCCGGACGCGGACGGGAACCGCGCGTTCGGCCCGGCCCGACACCTCGACTCCCGGGGCATCGTCAGTGTCAGTGAGGACGATGCCCACCTGATCACCACGATCGGATGCGAGGACCTGGTCATTGTTCACACGCCGAAAGCGACGCTGGTGTGCCCGGCGGACCGCGTCCAGGACGTGAAGGCGCTGCACGGTCTGCTGGATGAGGAATGGCGGTGACCGATGCGGCTGCTGGCGGTTGATCTCGGTGACAAGCGAACAGGCCTCGCGACCGGCGACAGCGAGACTGGCACGGTGTTCCCGCTCACGACCCTGAACATCCCGATCGGCGAGCAACTGGCCGCCGCCATCGCGGCCGCGGCCATGGAGCATGCCGCCGAGGCGATCGTGCTCGGGCTCCCCCTCAACATGGATGGCTCTGAGGGCCCGCGAGCAGCCACCACGCGGGCGTTCGGCGACACGGTTGCCGTGGCTACAGGGCTGCCCATCCACTACCAGGACGAACGGCTGACCAGCTTCGAAGCCGAACACCGCACCCGCGGCCAATCCCCCGCACAAGGCACCGACGCCCACGCCGCCGCCATCCTCCTCGAGGAATACCTCGCCCACCCCTGACCGCCGGTCACTTTATGTGCTTGCGCCGCAAGGACTTAGCGAATCGGGGGTTTCGTAAGTTGTTGGTGTACAAGGAGATAAAGTGACCGGCGGTCGGGGGTTAGAGGTACCAGCAGAGGCGGCTGGCGACTTGGGCCCAGGGGGCGGGGTTGGCCTCCACGTGCCTGAGCGTGGCATCGAGGCTGGCGGCCTCGGTGAGCATGAGTAGCCGCGTGGCCTGCTGCGGTGCGGTCCCGCCGCCCATGACGGCCGCGGCCGTTGCCCCGCTTGCCACGACGCAGTCCACGTCCGCTCCTGACCCCGCGCTCGCGGGCCCCACGCTCGCGGGCCCGACATGCACCTGGGCGGGCGGGATGCCCGCAGGCGTCACCAGCGCCTCGTTCAGCCACAGCCGATCCACCTCGCCCAGCACCCGCACATGCGTCCGGGACCACGGGAACGCCCGAAGGTCCGGGTCCAGCATGCACCGCAGCCACAGCGGCTCCAGCACGCGGTCGCCGGAAATCGCCAGCGAAAACTGCTGCCGAGCCTCGACAGCGTCCAACGCGCAGGTCAGAAGATCGGCTGCCAGCGCGTCAACGGCATCATCAAACGTGCCGTCGATGCGAACGCGACCGGGCAGCGGCGGCGGGTCAGGTACGCCGAGTGGTTCGAGCGGAATCGGATCCTCGCCCATCACTCACGCATCCGATGCGCGCCAGTACCAGACCATCAACACAACACTCGCCGCCAGCAATACCGCCCCGTTTGCCTGATGAGCGCTGGTGACCAGCACCTCGACCACCGGCACGTCTGCCGTCGTCCCAAGTTCGGGTCGCACCAGCACGGCAGCGAGCCCGCCGATGCCAAGCAGCACCTGCAGCCCCACCGTGACCAGCACGCACCGGCCGAGCCACCTGAAGATGACATCCCGACCAGGCACGACCGCTCCTCGAAGCCCAACGAAGAGCGCCAGAATCGTGACGACCACCGCCATCCCGATGTGAGCCATCAACGCATGCGACGCGCCCTTGGCATCGACCCCTCCCGCCGTGATCATGTGCCGGTAGGCGGCTCCCAGAATCAGTTGCACGATCAGGCAGATCACAAGTGCAACCGCGAGCCGGCGATCCACCGACACGCGGCCATCTCCCAACCGCGCAGGCGCCCGTCGCCAAGGCGTGCTGGTCGCCGCAGCCGCGACTGCCATCATTGCCAGAATGAGCTGCGCCAGTACGCCGTGCACCACTGCAAGAATCGTGCTTGGCGCGAGATCTGCCGCGTCCTGACTCATGGTGAACCAGCCGGTCACGCGAAGTCCACCGAGCACGCCCTGCAGCACAACCAGCGCCAGCACGAAGGTCCCGAGCACGGCCACCCACCGACGCACCGAACCCGTCCAAAGCACAAGGCAGAACGGAATCGCCGTCAACCCCACAAACATGCCGGTCAGTCGGTGCGCGTGCTCATAGAACACCCCGCCATCGAGATCCGCCACCATCTCTGACAAGGGATACAGAAGCATGTTGTGGCCGTACGAGTTGGGCCAGTCCGGTACAGCAAGACCGGCCTGGAACCCCGTCACGATGCCACCGGTGACAATCATGAAGAGCGTCAACGCCGTCGTCACCCAGCAGAACACACTCAACCAATTGCCATCGGTACGCCACGGCCGAATGTTCGCCCCGATCACTCCCCCCACGGCGCCGGCCACGACGCAGCCGATCAGAATGCCGATCACCCATCCACCGCCCCCGGCAATGTCGCTCTGCAGCAGACTCGCCACCAGGAGCAGGTTCAGGAGCGCCGAAACAACACCGACGAGAACCCCTCGAACGGCGCTCCCGACATCGCCCGGCAAGCCCTCATCCCGGCGGCCGGCCACGACGCCGCCTCCAACCAGGGCGAGGATGGCCAGGCCAAACAACACTTCGCCAACCACAGCGCCCGGCACCAGAATCGCCAGGTAGCTGACCAGCCACATGAGCGTTGTGGCGCCGAACCCCGCTGCAAGAATGCGACACGGCCCCGAGCACGTTCTGGAGCCTGCCAGCCCATCCGCCCCATCCATGACCGACTGCTGATTCATACCCACACATCTCCCTCACCACCGCAGGCTCACTGCGGGGGAGGCGTATACTAGGCCCCCCGCGTGGGCATGCCGCCGCGGGAGATCAACCCATGAGCGACACCATCACCCAATCCCCGGCGACCCCCGCGGCGCCGACGCCAGGTCTCCTCCGCCTGTACGCCGACCTCGTCAAGTTCCGGCTCAGCCTGCTGGTCGTCGTGACCTCCGGCGTCGGCTGCATCATGGCCAGCGGCCCCTCCATCGACTGGCTCACGCTGCTCTGGACCGTGCTCGGAACGCTCGCATGCGCTTCCGCGGCCAACGCCATCAACCAGATTGTGGAGACGCGGCGGGACGCCCTGATGCACCGAACCCGCGGCCGACCCATTCCCAGCGGCGCGATGAGCCCGGTGCACGGGTGGATCGTGGCCGTACTTCTGGGATACGGAGGCGTCTTCCTACTGGCCATGCTCGTCAACCTGTACGCCGCCGGTCTGGCGCTGCTGACGCTGCTGCTCTACGTGCTCGCCTACACCCCCCTCAAACCGGTCACGACCTTCAACACACTGATTGGCGCCGTCGTCGGCGGCATTCCCCCGCTCATCGGCTGGGTTGCCGTCACCGAGCACCTGTCGATCGGCGGTTGGATCCTCGGTGGATTGCTCTTCGTCTGGCAACTCCCCCACTTTCTCTCACTGGCCTGGCTCTACCGCGAGCAGTACGAACTAGCCGGCTTTCGAATGTTGCCCTCGGTTCGTGGCGGCGAGAACGCCGTCTGCGAAGCGACCCTGATTTCCACGCTTCTACTCATTCCCTTGTCGCTGTTGTCGGTCACCCTGCATCAGGCCGGCATGGTCTATGGCGTCGTTGCGCTTGCCGCCGGTGTCTGGTTCTCGTGGAAGGCCATGATGTTCTACAAGCATCGCTCCCGCCCAACGGCGCGTGGTGCCTTTCTGGCCAGCCTCCTGTACCTGCCGGTTCTGCTCCTGGCCATGGTGCTCGATCGGGTTCCGCACATCGAAACCATCTACGTCGAGCTCGCCCCATGAGCCAGCGCAGTCCCCGCGGACTCCTGCGGTTCTTCATCCAAGGCGGCTGGGTAATCCTGCTCGCGCTTGCCGTCTTCGTCGGCGTCACGGCGTGGGCACTTGCGCCGGCACTGCTGCGAATGAACGTCCGGCCACCAGGTGACGGAGAGAACGTCGCCTCGTATCAGTTCGATCTGTCCAACCTTCGGCTGCCCGCGACGGCCGTGCTTGAGCCCGCCATGTTGTACCGCGACATGGTTCCCGTCCTCGATGAACCGGCGGCCGTCGTCTCGATTGCTGACGTCCGACGAATTGCCATGACACGGAAGAAGTTCCTGCTTCCAGATGATGCCGTGATCGGCGTCACCGTGGAGGGCGAGAGCCGCGCGTACCCGGTGTCGATGCTCCACGTGCACGAACTGGTGCACGACAACCTGGGCGGCGTTCCCATTCTGGTCTCCTGGCATTGGCCCTCCGCGTCACCACGCGTGTTCGACCGACGAATCGACGGCGCCGAACGGACGTTCGGCGTCAGTGGCCTGGTGGCAGGCGGGAATCAGACGATCTATCCCAGGCGTCTCGACGGTGGTACCGGCGATGAACCGCTGTACTCACAGTTGCTCGGGCGATCGATCACCGGCCCGCCGTCCGCACTCAGACCGATCCCCTCAACCTTCACAACCTGGGACCGATGGACCGAGGCGCAGCCTGACACCTCGGCCGCCGGCCGTGTGGAGGGAATGACCAAACGCTACAAGCACGCGGATCCGTCCGCCTACTACCTCTCCAGCGGCCGCCTCTTTCAATCGGCCGTCCCTGAGGGCGGGCCCTCTCCGAAGGACCCAGTGCTCCTGCTTCCGGACGGCACGCTGTACACCGGCGGTCCCGACGTCGAGCACGTCCGCGCCGCGCAAGGCAACCCGCCCAGACTGGAACCCCGGCCACTGAACCAGGACGCGGACTACCGCCACGCGTTGTGGCACGCCGCCCACGCGCTTGGTCTGGGCGGCGCCGCGCCCTGACCGCCGGCAACCACGCCGCGGGCCTCGACCCCCAGCCCGCCTCGGCCCGGGCGAGGCCCCGCAGCCTTCTTCGCGAAACGCCAACGCACAGTCCCGGGTGCCCCCTCTGTGCTACCGTGCTTGCTCATCGAGGAGGGCGCCATGCGGTGGACGTGCGCAGTTGTACTTGGACTTGTCGGCGCCGCTTCGGCGCATCCAGACCATCATCCGTGGAGACCGAAACAGGTCCTCGATCGGGCCGACGTATTCGAGCGTCTCGACGACCGCGACCTGCCGTCACCGAATCGCTACCGCGGCGGAAGCGGCGCGCCCGGCCCCGACTACTGGCAACAGCAGGTCGACTACGACATCGATGTAACGCTCGACACCCAGACGCACCGCCTCGTCGGGACCGAGCGTATCACGTACCACAACAACAGCCCGGATACGCTGCACTGGCTCTGGGTCCAACTTGATCAGAATCGATTTCGACCCGACGCCCGCGGCAGGCAATCCAGACGAGCGCCCGATCTTGAAGGTGGCATGTCCTTTGACGACCTGCGTTATCACCTAGGCCGAGCGAAGTTCGAAGGCGGCGCCGACGTGGGGCGGGTGCAATCTTCCGATGGGATGGACCTGCCACATGTCATCGACGGCACGATGATGCGAATCGACCTGCCCACCCCGCTCAAGCCGGGCCGGCGATTTCAGTTTGATATCGACTGGACCAGCGCGATCGTGCCCGACCACATCGCCGGGCGAAGTGGGTATGAGACATTTGACGATGGCCGGACGCTCTATCAGATTGCGCAGTGGTTCCCCCGACTCGCCGCATACACAGACTATGACGGCTGGCAAACGCGGCCGTTCCTCGGTCGCGGGGAGTTCACGCTTGAGTTTGGCGACTACGACGTCAACATCACGGCCCCGGCGAACTTTCTCGTCGGCGCAACTGGCGAGTTGGTCAACCCGCGGTCTGTACTCAGTTCGGAGCAGCGATCACGCCTTGAGGAGGCCAGAGCCAGCGACCACCCACGGTCGATCGTGAGCCGCGCCGAGTCTGACGCGCTGGTCGCCGCCCCGACAACGGACACCAAGACGTGGCGATTCACGGCGGACAACATTCGCGACTTTGCATTCAGCGCCTCTCCCGCCTTTGCATGGGACGCCATGGGGGTGGACATTCCGGGTCGCGACGACCGCGTGCTTGCCATGTCCATGTGGCCCGCGGAGGGCGACGGGCTGTGGGATCTGTACTCCACGCACGCTGTCGCGCACGCGCTTGAGTCGTACTCCCAAACCGCCATGCCCTATCCATGGCCGGTCGCATGGTCCGTCAACGGCGTCGTTGGCGGCGGCATGGAGTATCCGATGATGACCTTCAACGGGCCTCGCCCCGAAGAGGATGGCACCTGGACCGAGCGGTCCAAGTACGGCCTCATATCGGTCGTCATTCACGAGGTCGGTCACTTCTGGTTCCCGATGATCGTGAACAGCGATGAACGCCAGTGGACGTGGATGGATGAAGGAATCAACACCTACCATCAGTTCCTCGCTGAACGCTCATGGGAGGAGGACTACGCGCGGAGCCGAGGCCTTCCCCGCGCCATCACCGGGTACATGCGAGACGTCGAGAACAGCCGTCCGATCATGACGGCAAGCGAGTCGATCCTTCAATTCGGAGCCAACGCCTACGCCAAACCGGCGACCGCCCTGAACATTCTGCGGGAGACGGTGGTTGGGCGTGAGCTCTTTGACCATGCCATGCGCGCGTACACTCGGCGGTGGGCGTACAAGCGGCCTGAGCCAGCCGACTTCTTCAGGTCCATCGAAGACGCCAGCGGCCGGGATCTGGACTGGTTCTGGCGTGGCTGGTTCTACGACACGCGGCCGGTCGACGTGGGCATTGCGGGCGTGGAGACCTTCCGGGTCGCCAGCGGAAAGCCAGAGGGTGAGAAGGCGGCAGACCGCGAGGACGAGGCCAGGAACGAACCGACCACCGTGACGGCCCAGCGAAACGCCGGTACGGGCCGCCGCGTGGAGCGGTATCCCGAACTGATCGATTTCTACAGCACCTTCGACAAGCACGCCGTGACGCCGGCAGATCAGCGGGCCTACGAGAAGCTTCTCGGAGAACTGGATCAAGACGACCTGGCCCTGCTTGAGACGGACGAACTCTTTCACGTCCTGCGGTTCACCACCAACGGCGGGCTGGTCATGCCGCTTCCGATCAGGGTGACCTGGGCCGACGGCTCCACGGAGTCTTTGACCATTCCTGCCGACATTTGGCGGGCCGACCAGCGAGAAGCGACCAAACTCCTGATCAGCCCGCACGCCATCGACCATGTCATGCTGGACCCATACGACGAGTTGGCCGACGTGGACCGATCCGACAACCGATACCCACCCGAGATCAACAGCAGCCGGTTCGGACTCAGCAGCGATGGCCGCCGCACCAACCCGATGCAGCAGGCGGCGAGGGAGGAGGCCCGCGCAGCAACGCAGCTGGCTGTCGAGCAGTGGGCCGAAGCGGCCACGGCCGGCTGGAGAGATGCCGGAGACGACCGCCGCGCTCAGGTCGCGGCGGTGCACGCCAGCCCGCTTCCCGATGACGGGTGGGGCCAGCCAACCCGATTGTCGCTCGGAGGCGCCGGCGACGACGGCCTGACCGTCCGCATCGTGAGCGATGGCCCGGACGGCATCCCCGGCACCCCGGACGACCTCTCCGCCGACGTGCAGCGGGATGGTCAGGTTGCGCCCCTCAGGACCGCCAGTGAGCGGCCTGTTTCAGACTGAGTGGAGGTCCTACAGGACCAGCAGCATCGTCACCAGCAGCACGATCCAGACCGCGTCCAGAAAGTGCCAGTACGTCGCCGTGTGACGCAGAAGGCCGCTCCGCGACGCCGTCCATGTCCGGAACACCGCGTACCAACCGACCATGGCAAGCGGCACCAGCCCACCGAGGACATGCGCCACGTGCAGGCTGGTGAACACCCAGAAGCCCATGACACCGATGCGGTACTGCTGCGTGGCAGCTTCCCACTCGGGCATACCCTCGTACCAGTCATACCACGCCCACCCCTGCATGGCCGAGAAGAGCAGGGCCAGACAGCCCGCCGTCACCAGCCCGACCCGGATTCCCGCGTCCGATCCCCGTCGCTGTGCAGCCACCACTTCCATGAATGCAATGCTCGTTGCAAACAGTGCCACGGTGCTGACCCAGACCTGCCATGGCAGCGGAGGCAAGGCATCGGGACGCGATGTGTTGCCGAGACGAATCGCCAGCACGCCCAGCACCACGGCGCCAAAGAGCATGCCGAGCGTGGCCAGAAGCAGTTTGAATCCGAGGGATCCGGCCTCGGCGCGAGCTTCCTCTGAGGCGTGTACGCCTCGAGCGCCAGAACCGGCGTCAGTGTGCAGCGTCGCCATGGTCTCCGCTCACAGCACCAGCGGCCATGGAGGTGTCAAGGGCATCCAGTTTCTGCTGAATCGTCGGCGTGTCGCCAGGAATGATCGACGGCTGATACTCGCTGGTGTCCAGAAGCGCAAAGCCGATGAACACGGCCACGAAGAGGATCGACCCGACAAACACGAATCCGATGAACGATCGATCCCACCGAAGGTGCATGAAGATCATGCCCACAATCGTGCACTTGATGACCGCGACCCCCATGGCGACCAGGATGTTCATCTCGTGCATTCGCAACTCGACGAAGTCCAGTTTGGCGACCCAGACAGTGACGGCGGTGAGTACCAGCAGCGCCAGACAGGTGCCGACCAGCATCTTGATCGGCACAATGTGCCCGACCGCTCCGTGCTCGTGATTCTTTGATGACATCGCTCGCACTCCGTCAGATCAGATAGAACAGGGGGAAGAGGAAGATCCAGATCACATCCACGATGTGCCAGTACAACCCACCGAGATCCACAGGCGTGTAGTACTTACGGCTGAAACGCCCTCGGAGGGTCAGGATCAGAAGCCAGAGAATGACGATACCGCCCACCACGACGTGAATGCCGTGCAGGCCCGTCATCAGGAAGTAGATGGTGAAGAACTTCTGCGCGTTGACCGGCCGCTCCGGGTCCTGAAGCGGGTGCGAAAGGTGCACCTGCTCGCCCGGCGCATGGTGCTCGGCAAACGCCACCTCTTCGTGCTGATCCTCAATGTTGCCGAGGACAGATGGAGGCAGGAAGATCGCCAGTTCGGCCGTGTCGAGCAATTCCTGGTCCGTGGTAAGCCCCTCCGGGCCCAGACCGGCCTTGGGCTGATTCCAGACCTGGGCCTCCGCGGGGGCGGCGGGCAGTTCGGCGCGGGCTGCGTCCTCGGCTGCAAGTGCCGCAGATCCGGCCGCCTCGTGTGCTGCAACCGCATCCTTGTGCGCAATGGCAGTCTCTTCGAGCGGCAGCCACAGGTGTGACGCCTCGGGCTCTTCGTAGAAACTCAGGCCCGGATAGAAGCCCTCATGAAACTTATGGCTGTACTCGACGTACTTGATGGCCATAAACCCGCCGGCGCCCATGAGCGTCAGGATGAGCGTGACGACCACTGCCTTCATCTTGCCTCGGGCCGCAAACGTGACGGCCATCGCCATGGTCATGCTGCTGGTGAGAAGCACCGCGGTATTGATGGCACCCCAGGTCGTGTCGAGGAACTGACTCCCGTACGCGAAGATCTCGGGGTGATTCGATCGCCACACGGCGTAGGCGACGAACAGCCCGCCAAAGAGCAGAATCTCGGTGGCCAGAAACAGCCACATGCCGAGCTTGCCGGCCTCAAACTGCTGCACTGGCGAGGACCAGTGGTGGGCCAGGAACTCCGGGTGATCATGCCCGTGCTCGTCGCCTTGAATGTGAACTTGACTCACGTTGGTCTACTCCCTGGCGCACTCAGGCGTGCGCGGCTTCCTCCGTGTGATGGCCAGGATGCTCGACATCCTCCCGCCACACATAGCCCTGTGTCGCTTCGTCCCACCGCAGAACCGAGAAGTCGTAGCAGTCGCCCACGGCCGGCTGCTCCGAGAAGTTGTCGTGCGGAGGCGGTGAACTGCACTGCCACTCCAGGCTGCGGCCACCCCATGGGTTCGCAGCAGCCCGCTTGCCACCAAAGATTGACGCGATGAAGTACCCGGCCATCATGAAGAACGAGATCGCCATCAGATACGAACCGATCGTCGAAATGATGTTGTAGTTCTGGAAACCCGCATCGGCCGGGTAGGTCGCATACCGCCGCGGCATGCCGTGGCTCCCCAGCATGAACTGGGTGAAGAAGGTCATGTTGTATCCAATGAGAAACAGGAAGAAGGCAATCCGACCCGCGTTCTCGTTGAACATCTTGCCGGTGATCTTCGGCCACCAGTGGTGCAGACCGCCGATGAACCCAATGAGCGCCGAACCCATCATCGTGTAGTGGAAGTGGGCGACCACGAAGTACGTGTCATGCAGGTACACGTCCGTCGCCAGCGTTCCCAGATACAGGCCTGTCAATCCACCGATCAGGAACAGGAAGATAAAGCCCATTCCATAGAGCATCGCTGTGTTCCAGCTGATCGAGCCTTTGTACATGGTCGCCAGCCAGTTGAAGACCTTGACGGCCGATGGGATGGCGACACTGAAGGTGATGAACGAGAAGATCACATTCATAAGCGGCGACTGGCCGGACGTGAACATGTGGTGGCCCCACACGAGGAACGAGAAGATTGCAATCGCAATCGAACTCCACGCGATGAAGTGGTAGCCGAAGATATGCCGATGGCTGTGCACCGCGATCAGCTCGCTCACCACACCCATGGCAGGCAGAATCATGATGTACACAGCCGGATGGCTGTAGAACCAGAAGAAGTGCTGGAAGAGCACCGGGTCGCCACCGAGGGCCGGGTTGAAGATGCCGATCCCGAACGCTCGCTCGACCGCCAGCAACGCCAACGTGATGCCAAGAACCGGCGTCGCGAGGACCTGAATCACGGCGGTCGCGTAGAGCGACCAGAGGAACAGCGGCATTCGGAACCACGTCATGCCGTCAGGACGGAGTCGATGGATCGTGACAATGAAGTTCATACCCGTGAAGATCGAGGCAAACCCGAGCAGGAACGCACCGGTGACCGCCGGAATCACACCGCCCATCGCGGAGTTCTGATCAATGCTGTACGGCGTGTAGAAGGTCCAGCCGGTATCGAGGCCGGCAAAGATGGACACGACCAGGAAGATGGCGCCAACAATCCACAACCAGTATGAGAAGAGGTTGAGGCGGGGGAAGGCCACGTCCTTCGCGCCCAGCATGATCGGCAGGACAAAGTTGCCCAGCGCCGCCGGAATGCCTGGAATGATCACCAGGAACACCATGATGCCGCCGTGCAGCGTGAATGCCTGGTTGTACTGATCCTGGTCCATGATGAGCCCGTCCGGAACCAGCAACTGCGTCCGGACGGCCAGTGCAAACAGACCGCCGAGCAGGAAGCACGCAAGAACGGACACGAGGTACATCACGCCGATCCGCTTGTGATCCAACGTGAGGATCCACGAGAGGAAGCCACGGCTGTGGGTGAGGTAGTTGTCGCCCTCAATCGCGGGTCGATCGAGCGGCTGGGTATTGATCGTCGTCATCGCATCATTCCTTCCACGGTCACTGACCTGCTCCCGTGGATATGTCGGCTCCCTCGAGGTCGGGGTTCTCTATCGGGACGCCCTGCTCGTCGACGAGCCGGTCCAGATTCTTGATCATCAACACCAGAGCGTCGATCTGACGCTCCTTCAACTGTCCCTTGAAGGTCGGCATGGACCCCGTGTAGTTCTGCACGATGTGTCGCTGCGGATTCAGAATCGAGTCGCGAAGGTAGTTCTCAGGCACCTCGAACTCGCCGCCCGGCCCCGCCAAGTCCTTCAGGTCCTGCCCGTTTGTGAACACCGTCGTGCCCTTTCGGGTGCGGTCCCAGAGGCCCTTGAAAGAAGGGCCGGTCCCGGAACTGCCATCCAGGGAGTGGCACGAAGCGCATCGGTTGTACAGCCTCGTCAAGCCGTAGGCGGGAAGATCGCGGTCGTCGATGTCCTCGTACTCGCGGGCAAGCTTGCCCAACCGAGTCTGGAACTCGTCTTCCGGCAGAACGTTGACGACCGCGAGCATCTTGGAGTGATCCTTGCCGCAATACTCGGCGCAGTACAACCGGTACTGTCCAGGCTTGTTGGCCTCGAACCAGAGGCTGGTGTAGCGGCCCGGCACGACATCATTCTTGACCCGAAACGCCGGAATGAAGAGGCTGTGAAGCACGTCCGACGAGGTCATGATCAATCGCACCGGCTTATTCAGCGGCACCGTCAACTCTGCCGCTTCGGTCACGCCGAACTCGGGATGCTGGAAGGTCCAGGACCACTTCTGACCGGTGACTTGAACTTCGTATGCGTCCTCTGGCGACTCATTGAGTTCCAGATACCCATCCATTCCAAGCCAGAAGATCACGCCGACCAGCAGGAGCGGGACGACAGTCCAGGTCAGTTCCAGCGGCGTGTTGTGCGTGGGCGCATCCGCCGCGAACGTCGCATGCTCTGATGGCTTCGCGTGGTAGCGGAAGGCGAACCAGATCAGGATCACCATGCACAACGCAAAGAAGAAGTAGTTGATGTTGTTGATGAAGTAGAAGACGCTGTCAACTTCAGGCGCCACTGTGGATGCGCTTTCGGGCATCCAGAAGCCGCCACCCGAAGTGGCCTCGCCCAGTTTCATCGTCGCAAGCAATCCGAGCATGCTCATGCCTGAAGTCCACCAGTCTGAAGTGCCGGGCCGGAATGACCGCCCTGGCCGATGTGCGAATCGGAGCCCGAGGACCCCGCGCTGCCTTTGTCCCGGTCAGCCCTGCCACGGCGTTCCAGCCGCAGCAGAAACAGGATGCCGCCGACGAGCAGCACCAGTGTGATTGAGCCTCCGAGCCGCATGATCTTCCACGCGCTCGGCACAAAACTGCCCGCCTCCGGGTCCCATTGGAAGCAGTTGAAGAGCAGCAGGGTGTCGATGAGTGACCCGACCTTGCCATTGGACGCGTCCACCACCGCCAGACGCAGGTCCTGGGCGGGGAAGCGGACGTCATTCATGTAGCGGGAGATTCGTCCGTCCGGCGTGGCAAACGTAATGCTGGCCGTGTGGGCGTACTCACCGCTCCGCTCGTCATAGCGGT
This sequence comes from Phycisphaerales bacterium, assembly GCA_030748575.1. GTDB lineage: Bacteria > Planctomycetota > Phycisphaerae > Phycisphaerales > SM1A02 > UBA12567. The sequence continues at coordinate 41,335 of JASMLR010000004.1, read as the reverse complement.
ATCCAAAGCCAATGGCGTCGGCCAGTGCTTCGATGTTCTCCTGACTTCCGGTCAGAAATGGCCACGCGTCCTCCGGAACATCCTTGCCCAGCGAGGCAAGATAGCCGCGGCGATTCTGGGAACCCAACTCGGGCCCCTCATCGGGGTTGATGCTGATGGTGACGATCTGATACTCGCTGCCGAGTTCAAGGTCGACGTCCCGGATGCCATCCACCAGCCCGTTGAGCGTGAGCGAGCAGAGCATCGGGCACTTGTAATAGTTGAGCGTCAGGATGACGGGCCGGCCTTCCGTGAAGTAGTCGCCCAGCGTCACAGCGTCGCCCTGGTGGTCGATGAACTCCAGATTGAGCGGCACATCGCCGTCCAGCCGCTGCACGATTCCCACACCTTCAAGTTCCGGTGGCAGTTCGTCTGCGAGCAGCTGCGCATCCGCGTGAGGCGCAGCGGCCCCCATGGCCAGCAGAGAAACCAGGATGGTCCGTCGAAGGAAGGTCATCGCAATCGGCTCAGCGAGCGTCGCCCCCCCACCGCTTCTTGACGACCTCACGGGCCGTGTCCATTGGCACAACGAGTGTCCGCTCGCCAGCAAGCACGCCGTCGGCATCGGTCCACTGCTCCCAATGGGGCTCATTCTCGAGGGCGAGCCGGTCGGCCTCTCGGCGAATCTCCGCCTCCTGCGACCGCACCGACACCACCTTGCGGTGCGTCTCTGCACGCTCGGCGTTGTAATACAACGCGGTCACGCCGAGCACCGTCACGACCGTCAATACGGCGCCAGCCACGGCAACGACCCAGGTGGGTCCGCCGGAGGGGTCTTCGTGATCGCCTGTCGGATGATCGCCGTGATGTGGGTCGTTGCTCATCAGAAGTTCTCAAATGCAATCGCCTCGGAGAGGCGCGGGTCGGCGGTCGGAGCGAGGCTCGCCCGACCGAGGAAGAAGAACGTGCCACAGACGACGAGCCCGACGGATCCGAGCAACGCCGTGAGGTTCAGGATGGAGGGGTTCCAGCCAATGGCGAGTTCACCCGCAGCAGCGGCTGACTGCAGTTCATCCCAACTGGTGGCTGCGGCAAGCGCCGCCTCCGGTACCGACGGCATGACGAGCCAGTACACGTCCACTATGAACATCGCAACCATCCAGAGCGCGATGAGCACCAGCACGTTGCGGTACCGCTTGGTCCAGCGGGTGACCAGCAGGACGAAGGGCAGCGCGAAGTGCCCGAGAATCAGAATCCAGGACACATCGAACCAGGCACCGAGTTGCCGTGGAACGAACCACTCCGTTTCAATCGGAATGTTGGCGTACCAGATCAGCATGTACTGGCTGTAGCCGATGTACGCCCAGAAGACGACACCGAATGCGAACAGCAGTTTGCCGAGATCATGGAAATGCTCGCGAGTGAACACCTTCTCACCGCAGCCCGAGCCCCGAATCAGGGCGAGCAGCACGATGACAAACGAGAAGAACCCGGTGCAACTCACGGCGAACCAGTAGACGCCGAACATGGTCGAGAACCACTTGGGCTGGATGGCCATCACCCAGTCAATCGCCGCAAAGGTCTGGGTCAGGCCGTATAGCGCGATCCCGATAGGCGCCCACCACTGCATCCGCAGGGTCCGACGCACATCGCCGTCGCGGTCCTGCGCAACGCTTTGCGACCGGTAGAACCCGGCCAGCAGGGCCCACACCCCCAGATAGACGATCGCCCGGATGGACCAGAAGGTCGGGTTGAGATATCCCATCTTGCCTTCAAGGACGTGATCGGCATGCATGTAGTCCGTGTCACACCACTCGAACAGCACTGCGCCCTTGCCGCTCCAGACAAGAACGAGGATCGGGATGAAGAGGATCCAGAGCCACTGCAGGTTCGCAGCGACGGCCTCTGCAGGACGGCGGACGGTGACAGACCAGCCCGCCTTGGTGGCGTGCTGGAGCAGGACGAAGAACAAGGCGCCAAGGCAGATGGCCTGCGCCACCATGAAGGCCAGCAGGTACGACTTCCAGAACACTGCGGTTCCCTCGATCCCATCGAGGAAAAGCGTGGCGGCCAGACCCCCGAAACCGACGAGGGCGCCGATACCGATGCCGGCCGGTCCCAGCCCGCCGAGGCGAACGTCACCGCGATTGGCGTCGAGCGACATCACGAGTCACCTCCATCGAGATTGTGCGACTTCACCGGAAGGGTGTCCGCAGCGGGCACCGCATCGGCCGGCGCGTTGCGCCCAACCTGGAGTGCATAGACCCAGGCCGTGATAGCCCATCGGTTTTCCGGAGTGATCTGGGCTGCATAGCCCGCCATGTTTCCGAAGCCCTCGCCGATCGTGTGGAACATCTGCCCCGGCGGTAGATCCTGCATGTCCGGCTGGTGGAGGTTTCGCGGCTGCACCCAGACAGTTCCATTGGTGCCGTTATTGAGCAGCACCATGGCACGCTCATGCACCTTGCCGTCGCCAGCTCCGGTCACGCCATGGCAGGGCAGGCAGAAAATGTCGTACTGTTCGCGGCCGCGATCCAGCAGCGCGTCGTCGACAGTCACCTGCGTCGGGAAGGTGGTGGCGTACTCGCCGTCCACCAGCCCAAGCCAGAAGTGCGTGTCATCAATCATCTGTCCACGGGCGACCGTACCCGGCACCCTCGGACGCATGGCCCGACCATCATTGAACAGCAGGCTGCTGTGCTGCGCGAGGTACTTGGGCTGATTGTCCATGTTCTGGATGATGTGAATCCTCGGATGCTCGCTCGGCATCGCGCGAGCCCGGAGGATCACCACCGGTGGCACCAGAAGCAGGCACAGCAGAAGCACACCCACGTAGATGAAGCCGCGGGGGATTTCCCAGAGCGTGCCGGTCACAGGTTTGTCGGAGTGTTGAGAGCTCATGGCGTCAAGGCTCCAGTTCGACGATGCGTTCCGGCCCGAGGGACTCGAGCAGATCCTGAGTCGCCGACCGCACGAACTTGGGGTCCCGCGCCTCGATCACCAGCACGAAGCGGTCATCGGTGATCCGCTTCATCTTGGGCGACTTGAGCACGGGGTGATACAGGCAGGGAAGCTTGTTGAGGAAGAGCATGCCACCCACCGCCGTGAGCGCGGACAGCAGAACCGTCACTTCGAACATGACCGGCACGAAGGCTGGCGCACTGATGAGCGGCTTTCCGGACACCTCAAACTGGTACCCGATGACGGGAACGATCGCCCAGAGGTCAACCTGGATCGAGTTGGTGAAGACCTGAAGGAAGATGGCAAGGCACATTCCGGTCAGACCGCCGAAGAAGACGAGAACCGGCAGGATGGTGTACTGAACACCCATCGCCACGTCGAGGCCGTGCACCGGGAACGGAACGTGGCAGTCGAACCAGCGATAGCCGGCGTCGCGAACCTTCTTGGCCGCGGCGTAGATGGCTGCTGGCGTATCGAACTGCGCGGCCAGCCCCCACAGGGCCGTGCCGCGGTCCGACACGGCCGTGGCTGCTGAGGTGTCAGCGGCCTGCGGACGGGTGGTGGTTTCTGGAGTCGAGGCGCTCATGCGTGCGTCTCCGCATCATCGTCGTGGTGACCGTGGGGATCTGCTTCCGGCATGACCGCCTTGATCTCGGCCACCGCCAGAATTGGCAGGTATCGAATGAAGAGCAGGAACAGCGTCATGAAGAGGCCGAAGCTTCCGACGAAGGTCATGACGTCGACCCAGGTCGGCTCGAACCAACCCCAACTGCTCGGGAGGAAGTCATTGGCCAGGCTCGTCACCGTGATGACGAACCGTTCGAACCACATGCCCAGGTTGACGAACAACGTGATGATGAAGATCACCCAGACGTTCCGTCGAATGGCTTTGAACCAGAAGAGCTGAGGGCAGATCACGTTGCAGGACACCATGATCCAGTAGGCCCATGCGTACTGTCCGAATGCGCGATTGATGAACGCGAACGACTCATAGACTTCGCCGCTGTACCACGCCATGAAGAATTCCATGCCGTAGGCGTAGCCGACCATGGAGCCGGTCAGCAGCACGATCTTGCACATGTTCTCGATGTGCCGCATCGTGATGAAGTCCTTGAGACCCCAGAGCTCTCGCGCCGGAATCGCCAGAGACAGCACCATCGCAAATCCACTGAAGATGGCACCCGCCACGAAGTACGGCGGGAAGATCGTCGTATGCCAGCCCGGAAGCTGCGACACCGCGAAGTCAAAGGACACCACGGAGTGCACCGAGAGAACCAGAGGCGTCGCCAGTGCTGCAAGCAACAGGTAGGCACGCTCATAGCGATGCCAGTGTCGCATGCTCCCTCGCCAGCCAAGGGCAAAGAAGCCGTAGGCGATCGCCTTGATCTTTGTCGTCGCGCGGTCCCGCATCGTGGCGAGATCCGGAATCATGCCGACGTACCAGAAGAGAAGCGACACCGTGAAGTAGGTGCCCACCGCGAACACGTCCCACAGCAGCGGGCTTCGGAACTGGGGCCACATGTCCATCTGGTTCGGAATGGGAAAGAGCCAGTACGCCAGCCAGATACGGCCAACGTGAATGCCCGGGAACAGCCCGGCGCAGATCACGGCGAAGATCGTCATGGCCTCCGCAAACCTGTTGATCGACGTCCGCCACTTCTGGCGGAAGAGGAACAGAATCGCGGAGATCAGCGTGCCCGCGTGGCCGATGCCAACCCAGAACACGAAGTTCACGATCGGGAACCCCCACATGGCGGGGTTGTTGTTGCCCCAGACGCCGACGCCGGTCACGATCAGGTACCCGACGAGAATGCCGAGGACCGACATCAGCAGGAACGAAATGACAAATGCGATCTTCCATGCCAATGGTGGCCTTCTGGCCTCATTGCACCGCAGAATGTCCGCGGTGACCGACCCGAAGTCGTCATGGTTCAGCACAAGCGGTGCCCGCTGACGCGGGTCATCGCTGAGCTCGTCGATCGGATGGTCGATCGGCAGCGTGGTCATCCGTCATGCACCTCGTTCTTGGAGTGATCCCCGTGACCGTGATCGTGGTCATGGTCGTGGTCGTGGTCGTGGTCGTGGCCGCCCTTGGCGTCATCGCCGTGGCTGCCGTGACCACCGTGCGCCACAAAGTCTTCGGGGAACCGCTCGCCTCCGGCGGGATTGGTGATTCTCGCCATGTAGCGGTTCCGCGGCTTGATGTTGAGTTCGCCCAAGAGGTCGTAGGACCGATGGTCGCGATGCATCGCCGACACCCGCGAGGTGTCGTCCATCAGGTCACCAAACACAATCGCGCCGGTCGGGCAGGTCTGCGCGCAGGCCGGCGTGATTGTCCCGTCCGGGATGACCACCCGGCCGCCCTTGGCCTTCTCGGCCTCCGGCTTTTTGACCCACGCATTCCTCGCGTCGATCTTGGCTTTCTCGATCCGCTGGGTGCACCACGTGCACTTCTCCATCACACCTCGCATACGGACCGTCACCTGCGGATTGAACTGCATGCGACGGAGTGGATCGCCTCCACTCTGCTGCTTGATGTAGTAGTCGGGTTGCACTTGCAGCATCCCGGTCTCGCGGAGCGGGTCTCTGCGGAAGTAGTCAAAGAAGTTGAACCGGCGAACCTTGTACGGACAGTTGTTCGAGCAGTACCGCGTGCCCACGCACCGGTTGTAGACCATCGAGTTGAGCCCATCGGACGTGTGAACGGTCGCCGCCACCGGGCACACCTGCTCACACGGCGCGTTCTCGCAGTGCTGGCAGGTCATCGGCTGCATGGCGACACTCGCCGGCTGGGAGGTATCCCACTGCTCGCCGTTCTTGCGGAACCGGTAGTACCGGTCGATGCGAAGCCAGTGCATCTCGCGGCCCATGCGAACCTCGTCCTTGCCGACGATCGGGATGTTGTTCTCCGCCTGGCACGCGGTCACACATGCGCTGCATCCCGTGCACTTGGACAGGTCGGTTGCCATGCCCCACCGGTAATCAGCGCCTTCAAACTGCGTCTCTTCAAAGAGCGACAGCGTGCTGATCACGTGGCTGCGATCTCGTGCGAAGTTGGGATGGGCCGCAAAAGACTCCGCCGACGCCTCACGGAACAGCACAGGCAGCCGTGCCTGGGTCCCCTCGCCGCCGACCGTGTCGATGGCGTAATGGTCCTGCGTCGTGATGAGCTTTTCGGAGCCACCGATTGGCGACAGCGAACCGCCTCCGGCCGACCAGAGGCCTCCCGCCTTGCGGACGGGATACGCATTAAAGCCGGATCCGAACGCCACGCGGCCAGGCCAGGCTCGCCCGTATCCGAGTGCCACCGATGCCGTTCCGTCGCACTGGCCGGGCTGCATCAGGACAGGGCCGGTGACCGACGCGTCACCGATGCTCAGCCGCACCATGTCCCCGCTGGACACGCCGAGTTGTTTGCAGGTCGCTTCACTCAAAAGGACGGCGTTGTCCCAGGTGAGCTTCGTGATCGGATCCGGCAACTCCTGCATCCAGCCGTTGTTGCCCATTCGGCCGCCGAGCAGCGTGCCAGTATTGAACTGAACCTCGATGCCCGACGCCTTGGCGGGCAACCTCAGGGCCGCAGCCTTGGCGCGGTCGACCTTCGGTGATTCCAGCGGGTCGCCCCCGTCAGCCAGCACGCCATCGTGCAGCGTGCGTCGCCACCGCCCACTGAAGGGCGGCTCCTGACCGGCGGGCGTCATCGCCTGGCCACTCAGTTCTTCAAACGTCCTGCGAACAATGTCGAAGCCAGCCGTCTGCGCCGCCCCGGCCAGAACGGCAAGGAGTTCAATCTCACTGCGACCGCCCCAGAGTGGGCGAATCAGCGGCTGGCGAACCGACACGGTTCCGTCCCAGCCGCGACCGTCTCCCCAGGCTTCGGTCCCATGGGCCCGAATCAGGTGCCACCTGCACGCTGCGCTGGTCTCATCGTCCTGATCGCCAAGGTGCACCGTGTTGGCGGCCTTGGTGATGGCGGAGGCGAACCCGCTGTCGGCCGGCGTGTCCCACACCGGGTTGCCGCCAATGACGACGAGCGTGTCAACACGACCGGCATTCAGATCCGCGACCAACTGCTTCAACGTCGATGTGTTCAGTTCAGGCTGGGCGATTCTTGCATACCTGACCGTCTGCCCGACATTGCCGAGCGCCTCATTCATCACGGCGCAGGCAGCGTGCACGGCAGCTGGCTGCGAGGGGCCGGCCATGACCACGCTTCGACCGCGGTGGGCTTTCAGGTCGGCCGCAATGGCCTTCGCCCGCGTGGTGTCAGCATCTCCGGGCGGCGTCAGTCCGGCGACTTCAGCGGCGACCGCCATCGCAAGGCGAGCCGTGTCGGCCGCGGTCATCGCATAGCGATCGTCCGCGGAGGCGCCGGTCACGCTGAGCCCGGGTTCTGCGATGTAGACGCGGTTCATCGAACCGTCGTCGGGATTGCGGCGGCTTGCCCAGCCGCGCGACATCGCAAGCGTGTCGGGGTGTGACCCGAGGAAGTCGCAGTCGAACGAGACGACGACATCCGCATCCTTCAGCTCGTATGCGGGGCGGTACGGACCGCCAAGTGCCGCCTCAAGCCCCGCCTGCTCTTCGAGGTTTCCGGTTGCATCCCAAGTGGTCCACCGCGCCTCGGGGAATCTGGCACGAATCGCCCGCTGCATGCGCTGCACGCTCGGCGATCCACTGGACTCGGCGATGAACCGCAGGCCCCCACCGCCCCCGAGCGTCTCTGCGTGCGTTTTCCACCACGCGTCGAAGTCGCTCCAGGTCTTCTTGGCCGCCTTGGCCGCGCCACCCGGCCGCTCATGAACCTGGCGGGTTCGATCCGGGTCATACAGGTCCAGAATCGTGGCCTGCTGCCAACTGGTCAGCGCGCCGAGACTGCCCGGGTGCTGCGGATTCCCTTCCAGTTTCGTTGGACGGCCGTCATAGCACGTCGCCAGCACGCCAGTCGCCACGCCCGCATGTTCCACAATGGTTGCGTACTGCTCGGCAGCGCCTGGAATGGTGCCGTCGGGTCGGCTGGCGTACGGCGCGATGACTTCACGCGGCCAGCGGCGGCAGCCCGCCATGCCGGCTCCGGCGAGCGCCATGGAGGCACCCATGACCTTGAGGAACCCGCGGCGGTCCGGCCCATCGAGCAGGGTCTCGGCGCCGTTGGGAAACTCCTTGAACATGAAGTCCCTGAATTCGGGCGTGTCGGCAACCTCGTCGAGGCTGCGCCAGTACTTGCGGCCGTCCGGACCGCTTCCGTTCACCGATGGCATGTGGTGCAGTCCTGTGAAGGATGGAGGTCGTTGATGTCGTGCCACCGCTCGCCTTCCGCGAGCCGCTCGGCGGCGTCCATGTCCCAGCCCCACTCGAGCTGTGTGACGAGATCCGGGTTGCGAACATGCGGTGCCGGATCACGGTGGCACTCAAGGCACCATCCCATGCTCAGCGTGTGCTCCTGCCAGACGGTCTCCATGGTGTCGACTCGCCCGTGGCACTCCACACAACTCACGCCACGAGTGACGTGCGCCGAGTGATCGAAAAACGTGTAGTCGGGAAGGTCATGCACGCGAACCCATTCGACGGGCCGGCCCGTGCTGTAGCTCTCCCAGAGCGGCGCGAGGTTGTCGCTCTCCGGGTGAATCTGCACGTGGCAGTTCATGCACGTCTGCGTCGGAGGGATGGCAGCCTTGGCTGCGACCTCGACCGTGTTGTGGCAATACCGACAATCGATGCCCAACTGCCCCGCGTGTTGCGCATGGCTGAAGGGAATCGGTTGAACCGGCTGGTAGCCAACGTCCGTTGTCTTCGGGCTGAACCCGAAGGCCACGACGAATGCCACATACAGCGGCGCCGTCATGCCGACCACGATTGCGGTGGGCAGAAGGAGATTGGACCACCGCGGAAAGACGAAGTGATATCGACCCATGGATGCACCGACCCTGTGCACATTGTGAAAAGTTTCACGAAACAGAATCCCTCATGGTCGGCATTGGGACGCGATCTGTCAAGTTCCAGCGCCGGCCTGCGCTCGCAATTCTCCCGCTGACGGGTCAGGCGGTCGACGGCTGGGGCATGTTGAAGAACCGCCGCGCCGTGGCGTCGGTCGCCGACTCAAAATCGACAGGGTCCATCCCGCGTCGGGCGGCCAGAAAATGTGACACGTGAACCACATTGGCCGGGTGGTTTGGCCACGCCCCCCGATGCGGCTCGGGCGTCAGGTACGGGCTGTCCGTTTCCACCATCAAGCGGTCCAGTGGGACCAGATCCGAAGCGGCGGCCACCTCCGCAGCGTTGCGATACGTCACGACGCCCGTGAAGGACACCGACGCGCCCGTCGCAAGCACCCGCGAGACCACGTCCGGCCCCTCGGTGAAGCAGTGAAAGACGAACCGCTCGCCCTCAAGGCCAGCCGCATCGATCATGGCAAGCACCGCATCGACGGCCTTCCGGCTGTGGACGATGACGGGCAGCTTGGGCCCGCCGCTGGCATCCGTTCGGGCCACCAGTTCCAGTTGGGCCTCAAACAACAGACGCTGCTGGGCCAGCGTCGGGTCCGGCCAGTGCCCGTCGAGCCCCATCTCCCCCCAGGCCAAGCACTTGGGATGCTCGATCAAGGCTCGAAGTGCCTCGATGTCATGCGGTCGCCCGGCCTCGGACGGATGCACGCCCGCCGTACACCAGACGTCCGGCTCCGCCTCGGCAATGGCCTGGGCCGCCCGCGCATCCTCAACGTCCACGGACACCGCGACCATCCCGCTGAGCCCCGCCGCCCGAGCGGCGACGAGTACGGGCTCAAGCCCGCCGTCGTATCGGTCTCCACTGAGATGGCAGTGCGTGTCAATCATCGGGGAATCACCTCAGGCGGACCGCACCACACGGCCCACCCCATGCTCTACTGACTGCATGCGCGTCGTCGCCCTGACACCTGCCGCCGTCGAGATCATGCACTGTATTGGAGCCGCCGACCTTCTGGTTGGCCGCAGCCACGACGCCGACTGGCCACCGCCGATGGCTGCGGTGCCGTCGGTGACGACGGCGGCGGCCGACGACCCGGACGCAGCCCTGACCGCGGGCCGCCCCCGCCGCCGTCTGGACCGGGCGCGGCTTGAAGCGGTGGCCCCGGATCTGGTGCTGACCCACCGCGGTTCCTGCGGGCGCGAAGACGCGGCGGCAGTCCGGCTCGCCGCAGATCGGTGCGGAGCGGCGGTGTGCACGCTGGACCCGCACTCCATTGAGGACGTCCTGGACGACATCGTCCGCGTCGGAGAGGCATGCGGCCGCCCGGCGGCCTCCACCGCCGCCATGGTTGACCTCCGCGCCCGCTTCTGGGACGCCAGGAACCACGTGAACCCCTATCTGGACGGCCCCCGCACCGCCGTGATCGACTGGACCTCACCGCTGTCGCTGGCCGGCCGCTGGACTCCGGGCATGATCGAGGCCGCCGGGGGGGTGCCCATCGGACCTCAACCGGGCGAATCCTCCAGGCCCGTCGATCCGGACGAACTCGTGCAGGCGCAGCCAGAGCGGCTCATCGTGGCCCCCTGCGGTCGCGATCAGGACGCCGCCACGCGAGGCGCCGAACTGCTGGCAACGGAGCCCTGGTGGCGTGAGCTTCCGGCCACCCGCTCCGGCTGCGTCCAATCGCTGGGCGGCCGCGCCGCCCTCGGCAGGCCCGGGCCCGGGCTGTTCGAGCGGTTCGAGTGGCTCGTGGACTGGCTCAGCCCGCAGGAGCCGGAGGCCCCGTAGCGTCGACCGGCACCGTCACGTCCTGCTGCGACTCGGGATTCCCGATGAAGACGGGAGGATTGACGGTGATTGCCAGCGTCTGCCCGTCAGGGAAGTGAAGCAACACCTGACTGCCCCCGGGTGGCCACTCACCTTCCGCCTTGATGGTGACCGGCGCCATCCAGGATGCGATCTGGCCCGTCTTCTCGTCACCGAAGCCAATCTGCTTCCACGGCGACACCGACACGATCAACTCCTCGGGCCCCTCCGCCGTGGGCGTCGGGGGCGTGTCGGGAGACTCCATCCGAAGCTTGGTGGATCCGATGCCCAGCGGCGCTCGCAAGCGGACGGCTTCGGGCGCAAGCCGCAACGTCTTCGTGGGCAGCCCCCGCGCCTTCACGGACACATCAAACGACCCACCGTTGTCCAGGTAGATCGTGACCACACCTTCCTTGTCCCCGCTTCGATCAAGCCGAAGCGACACCGGAATCTCCAGCACATTGCCCGGCTGCACAATCTCGCCGGACACCACGGCCTGGGTACACCCGCATGTGCTCCGCGTCTTGACGATTTGAATCGGCTCGGAGGCGTCGTTCACCAACTCAAAGGTGTGTTGAACGCGGTGCGGAGGCGACTCGAACTCAACCAGGCCAAAGTCATGGGTCCGCTCTCCGCTCAAAGGCACCGGCGGGAGAATCGCCCAGATCACCACCGCAATCGCCGCCACAATGGAGACGGCAATGAGGATCTGCTTCCGGATGGAAGCACGCTGGGGCGTGTCGATGGGCATGGCGGCATCCTATCGCTCTGCCGAAGTGGCAGGACACCCGAGGGTGACCCCCCCTGCTACGCCCCTGACCGGCCTCCCGTTCGGCATGACTGTTGCCACGTCTTGTGGGGGCCGCTCCGCGGGAGGGCCCCATGGAGGACGCATATGAACATTGATCGCTTCACCACCATGGCGCGGCAGGCCGTCGCGGCGGCCCAGTCGCTGGCGATGGAGATGCACCACGCTGAATTCGGCGGACTGCACCTCCTGCAGGCCCTGCTTCAGGACGATTCGGCCACGGCCCGCTCGCTGATTGAACGCACCGGATTGCAACCGTCGCGGCTGGCGGAAGTCGTAACCGCCGAACTGAATCGGGTTCCGACCGTTTCCACCTCGGATCCGTCGCCGCCGTCGCCAACACCGTCGCTCGTCCGCATCATCCAGGACGCCGAGCAGTCGGCGACCGAGATGGGTGATCGGTATGTGTCGATCGAGCATCTTCTGCTCGCGCTGGCCTCGGTCGCCTCGCCGGCGCAGGAGGCGATGCAGGCTATTGCGCTCGACGCCGCTGCCATCAAGGGCGCGATCGAGCAACTTCGGGCCGCATCGGGAATCGACTCCATCGACGACCCGGAAGCGGAATCGGGCTTTGAGGCACTTGCCAAGTACGCCATCGACCTGACCTCCATGGCGCAGGCAGGAAAGCTGGACCCGGTCATCGGCCGTGATGAAGAAATCCGGCGGTGCATGCAGGTGCTGAGCCGCCGCACCAAGAACAACCCGGTCCTCATCGGGGAGCCCGGTGTCGGAAAGACTGCCATCGCTGAAGGACTGGCGCAGCGCATCGTCGACCGTGACTGCCCGGCGTCGCTTCGCTCGGCCAGGATCATGGCGCTTGACGTCGGCCAGTTGCTGGCGGGCGCCAAGTTCCGCGGCGAGTTCGAAGATCGGCTCAAGTCGGTCCTGCGAGAGGTGATGGCCGCCGAGGGCCGCGTGGTCCTGTTCATCGACGAACTACACACGATCGTGGGCGCGGGACAAGCCGAAGGCGCGGTTGGCGCAGGCAACCTGCTCAAGCCCGCACTCGCCCGAGGCGAACTCCGCTGCATCGGCGCAACAACCCTCGACGAGTACCGCCAGCACATTGAAAAGGACGCCGCGTTTGAGCGCCGGTTCCAACCCGTGTTTGTGCAGGAACCGAGCGTTGACGACACCGTGGCCATCCTCCGCGGACTCAAAGGGCGGTACGAGGCCCACCATGGAATTCGCATTCAGGACGCGGCCCTTGTCGCGGCCGCGATGCTCTCCAATCGCTACATCTCCGACCGGTTCCTTCCGGACAAGGCGATCGACCTGCTCGATGAAGCCGCGTCCCGCCTTCGCATCGAGAACGACTCGATGCCAGCTGAACTGGATGAGTTGCGGCGTCGCATCATGCAACTTGAGATCGAGCGTGAAGCGCTTCGCAAGGAGAAGGATGACGCCTCCAAGTCTCGCCGCGAAGCCATCGAAGCGGAACTGGCAGATCTTGAAGAGCAGAATCAGTCGGTCACTGCCCAGTGGGAAGTCGAGAAGTCTGAACTCGACGAAGTCAGCGCCGTCAAGGAACGCATCGACGCGGCGGGCGTTGAACTTGAGCAGGCGCAGCGCCGCGGCGATCTGGAGGCGGCAGCGCGGATTCAGTACGGCGAAATCCCGGAGCTCCAGGAACGGCTCGCCGACGCCGAACGGAAGTTGGACGCCCGACAACAGGAAGGACGCAACCTCGTTCGGGAGGAAGTGGACTCCGAGATGATCGCTGAGGTCGTCGGCCGCTGGACCGGCATCCCCGCCTCGCGGCTGGTGGAAGGCGAGCGAACGCGGCTCATGCACATGGAGGCGGATCTGGAGCAGCGGGTGGTCGGTCAGGACGAAGCCGTCCGAGCCGTCAGTGATGCCGTGCGTCGCAGTCGAGCCGGACTTGGCGAGGCGTCCCGGCCGATCGGGTCGTTCCTCTTCCTCGGCCCGACGGGCGTTGGAAAGACCGAACTGTGCAAGGCACTCGCCGAGTTCCTCTTCAGCACGGAAGACGCCATCGTTCGCATTGACATGAGCGAGTACATGGAGCAGCACGCAGTCGCCCGGTTGATCGGCGCGCCTCCTGGATACGTCGGGTACGAGGAGGGCGGACGTCTGACAGAGGCTGTGCGTCGTCGCCCGTACTGCGTCGTGCTCTTTGACGAAATGGAGAAGGCGCATCCCGACGTGAGCAATGTGCTGCTGCAGGTGTTGGATGACGGCCGCCTTACAGATGGACACGGCCGCACTGTGGACTTCACGAACACCATCATCGTGATGACAAGCAACATCGGATCGGCCCAACTCCTTGAGATGACCGAACGCGGCGACACCGATGAGCAGATCGAGACGGCCATGCGTGAGCAGCTCAAGCACGCGCTCCGCCCCGAGCTGCTCAATCGCATCGACGAGTCCATTGTGTTTCACGGGCTGTCTCGTGAACAACTGCGGCGGATCGTGGAAGTTCAGCTGGACCTGCTTCGAGGCCGCATGGCCGATCGGGACCTCACGCTGGATGTCAGCGAGGCCGCGTTGGACCTGCTCGCAGAAGCCGGGTGGGATCCTCAGTTCGGCGCCCGGCCACTCAAGCGGGTCATTCAGCAGCAGATTGAGAACGAAGTCGCGATGCGCATCCTGTCCGGTGGCGTCGCCGACGGGGACACCGTCTCCGTGGACCGGCGTGACGGCCAGTTGACCTTCACCGTCACAACGGACGAGCCAACGTCCGCCGCGGCCGACACGGCCCCCGCCGCTGAACCTGCTGTGGACTAAAGACTTACAAGGCCCCCTAAAGAAGGACGCCTTGGCCGTCACACACAGGGGGCTGCATCCTCGTAGTGGGGGCAGTTCCCGGCGGGCCCCTCACCGCCGCACGCTGGCTCCTCTTCCATTTCGGGCGACCCGGACCGCACCATGCGGCCCGGGTCGCCCGCATGGAGCGATCGACCGCGGTGGCCCGGTAGCATTCCCGCCGTGTCCATACTCACCTGCCAGACCGCCGGCGAATCCCACGGCCCGGGTGGCGTCGCCATCGTCACCGGACTGCCCGCGGGGCTCCGCATTGACTCCGAGTTCATCAACGGCGAACTGCGGCGTCGCCAGGGTGGATACGGCCGGGGCGGCCGACAGCGAATCGAGTCGGACCAGGTCCAATGGCTCGGGGGCATTCGCGGCGGCCTCACAACGGGCGCGCCCGTGGCGCTCATGGTGCCCAACCGCGACAACAGACTCGACGACCCTGAACGCACACCGCCGGTGCATCGCCCGCGGCCCGGCCATGCGGACCTCGCCGGCGCGATCAAGTTCGACACGGACGACTGCCGCAACATTCTGGAGCGAGCCAGCGCCCGCGAAACAGCCGCCCGAACGGCCGCCGGCGCGTTGGCCCACTGCATGCTCCGGGCGTTGGGCATGCAGGCATTCGGATACGTCACGGCCATGCGTGATGTCGCGATCGACCTCGACGTGCGCGAAGACTCGCTGCAGCACCTGCGTGGGCTCCGGGACGCATCCTCCATGTACTGCCCGGACGAAGCTGCAACGGCGGCCATGGAGGCGCACGTTCGCGCCGCCAAGGAAGCCAAGGACACCGTCGGCGGACTGTGCCGCGTCCACGTACTCGGCTGCCCGGTCGGTCTGGGCTCCTGCATGCATCGGGCAGACTGCCTTGATGGCCGCATTGCCGGGGCCGTGATGCGAATCCAGGCCTTCAAAAGTGTCGAGATCGGCCTCGGGCGGGCCGTGGCGGAGCGATGGGGCTCGGAGGTTCACGACCCCATCGAGCCGGCGGCGGAGTCCGGCGGCGGGCGAACACGGGGCTACACGCGACCGTCCAACCGAGCCGGCGGTATCGAGGGCGGCATGAGCAACGGCCAGCCCATCGTCGTTACCGGCGCCATGAAGCCCATCAGCACGCTGCTCCGAGGACTGCCCAGCGTCGACCTGCGAACGGGCGCCGCCGAGCACAGCGACTACGAACGCAGTGACGTGTGCGCCGTCTCTGCGGCGAGTGTCGTCATGGAGAGTGTCGTGGCGTTCGAAGTTGCTGCGGCGGTGCTTGAGTCAACCGGCGGCAGCACGATGGACCAGGTGGCCCGCCGGCTCGACACCTGAGCCGCTACCAGCCTTCCGGTCGTCGTCCGGTCCAGGCAGCCTGCTGCGCCGCAGCCTGCGCCAGCCACATCTGGCGGCCCGTCACGACGGACGCTCCACAGGCCCTCCCCGCCTGAGCCAGGGGCGTCGCTTCCGGGTCATAGATCGTCTCGAGCAGCACGCTGTGGTCGTCCAGTATGTCGGCTGCATCCAGGCCGAGCGCCGCGAGCGGCGTTGCGCCGGGATGATCACCATGCGCCATCCCGACCGGCGTGCACTGCACCACGACGTCGTACCGACGGCCGCTCCGACCGACCGAGATCGGCCCCGCATCCCGCAGGGCGGCAACCAACCCCTCCGCTCGATCCGGCGAGCGATTCCAGACCTCGACCGCAGCCCCCTCGGAGAGCAGGCCGGCAGCCGCAGCCCGAGCCACGCCGCCAGCGCCAATCACGCCGGCCACGCCACCCGAGAGGGTCGCGCCGGCGTCGCGCAGCGGCTCGATCACGCCGGTCACATCCGTATTGTCCGCATACAAGCGATCTCCAACGGTCAGCGTGTTGACCGCGCCGCACATCGCGGCAGCCTCGGACACAACGGCCCCCTGCTCCTCCGCAAACCGAAACGCATCGAGCTTGTGTGGGAGCGTGACGGACACACCACCCAGATTGAGATGTGGATCCTCCAGCAGCGTCGCCATCGTCGCCTTGAACGACTCCCACCCCGCCGCAACGGGAAGGGGCAGGTAGACCGCGTCCACGCCCCCGGCGGCAAATGCCGCATTGTGAAGCTCAAACCCGGGGCTCCTGCCAAGCGGGTCGCCAACCAGGCCGAACAGCCGGGTGTCCGGCCCGAGCGACCGGAATCGGTACTGATGCAGCAGCGCATCGAGGGTCGGCTGGCCGGGGGCTGTCGCATCCTCCGAACTCGCCGCCGCGAACGTCGCCATGCCGCCCCACGCCCCGGCCAGAACGCGTGTGGGCAGGCCTGCCTCGCCCATGCACAGCGCGATCATGGGAATGGTGGCGTGCTTGAGCAGCGATCGGCAGTCGGCAATGTCTCGAAGAGAACGCGCCCGCCACACGACCTTCACGGCGTCGAAGGGGCCGCCGCTCATGTCGGAAACCCGGCGGAGCAGATCGCTCGGACGTCCGGTGAAGTCGTGCATGGAACACAGCAGCCGCGGCCCTGCTTCCCGGACCCGGGCAGCCGACGCGCGTACCGCGGGAGATCTGGACCATCGCTGGTACTCGACATCGACCCAACTGGGCAGCGGGGTCTGCGAAGCGACAGCGTCCAGCCACGCGGCCACGTCTTCGTCAGATCCGTCGAACAATCCCCCTTCTCCTTCGCTGCGACACGTCGCAACGCATGGACCGGCCGCAAACAAGGTGGACAGGTCACAGGCCTGTGTTGATGGAAGGGCGTCGAGCCGCCACTCCACCAGGTCGGCACCATGCTCAAACGCACGCGCCGCCAGGGCCAGTCCATGGGCCACGGCGGCTTCGTCGAGCAGTGCTACAGGAGCGATGACGCGTGCCACGGCGGCAAGGTATCACGGAAAAAGAACCACGCCCCCGTGCGTGCCGGGGGCGTGGCATTCCAAGTCATCACACAGGGACTGGCCAAACTGGGCTCAGCCGGTCGTACCCCACTGCTCAAGCAGCATGATCAGGTCACGAACACCGACGATGCCGTCGCCGTCCAGATCAGCCGAGCCGTTGCTGGTGCCCCAGAAACTGATCATGACCATGAGGTCGGCCAAGTCCACGACGCCATCGCCTCCGGCAAGATCCGCAAGGCCCTCGCACGAATCGAGTTCGCCGTTGCCGTTGGAGTCGAGCCCGGGATTGTCATTGATGTCGCAGGAGTCGGGCTTGCCGTTTCCGTCGCAGTCAGTCGCCAGGGCCATGGCGATGCCGCACGAGTCAAGCACACCGTCGAGGTCACAGTCGTCGGCGCCATCGTTGAGTTCGCAGGAATCCACTTCGCCGTTCAGATCGCAGTCGAGCAGGACCACCACGAACGCGGCCCCGACCTCGTCGAACATGCCGACGGCGCCCGGGGCGCCCACGATTGAAAGGCCGCCCATGGCATCGACCGCGTGACCGAACTGCAGTCCGATCTCACGCTGGTACGGCTGCACCACACCGGACTCGCTCCAGGCGCCGCCCTCGAGCACGAAGGTGTACACCTGACCGGAGTTGCCCAGAATCGGCTCGACGCCGTCATCGTACGGAGACCCGATCATGAGCCGCTGGCCGTCCAAGGCGACCTGACTGCCGAATCGGTCTCCAGCGTGCGCATCGCTCGCCACGAGGGTCTGCTGCCACACCCAGGTCCCACCGACCATCTTGAACATGGACACCGAACCTGAATCCGTCGGGCCGGCGGGGTTGCTCAGCGGCGAGCCTACGGCGGCCCAGTCGCCCTGCACCGACACGCTTGTGCCGAATGCGTCGTGAGACTTGGCGGCCGGATCGGTCAAGGTGTACACGTCGCCACTGCCGGACACGTCCATGATGGCCGCGCCGCCGGCATTGAGCGCCGCTGCGTCATACCCGGGCATGCCCACGATGATTGTGTCACCGTCCAGCGACACGGAGTGGCCGAAGCCGTCGTCTTCCTTGCAGCCGATGTGGGAAAGGACGCTCTGCTCAACCCAACTCTCGCCGGATCGGCCGAAGACGTACACCATGCCCGCCTCACCGATCGCCTCGGTCGGCTCGCCCATCGGGGCGCCAACGGCCAGACGATCTCCGTCCAGCGACAACGCCGCGCCGAATTCATCGTTCACATCCGTTGCTGAGCCGTACAGGGTGCTGCCCTGCGTCCACACGCCTTGATCCACCGTGTGCACGATCACCGCACCGGCGTCGACACCCATGGCGTTGTTGTCGCCAGGCGCGCCGCTGAAGACCTCGCCGTCGCCGGCGGCCACAGCGGATCCCAGGAAGTCGTTGTTGGCTGAAGAGGCATCAAGCAGTTCCGTCTCCACCGCCCACATGCCGGGGCCCTGCCGCCGGAACACGGTCACGGCGCCGCCCTGGGCTGCGCCGGAGTCGTCGCCCGGGCTTCCCACGACCGCCATATCGCCATAGATCGAGGCAGACGTACCGAGATAAGCGTGCCAGTCCGGATCGGCATCACCGAGGCGGTCCGTCACGCTTGCAAGCGTGTTCTCGCACGAGTCCGGCGTACCGCTGCCGTCGCAGTCGTCCACGTCTCCGGCAGCAATAGCGCACGAGTCGAGCACGCCGTCGCCATCACAGTCGCGAGCCGGGTCCACCAACAGATCGCACCCATCAAGCCGACCATTGCCGTCACAGTCGGTGTCAACACCACCTGTCACGTCACAGGCGTCATAGACCCCATTGCCATTGCAGTCCAGCTCCGGGTTCTCGGCCAGTTCACACAGGTCGGGCACGCCGCTTCCGTCACAGTCGGTCAGGATGCCCTGATCGATCTCGCAGATATCAAAGAGGCCGCTCCCGTCACAGTCGAGCGACGGATCGTCCGCGACTTCGCACGCGTCCATCAGGCCACTGCCGTCGCAGTCGGTGCCGTCTCCCTGTTGAATCTGACACACGTCAAAGAGGCCGTTGAAGTCGCAGTCGGTACTGGGGTCCTCGATGATGTCACACGAGTCGAGTTCACCATTGCCGTCACAGTCGGTTTCGTAGCCGCCGCTCAACTCACAGTGATCAATCTGGCCGTCCGAGTCGCAGTCGAGGGCCAGGTTGTCCGCGATGTCGCAGTCGTCAGGCCGGCCATTGGCATCGCAGTCCACGGAGTCCGGGTACCACAACGATTCGATTTCAAAGGAGTCGGGAAGGTCGTTCCCGTTGCAGTCGTAATCCGACTCCACGTGGTCCGCAAAGCGGAATTCAAGCGTCGCGCGCATCAGACTGAGCTGCTCGGCCACGAACTGACTGGTCGAGGGATCGCCAGGGCTGTAGTACGACATGATGTTGTTGGTCATCGGCTCGTACTGAATGCACGTCTCGCCGTCGTCGGCTTCGCAGTGGTCGTAACCGGTCCCGCAGTCGGCGCCGCGGTCATCACAGTCCACGTTGGCCCAGGGGCAATCCACTTCGCTCAGTTCCCCCTTGCCGCCGTTGCCCTGTGGGTCGTACGGGTGCACGAAGTCCGTGTCGCACCGATAGCAGTACGCCAGCGGCGCGGCCCGGAAATTCCCCCACCAGTCGGTACCCGGGTCCGCTGGTGTCTCACAGATCAGGTCTCCCCCGAATTCACACCCGTCACCGGACGCACACTCGTCTCCGTTCGCTGCCCACTCAAATGTGTGCAGGAGCCCGAGATAGTGTCCCATCTCGTGAGGAAGCGCACCGGTTCCCGTGTTCGAGAGCACCATGCCCTTGGGACCGGGGCCGTACGGAAGCGTCGAGACGCCCGCAATGGGGCGGTCCGACTGAAACTCTGGAACGAAGTACGCGTTGACCGTGCCGGCGATCGGGTTCTCCTGAATGAGAGCGCCCAACTCGTTGTCGCCATAGAAACTCATGTGAAAGTACGCGAACTCATCGCTGTCGATGAACTGCACGTTCTTGCGATAGAAGCGATATCCGAAGTAGCCGACATCCGGGTCGTTGTACTGCGCGTTGGTCGTGGCGATGGCCTGATCCACGAGCGCAAGGTCGATGCCGCCAGTCCCGCTGTCGAATCGAACGACATTGACGGTGATGGGAACGAACTCAACCGGCTGGTCTGCAGCCCGATAGTCGTTGTCGGTCGCCAGCGGCCAGCTGGTTCGGATGCTCCACTCGCCCGAAGCAAGCAGATCCTGAATCTCTCTGGTCGCCTCCGGCTCCAGGATGTATTCGGCCATCACGCCCGAAGCCACCGCGACCATCAGCCCGGCGCCCACCAATCCCTGCTGGAATCTCATCGACAACACACTCCTGTCAGGCCCTCCGGGCCTCGAACGCTCGCCCGGCATCGCCAGGCGGCCCCCCGGGTCACCACAACGCCACCCACGCGGCGTCACGTTTGAAAACACGCACAGGTCACACCTGCAACCGCCCTGCGCACCACCACATCGGTGGCAGACAGGCCGCCACGGGCATCCCGTGGATCCTACCACCATTCCCACCCCCATGGCGGCGGTTTGCGAGCACCCGAATCCAGATGGCAGGCCGCCCGTGGCCCCTGAGGCGGTGCCCGGGCCCGTCTCTGGATAGGCTTGGCGGCATGAGCGACCTGGAACCCGCCGACGACGACCTCGCCCGGTACCCGGATCAGGCGACGGCCACCCTGCACGCCTGGAGCCGTGGAGATCTGCGGCACGACGCGGCATCCACGCCCATTCGGTACGTGCTCACGCCCGATGGGCGGCCCGCTGCGGCTGTGTCTTCGGACATGCTTCAGGCGGTGGACTGCGCGCTGGCCATCCCGGAGGAGGGCGAAGCCCAGTTGGAGTTGTCGGTCACCCTTCGGGAGTTTGAGCCCCTCGGCGGGGGCGAATCCAACTCCGACCGCTGGAAGATCTACCACGGAACGCCCCCGCACCCGCTGTGGGCCATGTTCGACATCGACATGGCCCGCTTCCGCGGCGCCATCCTCGACGGCGAGGCGGTGGTCCGGCCCAACCCTCTGGCCGCCGTGGAGCCTCGGCTGTGCGGCCTTCTGAACCGGGAGTACGCCCCGCGTGTCTTGACAACCATCCAGAGTCAGTTGGGCATCTCGCCCGAGAAGCCCCGCGTGGTCGGCGTGGGCGCGACGGGGCTGGACGTGCGAAACCGCTTCGACGTCGTACGACTCGACTTTCCTGCCCCCATCACGGATCCCGCGATCGCGGAGCGGGCGATCCTGGACTGGATCAGCCCCGCTTGACGCGGTTCACGATATCGGTGCTCCCCAGACCCGGGCGATGCGCGAGCACCCGACACGAAATGCCGAGCTTTCGGACGAACTCATACTCGTTGATCTGCTCCGGCTCGTAATCGCCGCCCTTGACGTACAGATCCGGGCGGAGGGTCTCGATGAGGTCGTGGGCGGTGGGTTCATCAAACGGCACCACATAATCCACGCACTGCAGTTCCGAGAGAATCGCCATGCGATCGGCGAGTTCGTAGACGGGCCGACCATCGCCCTTCATGGCGGCGACCTGCTCGTCGCAATTCACGCCCACCACGAGCACATCCCCCTGGTTGCCGGCATCTCGCAGGTAGGACACGTGCCCGGCGTGAATCACGTCAAAGCACCCGTTGGTCAGCACAATGCGGTGGCCTGCCTCCCGGTGGGCCGCCAACTCCAGTTCCAGATCCCTCCGGGTGCGGACCTTGCCGTCCTGCGGAACCTCGGCTCGAAGCACTTCCTGGGTCACGACCGCCAGCGGAATGGCATGGGCGCCGAACTGCTCAACCTCCAGACCGGCGGCGGCATTGGCCAGAACCACCGCATCGGGCCAGGACACGCCATGGGCCCTCGCAGCGGCCACCGCAGCCAGCACCATGTCACCGGCGCCGGTGACGTCGTAGACATTCCGCTGCCTGGTTGGAACCTCGACGGGTTCCCCCCCCCGCTCCAGCAGCAACGCGCCGTGCCGGTCCAACGTGATGATGATGGCGTCAAGCTCACATCGCTCCAGAAGCGCCCGGGCCATGTCTGCGGGATCGTCCGGGCTTCCGGGAAGCGACGCGCAGACCCGCGCCGCCTCGGTCCGATTAGGCGTCATGACGGTCGCCCCGGCGTACCGGGCGTAGCAGTCTCGGTTGGCGGGATCGACCAGCACCGGCACGCCGGCCTCACGTGCCGTCTCGATGACGAGCGAACACAACGCCGGCGTGCAAACGCCCTTTCCGTAGTCTTCGATACAGACAGCCGCCACCTCCGCAATCGCGCCGCGGACCCGCGCCTCGATCGCCGCCGCTGTTGACGCCGCGATCGGCGCCGACGACTCGATATCGAGCCTGAACATCTTCTGAGGATGACGATGCTGCGCAAGGCCGACGAGGTTCCGCTTGACGGTTGTCGGGCGGTCCGCGTCCTCGACCAGGTCGCTCGTCTCGCAGCCCGCTGCCTCCAACGCTCCGCGAAGGTGGCTCCCCGAGCCGTCACCACCGATGACACCACAGCACCGCACGAGGCCGCCCAGCCCTGCCAGACACGCTGCAACATTCGAAGCCCCGCCCGCGGCTCGTTCAATGCGGTCGACCGTCAGCACCGGGACCGGTGCATCCGGGCTCAGTCGCGAGGCGTCACCATGAACCAACTCATCCAGCATGAAGTCGCCGACGACCAGAACGGGAAATGGACCGAAGCCCGCCAATGCTGTCAAGAGGTCGCTCATGTCATCTCCGTATCGGCGGCCTTGAGCACGCGATCCCGAAGTCGGTCCTCGCCCTCGGTGAACTCCAATGTGAGATCAGGAACAAGCACCGGGACGCCAAGTCGATCCAAGTCTACCAGTGGAGCCAGTTTGACCCAGTCCTTGCAGCTGACAAACACCGCATCGACGCTGCCCGCATGCTCGTACATGGCATTGACTTCGGCCTCAGTGACGGGCGCATGATCCCCCGCCGGCAGGTCCACACCGACCACGGCGCCAAGCCGTGCCAATTGGTCATGAATGCCCGCCGGGTGGGCAACGCCCACGCGGGTAAGGACGGTGCATCCTTCCAGCACCGCGGTCGTGTCAACACAAGCGCCGTCCGGGCCGTGCGACGTCACGGCCGTCCAGATGTGGCGGCACCGCGCCACCGGCGTGACCCCTGCGACGCGGCCCATGAACTCGATAGCCGCTTCAGCCCCCGGCCCGTCGTGCGTCAACACGACGTCCGTGGCGCGGGCAAGGGACGACACGGGCTCACGCAACCGACCTTCGGGAAGCAGCCGCGCGGCCTGGAGGTTCACGCGGGCGTCCACGAGGACCACATCCAGGTCACGCGCCACGCGGCGATGCTGAAAGCCGTCGTCGAGCACCACCACGTCCCGCTCGGGATGCGAGGTCCGCATGGCCGCAATGGACGCGACGCGATCCGGATCCACCAGCACTGGAAGGCCCTCAAAGTGCCCGGCGTGTTCCATGGCCTCGTCCGACGGCCCGCCGGCGGCCGCGCCATATCCACGCAGGGCGATGGCCGGGTGATGGCCTCCCCGCAGCAGCGCCGCCGTGACCCACTGCACCATGGGCGTCTTGCCCGTCCCACCGACACTGATGTTGCCCACCGAAATGACAGGCACCCCGGTCCGGACGACGCCGCGGCCGCGGTCGTATCGCCGGTTCCGCAGCGCGATGGCGGCGCCGTACACGAGCGACGCGGGCCTGAGCAGGCGGGTCATGCGAGGTCGTCTCCAATCAATCGCTCAAGCAGCGGCATGGGCATGCCCATGATGGTCGAAGCGTGCCCGTCGTAGGTGATCGGCCACCCGGCGTCGATACGTTCAGAGAGGTTGTACCCCCCGGCCTTGCCCCGCCAGCGACCGGAAGCGACATACGCCTCAATCTCGGATGCCGGCACTTCGCCAACGTGCACCATGGCCCGATCGACGCCGATCCGCCGGGCCTTCCCCGGCAGAAGCACGCACAGCCCTGTCCACACGGCATGAGACGCCCCCTGCATGCCGTGAATCATGGAGGCCGCCTCCGCAGCATCGGCTGGCTGGCCCAGCATGACGCCCCCGTGTTCACACACGGTGTCGCCCGCCACAATCGGCAGGGCCTCGGAGGGCTCGGAGGTGCCCCAAAGCATGTCCCACACCGCCCGCGCCTTCAGCCACGCCAGCGCCGTGGTCCAGGCCGCGGGCGGGACCGCCCCGTCTTGAAGATCACCGTCATCGACAGCCGTGGTGCGAACGGCCACGTCCCACCCGGCGCCTGCGAGCAACGCGGCGCGGCGGGGCGATCGGCTCGCCAGCACAATCCTGCGATCACTCATGACGGGATCGCCGCCATCTGCTCAAGCCGCTCCACCACCGAGGCGACGCTGAGCCGACGCATGATGGTGTCCCCGAGGCGGCGATCCCGATAGGACGGCCGCTCGCCGGGCTGGAGCGGCGCGCGAATCGCGGCGTCGGGCCGCCGCCAGGGGCCGACGACCGCCGGATCCGTCGGCCCGAACAGGCCGAGGAAAGGCCGTCCCAAGCCCACGGCCATGTGCAGCGCCGCCGAGTCGTTGGACACCGTGAGATCAGCGCCCTGCAGGATGGCCATGAGTTGGCCGATGCTCGTCCGGCCCGCCACATCCAACACATCAAGACCCTTGGCACGCATCGCATCGGCGATCGGCGCAACGCGTGCTCGCTCCGCCGGGCTGCCGGGAAGCACGATGCGACCGATATGGCCCCGCGACATCAGTTCCGCCCCGAGCGCGGCCCAATGCTCGTCGGGCCAGGCCTTGCTCGCCCAGCGGCTCGTGGTCGCCAGCACCGCGTAGGGCGCCTCCCCACGCTCGGCGGCCCACCAGTGCTGATCGGCCGGGGGCACATAGAGCCGCGGATCAGCGACCGTCGGGGCCCCGGCAGCTTCCGACAGGGCGAGCATGCGATCGACCTCATGTACCTGCGTGGGAACCCGGACCCGACGCGTCCCCGCCAGCCACGCGCCCTCTCTGGCTCCACGATCAGCAATCCGCACCGCGGCGCCAGAAACGCGAAGCATGATCCCGGTTCGCGCCAACCCCTGACAGTCAATCGCAAGATCCCACCCCCCGCGTCGAAGCGATCGGAACCACGCTGCCAGATGCCCCCATCGTCCCGGCCGCCTCCAACACCCCCGAAATGCCTCCCTCGGGAAGGGAATCACCCCGGTCAAAGCAGGGTGCGCCTGCACCGCCGGCGTAAACCCCTGCTGGACGACCCAGTGAATCTCGGCGTTCGGCCACGCCGACCGGAGGCTGGCGAGCACCGGGACGGTCCGGCAGACGTCGCCCAAAGCGCTGGGTCGAAGGAGCAGGATTCGTGCTGGTGGTATCGTGCCCGCCATGCGCTCTTTTTGCGGGGCCCTCAAGTGAGCAGGTTCCGCCCTCGCGACCGCGATCATACCCCCCTGGGGCGGCACTCCACGCCGAGCACGTTCCATTATGACTGCCTCGAACGCACCCGAACCTCTGAACACGCCTGACGACGATGACATCCCGGCGCTCGCCGACTCCGACGCGCCGGCGCCGAAAGTCCGGAAGCCCGACCCCGGGGCCACCGACGGCCTGATGGCCCCCAAACCGCCCTCGGCCTCGCAGGCCGGATCTACGACAGGCGGCTTCGACACCGTGCTTGGCAAACGCGTCGTAGCCATCGGCCTGGTCACGGAGGACGAGCTCGAGCAATGCCGAGCTGAACTCGACGGTCGGGAGGACGACAGCGGCGAGACCCTCTCGGACCTACTGGTCAAACGGGACTTTCTGACGGACCGCCAACTTGAGCGGCTCCGCAAGGAGTTCGAGGCAAGCAAGTCCAGCCAGAAGATTCCCGGCTACCGCATCATCAAGAAGTTGGGTGCCGGCGCCATGGCGACCGTCATGCTCGCCGAGCAGATCAGCCTGCACCGGCTCGTCGCCATCAAGGTGCTGCCCCGCAAGTTCTCCGAAGACGCGAACTTTATTCAGCGGTTTCACAAGGAAGGCCGCGCCGCTGCGAAGCTCAATCATCCGAACATCGTGCAGGCCTACGACGTCGGTCAGGCCGGCGACCACCACTTCTTCGTCATGGAGTTTGTCGAAGGCGACACGGTGTACGAGCTCATCCAGCAGAAGAAACGCATTCCCGAAGATGAGGCGATCGGCATCCTCATTCAGGCCGCCAAGGCGCTGCACCACGCCCACGAGAAGGGCTTTGTCCACCGTGACATCAAGCCCAAGAATCTCATGCTCACCAAGACGGGTCAGGTCAAGGTGGCCGATCTGGGGCTGGCGAGGAATCTGGAGGACACGGAGGCCGCGGAGGCGGAGAAGGGCCGCGCCTACGGCACGCCGTTCTACATCAGCCCCGAGCAGATTCGCGGCGAGTTGAGCATCGGGCCGCCGGCCGACATTTACGGACTCGGCGCCACGGCGTACCACATGGTGACCGGGCACGTGCCGTTTTCGGGCAAGAACCCGAGCGATGTGATGCGGCAGCACCTCAAGACGGAACTCAAGCCGCCTGACCAGATGAACCCGACGCTGACCGCCGGCTTCTGCCAGGTCATCGAGATGATGCTCGCCAAAGACCGAGCCGAGCGATACCGCACGGCGGCGGATCTGGTGCAGGATCTGGAGCTGCTCGCGCGAGGTGAGGAACCGACGTTCGCCCAGCCGAAGGTCGATCTCGCCTCTCTGGCCGTCCAGGTGGGCGAGCCGGCCCAACTGCGGACCAGGCCCAAGTCATCCGGCGGCATCTCGCCTGTTCTGATCGGCAGCATCGTGCTGAACCTGGCCCTGCTGATCATCCTGGTGATCGCGGCACTGGCCTGAGCCGATTCAGGGCTCAATCTCCACCACCATCTCGACTTCCACGGTCACGCCGAGCGGCAAGGACACCGACCCGACCGCCGCCCGGGCATGCCGGCCAGCCTCGCCGAAGACGTCCACCAGCAGCGTGCTCGCGCCATTGGCGATGGCCGGCTGATCGGTGAAGTCCGGGTCGGAGGCCACAAACACGCCGACCCGCACCACCCCCAGCACGCGGTCCAGACTGCCCAGGGCCTGCCGAAGGGCCGCCAGGCCGTTGATCGCGCACAATCTGGCCGCGTCCACGGCCGCCTCAGGCGGTACAACCGAGGGAACCGGCCCTGCCGCCTGCACAACCCCCTCCCGCGTGGGAATCTGGCCACTGACAAAGGCAAGCCCTCCCACCACCCGGACCGGCACATAGGCCGCAACGGGGGCGGGTGGATCCGGCAATTCGATGCCGAGATCGGCCAATCGGGACGCAATTCGGGTCATGGGGGGCTCCTTGAGAATCGAAGGGGGTCCTGTACTTGACGCCGGCCCAAGAGCCGGTACTCTGAGGAAGTCGGGTTCTCCGACGGACCGGGCGCGTCGTCGTCCATATATATCAGGCTCTTCCCGTTCTCATTCCGCCGATCCGGCGATCGTGGGCTCCGGCCCGCACCGCCAGGCACCTCATTCGGCACCCCGGTCGACAACCCAGCAATGCCTGCCCGCTGGGCGGCACACGGTCCTTGGGGGCTTTGGATGCAGCATCGCATCCAGAGTTGTTCTGACCGTAGCCGGGCGACCTCGCAAGAAGATTTGGCGAGGCCGCGAAACCGGGATCGATGTCACATCGAATCTCTTTCCAGAGCACGGGCCACCCGTTCGTAGCCCCATGGCCACCTTCCGGCCATGATCGATCTGTCCGCCCTCCATCGTTTATTCCTTTATTCAGCGTCCGTGTTCACACTCTTGAGGAGACCATTGGTCATGAACACCCCCCATACCCCCCGCCGTGGCTTCACGATCGTCGAACTGATGATCGTGGTCGCCATCATCGGCCTGCTGATGACGTTGCTGCTGCCAGCCGTCTCGTCGGCCCTTCGTAATGCCCACGCCGTTCAGGACAAGGTTGTCTTGAAAGGCCTTGGCGATGCCCTGATGACCTCGTCCGAGGACTACGACACGCGGTTCATCCGCCCGAGCCTCGTCGCCCGCTGCCACGTCGTCAAGCGTGGCAAGGATCACGGCTATGTCCCCGGTCAGGGCCTCGAAGGCAAGCCCTGGGACTCGACCGAGAACCTCTACTCCACCATGATCATGAAGGAGTACATCGGCCCCGAGAACTGCATCAGCCCCGTTGACTCCAACCCGCACGCGGGCGTCAAGGGCCAGGTCGAAGAGGCCAGTGGCGACGTGCTTCCCTATGACTACACCGCATGGGATCCCGGCAACGATGCCAATGTCGTCCAGAACTCGCCCGAGGGCTACATGGACACAACCTTCTCGTGCGAACTCAATGACGAAAACCCGGACCATGGCTCGTGGGCCACCCAGTTGCTCGCCGGGAATCGCTATCGCCTCTGGGAGGACAACCCCTCCTCCGAGGAGCACGCACTCCTGTCCACGCGAACCGTCACCGACTCCGGCGACTCCGCCGCATGGCCTTCCGAACTGACCGACGGCATCACCAACACCAGTGAGGACGGCTACAAGTTCTCTCCAGTGCTGGATCAACTCGGCGCCACCAACCAGTGGCAGGGGCATGTCTACACCAGCCAGGGAACGGTCGAGATGAAGGAAAGTCACCTCGAGTACAAGTTCCACGCTTCGGGCATCGAGGACAGCGGCAGTTATGCCAAGGCCGTCCCGGACAACATGTTCGAGTGCGAGTTCACCAACAGTTGGAGTCCCGACGGCCTTGAGGGCATGACCTCCGGCTTCGGCAACTCCGACAACTTCCTTTGCTTCACCAACAACGGCAACGTGTCAGGGTCGTACTCGACCAACGACAAGTTCTGCCTCGGTGAGGGCAACGCCTCGGGCTGCCCGCACAGCACGCCGACCAGTTGGAAGTACCTCAACGACTCCGTGTTCCTGAAGGCCCACCTGACCTTCGACTACACCGACGAGTGATCCCCCCGTGCGTTTCACGCACCGTCGCCCCGACAGGGGCGACGGTGTCTTTTCGGCCCTCTGGTTTCAGACTCCCCTCGCTTCTCTCTCCCTGGACATCTCCCATGCGCACGCGAGCTCATGCCTTCACACTGGTGGAACTCCTGGTGGTCATTGCGATCATGGGCATCCTCATGTCGATCATCGTGCCTGCTGTTGCCGGAGCGCAGAAGAGCGCCCGCGAGGCGCAGGAGCGCAAGCAACTCTCCGACGTCAACATGTCGTGGAAGTCATGGGCCTCCTCGAACAAAGGTGCCTATCCCATTCCCGGACTGGTACGCCGGCAGATGATGGACCTTGACGGCGACGGCAATGGCGATGAGTTCGTCGCGGGCAGCGGCCGGGAGGACGCTCGCTGGAACGCACACAACGCCATGCTGTCCCTGTGCATCATGGAGAACCTGCTCGTTCCGGATCAACTGGTCTCCCCGAACGAGTACAGCGATACGGTGTACGCCCACGACGCCTACAAGTACGGCACACTTGGCCAGATCGACACCGACGGCGCAACGATCAAGTGGGATCCGGGCTTCTCCAACGACCTCACGGGTGATGAGGTCGGATACAGCCACAACTCCTATGCCATCATGCCGCTCGCAGGCGAGCGGCGACGCGATCAGTGGGACCGCACCGGGAGTTCCTCCTTCGCGGTTCTCGGTACCCGCGGCCCGATGAACGGCTGCGCCACCCGACTCAATCCCGAGGCCGTCGACTGCGACAGCAACGCCTCGGTGGAGACATCAAACACCGCCTACCTCATGGGCAAGCCGGGGGCGTGGCGAGGCATCATTGTCTTCGCTGACGGGCACAGTGACCTTGCCGACGGCTTCTATCCGGACGGCTCGACGTGGACGAGCGTCGACGAGGTCACCGGCGTGACCATGGAACTCCCCGACAACGTGTTCCGCGCCGACGCCGAAGCCGCCGGCGACTGGATCAGCAGCGACACGGCGCTTCTGGGAAGCGACATCCTGCTGACCCACACGCACTCCGACGGCGACGCGTCCAATCCCCTGTGGTCGCCCAGTTCGGAGATCAACCCGTACGACGTTGATTTCCAACCGCTTCACGACTGAAGCGGTCAGGACTCCACCGCACCCCTGAGACACCCTGCGCCCGGATGCACCGGTGCGTGGTCGCCTGCTAGGCTTGCCCGGTCATGATGCTCACGCTGGCGATGATGTTGCTCTCGATGGTCCAGAGCCCAACCGCGGCGATCCCCGCCTACCGTAAGGCCGCCCGGGTGGCGGTCATTCCCATTCGAGGACCGATTGACGCGGTCACCGTAGCGTCCGTCCGGCAGCGTCTGGCCGCGGCTGAATCGCAAGGCGCAGACGCCGTGGTGATTGAGCTGGACACGCCTGGCGGCGAACTTTCCGCGACACTTGAACTCACCAACCTCATCCGAACACAGGCCCCGGTCAACACGGTGGCCTGGGTCAACCCCTTTGCGTTCTCAGCCGGAACCATCATCGCCTTGAGCGCCCGGGAGATTGTGACCGCTCCCGATGCCATGTTCGGTGACGCCGCACCCATCACCGCGCTGGGCCCCCTGCCGGCGACCGAGCGGGCCAAGATCGAGTCGCCACTGCTTGCCGAGGTTGTCGACGAGGCGAGACGGCATCACTACGACGAACGCCTCGTTCAGGCCTTCGTCAGTGTGGGTGTTGAACTGTGGCTGCTCCAGGACCGCCAGACCGGCGAAGCGGTCTTTGTCGATCGACCGGAGTACCTGCGCGTTTTCGGGGTCCCGCCGCCCGAGTCCATGACGCCCATCACACCCCCCTCCGATGGCGAGCCTTTCCAGATCCACCCGCTGCTCACCATGCTGGCAGGCGGCGACACAGCCGAGGCGCCCGACGACGACATTGCATCCCAGCCCCTGCTGCCGCCGACCCGTACGCCGCTTCAGGCGGAGGACGCTGACCGCTTTGACGTACTCGGGCAGGTCGTCGCCTCTGACCGGCTGCTGACCCTGAAACCCCATCAGGCGGAGGCCTACGGACTCTCCGTGGGCACCCTCGCCGATGACGAAGACGTTCGCGCATTCTTCGGCGCCGATGACGTGCTGCGGCTCGAACCACGCTGGTCGGAGGCGCTCGTACAGGTCATGATGTCCTGGCCGGTCCGCGTGGCCTTCATTGCGATCTTCGTGGTGTGCGTGCTTGTTGAGTTGACGCTTCCGGGAACAGGATGGTTCGGCATCGGCGCCATCGTCGCGCTGGCTGTGCTCGTTGGGGCGCCCATGCTCATCGGGCTCGCGTCCTGGTGGGATCTCGCGGCGATCCTGATCGGCCTGGCGCTGATCGCCGTGGAACTGCTCGTCATACCCGGAACGCTGGTCGCCGGCATGTGCGGCGCCGTACTGCTGCTCGTCGGCCTCGTGGGCAGCGCCGTGTCCGGGGACCTGACGTCGACGCCCGGCCAGGAGCAGCTGGTCAGCGGAGGGCTGATCGTGCTCTCCGGCGTCCTGCTGGGCTGGCTGCTGGCGTGGCTGGTCCTGCGGAAGTTGGATACCTCCGTGGCCGGCCGCGGTCTGGTGCTGCGCGAACAGGTGGGCCCGCCCGAAGGCGCGCCAATCGGGGCAAGCAGGGTGGGCAGCGTCGGCACGGCCATCACACCACTGCGGCCATCCGGCCGCATTGAACTCCATGGCGAAACGATGGATGCGGTATGCTCGGGTCGGTGGATCGAGGCTGGTACACCCGTGCGGGTCTGCCGAGACGGCCTCGTCGTGAGTGTGGAGCCCTGCGCGTGAGCATGCTGCTGTCCCAAACCTCGGCAGATCCCGGGAACACCCTGCTCTGGGGATGTGTGCTGATTGGCGCGACCGTTCTGCTCATTGCCATGGAGTTGGTCATACCAAGCGGCGGGATTCTCGCCATCGCCGCGGCCGCCACACTCATCGGCTCCATCGCCGCGTTCTTCATGCACAGCCCGACCACTGGCATGGTCGCGCTGGCGGTCATCGCGGTCGTGGGCCCACTGGCCGCGTGGCTGGGCTGGAAATGGTGGTCCGGCACCGTCATGGCCGAACGGCTCGTGCTGCAGACCGATGAAGGCAAGCCCGACTCCCAGCGCGCCGCGCTACTCGGTCGCATCGGCGTGGCGGAAACCGACCTTCGCCCCATCGGCACCGTTCGAATCGACCGTGATCGTCATGACGCCCTGTCGGATCATGGGATGATCGCAGCGGGCGCCCGGATCACCGTCGTCAAGGTTCTCGACAATCAACTCAAGGTTCGTCCCGCGCCGGCGGGCTCCCCGAAGGAACACGCATGACCACCACACTCGCCATGGACCCGATCTGGATTGGAGCCATCGTCGTCGGTGGCGTCATCCTGCTGATCGTCTTTCTCTTCGTCTTCCAGTACTTCGGCCTCTGGTTGCAGGCATGGATCTCTGGCGCCCGCGTCCGATTCATCGATCTGATCATGATGCGGTTCAGAAAGGTCAAGCCGAAGCTGATCGTCGAGAATCGCATCACGGCCAAGAAAGCGGGCATCGAGCTCACGACCGCTCAGTTGGAGTCGCACTATCTCGCCGGTGGCCATGTGACAGCCGTGACGCGTGCCGTCATTGCCGCGGGCAAGGCGCGAATCGATCTGGACTGGGGCGTCGCAACCGCCATTGACCTTGCTGGCCGCGACATCCTGGAAGCGGTCCGCACAAGCGTCAATCCCAAGGTCATCGACTGCCCAAGCGTCGAGGGAAGCCGCTCGACGATCGATGCCGTCGCCAAGGACGGGATCAAGCTGTGCGCCCGGGCGCGG
Source organism: Phycisphaerales bacterium (assembly GCA_030748575.1). GTDB lineage: Bacteria > Planctomycetota > Phycisphaerae > Phycisphaerales > SM1A02 > UBA12567. Next base: position 8,444 of record JASMLR010000004.1, on the reverse strand, counting down.
GTCACGGTCCGAACAAACATCGAGCGACTTGTCGGAGGTGCAACGGAAGAGACGATCATCGCCCGTGTCGGCGAAGGCATCGTTTCGACCATCGGTTCGGCGGCAAATCACCTCGCCGTGCTCGAGAATCCCGATGACATTTCCCGAACGGTGCTTGAGAAGGGCCTCGACGCGGGCACGGCGTATGAGATTCTCTCCATCGACATCGCCGACATCGACGTCGGCGAGAACATTGGCGCGAGGCTCCAGGCCGATCAGGCCGCGGCGGACACCAAGCGATACCAGGCGACGGCGGAGCAGCGACGCGCGATGGCTGTGGCTCAGGAAGCCGAACAGAAGGCTGAAGTGCAGAAGAACCGCGCGCTGGTCGTGCTTGCGGAGGCCGAAGTGCCCAAAGCAATGGCAGATTCGTTCCGCAGCGGCAACCTCGGCATCATGGACTACTACCGGATGAAAAACCTCGTCGCCGATACGGACATGCGTTCGTCCATCGCCGGGGAAGGTGGAGACAAGGGCGAGGCCTGATCCCTCGCAACTGCGGTGAGCGACCCGACCAATCCGGCGACCTGGACGGCCCTCCATACTGGGCTTGCGGTGGCACTGCCCTGCCTGCTGGCGGGCAGCGCGTTCTTCAGCGGCTCTGAAACGGCACTGTTTGGCCTGTCAGCACGCGATCGCATTGACCTTGCTTCGGCCGCGGGCGATCGATGCGCCGCGCTGCAACTGCTCCGAGCGCCGAGGTCGATCCTCATCACGCTGCTGCTCGGAAACATGGTGACGAACGTTCTGTACTTCGCGCTGGTGTCCGTATTGGCCTGGCATCAGCCCTGGGGCGCCATCGGCGCAGCAGCGATCCCGATCGCCGCACTGCTCGCCATCGTGCTGTTTGCTGAAGTCGCCCCGAAGATGGTTGCGTCGGCGCGGACCGTGGGCGCATCCCGCCTGGTCGGCCCGCCGCTCCTCGCAGTCCATCGCCTCCTGCTTCCGATCAGTACCGTCCTTGATCTGCTCCTCATTCAACCACTTTCAAGGCTCGCGACGCCGCCGCAGCCGGTCGAGCAACTCTCGCTGGGGGAACTGGACGAACTCATCGCCGCGTCGGGCTCGGAAGGTCTGGTGGATGCGGCGGAGCAGCGGCTGCTCGCCGACGTGATCGCACTGGACCACACGCCCGTGTCCGACGTCATGACGCCCCGTACCCGTATGGTCGGCATCCAACTGGACGCAACAGAGGACGACATTCGGGCGACCATCCAAGCGCACGGCTACATGCGAATTCCGGTGTATCGGCGCGACCTCGACGACATCGCCGGCTTCCTGCACGTCAAGGACTGGCTTCGCGCCTCTGGCCCGATTGAACCGCTGCTTCGAACCGGCACGTATATTCCGGAAGTCACGACGGTCGGCCGCGCCCTCGAAGTACTGCGCCAATCCAAACGCCAGACCGCGGTCGTGGTCGACGAGTTCGGCGGCACCGCTGGCGTCGTCTCCCTGCACGACCTCATCGAACCGCTGATTGGTGACATCGCCGACGACGCATCCCGCCCTGCGGCCAAGGCTCGACCGCTGGGCCCCGGGCGGTGGATTGTTCCGGGCGACTTCCCGGCCGATCGGCTGCTCGGCGCCATCGCCGGGCCGGAGGTGGACACGGGCAGGGCCCGCACCGTCGGAGGACTCGTCACCAGCCGAATCGGCAGAATTCCTGAGGCAGGCGATCAGGTCATCATCGGGAACATCACCATTGAAGTGCACCACGCCACAGCGGGCGCCGTGGAGACCGCGATCGTCTCTGCGGAGGAGGGTGCCTCATGACCTCCCTTGAACTGACCCTGCTGCTGTGTGCGTTGGGCGCCGGCATCCTCGGAAGCGCCTTGTTTTCGGGGCTCGAGATGGGCCTGTATTCGATCAACCGTGTGCGGCTGGAACTCCGGGTCGGGCGGGGCGACGGGCGGGCGCGCATTCTGGGATCGCTCCTTCGCCGTCCTCAGAAGATGCTCGCCGTCATTCTCATTGGCACCAACGCTGCCAACCAATTGGGCACGTGGAGTGTTGCAACGCTCCTGCACGGTTCGGGCTTCGGTCCGATCGCCGTCATCGTCATCGACACCGTCCTGCTGGTTCCGCTGCTGCTCATCCTGGCCGAAGTTCTGCCAAAGGATCTCTTTCGCACGCGAAGCGATGACTGGTGTTACAGGCTCGCCCGTCCGCTGAGACTCGTGGAGCTGCTGCTGACCGTCACGCTGGTCGCGCCGCTGACCGAGTGGTTCGGCCGCGCGATGGCTCGGCTCGTCCGTGGGGGCGACCCGGAGAGTCTGACGGCCCGGCAACGAATGTCCGATCTCCTCAAGGAAGGCGTCGATGCCGGCGTGCTCTCTGTCAACCAGACTGCCCTGCTCGACCGAGCGCTGCGGATGCGATATCGCACGGTCGGCGACGTCATGGTGCCGTGGCGCGACGTCCACGCCATCGCCGCGGCGGCAAGTCCCGACGAGCGACGCGCCGCCATCGACTCACGCTGGTCGCGCATGCCGGTCGTGGAGACCGACGGCGGCGTGCGATCGATCGTGTCCATCATCGCCCTGTACACGCGGCCCGACGAGCCACTGACGGACTGCGCGACCGATGCCCGCATGCTCAACCCCGACACGCCGGCATCGGAAGCACTGCTTGACCTCCGGTCCCATCAGGCGGCCATCGGCGTGGTGCAGGGGCCGGCCGGCCCGCCGCTCGGCATCGTGACGGTCAAGGATCTCGTTGCGCCGCTCATTGCCGCCGAAGGTCCTTGATGTTCAGATCGACATACGGAGTCCCCTGCCAGGCGTCGACCTTCACGTCAGCGACAACATCAATCAACGCGCCGCGGGGAAGCCGCTCCGGATCAGCGTCGGTGCCCTTGGGGTAGGAGAACCAGACGCCCCGGCCGCCACGAAACCGCAGCTGCAGCGTGTCGCCGCCCCCCACCGGCCGAGCCCGCTCGACCTTCAGACCACGCACGAGCAAGCGAGGCGTCTCGTTGTCCCGGCCGCACGGCTGCAAGGCCTCCAGCGACGCAACCTCCGCCATCTGCAGGTCCTCGGGGGTCACCTCACAGTCGTATTGAAGCGACGGCGTCAGGTGTTCAGGAGGCAGGTTGGCGGTGGCATGGGAAAGCATCGCCTCGGTGGCTGCGGGGATATCGCCGGTCGCCACCACGCACCCGGCAGCCATGGCGTGGCCCCCGTGCCCGACAAAGTGCTGGCTGCACGCCTCGAACGCCTCATGCAGGGGATACTCGCTGATGGTGCGTGCGGAGCCGCGATACACATCCGGCCCGGCTGGTCCAAGCAGGACGGTGGGCCGGTGAAACCGATTCATCAGCTTCGCCGCCACGATTCCCACCACCCCGATGTGCCAGGATTCGTCTGCAAGCATGATCAGCCGCTTGTCGGGACCGTCCAACCCCTCGGCCACGACCCGCTCGCTGGCCTGATCGGTCATCGCCCGCACAAGCTTCTGTCGCTCGGTGTTGATCTCGGTGAGTTCCTTGGCCGCTGCTCTGGCCTCCGCGTCATCGTCGGTCAACAGGAGGTTCAGGGCCTTCTCTGCATGAATGAGCCGGCCGGCCGCATTGATGCGGGGACCGATCCGGTACCCGATGGTCTCCGATGTAATGGACTCGCCGGGCTTGACACACTCCAGAATCAGGGCCGCGACGCCGGGAATGGTGCACTCCCGCATGAACCGCAGTGCCTTGGCGGCGATCCGCCGATTCTCCCCGACGAGCGGGACGATGTCTGCAATGACGCCCATGCCGGCCAGACACAGCGTGTCCTGAAGCACCCCCCGCATCGCGTCGCTTAGCGCATCGGACCCTTCAACCTTCGACACGAGATGCCGCGCGAGTTTCCAGGCCACGGCTGAACCACTGAGAATGGGCCACGGATAGTCGCTGCCCGGGAGCCCGGGGTGTACCACCGCCGTGACATCCGGAATCGGATGCGAGCCAAGTGGATGGTGGTCCGTGATGATGAGATCCATGCCGACCTCGTGACATACGGCGTGCGCGGCCTCGGAAGCGATGCCACAGTCGACCGTGACCAACACATCGACCCCGCGGCGGCGGAGCAGGCGAACGGCCTCGGCGTGCATGCCGAAGCCCTCCGCGCGACGGTCCGGGATGTAGGTTTCGACGCGTGCTTTCGGCGCGATCGCTCGAAGGACGCGGACCAGCGTGGCGGTCGCCGTCACGCCGTCCACGTCGTAGTCGCCATAGATCCCGATGGTCTCGCCTGCGTCGATGGCCTCCAGGAGCCGAGTGGCGGCCGCGTCCACGCCCGGCAGGGCCCCGGCAGGATGCAGCTGGGCCTCAAGGGGCTGCAGAAACTCCGCTCGAGCGGTTTGCCGGGTCACGCCGCGGGCGGCGAGCACGCGATCCAGCAGCGATCCTTCGGCCTTGAACTCGCTCCGAGGTACCCATCGGCTTGTGATTCCACGCATCTGCGAAGCGTAGCACCGCCGGCACCCATCTTTGCCTTCCCCGCCGCCTTCAAATCACACCCGGTCGGGTCCGATTCCCTATCCTGCCCGCCTCATGAGTACCCCCCTCAAGACCGTACTGCTCTTCGGCCAGCCCGGGGTGGGCAAGGGCACGCAGGGCGCGATCCTCGGCACCATTCCCGGATTCGTCCATCTGGCGACCGGCGACATGTTCCGCGGTCTGGACCGTGAGAGCGAACTCGGGCAGAAGTTTCTGAGCTACTCCACGCAAGGGCTACTCGTCCCGGACGACCTCACCGTGCGTCTCTGGCGGCAGTATGTTCAGGGACTCATTGACACGAACCAGTACCGGCCCGACACCGACCTGCTCGTCCTCGACGGCATTCCTCGAAGCGCCGCGCAGGCGGGGATGATCGACGAGTACATTGACGTGCTCCGTGTCGTTCATCTGGTCTGCCTCGACACCGATGCCTTGGTGACCCGCATGAAGAAGCGGGCCGAGCACTCCAACCGCCCGGACGACGCGGATGAAGCCGTCATTCGACGCCGCCTCCAGGTGTACCACGAGGAAACCGCTCGGGTGCTCGAGTTCTACGATGCCTCGCTCATCAGTGAGGTCGACGCCGTCGGCCTGCCTGGTGAGATTCTGATGAACGTGCTCAATGAGATCATTCCCGCAGCACGAGGCAAGATCGGCAACCCATTCGGATGAGCGTTCCCGTGCTGGAGGTCCGGGGCTGCCCGCAACACGCAGCCGTGTCCACCGCCATCATTCTGGGATGATCGATCTCGGCAGCAGTCGGTGAATTGCTCGGCGGAATTGCACCGGCAGGCCGAATCCTCATCGGCATGACGATTGTCTTCTTCATGACCGCGCGATGACTCGCATGGCGGAGAGTCTGACGCGACAGCGCGGCGGGCGAGACTGTCAAAGACAAGCCCGCCCTTGTTTCGCGTCAATGGTTGCGTCGGCTCAAGGACATTCGCCGAAACCGTCGAGTACTGCGAGAACGTCCTCGATATCGGTCGTCCCGTCACCGGTGATGTCACCCTCGACCGTGTTCCATCCGCCGACCACAGCAAGCAGGTCATCGATGTCCACAGCGCCAGAGCCATCCAGATCGGCTGGGCATGACGCCGCGACCACCGACTCTCGTCGGGTATCCAAGGCGAACGCCAGTTCGGTATGGGCCCGCAGGACAACCTCATCCTGCTGCTCAAGGTTCAACTCGAGGTCAGCACGGCCGCTCTCGTCACACCGAGCCATCTGCCGGATCTCACCGTTGACCACCGCCACGACAATGACATCGTCGAGATCCAGCGCCCGGTCTGCAGCGACATTGACGGAGTACAAGTGAAACCCTTCATGGAACACGGGCATGTCGATGATGCTGAGGCCGATCGGCGCATGGATCCATGGACGGAGTTCTGGATCACCGAGGAGTTGGCACATGTAAATGTTCTTCGCCGCATCATCGGAACATCCATTGCTCAGCCAAGCAAACTCCCAGGATCCCTGCATGAGCAGTCCCAACGCAAAATTGGAGTCGGTCCAGTAGAAGTACTGAAACATGCGTGCAAAGTCGTGGTTCGGCACTGTTTTGCTTGACCGGGTCGACCCAATGTGCGCGACGGCCCCGTGCTCATCCCGCTCCATCCAGACTTCCCCGATGCAGTCGTCTTCGAGTTGCATGGCACTGTTGCCACACGCCACCGAGACGACAATCGGCGTGTACGCGCCGTTGCTGAGACCCGCGACGTCGGTGTCCCACAGTTCATCGTTTTGCGTATTCCAATTGTCGCCCCACTTGATCTTCCACCCGTGTCCTCGGTACATGACGAGTCCGTAGTGAGTGTTGTTGATGTCATCCACCACATTGGCCACGGTCGATCCGGTCTCACGTCCCGAGTACATCGTGAATTCTGGCTGGAGCGCAAGGTACACCTGATCCTCAATGTCTTCGATGCACTCCACGTACTCTTTGCTCTGCTGTTTGTGCGCAGCGAGCAAGCCGCGGCTGTAGTGCTCAGACCCAGCGATCGGATTTTCCGAATAGGCGATCGTTTTGGCGATTTGCTGGGCGAGGTCGGTCTCGGAATCACAGGAGTACCGGCCGATGGGACAATCCGGCTCGAGTTCGTCATTCAGGCAGACGTAGTAGTGATCGGAAGGCAGGTCATTCAGCGGATCCTCATGCATCGGCATCTCATCGAGATCGCCGATCAGCAGGACGTAGCACTCGTCGTGGTTATCGCAAGTGTCGTACCAGTCAGCGATCGCGGCCTTGACGTCGGCGGCGTCGAAACCGGTGCCGAGCGAGGACGTGATGATGACCCGCACACGCAAGCCACGCTCCGTCTTCTGTCGGATGAGCGGCAGCAACTCATCACGGTACTGGTCGGGCGTCACGATGAGGTAGTCCCCCTCGTCCGCACCCAAATTGAGCGTCGCGAGTTGCAACTCCCAGAGGAGGGACGCGTTGTGGTACATCTCACCAAGAAACGTAGCCCTGCTGGGTCGGATGGACAGGTGCTCAAGCGGCGACCCCGTCATCTGCACACGCACGAGAAACGCCGTCTCAACCAACAACCTCTCAGTGGCTGGCTGGCAGCGTAAGCACGTCACGACCGTCCCGATGGATCCGATGCCGCGCACCTTTCGATACCCACCGAGTGCACGAGCAGCCGCCGTCGGAAAGGGATCGTCGGACGTTTGGTAGAAACTTTCGTTGTAATAGAAGGTCTGATCTCCGTCGCCACCGGTCTCGTCGGTCGCATCGTTGGCCTGACGTGGGTACACGCGAATGCCTGAGAGCTCCACCTGGCTCATCGGAGTGACCTGAATGTCCACATTGGGCGGCTCCCCCTGCACACCTCCCACGGTGCATGCCACATTGAGCGCAACGCCCGGGAGTTCGGGCAAGCCAAGCGCATCGGTGGCCATGGCGCCTGTGCCAGGCAGTTCCAGCGCGTGCATCGGGCCATCCTGGCCCGGCACATCCATCGCCGTCAGCCACATGCCGTGCACCTTGACCTCAAAGACAGATTCAGTGGCTGAACTCTGCTCAGTCAGCAGCGTGATGGACGGTGCCGTGCCCGCAGGCTGATTGTCGAAGCCGATCCACTCGCGGCTCGCCCCATTAGCCGCCGTGCTCAGCATCGCCGCAGCCGCGGCCGCCATGATCGTGTTCTTCACTGCCGCCTGTACCGGGCGGTTGTTTCGTCTTCGCATATCTGTGCTTTCTGAGGATGTCCCTGACCAAGCAGGGCGAAAGCACCCTGCCGCGTCACTCAACGTAGTGGCCAACCCCGCTATCTATGAGCAGAAACATCAGTTTTTTGCGTGATCGCCCACAGTCCGCAGCGAAGCGGGCGTATGTACGCGCCTCGGCTCGACACGCGAGGTAGAATCCACCCTCGGACATCCGTCCGCCGCTCTTTCTCAACCCGGTGCACGTGTTTCCGGCCCCCCGACGTTGTCGGCCGGGGTCCGAATCAGCCACACACGTCACCACCCATCGGGGCCGACTGGCATCGACCGGGCGGGGAACGTATGTCGTTGCGTGTCGCGGCGCATCCAACCGCGTTATCAAGGGTGCAACACTTTAACTGCCAACACGCAGTACGCACTCGCGGCTTGACCGCGACGTTCAGTGACTGACGTCCGATAGGACACTGAACGACGCATCGGACTGGCTTCAATGGGCTGACAGGCCTCGGCGAAGTGAGACATTTGTCTGTCATGGCCCGCAGGAAGGTCGTTGCTCACCGTCCTGCGGGGCGAGAGTAAACAGCAACTACACACGTAGACGCGGCACACCGACCGTCACGGCACGGGGGTTCGAATCCCCCCGGCTCCATTACTGAGATCCAATGTTCCTGGCCCCCATCACAGGGTGAGGGGCCAGAAACATTGCAACACAGCCCCTGACCCACTCCTCCTTCGGTCATTGCTGCGCAAAGTACGA
>JASMLR010000049.1 GCA_030748575.1 Phycisphaerales bacterium | reverse complement strand
CGAAACTTCCCGACATGTCGCCCACAAGTTTGTACAGATCTTCTGCATCAGTATCGACATTCCGCAGCCGCACTGTCGCGCCGAAGAACACCATGTCATCGGGAACATGTTCGTCGTCCGCAACCACGGCGGATTTGAGCCTCTCTTCAAGATCCTTGATCTTCCGCTCGTTGTGCCCCTGATCGTCCTTCGCCGCGTGGTACTCGGCGTTCTCCTTGAGGTCGCCGAGTTCCCTGGCGCGGCCGATCCGATCCGACAACTCCGCGCGGCGGCCCTTGAGGTCCTCCAGTTCCTGCTGGAGTTTCGAAAATTCTTCTTCGGTCAGATAGTCCATGGGAACCTGCGTGATTGTCTCGCCGATCGGTCGTTTGTTCAAGTAGCCTGCTAGGATTCAACCATGCGAGCGATGATTCTGCTTGTTGTGGTAGCGGTGATCTGCGTAGGTTGTGGAAAACCAACACCGCCGGCCGCGAACAGGGACGTACCGCTTCCGGCAGATCTCGGCACGGTCGACCCGCTGATTGCCGATCTCCTCTACCGAACCGCCGGAGCCGTCCAGGCCGATCCGAGCAACGCCAAACTTTGGGCACGGCACGCCTCCGCGCTCTTGGCCAACGCCTACTCCGAAGACTCGCTTGCCGCCTCACAGGCGGCGCTCTCCCTGGACGAAAACCTCCTGCACCTTCGGTA
>JASMLR010000048.1 GCA_030748575.1 Phycisphaerales bacterium | reverse complement strand
GAGCCTATCTGTGCGAAGACATGGTCCAGATCGCGTGCAGCGGTGATGCGCCGCCGGAGACTGACTGCCAAGCCGGCCACTCCAGCGTGACTGCTGAGGTCGGGCCTGGAATCGAGGGCAGACTCTTCATCCGAATAGCCGGCCAGTCCGGCCAAACCGGGCATGGAACGCTGACCATCACTCGCCTTGAGTAGGTCAGTGTGATCCGAGACAGCCCGCTCCTCAATGCGCGCCACATGTACGCCTGAGGAGACGATTCTCGATGGCGCGGGTGCGCGGCGGGCCGCGCGAGTAGCCGCACCGCCGCGATCGCGGGGGTGGTGTTCTCTCAAACAGACGGCGGTGAAGTGGGCCCTTCGGGCATGCCCTTGATCCACCGGCCACAGATCAAAGAGTGGACACCCATCAAACCGCCTTCGAGGCCTCCCGAGCGGATGTTGGTGGGTGTCCAACAATGCTGTTCGGCTCCGAACCCCCGACCCGACGGGTGATTTGTCCGCTTGCGTGCCAATAAGCCACAAGCTTGCCGATCTGTAACAAGCCAAAGAGTGGACACCCATCAAACCGCCTTCGAGGCCTCTCGAGCGGATGTTGGTGGGTGTCCAACAATGCCTTTCGGTGGGTGTCCAACAATGCCTTTCGAGGCCTCCCGAGCGGATGTTGGTGGGTGTCCATCCCGAGCGGATGTTGG
>JASMLR010000047.1 GCA_030748575.1 Phycisphaerales bacterium | reverse complement strand
TGTTCACCAGCGGCATGGCCGAATACCTGCACGGTCCGTTCATGTTCGCCACCGAGATGATCTCTGTCCCCACGGGCGTGATCTTCCTCTCGGCGGTGGCGACCCTGTGGCGGGGCAGGCTCTGGATGAAGACACCGCTCTTCTTCGCCATGATCTGGATCTTCCAGTTCCTCATGGGCGGGGTGACCGGAATCTTCCTGGCCGACGTGGTCACCGATGTGAGCCTCCACGACAGCTACTTCGTGGTCGCCCACTTCCACTACACGATCATGGGTGGAATGATCTTCGCCTTCCTGACCGGAATCTTCTTCTGGTTCCCGAAGATCACAGGCCGCATGATCAACGACCGGCTGGGGATCATCTTCGCAGTGTGGCTGACCATCGGCTTCCAGCTCACGTTCCTGCCGCAGTTCTGGCTGGGCACGAACGGCATGAACCGCCGCATTGCCGACTACCCGGAACAGTTGGAGGGGGCAAACCTGTTCTCCTCGATCTCGGCCTACTTCCTCGGCGGCAGCTTCCTTCTGCTCGTCTACATCCTGCTATCCGCTGCTAGACGAGGCCCAAGGGCCGGCGACAACCCCTGGAACGCAAGCACCCTCGAGTGGCAGGTCTCCTCTCCCCCACCAGAGCACAACTTCTCCGGCCAGCCGACCGTTCTCGGCCACCCGTACGGGTACGGAACCGCCGGAT
>JASMLR010000046.1 GCA_030748575.1 Phycisphaerales bacterium | reverse complement strand
ACACGAACAATCTGGTGACGCTCGGCCATCGCTTTACCACAGACCTTCGGCACTTCGGGAAGATCTGGGTGGCCCGTCGCAAACTTCAGGAACACTGGCTTGAAGTGTTGGACATGCCCATGTTGGAACTGCACTACGAGCAGATGGTTCGGAATCAGGACGAAGAGACGCGACGGCTCATCGACTTCCTGGAACTTGACTGGGACGCAAAGTGTCTGGACTTCCATGAGTCCACGAACGTCGCCAGAACGATCAGTTGGGATCAGGTCAACAAGAAGATGTACAACACATCCGACGGCCGGTGGAAGCACTACGAGAAGCACCTCGGTCCGGCGATTGAAGAGTTGGGCGAGTACCTGTGACCTGCCGGTACCCCTGAGCCTGCGGGGCGTGCTCCGCGGGGCAGCCGCGATCCGTCGCTCTGGCTCCCCCTCCACGGGGCCCCAGCGATGGCGGGCCGAGCCGCCGCGCTGGCTCCCTCTCCGCGATGTCTCCAGCGAGGGCGGTCCCGACCGCTCGCCACTGCGGCGAGCAGCGGCAGCGGCGGACCGACGGCCCCAAGAGGCCGGATTGGTGGATGTCCAGCATTGACTCTCTGATCCCTGATGGCCCCGAGAGGCCACATTGATGGGTGTCCAGCAGTTACTCATGGTGGCCCCGAGAGGCTGGATTGGTGGGTGTCCAGCACTGAGCC
>JASMLR010000045.1 GCA_030748575.1 Phycisphaerales bacterium | reverse complement strand
CCGGACGATCGATCCCTTTGAAGAGATTCCGCGGGCGGAGGCGGTCGCCATGTTGGATCCTCGTCAGGCCTGGCAATTTCGGGTGCTGCCGATGAACCTGGAGGGTGACACGCTTGTCATGGCCACGACGCAGCGACACCTGTGTCGCGCGCTTCGGTTTGCCACGAGTGTGCTCGATCGGCCGGCGTACTTTGTGATGACCACTGATGCGAGGCTCGCCGCGGCGCTCGAACGGTTTTTTCCCATGCCCGGCATGTCGGCATCGACGGTCAAAGGCGATGCGATCCGGCGGATGGTGACCCAGATGCGTCTTGATCGCATCAGGGAAGCGGGCTGACTCCGGTTTCGAAATGGCGAGACCCGGACTTGAACCGGGGACACCGGCATTTTCAGTGCCGTGCTCTACCAACTGAGCTACCTCGCCAAGAGGCAGAGAGGGTACTTGCCGTCCGGTGTGGCATCAAGCGGTGGGATTGACCTTCTGAATGTCCACGGAACCCAGGAATGCCCGGTTGATGTCGTCAGCGACCGGGAATTCATGTCGCCAGGCTGCAGCGGCGTTGGGGTCGCAGGATGCGGAGATGACCATGGATGTCGTGTCCGACGCCTCGGCGAGGATGGTGCCTTGGAAGGAAATGATGGCGGATCGGCCTCCATACTGCACATCTTTGTCGGTTCCGAAACGGTTCGCGGCGACGACA
>JASMLR010000044.1:478-706 GCA_030748575.1 Phycisphaerales bacterium | reverse complement strand
GGCCCAGGCCGGATGTACACTGAAGCGTTGAACGTGAGGAAGGAGCTTCCTGTGAGAAACGCTATCGTCGTGCTGTGCGCCGCCGCCGCGCTTTGCGGCTGCGCGTCCAAGCCGCAGTCGGGGTCCTGGGTTAGCCGCGACTGGAATGCCGTGGAGCAGGAAGTTGAAGAGGTCGCATCGGCGATCGGCAACGAAGCCATGCGACACTATGCGGCGACCGCGATTCTG
>JASMLR010000044.1:0-468 GCA_030748575.1 Phycisphaerales bacterium | reverse complement strand
GTATCCCGCAAGCACGCTGAAACTACGGATGACTCCTCCGAAAGCGGCGACGCGTAGCGTTCACCACGCAGCGTACAGCGTCAGGCGCACGGGCCCCACGCAGCGATCAGGGCCAGCAGGTCGTTGACGCCGATCGTGCCATCCCCATCGATGTCGCCGCCCGGACCGTCGCCGCCCCATCCTTCCAGCACCGTCAAGAGGTCATCGACCCCAACGTCGCCATCGCCGTTGACATCGGCCTGGCACCCGCAGGGTCCGGAGATGCCTGACCACAGATACACGCCGCCGGAATCGGGCTGGTAGGGCGCGCCGGCCACCAATGCATTTGCGCTGAGTGCGCAGGACCAACCGAACTCTGCGTCCTCCGCAGGCTCCGGTGCGCCAACCGCGGCACTCCAGGTTGAGCCCGTGCGGATGTCAACGCGGCCGGCGGGCACGTCGGCCACCGTCGCGTACCGCGACCCGACA
>JASMLR010000043.1 GCA_030748575.1 Phycisphaerales bacterium | reverse complement strand
GCGTGCGTGAGGCCCGATCGGTGGGTGTCCAGCAATTCTCTCAGCAACTCTTGTGTTGGTGGGTGTCCAGCAATTCGAGCCGAGATTGGACAGCCATCAACTCGCCGGAAAGCTGCCGCCGCGGGCGCCGACCTTGTTCCGGATGGCGGTCCGGATGGCGGTCCGGATGGCGATCATGCCGCCACACGCCCCGCTCAGTCGCACGGACCCCAGGCGCCAATCACAATGAGCACGTCGTTGACCGTCACCCAGCCGTCACCGTCCAGGTCCTCCGGACCGTTTGTTTCATCGCCAAATGCGCTCAGAATGAGCAGCACGTCATCGACATCGACCGCCCCGCTGCCGTTGATGTCTCCCTCGCAGGGAATCACCTCGTCGCAGGCGTAGACATCGAGTTGCAGATTATCGATACCGGCTTCGACCACCGAGGCGCTCGGAGCATCCTCAACCACGAACCGAACGCGAACCGTGGCGGTCGGCACAATGAAGTCGCCAACGCGGAACGAAGCTGTTTGCCAGGCCGCGTTCGTACCACCTGTACTGTGGACCGGAGTCCACGTCGCGCCGTCGTCCCCACTCACCTCGGTGTAGAGCGCATCGCCGCTTTCGCTGTCAAAGAACCACCTGGCATACGAGATGATGCCGTCGGTGCCGTCGAGGTCAACCGCTGGCGACACCAGAGTCGTCGGACCCCCATCGACATCGGCCTCGCCAACACTTCC
>JASMLR010000042.1 GCA_030748575.1 Phycisphaerales bacterium | reverse complement strand
CGAAATCGGGCGTCGGGATGCTCGCTGGCGAGGTGTTCCATTTCCGCCAGCCGTTTGGAGGGCAGGAGGATGAACCGCTCATCACCATCGCCATCGGTCTGTTCGATGGCGAACATTGGCGGGATGTTGTCTTCCTCGCTCACCACGAGCGTGCCGAGGCCGTCGAGGACGATCGAGCCTTCCCGCATGGGGGCGACTTCCCGGGCCTGTATGGCCAGAATTACGAGGATGGGGAGGATCAGTTGCATGGTGTTTCCGGCTGCCGGAGAGGCCGAGGTGGGATTCGAACCCACGAATGACGGATTTGCAATCCGTTCCCTTGGTCCACTTGGGTACTCGGCCGGCGGCCCCACAGTGTACTAGGGGTCACACCCGGGGTGTGACCCTCTGCTTCCGCAGGGGCGCGGCGGTTTTGCAGGAGACTGCGGAGTCCTTCGCGGCATCCAATTCGATCAATAAATTTCGCTGTGACATGACCTACCAATCTTGCTGTGACATATGGTACCCGCGTCGACGAACCGAAACAGGAGACACACTTTGATGTTCACCCAATTCACATCCTCTGCCATTGCCACCGCCATCGCAGGCACTGCAATGTCCTCGTCACCCATCGATACCGCAGATGTCAACGAACTTCGCGACATGGTCCGGCAACTGCGCGATGAGGTAGCCGAACTCAAGGTCGAGCAGGGCCAATCGTGGCTCTCGGAACAACGGGCTGAC
>JASMLR010000041.1 GCA_030748575.1 Phycisphaerales bacterium | reverse complement strand
AGGAACGTCTGCGGCGGCAGGTTCCCGAGGTGTGCGGCCCCTACGTCTCGACGCTGGAAGCGGGGGGCCACAGGAGCCCCGTGGCCCGGATCCGACTTGTGCCATAACCTGCCAATCCCGACCCGTGACATTTCAGGTTCATTGGTGGCTCGCCGCACTCTGCCTCTGCAACGAAGCGGGTGAAGGGGATCGGCGCCCCGCCGCAGGCGGGAAGACACAAGAGCCCCCAGGCCCGCGCGAGCGGGTCTGGCCCGCCGCTTGCGGCGGGCTCAACCGCGCAGTGAAAGAGGCATGCCCCGCGAAGCGGGCCATGCCTCTGCAACGAAGCGGGTGAAGGGGATCGAACCCTCGACATTCAGCTTGGGAAGCTGACGAAATCGCCCGTTTCTGCCCCGCCAGGGGCGAAGCGTAGCGCCGGTGAGAGCGCGCAGAATCAGAACGACCCCCAACTAGCCCAGATCGTGGCAGCGTGGGCGGGCCTTTCGGACGCTGTGAAGGCCGGGATTGTTGCCATGGTGAAAGCCACTCAGGAGCAAAACGAATGAACACGCCAACCCCTTGCCCCATAACCAGAACCCCCCACCAGAGGCCATCCACTCGGTGCTTTGACTGGAGCCTCGGCGAACACCATGACGAGGCTACGTGGCTGGCTGTAGGCGCTCTGGAGTGGCAGTTGGACTACCTGTGCGAGACGCAAGGCCAGGAAGCCATCCCGCAGCCTGGCGA
>JASMLR010000040.1 GCA_030748575.1 Phycisphaerales bacterium | reverse complement strand
AGCGCCGCCGATGTGACCATTCCGGATTGACTGAGCAAGCGCGTCGATGTCCACGACGCTCCCCCGGGCATTATTGATCAGCGAGGCGCCCTGCTTCATTCGATTCAGTTGCTCGGGCCCGATGAGGTGTCGCGTCGTCGGGGTCGCTGGTACGTGCAGCGTGACGACATCGGACTGTTCAAGCAGGGCTTCGAGTGAGGGGCAGGCACGCGCATTGCCCAACGCCATGCGAGGGAGAATGTCGTAGTAGACCACACGCATTCCGAAGGCCTCGGCCAGCACTGAGACCTGCGATCCGATGTGCCCGTAGCCGACGATTCCGATGGTCCGGCCGCGGACTTCATGGGCGCCAGTCGCCGACTTGCGCCACCGCCCGCCGTGCAGTTCCATGGAACGATCGATCAACTTTCGGTGAAGTGCGATGACTTCAGCAATCGTAATCTCAGCGACGCTTCTCGTATTCGAGAACGGCGAGTTGAAGACCGCGATGCCACGATCGGCAGCAGCGTCGAGATCGACTTGATTCGTGCCGATGCAAAAACACCCGATCGCTTCCAGCGACGGGGCCGCGGCAATGACCTCAGCCGGAACGCGGCTCTTTGATCGGATTCCGAGGAACCGGACACCCTGCAACGCATCGATCAACGCCTCGCCCGTCAAAGCCGAATCGACTCGGACCACCTCCATGCCAGTCACGGCCAGTCCAGCGTCGGCATGCGGATGTATC
>JASMLR010000003.1 GCA_030748575.1 Phycisphaerales bacterium | reverse complement strand
GCATCACTGAACCTCATGCCCGCCACTCGGCGAGACGGTCCGCATCGATCCCCCCCTCACGACTGTCACTGGCGCTCTCCCCCCGATCGGCGTGACGCACTGAGCCCGCCGCACCTTGGTGTCCTGCGGATGCAGTGCGGGCTTGCTGCTCCGGATCGGCCGCGCTGGCCAGTCCCGGTATCCTCAGCCGCATGCTCAGACTCCTGGCCCTTGCGACCTTTGTCTGCTCCGCACTCTCGGCCTGCGGGCCTGCTTCCAAACCCG
The DNA here is from genome assembly GCA_030748575.1 of Phycisphaerales bacterium. GTDB lineage: Bacteria > Planctomycetota > Phycisphaerae > Phycisphaerales > SM1A02 > UBA12567. Next base: position 286,036 of record JASMLR010000003.1, on the reverse strand, counting down.
CTTTCGACCCCCTCTTCAACGGCAGCAATCTCGACGGCTGGACCAAGGTCGGCGGCAACGCAACGTACACCGTGCAGGACGGCGCGATCGTCGGGACGCGGGGGCCCGGGCCGAACACGTTTCTGCGAACACATGACTTGTATGACGACTTCATCCTTGAACTCGAATTCAGGTGGGATACACCGATCAACTCGGGCGTGCAGTTCCGGTCGCGTCAGCGCGAAGGCGATGGGCGCGTGACCGGCTATCAGTGCGAACTCGACCATTCCGAAAGGCGATGGACGGGCGGCATCTACGACGAGGCAGGCCGGGGTTGGCTGGCGCCGCTCAAGGACGACCCCAAGGCGATGGCCGCCGTGCCGAGCATCTTTGAGTGGAACACGCTGCGGATCGAATCGAACGGCGATCGGCTCCGAACCTGGGTCAACGGTGTGCCGTGCGCGGACCTGACCGACACGCAGGACGCCGAAGGCTTTATCGCCCTGCAGGTACACAGCGCTGCATCGCCAGGTCAGATCCGATGGCGAAACATCCGGCTCACGCCCCTCGGTCGAGACTGACACGCCACGTGGCCGGCTCTCAGGTGGGTGGTCTTAGCGCCTGATATCGAAGCCCTGACCGGGCAGCGCACCTTCGAGATCGACCGCGTCATCGCATGCTGTGATGTGGCCGGCCAGAGTGTCCGAGACCTCCGCGAGGAAGGCTTCGACCTCATCGGCCGAGCCCGCCACCTCGCACCGCACCGAACCGTCGGGCTCGTTGCGGACCCAGCCTCGCACGGCGAAACCCGCTGCGACCCTGGCGGTCGTCCATCGAAAGCCCACCCCCTGCACTTGTCCCCGAAAGATGATGGCCCGGTGCACATCGCTCATTCCAGCGACGCCATGATCTCGCCTGAAATGTCTGCGTTGCTGTAGACCTTCTGGACGTCGTCGCACTCCTCAATCACATCGATGAGTTTCATCACCTTGCCGGCAAGGTCCGCGTCGCATGCCACCATGGTGTCCGGGATCATGGTCACCTCGGCGCTTGCGGTCTCGATGGACGCAGCGTCCAACGCATCCTTGACGGCAATGAATGACGCGACATCTGTTGTGACCTCGAAGCCGCCATCCTGCTCGACAATGTCTTCAGCACCGGCCTCAAGCGCGATGTCCATGAGTTGCTCTTCGGTCGCGTTGCTCGACTCGACCAGAATCACACCCTTGGTGTGAAATCCAAACGACACCGCACCGGTCTTGGCCAGATTGCCACCATGCTTCTCAAAGGCATGCCGAACGATCGGCGCGGTGCGTTGAACGTTTTCGGTCAAACAGTCGACAATGATGGCCACCCCGCCGGCGCCATAGCCCTCATATCTGACGTCTTGAAACTGCGCGCCATCCTGCCCCTCACCGCTGGCCTTGTCGATGGCCTTCTTGATGGTGTCCTTGGGCATGTTGACGCTTTTGGCGTCTTCGATGGAGTACCGAAGCTTGAGGTTCGTGTCCGGGTCTGGGCCACCTTGCTTGACGGCCGCCATGATGGCGCGGCTCGCCTTGCTCCAGGCCTTGCCCTTCACGGCATCCTGCCGCGCCTTGCGATGCTTGATGTTCGCCCACTTGCTGTGACCGGCCATCCTGCCACCTCCTACATCAACTCAACCGGGTGGTGCGGTGGTCTCACCCTCACCGCCGAGGCGAGATCGAAGCTGATCCGCGATACCCTTGAATTCCAAATCATACAGGTCGGCCGATGGGGTCACTCGAATCCCCCAGTCGCCTGATTGAACGACATCCCAGACGCGGATCTTCTCGGCTCTGAAGCCTGGGTGCTCCAGCAGCGACAACGCATGCCGCCAGGTCCGTCGCGCCGCGTCGCCGTGTCCGGCGGCTTCCTCGGCATCCCCAAGGTGCTGAAGAATGATGGGATCGGCCTGATCGGTTCGCCGGGCCGCTTCGCGGAGCAATGACAGTGCGCCGCGACCATAGATTCCGTCGTCTACCCGGTCCTGACCAAGTCGCAACACGCCAAGACTGTCGAGCATCGCAGGGTCTTCCGGTGCCCTCGCAGCAGCGTGCTCGATCAGTTTCGCCGCCCGGTCTGCGTCTGCCCCACCCTCCAACAACATGTACCCGAGGTTGTTGGCCGCCATCGGCGGCGCATCGTCGAGCTGCATCACTTCCTCCAGCAGGTCGATCGCCCCCTCCTCATTGCCCAGGCTGGCGTGCACGATGGAGGCGTTGAGGATCATTTCGGCTGGAGTCAAGTGCTCTCGAAACCGAAGCCGCAAACGCAGATTGTCGGGCGGCAGCGATCGAATCAGTTGAAGCGTACGAGCGGCATCCCGATCCAAGGCGTCCAGTACAACGCAGGTGGACGTGAATCGACCGACGTCGCCTCGATTATGCAGTTTCCCGCTCAACAGCCGCGACTCAGCCGCCTGCCTTGCTTCTTCGCGTCCGCCTTCGACCGCCAGTCGCTGCAGCATCCAGGCCCACCGGTTTCGCGCCTTCCCGTCGCCCTCATCTTCGGTCGCCAACTGCATCAGCCGCCGCTGCGCATCAGCCCGAATGCGGGCCGCCAAGGCATCCTTCCCGAGGATGGGAAGCCGCTCCGCCAACGCCAGATCCCACCGGATGCGCTCGTGTGGCGCTTCGTCGCGGGGCTCGGCGGCCTCGCGTCGCAATATCAGTTGCAAGGCTTCGGTGTCTCTCCCTGAGAGCAAGGCGGCCTCAGCCGCCACCGCGAGCGCTTCGATGTCATCAGGCACCAGTTCGAGCCGCTGCAGCCAGGCCCGACGCTCCAGCGCCGCATCGCCCGCATCTCTGGCCACTCTGGCCAATCCCCTCCATGCCGCCTCGTTGGTCGGGTCCGCTTCGACGGACTCCACATACCGCTCGTAGCTCTCCTGGAGGTTTCCGTGAAGGTGCGCCTCGCGGCCGGCCACCAACAAAGCCACGCTCTGGGCGTGGGCGTCCGAATCCCACTGGACGCCCGCTGGAGGCGCCGCCCGGGCGTAGCCCATCTCATCCAGGAGCGCCGCTGCATCGATCTCCGGACCCCCTGCTTCGGCGCCCATCAGCACGGGAATCAGAAGCAGCAGCGAATACGTCACTTGCTCTTGGTCTTCCTGGTGGCCTTCTTCGTGGTCTTCTTCTTGGAAGTCGTCTTCCTGGCAGCCTTCTTCGCGGTCTTCTTCGCAGTCTTCTTCGTGGTCTTCTTGGTGGTCTTCTTGGTGGTCTTCTTCGCGGCCTTCTTGGTGGTCTTCTTCGCGGCCTTCTTCGTGGTCTTCTTCTTGGCAGCCGCCTTCCTGGTCACGGTCTTCCTGGCAGCAGGCTTCTTGGCTGGCGCCGCCGCGGCCTCCTCCTCCGCTCGCTCCGCTGCAGCACGTCTGGCCGCGGCACGCTCCGCCGCCTCAATACGCTTTGCCTTGGCGGCCTTCTGGGCTTCAGTACGCCCCGCGATGGCGGCATCGCGCGCCTTCTTGAGTTGCCGATCCCGGGCCTGCCGATCCTTCAGCCGCTTCTTGGCAACACGATCACTCTGACCGTTCACCCACGCTTGAAGCGTTGCATGGACCTGCCAGGCGTCGTCTGACTTGACCTGGCGGCACACCCAGGCAGCGACATCATCCAGCGGCGCAGATTCATCGACACAACCCGCATTCCCGAGCATCCAGCACAGTTGATCATCAACGGGCACGCCCCCGATCTCACCGCAGAGGAGCAACCACCGGGTTGCCACAAAGTGTGTCATCCCGTCGAGGCTCTCAATGGCGTCCCGAAGATCTCGCTTGCCCAGTTCCAGCTCCGGCGCCATCGTCACATCGTGGTGACGCTGGTACAGATGGTTGAGCATGGCCTTGATGCGGGCGCCCCGGTTCTCGGCGTGCGCGGAAGTGTCCCCACACATCTCGGCGATCTCCGCAGGCGTGGATACCCGTACCTCGTGCCAGTCAATCTTGATCTCGCACAACCGGATCCAAGCCTCATCGGCGCTTGCCGTCGTGGACTCCCACAACAACTGCGAGTACACCAGTACATCGACCGGGTCGCCCAGTTCCAGCGGATCCGATTGCTTCTTCAGCTTCTTGATCTGCGCCGAAAACTTCGACGCGTATTCCTTGGAGTTTTTCACGTGGACTGTTCCTCTTCGTCGTGGGGCGTGCCCTCACGCTCCATCGCGTCACGAATGGCCCCAAGAACGCGGGCCTCCTTCTTGATCGACTCGTCGAGCACAAACCGCAGTCTGGGCACTCGACGCATCCGCACCTCGTCGCCAACCTTTCGACCGACCCATCCAGACGCCGCATTCAGTCCGTGCAGCGATGCCTTCGCGTGAGTCGCCGGCAGGACGGAGCACCAGACGGTCGCCTCGCTCGAGTCGGGGCTGACCGTCACGCGCGTCACCGAAACCAGACCGCGCACTCGCGGGTCGTTCAGGCCTCGCGAGAGGACCTTCTGAACGGCGCGTTGCACGACGGCGTCGATCTGTTCCTGATGCCGCGTCATGGGTCTCGCTCCAGCCGGGTCAGGAACCCGGGCGGACTTCCTGCGTCACATAGCACTCCAACACATCGCCCGGCTTGATGTCGTCGTAGCCGTCGATGAGCATGCCGCACTCCTGCCCGGACTTCACCTCCTTGGCGTCGTCCTTGAATCGCTTGAGTTGCGACAACTTGCGATCGTTCTCGATGACGATGTCATCCCGCGTGACACGAATGAGGGCATTCCGCTGGATGGTTCCGGAGGTGACGTAGCACCCGGCAACCATGCCCACCTTGGTGATGCGGAATACCTCACGAACCTCGGCGTGGCCGAGAATGTCCATGCGGTGCTCAGGATCGAGCATGCCGAGAATGGCCTTCTCGATGTCGTCGGTGATGTCGTAGATGACGTCGTAGTACCGAATGTCCACGCCGGAGTCTTCAGCGGCCCGACGGACCTTGCCCGGTGCAGTGACATTGAATCCGATGACGATCGCGCCGGCAGCTTCTGCAAGCTTGATGTCGGACTCACTGATGCCACCGACAGCGGCATGCTTGACGGACACGCGAACCTCTTCCGTCGTCATCTTGGCCAACGAGGCAGTGATGGTTTCCACCGATCCCTGCACGTCCGCCTTCAGAATGACCGGCAGTTCCTTCTTGCCCGCCTCGGTCATGTGGTCGAGGATGTTGTCGAGCGTGACCGGAGCGCGGCTCAGGGAACGCTCACGTTCGGCCGTCACTCGCTCCTTCGCAGCGGCTTCCGCCTCGCGGAGATTCTTGACCACAAACACGCGGTCGCCCGCATCCGGCACTTCTCCAAGCCCGGAGATGGCGACCGGGTGCGATGGAGCCGCCGAATCGACGCGTGCTCCCTTGTCGTCCACAATGTCCCGAACTCGGCCGTAGCCACGCCCGGCGACCAGGTAATCGCCCTTCTTGAGTTTGCCCTGCTGAACCAGAATGCTCGCCACGGAACCGCGGCCCTCTTCCAGTTTCGCTTCGAGCACGGTGCCTTCCGCCGGACCGTCGAAGTCTGCAGTCAGTTCCAGAAGCTGCGCCTGCAGGTCGAGAATCTCCAGCAGATCCTGAATGCCCTCGCCCTTGATCGCAGAGGTTCGCACAACCTCAATCTCGCCGCCCCACTCCACCGGGTTCAACTCATGCTCCGCAAGCTGACCGAGGATGCGTTGAATGTTCTGGTCCGTCGCTTCGGCTTTATCGATCTTGTTCAGCGCAATGACGATGGGAACGCCTGCCGCCTTGGCGTGATTGATCGACTCGATCGTCTGCGGCATCACACCGTCATCCGCGGCGATCACCAGAACGACCATGTCCGTGACCTTGGCGCCACGTGCCCGCATTTCAGTAAAGGCCTCGTGGCCCGGCGTATCGATGAACGTCACGACGTGATCGTCATCTCCGACCGTGACCGGGACGCGGAACGCGCTGGTCGCCTGCGTGATACCCCCGGCCTCTCCATCGGCCACGTTGGCGTTACGAATACTGTCGAGCAGGGACGTCTTGCCATGATCAACGTGGCCAAGAATCGTGACGACAGGTGATCGGGGCCGCTCGTCCTTCATGTCGCGGTCTGAGAATGCGTCCGCGATCTGCTCCTCGGCCGACTTGGTCTCGATGACTTCAAGTTCGACGCCGAAGGAGAGCATGCACTCGACCGCCACGTTCGACTCCAGCGTGGAATTGATGGTGACCTCATGCCCTTCACCCATGAGGTAACGCAGGATGTCCCGCGTCTTGACGCCGCTGGCAGCGCTGAGATCCTTGATCGTGAGCGGCTCGGGGAGGGAAATGCCGCCTCCCTGATCCACGACCGACTTGGCTCGCGACCCCGTGGGCCCGGAAGCCTTCTTGACGCTGTCCCTCCGAACGGACCGGAAGTACCCGCCGCTTCGGGAGAGCCGCTGCTCTCGCTCGCGAAGGTCCTGCTCTCGCCAGTTCCGCTGGCCTCCGCCGCCGCCCTGCTGCTGCCGACCGCCCTGGCCTTCCTGACGGCCGTCTGCCGCGCCGCTCCGCCGCTTGTTTCGGCGTGACGTGCGGCCTCTGCCGGGGGCGTCGGGCATGGGCGGTCCACCGAATCCCGGCCCGCCTGGCCCACCCGGGCCACCCGGGCCACCTGGGCCACCGGTTCCGCGGGGCCCGCGAGGCGGTCCCTTCGGCCTGGGCGCGCGGACCTGCTCGGGCTGCTCAACGCGAATGACCTTCGGACCGGCAAGCGTGGTCTTCTTCGGCTCGTCGAGTTTCCGGCCAAGCTGCTCCACCTTCTCGGGCCGAACCGGCTGGTTGGGCGTGACCTTCGGCCCGTCAGTCTCTGCAGGTTCATCCGGAGGCGTGGCTTTGGTCGGGGGCTCAATCACACCGGTGCCTCGGGTTGCCGAGGGCGGCGGAACGGGCGCCGCGGGCGCCGGTTCTTTCGGTGTCTCGGGCTCGGCGGGCGGCTCTGCAACCGGTTCGGCCGGGGGCGACGTCTTACGGGTGGCCTTCTTCTTGGCCTTCGCGCGAGCCTGTTTCACGTCGACGGGCGCAGCAGTCTGCACAGCGGTGCCGCCGCTATTGGCGTCACTGAACCACTCCCGGATCGTCGCAGCCAGGCCCACCGAGATCGCGGACATGTGGTTGGTGATGTTGGGCACCCCTTCCTCGGAACACTTGGCGACGACATCCTTTGACGTCACGCCGAGTTCTTTGGCGATCTGGTGTACCCGCTTTGTCGTACTCTTCTTGGCCACGTGTTACTCCTGCGCGTCTGATTGCCGGGCAATCAGCCCTGCGCACCCTCCCCGTCACTGGTGTTGGTGTCGCCACCGCCGAGAATCGATGCGGCGGCCGCTTCCCCGGCGGCTTCGTCTTCACCACCTTCGTCCTGAGGCTCGGCCGGCGGTGTCGCAGGCCCCTCCCCGAGAATCGACGCCGCCGCCGACTCGCCCTCTTCGCCAGCAACGGCAATGGCAGCCTCTTCGGCTTCTGCCTTGCGAGCCTCTTCCTCTTCCTTCTCCCGCTCCTGCTGCTCCTGCACTTCGCGGGCCTTGGCCGCGCACTGCTCCAGCACCGTTGCGGCAAGTTCGTCGGACATGGCCACGTCGTTGACAAGCGTCTCGACGCCGACCTCTTCAACGTCAAACACGCTGATCATGCCCAACGCGCCCATGCGATCGAGCATGGCGTCGTCGATACCTTCGATCGGCTTGACAGTCGATTCGAGCGTCTCGAGTCCGCGGGCGAATTCCTCCGGAGTGAGAATGTCGATGTCCCAGCCGGTCAGCCTCGCCGCGAGGCGGACATTCTGTCCCCGGCGTCCGATGGCCAGAGACAATTGGTCTTCACGGACAATGATCGTCGCTCGGCCCAGTTCAAAGCACAGGCTGACTTCGTTGACCTCCGCCGGCTTGAGCGCATTGCCAATGAGCACCTGACTGGACTCGTTCCACCGCACGATGTCGATCTTCTCGCCCCCGAGTTCATCGACGATGTTTCGAATCCGGCTGCCGCGAACGCCCACACACGCCCCGACTGCATCGACCTTTGAGTCGATGGAGGCCACGGCGACCTTCGTACGGAACCCGGCCTCACGGGCCATGGCCTTGAGTTCGATGACGTGTTCGGCGACCTCGGGCACCTCGGCCTCGAACAACCGCCGAATGTAGTCCTCGTGGCTCCGGGACAGCACGATCTTGACTCGGTTGCCATCCTCGCGGACATCGCGAATCACACAGCGAACACGGTCGCCCTGATGGAACTGCTCTCCCGGGATCTGCTCGCCACGCGGCATGAATCCCTCTGCCCGATCAACCTGCACGACCAGGGCGCCCCCTTCGTACCGATGGGCGGTTCCGGTCACAATCTCGCCGACTCGTTTGCCGAACTCGTCAAGAATGCTCGCACGCTCGTTGTCCCGAAATCTCTGGATCATCACCTGCTTGGCCGTCTGCGCCGGAATACGCCCGAGCGCCTCAAGCGGGATGACTTCCGCCGAGCCGTCCTCGTGCAGTTGCCACAGCGTGATCTCACCGCTGACAGGATCGACCTTGCACGCAAACTCCTCTGTATCGAGCGAGTTGAAGTGCTTTCGAGCGGCGCTGATCATGGCCTGCTCAAGGTCACGGAGGAGAAGCTCGCGGTCCACATTGCGGTCGCGGGCAATGGCGTCGATGAAACGGATCGTCTCGGAGTTCATCAGTGGTCGCTTTCCCAAACTCGGGCGGACATTCCGCTCGTTCACGTGCCCGGATGACTCCGAGCGAAAAACAGACAGGGCCACAGCCCTGTAGACCGTGACCCGCTCCTCCGACTCGCGTGTGCCATCCGGCACGCACGCGACCCGATGCGACCTGGATTGGTCGTCGCTCAGGTCATGGGGGCTTCCCCAAGTCGGCCCGAAACAGGCCACACACAGGCGTCCGAGGCCACGCGGCACACGGACACGGGATGGAGCAGATCACTCCACATGGCAGAAAACGCTTTGACCGGGGCCTTCAAGCACCGCGATGCTCCACTTCGAAAACGCCATGGGGCCCGCCACGCGGCGAGCCATCCCAATCCCGGCACTGTATCCCCCCCCGGATGCTGCCGCAACCTGAGACGGGCTCGGCAGGTAGACTTCCCTGCCCGAATCGACGCTCTGGGGGCCTCAGGAGCGAAGGTGACAGACCCCATGCGTAGCACGCTGGCAATCTCAGCAGTTCTTTTGCTCTCGGCGCCTGCCGCAGTGGCCGCCGGACCGGACGGTGGTTTCGGGTCCATGGGCTTCAACACCGCACCACCGAAGGAGTTCCATGACTCCCGCGACCAGGTCTCCGTGGGGGTCAGGTTCGACCGGCCCAATGTTCCACCCGGAGGCGACCTCGTGCTGGCGGTCGTGTTCGACCAGAAGCCGGGGTGGCACATTCACACCCATCAGCCTGTGGTGCCGCCGGAACTCGGTGATGCGTCGGACTACATCGCCACTGCCATCCATGCCTCCAGTCCCGACGGGCGACTGGTGCCGCACACCGGATGGACCCAGTGGCCATCCGAGCATGAGATTCAGGTCGGCTGGAACGGCGACCCCATTCCGTACAACGTCTACGAGGGCCGCGCCATTGCGTGGGTCCCGGTCACCGTTCCCGCTGACGCCTCCACCGGCCCGGCAACGCTGACCATTCGCCCGGTCTTTCAGGCATGCGATGACCGCGCCTGCATGGCCCCGACACCCGAACCCCCCGAAGACGGGGACGAGGTGTCCGAGCGATGGAACAACTACGGCTGGACCGCGTCGGTCAACATCGTGCCCCTGGATCAGGCCACCGCCGTTGACGTCGAAGGCGACTTTGAAGGATTCAACGGAGACGTCTTTGCTCGAATCCGAAGTGGCGAAGAGGCCCCCGCGCAGGATCTTGTCACCTTCGATGTGTTCGGGCTGCAGTTTGACCTCGACGCATCGGGCGGCATCGGCCTGATTCTGCTGCTGCTTGTAGCCATGATCGGTGGATTCCTGCTCAATCTCACGCCCTGTGTGCTGCCCGTCATTCCGCTCAAGATCCTCGCCATTTCAGGCTCGAGCGGGCATCGAAGCCGCACGCTGGTCCTTGGCATCTCGATGACCCTGGGCGTCATCATGTTCTGGATCGGCATCGGCGTGGCGATCGCCGGGGTCGGGACATTCACCGCAAGCAACCAACTGTTCCAGTACCCGGTTTTCACCATCGTGGTCGGGTTGGTCATTGCGGCCATGGCCGTGGGCATGTGCGGGCTCTTTTCCGTGCGGCTGCCGAGCCAGGTGTACATGGTCACCCCGCGGCATGACACGCTGTCCGGCTCGTTCCTCTTCGGGATCATGACCGCCGTGCTCGCGACGCCATGCACCGCGCCCTTCATGGGCGCCGCCATGGCCTGGGCCACCACCAAGCCAGCGGGCGTCACACTCATCACGTTCGCGTCCATCGGCATCGGTATGGCACTGCCGTACCTCGTGCTGTCCGCATTCCCCAAGTTGACGGACCGCATGCCAAAGGCCGGACCTGCAAGTGAACTGATCAAACAGGTCATGGGCCTGTTGATGCTCGCGGCCGCCACGTATTTCGTCGGTGTCGGGCTCAGCGGCATGTTGGTCGATCCGCCGCAGCCACCAACCCGCGTCTACTTCTGGGCGGTCGCGGCCGTCGTCATCGCGGCAGGCGTGTGGCTGGTCCTGCGAACGTGGCAGTTGACCGCCGCGTCGGCACCGGCGTCCGAGATGGAGCACCACACGCGAACCGACATTTCGCTTCCCCGGCACGCGCTTGGCTGGCGCGGGTCCATGACGATTCTGGGCGCACTGGTCGCGGCAGCTGGGGTCTTTCTTGCTGTCAAGTTGACCGACCACGGACCCATCTCGTGGGTCTGGTACACGCCAGAGAAGTTGGAAGAGGCGTTCGATGACGACAAGGTCGTTGTCATGGAGTTCACGGCCGAATGGTGTCTGAACTGCAAGGCACTCGAAGAAACCGTTCTGCATGCCGACAGCGTCGTCAGCCTGCTCGCGGCGTCGGACGTCGAACCGATCAAGGTCGACCTGACGGGCAACAACGAGTCGGGCAATGCCATGCTCAACGCTGTAGGCCGGCATCAGATTCCACTGCTTGTGGTCTTCGCCCCGGACGGCACCGAGGTCTTCAAGGGCGACTTCTACAACACGCAGCAGGTTCTCAAGGCTGTGGAGGAGGCGCGGCAGCACCGCTGATGGCCCGCGCTCGAATCGGCGGAGCAAGCCGCTGCAGTGGGTCGATCACATTCGCGTCGTCCAGTTCAAGTGCGCGTCTCCACGCCGCCGCAGCAGTCTGGAGCCCAGCCCGCTCTCTCGCTTGCGCCAGCGTCACCCACGCCATCGGAGATGACGGGTCGGCCCGGGTGATCGCCTCGGCGAGGTCGAGCAGTTCCACCGTGTCGAGCGGCGAAGTTCGGCCGACTGCCTCAAGCCAATGCCAGGCCCCCGCCGTGCTGCCCTGCGTAAACGCCAACTCGCCCGCCGCCGCGGCCCCGGAAAGACACGCCACCGACACCGGGTGCGATGCAGGCAGCGGACGGGCCGCCGCAAGAAACTGATCTGCGGCGGCGACGAGCAATCGAGGGTCGTGGGCGGACCACGCCGCCTCCTGAAGCATCGCAGCTGCCTGCATCCGCACCTGGGCATCGGCCGCGGCGCCGGCACGCCCCGGCGCGTCGATGAGCAGTCGAGCGGCCGATTCGGCCGCGGCGTCACGCGCGGACACGCGGGGGACAACGACGGCCCCAAGAAACACCGCGACCGCGGCGCCGCACGCCGCTGCGGCGCCGGCCCAGACGGGTCGCCCGGGCCCGCGTGCTGCCGCGGCAGCGCCAAGCATCGCCAGCACCCACACCACCGTCGCCGGGTTGTGAAGCAGCATCTCCACCTGGGCGTGCGCCAGAAGCAGCATGGCGGCGGCCGCAACACCCCACCGCGCGGACGCGCCGCGCATGGACCAGGCGGCAGCCCCCGCCAGCACCGGGAGCAGGCAGACGCCCAGAACGCGGACCATCTGCGCGCCGGCATCCATCGTGGACCATGCCCCGCACGCCCACACGGCCGAGAGGATCGCTGCGCACGCGGCGCCAAGGACGGCCCAGCCAACGCCTGCGGTGGTCTCGTCGTCCTCGATGACTTCAACCCGGTCGCCGCAGCGCCACACCAACACCCATGCAAGGGCGACCCAGGCCAGCAGCGCGAGGCCACCCGCCGCCCACCAGTCAAGCGTCATGGCGTGCGCCGAGGTGATCTCCTCCGGCGCACCTGGCGGACGGTTCCGCATCCACGCATCCTGAAACCCGGCCGGGCCAACACCCGTCGCCGGCGCCGAGGCGATGACTCCCACGGTCCCGTCCACATACTGCCCTCGAATGGCGAGGCTCCGCCCGCCAGGAACGTCCAGGGCGGCGGGGCCGATGAGCGCGGCCGCGATCGGCGCCGCGGCGGCGCACAGCGGAATGAGTACGGCCAGCCGCCTCGCCCACACCCGTCCGATCAGCCCCCGCGTCCCCGCTGCCAGCAGCGCCAGGCCGATGGCCAGCGCCACCAGTCCGCCCACAGAGCCCGCCAGCCCGACCACCGCCGCAGCGGCCGCGGCCGCAACGAGCAGCACGCCGCCAAGCACCGCTGAGGCGTTTCGCCGACTCGCGCCAATAAAGAGACCGAGCCACACGACCGCGCAGCCCGCCAGCACACCTCCAAGCAGGTTCGGGCTGGAGAACCACCCCGACGCGCCCCCGTCGATCAATCTGCGCTCGTACACCTGCGCCGCCGGTGACCCGGGCTCCATACCCAGCGACGCCAGCGCGGCCTCCCGATGTGCCTGGAACCAGGTGAGCGTTTCGGGAATCGTCCAGCCCCACTGGACGAAGCCCTGCAGAACCAGCGGGCCGCTGATGGCGATCAGGACCGCCAGAACCGCCCGCCGGGCGGCCGCGTCCCGGCACGCATGGGCAAGGGCAACGGCCGCCGTCGTCCCCGCGAGCCAAGGCACACCGATCTGCGCGTGATGTGTCCCCCGAAGCGCCCACAGCACCACGACCCCCAGTGGCAGCGCCCACAACGCCACCAGAAGAAGGTCACCCCCGCGGCGACGGGCCGCCTCGGCGGCCAACACCGTGGCAGCCAGCAACACGACCGCGACATCAAGCCACATCACCACGGTCGGGGACAGGCCGACCCCTGGATCGGGGTCGAGGACCGGGTCGACGTCAAACCAGACTTCGGGAAGCACCCGCGAGAGGCAGCGGGCCGCGATGACTCCGGCCATGAGGACCGCCGCGAGGCGGGCGATCACTTCGATGCCCCCGTTTCAAGCACGGCCAGCACGACCCACACCAGAACCACCTGGCCCGCACCCACCCACGCCTGCCACGGCGCCAGCGCCGGAAGCATCAGCCCGACGGCCCCGGTCAGGGCGGCGAGCGCCCAGATCACGAAGACCGCCCGCCGCCGCGAGAGCCCCCGGTCAACGAGCCGGTGGGAGAAATGCTGGTGATCGCCGCGGAGCGGGCTCTTGCCCTGAACCAGCCGCAGCGTGGTGACGGTCACGATGTCGTAGAGCGGCACCGCCAGCACGGCCAGGGGCATCAGCGTGCCCCACCAGGCTGTGTCTCCCGCGTCCGGTTCCCAGTAGGTCGTCCGAACGGTCAGCACGGCCAGCGTCAGCCCGATCACGAGCGAGCCGCCGTCGCCGAGGAAAATCTTCGCAGGCGGCAGGTTGAAACACAGAAAGCCGGCCGTCGTACCAACGAGCACGGCCAGGGTCGCGGCCACAAACCACTGCTGGGTCGCGAGCGCCGCAACCATGAAGAGGCCGCCGGCAATCACCGTCACGCCCGCCGTCAGGCCATCCATGTTGTCCAGAAAGTTCATGGCGTTCGTCACGACGACGATCCACACCACGGTCACCAGGACGCTCGGCGTGATGCCAAGCCCGAGCGTGTCCAGTTGCTGAAGCAGCCGGACGTCAAAGAGCGACGCAAGCAGGGCGGCAATCGCGACCTGAACACCAAGCCGCGGCCACGCCGAAAGGTTGCGGCGATCGTCCACGAGCCCCATCACGTGCAGAATGAGCAGCCCGCATGCCAGCGCAACGGCCGTCGGCGCCGTCGCAGCGAGGCGGTCCGCCCATGGCGTAAGTGATGGAATCAGCCGCATGAGGAACTCCGGCGCCACCATCGCAGCAACCCCGGTACCCCCAATGACAGCGATGAGCGGCCACGCGATCGCAATGCCGCCGATGTTGGGCACGTCTCGCAACTGCTTGAGCCGCCTGCTGCCCCCGGGCGAGTCCATCGCGTTCAGTCGCCGCCCGATCCGGCAGAGCGCGGCGGTCATGACCAGACCGACCAGAAACGAGGCCGCGGTGAGCAGGAGGACGTGAAGGCTCATGGACGCATCATGACCGACCGGCCGCCCGACCGCCAACTCGCGGCTCGCGGCTGTTCTATACCCTGCAGCGTCATGCAACGTGTCACCGTGTATTGCAGTTCCTCCACCCGCGTCTCCAAGTCCCTCCATGACGCGGCCAGACGCGTGGGGTACACGCTGGCAGAGCGCGGCGTTGGTGTGGTGTACGGCGGCGGCAGTGTCGGACTCATGGGCCAGGTTGCCGTCGGATGCCGGCAAGCGGGCGGATCCCTCACCGGAATCACCACGAAACGCCTCGTCGATCTCGAGCAAGCCGACTGTGATTGTGACACGCTCGAGATTCATGACACCATGCGAGCTCGCCGCAAGCGACTCCTGGAACTCTCCGACGGCATCCTTGTGTTGCCGGGCGGACTGGGAACGCTTGAGGAGTTCTTTGAAGCGCTGGTCGGCAGGCAGCTTGCCGAACACGGCGCCCCCATCGGGCTGGTCAACATTGATGGCGCCTTGAACTCGCTGCTTCTGATGATCGACGACCTGGTGCATCACCGATTCGTCCGCGCGACTGCCCGGGACCTCTTCTTCGTCGAACAGGACCCGGTCGCAGCGGTGGACCGCCTGCTTGCGTGCAAGGGAGGTCTCGTTGACCCGACGCGGATGGTCCCGTCAGGGCCGGATTGAAGGCTGGTAGCCTTTGGCTGTGACGAGAACCATCGGACTCATCGCCGGGGAGGGACGGCTCCCCGTCCTCGTGGCCCGCGGCATGAAGCGGCAGGGACTCGACGTGGCGTGTGTGGCATTCCGAGGACACGCCGACCCCGAGCTTGCCCCGCTGTGCGATCACTGGGCGGAAGTGTCGTTGTACCGGCCGGGAGGGTGGATTCGGCGGCTTCGCAGGTGGCGCGCCAGCGAGGCGGTCATGGTCGGGCGGGTCGCGAAGGCTCGCATGCACGACCCGCTGCGATTCGTACGGGATCTTCCGGATTGGCGGGCCCTTCGACTCTGGTATCGTCGGCTCCGGCATGACCGCCGCGACCACGCGGTCCTCGCTGCGGTCGCGGAAGAACTCGAAAGAGGCGGAGTTTCACTCATCGACTCGACGACGCACATTCCCGAACACCTTGCCGGCGAAGGCGTGCTCGGCACATCCGCGCCGACCAGCGGGCAGCGAAGCGACATCGCGCTGGGGTGGCCGCTGCTCAGCGAGATCGCTGCAATGGATGTGGGGCAGGCCATGGCGGTTCGTGGTGGCGATGTCATCGCGGTTGAAGCCGTCGAAGGCACGGACGCGATGATTCGACGGGCAGGCGAACTCTGCCCCGCCCGTGGATGGTGCCTGCTCAAGACGGCCGCCGAGCATCATGATCGACGGGCAGATGTACCGACCATTGGCGTCGACTCCGTGCTGGCGCTGGCCGATGCCGGATGCGGGTGCATTGCCGTTGGCGCCGGCCGCGTCATTCTGCTCGACCGACCCGCCGTGATCGAGGCATGCAACCGGGCTGGCATTGCCCTCGTGGGTGTCGGCGACGGACCCGTCGCGTGAGTGAATCGGCAGAACAGCCGCCACTGGCGTCCCGCGCTGGCGAGAAACTGCGACACGCCCTGGACGTCTTCAATATCGACGTCACCGGGCTTCGATGCGCCGACCTCGGGTGCAACGTCGGCGGATTCACCGACTGTCTTCTGCGAGGGGGCGCAGCCTCGGTCGTTTCCGTGGACACGGGGTACGGAGTTCTGGCCTGGCGACTCCGGCAGGATGACCGCGTCGACGTCCGAGAGCGGACCAATGCGCTGCACGCGGAACCACCGGCTGACGGGGTGGACCTGGTGGTCCTCGACCTCGGCTGGACGCCCCAACGGCATGGGCTTCCCGCGGCCAGATCGTGGCTTGCCGAAGGCGGGCAGATCGTCTCGCTGGTGAAGCCGCACTACGAATTGGATGCGGACCAGAAGCGCATGCACCTCAAAGACGGCCGGCTCCCTGATGAGGTCGCGGAGACCATGCTGCAGGCAGTTTTGGCGTCCCTCGACGCCATGGGGCTCCGATCGCTTGGCACCACGATTTCTCCGATCAGAGGTGGCAAAAGCAGTCGACGCGGCGCCACGGGAAACCGTGAATTTCTGCTGCACGCCGAAGCCTGCTGAACAGCCTGAAGGCGGCTGCGGCGGGGCGATTTCCAATACAATGCCGGGACATGGAAATCAGGGTCGGCCCCCCGGGCCCCCTGCCGAGGACACACGTGAATGAGTGACAGGGAACGCCCCGACGAGGCAGGCGAAGAGCGCACCGAGCCGACCAACATCGGCAACGTCATCGAGCAACGGGTCGATCAGGAACTGCACACCAGTTACCTGACCTACGCGATGAGCACGATCACCGATCGCGCGCTCCCGGATGTCCGGGACGGATTGAAGCCGTCGCAGCGTCGGATTCTCGTTGCCATGAACGACCTCAATCTGTCGCCCGGCCGCAAGCATCGAAAGTGCGCCAAGATTTCGGGCGACACGTCAGGCAACTATCACCCGCACGGCGAATCGGTCATCTACCCCACGCTCGTGAATATGGGCCAGGACTGGAAGATGCGCGTCCCACTGGTGGACAAGCAAGGCAACTTCGGGTCCATTGATGGTGATCCCCCGGCCGCCATGCGGTACACGGAGGCGAGGCTGACCAATGCGGCCTCCGAGCTTCTCTCTGACATCAAGCTTGACACGGTCGACTTCATCGCCAACTACGATGAAACGCGGAGCGAACCGACCGTCCTTCCGGCGCGGTTCCCGAATCTCCTGGTCAACGGATCCAGCGGCATCGCGGTGGGCATGTCCTGCTCGATGCCCCCGCACAACGTCAATGAGATCTGCGATGGCATCATCGCAGTCATCGACGATCCCTCCATCGACCTGCCCGGGCTCATGGCCATCATTCCCGGCCCGGACTTCCCGACGGGTGGCACGATTGTCGGCAGGCGCGGCATCGCCGAGGCCTACGCCACCGGGAGAGGGCGAGTCATTGTTCGCGGCAGCATCCATCACGAACAGATCAATGGCCGCGAATGCCTGGTCATCGACGAGATCCCCTATCAAGTCGTCCAGAACAACCTGATTGACAAGATGGTCGACGCCGCGAAGTCCGACCGAATTCAGGGCATTGCGGACATCAAGAACTTCTCGGGGAAGAAGCACCGCACGCGCATTGTGGTGCAACTCAAGCGAGGCGCCGACCCTGACGTCGTCGAGCGGCAGATCCACCAGTTCACGCCCTTGCAAAGCACGGTGTCGATCATCAACATCGCTTTGGACCGGGGCCGGCCGAGAACGATGGGCATCCGGCAGCTCATCGACTGCTTCATCGCCCACCGACGCGACGTCGTCCGCCGCCGAACCGAGCACCTGCTTCGCGAAGCAAAGAAGCAGGCGCATCGTCTGGAAGGTCTCATTCTTGCCGTCTGCGACATTGATGAAGTCATCGCCCTCATCCGGTCAAGCCGGACCCGGGAGGAAGCGATTGCCAAACTTGTTGAGCGCCGGTTCCAGATCGCGTCGGACCATCCGTACGCACCAACGATTCCCACGATGCTCCTCGACCAGTGCGCCAGTGGCGATGGAACGGCCCTCTCTCGCGTGCAGGCCGAAGCCATTGGCGCGATGCGGCTCATTCAACTGACCGGACTCGAGATTGAGAAACTCGTCGCCGACTACTCGGCGCTCGTCGAGAAGATCGAGGAGTACGAGCTCATTCTCTCGGACCCGCAACGGATTCTCGACATCATCCGCGAGGATTGCGCCGACATCCGTGAAGCGTACGGAACGGAACGCAAGACGCGGATCGAGGACAGCGAGGTCGACGACTACAACATCGGCGATCTCATTCCAGAGCACCATGTGGTGGTCACGGTCACGCATCGCGGATACATCAAGCGGCTGCCAACGGACACGTACCGCGAGCAGGGCCGAGGTGGCCGTGGCGTCCGGAGCGGGCAACTCGCCGAAGACGACTTCACGGAACTCCTGTTCACCGCGAACTCGCACGCAGACCTGCTGTGCTTCACGAGTCTTGGCCGCGTCTTCAAACTGAAGGTGTGGCAGATTCCGGAGGGCTCCCGCACGGGCAAGGGACGGGCCATCGTCAACCTTCTTCGCCTCAAGGATCAGGAACAGGTCGTGGCCTGCCTGCCGATCGACGATTTCGAGAAGGGCGAGGACTTCCTCCTGTTCGCCACGAAGCTCGGCAAGGTCAAGCGAACGGCGCTGCGTGACTACCGCAATGTCAATGTGTCCGGAATCAACGCCGTCAATCTCCGGGAGGGGGACGACCTGATCGGGGTTGTCCACACCAACGGCGAGAATCACATCCTGCTCGCCACGGCCGATGGCATGTCAATCCGGTTCAAGGAGTCGGATGCCCGGGTGATGGGCCGGACCGCCGCGGGCGTGAAGGGCATCGACCTGGCTTCCGGTGACGAAGTAGTCGGTCTGGTGCGCGTCGATGACGATGCGGACCTGCTCACGGTCACGACCAATGGATACGGCAAGCGAACCGCCATGGCGGAGTACCTCGTGCACTCCGAAGATGGATCCACTCGCACGCAGGGCCGCGGAGGCAAAGGCCGCCGCGACATTCGCACAGCCGGACGCAACGGACCCGTCGTCACGATTCGGAACGTCCATGACTCAGATGGCATGGTTCTGGCCAGCGAGAGCGGCATGCTCGTTCGTATTCCCGCCGACTCCATCAGCAGGTTTGGCCGCAATACCCAGGGGGTCCGCCTTGTGAATCTCAAGGATGGAGACCGCCTCATTGCCGCTGCGAAGATCGAAGATGATGAAGAAGGCGATTCCTGACCCAAGGGCATTCGTCTGACCCCCCTGTGCCTGTACCATCGACCGCGTCCCGCAGGAGCCAAACGGCATGCCCCTCAAGTCCTGGTCCGACACCATCATGATTGCGGAACTCTCTGACGAGCCAATGTTCTCAGAGGACATGGACGCACTTGTGGATCGCATTGACGAGATTCGACACAACGGCGACGACGGCGTGCCTCACGTCATCGTCGAGTTCACAAACGTCGCAAGCGTGAACTCCTCGAACCTTGGCAGCCTGCTTCGCCTGCGCAAGCTCCTCGAGTCCTGCGACCGACGCCTGCTGATCTGCGGTGTGGGCGACACCATCTGGTCGGCCATGATTGCCACGGGCCTCGACCGGATCTTCTCCTTCGCGTCCGACGTCACCACGGCGCTCGCCGAGATTCAACTCGGCATCGGACCTGGGAGCGGCGTCGAGGCAACCGAGGGCTGATCTGTGCTGCGGCTCCGTCGCGCTGACCCCGACATGCGCATCGAATTGATGCCGCTGATCGACGTCATCTTTCTCATCCTGACTTTCTTCGTGTACGCCATGGTCCTCATGGTTCGAGTGGACATGGTCCCGGTACCGCTCGAGTCGTACGGATCGGGTGAGTCCACGGAACCAGACCCCGCAGTCGCCATCACGCTCAAACTCGACGGCACCGTGTGGGTCGGACAAGTGCAGACCGGCCTTGACGGCATGCTCGCCGAGATTGACCGAGCCAAAGCGGCGGACCCCGGCACCGTGATCTACCTCGCGTTGGAAGCCGGGGACGGCTTGACCGACCGGGGCCCCCTGCTCACCGCGGCGTGGGACCGACTGCATACGGCGGGCATCGACATCAAACTTGTCGGCCAGCCCGACGGTGGCGGCCCGTGAGTGCCGAGCACAGGCGGCTCGCGGTGTCGCTTGTTGCCTCCATTGTGATCAATGTGCTTGTCATCATTCCGCTGCTTGCAGCAGATCTCGGCGCCGCTGGTGTCGCCCCGGACCCCGGCGCCGCGGTCAAGGTTCCGGACTTTCAGGACCAGCCCGATCCCACCGAAGTCAAGCTGGGGATTGACGAGTCTGAGGCATCCACGCTCACCTGGATCGGGTACGAGCAGTACCAGGAGCACATGGCGCAGCTCTCCGAGCTCGACCAGGCGCAGTTCACGGTGGGCGGCGGCGCGACCGGAGGAGGCGGCGCGCCGAACCCCCCTGCCCCCGAGCCAAGCCCGCCTGCATCCAACCCCGCCGAGCCGGCCACCCCGTCTCAGGTGCCCGCGCCCGAATCCGCGACCCCGCCGCCGGTGCCGACCAGTCCGCACCTTCCCGATCGCCCGGATCCCGAGTTGCCCGCACCGGCCGAGACCGACGGCGACGCCGAGTCCACGGAGCCGGCGCAGCAGGAAACGCCAACTGAGCCCCCGACCCCCCAGACCCCGACCCCCCAGACCCCGACCCCGGCCCAGCCACCACCCACGCCCCCGTCGCAGCCGCAGCCGCCCGGAACCAACACCCCTCCGGGGCCCCCTGAGCCCACGCCGGGCGTGGCCGCGCCAGGGTCCGAAGACCTTCCTCCGACGCCCGATTCAAGCGACCGGGAGTCCGATGCGTCGGCCCGCGTTCCGGTCAACATCAAGAAGCGAGGCGGCCCCGTGGCCGCCGCCGGCCTGGAGGTGCGTACGCGGCGGCCCCAACTCACTCCGTTTCAGGAGATGCAGTTCGGGCGACTGGCGATCATCGCCAGAATCGAGTTCGACAAGGAAGGAAAGCCACGCCGCATCTTCCTCGGCCGGCCCCACCCACGCACAGGCAAAATGCAGTGGACACCCTCCAAGCGAGCAACCGGGTTCGAAAGTGTCGTCATCAACGCACTTTTCCGATGGCGGGCATCGGGAAAGAAACTGCAAACGCTCGAACCGGACGGAACCATTCCGATCGTGTTTGAACTGACCTATCGCTGAGCCCGGCTCGCCGTCCCTCGAACCACGGCGATAGCATCCACGGTTCATGCGAATCCTGCTGACCAACGACGACGGAATTCACGCGCCCGGCATTGTTTCACTGCACTCGGCGCTCGAAGGGCTCGGTGAATTGTGGACCGCGGCCCCGCTGACGGTTCAAAGCGCCGCCGGCCACGGGATCACCTACACCGACCCGCTCATGGTCGAGCCGGTACAAGTCACTCCGACGTTCGGCGGCATGGCGATCGACGGGCGGCCGGCAGATTGCGTCAAACTGGCCATTCGATCGCTCTGGCCTGAACAGTTTGGCGATGAGAGCCTGCCGGACCTCACGATCAGCGGAATGAACAGCGGCGCCAACGCCGGCATCAACATTCTCTACTCGGGCACCGTCGCGGCCGCCATTGAGTCTGCCTTTCTGGGTGTGCCCTCTATTGCGGTCAGTCTGTACCTGCGGGACCGAACCAGGATCTTCTGGGACCGAGCCGCCTGCATTGCCCGGCATGTCATCGATCGCATTCTTGCAACGCGGCCACTGACGCCGCATGAAGTGCTCAACGTCAACCTGCCGCCGATCGAATCGGCAGACGCGCCCGTGCCCCCCATCAGAGTCGTGGGGATGAATGCCGCCCCGCTTCGAGAAGGCTTTGAGCGACGGGTGAGCCCCGCCGGGCAGGTGTACTACTGGGCCGCTGGCGAAGGCATGCAGTTCACAAGCACCACGGCGGGATCGGACGTCGATCAGCTCCGGGAGGGGTGCATCACGGTCACGCCGCTCTCCTACGTCATGACCGATATCGATCGCGTGCAGGATTGGCGAGAGTCGCTCGAATAGTCCCTGTTCAGTCTCTGGGCTCAAGCACGTATTCACGACCACCCCACCGGACCGGTTCGCCGCGGCGGAGCAGTTTCGAGGCCTGTCGCATGACCCGCCAGACCTCGACCGCCCCGATCGGAAAGAGCACGGCAGCCCACACAGGCTGGCGGCCGATTCTGTAGACCGCCACCAACGCGATCGCCTGCAACACAATCGCTCCGATTCCCACGCCCAGCGCGACCCAGCCGACCAGTCCGCCAACGATCGCGCCCAGCACGGCTGACACGACAGCCAGCAGCGGCAGAACGACGCCGAGCCACAACTGCCGAGCACCCTGTTTGGCGAGGCTGCGGAGGCTCCGCCCCGTCGCCTCCAGAAAGATCCGCATCCACCCGCGGAGGAAGTCCTCATGCGTTCCATACATCGAGCACGACAACAGGCCGTCCGCCCGCAACACGTTGACTCGGCCGCCATGTCTGGTGACGGTCTGGGCAAAGGCGATGTCCTCCAGAAGCGCCTCTTTCACGCTGGCGTGTCCGCCGATGGCGTCATACGACTCCCTCGCAAACAGCATGAATTGCCCATTGGCAAAGGTCCGTCGACGGTCGTCGCGATTGACGCTGTCCGGCGGAAACAGCGAGAGCAACGCCATCATCGCGACCGGCTGGGTGCTCCGCTCAAACCAGGTGTGGCACGTCAGATCCGTCAGAAGACTGAGCATGGCCGTATCGCGGCGGCTTGCCTCGGTCACAGCGGCGCCGATCAATTCGGGCGCCGCGCTGGTATCTGCGTCGATGAACGCCACCCACCTGCCGCTGGCGTGCTCGGCGCCCAGCCTCGCAGCGTGACACTTGCCGGCCCACGTCGGCGGGCACTCGCGGTTGCTGATCAACTTGACCCGGTCGTCCTTTGCGACCCGCTCAGACACGATGGATTCCGTCGCGTCGGTGCAGCGGTCGGCGACGACCAGAATCTCCAACAGGGGCCAGTCCTGAGCCATGAGCGCATCGACGCATGTGGCGATGACACGCTCCTCGTTGTGAGCAGGCACGACGATGGACACGAGTTCGGGCTCAACCTGATTCGTAAGTCCCGCTCGCAGCGACATCCCGCTTGAGATCATGCGGCCGAGCCGGCACATGAAGACCACCCACCAGACGGCGCAGAAACCGGCGGGCACAGCTGCAATCAACGTCAGTATGGTCGGCCACGTCACGAGAGAGGGAGTGTATCTGCGCGGGTCCGCCCGCAAGAAGGGCCTATACAATCCGGCTGTGCGACTTCCAGACCATCGAATCCGCGTGCTCGACCGTGCCGCCGCCCGCGCCCTCGACGCCGCCGCCACGGGCACCTACGGAATCCCCGGCATCGTGCTGATGGAGAACGCGGCCGTCGGTGCTTCCGAGATTGCGATGGGCATGATTCCATCTGGAGGATCGGTTGCCATCGCCTGCGGCCCGGGCGCTAACGGTGGCGATGGGTGGGCCATGGCCCGGCACCTCCACAATGCGGGGTACGGCGTCGACATCATCACGCTTACCCCCGCGGTGGGATCGCCAGCCGCGGCCGTCAACGCCAGCATTGCCGCCGCGATGCAGATTCCTATGTCGCCGTCACTCGAGCCACTCGAACGCGCCGACCTGATCATCGATGCCGTCTTCGGCACGGGGCTTGATCGGGAACTCACCGGCCCGCTGCTGGCGGCGGTCGAGGCCATCAATGCGGCCCGTGGCGGCGTACTCGCCGTGGACATCCCGTCCGGGCTGGACGCCGATACCGGCATGCCCAGAGGCCTCGTGGTCCGCGCCGATCAGACCGCGACCTTCGCGTGCTGGAAAGCGGGCTTCCTTGAGATGGAGTCCCTCCGGTGGACCGGGGACATCCACTGCATCGACATCGGAGCCCCACAGGAACTGGCCGATCAGATGGGCCGGCCACTTGAGCCGACCTCACGGCACGGTCGCGGCCGCTGACCTACCCGCCTGAGGGGGGTTGACTACCATTGCCCGTCAATCCCGGATGTACCAACCTCTTCTCACCAGCCGATACCTGATGACCCGGATGATCCCGCTGCTGGCGGTCGCCGCAGTTGCATTGTGCGTGGCGCTCGTCATCGTCGTGATTTCAGTCATGACCGGCTTCCTGGACATGGTTCGAGCGTCCGGTCAGACCTTGATGGGCGACGTCAGTGTCGTCTTCTACATTCGAGGCATTCCAGACTACGACCGCCTGATCACATCCATTGAATCCAGGCCGGAGGCGGCCGCAGCCACGCCGGTCGTGGACACCTGGGGGCTGCTGCGAATGCCGTACCCCGATGGCGATGCCAAGGAGAGCCAACAGGTACAGATCTGGGGCATCGACCCGGCATCGTTCTCGACCGTCACGGGCTTTGAAGACACGCTGCACTGGGACGGCGTCCCCGACAACACCGCCGACGATATGCGGTGGGACCTCCTTCGAACCGCTTCGGGCCCGCTCGTGAAGGGCATGTCGGTTGAGCAGAAGGCGACATTGCTTCGGCTTTCGGCTCAGGAGGAGTTGAAGGGGGCAGGCGACGAGCAGGTACACGCGTTGGTTGCAACTGTCAGCGACGCCGACCTGCAGAACAGGCTGCACCTGTTGGCCTTCGATCTTCCCAAGCTGCTGCAGGTTCTGGACGAAGACGACGTCGCCACCCTCGAAGCGATGGAACCCAGGCTCTGGAACCCCGAATTGGTCGTCAGCGATGGCGTCTCGCTGACGCGGAACGGCGAACCGGCCATGGTCAGCGGCCTGCACGTCTCCAAGGCGAATCAGCGTACCCATACCGGCGAGTACGAAGTCCTCGCGGATGGCCACTGGTGGATGCCGAGATTCAGTGGCACGCTGACCACGCTGCCCATCGACAGCCGGGGCGGCCTGCTTGAGCCTGAGAGCATCATCCTGCCGTTCGCGAACGAGTTTGCAAGCGGCGTGTATCTGATCGACCAGACCCGCGTCATGGTGCCGATCGAGACGGTGCAGCGACTGACGCACCTTGATGCTGCCGAGACCGTCGACCCGATCGACCCGACCCGCGTCATCGGCTCGAAGCCGGCGCGAGCCACCATGGTGCTGGTCCGAGCAGCCGACGGGGTGGACCCGCTCACGCTTCGAGCAGCGGTTCGCGATGCGTACCGTGACTTTGAGAAGGAATCGGAGTCGCTCGGCCGCATCGTGCCGCGACTCGACCGTGACCACGGACTGGGCATCAAGACCTGGGAAGAACAGAACGCCGCCTTCATTGGACCGGTTGAGAAGGAACGCGAGCTGATGCGCACGCTGTTCTCGATCGTCTACCTGGTCTGCGGCGCGCTCATCGTGGCCATCTTCTGGGCCATCGTGTACGAGAAGACCCGGGACATCGGCATTCTCAGGAGTGTCGGCGCCTCCCGCATGGGCATCGTGCACATCTTCCTGCTCTACGGACTGTCGGTCGGCGTGCTCGGCGCACTTGGGGGCGTCGGTCTGGGCTGGCTCATCACGACGAACATGGAGGGAATCCACGAAGCCATGTCCGCCCCGCCGCTCTGGCTGGGCGTCGCGCTTCTGGTCGCGTCCTTGGGGGTCATCATCTGGACGCTCGCCAACCTCTCCAATGGGCGGCTCCTTCCACGGCTCATGGGACTGCTCGGCGCGGCGGTACTCGGCCTGGCGGGCGTTGCGGAACTGATCGTCCGGGACGCAGGCGGATTCGTGCTCTGGGATCCGGCGGTGTACTACTTCACAGACATCCCGGATGCCGTTGACTGGGGCAGCGCGTGGGTGACGGCTGGAGGCGCCGTTCTGGTCAGCGTGCTCGCCGCAGCCATCCCGGCGGCGAGGGCCGCCGATATCGACCCGGTGGGAGCGCTTCGATATGAATAGCGTTCTCCTCGAGGCCCGCGATCTGCACAAGACGTACCGGCTCGGCCGCGTCGATGTCCCCGTGCTCCGTGGATGCTCGCTGCAGGCACGCCGCGGCGAGTTTCTCGCCGTGCTCGGGTCCAGCGGAAGCGGCAAGAGCACCCTGCTGCATGTCATGGGCGGTCTGGACCGGCCGGATGCCGGGGGCGGGGCCGGGGGCGGAGAGGTACTGCATGACGGACGGGCGTTGTCCACGCTCTCCAGCAGAGCGCTGGACCGATACCGAGCCCGCACCGTCGGCTTCGTGTTCCAGTTCTACCACCTGCTGCCGGAACTCTCCGTCCTGGAGAACGCCATGCTGCCCGGCCTGGTGCCCGGCGGTCTGGGCAAGGCGGCGGCGCGAGCGCGGGCCGCAACGCTCCTCGACCAGTTCGGGCTCGGACACCGGCTGGGGCATCGGCCGCGGGAACTATCCGGAGGCGAGCGGCAGCGAACCGCCATCGCCCGGGCGATGGTCAATGACCCGGAAGTCCTTCTGGCAGATGAACCGACGGGGAATCTGGATGAGCACACCGGAGAGGACATCCTCGGCCTGCTTTCCGAGGCCCACGCCGGCGGGCTCACGATTGTGATGGTGACCCACGATCAGCGCATCGCCGACCGGGCCGACCGAGCCGTCCGGCTCGTGGACGGCCGTTTGGACACGGCCTGAGCCGAATAACTTCGCCTCCCGCCCGTTCATCAGATCCACCCGCCGTACAGACGGCTGCAAACGTGCCCCTCCGCCACCTTGGCAGGCCGGATTGCCACAACATCCAGCAGTTTCGGAATAGACTGGAACGCCTGTTGCATCGTCCCGATACCGAGAATGCGGGATTCCCCCGCATCTGGACCCCACCGGAGAGCTCCGATGTTTGAACGTCTCACGGACCGCGCCCGCAAGGTCATGGCGCTCGCCAACCAGGAAGCCCAGCGCTTCAATCACGAGTACATCGGCACCGAGCACATTCTGCTTGGCCTGGTGAAGGAAGGCTCCGGCGTCGGTGCCAACGTGCTAAAGGCACTGGAGATAGACCTTCGCAAGGTTCGTCTGGAGGTCGAGAAGCTCGTCAAGAGCGGCCCCGAGATGGTCACCATGGGCAAGCTGCCTCAAACGCCTCGCGCCAAGAAGGTGCTTGAGTACGCGATCGAGGAAGCTCGCCACCTGAACCACAACTACGTGGGCACCGAGCACCTGCTGCTCGGCCTACTTCGAGAGCAGGATGGCGTGGCGGCGCAGGTGCTGATGAATCTCGGCGTCAAACTCGAGGAGGGCCGCGAAGAGGTCCTGAACCTGCTCGGCGCCGGAATTGAGCCTGAGGACATGGAAGAAGTTGCCGAGGGCCCGGGCGAACCGCCTCAGGCGTCCCCCCGCCGCGGCAAGAGCAAGACGCCGGCGCTGGACAGCTTCGGCCGCGATCTGACCGAACTGGCCCGCACTGGCGAACTTGATCCGGTGATCGGCCGCTCCGAGGAAATTGAACGACTCATCCAGATCCTCTGCCGCCGCACCAAGAACAACCCGGTGCTGCTCGGGGAGGCTGGTGTCGGCAAGACGGCGATCGTCGAAGGGCTTGCGCAGCGGATCGTCGACAAGGACGTTCCTGACCTGCTGCATGATCGCCGCGTCGTGGTCCTGGACCTCGCCATGATGGTGGCAGGCACGAAGTACCGCGGGCAGTTCGAGGAACGCATCAAGGCCGTGATGAACGAAGTTCGTCGCGCCAAGAATGTCATTCTCTTTATCGACGAACTGCACACGCTCGTCGGCGCCGGCGGCGCTGAGGGCGCGATCGACGCATCCAACGTCCTCAAGCCCGCCCTCTCCCGAGGCGAGATCCAGTGCATCGGCGCTACCACGTTCGATGAGTATCGAAAGTACATCGAGAAAGACTCGGCCCTGGAACGCCGTTTCCAGAGCGTCGCGGTCGAACCACCAAGCGCCGACCAGACCATCGAGATTCTCAAAGGTCTCCGCGGCAAGTACGAAGAGCATCACCGCATCACGATTACGGACGATGCCATTGCTGAAGCCGTCGAACTCTCGACGCGGTACATGCCTTCTCGCGTCCAGCCAGACAAGTCACTCGACGTCATTGACGAGGCGGGTGCCATGGTCCGCCTGCGAAGCATGTCCAAGCCCCCGAACCTGGCCGAACTTGAAACCAAGATCGAACTGCTCACGGTCGAAAAGGAGGAGGCCGTCAAGGCCGCCGACTACGAGAAGGCAGCCGACCTCCGCGACCAGGCCGAGAAGGCCCGGGCCGAGAAGGACACCGTTCAGCGTGAGTGGCGAGACCAGATGAGCGAAGTGGTCGGCACGGTCGACGGCGACGTCATCGCGGAGACCGTCTCCAAGATCACCGGCGTGCCACTGACCCGTCTTGAGCAGGCAGAGTCTGCCAGGCTTCTCAAACTTGAGGAAGAACTGCACCGCACCGTCGTCAGTCAGGATGACGCGGTCAAGCAGGTGTCCCGTGCCATTCGCAAGGCCCGCAGCGGCCTCAAGGACCCGAACCGACCGATGGGATCGTTCCTGTTCGTCGGACCGTCAGGCGTCGGAAAGACCTTGCTCGCCAAGGCGCTCAGCGAATTCATGTTCGGCGACTCCGATGCCATGGTGTATCTCGACATGTCCGAGTTCATGGAGAAGCACTCCGTGTCTCGCCTTGTCGGCGCCCCTCCCGGGTACGTCGGCTACGAAGAAGGCGGCCAACTCACCGAGAAGATTCGCCGCCGGCCGTACGCGGTCATCCTGCTTGACGAAGTCGAGAAGGCGCACCCGGACGTCTACAACATGTTGCTCCAGATCATGGAAGAAGGCCGCCTGACCGACTCCTTCGGGCGCAAGGTGGACTTCAAGAACTGCATCGTCATCATGACGAGCAACATCGGCTCTGACCTCATCAAGGGCGGCGCCTCGTTTGGCTTCGGCAAGCGGGAGGAAGTCCAGGACTACGAGAAGATCCGCTCCTCGCTCATGAGCGAGGTGGAGAAGTTCTTCCGGCCCGAATTCATCAACCGCCTCGACGACACGGTCGTCTTCCGCCCACTGATCAAGGATGATCTCTACCACATCATCGACATGGAACTCGAGAAGGTCAGCGAGCGGCTTCGGTACAAGCGGATGGATCTGGAGCTTGGTGATCAGGCCAAGAACTTCCTCATCGAGAAGGGCTATAACCCCGACTTCGGGGCGCGACCGCTCCGCCGCGCGATCAGCACCTACATTGAGGATGCGCTCGCGGAATCGCTGCTCGCCGGCGACTACCACGAGGGCCAGATGATCAAGGTCACGCACAACGAGGGCGACGAACACCTGACCTTTGACGCCGAAGCGCTCCCGAAGGCAGAGGTTGAAGTCGAGAATGGCGATCAGCCGGAAGAAGCCGCCCTCAGCGACTGACCCCGATCCGCCAGCCCACACGGGCTATTCATCACAACATGCGCGGCCGCCCCCACTAGGGGGCGGTATCGCATGGCGCCCGGCGAGCCGGGCCACCCCGCCCCCCTCCAACACTTCAGATCACCGCCGGCCCGAAGCCGCGCACCCTTACCGGATGTCGAGCAGTTTCCAATCCCCGTCTTCGCGGACGACGTCAATGGCCTTGAGCCGAAAGTCATAGGCCACGCTTGGTCGCAGCGCCACTGTACCGCGGCGCTCCCCGGTCGTCACCGCGACCTCCCCGTACACCTTGCCCGCCTGCATGCGGTTGAGCATGGAGCCGATGTCCTTGCGATTGCGTTCGAACCAGGCTTGGAACTCTTCAAACCCAGACTCACCTCGCTCGTCGTACCAGGTTCGCTTTTCGACCGCGATAAGTTGGTCGTATATGACCCGGTACTCGCCTCGACGCATGCACTCCAGCAGGTTGACGACCAGGTGCATGGGCACGACGTTTCTGAGTTCGACCGAGCCGTCCTCGTGGTCGGTTCGAATCCGCACCTGCTCCCCACCGATTCGCTGCTCAAAGCCCTGGAGCTCGCCCGACCGATCGTCAATCCACCGGATCTCCGTACCGTCTTCGGTGATGGTTGAAGAAGGTGCGTCCTTGCTCATGGAACGCACCCACGCTGGTCTCTTGCGATACTCGATCCGCCGTGTCTCGCATGCCGCCAGCACAACCGCCAGAAGCAGAAACAGGATGGTGGCACACCGGTTCATGGAGCCACGTACGATACCGCTCCCGCATGAGCAGCGACCGCGCACATCCGACCCCCCCGCCCGGGCTCCCCACAGTCCTGCATGCGGACGAATCCATCGTGGTCTTTGACAAGCCGGTCCCGATGCTCTCGGTGCCGGGCATCGGACCTGAAAAAGCGGATTGTCTGGCATCCAGAGCGGCTGAGGCGTATCCGGGCGCGAGGATCGTCCATCGACTCGACCGAGACACGTCCGGCGTCATCGTCCTTGCCCGCGACGCAGAAACGCACCGAAACCTCAGCATTCAGTTTCAGGATCGACTCGTCGAAAAGCGGTACGAGGCGATCGTGATGGGCCTGGTGAGTGAAACCGAAGGCACCATCGACGTCCCGATTCGCAAAGACATGGAGCATCCACCGCTCCAGTGTGTTGATCTCGCTCAAGGCAAGCCATCCGTCACCGAGTGGCGTCTGGTGGAGCGAGATCGCGACCGCACTCGGCTCCAACTCACGCCGCGGACAGGCCGCTCTCATCAACTGAGGCTGCACCTCCAGCACATCGGGCATCCGATTCTCGGTGACGATCTCTACGCCCCGCCGGAGGGACAGGCCATGGCAAGCCGGCTCTGCCTGCACGCCACCATGCTGTCATTCACACATCCCGCGACAGGGGTCAGACGCCGCTTTGAATCCGCGGCGCCGTTCTAGGGGCAGCGCCCCGAACGGTGATGCTGCAACTCGTGGAGCCAGGGCCGCCCGACGAGCAGTCAGGCCCGGCTGGCGGGACATCCTGAACGCACGTACATCGCGCCTGGGTCCCACTTGAGATCGTAATCGTCACGCAACACGCGACGAACCCATCGCCGCAACTGACACTGCAATGGCATTCATCCGTTTCCGGACGGCCCGACCGTCGCTCGCCCAACGTCGCGTCGCTGCCCCACGTGGCGAACCCTCCGATCGCAGCTATCCCAGCGGCAAGCTCAACGCCTAGTGATTCGCCGCCACAACGGTCAAACCGCGGAAACCGCTGATGTTTGCCTGAATCTCGCAACCGCCATCAGCGGGAAGTACAACCGATACATGTGGTACCGGAGATAGAACACCCGAGGAAAGCCGGTGCCCGTGTACTCCGTCTCGCACCAGGAACCCGGCGGGTCACCATCGGGATTGCGGCGTTCATCCGCTGCGGCTTCGTCAGACAACTGCGTGTCACACAACCACTGAATGGCGCGCTGCGCGCACGCATCATCCGGGCCGAAGATTTCCAGAAGCGTCATGGCCGCCCACGCCGTCTGGCTCGCCGTACGGGGGCCGCGTCCCTTGAGTGATGGGTCAATATAGGAGTCGGCCGTCTCGCCGAACGAACCGTCGGCCTGCTGGCACGCTTTGACCCACGCGCCTGCCCGCTGCACCCACGGCTCGGCTCGATCGACGCCGCATCGCAGGGGTCCGAGGAGTGCCTGCCAGGTTCCGTAGAGATAGTTGACGCCCCACCGCCCTATCCACGCCCCTTCGGCGGTCTGACACGACCTGATGTACGCAATGGCCCGCTGAACGGTCTCGTCCTTCGTGGTGTATCCGTGCCACGCCAGGCACTCCAGGATGCGACCGGTGATATCGGGGCAGGACGGATCCTGCATCGCGTTGTGATCTGCAAAGGGGATGTACTCAAGAATCTGTCGATGTCGCGTGCGGTCGAAGGCCGCCCACCCGCCGTCATCGTTCTGCATGGCAAGCAGCCACTTGACGCCTCGCACGCCGGCTGCAACCCCCGATGCGCGACCGGTTCGATGCAGCGCCATAGCAACCTGCGCCGTGTCGTCCACGTCTGGATACCACGCGTTGTGGTACTCGAAGTACCAACCACTCGCGTCGGCCGGCAGCGTGACCGCGTCCGCCCAATCCCCGCGGAACGTGCACTCCTTGCCAAGCAACCACTCCGCTGCTGCATCGACGCTTGGATCGCCATCGCCAAGTCCGCACTCCGTGAGTGCATACAAGGCATATCCCGTGTCCCACACGGGGCTGAAACAGGGCTGAATCATGGTGTATGCGCCCTGCGCATCTGACCTGGCGACAAAGAAGTCGTCGAGGTCCTTCTCGGCGCGGCGCACCATCGGGTGGTCCCGCGTCCATCCAAGCCCGAAGAGCGCGATCTGGATATAGACCATCGGCGGGAAGATGGCGCCAAGCCCATCCGTGGCGGCATCCCCGTCCTGGCTCGCCCGGCGGAGGATCCACGCCAGACAGCGTTTCACGGCCAGGCCCCGAACAGGCGTGCCGCCCAGGTGGTGCGCCAGTTTCAGCCCCCGGTCCACAGCTCCGAAGAACATCCGCCAGAACCATGGGGCTTCAACGGTCCGGCCGAGTCGATGCCGCGCCCGCTCGTCCACATACAGCTCGTCGATGCCGCGATCTTTCGGCAGCCGCCGCGTCGGACGGGCCGTCGTCACCAGCGACAGGGGCAGAATCATCGTTCGCGTCCAGGCGCTCACCTTGGTGAGGTGAAAGTAGAACCACCGAGGCAGGAAGATGATCTCGGGCGGAATCGCGGGCACGGCATTCCACGACACCTGCCCGAG
Organism: Phycisphaerales bacterium; assembly: GCA_030748575.1. GTDB lineage: Bacteria > Planctomycetota > Phycisphaerae > Phycisphaerales > SM1A02 > UBA12567. The sequence goes on along the minus strand of JASMLR010000003.1, from coordinate 253,424 downwards.
GCAGGCGAGATAGAAGTTGCTGAATGTGTTGACCCGCTCGGCCCCTCCGGCATCCCTCACGGCGCGCCGCGCGGCCTGCATGTGCGGCGCCTCCGGATCGTCCCCCATCAGCTTGAGCGCGAAGTATCCCTTCACCGTTGCACTCAGGTCCATGTCCGCGCCGGGATACTGGCCCCAGGTTCCGTCGTCGCGCTGCTGCCGCCGCAGGCCTGCCGCGATCCGCTCCAGAGACTCCCCCCCGGAGCCGTCCCGCATGGGCGCATCCTCCTGGCCGAGGATGAACTTCATGAGCAGGTACTCGCTCTCAAGAATGGAGTCGCCCTGAAGCAGGCCGCACCAATGGCCGTCCGATGACTGCAGCGAGCGAAGCGCCGCGACGCCTCGCCGCACACAGGATTCCGCAGCGGCTTGAATGTCCACATCGAGACTTTGCTTCATCAGGCGGAATGGTAGAGCATCGGGCCGCAGGCGCACTACCATCGGGGGTGTGATTACGACCACGGCACGAGCACTTGAGGACGACCACCGCATCGCGGCGTCGGCAACCAGCGAGCACCATGACACGCGGACGGCGGCCGACGAAGTCGCGGGCGCCCTCCACGATGCGCTCGATGGACGCAGCCCGGACCTGGTGATGCTCTTCGCGAGCTTCCACCACGCCGCCGCCCTTCCTCAGGCGTGCGACGATCTCAGACGCATGCTTGTGCCGGGGCACTTCCTTGGGGTCACGACCGAGTCCGTGCTTGGAGACGGGCGGGAACTTGAGGGCGTCGCAGGCATATCCGCGGTGGCGTTTCGGCTCGGCCGCAAGAGGCACATCAAACTGGCCACCTGGCGAACCGCATCCTGGGACCCGCTCCCCCTGTCACAGCCCGAAGCGCTCGCGGCCCGAATTGATGCCGCCAGCGACACCAAGTGTGTCATCGCCCTGGCCGATCCCTTCAGCACGCCCTCAACTCGCATGCTTCCGGCCATCGGGAGTTGCCTCGGCGGTGGCCACACGCTCCCGGTCACGGGGGGCCTGCTGTCCGGAGCGTCGCAGCCGACCTGCAACCGACTGATCCTCGACGATGTGGTGCAGGACGCTGGCGCGATTGGCGTCACCATTTCCGGCGACATCGACGTCGGCACCATCGTCAGTCAGGGGTGCAGGCCGGTCGGCCAGCCGGTCGTCGTCACCGGGTGCGAAGGCAACGTCATCACGAGGCTGGGCGGCCGCACCGCGCTGGACATGGTGCGAGAACTCCTTGGCGATCTGCCCGATCATGAACGCGAATTGCTCTCGGGCGGGCTCCTCATCGGACGCGCGATTGACGCGGGGAAGAAGCGACTTGGCCGCGGGGACTTTGTCGTTCGCAATGTGCTTGGTGTCGATGAAGACAAAGGTGGCATGGCGGTCGGCGAACTTCCACGGCTCGGCCAGACCATCCAAGTGCATCTCCGGGACGCCCAGGCCGCGCACGAGGACCTTCAACTTCTCCTGGACGGGCAGCAGGTTCACGACCCCCCGCTCGCCGCCCTGCTGGTGACCTGCAATGGGCGAGGCCAACGGCTTTTCGAGCAGGTCGGCCACGACACGGCCATCGTTCGGGAGCGGTTGGGCGAACCACCGATGGCCGGGTTCTTCGCTGCGGGCGAGTTCGGCCCGATCGCTGGCACGAACCTCATTCACTCGCAGGCTGTCGTGGCAACGATTCTGCGGTAGTCGACCTTCAGGAGATCATCGTGCAACTGAAGTCATCACGCAGCGTGCCCCCATCGCACCCCGGGCACTTCTTCCCGCCCAGATGACAGACGTCGTACACATTGCCTCCGCCACATGCGACACACTGGGGTCGTTCGCGACCCTCCCCTTTGAACTTGAAGACGTCGTAGTGGTCCGCTTTGCCGCAGTCGAGGCATAGGTGTTCAAAGTCGTTGCCAACCGCTTCGTATGACTCAGGTGAAGGGTGATACACGTACCGCTTTTTCGGCAGCAGTTGGCCCGAGGCATCCGGCTTCATGTCTTCGTAGGACCATACCCACGGATTGCCGTCATCCCATGCCTCGAAGCAGACGTCGCACGAATCACACTGCACGGACCATCCCATTGCCATCGCGCATGCCCCTTTCTTACTTCGGTCGCCGGCGTCCTTGTTCGTCGGCATCGAAGACGTGCAGGCCGGAGTCGGTGAAGTCGACCGCACATGATGCGCCCTCTTCGATCTCCATCGGCTCCATCCTGGAAGTGAATCGCGTGCCGCCGACCTCAAGAACGACGTCCATTCGGTCACCAAGCCGCTCGATTGTGACCACGTGGGCCGAGCCCCCACTGCTCGCCACCACGCGAATCGCCTCGGGCCGGACACCCAGCACAGCCGCCCCATCACCGTGGTTGGGGGCGGGCAGCAAAGCGCCCGACGACGATCGGAATTCGCCGCCCTGAAACGATCCTTCAATGAGGTTCATGGGTGGCGTGCCCACAAATGACGCTACAAACCGATCGGCCGGCTCTCCATAAATGTCCGCAGGCGACCCAACCTGGTGAATCACGCCGTCCTTCATGACGACCAGCACGTCCCCGAGCGTCATGGCCTCTTCCTGATCGTGGGTCACGTGGATCATGGTGGCGCCGAGGCGGCGGTGCAGTTGCCTGAGTTCGGTGCGCATCGCCAGCCGCAGCCGCGCGTCAAGGTTGCTGAGGGGCTCGTCAAGCAGAAAGACCTTGGGATCACGAACAAGCGCGCGGCCGAGGGCCACCCGCTGGCGCTGGCCACCACTGAGTTCGCGCGGGAGCCGGTGGAGGTACGTGTCGATCTCCAACTGCGTCGCGGCCTCCGCCACTCGGGCTGAGATGGCCTCCGTCTCGGCGGCCCGCCGGCGGCGCGCATTGGCCGAAACAATTGACTTCCACAGAGGGGTCGAACGGCGGCGTTCCAACGGAAACCGGAGGTTTCGCTCGACGCTCATGTGCGGATAGAGCGCGTAGTTCTGAAAGACCATGGCCACGTCGCGATCGCGTGGTTGCACATGGTTGACGACCCGGTCCCCGATTCGAATGGTGCCGCCTGTGGGCGACTCAAGCCCGGCGATCATCCGAAGCGTCGTGCTCTTGCCACACCCACTCGGGCCGACCAGTACGGTGAATTGCCCGTCGGGAATGACCAGATCGCATGAGGCGACCGCCGTTACGCCCCCAGGAAAGGTCTTTGTCACATTGTCAAGACGCACTTCTGCCATGTCTATCCCTTGACCGCCCCGCTCCCAAGACCCTCGATGAAGTGCTTCTGCGCTGCAAGGAAGAGCAGGATGCAGGGGATCATCGTCACCACGCTCAAAGCCATCAAGAGGTGGACGTCCTCCAATCCTGCAAACTGCGTTCTGAACGAATTGAGCGCGATGGCGAGCGTCTGATTCGACTCGCTGTGCAGGTAGATGAGCGGGCTCATGAAGTCATTCCACGTATAGATGAATGAAAACACGGCCACAATCGCCGTCACCGGTCTGCAGAGTGGAAGCACGATCCGCCACCAGAGGCCGAGCCATCCCAGACCGTCCATGCGACCAGCCTCCAGCAGCGCCTCCGGAATGCCTGCAATGAACTGTCGGTACAGGAAGATATTGAACGCGCTACCGAAGAACGCAGGCACGATAAGCGGCAGCAGCGTATCGACCCACCCAAGTGATCGAAACAAGAGGAAGAGCGGAATCATCGTGACCTGGGCAGGAAGCATCATGGTGGCGAGCATGAGGAGGAACATGCCGCCCCGACCACGAAAGCGGATTCGCGCGAAGGCGAAGCCCACCAGGCTGCACGAAAGCACCGTTCCCACGATCACCGAAACTGTGACCACGATCGAGTTGGCAAGGGCATCGAGAAACGCGATCCACGGTGTCGAACCAACGTCCCGCATGGCGTCGGTGTAGTTGTGCCACTGTGGATCTTCGGGCCACACGTTCAGGACGTCGCCGGCCACCATCGCCATTCCGGCGCGTTGCTCTGTCTCCAGGCTCACAACAAGCATCCACCAGAGGGGGAAGAGCATGAGCGCCGCGCCGAGCAGGAGCGGAACGTGCCGCAGCCATCGCCATGTGACATGCGGCGTCATGCCATGCCCTCGTAATAGACCTTGCGGCCCCCGAATCGCAGTGTGGCTGCGGTGAGCGCGAGCACGACCAGCAGAAGGACCCAGGCAAGCGCAGAGGCGTATCCCATCTCGTAGACGTCAAAGGCAAGGTTGTAGAGGTAGAGAACGTAGAAGCGGGTGTCGTCGCCGGGGCCTCCGGAGGTCATAACGAAGGCCTGCGTGAAGACCTGAAACGACCCGATGATCGCCATAATGACATTGAAGAGAATGACCGGAGAGAGCATGGGAAGCGTGACGCTCCGGAAGCGTCTCCAACCGCGGGCGCCGTCAATGGCCGCAGCCTCGTACTGCTCGGCGGGAATGTTTCGCAGTCCCGCAAGATAGACGAGCATGCTGCCGCCCACGATCCAGAAGTTCATGATGGCGAACGCCGGAACACCCCAGGTGGCCGCGTCGCTTGTAAACCACTCGGGCGGCTCCAGACCGAGCGGCCGGAGCAAGGGCTCAAGCACGGCATTCATCAGGCCGCCCTCACTCTTGAAGACCCATTGCCAAAGCACTGCGATGCCAACTCCCGCGAGCACGCTCGGGAGGTACCAGGCCGCCCGATACAACCCAACACCCTTCACCTTCATGTTCAGCAGAAGCGCGGCGAGCAATGCAAATGCCTGCCCGGTCGGCACCGCAAGCACCGCGTACCACACGGTGACCCAGAGGCTGCGTCGAAACGTGTCGTCCTCCGTGAGCATGCGGGCGTAGTTGGCTGCGCCGACGAACTCCGCGGTCTCCACCGGACCGATCCCACCCCACCGCGTAAACGACAGCAGCAGTGAGAGCACGATTGGCACGGCGAGGAACGCCGCAAACCCGATCATCCAGGGAGACGCAAGTACCCACCCGGCGCGTTCTTCCCGCCTCGCAGCCCGGTCACGCCCGCCGCGGCGCAGACGGAATGCCATCACGACTGCCGCCACACATACGAGCCCCAGAGTCACGCTCCAGATCCCCCACCAGGGCATTCTCGGGAACACCCCGACGGTGAGCGGAGATTCCAGCCGGTTTTGCCACCACGTGTGGAGGCCTTCCGTAGCCGCGTTCAGGTCGTGGTTTCCGCGAAGCGCCCTGTTGAGACGACGGTCAAACTGGTCCGCGAAGGCAGGATCGGCCGGCCAGTGTGGAACGCGGGCAACCTCGACTGCGTCCAGAAACACGCGATCGCTTGCTGGAGGAATGTCTGGGTCGATGAAGGCATCTGACTCGGCGACGCTTCGCCGAGTGGGAATCGCCAACCCCAACCGTGACTGCTGGGCCTGAACGTCTTCGGACACGAGCCACTGCAGCAACTCGAATGCTTCATCGGGATGTTTCGTGTCTGCGGCCATCGACCACGCGACCGTCGCGATGACATTGGCCCGCTCTTGCCCCCGCGGCAGCGGGAAGAAATCCCAGTCGAACCCACCTGCCTCGCGTGCGGGGATGCTCCGAAAGGACGGCACGACCCATCTCCCGAACGGACCCACCATGCCAATGCGACCTGTCAGGAAGAGCGACGACGGGTCAACACCCTCCGCTTCTGCTGATACCAACGCGTCCTGCTGGTCAAATCGCCAGGACTGCAGTCGACGCAGGACGGACTGGACATCCGGGTCGGTCACCCGCAGGTCCGACCAGTCCTCGCCGACAACGTCGACCCCCTCCGTCCAGAGCATCGATCGCAGCACGAATGGCCACGTCACGACCTCAGCACCCGAAACGCCGTCGAGCCTGCCGATCGCCGTTGCCGTCTCGATGAAGTCGTCCCAGGTCCAGTCAGGCGACGGCCTCGCTACGCCGGCACGCTCAAGGACATCGAGGTTGACGTAGAACCCAACGGTTGTGAAGTCCTTCGGGACGCCCCACAGGGGACCTGCGCCGGTCCGCTCGCCGTCCCATCGAAAAGCATCCACGGCCGGGGCGTAGAAGTCCGCAAGGTCAAACTGTCCGCCCGAAGAGGCGACGGCTTCGATGTTGGCGAGTTGGCCTTCGCGAACATAGACAGGGAGCCGCGCGTAGTCCATGTAGAACACGTCTGGCGGTTCACCAGCAGCCATCATGGTCTGAAGCTTGGTGAAGAACTGACCGGAGTCACCCGGGTTGATTCGCTGCACGTCGATCCCCGGATGGGATGCCTCAAAGGCGTCGAGGGACGCCTCAACGATCTCGTCTTCCTGCTGCCCACCCCCCCCGCTCCAGTGCATCACCCGAAGCACAATGCGGTCCCCGCCGCCGCCGCGAAAGGCCCGAGCTGCCACCCACGTGAACGCCCACACCACCAGGAGCACCGCAACACCCGCCAAGAGACCGCGGAGCGCGGTCGCCATGTGTCGACCGGCAGTCACGCCGGCGTGCCTCTTTCGTGCGACGTCATCGCGGATACCCTACCGACCCACATGACGCTTGTACCGCTCCTGCTCTCGATCACGCTCGGCGGCTGGCCCCCCGCGCTTCCCATCGTTGAGCCGGGCCTTTCCACCCGGACCTCGCTGCCACCCTCGGTCTCCGCCAATGACCGGGGCGAACGGTGGATCTGCCGGTTTGCCCTGAATGGGCATGCCGATGCGGACGAGGTGATGCTCGCCGGCGACTTCAACGGCTGGAATCCAACAGCCACTCCAATGACACTCCATGGCGGCACGTGGCGGGTCACCGTCCCATTGGAGCCTGGCGTCCGGTGGTACAAGTACGTCGTTGACGGAAACTGGATGGCGGACCCGCAGAACCAGGACCGCCAGCACGATGGCCACGGTGGTAACAACTCCGTGCTCCGCCTCGGACCTGCAGCAAACGTCGATCCCTCGACCGCTCGTCGAGGCGATGAACGCATCGAGGGGGCTGCGGTCAATCACTTCCCCGAGCAATGGAGTGATTCTGCCGGAGGCCCGGACAATCGCACGCTCCGAATGCGCACGCTCGCCGGAGATGTGGACGCCGTGTCTCTGGCCCAGCCGTGGATTGGATCGACCCCGACGCGCCCCGTCCTGGACGACGGACGATTTCAGTGGTGGGAGGTCACCGTTCCGATCCCGCAGGGCGATGACCGATACACGTTTTTGATTCACGACGGGGCGGCGACGCAGCGTAGCCCCCATATCTACAGATTCAGCGAGACTTCGATGCACCTTGAGACACCTGATTGGGCCCGCGACGCCGTCTGGTATCAGATCATGGTCGACCGGTTCCGAAATGGCGATCCGCAGACGGATCCACAGCCCGGACGGGCGTGGACCTCAGACTGGTATGCGCCCGCCCTGAATGAAGGCGAGGATGGACAAGGCTTCTATGACTGGTACGTGTTCTCTCGTCTGTACGGCGGCGACCTGGCTGGTCTTCGGGAGAAGCTTGGATACCTCAGGGAGTTGGGCATCAACGCCCTCTATCTGAATCCAGTCTTTCAGTCCGAGAGTCACCACAAGTACAACGCCACGAGCTTTGTGCATATCGATGAGCACTACGGTGGCGGTCTGGACTACACCGCAGCAGAAGCGGCCGAGCAACCGGCCGATGCATCCACGTGGTCATGGACCGAGAGTGACCTCGCGTTTCTCGACTTCTTGCGTGAAGCCAAGGCGATGGGGTTCCGAGTCATCATCGACGGCGTGTTCAACCACGTCGGCACGCGGCATCCAGCCTTCCGTGACGTGCAATCACGCGGCAAGGCATCCGAGTACGCCGACTGGTTCGCTGTGAAGTCCTGGGAGCCGTTCGACTATGAGGGCTGGGCGGGCTTCGGTGAGCTTCCGGTGTTCGCCAAGAACGACGAACACGGCCTTGCCAGCGCGTCGGTGCGGCAACACATCATGGAGATCACCAGGCGATGGATGGATCCGGACGGCGATGGCGATCCCTCCGACGGCATTGACGGGTGGCGACTGGACGTGCCGAATGAAGTTCCGCTCCCCTTCTGGATCGAGTGGCGAAAGCACGTCAAGTCGATCAACCCGGACGCGCTCATCGTTGGCGAGATCTGGGACAGGGCCGAGCACTGGCTTGATGGCCGATCCTTCGACGCCGTCATGAACTACCCGTTTGCTGAAGTCACGCTGGACTGGATTACCGGGAACGAACGCAAGATCTCGGCGTCCGAGGCCGAACGACAGTTCGCCCGGCTGCGGTTGGCCTACCCGGACGCCGCGACCTATGTGCTGCAAAACCTCCTGGACAGCCACGACACCGACCGGCTCGTGTCCAAGGTCTACAACCCGGACCGCCCCTATGACGCCCAGAATCGGGAGCAGGAGGTCGAGGACTACAAGGCCGGCAAGCCGCCCGCATGGGCGTACGACAAGGCGAGGCTCGCGGCGCTCCTTCAGATGACCTACGTCGGGGCGCCCATGGTGTACTACGGAGACGAAGCGGGCATGTGGGGAAGCGACGACCCGAACAACCGCAAGCCGATGCTCTGGGAAGACCTGCAGCCCTACGACGACCCGGACATGCGGATCATGCCCGACCACCTGGACTTCTATCGCAAGGCGATCGCCCTTCGGCAGTCTCACGCTGCGCTGCGACGTGGAACGATTGAGACCATCGTGCTTGATGATGCGCAGGATGTGTGGGTCTTCCTTCGGGAGTTTGAGGATGACCGCGTACTCGTAGCCCTCAATGCGGGCGACGAGGCAGCCGAAGTTGTGCTTCCGTCCTCGCTGGGAGCCGAGTGGACCGAAGTCTTTGCATCGAGCCCACCCACCGCGGCCTCGTGGCCCAGCGTCACCATTCCCCCGACGGGTGGGATCGTCTGGACGGCGCCGTGACCAGCGTGGATGTGCTGACTGGCCGCCGGCGAGGCGTGCTGATGCACATCACGAGTTTGCCCGCCCCCCATGGCATAGGCGATTTCGGCCCGGCGGCACGGGCCTTCGCTGACTGGTGCCGGGCTCAGCACGTGTCAGCCTGGCAAGTGCTCCCCATCAATCCCATCGGTCTGGGCAACTCGCCCTACTCAGGCCGAAGCGCCTTTGCCCTTGAGCCGCTGCTGGCGAGTCTTGAAGACCTGTGTTCCGACGGTCTGCTCCCGAAGTCTGCCCTTCGCGCCCCTGCGGCACTTCGCGACGGGCCTGTGCGCTTCCGCGAAGTGTCGCGTTTCAAGATGCCTCTCCTTCGAGCCGCCTATGAACGGTTTGCCTCGAAGGGCGGCCTGCGCCGAGCCGCGTTTCGCCGCTTCTGTGCCGAGCAGTCACACTGGCTTGATGACTGGTGCGAGGACCAGTCAGGCGATCCGACCGAGCATGCGTTCGTTCAGTACATCCTGCACTGGCAGTGGATGCGACTTCGGTCCCATGCGGCAAGGCGGGGCGTTGGATTCATTGGTGACGTGCCCATCTTTGTGCACGCCGATTCGACCGACGTTCGCATGCGACCGGATCTCTTCAGGTTGAATCGGCGGGGCGGCCCAACGGTCGTCACGGGTGTGCCTCCGGACGACTATTGCCCGCACGGGCAGTTGTGGGGGCATCCGCACTATGACTGGGCCGCCCACCGAAAGGAGAACTTTCGGTGGTGGGTTGATCGGTTTCAGCGGGCAACGACGCTGTTCGACGCGATTCGCATCGACCACTTCATCGGCTTCGTCCGCCTCTACGAAGTCTCAGCTCGCGCCAAGACGGCGCGGCGGGGTGTGTGGCGGCGCACGCCGGGCCGGGCCATTCTGAACACGCTTCAGGATGCGCTGGGCCGCCTGCCGTTCATTGCCGAGGACCTGGGCGCGGTCACGCCCGCGGTTCGCCGTCTGAGAGATGACTTCCATCTTCCGGGCATGCGGATCGCGCAGTGGGGCTGGTATCGCGACGACAGCCCGGACGCGCCGGCCAACCATCCGGTCAACAGCGTGTGCTACCCGGGCACACACGACAATGACACGGTTGCAGGCTGGTATCGATCACTTCCCAAGGACGCCCGCAGGCGATTCGCAGCGGCCACGGGCTGCCGCCACGCGGCCGGCGCGCCGGCGGCGATGGTTGCGGCATGCCTGCAATCCCCGGCCAGGCTCCGCATCATCCCCATGCAGGACCTCCTGGGCCTGGGCGCCGCTGCCCGCATGAATCGCCCGGGAATCCCCCGCGGCAACTGGCGATGGCGGCTCCCCAAAGACGCAGCCCCCACCTTCCCCCCGCAGCCCAAGTGACCGCCGGTCACTTCCGCGTGGCGGCCCACAGAAGCCGCCAAAACCGCGTTTCCATAAGCGGTTGCTACACAAGAAGATAGAGAGGCCAGATGACCGCCGGTCACTTCTTCGCTTCCTCTCCCAAAGGCCACAGGAAAACTGCCTTTGGAAGTGCTTGTGGCACAAAGAGATAAAGTGACCGGCGGTCACTTCTTCGTAAGTGCCTGTGGCATATGGAGATAAAGTGGCCGGCGGTCGGTTGTGGGTGGGCGGTATGCTTCGCGGCCCATGAAAGCGATGACGGTTGCTGTAGCGCGGGCTGTTCTAAGGGCGTTGGCGATGGATCTGCGTTGGACGTGGATCGAGCCCATGCGGCGGCCGTTCGCCATGTTGCAACCCGACGTGTGGATCGCATCCAATGAGAACCCCCTCGCCGTCCTCCGCGCCACAGACGATGCCTACCTGCAGACTCGGCTCAATGAACGATCGTTTGTGCGGGTGCTCCGCGCCGCCCAGGAGGCGAGAGACAAGGATGATGCCCGGCAAAAGTGGTTTGACCGGGCTCGGCACACCACCGAGCGGTCCATGTGCATCGCGTACGTGTGCTCGGAGTTCGCCGTACACGAATGCATGCAGCAGTACTCGGGCGGCCTGGGCGTCCTGGCCGGCGATCACCTGAAGTCTTGCGCCGACCTGGGCATTCCCCTGACCGGGTTCGGACTGCTCTACCGCCAGGGCTACTACCAGCAGGAATTCCGCAGCGATGGATCGACCCGAGTCGTCGAACCTCAGTGGGACTTTGGCGATCTGCCCATCGACGACACCGGCACGCGTATCGAGTGCCCCGTCGGCCGCAGCGTGGTCGATGCGCGTGTCATGCGTATGACGATCGGCGGCTGCACCCTGTACCTGCTGGACACCGACCTGCCGTCCAACCGCATGCGGGATCGCCAACTGACCCAGGGGCTGTATCGCGGTGATCCGGATCTCCGCCTGCGGCAGCAGGCCCTGCTCGGCATTGGCGCCGTACGCGCTGCTGGCGCCCTGAAACTCCGCCCGACCGTGTGGCACCTCAATGAAGGGCATGCCGCCTTTTGCGGTCTGGAGCGGATTGCCGCTCGCGTCGAAGGTGGCACCGCGCTCGATGTGGCCATTCGCCAGACGGCCGCCGAAACAGTGTTCACCACCCACACGCCAGTTCCGGCCGGCCACGACCGATACGACCTGGCACGCGCCGCCGAAGTCGTCCGGCCGACCCTGCGCCGCGCCGGCATGCGGAAGCGTGATCTGGCCGAGCTCGGGCAGGAAGGTGGCAGCGACGGGCCTCTCTGCATGACGGTACTCGCCCTTCGGCTGGCTCGCCGCGTCAATGGCGTCGCCTCCCTGCACGGGGAGGTGAGCCGCGAGATGTGGAAGGACGTCTATGCCTGCGAAGCCGCGGATGTTCCGATTCACCACATCACCAACGGCGTACACCCGGGGACATGGATGCCGCCGCTGGCGGCAGACTTCTGGCGACGAGAAATCGGGCTCCGGCCCGGCAGGCCCGGGCCTCGAGGCGCGGCATGGAAGAAGGCCGCGGGCGTGGACCCCACCCGCTTCTGGGCGCTGCGTGGAGCGCTGCGCGCACGCCTGGTTCAGGTCGCTCGCGAGCGGCTGGTCGCGCAGGCCCGCCGCCGCGGAGAAGACGCAGCCGGCATTGAACGAGCGCGGACAGCGCTGCGGCAGGACGCCCTCACCATCGGGTTTGCCCGACGGTTCGCGACCTACAAGCGAGCCCCACTGCTCTTTCACGACCTCTCGCGGCTGCAGGCCATTCTGGAGGATGCCGACCGCCCGGTGCAGGTGCTGTTCGCCGGCAAGGCGCATCCGCTGGATCAGCCGGGGCAGGCCTATGCCAGGACCATCCATGCCATGTGCCAGCGGCCCGGGCTCCAGGGCAGGGTGGTTCTTCTGGAGGAATACGACATGGGACTGGGCCGGGTCCTGACAGCGGGGTGCGATGTCTGGCTCAACACGCCCATCCGACCGCACGAAGCCAGCGGCACCAGTGGCATGAAGGGCCCGCTCAGCGGCGGGCTCAATCTCTCCATCGCCGACGGGTGGTGGCCCGAGGCCGCCGATGGGCGGAACGGCTGGACGATCGACGGCCAGGCGGAGGGGCTGAAGGCCGCCGCCCGAGACGCCGCGGACGCCTCCGCCCTCTATGACGCGCTCGAGCGGCTGGTGGTGCCTACGTTTTATGCCCGAACCGCCAAGGACCTCCCATCCAAGTGGATTCGAATGGCCCTTCGGTCGGCCACCACCGTCAATCCGCAGTTCTCCAGCCACCGCATGCTTGCTGAGTACCTTGAATGGGGATATCGAGCGGCTCACTCGGCCTGAATCTCGGTTTTTCCTTCGCACCCAAACACTTGTTGAAATACCTTGAACCGCTGGCCGCGCAGGATTTTGCATGCCTGCCGCCACAGTGGACGTGAGAAGAGAGCGAGGAGCACACGCAATGAGGACCTTGATTGCAATCGGAGTCGCTGCAGCGACCGGCGGTCTGGCCGGCGCCGCAACCATCGACGGCATGCTGGACGCCGAGTACGGGGCACTGGCGTCCATTCAGAACAACAGCACCGGCTTCGGGGACGACCAGAGCGGGCACGCCGCCTACGCCGATGGCTCTGAGCTTGACGGCGCGGCCATGATGATCTCAGGCGGCAGCCTGTTCATCCACCTCGGGGGCAACCTGCAGAGCAACTTCAACAAGTTGGAGCTCTTCATCGATGCCCGAGATGGCGGCCAGAACCGCATCCTCGGCATCAATCCCGATGTGGGCTTCGGGGCACTGCAACGCATGGGCGATGACGGATCCGGCAACGGCCTGACGTTTGACGCAGGCTTCGACGCCGACCTGTACGTCTCCCTGGGCTGCGGTGACGACAACGGAAACGGCATTATCTACTACGTCGATTATGCGGAACTTCGGACCAACGGTGACGGTGTTGGCGGATACGCAGGCAGCGGCACAACCCACGTGGACGCCAAGGGAGTGGTGACGGTCACGCCTTCCGCGGGCGACTATGGCATTGCGGTCGGAATCAACAACAGCAACACCGGCGGCGTCATCGGCGGCGACGGCGAAGACTGCGGCGCCCTCGACGACGTACCGGTCGCCTCGGGCATCGAGATTGAAATCCCGCTCTATCTGATCGACTGGGACTTCGAGGGCCTGCCCTTTGACAATGTCCGTGTATGCGCATTCATCAACGGCGCCGGCCACGACTGGGTCTCCAACCAGGTGCTTGGCGGTCTTGGTGGCTCGGCCAACCTGGCCGATCCCCGCGGCGTGGACTTCAATGCCGTCGACGGCGACCAGTTCGTCGTTCTCGGTGCCGACGCAGACCCCTGCGTTCCGCCCGCAACCGGACGCTGCTGCTTCGCCAATGGCGAATGCTGGGACGGCGTGACCTACGAACACTGCGATTCAAACCGCGGTCTTTGGGGTGAAGGACTGTTGTGTGAGGATGGCTGCGACCTCGGCGGCGGCAATGACTGCCCGACCGATGTTGACGGCTCCGGCATGACCGATGTCGACGATCTGCTCGAACTCATCGGGCACTTCGGCGAGATCTGCCCTTGATCCCCATCGCGTGACCCACCCTGCACCCCCCGACGGCATCGCCTCGGGGGGTGCGGTTTGCGCGGACTGAAACCCCCTGAGGCGGGGGTATACTTGGAGCCAGACCATGCGCTGCTTTGTTCAGTTTGTGTTCGCCGCATCTCTCCTCGCTGCTCCAGCGATGGCAGGCGAAGCTTCGTCCAGACCTGGCATGGGCGCTTCGGTGTATCAGGATGATGGTGGCTGGGGCACGACATTTCGCACGTGGACACCGCACGCAGAGGCGGTCTATGTCACCGGGTCCTTCAACGGCTGGTCGACCAACAGCCACCCGCTTGTCAACGAGGGCGACAACCTCTGGAGTCTCGACGTCCCCGGGGTCTGGGCTGGCCACGAGTACCAATTCGTCATTCTTAACGATGGAAACACACACTGGCGCAACGACCCTCGCGCCCGCAAGTTGACCAGTTCCAATGGCACCTCGGTCATCATCAATCCAGACCAGTTTCCTTGGCAGAACGACTTCCAGATGCACAACTGGAACGAAATGGTCATCTATGAGCTGCATCCCGGAACGTTCGGCGTGACGGACGGCGGCGCCTTCCCGGGCAACTTTGAAGGTGTGCGAGACCATCTCGACCACCTCGCCAATCTCGGTGTCAATGCGATCGAGTTCATGCCCATCAACGAGTTCGCCGGCGACCAGTCCTGGGGGTACAACCCCGGGCATATCTTCTCGGTCGAGAGTTACTACGGCGGCCCCGAGGGGTTCAAGCAGTTGGTGGATGACTGCCATGAACGGGGGATCGCGGTGCTCGTCGATGTCGTCTTCAATCACCTTGGACCTTCAGACCTCGGCAGCTGGCAGTTCGACGGCTGGCATGAGAATGACCTCGGGGGAATCTACTTCTACAACGATGACCGGGCGTACACGCCGTGGGGCGACACACGCCCGAACTTCGGGGAGAACGCCGTTCGGCAGTGGCTACGGGACGCAGTCCTCCAGTGGTTCGAGGAGTACCGCATCGACGGCATCCGCATGGACGGCACTCGGTGGATCGAGTGGACCGACGCCGGGAACAACCCGGACGGGTGGTCCTGGATGCAGTGGATCAACGACGAGCTCGACACGTTGTACCCAGAGAAGTTGATCACAGCCGAGGACATGAGCAGCAACCACTGGATCACCAAGCCGACAAGCGTCGGCGGCGCCGGCTTTGATGCCCAATGGGATCCATCGTTCGTCCACCCGGTTCGAGAGGTTGTCGAGCAGGCAGACGACGGCGCGCGGAGCATGTGGACCATCAAGGATGCAATCACCTTCGCCTACAACGGTTCGCCCTTGCAGCGGGTGATCTACACCGAGTCGCACGACGAAGTCGCCAATGGCCGCAGCCGCGTTCCCGAGGCGATCTGGCCCGGCAACGCCGACTCCTACTATTCCAAAAAGCGGTCCACCCTCGCCGCCGGCGTCGTATTCACGGCCCCGGGAATCCCGATGATCTTCCAGGGGCAGGAGTTCCTTGAAGACGAGTGGTTCACGGACGCGGTCCCACTCGACTGGGATCGAGCAGCAACCTATGAAGGGCTGACCTGGCTCTACAGCGACCTCATCGACCTCCGCCTCAACCGGCAGGGCAACACACGTGGCCTCACAGGCGAGCACGTAAACGTCCATCACGTCAACGACTGGGACAAGGTCGTCGCATGGCACCGCTGGATGAGCGGCGGTGCGGGGGACGACGTCATCGTGCTGGCCAACTTCAAGAACCAGACGTGGGACGACTATCGAATCGGCTTCCCGCAGGGAGGCACGTGGAAGGCCCGCTTCAACAGCGATTGGACTGGCTATGACGCCGAATTCGGCGACCACCTGACGGA
Source organism: Phycisphaerales bacterium (assembly GCA_030748575.1). Taxonomy (GTDB): domain Bacteria; phylum Planctomycetota; class Phycisphaerae; order Phycisphaerales; family SM1A02; genus UBA12567. Next base: position 237,727 of record JASMLR010000003.1, on the reverse strand, counting down.
TGATGTGGTGGTTGAGAATATCCCCTGGGACGGACTTCCCTACAGCGCGTCCATCAGATTCGGCGCATACTCGATGGTCATCTTTTCCCAGTCGCCGTCCTGCCCAAGCGACCTGGACGGCAGTGGTGCCGTCGATGTCGACGATCTTCTCACTTGCATCGCATCCTGGGGCACTCCAGATGCGGATGTAACTGGCGACGGCCAGACGGATGTCAACGATCTGCTGGCGATAATCGGAGCCTTCGGCAGCTGCCCATGAAGCCACTCACATTCAATCGTTCCGGGTTCACCATCGTGGAATTGATGGCGGTTGTCGCGATTCTCGCCATCCTGGCGGCCATTGTGCTCGTCGGGGCCCGGAGTCTTGACGCGGCAGCCATGTCGTCTGCGGACCTTGCGCACCAGCGGCAGATCGCGCTGGCGGACGCTCAGTACGCCGCAGCGAACGACTCTCGCCTCCTCCACCCCCGCACGGAGCCTGACGACGCACAATTCGATTTCATGGACTCCGACCCGAACTACGACCTGGCCGGCAAGACCCCGGGGCAATTGGCCGAGGACGCGCGGGAGCGGATGTGGGTACGCGCCTACAACGACCCATCGGCGCAGCGGCTTGAGTCACTGGACGGCGCGTCCATTTCGGCTGAACGACCCGCGGCGCTCTCTGATGGCGCCGCCTGGGAGTATCTCGACGGCAACCTTGACGTGTATCGGTCTCCACTGGACCCAACGAATCGGCTTCGCTCCTACTCGCTCAACGCCTTTGTAGGCGTCAACGTCTGCGCTGATGACGCCTACTTTGCGCAGGGAAGCCCGTTGGATCCGTTCGGCGGCGACTTCATCATCTACGCCGTTGGCTGCCCCACGATGATGGGCGTCAAGCAGCCCAGTCGAACGATGTGCTCCATTGCCGAAGATGACCCCGGAGAGTCCGGGCACCCGCCAGGTCGCAATTTCAATGGCTTCCTGCTCCACCCGAATCAGCAGGTGGGCGCGTACGAAAACTTTCAGATGTGGTACGACCGGCCGGGGCTGTGGGATCCAACCCGCATCAACCTGTCCCACATGGACGGATCAACCCAGTCGATGCCCATCACGACCCCGGATCTTGTGGAAACGCTCGACAGTCACCGCGTCATCTTTGATTGCACGGAACTCCGCCAATTGCAGCAGAAGTTGCTTCCGGGCGTGCTGGAGTTCCGCACCGAAGACGACCTGCCCAACTGACGTCAGGGAAGCGTCGCGGCGTGCGCCGACCGGACCGACTCGGCCGTCCGGTTGAGCAGTTCATCCAGTTCATCGAACGTCATCGTGAGTGGGAGTCGATACCGCATCGAATCGGTTCCACACGGAAGCACCATCGCCTTTCGATCGAACATGGCGGTGATGGCCGCGGCGCGATGCTCTCCGCTCGGGAAGGTCACCGCAACAAGCGTTCCTTTGCCACGGATGTTCGAGAAGGCGCCCGTGTCCTTCGCGATGGATCGAAGGCCGGCCATCAAACGCTCCCCGAGCATCTGTGCGTGCTCGGCAAGCCCGTCCTCAACAATGATCTCGATGAATCGACGGGACCGGACCATGTCGACCAGATTGCCGCCCCATGTCGAGTTGATGCGACTGGAGACCTTGAAGACGTTCTGCTCAACCTCGTCAACCTTCCCGCCAGCGTAGATGCCGCATACCTGCGACTTCTTGCCGAACGACACCACGTCAGGCGCCGTCCCGAGATGCTGCCAGTACCAGGGCTTGCCGGATCCGAAGAATCCGGACTGCACTTCGTCGAACATGAGTAGGCAGTCGTGCTCGTCCGCATACTTGCGGAGCGTCGCCATGAACTCAGGCCTGAAGTGGTTGTCGCCACCCTCCCCCTGCATGGGCTCAATGAGGATGCCGGCGATCCGATCGGCGCTCTCGGCGAATGCGGTATCGAGCTGCTCGCACGCCTTGGCTTCCTCCGCCTCGATGTCGTTGCAGACGTTTCCGTCCATGTCGAACTGACACACCGGGTTGTGAATGCGAGGCCACGGGAATCGGGGGAACAGCCCGATCTTGTCGGGAAGCGTGTTCGTGCAACTCATGGTGTACCCGGTGCGGCCATGAAACGCCTGCTGGAAATGCACGATCGAGAGGTCGTTGCAGTCAGCGAGGTAGTCATTGCGGCCAAGGCGTCGCGCCTTCCAGTCGAATGCCGTCTTCATCGCATTCTCAACCGCAAGTCCGCCACCCGCTACCCAGAAGTGATGCGGGAAGCCGTCAGGCGTGACGTGGGTCGCAAACGTCCGGACAAAGTCGGCCATTTCGGATGTGTACAAGTCTGCGTTGGCGATGTTCGACTGCGCGGCTCGCATCAGGGCCGCCTCGAAGGCGGGCTCTCTCATGCCCGGGTGGTTGAAGCCGATCGGCCAGGATGCAAAGCATGTAAAGGCGTCGAGATACTGCTCACCGGTCGCCGCATCATGAATCCAGCAGCCCTGTGACTTGTCCAGGTCGACCACTAGGGGATACCCGTCCACCAACTGGTGTCGAGAGAGACTCTGAAGCACATCGGTCGCCTGCATCGCGGTGGACTCCTGAACGCACTCCCCGCTCGCCTCCCGAGGCCAACGGCGGCCTCGGGCGGGACCGGGGTGAGAATCGATCATGGTACAGCCGCATGGTCATTTCTGGCAGCGGTCCCTGGCCGCCCAGTGAACCCGGAGGCCCTCTGGAACCCAGAAACGGGCACTTTCCCGACCAACTTGGGCGTCCCATCTTGACGTTGGCGGGCCGGGTGGGGAGACTTCCACGCTCGACTGTTCTGAATCACCCGACCCGGGCCCTCTGGAGACCGTATTCACATGGCCATCCGCAGCTCCGCCGGAAACGGCGTCATCATTTCGCTGATCGTGTTCGTACTCCTGACGATCCTTCTCATCGCCACCTCGATCCTGCTCTATGGCAAGTGGGACGGCGAGCGAGAGGCCGCAGCGACAGCGAGAGCAGACCTGGACCGGATCGCGACCAAGGCGGAACGCGCCTCGGACTGGTATCAGCAGTTGAAGGACTCCAAAGGCCGGGATTCAATTCTGCAGGCCCTTCAGAATCGTCATGAGGCCACATGGCAATTCGCCGTGGGCAGAAGCACCGGTGACGTCGATGCAGCTCGTGAGGAGTTGGGGCTGACCGAGAACGCTTCGCTCGCCGGATCCATCAATGAGATGCGCCGCAGGATCTCCGATCTGGAGGCCGCCAATGCGGCGCTGCAGGCCGGCGCTCAGGAAGCGACCCGCATGCAGGAACAACTCGCCGCGGATTTGGCCGCCGCGAACCAGGGCCATGCAGACCTCCTCGCCGCCGAGGCCAATCAACTCAAGCCCTACGCGGACGCCGACCAGCGTCATCGCGACGCCATTGACCAAGTCACCAGTGACTTCGAAGACCGGCAGGCATCGCTTCGTGATCAGAAGGACGCGACGATCGAGAGTCAGCGGGACGAGATCGATCGGCTCACCGCCACCAACAAGCGACTCAGCGCCGCGCAGGCAAAGACCGATGCCGAGCGAGATCGAGCCCGCGTCAGCGGCGCAAATCCAGCGGCACTGGTCGACGGAAGTGTGTTGGATGTCGTAGGTGGAGGCGACCTGGTCTACATCGACCGGGGGCGAAGGGACCAGATTGTTCTCGGCATGACCTTCGAGGTCTTCGACAACGCCGCCCAGATTCAATCGGCAGCCGAAGAGGATGACTCGAGAGGGAAGGCCAGCATTCAGGTCGTCAAGATCGGTGAAGCGAGTTCGACCGCCAAGGTCACACGAGGCACGGTCTCCCGACCGATTCTCCCCGGCAACGTTCTGGCCAACGCCGTCTACGACCCCGACTACACATTCAAGTTTCTCGTCCACGGCAAGTTTGACGTGGACCACGACGGCCTCCCGAGCGAAGAAGAAGCGGAGTACCTCCGCGAGCGAATTCGCAATTGGGGCGGTGATATCGTCAAGGGCGAGGAACTGCCGGGCGATCTGGACTTTCTCGTACTGGGCGCAGAACCTCTGGCTCCCATCAAACCCTCAACGCAAGCGTCCACGCAGGTCATGAACGAGTACCGCCGTCTTCGCACGATGGTGGACCAGTACCAGACCCTGCTTGAGCAGGCACGGCAGGCCAAGATCCCGGTCCTGAATCAGAATCGCCTTGAGATTCTGACCGGCCGAACGGACCTCTGAGCACGGCACCCTCGACGATGGCTCGACGGACCCAACTGCGGAACGTCGCCGAGTACGTGCCCGCGCGGGCACTTGCCGCGGCCATTCAGTGCTTTCCGGAACGCGCGAATCTGGCGACATTCAGAGCGGCCGCTCGGGTCTACGCCGGCCTGAACGCGCGGCACCGGAATCGCGCGATCGACAACCTCCGCCAGAGCTTTCCTGAACGATCGCCCGCCGAGGTCCGCCGCATTGCAGTAGCGAGTATCGAGCATCTCTTTCAACTCGCGGCAGTCGACGCCATCATGATGGGCCGGCGGATTCGGCCAGACACATGGCACCGACACATCGACGTCACGCCGGCGGCACCCGCCATCGACATCCTGGCATCCGATCAGCCATCGCTCCTGCTCACCGGTCACTGCGGGAACTGGGAACTGCTCGGGTACGGCCTATCGGTCATGGGGTACCCGATGGCCGCGCTCGCCCGGCCACTGGACAATCCCCTTCTGAACGACTGGGCGCTTGGCATTCGGCAGGCCTGGGGTCTGGAAGTGCTCACCAAGTGGGGCGCAACGCCTCGCATGCAGGAGATCCTGGAAGCCGGAGGACGCCTCGGGTTCATTGCAGACCAGAATGCGGGCGATCAGGGGGTCTTCGTCCCCTTCTTCGGGAGACTCGCGTCGGCGTACAAGTCCATCGCACTTCTGGCCATGCGGTTTGAGACGCCGATCGTGGTGGCCATGGCTCGAAGGCGATCGCAGGCCATCGACTACGAGATTGTGATCGGAGACATCATCACGCCCCAGGACTGGGCAGCGCAGGACGACCCGCTGTACTACATCACGGCCCGGTACACGCGGGGTCTGGAGTCGCTCGTTGCAGCTTGCCCGGAGCAGTACCTGTGGATCCACCGCCGATGGAAGAGCAGGCCGAAGCACGTTCGCCGAGGTGTTGAAATGCCGGCGTCGCTGGCCCGCCGCATTCGGAGCCTGCCCTGGTTGGCCTCCGCGGAGGCGGACCAGCTTATTGAGACCTCCAATCGGGAGGCCGCTGCGGATGGGCTTTGACGTCGGGCGGCCACGTCCTCATACTCGAGTCCAACCCATGCGACTTCAATCACTTTCCGTCCTCGTCGTAGACGACGACCCTGACATCCGAAGCGGAATGGCTCTGGCCCTGCGGTCCGAAGGCGCCGACGTCATCCAGGCCGCCGATGGCAATGAGGCCGTCTCGCTGTGGCGGAGCCATGAGCCGCCGGTCGTCGTGCTGGACATGATGCTTCCAAAGCGGTCGGGCTTCCTCGTGCTTGAGGAGCTCAAAGAGGCGGCCAAGCCGCCGATCGTCATCATGGTGACGGCCAATGAGGGCAGGCGTCACGAGACCTATGCCAGATCCATCGGGGTACACGCCTACCTGACCAAGCCTGTTCCTCTGGAGCGGCTGATCCAGTCCATCGTTGATCTGACCCGACCACAGGGCTGACGACGAACCACCTCTTGGTACGATGACAACCCCCGCACCCATGGAGAAGCCGTGGCTCAGCAGTTTGCAATCCTGCCCCCGTCCAAGAGCAACGCCGCCGCAGGCCTCGGCGGGCGAAAGGACCTCATTGCGGCCCTGGCGAGCCTCAATACCGGCCCCGAGCGACCGGGCGAAGATCTGCTGTGGGGACCGGGATTCCAACTTGAGTTGACGCCGAACCAGGATCCGGTGCAGCAGATGCTGCTGACCATCACCGAGGATGAAATCGCCTGGCTCGCCATCATGCGGCTGGCCCGACAGTGTCAGTGGCGGATCATCGACCTCGAGACGGGACAGGAGATCGAACCAGAGTGACCGCCTCCACGCCCGACAGCCCCTCCGAAGGTCTCACGGTCACCATCGACGATGCGTGTCGTGACCGTGTATTGGAGTGGGCTCGCTCCTACCGCGGCGACGTCACGATCTCGACTTCCAGCGGCGACGAGCATGTCGGCTACCTCTTTGATCAAGGGGACTCGTTCATCAGGCTCGACCCGGCGGACGGGGGTCCCCGCGCTCAAATCGACATCGCCAACATCACAACCGTGCACTTCTCGGGCCGGGACATGGCAGCAGGCAAGTCATTTCAGCGGTGGATCAAGAAGTTCATCGACAAGAAACTCGCCGGCGAGACGGCGAGCATCGAGTCGGAAGTCGTCTGATCAGTACACCTCAGGCGGCGCGGCGGGCTTCCTGAAGCAGCGCCGCCAGCGGCACACTCCGTTGGCCACCCGGCTGCTCAAGCACAATCTGCTCTACACCAAGATGCGCGAGCCGTCGCAGGCACTCGACAGATGACGAGCCGTCCATGCTGATCACCCGCTGCTGGCGATCGCCATCAAGGCACAGCGACAGTCGTGCGGCACGTGCCATTGCTCGGGGCATGTCAACAAACAACCGGATGGACGGCGCTTCGTCAACGATCTCAACCAGGGGCAGGCCGTCCGCAGCCGGATCTCGCAGCATGAGTACCCGCTCCTGAAGGGCCAGCCAGGTCCAGACGCCGGCCTCTCGGCCGCACCGCAGGTCCTGCTCCCACACCCGCTGCATCGCGCCGACAAGGGACTCAAGGGGCAATCGAATGCTGCGGGGACCGTGGTCAATGCGAATCCACTGCATGCCCCGGCCGTGCAATCGGCTCAGCACATTGCATGCGGCTTCCCTGCTGATCTGTCGGGACTGCACCGGGAGGTCGGCCACCTCGCCGATCCACCCATCAATGGCCCGCCGTGCGCGGCGGCGGGTCGTGAAGAAGAGGGCCACAGGGTCGTCGCCCTCGAGCGTGATGTAGGGAAGCGCCGAGTCGGTGCCGGCCAGCACCGGCACGTGCCACCGCTTGAACGCGGCAGCGAGCCAGATCGCCTCGATGGGCCCTGCGGCCTGCGACGGGTGCTTCACGCTGGACTCGGGGGTGTGGTGGGCGGTCGGCTGAGCGGCTCGTTCGGACATGCGTGGCCTCCTGGCGGGTACTCCGACAATGGCCTACGTCCGAAAACTATTCTCTGGTTCGACGAATTCTGAAGATGGGCCGCTCAAACCGCCTCGGAAGCGGCGATCTCTGGCAGCGGACCGGGCCGATCCGGCCGGGGCACACAGTCCAGCAAGCCCCGCGTATACGGGTGCTTGGGCGCCTTGAGCACCTCCCTCGCCGGCCCCGCCTCACAGCACACGCCGCCCCGCATCACGATGATCTGATCGGCCCAGCGGCCCGCGGAGGGCAGGTCATGGGTGATGAGCACCACGCCCGCGCCGCCCTGCGCGACGGCGGCAAGCCCGTCGAGCACCTCTCGTCGGTTGACCGCGTCCAGTGCGGTGGTCGGTTCATCGGCAAGCACCAGACGTGGCTCGGCCGCCAATCCCATGGCGATCAGCACCCGTTGCCGCATCCCGCCACTGAGTTCGTGCGGCCAGCACCTGGCCACGCGGTCCGGCTCGGCAATGCCAACACGCGCAAGGGCCTCATGACACCAGGCCACGGCCTGCCGACCGCGAATGTTGACTCTGCGACGGCGGGCTTCGAGAAGCTGGCGATCAATCCTTAAGACGGGATTGAGGGCCGTCATCGGTTCCTGAAAGATCATCGCCACATCTCGCCCTCGCATCGCCCGCAGCGCGTTGGGGGGCAATGCAGTCACGTCAACACCACCGACACGGATTGAACCGGCCGTCCGGCGCACCTCATGCGGGAGCAGCCCGATCACGGCCAGGGCCGTCAACGTCTTGCCGCTGCCCGACTCTCCGACCACGGCCGTCACAGAACCGCTCGCCACTTCCAGCGAGACATCCGACACCAGTTTCGCACCAGCGGTGTCTTCAATGACCAGTCCGCGAACTTCAAGCGCGAGCGTCATGACGCGCCAACCCGCTGCCGAGGATCCAGGCTTCGGCGGAGCGACTCACCAAGCACCGTGAGCGCCATCAGAGTTCCGGCAATGAGCACGCACGGCCAGAGCAGGAGCCACCATCGTGATCGAACCGGGTTGATCTCAGAGAGCGCCGAAGACGCCATGTTGCCCCAACTGGGAAGCGGCTCCTGCACGCCGATTCCCAGGAAGCTCAGAAACGCCTCGGAGAGCATGGCCATCGGGACAATCAACGCCGTACACGCCAGGACCGGCCCGGCAAGCCACGGCAGGTAGTACCGCCTGATCTGCCTGCCCGTCGGCACGCCGACGACACGGGCCGACTCGATGAAGCCCCGCTTGCGCAAACTCAACACCTGACCACGAACCACCCGTGAGAGCGTCAACCAACTCACACCGCCGATGGCAATCCACAGCGTTGCAAGATCAAGCAGCAATCTGGATCCACCCTGGGTCGCCGGCCCGAGTCGCGTCTGCAGGCCTTCGATGGCGACGGCAAACAGCACGACCAGCAGGATGGAGGGCAGTCCGTACAACACATCCACAATCCGCATCATCACCGCGTCGATCCGCCCGCCACCAAGCGCCGCGGCCAGACCCCACGAGGTCCCCACCAGCAGGGCCGTGAGCGCCGCAGCCAGACCCACGACCAGCGAGATCCCGCCTCCCAGAAGCATCCTCGCCATCACGCTTCGCCCCAGGCGATCGGTGCCCAGCCACGCGCCGGCGTGCTCAAAGCTCGGCGGCGCCAGGGCCGCGGCCGGCGCCGTCGCCTCAAAGCGAGCGGGCGCCTGGGCCTCAGCTGCCCCGAGCGTCCACGGCAGGCTCAGGATCGAAGCCGCCGCCACCATGGCAAGAAAGCCGCCCGCAATCCAGGTGGACACGCGGCGGCGAGGGTGTGGACTGGGGGCGGACATGCGAAGCGATGGTATGCCGGGACCACGCCCGAGACGGCCAAGCGGGTTCAGCGACTCAGAAGCGCCTCCACGCGTTGCCCGACCTCGGCTGAGAATTCAGCCGCTTCCCGGTCCAACTCGCTCTCGGCATCAGCCAGTTCCGCCCGCATCCGCTCCAGGAGGTGACGCCGAGTCCGGAGCGTGGCGGCCAACTGCGCCTCGACCAACCCTCGGAGTTGGGCGTCGGTTCCGGGATCCGGCGGGTCTCCAAGCGCCCGGGCCATCCGAATGGAGGCCGCAAGCGACTCGATCGCCGCTTCAAGATGAAGTTCGTGGATCTTCCGCTGGAAGAGTGCCGGATCGGTCTGCCGCATGTCCACCAGTTCGCCCAGCCGAGGGCCGAGCCTTCGAAGCACGCGACCGAAGTGTCCCGGGTCGAGTTGGCACATCGACCGCAACTGGTCAGCGAGCATCGGGTCGATTTCCTCGGCCACTTCCAGGTAGCGGTCTACAAACGAGCCCGAGTCAACGGTGGGCCGCGCCGCATTGGAGGACCTGGCCAGCAGCGTATTGCCCCCATGCAAGACCAGCGCGGTGCAGATCGCCAGCATCGCCCACCAGACTCCAGCAGAACATCGCATCGTTTTCATCGTCATCAACCTTCAAGCTTCGCGACTACGCGCACGGAGTCCAGTTCATTCTCCACCGCTTCCATCGGCGTCCTGCCTGGTGCCAGCACCATGTGGCTTGCAGCACCGTTCTGAACAGCCCAGACGACTTGCGCCAGATCATCGACGGCCCCCTGCCAATCAAGTTCGTTGACCGCCTGCAGTGCCCTGAACCGGTCCATGGGGCCGGCGGGTGCCTCAAGCGTGGGATCTGGAACAGGCAGCAGATCACGCGCCGCCAATCGGTCCTCGACCGGCGGGTTCGGCTGCAGGCCAGCAAGCCAGAAGGCCGCCAGGACCGCGGCAGCAACGCACGCTGCCGCCGCCAACCTGGCCATGCTTGGGAAGACCAGCCTGGGCGGCGGTGTCGCTCGGCCGGCGTCGAGATCTGCCCTGCTGGCCTCCAGAACCCGCTGAACAAGCCCCTCGGGAACGTCTCTGGGGGCGGTCTGGTCGAGCATGGCATCGAGCCCGGCGTCCGTGGCATCGCATCGGGCGTCCAGAGGCTCGTCAGGGGCATTCCAGGATGATGGGTCGGGGGTGTGCATGGGTATGACTCTCCAACGCGGCGTGGCCGCGATTGTTGCGGTTTCTACTGCCCTCTTCGAGCGAAATCCTCGGCAATCTCGTCCCCCAGAACCTCACGAAGGCGTTTCAGGGCCCGAAAGTGGCGTGCAAGCACGGTCCCAACGGGCTGCTCCACCTGCGCCGCGATCTGCTTGAAGCTCAGCCCGGCCACGTGCCGAAGGTGCAGGACCCGCTGGTCGGCCTCTCCGAGGCCTCTGACAGCGTCCCAGAGGGCTGCAGCGGTTTCCGCGTCGACCTGCGCATGGGGGGCCCGATCTTCCCGTCCCGTGGCTGCTACGGGCCGGAGCGTCTCGGCAGGAACCGGGGTGGCCTGCCGGCCGCGGCGACGCATCTCGTCCCTGAGGCGGTTCATCGCGATTCTGAAGAGCCACGGCTCGAACTTCCCCTGTTCCACGTAGGTCTGCACCTTGGCCGCAATGGTGCAGAAGGTCGATTGTGTGATCTCCTCGGCCAGATCGTGATCCCGGCAGTTGGCCACAAGCAGTGCGTGCACGCGGGGCGCATAGTGCTCCACGAGCGATGCCCACGCCTGGTCATCGCCGGCAGCGGCTCGGGCCATCAGATCCTGGCTGTCATGCGCGTCCAGAGGAAGTCCCTTCAAGCGGCAGATTCGGGTGTGCCGGCGGGGCCTGCCGGCACCAACCACTCTACAATCGGTCGCCTCCATGCTCGCACTTGTGATTGCTTCCGCCGGGACCTCCGGGACGCTCAGCCCCTGGGTGTCGGTGGCGATGCTCTTCGGCGGACTCGTCCTGCTGCTCGTGAGCGCTCACTACCTCGTCGATCTCGCGACGTGGATCGCGCACCGCCTGGGCGTCTCCCAACTCACGATCGGCCTGACCATCATCGCCTTTGGCACCAGCGCGCCTGAGCTGGCGTTGAATGTCGTCGCCGCCATTTCCAGCGATGCTGGCGCCGAACTGGCGTTTGGCAATGTGGTCGGCTCCAACATCGCCAATATCGGGCTCGTGCTCGGGTTCGCCTGTCTGTGCTATGGCGTGCACGCCAATCGGCAGGTGCTCCGAGTCTATTACCCACTTTTGGTGGTGACCGAAGTGCTGCTGCTGGTCATCGCCAAGGTCACGGGCGAGTTCACCCGAGTGGACGGCCTCATCCTGCTGCTGGGCCTCCCCATCGCTGTCGCCATCCTCCGCCGATGGTCGGGCGGCGGGTCAAGTGATCAGGAACCGGCGGAAGCAGGCTCTACAACGCGGGGGACCGCCTCGATGGCCGGACTCCTCCTGTTGTCGATCTTCATGCTGATCGCCGGCGCGAAACTGGCCGAAACGGGCGCCGTCCAGATTGCCCGGACGGCCGGCCTGTCCGAAGCCGTCATCGGCCTGACCGTGGTCGCCATCGCGACGAGTCTCCCCGAGAGCTTCACCGCGATTATGGCGGCGCGTCGCGGGCAGTCCGATCTCGTGATGGGGACGATTCTGGGCTCGAACATCTTCAACATTCTGAGCGTGCTGGCCGTGACGTCGCTGGTTCGCCCCGTTCCACTCCCGCACGAGGTGGGATGGGCATCGCTGTGGCCCATGCTCCTCTTCACGCTCGCGGTCTTGCCAATCTACCTGTCGAGATGGCGCGACAAACGGGCGACCGGCGGCTCGAGCGGGCACGGGCGCCTCGGGAAGGTGTGGGGCGGCGTCACCTTTGCAGCCTGGATCGGCTGCATGGTGTTCTTCCTCTTCATCGGCCAGGACGACACGCCCGCCACCGACGATGCTCAGATGGGAAGATCGTCACCGCCAGCCGAGGCTGCAGGCGGCTCGTAGGGGCTTGACGGCGTCATGACGCCAGGGGGCGGCGTGACATCCACGTAGTCACAGAATCGCGTGGACTTGGAGTCCCACGTCAGTTTGACCGTGCCGGTCGGACCGTTCCGCTGCTTGGCAATGATGAGTTCGGAGAGGTTGACCTTGTCGGGATTGTCGTCACGCCACTCCTCGTCGCGGTGATAGTAGGCCTCGCGGTGCAGCATCATGACGACGTCGGCGTCCTGCTCGATCGATCCGGATTCACGCAGGTCGCTCATACGCGGGCGGTGCCCTTCCCGCTGCTCCGCCGCCCGGTTGAGCTGGCTCAGGCACAACACGGGAACATCCAGTTCACGAGCCAGCGCCTTCACGCCCCGGCTGATCTCACTCACCTCCTGCTGGCGAGACTCGGTGCGGTGCCCGGAGGTCATGAGTTGCAGGTAGTCGATCACAACGGCAACCAGCCCGTGCTTCTGCTTCATCCGCCTGGCTTTGGCCCGCAGTTGCAGCAGCGTCAATCCCGGTGTGTCGTCGATGTACATGGGCGCCGAACGAAGTTCGTCGCACGCCGAAAAGAGTGCTCTGAACTCGTTGCTTCGAAGTGCATTCCGCCGCATCCGATCGCCGTCGATGCCGGATCGGCTTGCGAGCACACGCTGCACCAACTGGCCGCTCGACATTTCGAGGCTGAAGACCCCGACGGCCTCGCCCCGGCTTGCGATGTGCTCCGCCACGTTGAGCGCCAACGCAGTCTTTCCCATCGACGGTCTGGCCGCAAGGATGATCAACTCGCCAGGTTGAAAGCCGCCAGTCAGGACGTCGAGTTCCGCGTACCCCGAGCCCACCCCGGTCAACGGCTGCCCGTCGGATTGCTCAAGCCGCTCCATGGCCTCGCGAATGAGCTCCGAGAGCCCAATCGCCTGACGCGACTCCGACTCCTGAGCGATCTTGAAGATGCGTTGTTCGGCTTCATCCAGCAGATCAGCAGATGACTCGCTGCCGCCGTACGCCTCTCGAAGCATGTCGCCGGCGGCGGCAATGAGTTGCCGCACCATCGACTTGTCGCGAACAATGCGGGCGTAGTGCACGGCATTGGCGGCACTCGGGACCGAGTCGGCGAGTTCAACGATGTAGTCGAGCCCCCCGACCCGATCCAGCGACCCGCGATCCTCCAGCAACTGCTGCAACTGCACGACATCGACCGACTGGTGTGTGTCGTACAGATGCAGAATGGCGGACCAGAGTTCCGCGTGGGGTGGTCTGAAGAAGTCATCGGCGGAACGAATGACCTGCACCACGTCGCCACACACCTCAGGCTCAAGAATGACCGAGCCGATCAGACTCATCTCCGCCTCGACGGCACTGGGCGGTAGCGCATTGAAGAGATCGGCCAGCGACCTGTCGTCGCGGCGATCGTCCCGCCTGGAGGCCTGCCGTGTCATCGATCCGCTCATCTCACCCACTCACTACGCCCATGCGGGCATATCGTCTCGAAACCACGGAAAACCGCAAGCGGTCCGCCGCGCCGATCCTGAAAATCGGCACGCCTGTCCGGCCGGTCACCAGCCGGGTTCTGGCATGTGAGCCGCTCAGGCGTCGACCGTCTCTTCGGCGGTCTGCTGACTGCCGGACAAACCTTCAGCGTTCTCGACCGCCATCTTCATCAGCCGGCCAACTTTGAACTTGACCGTGTTGCGGGCGGGAACGGGAACACGCTCGAGCGTTCGCGGGTTCTGGGCCACACGGGCGGCACGCTCTCGCGTCTCGAACACGCCGAAGTCGCGGAACTCCAGCCGATTGCCCTCGGCGAGTTCGTTGATCACGCTATTCAGAAAGACCTGAACCACATCCTTGACGTCTGCTCGACGGTGACCGGTTTCAAATGCGATCCGGTCGATCAAGTCCTTCTTGGTCACTGTACCCATCTGACCATGTCCTTCCCCACACACCAGTCCGCGTGTGTTCAAACCTTCCTAGCAGTCCGCGGGCCCAACGGCCCTCAGCACTCCAATCCAACGCCCCATCGACACGGCGGTCGCTCGATCGGGCCAGATGCCAGTATCGAGGCGGCAGCAGATGCCGTCAAGGGCTGAGTTCTCGGACGATAAGATTGGGTACGGTTGGGGGATACACTGCCGCTTCGCCGACGGGCCGAGAGGACACGCATGGACATCATTCTGGCCGGAGGGGGCGATATTGGGACCGCAGCGGCCGAAATGCTCACCTCCAGGGGGCACAGCGTCACCGTCATTGACATCGACGATACCCGGCTTACCTATCTTGAAGAACATCTCGACATTGCCGTTCTTGAAGGGTCGGCGAGTTCGGGCGCCACACTCCGGAGGGCAGGGGCCGCCACGGCGGACGCCGTCATCGCCACGACGGACGTGGATGAGGTCAATCTGGTGATCTGTGACATCGCGGCCAGCCTCGGCGCGCACCGAACTCTGGCCCGTGTCGATCACAGCATGTTCCTTCAGGACGAAGAACTGGACTACGCGTCGATCTTCTCGGTGGATCAGTTGTTCTCTCCCGACCGCGCCATGGCCTCCGCCATGGCCGCCCGACTGCGTAACCCTGCCGCAATCGCCGTCGAACACTTTGCGGGCAGCGACATCGAACTGCAGCAGATCGAAGTGGCTCCACGGGCGCAGGCCATCGGCACGCCGCTGCGGAAACTTGGGCTGCCCAAGGGGGCCAGGCTCGCAGCCATCACGCGAAACGGGCAGGCCTTTCTGCCGGTGGCCGACACGGCGGTCGAGCCGGAGGACATCGTCACGCTCGTCGCCGAACAGGCATCCTTCCCGGCCGCTCGCCGCTTCTTCACCAAGGACCCGTTCGGCAGGCGGAGCATTGCCATCAATGGCGCCCCTGCCGCGGCCGTGTGGCTCTGCCGGTTTCTCGGAAGCCGCGACTTCGACATCCGGCTCTTCGAGCAGGATCTGAACCGTGCCGAAGTCATCGGTGAGAAACTGGACCACATCACGGTGCTGCACGCGGACCCCGCCCAGCCGGAGGTCTTTGATGACGAACACCTTGAGCGAGCCGACGCCTTCGTGTCCATGCGATCGGACGAGAAGAACATGCTCGCCTGCGCCTACGCCCGCAGATGCGGTGTAAAGACTGTCATGCCGGTCGTCCGTCATCCTGAGTTTCTTCCGCTGATGCGTGAGTTAGGGCTCGAGCAGACGTGGAACCCCAGGCGATCTGCCGTCCAGGCCATCAATCGCGTGCTGCATTGCCACGAGTTTGAGCGAATCGAAGGCTTTTTCAAGGGCACGCTGGACCTCATGCGGGTGCGGGTCGGTGCTGGCGCTCCGCTCGAGGGCAAGACGCTGATGGAACTCGATCGGGAGCCTCCCCTGCTCGTGCTGGCCAGTGAGGACGACGAGGGGCGGCCCTGCGTCCCCGACGGGACGATGCGGGTCACGGCCGGCAGGCACATGATTGTCCTGACAACGACTGCTGAAGCCGATGCGGTCTGCCGGCTGCTCGCGACGGGGAACGGTCGGTGAACTTTCGCTTCGTCCTCGCGCAGTGGGGAAAGCTGGGCCTGCTCCTCGGGCTGCTGCTTGCGGCAGTCGGCATCATCTTCCTGCTCATCCCCGGCGAGAACGGCATCCTGCTCGATGCAGCGGAACTCAGCCTCCTCGGAAGCGGCGGCGGCGCAGCGGTCCTGGGTCTTGCAGCGTTTCTGTACGGGCGGCCCGCAACCGTCATCTCGGTCAGCACCACTGGCCGCGAGTCCGAGTCGCTGACCAGGCCCTACCGCATGAGCCGACGTGACGCGGCGCTGGTCACCACCGGCGCCTGGGTGATCGGCGCGGCCATCGCCGCGACTCCATTTCTGGTCTGGGGGCACATGGCGGAGGGGGCTCCATCCGGGCACCCGTTCTCATCAGTCATCGACTGCTACTTCGAAGCGATGAGCGGCCTCACGACGACCGGCGCCACGGTGCTCACCGACATCGAGTCACTCCCCCGCTCCCTCCTGCTCTGGCGATCGCTGACCCAGTGGCTTGGGGGTCTGGGCATTCTCGTCCTCTTTGTCGCCATCCTTCCGGGGCTCGGGACGGCTGCCAAGAAGCTCTTTCGCATCGAGTCCCCGGGCCCCGATCCTGAGGGCGTTCGGCCAACCATCCGCCAGACCGCCAGGCGGCTTTGGATGCTCTACCTCGGGCTGAGTGTGGCGCAGATCATCCTGCTGTTCGCCACTGGCATGAGCCTGTTCGACGCGGCGAACCACACGTTCACCACGCTCGCAACCGGTGGATTCAGCACCAGGAATGCGAGCATCGCCAGACCGGAGTCCCTCGCGGCCGAGATCGTCCTGATCGTTTTCATGGTGCTGGCAGGATCCAATTTCACCGTGCTGCTCGCGTTTCTCAAGGGGCGGTGGAAGTCCGCGTTGAAGGACACGGAGTTCCGGATCTACCTGTTATGCCTCGTCGGTGGCACGCTCCTGGTGACCGCAGCCCTCGTTGGCTCGGGCGACCCGCTGGTCCTGAGTAACGGCGACGAGGTCGCCGCTTCAGGCGGCGAGTCCATCCGCGCCGCGGCCTTCACGGTGGTGTCCCAACAGACGACGACCGGGTACGCGACCTTCGACTTCGACCTCTGGCCGTTCGCAGCAAAGGCCATGATCATCCTGCTCATGTTCGTCGGCGGATCGGCTGGCTCCACGGCCGGGGGCGTCAAAGTCGTGCGGGTGTGGATCGCCTTGCGGGTGCTCTGGGGCGAGTTGGAGCGGTTCTTCCGCCCGGATGTGGTGCGGCCCCTCAAGGTGAGCGGGCAAGTCGTCGATCGCGAGCAGAAACTCAATGTTGTGACCTATCTGCTGGGGATGATTCTGCTCCTGGCCGTGGGCGCGATCGTCATTCAGGCACTGGAAGCCGAGTGCTCGAACTGCAGTTTCACGACGGCGGCCACAGCCAGCCTGGCGACGATCTGCACGGTCGGACCGGGGCTCGACGCAGTCGGCGCCATCCAGAACTACGGTTGGTTCTCAGACGCGACGAAGGTGTTTCTCTGCTGCCTGATGCTCATTGGCCGGCTCGAGGTCTTCGTGATTCTGGTGCTGCTGCACCCCAGATTCTGGCGAGGAGCGTCCTGACCCGGCGAGGCGGCCACCGGTCGGCTCCTCTACAATCCCCCCTTCATGAGCATCGATCCGAACCAGATCGTCGACGTCACCCCCCCACCGATGAGCAGGGCGGACCGGCTGTTCCTTCCCGCCGTGTTCAAGGGCCTCGGAACGACGCTTCGGCACTGCCTGGGCAACCTCGGACGTGATGGCAAGAACACCCGGAACATCCATGTGGTGCAGTACCCGGAGGAGCGGCGGGAGCAACGCGACGTACTTGAGGGCGGCCAATACGCCCCGACGTTCCGCGGCGTCCACCGCCTCAACCGAGACGATGCCGGCCGCGTCCGGTGCGTGGCGTGCTTCATGTGCGCCACGGCGTGCCCGGCCAACTGCATTCACATCGTCGGTGAGGAATCGCCCTGGGACGACAGAGAGAAGTACCCCAAGCAGTTCGACATTGACGAGCTCCGGTGCATTTTCTGCGGCATGTGCGAAGAAGCCTGCCCGGTGGACGCCATTGAGCTGACACCTCGGTACGAAGTCGTCGGGCTCACCCGCAACGAAATGATCTTCGACAAGGCGAAACTCCTCGAGGTCTACGATCAGACCTGCGAGGAGAAGCCGATGTAGGCCCCGGCAGTGCCCCTTCCGTCAGGCAAGTCACAGCAGTCTCCGAACGAGAAGAATCGGCTCTGGAGACTCTCGGCCATGGGCTTCACGCTGACGACGGAGGTCGTCGCGGGTGTTCTGCTCGGGTGGCTCGCCGACTGGGCCTTCGGATTCGAGAAGACCTTCATTGTGGTCGGCGCCATTCTGGGCGTCCTGGTGGGTATGACCGGGTTCATACGGTCTGCGATGGCCGAAAATCGCCGCGCAGCGCGGGAGCGGCGATCTCGATGAGCCCTCCGCCCCAATCCAGAATCACGCTGCCGACCGGGTCGCTGATCGGGGTCGCCATCGGGGGTCCCGCCCTGGCCGCCCTCTGCTGGATCGCTGCCTCCTTTGTCGGCACCTGGGGGGAGTCCGGAAGGCTCCCCGGGCTGTACGCCATTGCCGCCACCGCGGTCGTTTCCACGCTGACCGTGATCGCCATTCGGCCCGGCAAGCCGAGGCCCATTCTGGTCTGGGGAGGCGTCCTGATTGCAGCATCCACAGCGCGCATCGTGGCCTCCATCGGGGCGTGCCTGCTGCTATACTCCGCGGCTCGCCTTCCGGCGGGTCCGTTGCTCATCGGCGCGATGGCAGGGCTCGTTCCCGTGCTCGTAGGCGAGACCACGCTCGCCACCCGTCGCTTCCGCCGGGACGGCACCTGAGGCCTCGCTGACCGAACTGGTTTCCATCCGGATTCACGAACACGATGACTCGATTCCTGGCATCCGACAACCCGATCCACCACGTCATCGACCAGAAGCTCGACTGGCTCCACGACGACCTCACCATGCACATGGTGACGCTCGTGGTCGCCGGCATTGTCGGCATGCTGGTGCTCCTTCGAGCTGCCTCCGCGATCAAGACCGGACACGAAGACCAGGGCGCGGACCGTCACCTGACGAAGGGC
The DNA here is from genome assembly GCA_030748575.1 of Phycisphaerales bacterium. Lineage (GTDB taxonomy): Bacteria > Planctomycetota > Phycisphaerae > Phycisphaerales > SM1A02 > UBA12567. The sequence goes on along the minus strand of JASMLR010000003.1, from coordinate 219,103 downwards.
CGGCTCTCCCAACTCATCGAGGTCATCTCGATGTACCTGATCGAGAACGCGATCCGGCCGATCCTGGGCGAGGACACGAAGCGATTTCTGCCCTTCCTGCTCTCGCTCTTCTTCTTCATCCTCACCTGCAACCTGCTCGGCCTCGTGCCGACCCTGGACCTGCAGCACGCCTTCACCGGGCTGAACGAATCCGAGAGCCGATGGATGCTCTTCGGCGGCACCGCAACGGCGAACCTCGCCGTCACGCTCGGCCTGGCGCTCATGTCCTTCATCGCGATTCAGTATCAGGGCTTCCGGTCGCTGGGCATCAAGGGGTGGGCGAGCCACCTCACCGGCGGCGCGCCGCTCTATCTGCTTCCGATCATGCTTCCGGTCGAGTTGCTCGGCCTCGTCATCAAGCCGGTCGCACTGGCCATTCGTCTGTTCGCCAACATGGTCGCCGGACACACCCTGATGGCGGTCCTCGCCTCGTTCGGCACGATGGCCTACACAAGCACCATGAACTGGCTCACGTCCGGAACGATTTCGGCCGTGTCCATCATCGCGGCGATTCCGATCAGCTTCCTTGAGTTGTTCGTCGCCTTCCTCCAGGCGTTCATCTTCATGTTCCTCACGACGGTGTTCATCGGTCAGATGACGCACCATCACGAAGAGCATGAAGAACACGACGAGCCGCACGCCGATCAGGCGTTGGCTCACTGACAGAGTCATGCGATCCGTGACAGTGGGCCGGATCGCCGACACTTCCATCGTTTCCACGGGCGTACCCCACAACGCCCTCCCCCAAGGCTCATTCAGGGCCAAGAGAGAATACGAAGCAGAGCCATGAAGAAACTCATTGTCTTGATCGGACTGACCTTCCTCGCCCTCGCATTCTGCGGCAACATCGCCAGCGCTGCGGATGCCGCTGCGAAGGACGCGGCGACCGTGCAGCACGAGCGGCTGGTCGAAGTCACCAAGTCCGACGGCGTTGGCCTCAAGGGCATTGGCGGCGGCCTCGCTGCTGGCCTCGCCGTTGTGGGCGCCGGCATCGGCATCGGTCGTATCGGTGGTGGTGCGGTCGAGTCGATCGCACGTCAGCCCGAGATGGCCGGCACCATCGGTACCAACATGATCATCACGGCCGCGCTGGTTGAGGGTGTCGCCCTCTTTGCCGTCGTGGTCGGCCTCCTGGCCATCCTCTGACCAAGTTCGCATGACGCATTCCTTCGGGGCTTCGCCCCGAAGGAATGCGTGTGCACTGCTGGAGCGACGCGATGCTGCACTTTCTTGCATCCGAGGGCGGAAACCCCGTTCAAGTCGAGTGGCTGACACTCGTCACGACGGTCGTTGTCTTTCTCATCTTCTTCGGCGTGGCCGCCGTGCTGGTCTGGCCGAAGATCCTCGCCGGGCTCGATGAGCGTGACCAGAAGATTCGCTCGGAGATCGAGCGGGCCGAAGCCGCTCGCGCCGAGGCCGCCGAGGCCCTCGCAAGGCAGGAGGACGCGCTCCGGGCCGCACGGGTGGAGTCCAACGAACTGATCGCCAAGGCCCGCGCCGACGCCGAGCAGACTGCTCGCGATCTCCGCCAGCGAGCCGAGGAGGAACTCCTCTCGCTCCGGGAGCAGGCCCACCGTGAGATTGACACGGCCCGTGAATCTGCCCTGAAGGACATCAGCACGCACGCCGCCGAGATCTCCACGGCCATCGCCGGCCGCATCCTTGAGCGGGAGATCTCAGCGGATGATCAGCGAGATCTGGTCGACCGAACTCTTCAGGAACTCGCGCAAACCAACGCCGGCTGAACCCCCGAGACGCACCCATGCCAGCCCAGACCGACACCCTCGCCCGAATCTACGCACGAAGCCTGTTCGATCTCTGTAACGATGCCGGCGGCCGTGACAAGATTCTGGAAGTCGCCGACGAGCTTGAGCAGATCTGCGAGCTCGTCCGGGCCGACGCGGGGTTCAGGTCGTATCTGGACTCACCAGTCATCGACACCGCTCGCCGGTCACTTGGCGTCAAGTCGATCTTCGCCAATCGCGTCACCGACCTGGTGCTCCGATTCCTGCTCGTGCTGAACACAAACGGACGGCTGGGGCGTATTGAGTCGATCCACGCCGCCTTCGATGATCTCGTCCAGGAGGCATGGGGCCGTGTGGAGGTCGATGTCTGGACCGCGGCGCCTCTGGACTCCAACAGCAAGGACCTGCTTTGCAGCCGGCTGCACGAGATTCTCGAGAAGGAGCCGGTGCTGCACGCATGGACCGATGCGTCCGTCATCGGCGGCATTCGCATCCGCATCGGCGACACCCTGATCGACGGGTCGGTCGCGGCACGCCTCAAGCAGTTCGAGCGAAGCCTGCACTCCAGCGGCAATCAGATCATTTCCGGCGAACCGCAGAGGTTCATGTCCGTGCCGCAGAGCGAGGAGCGATTCGAGTGATCCGCGCCTCCGCCATTGCTGCAGCGCTGCTCTCAGCGTGGACGGTTGCGGCCAGTGCCGCCCCCACCTTGACCGTCAATGGGCACGCGCGGCTTGAGGTTCCGGCAGATCAGTTCTCGCTGTCCCTCGGCGCGTCAGCATCGGCCCCCACGGTTGAGGCGGCCCGCTCCGAAGTCGATGGCATCATGCGTCAACTCGAAGGCGTTGTCGCCACCGCCGGCCTCACCGAACACACGGAGTGGCATACCGGCCGCTACGACGTCCGCCCGCAGTGGAAGCCGCGGCCGCGAAACACCGACGCGGCGACCTGGACCCCCGAAATCCTCGGCTACACCGTTCGATCAAACATCTCGATTACATCCGACAAGATGTCCGTTGCAGGCACCCTCGTTGCCGAGGCCGCCAAGGCCGGTGCCAACGACATCGGGTCGCTGTCCTTCTCACTGAAGGACCCACGAACGAGCCGGCGGGAGGCCATCCAGCAAGCCGCCCGGCACGCCATCGACGACGCCGCCACCCTTGCAGCCGCCTCACAGGTCACACTCGTCCGCGTGCTGCAACTCTCGTTGGACGGCGCCCAGACGACCCCCCCGCGGCCCGTGGAAGCCATGTATGCGGGCACTGCGATGGCGCGAGCCATGAGCGACAATTCAGCCCCCACCCTGAGTGGAGGCATGGTGACGGTCACGGCCAGCGTGACCGCTGAGTGGGAGATTGCCCCGACCGTCGGGGCCCAACCCGAGCAGACCGGCACGGCCGGCTGACAGGACACAGACCAGTGAAGATCAAGACCGACGAAATCACAGCCGTCATCAAGCAGGAAATCGAGCAGTTCGCCAGCGAACTGGAGGTTTCCGAAGTCGGCCGCGTCGTGGAGGTCGGCGATGGCATCGCCCGCGTCTACGGCCTCTCCTCGTGCATGGCCGGCGAACTCCTTGAGTTCGATACCAACCGGGGCGCCGTCATGGGCCAGGCCATGAACCTCGAGTCCGACACGGTTGGTGCCGTGATCTACGGCGACTACCTGGCCGTTCGCGAAGGCGACACCGTCAAGACGACCGGCCGCCTCCTGGAGGTGCCGGCGGGCGAGGCGCTGCTCGGCCGCGTGGTTGACCCGCTGGGGAACCCCGTCGACGGCCGCGGTCCGATCGAGACCACCTCGACTCAGAAGCTCGATATCGTCGCCCCGGGCATTGCCGCCCGGCAGCCGGTTACCGAGCCGCTCCAGACCGGCGTCAAGGCCATTGACTCGATGATCCCCATCGGTCGGGGCCAACGCGAACTCATCATCGGCGACCGCAAGACGGGTAAGACCGCCGTTGCACTCGACACCATCATCAACCAGAAGCAGTTCTGGGGCACCGACGACGCCGTGGTGTGCGTCTACGTTGCCGTCGGGCAGAAGGACTCCACGGTCGCGGCCGTGGTTGACACCCTGCAGCGGAACGGCGCGATGGAGTACACCATTGTCGTCAACGCCGGAGCGTCGACGCCAGCGCCGCTGCAGTACATCGCCCCCTACGCCGGCTGCGCCATGGCCGAGTACTTCATGCATCAGGGCAAGGAAGGCAAACTTCCCAAGCACGCCCTGTGTGTGTACGACGACCTCTCCAAGCAGGCGACCGCGTATCGGCAGCTCTCACTGCTGCTGCGTCGACCGCCCGGGCGTGAGGCCTACCCCGGCGATGTCTTCTATCTGCACAGCCGCCTGCTCGAACGGGCCACGAAGTTGTCTGATGAGAACGGCGGAGGGTCGCTCACCGCACTGCCGGTCATCGAGACGCAGGAAGGCGACGTGTCGGCCTACATCCCGACGAACGTGATTTCCATTACGGACGGCCAGATCTACCTGCAGCCCGAGCTCTTTGCCTCGGGCGTCCGCCCTGCCGTGAACGTCGGCATCTCCGTCAGCCGCGTCGGCGGTAACGCCCAGATCAAGGCGATGAAGGAAGTGGCCGGTTCGCTGCGTCTGGACCTCGCTGCGTACCGCGAACTGGAGGCCTTCGCCCAGCTCGGTACCGAACTGGACGCGGCCAGCCAGTTGCAGCTCGACCGCGGGGCACGCATGGTGGAACTCCTCAAGCAGGGCCAGTACCAGCCCTATGACGTGATCGACCAGTGCATCTCCATCTTTGCGGGAACCCGAGGCTACCTCGACGACGTTGACCCGGCCCGGGTCCATGAGTTTGAGCGTGGACTCCTCGAGTACTTCCAGGGCCCCGCAAAGGACGTCAGGAGCGACCTCGAAGCGAAGCGGTCCTTCAAGGAGATCGGAGACCGCTGCGAGACGGCGATCAAGGAATTCAAGGCCGGCTTCCAGGCAGGCTGAGTCCCCTCCCTTTCGACACCACGCGGCGGCGGCGCCTCTCTCGGGGCGCCGCCGCCTTCTTTCTTCCTCGCACGAACCGGGCGACAATGCCGCAGCCGACATCCCATCCGAACCGATGAAGGAATACCCATGACCACAAATCCCCTCCTTGCCGCCGCCCTTGAGGCCGTCGCCACCGCTTCGGCCCTCACCCGAGCCGTCCAGTCCCAACGGGATGAAGTGGCCAACCACACCAAGGACGACCGAAGCCCGGTGACCGTGGCCGACTACGCGGCGCAGGCCGTCGTCGCCATGATCATCCAGGACCGGTGCGGCGACGCGAAGGATCACCTGATCGTCGGAGAGGAGCAGGCCGCAGACCTTCGCGGCGCGGAGCACACACCGGTGAGGCAGGCGGTCGTCGAGGCGGTCCGGACCTGGCGGCCCACCGCCACCGAAGACGACGTGATGGCTGCCATTGATGCCTGCGATCACGACGGCACCGCAGAGGCATACTGGACGCTCGACCCGGTAGACGGCACCAAAGGTTTCCTGCGAGGGCAGCAGTACGCCATCGCGCTCGGGCACATCAAGGGCGGCGTGGTTCAGCTCGGCGTTCTTGGATGCCCCAATCTGCCGATCGACCCGGCCCAGACGCCCGCCGAACCGGACCCCAAGGGCTGTGGCTCGCTGTACGCAGCCATGCTCGGCGCGGGGGCCTGGGAGTTCCCCGAAGCGGATCCCGCCGAGACGCCGCTCCGCATCTCGCGGCCGGCATGGACGCCCGGCCAACCGGTTCGCACCTGCGCGAGCGTTGAGAAGGGGCACTCCAACCGTTCTGATACGGACGAACTTCTGGAACGCATCGGCGCCGACGCGGACCCCGTTCGACTGGACAGTCAGGCCAAGTACGCCGTGCTGGCCCGCGGTCAGGCTGACGCCTATCTCCGGCTTCCCACGCGAAAGGACTACGTCGAGAAGATCTGGGACCACGCCGCGGGCAGCCTCGTCGCCACCGAAGCCGGCGCCATCGTCACCGACGTGCGCGGCGCCCCGCTCGACTTCGGGCGAGGCCCCCGGCTTGAAGGTAACGCCGGCGTTATCGCCGCAGCCCCGGGCCTGCACGAGCGGCTCGTTGAGGCGAGTGTATCTATGGGCCTGGCGCCCGCGTGATGGAGAGCTGAGCCCTGGACTTCCAAGCCTGGTACACCGCCGCAGTCCTCGCAGCCGTCGTCGGCTCGCTCATCTCCAACAGAATGGGGATGGACGTCGCCATCCTCGGTGGGCTGGTGATGCTGATGCTTGGCGGCGTGGTCAGCGTTGCGGACGCGACGGCGGGCTTCGCCTCCCCCGCCGTCCTCATGCTGGCGGGGCTCTTCGTCGTCGCCAAGGGCGTCGAACGCACAGGTGCCATTCGACGATTCGCCAGAGGTGCACTGGGACACCCCGAATCAGTGGGCGGGGCGCTCTTTCGAATGATGGTCCCGGTGTCCGTCCTCTCGGGCATCATGAATAACACGCCCATCGTGGCGATCTGCATTCCGATCGTCCGCGACTGGGCGAGGCGTCTCAAAATCAGCCCGTCCTACTTGTTCATGCCCTTGAGCTTTGCAGCCATTCTAGGTGGCAAGCTCACACTGATCGGGACTGCGGCCAACATCATCGTCATGGAGGAGTGGGTCGACTGGACCATCGACCACGGATTGAACACGCCTTCACCGCTGATGCAGTTTCTCGGCCTCGCCGCAATCGGGCTGCCGTGCCTGATCGCCGGCATTCTGTTCATCGTCATCGCGGCACCAACCCTCATTCCAGCCCGGAAGGAGGCGGTGGAGGAACATGTCGACGCGCGGCAGTATCAGGTTGAGTTCATCATCAAGAAGGGCTCCCCGGTCATCGGCAAAAGTATCGAAAGCGCCGGTCTTCGACGGCTGCCCGGGCTGTTCCTGAGTGCCATCGAGCGAGGCGGCGTGCCCCTCCCGGCTGTGGACCCGGATCTGACGCTGATGGAGGACGACCGCCTGGCATTCGTCGGCCTTCTGGAGTCCGTGCTGGACCTGCGCAGCATCCGCGGGCTTGAGCCCGACGACGACCAGGCCGACAAACTCGAGGTCACGTCCTCGACCAGAGCACTCGCGGAGGCGGTCGTGTCCGCGAACTCACCGCTCGTTGGCAAGAGCGTGCGGCAGTCGAACTTCCGCAAGAGATACAACGCCGTCATCCTCGCGGTCCACCGGCAGGGGCAGCAGATCAACGCCAAGATTGGCGACATCGTGCTCAAGACAGGCGACACGCTCCTGCTCGAGACCCACCTCAACTTCCGATCGGATTGGCGAAGCAGCGACCACTTCTTCCTAGTGTCCGATGTCCCGGACGCGATGCCCGTACGGCACAATCGCGCCCCGATCGCCCTTACCATCATGGTGGTGCTGATTGCGCTGCTCATCTGGGCTCCGGTGGACCGCGTCACAGCAGTCTGGAGTTGCGCGCTCGCCATGGTTCTGACACGGTGCGCCACCGGCACCGAGGCGAGAGAAGGCCTGGAGTGGCGCGTCCTGCTCGTCATTGCAGGCGCGATCGGCATCGGCAATGCGCTGGTGAACACCGGGCTCGCAGCCGAGGCGGGTGGGTATGTCGCCACGCTTGGCGCCGACTGGGGCCTGGTCCCCATGCTGTTCCTCATCTTCCTGATCGGCGCGGCCCTGTCACAGTTCATCACGAACTACGCCGCAGCAGCCCTGCTGTTTCCGATCTGCATGACCAGCGCTTCGGCGATGGGCATTGACTCGACTCCGGTCATCTTTGTTCTGATGATGGGCGTCGGCTGTAGTTTCATCAGCCCGATCGGATACCAGACCAACCTCATGGTGTACGGCCCGGGCGGCTACCGCTTCCTCGACTATGCGCGACTCGGGATTCCGCTCACCATCCTGCTCGCCATCGTGTCCGCGGTCCTCGCGCCGATGGTCTACGGACCGTGAGCACAGCCCCCTCCCCCAGCGCTCGGTGGGCGGGCCGCGCAGCGCTGGCCGCCGGCGGACTGCTGTGCGCAGCGTGGGTGACGGGCGCGGTGGTTTCGGACAGGTGGCTGTGGACCCAATGGGCCGCCTGGATCCCGGCGGTCCTGCTGCTGCCCGGAGGCCTGCTGCTGTGGCTCGGCTGGCGACTGCTCCGCCGCCGCGTCAGGTGGCTCGGCATCGTCATCGCAGCCGCCGGACCGGTGATCTACGTCTCGGCCCTGTGGAAGCCCGCTGGCGGCCCGCCGCCTAGCGGGACCTCGGTACTTCATTGGACCGCCGGGCCCATCAGAGGAACACCGGAACCGTACGCGGCCTTCATCATGTCGCAGGACGCGGATGTGGCCATCGTCGAAGGCGCTCGCCGCGCCGGAACAGATCCCATGTTTCGCACCTGGAGCGCCGATCATCACGTGGCGGTTCGCGGTCCCTTCCTGATCGCCTCGCGGCTGCCGATTCGCACGCTCCGAACGATCGCCTGGGCCGAGGACATCCTGCTGTTCCTGCTGGTGGTGGAGCGACCCGACGGATCCCCGCTCCGCATGCTGGTTGTGGATCTGCCCTCGGACCCCGGGCGGAGCCGCCGCGGGGTCATTGACACTGCCCACGAACTGCTCGGCCAGTTGGACGAGCCGGTGGATCTGATCATCGGCGACTTCAATCTGACCCGCTGCAGCAGTCAACTCCGCCGCTTCAAGCCCGGCTTTGCGCCCATGTGGGGTGCCCACGGTTCTGGCTGGGGCGGAACCTACCCCCGGGCTTTCCCCGTGACGCGGCTGGACCACGTGCTGGCGGCGGATCCCACGCTCATCGAGTCCATCAGCACATCGACGCCGCCGGTCGGCCGGCACCGCGCGCAGCGGATCACCGTCAGCGGATGTCCATAGTCGGATGAAATGGTGTGGCCGCAGTCGGCCGGCGGATCAGGGTCCGCCGTCCTGCCACCAGGCAAGACCCTTCCAAGGGTCTGTAAAGACGGCGGCAATGACCTCGTTGAGGTCCATGACGTCCTGACCGGACTGGGTGGTCAGCGGCAGGCGGTTCCGCAGCGTCGGATCGTCCATCCACTCCACCGAGTTGTCCGCCCGAAGGACATTCAGACCGATGCGGTGGTTCAAGTCCGATTGTCGCCGCAACCCATCGGTCACGAGAATCCGGTCGGGGTCGCGTTCCATGATGACGTACCGACCATTGGGAAGCAGGTGGCCGCGGTAGTGGTAGTTGCCGTAGACCGCGTGGTCGGGCTGACTCTCTTCGTCGTCGCGGGGCTTCACCCAGTCATGCTCATACCGCTCGTAGGTGTGCTCGCCCCAATGGGCCGGGCAGTAGAACGTGCGTGACTCCGGAACGAGGCCCGAGGCAAACAGGCGGCCAAGGCCGTCCCAGCCATGCCGCTGCGCTTCAAGCCAATCGCTGCGAGTTCGCGCCTGCCGACGCGATTCGCCAAGTTGGGCCGAACCGCCCGCCTGGGGCGTGGGGCCGTAGCCCGCGGCCAATTCGTCTTCCGACAGGGGTGAGTATGTCCGCATCAACTCGCCAAGGTCGGGATGGGGACTCATCTGCACGCGGCTCTGCGGGAGCCGGCCGCGGTGGGCACCGGCCCACATGGTGAGCCCCTGGCCAAGGGTGCGTTGGTTGCTCGCGCTCAAGACCCGGTAGGTCGTCCGGCGCACGCCGTTGAGGCCTGGCAGCAACAATCCAAGAAGGATTGAAATCACGGCAATGACAACCATCAACTCGACGAGGCTGAACGCTCGCCGACGCGCGGTCTGTCGGTGCCCCCGCTGAGATGTTGCACGCCATCGATGCATGGACTGCCTCAGCGCAAAAACGGCTCTTCCTTCCCGAAGGGCCTTCGCCTATTCACCATAACTGCTGATAGACCCTTGCAAGAGGCCCGTTTGGTGGGAATCTGATAAAACGTCCAGGCCGCACAGGACCCCCCTGAGGGGCCAATAAGGGGGATATTTTGATCCCCGGCCGACCCTTGGTATCGTGGCCGCTGGACCCCATACTGGGGGCAGCACAGCGGAGCTCAAAACGATCAACGAAGATCTTGCACTGATGCAGCGGGTGGCCCAAGGCGACGAAACAGCCGTTTCCGAGCTGTATGACCGCTTCAGCGGCCTGGTGTATCGGGGCGCCCGGCAGCTCCTGCCCACCGACGCAGAAGCAGAGGACGCCCTCCAGGAGGTCTTTTTGAGGCTGTGGAAGACCGCCGACCGATTTGACCCCAATCGGGCCAAACTGGTCACCTGGGTCATGCTGCTGACCCGCCGGCACGTGATTGACCGCATCCGACGGTCTGCCGTGCGGCCTAGGACCACCGAGATGACGGCCTCCAATGAGGGGTTCCGGCATGGAGAGGAATCCCAAAGCTCCGAGTCGGAGCGAAATCTCCTCCTCCAGAAGTGCCTTTCAACGCTGCCGGAGCTCCAGCGAGCCGTGATCGAACGATCGTATCTCCAAGGATTTACGCTCCGAGAGGTCTCGATCCAACTGGATGTGCCGCTCGGAACCGTGAAATCTGCCCTGAGCCGTGGTCTGGCGCGGCTCAGAACCAACGCAAACGAAGATCTTCCAGATTGGGCTGCATCCTAATGGCCTGACGTGGCGAACATTGAGGCGAGATCCAACCCTATGACCTCTGAAACGACACCGCTGACTTCCAACGAACTGGCTGAATTGGCCATTCTCGACACCTATGGGCTGCTGCACGATGCGGAGTTGCTCCGTTTTGAGCAGGCCTTTATGGGCAGCCCCCCAGACGTCCAGGCTGAGATTCGCCGCATTCAGGCCGAAATCGCCACCGACGAGCGGCTGCTTCCCACCTGTGAGCCGCCGGCCGAACTCAAGGCCAAGGTGCTCGACCGAATCCGGTCTGCCATGGCCCTGAGTACCGCAGGCATGCTGGTGTCGGAGCCCGATGCCTTCCCCCACCCGACCATGCACCGCGATTCCGAACGCGGGACCTTCCTCGGGTCCGTCTGGACCTGGCGCATGGCCGCCCTGCTGCTTCTCGGCGTCACCATCACCCTGGTGGCAACCAACACCTCCAGCCAGCGGCATGTGGATCAGCTCAATCTGGAGGCGATGCGTCTCATCACCGGCCATGAAGTCGAGGTGGCACTGGCCGATCAGTACCGCCCGTTCATGGAACTGATGCGGACCCCCGAAGCCAGGCACGCCTATCTGGCGGCCGCGGGCGGCGAAGGGCTCGTCCGAGTCTCCATCGATGAGTCAACGGGACGTGCCTTCGTTCTGGCCATGGATCTGGTCGGCCACGACGGCCCGTGTCGACTGGAGATCACTGCAGCGGACGGCACTCCTCTGGCCTCCGCCGAATTGCGAACCGATCGATACCTCGACGCTACCACGATGGACCTCGACGCGGCACTCATTGCAGGCGCCACGCTCCACCTGACCGACGGACTCGGGCGAACCATCGCGACGACCCGTCTGGCCTGATCCAACACCACCGCTGACCATCATGCTCATTGCTCGGGTACGCCCTGCGCTGGCACGCATTGCCCCGACGCCCCCTCCCAGCACGGTGCCGGCGGCGGCGCTTACCCCTCGCCGGCCTCGCTCCGCTGCAACCAGGCCGCCTCGTACGAGGCCAACGTCTCGGCGAGTTCGGCCTGCTCGTCACTGAGCGACTGCATGGCCTCCGCGTCCGACCAGACCTCCTCGTCACCCATCCGCTGCTGAATCTCCCCCAGCCGAACTTCCATACGCTCTATGCCGGATTCCAGAGCCTCCAGTGAGAGGCGATCCAGCGGAGATGCCTGACGCTTCTGAGGCGCCATGCGACGGGGCTGCTCGGGCGAGGCTGGTTCGGGCGGCTTCTCCTGCCGCTCCAGCCAGGCTGAGATGCGCCCCTGAAAGACCTGAGCGCCGCCCTCGCCGTCAAGCACGATCAACCGATCGCACGTCGACTCCAGCAAGGCGCGGTCGTGGCTGACCATGAGCAGCGTCCCGCCCCATGGGCCGCCGCGGTCCAGAACCCGCTCAAGCCGCTCCGTGGTCGCCATATCGATGTGGTTGGTCGGTTCGTCCAGAACCAGCACGTTGTGCCCGCTTCCGAACAGACCTGCAAGCACCGCTCGCGCCCGCTCGCCACCCGAGAGGGTCCCCAACAGCCGATCCTGATCTTCCCCGGAGAACAGAAACGCGCCCGCAAGATCCCGGGCGAGTTGTTCGGTGGCCTCACCGCCATGGGCATCGGCAATCGCCCGCCTGACCCACTCCCACACGGCCAACTCGGGATCAACATGATCCTGCATCTGCCGAAACCAGCCCACGCTCAGCCCGGTGCCATGCTCGATCTGCCCTCCCGTCGGAGGCAGGGCGTCGAGCAGGCACCGAAGCAGCGTCGTCTTGCCAGCCCCGTTCGGGCCGATGACGCCGATCCGGTCACCACGCTGCACTTCCAGGTCCAACCCCTCGACCAGGCACCGCTGGCCCAGCGTGATCCCAAGTGACTCGACGCTCATGACCCGGTCGCCGCATCGCTGTGGAGGCGGCAACCGCATGGCCGCAACCACCTCGGCCTCGGGCCGTTCGACCTCAGCGGACTCGATGAACCGCTGCAGCCGAGACTCCCGTCCCCGCGCCTGCTTGGCACGCTGCCCAGCCTTGTAGCGGCGTATGTACGACTGCTCCCGCCGAATGTGGTCTTGCTGCTTCTCCCAGGCGCGAGCCTCGGTCAAGCGGCGTTCGGCCCGCATCGTGACATAGCGTGAATAGTTCCCGGGGAATGACTCGAGCGTTCCACGCCGGAGTTCGATGATGCGGGTGCACACCGCATCAAGCAACCAGCGATCATGGCTCACGACCACGACAGCGCCCGCGTAGGTGTCCCGAAGAAACCGCTCCAGCCAGGCGCACCCTTCAATGTCCAGGTGGTTCGTCGGCTCATCAAGCAGCAGGAGATCCGGCGCGCTCAAGAGCAGGGTGGCCAGCGCCAGGCGAGATCGCTCCCCGCCGGAGAGTTGTGAAGCGGGCCGATCAAAGAGATGCTCCGGCATGCCGACACCATGGAGCGTCGCATCAATCCGATGTTCGACCGACCAGCCGCCTTCCGACTCAAGGCGATCCTGCAGCACGGATTGGCGATGCATGAGGCGGTCCAGCGCCTCGCCTTCCGCCGTGCTCATGGCCTCCCAGATTCGCTCCAACTCCTGATGCGCGTCGTCGCGGTCGGCAAACGCCGTGCTCGCAGCCTCACGGACCGTCGGCCCCTCGTCGAAGGTGGGGTGCTGATCGAGCACGCCAACCCGAAGCCCCTTCGCCAGATCCATGGTCCCCGCGTCGGCCTGTTGCCGACCTGCGAGCAGATTGAGGAGCGTTGTCTTGCCGGTTCCATTGCGGCCCAGCATCCCCAGCCGGTCACCGGGCTGAATGGTCAGGCACACCTCGTCGAGGATGATCCGGTTGCCGTACTGGACGGCGACATTGTTGAGCGTTGCGAGACTCATGAAAAGGATGGCCCGGGGAGGCGAAGGCCCGCCTCGCTGTCGCGAATGTCAGCGACCGGAGCCCGCAGAGCCTACCGTGCCCGGGTGGAGTTCGATTGATTCCCACAGCGAGGAGATGTTTGATGCATGACGCCATGTGGGCCCCCTGGCGGCTTCAATACCTGCAGCATCTGGATCAGGACACTCGATCCGGCGGGACCGGGCTGGAGGACTTCCTCTCCTACTGCTGGAATCACCCGGAGGAAGACGCCCCGCAACACGTCGTCCACCGAGACGGGGCGGGGCTGATCATGCTCAACCGACATCCATACGCCAACGGTCACCTCCTGGTCGCCCTCGGGCAGGCGCGACCCCGCCTGCTTGACTACGCACCTGCCCAACGAGCCGAACTCTGGGCGCTCGTGGAACTCGGCTGGGAGGCCATGCAGGGCGCCCTCGACCCTCAAGGTGTGAACATGGGCATCAACGAGGGCGCCGCAAGCGGCGCGGGACTTCCCGGGCATCTTCACGTTCATCTGGTGCCGCGATGGCAAGGTGATGTCAATTTCATGAGCACCGTGGCCGGCACCAGGGTCATCCCATCCAGCCTCGAGGACATGGCGGAGGTCTACCGGGCCTGGTTTCACTCAGGCAGGCCTCACTGAACCGGCAGGGGCCACAGGGTGATCGGGGCGGTGCCTGAAACGTGCCCGGGCTGAAAAGAGGCCGAACGCAACCGGTGACCGCATCACGCCGGGCAAGCCCCTCGGACCCGCGCTGGCCCCCAGCGGAGGCCAGCTCGCCTTGGGACGTGCTCGAACCCAAGCACCAGGTGGGTTCGAAGGCCGTCGTTCCCGGCCGTCCCCTCTCAGGGGGCTTGACCATCGACGCGGCACGGTCGATCCCGGGGGATTCGACAGGAACGAGCACGTGTGCCCGCGAGCGCGCGTGTCCGAGGAATCTCGCCTCGACGCACCGCCAACGTACCACCAGCCCCACGGCGATGCGAGCCCCTTCCGGCAGCCACCCCCAAATGGCCTATCCCCGGGGTGGGTTTGACAGGGGCCGCCCACCGAGGGACACTGGTCGTTTCCTGACCGGGCCGGCTCTGGCCGCCGGTCATCATTGGAGGGATCTGGAGAACCCCATGCGTCGCACCACCTTGCTCGTCGGCCTCATCACCCTGCTGCTGCTCATGCTCGGCGGATGTGCCGCATCCAATAACCCGAACAACGTGTCGATCGGCCACATTCGCGGCAATCTGACCCCGGAACTGGTCGGCACCACCGAAACCCGCTACGACATCGACAACAACATGGCGATTGTCGGCAACATTCAGATGCGGCAGGCCTCGGACGACCTTGGCCGGATCTTCCTCTTTGATCAGGCCAGCACGCTCAGCCCGTACCCGATCGTCCCGACGGGCCGCGATCCCTGAGCACACCCGCCCTTTCACCAGTTTCCGCATTTCCCAGGCCCCCCGCGGTGCCTGTATACTGCTCGATTCCCCTCTCAGGGTGAGTCGCGGTGGCTGGCTGTATCGGACGCATGGTGCGTCGGGCCCCCCCGTCGACACCGTCCTCAGCATGCGGTTGCGGCCCGCATTCCACCACCCTGACGCCGCTTAGTTTCCACCATGGTTGATTTCAATTTGATCGCCGATCTCGGCGTCGACGATGCCGAAGTCGATGCGCTGCTTCGCACGCCGGGCGGCGAAGCCGTCACCGAAGACTCCCTCGAAACACTCCTTGCCAGCGACATTCAGCAAGTGTCCCGCGGCCGCATTCTCAAAGGCCGCGTCGCAGGGCGGGCGGGCGACGATGTCGTCATCGATGTGGGCCTCAAGTCAGAGGGTCTGGTCAACAAGAGCGAGTTTGACGACTTCGATGCGCTTGAGCCGGGCCAGGAGGTCGAGGTTCTGCTCGAGGAGTTCGACGACGGCACAGGCGTCATCAAACTCTCCAAGCGGAAGGCCGATCGCATCCGCGGCTGGGAGCGTGTGCTTGAGTCCAAGAAGGAAGGCGACCTGGTCGAAGGACGCGGCATGCGGAAGATCAAGGGCGGGCTGCTCGTCGATATCGGCGTGCCGGTCTTCCTTCCGGCATCGCAGATTGACGTTCGCCGGCCTGGTGACGTCAGCGAGTTCATTGGGCGGACCATTCGGGCCGAGATCCTCAAGATCGACGAAGACCGTCGCAACATCGTCATCAGCCGCCGCCGCGTGCTGGAGCGAGAACGGTCGGAAGCCAAGGACAAGATCCTCTCGACCCTCGACGAGGGCCAGTTCATCAAGGGCGTCGTCACCAACATCGCCGACTTCGGTGCCTTCATCGACCTCGGCGGCATTGACGGCCTGCTGCACATCACCGACATGAGTTGGGGCCGGGTCAACCACCCAAGCGAGATCTGCAAGCCAGGCGATGAGATCGAGGTCAAGGTGCTTCGTGTTGACCGCGAGAAGGAAAAGATCGCTCTGGGACTCAAGCAGAAGGAACCGTCCCCGTGGGACGACATCGAGGAGCGATTCCCGATCGACAGCCGCATCAGCGGCAAGGTCGTGAGCCTCGTCAGCTACGGCGCCTTCATCGAACTCATGGAAGGCATCGAAGGCCTCGTCCATGTCTCCGAAATGTCCTGGACCCGTCGCATCAACCATCCCAATGAGATGGTGACCGTCGGTGATGAAGTCGAGATTGTCGTGCTGGACATCAACCGCGACAAGCAGGAGATTTCACTGGGAATCAAGCAGACCGAGTTGAACCCATGGGAACTCGTGGCCGAGCGCTATCCGACCGGCACGGTCGTGGAGGGCACGGTCCGAAACCTCACCAACTACGGCGCCTTCATCGAGATCGAACCCGGCATCGATGGTCTCCTGCACGTCTCAGACATGTCGTGGACGGAGAAGATCTCCCACGCCAACGAGAAGTACAAGAAGGGCGATCCAGTCGAGTGCGTCGTGCTCGAGATCGATCAGGAGAAGCAGCGCGTCGGACTCGGCGTCAAGCAGCTTGCGGAAGATCCGTGGGTCACAGCGATCCCCGAGGCCTACCACCCCGGCATGGTCGTCCACGGCACCGTCACCAAGATCACCAACTTCGGTGTGTTCGTGGAACTCGAGACCGGGCTCGAAGGCCTGCTGCACATCTCGGAACTCTCGGACGACAAGGTCGACGATCCACAGGACGTCGTCAAAGCCGGCCAGGAGGTCGATGTCAAGATTCTGCGTGTCGATACCGACGAGCGGAAGATCGGACTGAGCCTCAAGCGTGCTCAGTGGGGCGACGCGGCCCGAAGCGAAGGCCCCTCCGACGAGGACGGTTCGCCCAAGCCGGCCAAGCCCTCTCCGACGCGAGGCGGCATGGACGACCACGGTGCGTTGGGCACCGACAAGATCGAGCTCTGATCCGTAATCCAGCGGCGCCTCAACCGGCGTGACGCGAGACACACTGACGGCTCCCTGTCTCTCCCGGCAGGGGGCCGTCAGCACATCGTGACGAAGGTCAGAACCGTCAATACGACCAGCCTGCGGCGATTGGCGGTCCAGTGCATGAGCGTCGCGAGTGTCACGGCGTCTCTTCTCCAATCTTCGAGATCCAGTGAGGGCGGGGTCTCTCGGCCCAACCTCCCCTACCATGCCCCACAGCAGGCTGAATGCAAGGACGAGCCGCCCAGCCGAGCGGAGGATTGCCATCACACCGCGTTTCGGAGCATGCCTGATCAGTGTGTACGGCCTGTGCGGCCCGGCCGCCGCCCAGAACACCCCACCGCTTGACGCTGCGGACGCCGTCGGCGCCTGGATGACCGCTCGAGCAGCGATCGATCACGCCGACGCCCGCGACATTCAGGATGTGCCCGGCCTCGAAGGCGTTCATCTGGTGCTCCGACACGACGGCCGTCCGGTCGCCACGTCCTCGCAGCTGCGTGCTGAAGGAAGCACCAATCCTCTGGCGGACGCGGTGGCTTCCTTGCTGGACCAAGCGCGGCGTGACTCGGCGGTGCAGGATCTTCCGCCTGCCCTCTTTCACGCCGGACTCGCCTCGACCACGCTCGAACTCGACGCCGCCGGGCCGCTCATGCCGCTGCAGGTTCGGGATCTCCATCGCGCTGGTCACGACCTTGATCCCGCGACCAGCGGGTTGGCCCTGCGGGTCGGCGACGCCTGGACCATCCGGTTTCCTTCTGCGCTACGCATGAGCGGCGCCGCGGCCACGGTCGACATGATCGGTGAACTGGCCGCCGTAGCAGGGCTCACCCCTGCCGAACTCACCGATGCCAGACAGCGTGGTCAGGCCACGGTCTACACGTTTCAGACCGTCGACCTGGTCCAACTGCCGGGCGAGCTCGGGCCTCGCCACTTTCAGCGGGGCGTCGGGCAACGCCGCTGGACTGACGAGCCGCGTCCAGCCGTCGCCGCCCTGACGCTGGCCGGACGCCATCTCGTCGACCGGCTCTGGGCCACACCCGACGAGGGCGCGTGGGTCCTCGGAGGCACCTACCACCCAAATGACGATCGCTGGCGGCCCATGGATGCCCCCCCGAGGGAACGCGCCTTTGCCGCGGTGGCACTTCAGCGGCTGAGTGACATCCCCGCCCTTCCCGATCCGCTCCGCCGCCAGGCTGCGGATCGTGCCGATGGCCTGGCGTCGGCCCTTCCGAGCGATGATCCGGTCATCGAGGCGGCCAAAGTGGCCATGGGGCGATCCGCCGATACACGCCTGGTCCGCGACCTGCTGCAGGACGCCTCCGCCCCACTGGTCGAACGCGCGATCGCGGCGTGGGCCCTCGCGTCGGCGGGACAGCAGCCCGAAGAGGTCGCCGCGTTTCTCGATCAGGTCGCCCTGCTCCCACCATCCACCACCCTGCAGGGGTTGCCGTGGATCGGTTGGACCGACTCCCTGATCTCCGGCGCCACCACCGAACCCCGGCGTATGGAGGACCTCTGGCGTGGGCTTGAGCGTGTGGCCCTGTCTGACCTCTCTCCCGAG
The DNA here is from genome assembly GCA_030748575.1 of Phycisphaerales bacterium. Classification (GTDB taxonomy): domain Bacteria; phylum Planctomycetota; class Phycisphaerae; order Phycisphaerales; family SM1A02; genus UBA12567. The sequence continues at coordinate 200,906 of JASMLR010000003.1, read as the reverse complement.
AAGATCACTGCGGACGTTCTGCCGGTTGCGGCGTTTCTCGCATCTGAAACTCAGGCCGCTGGCGGCCAATCGACACCGACGCTCCGCGTCATGCAACTGCTGCTCGTGGACGCGGGCGAGGCTGCGTACTACAGATCGCCGGAGCGGATGGCTGGCGGCATCAAGCTGGCGGCCTGGGACGAACGCATGCCACTCTGGTCGCAGACGATGGGCATCCTTGCGCTATGTGAACTCGCAGAGGCAGATCGGGTCGCCGACCAGACAGACCGACAGGAGTCCTCAACATGAAACGACTGACGATGACGCTCTGCGCGTTTGCAGCGGCCGGAGCAACGGCCCATGCGGGATCCACTCAGGACGCCAAGGCGCTAGGTGGGCTCATGTACACGGACATCGACACGGCCTTTGAACAAGTGTCGATTCAGGATCTGGTACGACTGATCTCCGATGCCAGCGGTGTCCACGTCACGCTGCTTCCATCCACCGAGCAGCAGCCGGAAGGAATCAACCCGGAGTTGCTTGTCAATCTCCCCGCCCGGCACCGACCCGCGCTCAATCTCCTGCAGGATGCGCTGGAAGCATGTGGGTCACCCGATCCGGTGACGTGGCAGATCAGAGACGGCATGGTGGAAGTCTCCACCAAGGATCGGCTCGCCACCGAGACCATGCAGACCACACGAATCCTCCCGATTGAGGAGCTCATTCAACCGGTACCCGACTACAACGACCCACCCAACCTCAACCTCGGCGGCGGCGGCGGCGGCGGCGGCGGCGGCGGTGGCGGCGGTGGCGGAGGCGGTGGTGGCGGGGCCGGCGGTGGTGGCGGAGGGGCTCCGGACTGGGACGAACTGGAGGAAACCAAGCGGGCCCAGTTGATCGAAGTCATGATGCGAAACATCGAACCGGGTGGGTGGAAGCAGCAAGGTGGTGAATGGGCAGAAATGATGCCGCACGGACGCTCGCTCGTCATTCGCGCGCCGAGGTGGATTCAGCGGCAGATCTTCGGATTCGACTTTGGAGTCCCCAGAATGCCAGGACGGCCGAATCGAACGCTGCTGTTTGAGGGGAGTCGCGTACGCGTCGAGGTGCCGCTCAGCGAACGACTCAAGCGTGAAGCGGGCGAGTGATCACTCGTGCCGAAGCGCCTGAATGGGATCCTGCCTGGCTGCCATGATCGCGGGGTAGATGCCGAACACGATCCCGGTCGCTGCCGCAACGGTGAATGAAACGATCACGGACCATGGTGTGATGGCCGCCTCAAATGTGACCTCGACGTCGAGCCGCCGCTGCACCCATGAGAGCGAGAGAATCCAGGGCAGCACGCGGTCGACGCCCAACGCAAGGCCCACGCCGAAGAAAATGCCCAGCACGCCGCCTGCGGCTGAAAGCGTTCCGGTCTCCACCAGAAACTGAGAGATGATGTGCCGATGGGTCGCGCCCAATGCTCGGCGAATGCCTATCTCACGGGTCCGTTCCACAACCGACGCGAGCATGATGTTCATGATCCCGATACCGCCGACCAGAAGACTGATGGCCGCGATGGCCGTCAGAAGCAGATTCATGGCAAAGGTCGTCCGCTCAACACTGGCGAGCAACTCCCACGGAACGATGATTCGCACATCACCTCTGGCGGAATGCTGGGCGTCTATGACGCGCTTGACCCGCCGAGACACCGGCTGCACCCGCCCGGCATCGTCCGCCTCAATGTAGATCTCGGAGAACCGTGTTTCCTCCCCCGAGAATGATCCGCTTACCCGCCGATAGACGGCGTCGCTGAACTCAAGCCGACCCGTCGAGAGTGGAATATGTACATCCAGATTCAGGTCACGGCCCACGAGCGATCCACCCGCACCACCCGCCAGGCCGATCGGTTCAAGAACCCCGACAATCGTGAAGACGCGGCCGTCGATTCGAAGCGACTCCCCCAGGGGCGAGGAGAGTGGAAAGAACATGTCGGCAATCGCATCTCCGATGACGGCGACCCGCGAGCGTCCAACCTCGTCTTCAGGCACGAGGTATCGGCCCCCCGCCGCCACGTGGAGATTGAGCACTTCCTCCAATTCCGGCGTGGTGCCGAAGACCTGACTGACGGTTCGGCGTGGCCCGACGGACACCTCGGAACCGAATGCCTTGAGCGGAACCATCCGCTTGGCGTCCGGAAGGGCCTGCTCCAGCCGGTCCCAGTCGACATCGTTGAGCCCGAATCGCGCCACGAAACTCCGCTGCTGCCCACCCGCCGCCGTCGCTTCTGGTGGCCGCTGCGACCGCACAATGATGTTCCGGGCGCCAAGCGCCTGAATGTCCCGGACGGCCGCACGCTTGTTCCCCTCGCCAATCGCAACCATCAGAATGACCGCCGCGACGCCAAGGATGATGCCGAGGCTCGTCAGGATCGACCGCAGCATGTGAAGACGCAGATTCGAGAGACCGAGACGAAGTGTTTCGAGGAGGAATTGCATGGGCGGTTCGGCGTGAGGACACATGGTACGCTCGCAGCATGTCAGCATCGCCGTACATCTCCACGATCCAGGAATCGGAAGAGCCGCGGGGCTGGTGCTTTCACTGCGGGCTGGCCGGTGGCGGCGAGGCGACGATCCGCCTGGACTGGGCCGACTACGACCATTGGTGCCCGGGAGGTGGCTCGCCGCCGGAGCGAGTCGCCGAAGTCGTCATTCGAATCATGATGGAGCATGGCGTGACGGTCCCGGAACGCTTTGACGCAGCGCGGGTCAGGCACGTGGTCCGGAATGCAGACGAACTGGTGACAGCGCTGCTTGGTTCATGAGGCGGCTGGGGGCCTCGAAACCCTCGAACCCTGCAAGGCCCTGATAGGCTCTGGGCCCATGGCCAGAGAGATCAGTCTTGCCAACAAGTGCCTGATTCTGTTTGGGTGCGCCATCGTCGCCATTCTTGTAGGCGCGCTGCTGGTTCCATGGATCGGCGTGCGAACGCTCATCCACGACAATCAGGTCGAGATCGCCGGGCAGGTCTCAGATGCGTGGCTGGCGGGCAAGCTTGAGCTCGGCAATCTGCAGCCGCGGCATCGAACTGAGCTTGAGATTGCAGGGCCGGACGGCGGCATGCATGTGTCCTGGGTTCCCATCGACGACATCGACACGAAGTCAGATCCGGAGGCCTTTACGAGCCGCGCGCTTCAGGCCTTCACTGGCGCGCCCGATATGCCGTCCTACACCTCGACCCGTATGCAGGACGAGCACGAACTCATCTTCTACGCCAAGCCGGTTACCGAGTCGACACTTCGGAGGCTGAGCGACCCTCGTGTGTCCGACTTCAGTTCGGGCGTGACCGCCCCCACGGTGACCGACCCCATCCGCGGCCTGCTGGTCGTGTCCCGCAGCACGCGATTTGGCGAAGCACAGCTCGACAGAAGCCGCGCCGTCATCGTGCTGACCGGCCTGGCGGCAGGCGTTCTGGCCGTCATCGTCTTCTGGTTCATTCTGTTTCGCTTGATCTTCTCGCCAGTACGCCGCCTTCGCCGAGTGGTGGACCGCGTTGGGGAAGGGCAGATCGACGCCCGATCGGACGTGCGGACCGGGGATGAGTTTGAAGAGTTGTCGAAAGGGCTCAACGAGATGCTTGACAGCCTCGACGAGGCAAGAAGCAGGCTCGAGCAGATGAATGAGAACCTGGACCTCAAGGTCTCTGAGCTTGCGGAGGCCAACATTGGCCTTTGGGAGTCATCCAGATTCAAGAGTGAGTTCCTTGCCAACGTCAGCCATGAGCTCCGGACACCACTGAATTCAATCATCGGATTCGCTGATCTCCTCCGCGAAGAGTTGGCCTCCGAGCAGGAGCCCTCCGAGAAGCACCTGCGGTATCTGGCCAACATCGTCTCAAGCGGAAGCTCGCTGCTGGAGATGATCAATGAACTGCTCAACATGGCAAAGATCGAGGCAGGCCGCATGGAGGTCGCGGTTGAGCCGACCAGCATCGCCGATCTGGTTGAGGGGATCAGCGGCATCATGTCTCCTCAGGCGGGCGCCAAGGACATCGACATTCAATCGATGGTCGACAGCGGTTTGCCAGCCGTTGAGACCGACCCTGGGAAGGTGCAGCAGATTCTGTACAACCTCCTGTCCAATGCCATCAAGTTCACGCCCCGGTCAGGCACCGTGACGGTCACCGCGTCGAAAGTCGTCAGCGAGGGACGAACCGAGTCCGTTGCGTTGACCGTTTCGGACACCGGCCCAGGCATTCCCGAGGACATGCAGGACGTCATCTTTGAGAAGTTCCGGCAGATCGACGCGAGCCATACACGGGCCCACTCAGGTACCGGGCTGGGCCTGGCGATCTGCCGCGAACTCGCGGAGATGCTTCAGTCTGATCTTCGGCTCAAGCCCACTCGCTCTGGAGAGGGCGCGGCGTTCACACTGGTGATCCCCACCTCATGGCACATCCCCAAGCCTCGCGCCCTCATGGATTCGCCGGCTTGACCCAGTCCCAGTGACGTGACGTATGAAGCACGCCGGCAGACTGCTTGATGCACCGGCGGCATGCGGCCGCTTCCGCTCGACGTCCTCGCCACGCAGGCTCCTCTCGCACTTCCAGGCAGAGGACGCACTCGGCTGACGGCAGTTCGTCTTGCCGCAGGACGACCGACCGATAGGCGTTGCTCAGACAGTCCCCGCAGATCAGACTCCCTCGGTGCCCTTCGACGCAGGCCTTGCCAGCAGCCCAGGCCGCGGCGCCACAGAAGTCGCACAGCACATCTTCGGGCCGCACGTTGTCGGGATCACATCCGTCACGATGCATCGGAGTCCTCCACGGCGTCGAGTCGCCGCAACGTCATCGCGTGAAAGGGCCTGCCCTCCCGCTGGTACTTCCGCTCAAAATTGGTGCCCACAACCTCTCCATCACCTGCGGAATCCGGAGGCGAGAACGTGGTGCGGTCGTACAGATCCGTGTGCCGCGCAGCGTGATTCTGATACCACTCCCAGAGTTCATCGTGATCGGTCACCAGGTGAACCAGCCCTCCGGGGCGGAGTACGCGGTGCATCGATCGCATCGTCGCGTCCTGAATGAACCTGCGTTTGTGGTGCTTCTTCTTGGGCCAGGGATCGGTGAAGTACAGGTGAATCACCTCGGCCACGTTTGCAGCGCAGGAGAACCGGAGAAACTCGGAAGCATCTGCGCGAAGCAGGCGAACACCATCAAGACCATGGCGGCGGGCTCGATCGGCCGCGTACCGGAAGAACTCGCCCGACCACTCGATGCCCAGAAAGTTTCGGGCGGGCTGAAGCGAGGCCTGCTGTACCAGGAAGGTGCCCTTCCCCGAGCCGACCTCCAGCTCAAACGGCCGGTCGGGAGACGTGAACATGGATCGGGGGTCGAAGGACTCGTCCTCCGAGGGCTTCAGATCGGACACATCAAATCCGAATCCAGACGTGTCCAGCGTTCGTCCGCGTGAGAGTCCGAAGCTCATGGCGCAGGCTCCGCACGATCCCGCAGAGAGAGCTGGTCGGCGAGCCACGAGACAATCACCTCGGCTGCCTGCGGATCAATCGAGCGTGCCCTGGCACGCTTCAACCCATGATCGAGTCCGGGGAGGACGTGGGTATCCAACGCGATGGACCGCGTTGCCGCCACATCCGAGAGGGCTGCCAGGTTGGCCGGCCCATCAAACACCGCGTTCCGATCTCCGCTCACGCCCAGCACCGGCATGCCACGAATGCGTGAGAAGCCCACACGCGGGTCGTACGCCATGTCCTCCAACCAGTCTGCATCGCGGGACACCTCCATGGCGTGGGCGATCGCCACGTCCGTGGATCGTTCAGCATCCAAGGGCCCCGCTTCGATCCACGCCCTGGCAGCCTCCGCAAGGGCCGCGTCGTGGACGCCTTGCGTCGCGTACCTCACATAGGTGTCCCATGCTTCCAACGCTGCAGCGGGATCTTCGCCCTCCATCGCAGCTTGAATCCGGACCCGCATCCGGGTTCGGCCGGGCACACCCGGCGGCGAGAGCAGCACGAGCGCGGCAATCGGATCGCCGAACGAGGCTGCCTGCCGCGTCGCTGTTGACGATCCGCTCCCATGCCCGACCAGCACGATTCGGGCGTGATCCACGCCGGCCTGATCAACCAACCATGTCATCCAGCGACGCAAGGCGCGGCGGCGGGCCACATGATCCTCGCCATGGAACTCAGGCACCAACGTCGCCAGACCCGCACCACGCAGCGCCAAGGCGGTTTCATCAACCACACCCTGCCCGGGCTCACCGATCAGCACAGCCACCGGATGGGGCGGCGGTGTGGCGGGCCGCTCAAAGCGAGCCCTCAAGGTGGGAAGGCCGGGTTCGGCGCACAGGGCCGTGGTGATCGGAGTTCGCCGCATTGCAATCAGATCCTGCCGGCCGCCTCGCGTCCACAGGGCCGACAGTTCGGTCGGGCCGGGCTCGAGGGCGATCGTGGCTGGTCCATCGACCGTGGGGTACTCCACCAGCAGCACCCCATCGCTCAGGGCGTCCGTCCGCACTTCACCCGGGTACGCCTTGAGCGGCGTGGATGGGTGGGGCGCATCGACCTCGGCCCACCACGCTTCGCCCTGACGAAGCAGGTAGACCGTCAGGCCATCATCCTGTGATCCTTCCGCGACCGCGGACCACCGCCCCGCCTCGGGATTGTCGTGCACGCTCGGTCGCCGCTGAAGATGAAACACACCAATGCCTTCGACGGTGACGGTCCCGGCGATGCCGAGGCATGACGCATCAATGTCTCCGCGAAACTCCGCAGCCGCCCCCTGGCCCCACTCAAACCGCACGACCCCATCGCGGACTTCCGGCGACTGCAACGGGGTCCATGGCATGCCCGGTCCTGCAGCGGCCCCGGACAAGCCGCCATCAGGCTCCCGCTCGAATCTCACCGCGAGGCTTCGCGCATCGCCATCGCTCAGCGTCCATGACCCCGCCCACAGACCCTCGGGACAGCTCTGCGCCACCGCGACCGCCAACAGGGCGGGAAGGCACGCCATCACGAAGCAGCGTCGCGGTCGAACTCAACCTCAGGCGCGTTCGACCAGAGTTCATCGATGTCGTAGTAGGCCCGTCGAGAGGGCTCGAACAGATGCACGACGACGTCGACAAAGTCAACGACGACCCACGTCGATGCCGGATCCGCATTCGTGCGAAGCCGGTGCATCTTCCGCGCCTGCCCGACGTCTTCGAGTTCGCCGGCCACGGACCGGACCTGTCGATCACTCGTGCCGGATGCAACGACCACGTAGTCGCAGACCTGGCTCCTCCCCCGGACATCGAAGATCCGCACGTCGGTGCAGTGCCGATCCACCGCCAATCTGGCGGCTTCAATCGCGAAGGACAACCCCTCCCCAGTCAGCGCAGCGGCCCCGGAACCGGGTTCCGGGGCCTGCGCCGAAATGCTGTTCGGATCGCTCATGCCGTCGCTCAGCCGAGTCCGAATGCTGCCTGCACAGTCGGGCCGAAGTGGACCACCAGGCCGGCAAACACCACCGAAACGATCGCGATGAGTTTGATGAGGATGTTGAGGGACGGACCCGAGGTGTCCTTGAAGGGATCGCCAACGGTGTCACCGGTCACCGAAGCTTTGTGAGCATCGGATCCCTTGCCGCCGTGATGGCCAGCCTCGATGTACTTCTTCGCGTTGTCCCAGGCGCCGCCTGCGTTCGCCATGTAGATGGCGACCGCGAAGCCACTGGTCAGGCCACCGACGAGCAGTCCCATGACGCCGCCGACACCAAGGACGAGGCCGACCAGGATGGGCGTCACGATGGCCAGAAGCGAGGGGATCACCATTTCCCGCTGCGCGCCGGCAGTCGAGATGGAGACGCACTCCTGATAGTCCGGATACTCAACGCCGTTGATTTCGACGCGAGTCGGCCACTTCATCGGATCAGAGACGTCCTCTTCGGACATGCCATCGGCCTTGAACTTGTCCCGCATCATCTTGAACTGACGACGACACTCGCCCATCATCCGATAGGCGGCTCGGCCCACGGCGTTCATCGTCATCGCGCAGAACACGAAGGCGAGCATCACGCCGAGGAACAGTCCCCCGAGAACGCGGGGATTCATGATGGAGATGTCATAGAACGCCGCCATGTGCTGAAGCGACGCCTTGTCTGCAGGGACGACATCAAAGCTCACGCCCTCCGCCGTGACGTCATACTCGCCCGCGAGGCTGTCCCAGTGGCCAGTTGCGGTCACCGTCTTACCGTCTTCGAAGAGGTTGCCAACACCGAGCGCGACCGCGTTCGACGCAAGCAACAGTCCGCCGCCTGCGGCGACATGATCGCCGGCCTCGGCGACCATCTTGAACTCACCATGGCCGTGGTACGTCAGGTGAAGCGTGTGGTCGCCGGAAGCAGCCAGCGTCGACTCCATCTTCGGACTTGCGAAACCGGGTGCTTCGGAGACGTGAGCCGCAATCTCCGAGGGGTCGCTCACGGACAGCTTCTCGACCACAGATCCCTTGACGACAATCGCGTATGCGGCGAGCAGCGCCATGGCCGTCAACGCAGCCGAACCGATGGCAAAGCCCTTGCCGGTCGCGGCGGTCGTGTTTCCAAGCGAATCGAGCATGTCCGTTCGCTCGCGAACGAACGACGGCTGTCCGGTCATCTCAGCGTTGCCGCCGGCGTTGTCAGCGATCGGCCCGTACGCGTCCGTCGCCAGCGTGATGCCAAGGGTCGAGAGCATGCCGACAGCGGCGATACCCACACCGTAGAGACCGAGCAGGAAGTTGTCCGAACCGCCACTGAAGCCGAACGCCAGGAGGATGGCGGCAACGATCACCACCAGCGGCGCCCACGTGGACTTCATGCCCTCGGCGATGCCGGCAATGATGACGGTGGCATGTCCGGTCTGCGTCTGCTCACTGATGCGTTGCGTGGGAGCGTGCTCGTATGAGGTGTAGTACTCGGTTGCAAACGCAATGATCAGGCCGGCGGCGAGACCGGTGATGATCGCAAGCCAGGGCTGCCACCAGGCGAAGACGCCTTCGCCGTCACCAAGCAGGAGCCAGAACAGCACGCCGGCGCCCGCCGTGACGAGCAGTGAGGCGAACCAGACGCCCATGTGCAACCCCTTGAGGAGTTGACTGAACGACGCGCCTTCCTTGGCCCGCACGATGAACACGCCCAGCAGCGAGCAGATGATGCCGATGCCCGCAAGCGCCATGGGCGCCGCAGCAAGCTTCATCGCCCAGCCGGCCCCGAGACCACCGGCAAAGGCGGCCGTGGCACCAATCGCCATCGAGGCGAGAATGGATCCGTAGTAGGACTCGTAGAGGTCGGCGCCCATGCCTGCGACGTCGCCGACATTGTCACCCACGTTGTCGGCAATGGCCGCCGGATTGCGGGGATCATCCTCGGGAATGCCAGCCTCGACCTTGCCGACGAGGTCCGCGCCGACGTCGGCGGCCTTGGTGTAGATGCCGCCGCCCACACGCGCAAAGAGCGCCTGCGTCGAGGCACCCATGCCGTACGTCAACATGACGGCAGTGGTCAGCTCAAGCGACTGCTCCGGGAAGAAAGCGTTCCAGATCAGGAACCAGGCGCTGACGTCAAGCAGGGCAAAGCCCACGACCACCAGGCCCATCACGGCACCACTGCGGAAGGCCACAGTGAGGCCATCGTTGAGCGACTGCTTGGCGGCGAAGGTCGTTCGCGCCGAGGCATTGGTGGCCATCTTCATGCCAAACCAGCCGCAGAGCCCCGAGAAGAGGCCGGCGATCGGCACACCGATCGCAGTCACCTTCGGCTGAATGCCGAGGAATCCCAGAGCAATGAGAATGCCGACCAGCACGACAAAGACGACGAAGACGACCTTGTACTGTCGCTTCAGGTACGCCATGGCACCCTGCCGGACGGCCTCAGCGATCCGAATCATCTCCGGCTCACCTTCGCTCCGGCTCATGACATTGCGGCTGAATGCGAACGCAGCGAGCAGCGCGAGCACGGCGCCGATCGGGGCGATGAACCACACCCAGGCATGCTCGATGATGGCGTTGACGCCCTGGACGTCATTTGTGGAAAGAAGCAACGTGTTCACGAATCTCACTCCTCAGTCGTCGCATCGATGTCGACAGACACCGATCGCCCGTTGAAAACCGATCGATTCCAAAAAGGTGTACGTGACGCGATCACTGCGTGACCGCCTCGAGTCGTATGCATGGGAACTCAGCGGCGTCCGCCGCCACCACCACCACCACCGCCGCTGCGGTTGCCTCCGGGGCCACCGCGCTTCCCCTTCGGGGCGGGCTGCGGCTGTGGGTCATTCAATCGAGCCACTCGAGCAATCGCCTTGCGCATGGCGCGGCGGCGACGTTCCGAGGGCTTCTCGAAGTACTGCTTCCGCTTCACGTCTTTCGTGAGGCCTTCCTTCTCGCAGAGCTTCTTGAAGCGGCGAAGCATCTGATTGACAGACTCGCCGTGCCGGGATTTGATCCGAATAGCCATGACCTGATAGAACCCTCCTCAGGGGGATTTCGAGCCGCGCATTAGAGCGGAAAGAAGCGCCCATGGCAAGCCATTCGGTGCTATAGGGTGGGATTCATGAAGGTGATCGTGGACGCATGGAATGTGCTGCACATCCAGGGTGTTCTGCCGCCTGGGCTGGCTGGCCTGAGCCTCTCGGGGCTGGGCCGGCTCATGCAGGCCACCCGATGGCAGGCCGCCCACGCGGTGCTCGTCTGCGACGGGCGGCCCCAACCCCGCCCTCAGGGGCTCCCAGAGCCGATTCACGTCATGTGGTCCGGCCCAGGGCGGGAGGCAGACGATCTCATTGAGGACATGATCGGAAAGGCGGCGGATCCACGCCGCGTGCTGGTGGTCTCCACCGACCGGCGGCTCCGAAAGGCCGCCAAACGCAGGCGGTGCAAGTGGTTGGACTCAGAATCATTCCTGCGGACGATGCTGGAAGACATCGCCCGCGGTACCGCCCCGGACCAGCCCGCACCGCCCGCCGCTGACGACTGGACCTCGGAGTTCGCCCTGAGCGATGGGGAACTCGACGCCATCGCGGCCGAGGCGGAGGCGGCCGATCTGGATGCGTTTCTGCCTGATGACGGGCACCCCAGAGCCGAATCATCGCCTTCCCCCGGGGGCCAGGATGCGGGTCAGGACGCGGGCTTGGACCCGCCGCAGGACACGCCCAAGACTCACTTCCCAGCCGAGGTGCTCGAGCAGGCGCGGCGGATTGCCGGCGACGTCTGATCCTCTACGGCCAGAGCCGCTCGGTCGACCACCCCTCGCCCGAGGGTCGATACACGATGCGGTCGTGGAGCCGGTCATCGCCCTCCTGCCACAACTCGACCCGCGCCAGGGACACCCGGAGGCCTGTCCAGTACTCGGGCCGGGGCACGTCCGACCCGAGGGGGTACTGCAGCGCCACCTCGACCACCCGCGCTGCCAACGCATCCCGGCTCTCCAGCGGCCGGGATTGATCGCTGGCCACCGCGCCGATTCGGCTGCCCCATGGCCGGGAGGCAAAGTACGCGTCGGCTTCTTCCCTGCTCACCCGGGTGGCTTCACCTTCGACCCGAATCTGTCGCCCCAGCACGTCCCAATGCAGCAGCAGCGCCACGCGGGGATTCTCGCCAATCTGAAGCCCCTTTCGGCTCTGCAGGTTCGTGTAGATCACGGCCCCACGCGCATCGAATCCCTTGAGCAGCATCATGCGGGCAGCGGGCTGCTGATCGGCCCCGCACGTCGCAAGCACCACGGCGTGCGGGTTTGGCCGCCCGGAGAACCGGGTTGCTTCTTCGAGCCATCCATGGACCGCGTCCACCGGGTTGTCCGGCAACGCGTCCATGTCAGCGAGCGTGAAGCCTTCCGGCAGGCTCATGCGTCAGGATGGCCCGGCGCCCCTGGGAGGGGGAAGGTCGCTGCCGACTGCGCCGAGCGGTACGCGAGGTACCGCGCTCTCAGGTCCGAGTCGGACAGCGAGAGCATGGACACAGCAAGCAGCGCTGCATTGACGGCGCCCGCCGACCCGACTGCAAGGGTGCCGACGGGAATGCCACGCGGCATCTGCGCCATCGACAGAAGCGAGTCGAGCCCTTCGGTCGACCACGCCTTCATCGGGCACCCCAGGACCGGCAAGTGCGTCAGGGCCGCAGCGACTCCGGCAAGGTGGGCGGCACCGCCGGCAGCGCAAATCAGCACCTGAATCCCCCGAGACTCCGCCGTCTGGCAATAGGACTCCAACCGCCGAGGTGCCCGATGCGCCGAAATGACGTTGCACTCGTGTGTCACACCGAGTTCCGTCAGCGTCGCAGAGGCCTTTCCAATGGTTGGCCAGTCAGAGGCACTGCCCATCAGCACACCAACTTGAGCGCCTTCTACCGTTACATAGTCAGTCATGCCGCGGATGGTATCGCTGTTGGGGATCGGCTACCATACGAGGTCCACCCTTGGGGATTGGTGTAACGGTAGCACGACTGACTCTGAATCAGTTAGTCCAAGTTCGAATCTTGGATCCCCAGTTGAAGGCCCCTGTGAAGGGGTTTTTTTGCGCCCTCGAGGGCCCGTCAGCGTGACGGCCCTCCCCGAGGGGAAGGCCGTCTGAGATCATCAGCATGCCCGTGAAGGCTCTACGGTCCGGCAGCAGGTGCGGTCGGCGCCGAAGCAGCCGCTTGCTGGGCTGCCAGCGTCTGCATTTGCTGCACCATCGCATACCAGTCCTTGAGATTGGTGCGGACCCGGACCTGATCCCACGTCTTCCCATTGGATCCGCCGACCATCGTCATGACCACTGGGTTGCCATCCGGTACCGCGGTGGGAAGCATGGCGGCCAGCGGCCCGAGCATCGTTCTGGCCATCGCAAGTCCCTCATCGGCGATACGACGAACATCCATGGTCATGGCCCACGTCGCCGGGGCGAGTGATTCGCCCAAGAGCGTCGTCAGGTCGTTGTCCGCCCCTCCGGACGACCACAACCTCCGAGCTTCACCCAGCCTGCCGTTTCCGATGACGCTCAGGACGGAGTCGCCTTGAAGGAAGTATCTGACCGGAAGGCCATCTGGACCCGTGAGGCTGTCGCACAGACCTTGCATCATCTCAAGCGACCCAGGCTGTCCCGCGCTGGCCGGCGGCATCATGGCGCCCAGGCCCATGGTGTCCATCATCCGCTTGGCATCGATCGTCACCACATAGCCCACGCCCGTTCCGGCGAGGATCCGGATCGGCTTGACGTTGATCCCAAGGTCGGCCTCGCCCAGAGCAGTCCAGGCACGCTTCACCATGTTCAGGACGCCGTCCGGGTCGGACGTGTCCATGACTGACACCATCTCGATTCCCTTGTCGCCAAAGGACATGCCGAATGAGACTCCGCTCTTCATCGAGGCCACGGCCTCATCCCACACGGGCTGCAGCTTCTCAAGGCTCGCCCGGGTCGCCGGCGGCATGGCCTCGATGTCACTCTGAGACATGGACATCAACATGGCCACCGCGGACACGTCGAACACGCCGCGTATGGGCATGTCGGCGGGAATGGACCTGGTCAAGCCATCAAGGCCGCCCGCCGGCATCACCATGGGTGTACCGGCGGTCTGAGTGCTGCGGAGCAGCACGTCGATCTCGGCACCATGGAGATCAAGACCGATGTTCCATGAAGCGATCATGTCGAGGAACATGCGGAGTTTGGCTGCGTTGGCCGCTTGGGCCCGCTCTACGGCCTGGGCTTGTTCCGAAGGAACACTGCCCTCGGGAAGCGGCTGCTGCATGGTCGCCAGGAGCGTATTGATCTGAGGACCGAACACCTCGACCAGTTTGGCCTGATCAACATTGACGCCCAGGGACGCGTCGAGCATGCCGTTGGAGATTGATGTGGTCCGGCCGGCCGGCGTGAAGTCCGCGTTGGCGAGCGCAACCCATTTGGACCCCGGACTCATCACCAGGAACATGCCCGGCCGGGACACGACAAGATCGGTCGTGTCGGCAACCTCGAACACAGCACCTGCAATCGGATCGCCGTCCGGCGTGGCCGGAGCCGCCTGAAACAAGGCCACGGGGCCGTCAAGCACGACGCCCGCGCTTCCGGGCCCGGCGGATGACTTGCGGATGAGCATGTTCAGCTGCGCAGCTGGGCCCGCCATCGCGACCATCATGGCCATCTGCGGTTCAACGTCTGAAACCGTCGTCACAAGGTCCTTCTGAAAGTCCTGAAGTGAGTCGGTGTACGCAAGCACATACGCCCCGTCCGGGAGCATGTTCAGCACGCCGTCCGGCACCTTCGCGCCGCCAAAGGGTGCTGCTGCAGCAGCCACGGCGGTCAGTGCCACAGCGAAGGCCGCAATGATCGTTCGATGCATCAAGCTCATGGAAGGACTCCTCTCCCCGACCCGACTCCAACCGCCCAGCGTTGCGCAAGGCGCGAACCGGTCACCATATCCACTCGGAGTATTGGGAGGCAACCGCGGCTGATTTCACGCCGGCCCGGGCAGTCAGCCGTCGTCAGAGCCTCGCAGCCTGGCCAGCACGTTGAAGTCTTCAAGCGTGGTCATGTCCCCCGCCGCCTCCCGCCCAGCGGCCACGTCACGCAGAAGCCGGCGCATGATCTTTCCCGAACGGGTCTTGGGCAGCGCATCGGTGAAGCGGATCATGTCCGGTTTGGCAATCGCTCCGATCTCCTCGGCCACATGCGACCGAAGCGTTTCTCGAAGCGCATCATCCGGCTTCCAGTCGGGACCAAGCGTGCAGAACGCCGCAATCCCGGTGCCTTTGACGTCGTGCGGCATCCCCACGACCGCAGCTTCAACAACTGCATCATGACTGACCAGCGCCGATTCAACCTCCATCGTGCCAAGCCTGTGGCCCGAGACGTTGATCACGTCGTCCATGCGGCCCATGATCCAGAAGTACCCGCGATCATCTCGCCGGGCACTGTCACCCGCAAAGTACATGCCTTCGACGCGAGAGAAGTACGTATCGATGAATCGCTGCCGATCACCGTGAATGCCTCGCAGCATGGACGGCCAGGGCTTCCGGATCACCAGCAATCCACCAGTTCCGGCCGGCTGCTCGCCTCCGTCTTCGGCCACGACAGCCGCGTCGATCCCAAGAAACGGAAGGGTGCACGATCCGGGCACCGTCGGTGTCGCTGCCGGAAGTGGCGTGATCATGTGGCCGCCGGTCTCGGTCTGCCACCATGTGTCAACGATCGGGCACCGCTCATGCCCGATGACACGGTGGTACCACATCCATGCCTCCGGATTGATCGGCTCTCCGACCGAACCGAGCACGAGCAGTTTCGAGAGATCGTGCCGACGCGGGTACTCCTCCCCCCACTTCATGAAAGCCCGAATGGCAGTCGGTGCCGTGTAGAAGTGCGTCACCGCATGCCGCTCGCAAATGTCCCAGAACCGATCCGGTGCTGGATGATTCGGCGCCCCCTCGTACATGAGGGTCGGCACGTGATTCTGCAGGATGCCGTAGATGATGTACGAGTGGCCGGTGATCCACCCGACGTCGGCAGTACACCAGTAAACATGGCCGTTCCCGGGACGAAGATTGAACGCGTATCTGCTGGTCAGAAACGTATGAACCAGATACCCCCCCGTCGTATGCACGATCCCTTTGGGCTTGCCCGTGCTTCCCGACGTGTAGAGCAGAAACAGCATGTCTTCGCTGTCCATCTCCTCACAGGGGCAATCGTCCGAAGCGGGGTCCACCACATCGTGCCACCAGTGATCACGACCTGCTTGCATGTCGATGTCGTTCTCGCATCTACGCACCACAAGCACGTTCTCGACGCGGTTGGTCATTTCCAGAGCCTGATCGACATTCTTCTTCAGCGGTACGACCTTGCCGCGGCGCCAGGCGCCATCGCACGTAATGATTGTTCTTGAATCAGCATCGTCCACCCGGTCAGCAATGGCCTGCGACGAGAATCCACCGAAGATGACGCTGTGCGGAGCGCCGATTCGCGCGCACGCAAGTACGGCAATGGTGAGTTCAGGAACCATGCCCATGTAGATCGTGACGACATCGCCTCGCTTGACGCCAATCTGCTTGAGCGCATTGGCGCAGCGAGAGACTTCATCCTTCAATTCCCGGTAGGTGAAGCGGCGAATCTCGGGTCCACCCTCAGGAACGGGCTCGCCCTCCCAGATAAGCGCCGTCTCGTCACCGTGACCGATATTGATCAGACGGTCGACGCAATTGTGGCAGGCGTTGATTTTGCCGCCGACGAACCATCTCGCGTCCGGGCAATCCCACTCCAGCACCGTGTCCCATCGCTTGAACCAATCCAGTTCATTGGCGACGGCATCCCAGAAGTCATCGGCATCCTCCACGCTCTGGCGGTGGAGTTCTCGGTACATATCCATCGACTCGATCCAGGCCCCGCCGCAGCGGTCGGTGAAATCGGCGGGTGGATCGAAAACACGGTCCTCGTGCAGCACTGATTCGATGCCTGCGTGATCTGCCATGACGGACCTCCTGCTCTGGAATTCGCAGCGTACCACCCCCCGATGTCGATCGTGTCACCGCCGGCGGCGCTTTCCGCCTCTGGACCGCTTGTGCGATCGCGGCTTCCGGGACTTGCCCTGCCGCTCCCGTGGCCCCCGCGGCAGGTCCGCCGCGGACCTGTCCGGCCGATCCTTGAGCAGCAGATCCATGTGGCGGCTGGTGGGGTCAACCTTCACGAGCTGGACCGTGACAGGATCGCCGACCGCGATGACTGCTCCGCTCCCCTTGGCGACCATCCTGCCCTGCCCCTGCAGTTCGACCCAGCGATCCCGGCGGGCGGTTCCGAAGTTGTCCCACGTCACTTGGCCGTCGACAAGGAATCGGTCCAGCGACACCCAGAGGCCCCCGGGGTTGAAGCCACTGATCACCGCGGGCAGTTCTTCGCCAAGGTAGTGCTCGGACAGGTGCTGAAGCACGAGGAACTCCCGCAGGCTTCGTTCGGCCGCCTCGCTGTTGCCTTCAGTTTCCGTGCAGTGCCTTCCAAGTGCGATCAACTCATCCTGCGGCAGCGGCCGGTCGTCGTCCCGCATCAACTGCTCCAGCTCGCTCCGCCTGCGACCGGTGAACCGCGCCTGCCCGTTGCTGGTGTGCTCAAGCACTGCTTCAAGGGCGCGATGCACGACAAGGTCGGGGTATCGACGAATCGGGGACGTGAAGTGCGCGTAGTGCTCGCTCGCCAGCGCGAAGTGGCCCACGATGGCCGGGCTGTACTCAGCCTTCGTAAGCGTCCGAAGCACAGCAAAGTGCACGGCTCTGGCCGATGGGTGGTCCCGTGTCGCGTCCAGAAGTTGCTGAAGATCGTGTCTGGTGGCGTCGTCCGGCACATTGAACCCGGCGGCCCCCGCCTTCATCCGGAGTTCAGCCAGATCCTCAAGTGCCGGCTCCGGATGGATTCTTCGCAGGATGGGCGTCCGCAACGCGTCGAAGAGCCGGGAGACCGCCTCGTTCGCTTCCACCATGAACATTTCGATGATGGTGTGGGTGAAGGCGTTGTCCTCCTGCTGCACGTCAGCCACCCGCCCGTCCTCTCCGAACGACAGCACCGAATCGGGCAGGTTCAGAACGATCATGCCGTCCCGAAGCCGCCGCTTTCTGATCACCCGGGCGAGTCGGTCCGCCTCTCGAACCGCGTGCAGCACCGCTTCGGTTGGCTCAGTGTCGGTTCGGCTCTCCTTCCGCGCAGCCTTTCCGTCGCCTTCGATCCACGCCTGGGCTTCCAGGTATGTGAATCGCTTATCCGAGTTGATCACCGTCGCGCGAAATCGCGTGTCCTGCACACGGCCACGGCGGTCGATCCGAACAAAGACGCTCTTGGCACACCGATCGACCCCTTCCTGCAGGGAACACACACCGTTGCTCAGAATCTCCGGCAACATGGGGATGACGAGCCTGGGCAGGTACGTGCTGTTCCCGCGGGCACGGGCTTCCTCATCCAACGCGGTGCCGACTCTGACGAAGTGGGCGACGTCCGCAATGTGAATGCCAAGCTCCCACTCCTCGGACGCATCGTCCCACGTGATCGAGATGGCATCATCAAAGTCCTTCGCATCCGGCGGATCGATGGTGAACGTCACCAGATCTCGCAGATCCTCGCGATGCGGCCCCGCATCCTCGACCAGCCCCGAGGCCTCCTTTGCTTCACGAATCACTTCCTGAGGGAACTCGGTCCGCAAGCCATGCGCCGCAATGACGGCGGCGGTTTCAACATCCGGTTCGCCCGCCACGCCCAGCACTTCGGTGACCACACCTTCGCCGAGATAGTCCCCGTCGGGCGGTACCAGCAGGTCAAACACGACCTTGTCGCCGACCTTGATGCTCTTGGCGCCGGGGTCTCGAATGATCACAGGCTCGCGAAGCTGCCTGCCATCCGGTTCCACGAGCCAGCCGCCCTTTCGCTGCACGACCGTGCCGGCAAACGTGGTCTGCCCCTGCTCGATCACCTCGATGATCCGGCCGGCCGGCGAGCCGCCCTTCCAGCCGTGCCGCCTGGCCACGCCACACCGGACCCGATCCCCCGAAATCGCCCCCTCGGCAGCCCCTTTGGGGATGTAGATGTCGCCCTCCCGCACCGGAGAGTCCGGGACGACGAAGCCGAAGCCACGCCGCGTGCCTCGATACGTGCCAATGACCTCCTCCCCGACAGCCGGAAGTCTGATGTGCTCCCCGGACTCCTCGATGGCACCTTCCTCAAGCAGCGCCTTCATGGCCTCACGCATGAGCGCTTTGTCCGCCCCTTGCGCCCGAAGCGCGCGGGCCAGTTCATGGACCGTCGCCTGTCGGCCGTCTTCACGCGAAAGGTGGTCGAGAATCCTCGCCGTGTATCGAAGTGGCATTCGAGGAAATCGTATCAGTCTCGAAGTGCATCCGCCTGCACTCGCATGCGACCACTGCGTGACCCCCATCGCCGCAGGTACACGCACATGTCCGCCGTCACGTCGCGTGGGATCTCAGGCCCACGGCCCCTGAGCCGCCTTCGGTTTGCTCGGGGGCCAGGCCCTCGTTTAGGCCCCTCGGCGATTGGAGCGTTTGGGCTTCCTGCCTGAAGCCTCTTTGGCACGGCGCTTCGCCTTGTCAACGAGATTGCCCACGCCGCGACCCTCACGGGCTGCGTGGGTTGGCGTCGATGTCGCGCCGGAGATCTTCTTCTCGGGTGGCTCGGCGGGCTTGGTGTCAGCGGTCTTGGTGTCGGCGGGCTTGGTGTCAGCGGTCTTGGTATCGGCGGCCTTGGTGTCGGCGGCCTCTTTCGGAGGCGCATCGGCGCTGGGCGTTTCACTCGACGCCTTCTCCTTGCCGCCCGATGTCGCCTTGGCATCGGTGCCCGCATCAGCCTTCCTTGTTCGAGCCTTCTCGTCGGCAGCCTTCTCCGCCGCCTCCGCCTTGGCCGATGCCGCGCCTCCCTTGATGATGAAGCCGGCCCCGACACCGATCAACCGCTCAAGTTGCAGCCTGCCGCACTCCGGACACTTGCGTTTGACTGGCGCCGTCATGGACTGCACCAGATCGAACGCGTGCTCGCACGCCTTGCAGCGGTATTCGTAGGTCGGCATGGACGTCAGGGCGCCACAGCCACCTTGGCCGCGCGAAGCACATGGTGCCCCGTCTCAAACCCAGGTTGCATCACCATAGTGATGTGGCCGGGCTCAATTCCCTCGGCCGCCTGCTGCAACATGGCTTCGTGCCGCTGCGGATCAAACTCATCGCCCACCTCCGGCTCGATCCGGTGAGCGCCCTGATCAGCAAGCACTTTCATGAACTCATCGCGAGCCAATCGAACGCCTTCGGCAAACTGCTCGGCCGACATCGACGCCGCATCCT
Source organism: Phycisphaerales bacterium (assembly GCA_030748575.1). GTDB lineage: Bacteria > Planctomycetota > Phycisphaerae > Phycisphaerales > SM1A02 > UBA12567. The sequence goes on along the minus strand of JASMLR010000003.1, from coordinate 181,130 downwards.
GTTCCAACGCAAGGTCGAGTTGATCTGACACGGTCAGGAGTGAACGAAGCGAGCCCGCGACCGCGGCCCGGCTGACCCGAACCTCATTCTCGCTGGCCCGTCGCTGGTTGTTTGACAACTCCGCCAACGCTCGCAGTCGGTCTGTCCTGGCAAGCTCAAGCTCGTCGGCGTACCACTCAAGCACGGCGCGTAGATCGCCTTCTGCTTCGTCGGTGATCTGGCCAATGAGGGCATCGTCCACCTCAATGGATGGCGCCTCGGCGGGCGTGTCTTCCACCTCACGTGCTGGATCTACGGGTACTTCGTCGGTGTTCATACTGCACCTCGGTGCGGCGCTCAATGGCCCCGCACAGCCTCCTTGATACGCGTCCAGAAGCCTGGCGGATCGGCATCAACGGCCACGTCCTCGGTTTCGGCATACTGCTTGAGAAGATCTCGTTGCTCATCGGTGAGATGCCTTGGCACCACCAGATGAAGGACCGCCACGAGGTCGCCGCCGCGTCCCCCGCGAAGGTCCGGCATCCCGCGTCCCTGAATCCGGAACAGCTCACCATTCTGCGTCCCGGCCGGCACATGAATGACGTGTGGTTCAGATGTGTCGAGCGTCGGCACCTGCACCTCCGCGCCCATCGCCAGTTGGGTGAAGTTCACTGGAACCAGCACCATGAGATCATGGCCGTCACGCTCGAAGCGATCGTGCTCTGCGATGCGAATCGCCACATGGAGATCGCCACGAGGCCCGGTGCCCGCCGGATCGACGTCGGGTGTGGGCGGTTCTCCCTCGCCTTGCAGACGCACGGCCTGGCCATGATGGATTCCGGCAGGAATCCGGACACTCAACTTCCGCTCCACACTACGTCGGCCCTGCCCGTCGCAGGATCGGCACGGGTCAGACACGACACGACCCTTGCCTCGGCACGCCGGGCAGGCCGTGACCATCCGGAACATGCCTCCGAGTCCGGCTTGCGCAACCTGCCCGTTACCACCACAGGTCGTACAGGGCTCCGGCGTGCTTCCGGGTGCGGCGCCATCCCCACCACAGGTGTCGCACACGTCGAGCCGCGTAAACGTGATGTCTCGCTCGTCCCCGTGAAAGGCTTCCTCAAGCGTGATCTCGAGTTGGTACTCCAGGTCATAGCCGCGAGAGGAACGGCGACGGCCACCCCGGCCGCCCATGCCTTCGAAAATATCGCTGAACATCGAGAAGATGTCATCCGGGTTCATCGACCTGAAGTCGTGGCCCGGCCGCTGCCTCAGACCTTCGTGGCCGTATCGGTCGTACATGCGACGCCGCTCAGCATCTCCCAGAATCTCGTAGGCTTCGGCAGCCTCCTTGAACCGTGCCTCGGCCTCAGGATCGTCAGGGTTGCGATCCGGGTGGTACTTCATGGCCAGACGCCGATACGCACGCTTGACCTCGTCCCCGGATGCGTCACGGGCAACGGTGAGGACTTCGTAATAGCAGCGAGTCGTTGACATGGTTGTCCTTTCCTTCCCGGGCCCCCACCGCCAAATGGCGGCGAGGGGCCCGCGGGGGAGAAAGGAGGATCGTCAGACGATGGCGCCCTCGACCGGATCGGCGTCTTCGGCCAGATCCGTCAGAGCGACATCGGTCGTAAGCATGAGTCCCGCCACAGAGGCGGCGTTGCGAAGGGCAGTGCGAACAACGAAGGCCGGGTCGATGATTCCGGCCTTGACCAGATCACCGTACTCACCGGTGCTGGCGTTGTATCCGAACCCGGCTTTGCCTTCCTTGACCTTCTCGACGACAACGTCGCCGTCAATTCCAGTGTTCTCGGCGATGCATCGGCACGGCGCCTCAAGGGCGGCAGCGACGATGTCAAATCCGTACTTCTCATCACCCTTGGCCTTGCTTCGGCCGGCGCTGGCCGCCTCCATCGCGCGGAGATAGGCAACGCCGCCGCCGGGGACGTATCCCTCCTTGGCAGCCGACCGGGTGGCATTGAGCGCGTCATCAACGCGGTCCTTGCGTTCCTTCATCTCCAACTCGGTCGCGCCGCCAACAGACAGGACGGCCACGCCACCGGTCAACTTGGCCAGACGCTCCTGAAGCTTCTCGCGGTCATAGTCGCTCGTCGAGTTCTCAATCTGGGTGCGGATCTGCTTGGCCCGAAGATCGACGTCGGCCTTCTTGCCGCCGCCCTTGATCATCGTTGTGGCGTCCTTGGTCACGACGATGCGCTTGACCTTGCCAAGTTCGCCCACCTGGACATCTTCCAGGTTCCGGCCAAGATCCTCAGCGAAGAACGTGCCGCCGGTCAGCGCCGCAATGTCGCCGAGCATGGCCTTTCGCCGCTCGCCGAATCCGGGCGCCTTGACAGCGCAGATCTGAAGCACGCCGCGAAGGCGATTCACCACCAGCGCCGCGAGCGCCTCGTTCTCGACATCTTCGGCGATCACCAGCAGAGGCTTGCCGCTTCCCGCAACCGTGTTGAGCAGCGGAAGCAGGTCCGGAAGATTGGAGATCTTCTTCTCACAGATCAGCACATAGGCGTCTTCGAGCACGCACTCAGCCGCCTTCGGATCGGTCATGAAGTAGGGACTGAGGTAGCCCTTGTCGAAGGCCATGCCCTCGACGTAGTCGAGCGTCGTCTCGGCAGTCTTGCCCTCTTCGACCTCAACGACACCATCATGCCCCACCTTGCCGATCGCCTCGGCGATCAAGCCACCGATCTCGGTGTCATGGTTGGCAGATACGGTTGCAATCTTTCTGAGGTCATCCTTGCCGCGGCAGTCTCGCGCGGACGCTTCGACGGCATCACAGGCCACGGCAGCGGCCTTGTTGACGCCCCGCTGAATGGCAACGGCGTTGCCACCGGCGGTGACATGCCGCAGGCCATTTCGGTAGATCGCCTCGGCGATCACCGTCGCGGTCGTCGTTCCATCGCCGGCGAGGTCTGCGGTCTTCTTGGCGACCTGGTGCACCATCTGGGCGCCCATGTTCTGGAACGGGCCTTCAAGCTCGATCTCCTTGGAGACCGAGACGCCGTCCTTGGTGACGGACGGACCGCCGAAGGACTTCTGGACGACGACGTTGCGACCGCTCGGTCCCATCGTCGACGACACCGCACGCGCCAGTTGGGTCACGCCTTCAAGGAAGTCGTCGCGGGCCTCGGTGTCAAATTTCATCTGCTTCACGGACATAGCTGTATCTCCAATCGTCTACGCGAAAACCAACTCACTCGATGATGCCGAGCAGTTCGCTCTCACGCACGATGAGGTGCTTGACGTTCTTGATCTCGATCTCCGTGCCGGCGTACTTGCCGTACACGACGGTGTCGCCCTTCGACACGGTGGGCTTGATGCGCTCGCCGTTGTCCAGACGCTTGCCGGGACCACAGGCCACGACCTTGCCCTGCACCGGCTTCTCTTTGGCCGACTCGGGGAGATAGATGCCCGACTCGGTACGGCTTTCGGCCTCGAGGGGACGGATGATCACTCGATCTTCCAGGGGTTTGACTGCCATCGCTTCGTTCCTCCATGCGGCCGGCGGCCGCGAATCGTTGTCGTGTGCTCGCCGCAGCGCGGCGCGTCCTTGTTCCGGATCCCGGTTCAGAATCCCATTCCAGGCATGCCACCCATGCCACCCATGCCGCCCATGCCGCCCATGCCACCCATGCCACCCATGCCGCCCATGCCGCCCATGGCATCCATACCCGGGTCACCGCCGGCCGGTGCTTCTTCCTCGGCGGGGATGTCCGTGACGATGCAGTCACAGGTGAGCAAGAGCCCGGCGACCGACGCTGCATTCTGCAGGGCGGTCCGATCGACCTTGGCGGGCGTGATGACGCCGTCGTCAAGCAGGCATCCATAACTCCCGGTGAGCGCGTTGTACCCGAATGAACCCTCGGCCTCGGCGACCCTCGCCACAACAACCGTGCCCTTGGCACCAGCGTTGTCGGCAATCGTCCGAAGCGGAACAGCCAACGCGTCTTCAACCATGTCAACGCCGTACTTCTCATCACCACGAAGACGCTTGCGGGTTGCCCCCAGGGCGGAAGCAGCCCGAATAAAGCTGACCCCACCACCCGGAACGACGCCCTCTTCGACGGCAGCTCGCGTGGAATGGAGCGCGTCCTCGACACGGGCCTTTCGTTCCTTCAACTCGGCCTCGCTGCCAGCACCAACATTGATCTGGGCCACGCCGCCGCTGAGCTTGGCGAGCCGCTCCTGCAACTTCTCGCGGTCGTAGTCGCTGTCGCTCGCGTCAATCTCCCGGCGAATCTGGTCTACACGGCCCTGAATGTCGGCCGTCGAGCCGGCGCCTTCGACAATCGTCGTGGTGTTGCCGTCGATCACGACCTTCTTGGCGCGTCCAAGCTGTGTCAGCGAGACCTTCTCAAGATCGACCGCCAGGTCCTTCATGACCGCCTCGCCTCCGGTCAGCACGGCGAGGTCGCCCAACATGGCCTTGCGGCGATCGCCGTACCCGGGAGCCTTGACGGCGCAGACCTGCGCGACGCCGCGGAGCTTGTTGATGACCAGGGTCGACAACGCTTCGCCGGTGATGTCCTCAGCGACGATGATCAGTGGCTTCTTCGCCTCGACTGCCTTCTCCAGCAGCGGAACGATCTTCTGCACGCTGTCAATCTTGTCTTCGTGAATCAGGATGAGCGGCTTGCTCAACTCCACCACCATCTTCTCGGGATCGGTGACGAAGTTCGGGCTCAGGTAGCCCCGGTCAAACTGCATGCCCTCAACGACATCCACTTCAGTCTCAAGGCCCTTGCCTTCCTCGACTGTGATGACGCCGTCCTTCCCAACCTTCGAGAAGGCCTCCGCCATGATGCGGCCAATCTCCACGTCGTTGTTGGCGGAGATCGTCGCCACGGCCTTGATGTTGTTCTCCACCGGACGAGCCATGTCGGCAATCTCATCGACGACGGAGTCAACCGCGGCCTTCATGCCTCTGATGAGTGCGTTGGCATCAACGCCCGCGGCAATGTGGCGAAGCCCACTTCGGAACAGTGCTTCGCCAAGCACGGTCGCCGTTGTGGTCCCGTCGCCGGCCACATCGCTGGTCTTGCTTGCGGCTTCACGCACGAGGCGGGCGCCCATGTTCTCGACCTTGTCGCGAAGTTCGACCTCTTCGGCCACGGTGACGCCGTCCTTGGTGACGGTGGGGCCACCCCAGGACTTGTCGATGACCGCGTTGCGGCCACGGGGGCCCAACGTGGATTTCACGGCTGAGGCGAGTTTCTCGACGCCGCTCAGCAATGCCTTGCGAGCGTCGGTATCAAAGGCCAGTTCCTTGGCGGCCATGGGCGGTACTCCTGATTTGGGGACGTCCTTCTCTCCACCCACCCCTGCAGCCGAGCGGATGCGGGGGCGAGCGATTCGGAATACCCGCAACTGGCGCGCCAAAATGACCGCGCCCACGCCCAAAGGGTCCACACCGGGCCTCAAGGGCCCTGACAAGGACTCCGCGGGGGTTCTTCCGAGCCTGCCAGGTTGGCAGCAGACCCGGGGGCGGTCCCCAGCAACTCGGCCAGTCTGAGCGGGGGGCGGCTCAGCGCGGTGCGAATCCACCACGCATTGACCACCAGGTAGCACTGTCCGACGGCCACAAAGAGCAGTGCCGTCAGCCCGATCGTGACGGGGATCACGCCGTAACTGCTGTCAGGATCACCGAATGCTGCCAACGCCACCATGGCGACCCAGGCCACGATCGCCAGCCCGAGCGCCGCCAGTTGCGACGGAATCCGCTGCCGCCGGACCGCACCCCGGCGAAACTGCCGTGATCGTCGCCCCAATTCCAGCAGGACTCTGCGGATGCCAAGCAGTGACACGCCCAGCCCGGGCAGGGGAAACGCGGCCCCGCAGACCGCCACCGGACCACCCTGCAGGGGTTGTCGCAACACGCCCGCCAGCACCATGCCGGCCACCGACAACAGAACGCCCATGAGGTACAGCGACGCTGCGCGACGGCCCGAGGCCGGCCCGCCGGCGCCCCTCCCGGGCTTCAGGCTCCACCAGGCGGCGAGGCCGATCAGGCCGGCAAGGCCAGCCCAGAGAAACCAGGGCCACGCGGCCCACCCGGCCGGCGGCCTGCCCAAGAGCGCAGACGGATCTCGGGCCGCCATGCCCAGCGAGGCGATGGCCACGATGGCCAGGGACACAAACGCAAGCAGCAGCCCACGCCCGACGGCTGGCGCATTGGCGATCGGCGGCAGCCGGAGCGCCTCAGGGTCGATCGACCCTGCAATGGAGAACGGAGTGGGAAGTCCGCACTCCGGGCACCGGCCGTCGGCCGGCCCGCCCTTGAGTTGATACCCGCACTTCAGACAGTCAAGCGATATCGCCACATGCCGCCCAGCCAGCGGCATGGCGCCGTCCACCCCCACCAGATGATCGGGAATCTGCTGCACATGACCTCCACGCGGGGTGGGTCGGCCCGCAGGGCTATACTCGGCCGCCCGATGCACACCGAAGCCCTCACACGCTTACGAGAGAATATCACCTCCGTTTTCCTCGGAAACGGTGACGCAGTCGATCGCGTCCTCGCCTGCCTGCTGGCCCGAGGGCATCTGCTGATCGAGGACGTACCCGGCGTCGGGAAGACCGTGTTGGCCCGCACGCTTGCCAGAAGTATCGGGGGCACGATTGCACGCATTCAATGCACACCAGATCTCCTTCCCAGCGACGTGACCGGCATCACGGTGTACGAGCGGGCCACCGGTGAGTTTCGCTTTCAGCCCGGCCCGGTGTTCCACAACATCGTGATCGCAGACGAGATCAATCGGGCGACGCCGCGAACCCAATCCGCGCTCCTCGAAGCCATGGCAGAAGACACCGTGACCGTCGACGGCGAAACGCACGACTTGCCGTGCCCGTTCATGGTGGTCGCCACCCAGAATCCATACGAGTTCGAGGGCACGTACTTCCTGCCGGAGAACCAACTGGATCGGTTCCTGATCCGAGTCAATCTCGGCTATCCGGCTCCACCGGACGAAGCGCGTGTCATCCAACGTCAACCCGCCCGGACCGACCTAAGAACGTTGGAGCCGGTCGCGACGGTCGACGAAGTCATCGCCCTTCAGGAGGCGACCGACGCCGTCACGCTCGACCAGTCCCTGATCGACTACATCATCGCGCTTGCAACGGCGACTCGGAATCACGACGACGTGCAGATCGGCGTCAGCCCGCGTGGATCGCTCGCGCTGGCTCAGGCAGCCAAAGCGACCGCACTGCTCGCAGGTCGCGCGTACTGCATTCCGGAGGACATCGTTTCCAATGCTGTCCCGGTCTGCGCCCATCGCGTGATCAGCAGGTCCACCATGCACGAGGGCGACACGTTGACGGCCCGCCGGCTCATGCAGCAGGTACTCGAGACGGTTCCCAGTCCCGCCTGAGCGGCTGCGTCATTCGATGGCAGAACTGCGGAGTACGGCGATATCCGGAATGTTGCGGTAGAGGCCGTCGTAGTCCAGGCCGTACCCAACCACGAACGTCTCGGGAATGTCGAAGCCGACATAGTTGCAGTCAACCTCAACGGCTCGAGCGGTGTCCTTGCGAAGCAGCACACAGAAGCGAACATCCGCAGCGCCGGCTTGCCGCAACATCGTGTCAAGGTGGCCGAGCGTCCTGCCTGAATCGAGGATGTCGTCCACGATCAGCACGGTGGAGCCGCTGATTCCAGGCGGAAGCGGTGACTGATCCACAATGCCCTGGCTGCTCGTCGAGCGGCCCGGATAGGACGAAATCGTGATCGGTTGGATGCGAAACGCCAGCGGCAACTGACGAACCAGATCGGCAGTGAAGAAGAGGCTTCCGGTCATCACGGGCACGACAATCAGGTTCCCCGCGTCCGCGACGCCTCCGAGATCACCAACAAGCTGCGTCCCGAGCTGCTCCACGCGGTCGGCGATGGAGTCCCGGTCGATCAGAATCCTGTCAATGTCGCCATACATGGCCGCAAATGGTACCGGTCGGGCCCTGCCACCCCCCCGGAGCCCACGGCGTATTTGCTCTAACTTCCGCTTTGACAACGTGTTATAGCCTTTCATTTGATCCCGAATGCCGTTTTTGCTATCGTGGACCGGCTATGGCGACCACGCGAAAAACCAAATCGACGCGATCCGGACGTTCCAAGCAGACCACGGCCAAGAAAGGGCGAACCAGCAAACCGACCAAGTCGGGGGCAGCGATTCGCACGTTCCCGGCCGCCGTCAAAGCCCTCCTTGAGCAGCCCAACGTCGAGCGACTCCGGCCCGCCCGCATCGACGCCAACGCGTTCAAACTGGGCCGAATGAAGAAACTGCTGGAGGCCTTGGGCAACCCCCAGGACGAGCTCCACACCGTGCACATCGCGGGGACGATCGGAAAGGGCTCCACCGTCGCCATGCTGCAGTCGATGCTGCAGGGCTGTGGCTGGACAACCGGCACCTATACGTCGCCCCATCTGGTGGACATCCGCGAGCGGATCTCCATCAACAACCAGCCCATCAGCATGGCCGCCTTTGCAGAACGCACGCGGGAGGTCACGGAAGCGGCCAAGGCAGTCGCGCCCGACGCGTCGTTCTTTGAACTCATCACCGCGATGGGCATGCGGCACTTCGTCGAAGAAGCCACCGACGTGGCGATTGTCGAAACGGGGCTTGGTGGGCGACTGGATGCCACGAACCTGGTGACCCCGGCAGTGTCCCTCATCACCAGGATCGACCTCGACCACCAGCACCTGCTGGGGAATACCGTGGCGGAGATCGCTCGGGAGAAGGCGGGCATCTTCAAGCCGGGCGTTCCAGCCTTGTCGGTGGCGCAGTCCCCGGAGGCCGAGGCCGTGCTGCGGGAGGTTGCCGAGGAGGTCGGGACCGACCTTCGGGTGATCGGCAAGGACATCGAATTCAGCAGTCGATTCTGCGTCACGGACGATCTTGGCGCCCACATGCGTGTGTGCCTGCTCGGTGACCGGAATCACTACATGCACTTGCCTGTACCGCTGCCTGGATCGCATCAGGCGGACAACTGCGCGCTCGCCCTTGCGGCGCTGGACATGCTCGGACAAGGCGCAGAAGGGTTTGAGGAGTCGACCATCTTCCGCGGACTTGCCAAGACCAGGAATCCCGGACGGATGGACATGATCTGGACGCGACCCCGCATCCTGGTCGACGGCGCCCACAACCCCGCCTCCATGCAGGCCCTGATGCGCGGCATCGGATCACACGTTCAGTTTGACTCGATGATCTGCGTCTTCGGATGCAATGCCGACAAGGACGTGGATGCCAATCTGGAGATGCTGTCGCTCGGCGGCGACAAAATCATCTTCACCAAGGCCTCGGACCAGCTCAGAGCCGCGGAGCCGGCAGATCTGGCCAAGCGATTTGAGCAGTTGAAGGGCCGAAGTTGCCAGACGGCAGAGACGGTTCGGGAAGCGATCGAGATCGCATCTCAGGCCACCGGCCGGGACGACCTGATCTGCGTCACCGGAAGTTTCTATCTGGTCGGCGAGACCATGGCCCTCTTCGAGAAGCTCAAGGCCGATCGAGCCAGTTGAGTTCGCAGCCCCTCTGAGGCACCTATCATCCCACCCCATGGGTGAACCACAGGACATGGCTGAGTCGACCATCTCCGACGATGCGACAGCGCATCGGTACACGGCGGCGCTGGCCAACACGATCGAATCCCGATGGCAGGCCCAGTGGAAAGATCAACAGGCCTTCAAAGCGATCAACCCGGGCGAATCCGGCTTCAACCCGGATGCGCCGCGGTTCTACTGCCTGGACATGTTCCCGTACCCGTCCGGTGCCGGACTGCATGTGGGGCACCCTGAGGGGTACATCGGCTCGGACATCATCAGCCGGTTTCGCAGAATGCGTGGCGCCAACGTCCTGCACCCCATGGGGTGGGACGCATTCGGGCTTCCAGCCGAGCAATACGCCATCTCGACCGGCGTGCATCCGGCGGTCACGACGCAGTCAGCGATCGACAACTTCCGGCGGCAACTCCAACGGTTCGGCTTCTCGTACGACTGGGATCGAGAGTTGGCGACGATCGACCAGGACTACTACAGGTGGACCCAGTGGATCTGGCTGCAGGCATGGGGTTCGTGGTACGACCATCGCGTCGATCGCGCCCGGCCGATCGATACGCTCATCGCGGAACTCGATGCCGGCGAAGCGACACTGGACGGTGATGACATCGTTCTGAGTCCGGGCGACGCCGCGGCCTGGAAGTCCGCCGATCAGCGCACCCGGCGAGCCGCCCTTGACCAATTCAGACTCGTGTATCTGGACGAGCAGATTGTCAACTGGTGCCCGAAACTGGGCACCGTGCTCGCCAATGAGGAAGTGATTGACGGTCGCTCAGAGCGAGGCGGGTTCCCCGTGGTCCGCCGGCCCCTTCGTCAGTGGATGTTCCGAATCACCGAGTTTGCCCAGCGACTGCTTGACGGGCTGGAAGGGCTTGACTGGCCTGAGTCGACGCGTACTCAGCAAGCGGGGTGGATCGGCCGCAGCGAAGGCGCGGACCTCGCGTTCCCGATCGCAGACTCGACCGACGCGATTGACGTCTTCACGACGCGGCCGGACACGCTGTTCGGCGTGACATTCATGGTCGTTGCTCCGGAGCATCCACTCGTGGAGCGGGTCCTTGTGGAGCCCCCTGATCAGTGCGATGCGACCACCGTGGCTGCGTACGTCGAGACGGCACGAAACCGAAGCGACGTCGACCGCATGGCAGACGGAGCCGATAAGACAGGTGTGCCACTTGGCATCGACGCCATTCATCCGGCCACGGGCGATCGGCTGCCGATCTGGGTCGCTGACTATGTCTTGATCGGGTACGGGCACGGCGCCATCATGGCCGTCCCCGGGCATGATGATCGGGACCGCGCCTTCGCGTCACGCTTCAACCTCCCCATTGTCGAGGTGGTTGCATCACCCGATGCGGGCGACGGCGAGTGTTGGTCGGGAGACGGGGAGGCCATCAACTCGGCCTGCGACGCCCTGTCGATCAACGGCATGGTGACAGCGCAGGCGAAGGCCGCGGTCATCCAATGGGCCGAGTCCAACGGCTTCGGACACGGCCGAACGACCTGGAGGCTGCGAGACTGGCTGTTCTCCCGCCAACGGTACTGGGGCGAGCCGTTCCCTATCGTGCATGGTCCGGACGGGACGCACTATCCGGTAGCGGAGAAGAACCTCCCCGTCACACTTCCGGATCTGGACGACTTCGCGCCGGTCGAAAGCGAAGACCCGCAGCCGCTGCTTGGAAAGGCCTCGTCGTGGCGTGAAACGACCGCCGGCGAAGCGGGCGTCGACCCGAGCCTGCTCCCCCCCGACACACCGGTCACCCGCGAAGCAAACACCATGCCCGGCTGGGCCGGCTCGTGCTGGTACTTCATCAGGTACTGCGACCCTCACAACGCGCAGGCGTTCGTCGGCGAGGAAGCCGAGCGGTACTGGCTGGGGCCGTCAGGCGACTCCGCGGGCGGCGTCGATCTGTACATCGGCGGCGCAGAGCATGCCGTGCTGCACCTGCTCTACGCGAGATTCTGGCACCAACTGCTGCATGACCTCGGGCACTTGACGTCCGATGAACCGTTTCGCCGGCTCTTTCATCAGGGCATGATCACGAGCTTTGCCTGGAAGCGGAAAGACGGCTCGCTCGTCCCGGTGGATGAGGTTGATGAAGATGCTGGCGTCGAAACTGCGACGGGGGAGCAGGTCGAGCGCATCATCGCCAAAATGAGCAAGTCGCTGCGAAATGTGGTGAACCCGGACGACGTCATCGCCTCCTACGGCGCCGACACATTTCGCCTGTACGAGATGTACATGGGGCCACTGGACGCCTCGAAGCCGTGGAACACGCGGGATATCGTGGGGGTGCACCGATTTCTTCAACGGGCCTGGCGGCTCGTCGTCGATGAACGCTCGGGGGCGGTTCAACTCGCAGATGAGCAGAACGAGGAGGTTGAGCGCGGGCTCCACCGAACCATCGCCAAGGTCGAAGCAGACATCGAGCGACTGGCATTCAATACGGCCATTGCCGCCATGATCGAGTTCGTCAACACCGCAACCCAGAGCGGTGGGCTCACTGCCGACCAGCTCGATCGATTCTCCCGGGTTCTGTGCCCGTTTGCGCCCCACGTAGCCGAGGAGTTCCGGTCTCGCCTGGGGCTTCAAGGTCTCTGCTCACTCGCCGACTGGCCGGAGCACGACCCTGCGATGCTCCAGGATGCGACACTGGAACTCCCGATTCAAATCAAGGGCAAGGTTCGGGCGAAGGTCTCCGTGGCCGCCGATGCGGAGGAGGCGGACGTCATCGCGGCGGCCATGGCCGACGAGCGTATACAGGCCGTGCTCGCAGGCAACGAGCCTCGAAAGGTCATCGTCATCCCGGGCAGGATTGTCAACATCATCCCATGACCTCATCGAAAGGCGCCCCGATGTTCGACCCAGACACACTGCCGCAGGGTCCCTGGATTCTGGAAACGCCCGCTCCCGCCACCGTGATTCTGGCCGCGGTGTCATCCGCGGTCATCGAATCCCCCGCTGCGGTCGCTCAGGCCGTAGCCAACGTGACGGGGGCGGATGTGGATCTCGAGGTTCAGACCGACGACATCGGAGATGCTCCATGGGTTGCGGTCATCTCCATTCCGCAGTTGCCCGTGCCACTGGTGTGTCACCCGGAAGTGGCACCGCTTGAGGGCTCCGGGCTGCCCGAGCCCGCTGTGTCAGGCGCCGGCCTGGTTATACAGACCCTGCTTCACCCCGCGGATCCCCTGACTGCCTTCGCCAACCTGCTGCGTCTGGCGACCGTACTCGACCCATCCTCACCCGGAGTACTCGACGCTGATACCGGCCGGTGGTTCGATCGACCAGTGCTCGTGGACCAGTTGCTGGACACGGACGCGGACCCTCGCGAAGACATTCTCTGGGTCGTCACCGGCGTCCACGCGGATACCGGGCACGAAGTGTGCACATCAGGGCTCTCACGGAGCGGCCGGCGAGAGATCGCGATGACGGGGCTCGATCAGGAAACGGTCGAAACGGCCGCCGACATGCTGGGGCTCATTGCGGCCCTCACGCTTGAGTCCTCGCTTCCGGAGGCGGGGCAATGCATCGAGATCGGCCCCGGGTTGGTGCTTCGGGTCACCGGCGACGCCGACGATGAGCGGACGCCAGCCCTGCTTGAGCGGGCGGATGGGGACGGACCACCTGTGGATGTCATTTCGGCGCTCTCAACCGGAACCGCGGCCGTGTACAGCACAGACCGAGCCACAGCCAGACAGCACGCCCTGACCAGCGAGACATGGGGCCGCTTTCTCGATCTGGTGGAGCCTGCCATGGCAGCGGGCGGCACCTGTTATGTCGAAGTTCCCTGGGAGTGTGTCACCGGCGAGGACGATCGCCGCGAGCACATCTGGATGGAAGTCGTCTCACGGTGCGATCAGCACGTGCTTGCATCGCCCGCACATGAGGGTGAACTGGTGCCGGAACTCCCCGACGAGCCGGGCCGGATCGAAGCCGGCGATGTGTGCTCATGGCGTGTCATCCTCGACGAGGAAATCTGGACGCCCGAGCACATCGACCTCCTCACAAGACACATGGCCGAACGCGCATGAGCGGCGACCCCGACCAACTTGTGACGTTGACCACGGCAACCAGCGAGTTCACCGCGCATCTCCTGCTGGCCATTCTGGAGGATGGCGGCATCGAAGCATTCACCTTTGGAAGCACAGGCACCACGCTGGGCGTGACGGGCCAGAGTACAAACCCAAGGTGGGGTGTACCTGTTCAGGTTCGACGGCAGGATCTAGACCGAGCCCGCGCAACGCTGCAGGCGAACCGGAGAGACTCCGTTGACATCGATTGGGATATGGTCGACGTCGGCGCCGAAGTAGTGGATTCGCGCCGGCACGCCGCCGGTCCACCTGTCGCCGCTCGAGTCGCGTGGCTCGTCGCCGTCACACTCGTCGTGATCGGTCTGCTTGCCGCTGCGATTGTCCTGGCCACCTGATCCTTTGATCAGGCGGACTCACACACCGCGGTCAACTCCGATCGGTGCCGGTCGATCCACTCCAACCTCTGGACAATCCACGGCAGCACGTCCTGAGGCGTCATCGACCGCAACCTCCCCTTCCGGCGAAGGGTGATGGCCGTCTCAACCGACAGCGCTTCGATCATCAGGGAGGGAATGCAGGCGATCTCTTCCGGTTCCGGACTGACCCGGGCCACCAGTTTGTAGCCACCGAACATCGATTCAAAGAGGTTCAGATCGACCGCTACCGGCCAGGCGCTCACGGGCGTACCAATCTCTCTGACGCACGTGAACTGCAACAGTCCGTTTGCCAGATCCGACACCCGCTGCTCAACGCAGGACGACTCAAAGTCGATGACCCCAGCGACTCGATCCGCACCCATGAGCAGATTTCCCGGATGCCAGTCGCCATGGACAACCGTTCTCGGCAGGTCGGACCAGAATCGCCGGACATCCCGGCGAGCCGTCTGCATCAGCGCCGCCGTCGCAGCCAGTAAGGACGAAGACTCGCCATGGGCAAGGTCAAGAACAACGGAAGCGACGTCCCCCCGGTCGTGGTAACCCCGCCGCTTCGGCGCCTCGCCCTGCATAGGTTCGAGCAGATCGTGCATGGCGGCCATCGCTGCGCCGGCTGCCCTGGCTTCCCGAGGCTCGTACCCGTAGCGGCGGCCGTCGATCCACCTTGAGACTTCATAGTGCTCCACGCCCAGGTTGACAATGGTCCGGTTGTCCCGCGATCGCTGCACCTCGGCCACCGGGAAACCTGATCGCGAAAGGTGATCGATGACTCGGTGTTGAAACCGGAGTCCATCGAGGTCGGTGCGGGAGGGAGCCAGCCGCTTGAGCAGATATCGACCGCCATCCGCAGTCAAACTTGCCTTGGGGGCGCGGCTGGAGCCAGCCTTGAAGGGGCGAATGGAACTCACTTCACCCAGGTCGTACATCGCCACGACCGCGGAGATCTCGCCCGCCGACAGGGGCCGTGGATCGACCTCAACATCGCTCCGCGGAGCGCGATCGCTACTCAAGGTTCTGAACCTGTTCCTTGACGCGGTCCACCGCGCCCTTGACCTCGACGATGCGTCGGCCCACCTCGCTATCGAGACACTTGCTTCCGATCGTGTTGGCTTCACGGAGCATTTCCTGCGACAGAAAGTCCATGGTGCGGCCCACCAGGTCAGTGTCATTGGACAGCAGGTCCCGAAACTGCTCAAGATGGGCAGCGAGACGAGAGAGTTCCTCGGTGATGTCGGACCGCTCGGCGAACACCGCGACCTCCCGCAGAAGGTCCTCCTGCCGGACGTCGGCACCTACTTCACTCAGCAGCTTCTCCATTCGCTGGCGGAGACGCGTCTGGAATGCATCAACCACCTGCGGCGCCCGCTCTGAAATGGCGTCCACATGGGACTCGATCATCGACAGATGCCCTTCAATCTCCGTCACAAGCGCCGCACCCTCTCGCATCCGCATCGAATCAACCAGGCCGCACGCTTCGGTGACCAGGCTCAATACCACAGGACCGGCCGCCTCAAGCAGCGAGTCGTCCGGCTCGCTTGTGAGCACGCCGGGCAAGGTGACGAGCGAGGAGAGGTCGATCTGAACCTTCCCGTCTTCGGTGAGCGGGACGAGCTGCTCGACGTAGCGTCGAAGCGCGGCCACATTGACAGGCATGGCGGCCTGAGCCGACTCGTCAACACAGCGAACGGTCACCGTGACCGAGCCGCGTCGAAGGTGGCGGCCAACTTCCTGCTCAATGTCCGACTCAAGCCCGCGCAGTTCGTCCGGAACTCGCGGCACGCACTTGAGGAATCGACCGTTGACCGACCGCACTTCAACGCCAAACCGCCGTCCGTTATCGACGGAGTGGGCGGCGCCGAAGCCCGTCATTGATCGCGGCACGTCAGGAACCGTCGCCGCTGGAGGGCGCCGGCTCGGCCGGTGTCGCCTCGGGGGCGGTGGCCGGGGGTGCCGTAGCCGGGGGTGCCGTAGCCGGGGGGACGGTGACGCCGGCGTCCTTCGGGTTCGAAGACTCCGTCGTCTCTGGTTCATCACCAAAGCCTGGCTCGCCAGCGGACATGGGCAGCACGACGTCGGTCGGGGTTGGGTCTGCCGATGGCGCGGCGGCGGGCGTCCAGATGTTGGCGTTGAGTACGAGCGCGAGCACGAGGTAGACGGTGAACGCAACGACCGTCATGACGGTCAGGGCGTCGCCAACCCGGCCGCCGAACACACCTTCGGTACCGCCGCCACCGGCGCCGCCGAACGCACCGGCAAGGCCTCCCCCGGCGGGTCGCTGGACAAGAATGATGAGAATCATCGCAACAGCGACAACGATGAACAGAATGGTGAGGCTGAGGTACAGGGTGCTCATGGCTGCTCCGGTCGGGCTGCAGCCCGAGCGATCTCGACAAATGAATCGGCCTGCAGCGAAGCGCCACCGACGAGGGCGCCATCGACGTCCTCACAGGCCATCAGATCAGCCGCATTCGACGGCTTGACCGACCCGCCATAGAGAATCCGCATTCTCGCGGCGGATCGAGCATCATACCGTGCCTCGATGTCCGATCGCAGGACCGCGTGCATCTCCTGGGCCTCCTGCGGCCCGGCGGTTCGCCCGGTCCCGATGGCCCAAACGGGCTCGTAGGCCAGGTCCACCCGGCTGATCGCCTCCGTGGAAACCCCCTCCAAGCCCCCGCGAAGCTGCTCCAGCACGACATCCCGGGCGCGGCCGGCCTCCCGGTCCTCCAGCGTCTCGCCGACGCACAAGAGCACCCGAAGCCCGCACCTCAGGGCCTGACGGCTCTTCTGGGCCAGGACCGGGCCGGTTTCCCCCAGCCCGTGCCGACGTTCTGAATGCCCAACCAGGGTGAGTTGGCAGCCGCAGTCGGCCAGCATCGCCGCCGAGACCTGCCCGGTGAACGCCCCTTCGGGCTGATCCGACACGTCCTGGCCGCCGACGAGCAGGTGTCCCCCGGCGGCCTTGAACACGCACTGGAGGTAGGGGTGTGGAGGGAACACAGCAAGGTCCACCGCACCGGTAATCCCAGCGGCAGCCGCCGCCACGTCGCTCGCGAGCGCGGCCGCCGACTCGGCGTCCAGGTGCATCTTCCAGTTTCCACCGATCAGACTGCGACGGTCCATTGGAGACCTCCATGAATCGCCGCTCAGGATAGCTTGATCGGCCCGGCCCTCGTCGCCCGGAACCTACACTGTCGAGCCGAGCTGAAGAGACTCGCCCCACCATGCAGAACCCCGCTACCGAATGTCCCACAGCCGCGCAGATTCGGCGGTCCTTCCTTGAGTTCTTCCGAGATCGGGCCGGCCACGAAATCGTGCCCAGCTCGCCGGTACTCCCCCACGACGATCCCACGCTGTTGTTCGCCAACGCGGGCATGAACCAGTTCAAGGACGTCTTCCTCGGCACCGGGACCCGGCCGTGGAGCCGGGCTGTGGACAGCCAGAAGTGCATTCGCGCCGGCGGCAAGCACAACGACCTTGAGGATGTCGGGCGGGACACCTACCACCACACGTTTTTCGAAATGCTCGGTAACTGGTCGTTTGGCGACTACTTCAAGGCAGAAGCCATCGAATGGGCATGGATCCTGATCACGGAGGTGTGGGGTCTGCCCAAGGACCGCCTGTATGTCACGGTGTTTGCAGGCGACGAAGCAGACGGGCTTGAAGCCGACGCCGAAACCGAGGCCATCTGGAAAGAGCGGACGGATATTGACCCGTCGCACATCACTCGGTGGGATCGCAAGGACAACTTCTGGGAGATGGGCGCTACAGGCCCCTGCGGCCCCTGCACCGAGATTCACTTCGACTCCACTCCAGACGGCACGGGTGCTGATCTGGTCAACCTCGACCATCCCGACGTCATCGAGTTCTGGAATCTCGTGTTCATTCAGTTCAACCGACGCGATGACGGCTCGCTCGTCCCGCTGCCGGCCCGGCACGTCGACACGGGTATGGGTCTGGAACGCATCGTTCGCATTCTGCAGGGAAAGCGAAGTAACTACGACACCGACCTGTGGTCACCCATCTTCCACGCGATTCAGCAGGCGACGGGAGCGCCGCCGTACGGAGGATCGCTCGAAGACCCTGCGGACACCGCCTACCGCGTCATCGCCGACCATGTCCGCTGCCTGACCATCGCCATCGCTGATGGTGTCCGCCCGGGACCGGATGGCAGGGGCTATGTGATCCGACGCATTCTTCGGCGCGGCGTCCGTATGGCACGGCAGGCGTTGGGCGCCCAGGACCCACTGCTGTGCCGAATCGTGGAGGCTGTCGTCGAGTCGCTCGGGGATGCCTACCCCGAGATCGCTTCCGCGCAGGCTGATGTCCGCAGCATCATCGAAGCGGAAGAAGTTGCCTTCCTTCGCACGCTCGATCGCGGGCTCGCCCTGTTCGCCGATGCCGCCGAAGAGGCCCGTGAACGTGGGGGCGACATTTCGGGCGAGCAGGCGTTTCTGCTGCACGACACGTACGGGTTTCCGATCGACCTGACGGCCCAGATGGCTGAAGAGCAGAAGATCGGCCTGGACCGAGATGGCTATGAGCGGGCCATGGAAACGGCCCGCCTTCGATCCCGCGGCGATAGTTCGGGCGACGATGCGGTCGCGTCACTGACGCCCGAAGCGCTCTCGGGCCTGGAGCATCTCGGCCTGGATGGAACGGACGACTCGCCCAAGTATGAACGCGGGCTCTGTATCGGCCACGTCAAGGCGGTCTGGAACGGCCGGGATGTCGTGGAAACCGCAGCCGAGGGGCAGCGGCTGGCTGTGCTGCTCGACCGCACAACGTTCTATGCCGAACAGGGCGGGCAGGTTGGAGACACCGGCCGGCTCATCGTCGAAGCCGGGGGCAATGCCCACGGCGGCGCGGTGTTCCAGGTCGAGAACACGACCCGTTCAGGGCCGTGGGTGCTGCACGTCGGGCATGTCACGACCGGAAAGTTGCGTGTGGGTGATACCGTCGATGCTCGCGTCAAGCAGTCCCGACGACGTGAGATTGAGGCCAACCACACGGCAACGCACCTGCTGAACCTGGCACTGCGATCAACGCTTGATGGCGAATCGGATCAGCGCGGGTCTCTGGTCGCGCCCGATCGACTTCGGTTCGACTATTCGGCCCGGGAGGCTCCAGACCGAGGAGACATCGAGGCCATCGAGCGACGCGTGCGAAGCAGCATTGCCGCCGACCTTCCACTGGACGCGATGGAATTGCCACTCGACGTCGCTCAGAACATCAACGGCGTTCGCGCAATGTTTGGCGAGCGGTATCCGGACCCGGTCCGTGTCGTATGCGCCGGCGCCGATGTGGCCACGCTGGGCGCCGACCCGTCCCAAAGCGGATGGGGCGACCTCTCCATCGAATTCTGCGGCGGCACGCATGTCGCGTCCTCGGCAGACATCACTGACTTCCTGATCATGCAGGAGCAAGGGCTGGCCGCTGGCATACGCCGCATCGTGGCGTGCACCGGCCCCACTGCGGTGGCGGCGCGATCCCGCGGAGAGGACGTGCTCCATCGCCTGGCAGCGATGAAGCAACTGGCAGATGCCGAGTTGCCCGCCGCTGTCGACGAGATGTCTCGTGAGCTTGCAGACATCGAACTGGGACTGCTTCACCGCCGAGCGGCCGACGCGGCGCTTGCGGAGCGGCGAGATGCGGCGAAGGCCGCCAGAAAGGCTGCTGCAGGCGCCTCTCGCGACACGGCCGTTGAGGAGGCGCAGGCGCTCGCGACTGGAGCGGGCGAGACCGTCATCGGGGAAATCACGGCCGACGATCGCGATGCGCTCCTGTCGGGCATGGACGCCGCCCGCGCCGCCGCGCCGGAGGCGGCGTGCCTGCTCGCGTGCAGACCTTCCGAATCGGGCAAGGTCATCATCGCCGCGCGGGTTCCTGACGCCATGATCAAGCGTGGTCTCAAGGCAGGTGATTGGGTTCGCGCCGCGGCACAGGCGTGCGGCGGCGGAGGTGGCGGACGCCCGGATGCCGCCCAAGCCGGTGGTAAGGATCCCGACAAGTTGCCCGAGGCGCTGGCCGCAGCGTCACATCACGCGGAGGAGACGCTCTCATGACCGACCCGGAGCCCAGGCCACAGGACGAAGAACCGAAGCGGAGACACCATGTCACGATGCTCCAGAGCATCGACCGACAGGTCGGCGAACACGTCATGGCAGCCTTGCACGAAGAGGAAGCGGTGGCGGCCATCACGACGCTGATTCCAGGGGTTCGTCACGATCGGGTCGTGTCACTGCCGCTCACCAAGGATCAGGTCGAAGCCATCAGAGACGTCCTCCAACAGGCTGAAGCGGAAGCATCCGACGCCGACGATGAGGAAGAGGGACGCAGGGAGGGATTCCTCGGATTCCACACCGTCCTGAAGCTCGAGGACGAGGATGAACCCGTGGACACCGGCGGTGAGGGCCAAGTGGAGTGATCGATAGACGCTCCATGCTGGCGGCGACGGCGGCGACCGCGTGCATCCCCGGACTTGCACGCGCGGCCGGGGAGCAGCCGGATCACAAGGAGACCGACGACATGACACAGGTTCACTGGCCGATTTCGCTGGCTCAGTGGTCACTCCACCGCATGCTTCAAAGCGGCGATCTGACCGCGGAGAACTTCCCCACCTTCAGCCGCGAGCGCTTCGGCATTTCCGGCGTCGAGTACGTCAACTCATTCTTCAAGGACCGCGCCACCGACGATGCATGGCTTGAGTCGCTTCGGACGCGGTGCGATGAAGCGCAGGTTCGCAGCCTCATCATCATGGTGGATAGCGAGGGGGCGCTCGGCGATCCGAGCAAGGCCGGTCGCAGTGAGGCCGTCTCCAACCACAGGCGGTGGTTACATGCCGCAAAGACGCTCGGCTGCCACGGCATTCGCGTCAACGTCCCGTCCGAGGGGACTCCCGACGAGCAGCGAGACCTATGCGCCAAGGGGCTCTCGGAACTCCTTGAGCACGCCGACGCCATGGACCTTTCCGTCATGATCGAGAATCACGGCGGCCTGTCCAGCAATGGAGCCTGGCTCGCCTCGCTGCTCACGATGGTCGGACATCCAAGACTCGGCACACTGCCGGACTTTGGTAACTTCACGCTCGACTGGGACACCGGGGAACAGTATGACCGCTACCAGGGTGTCGACGAACTTCTGCCCTGGGCCAAGGCCCTGAGCGCCAAGAGCCATGCCTTCGATAAAGCGGGAGACGAAACCGCAACCGACTACGGGCGGATGTTCGAGTTGGTCCGAAAGCACGGGTACACCGGCTGGGTCGGTGTGGAATATGAAGGCGACGGCCTCTCCGAGGTGGAGGGCATCGAGCAAACGCGAGATCTGCTGATCCGACATGGCTGTGTACTTGAGGAGAAGGCCTGAAACATGCGTGCACTCTGCATCACCGCGCACGGCGATCCGGTAGCGCCACAGGTTGAGTTGATCGAGATCGATTCGCCGGTTCCCTCCGCAGGGGAGGTGCTGGTTCAAACCGAAGCGAGCGCTCTGAATCACCTCGACCTCTGGGTGGGCCGCGGCCTACCCGGTGTTGAAACGGTGTTCCCACATGTTGGCGGATCAGACGGCTGTGGACGGGTCGTGGAGG
This sequence comes from Phycisphaerales bacterium, assembly GCA_030748575.1. GTDB lineage: Bacteria > Planctomycetota > Phycisphaerae > Phycisphaerales > SM1A02 > UBA12567. The sequence continues at coordinate 159,523 of JASMLR010000003.1, read as the reverse complement.
TTGGGGCAGGCGTCGATGACGCGTGGCTCGGGCGAAGGGTCATGCTGAATGCGGCCGTCGAGGCTCCACAGAACCCATTGCCGGACGCGGCGCCAGCGGGCCGGGATCTGCACGTCATTGGCGAGCACACCCACGGCACCCACGCTGAACGCTTCACGGCCCCAGCGGCCAACCTCTTTGCCATCGACGATTCGACCGACCCTCATCACGCCGCGGCCTTCGCGCTGACGCACCTGACCGCCTGGCGGATGCTTCGGTCCCGCGCACGCTTGAAGGAAGGCCAGACGGTGCTCATTACGGGCATTGGGGGCGGTGTGGCCACGGCGTGTCTGGGCATCGCCAAGCATCTCGGATGCCGCGCGATTGTGACGAGCCGCCATGCATCGAAACTTGCAGCAGCGGTTGCATTGGGTGCCGACGAGACGGTGCTCGATGAGGGAGAGGACTGGAGCAGGACGGTTCGAGGGATGACCGGACGGCGGGGTGTCGACGTGTGCGCCGATTCAATCGGCGCCGCGGTGCATCACTCCTGTCTGAAGTCTCTGGCCCGGGGTGGACGATTCGTCACCTGCGGCTGCACGACCGGCCCCAACCCCCCGACGGATCTCGCACGCATTTTCTGGGGCCAACTGGAGATTCTCGGCTCCACCATGGGGGACGCGGAGGAGTTTCGACAAGTATGTTCCCTGCTTCAGAGTGGTCTCCTTCGACCGGTCATCGATCGGGTCGTACCGGCGGAAGAAGGTCCAACGGCATATGCGCACCTGGAGTCAGGCGCACAATTCGGCAAGGTGGTGCTCGATTGGACCTGAACACTCGAAATCCCGAGCATGAAGAAGCGCGGGCGGACATCTGGCACCGTTCCGACGCATGGTTGACGGCATCCCTGCCCGAGATGATCGCGATGCGCCGCGATCTTCACGCCAACCCGGAGCCGTCTGGCGCCGAAGTCCGCACCAGCGCTCTGGTTCACGAGCGTCTCTCTTCGGCGGGGCTTCAGCCAGTGGCAACCGAAGCGTCAACCGGGCTCATCGTCGACCTGAATCTCTGCGGGCCCGATGCGCCGACGATGGCGATCCGAGCCGACCTGGACTGCGTTCAGGTCCCGGACGAGAAGGATGTCCCCTGGCGATCGCGCCTCGATGGGTGCTGCCACGCGTGCGGGCATGATGCCCATACGACCATGGCCTGCTTTGCGGCGAATTCGCTGGCCAGAGAACTGGACGCCATGCAGTCGGCCGAACCACGACGCAATGTGCGGTTCATCTTTCAGCCTGCCGAAGAGTCTGCTACCGGCGCCCTCGAGATGATCGAGCGAGGGGCCATCGAGGACGTAGACAGGATCATTGCCCTGCACTGTGACCCGTTTCTTGACAGCGGACGCATTGGACTGCGCAGCGGTCCCATCACCGCCAATCTTCTGTCGTTCAAGGTTGCCATTTCGGGTCGAGGTGGTCACAGCGCCCGGCCGCACGAATCCGTCGACCCGGTGCCCGCAGCCGTCAACCTCGTCTCCCTCCTGTACCAGCTTGGACCTCGCAGCGTTGACAGCCGACGAGCGCACTGTGTCACGGTCACTTCGCTGCAGGCGGGTGAGACGATCAACGCCATCCCGGACACGGCTCGGGTCTGCGGAACGATTCGTGCAGCAAGAATCGAAGAAGCCCGCGAGTTGCAACAGATGGTTCACAAGTGTGTGGACGCCGTGTGCTCGGCGACTGGCTGCACGGCTGACATTGAGTTCCCCCATACGGCACCCGCGACGGACAATGATCCCAGGGTCGTCGAGATGATGGCCACTGCGGCTGTTGATGTCGTGGGCGGGGACGCCGTCGTCCGCATCGACCTTCCCAGCCTTGGAGGCGAGGACTTCGCGATCTACCAACAGCATGTGCCCGGCGCCATGGTGCGGCTGGGCACGGGGCACGGGCCGATCGAAGAACGACACGCACTTCACTCGGGTCTCTTTGACATTGACGAGTCGGCGCTGCTCGTCGGAAGTCGCCTGCTCGCCAGAGCTGCCATTCGATCGGTACTCTGACTGTTACATTGATTCGCGAGGACCCCGCACCATGCCCATCCAGTTCAATGCCAGTTCGGAACATACGCTCGGAGTAGAGATTGAACTTGGAGTCGTCGATCGCCAGTCGCTTGAGCTCGTCCCGCGCGCCGCTGACATCCTCGCCAAAGTTCCGGAGGGATGGACCGAGTGCGTCAAGCCCGAGTTCATGCAGGGCTACCTGGAATTCAATACCGGCGTGTGTGGTTCCGTCGATGAGGTGCGGCGCGACCTTCAGGAGAAACTGGAGTGGGGCTACCAGATCGCCTCAGAGTACGACGCCACATTCCTCTGGAGTGGAACCCACCCCTTCTCACGGTGGGATCAACAGTCACTCACGCCTGATGATCGGTACCAGTGGCTCATGGACACCATGCAGTTCGTAGCAAGGCGTCTGGTGTGCTTCGGGTTGCACGTGCACGTCGGTGTGGACAGTGGCGACAAGGCCATCCAGATGTGCGATCGCATGATGCGGCACCTTCCAGTCATGCTGGCGCTTTCTGCCAACTCCCCGTGCTGGAACGGCCACGACACAGGCCTGGCGTCGTATCGATCGAAGATCATGGAGTCTCTTCCGACGGCAGGCCTTCCTGAGACCATGCGGAATTGGTCCGAGTACAACTGGCTGGTGGATCATCTGCAGTCCACCGACTTCATCCACTCGTCCAGAGAGATCTGGTGGGATGTCAGGCCCGTTGCGAGATTCGGCACCGTCGAGGTGCGAATCATGGACACGCCCATGACCATGCGTCAGTTGCTTGGGCTGGTCGCGATGGTGCAGTGCGTCGTCGCTGGCATTTCGTCAGAAATCGACCGCGGCGCCTATCTGGTCGACTGTCACCCCATGATCGCCAGGCAGAACAAGTGGCACGCCGTCCGCTATGGACTCGACGCAACACTCGTCGATCCGGACACCATGCTCGCCGCTTCGGCTCGCCAGATGGCAAGACGCACGCTCGACCTGTGCCGACCCGTCGCCGATCATCTCGGTTGCGCAACGGAATTGGGATACTGCGAGGAAATCCTCCAAAGTGGCAACGGCGCTCAATCTCAGCGGCACCTGCTCCAACGTGCGGGAAGTGCAAACGGGGTCGTCGAGGGATTGCTGGCCGCGGCCGGCGAGCCCTGGCTGGGCGATACCGGCATTTCCTGCAAGCAGTAGAAGCGGAGGCAGCGGCGGCGCGGGATCGATCAGGCCATCGCGGCCAGGGTTGCCTCTATCGCCACGCACGCCTTTCGAAACACGTCATCCGCGTCGCCCCGAGCGTCTATCAGCAGCACGTGCTGCGGGTCAGCCTCGGCCAGGGCGTGATACCCGTCCCGAACGCGGCTGTGAAACTCAGCCCCCTTCCGCTCCATCCGGTCCAGAAGTGGATTGAGCCGCTTGGCGGCCGTGGCCTCATCGACATCGAACACCACGGTCAGGTCCGGCATGCGGTGCCCGGTCGCGACCGCGGCGACCTCGAGAATCTCCCGCATGGGAAGCCCCCCCGCTGTCCCCTGGTAGGCGCAGGTCGAAGCGACGAAGCGATCTGCAAGCACCAAGCTTCCCCGCGAGAGGGCCGGAGCGATCAGTTGTTCGACCAGTTGCGCCCTGCTGGCCATGTACAGGAGCATCTCACACCGAACCGTCATGTCAGTGTTGTCCGGGTCAAGCAGCACGGTGCGAATCTGCTCGCCGACGGAGGTCCCCCCCGGTTCGCGTACTTCGACAACCTCCAGGCCAGCATCGGTTGCTCCAGCCGCCAACCGGGCGAGCTGGGTCGACTTTCCGGATCCATCCGGGCCCTCGAAAGCAATGAATCGGCCGCGAAGCAGGTCGTACATCCCGGAAGTGTCGGCCACGGGAGCCGCCGGGTCAATGCGGCCCGGGGGGCGTACCATCGAGAACATGCGAGTACACGTCCGTGACTCCCGACGCCGGCCGGTGGGGACCATCGAGATCCCGCCAGGCGAACACCCCAGCCGGGTGCTCGCGGACACGGGGGTCGAAGTGTTTCTCGACTGGGAGCGAGCGCGGGACGATGGCGGCGACCTGCGGCGGTGTATCTGCTGCGGCAGCGAGGCCCTCTATCGGCACCGCCGATTCCCCCGCATGACGGGCTTTGTCATCGTCCTCGCCATTGCGCTCGGCCTGGGCGGGATGCTCGGACTGGCGACGGGCCTGCCTTTCTCCATCGCCATGGTGGTCGTGCTGCTGCTGGATGTTGGCGTCCTCGTGCTGGCACGAGACGCGTTGGTCTGTTACCGGTGCGGGTCGTCGTACAGGCGGCTCCGGATTGCCGCCTACCACGAGCGGTGGAGCCGGGCCAAGGCACGGATCAGTGCCGATTCCTGACCTTTGCCCAGAGGTTCTCGATGACGATCAGGCTCGCGAGCGAGAACGAGAACAGGAATCCGATGAATCCAATCCACCCCAGCGTGCTCGTCTTCTCTCCCGAGGATGCCAGCACGAGCACCGAGGATGCCAGAATCATGGCCGCGACCAGCACGGAGTAGGACAACTGCCTGCTGGCATGGAAGATGGTCCGCTCCATGCGTTCCATCTCCGGCATGTCCAGGCCGATCTTGAACCGGTTGCCGGATACCCGCTCAAGGACGGTCGTCAGCCCTCGCGGCAGCCGGTCCGCCAGGGTCAGCCAGTTGCCTGCATTGCGCTTGAGCCGGCCCTTGATGACTTTCCAGGAGTACTGCTGCTTGATCAGCCGCTCCACGTGGGGCCGCGCGAACAGCATGAGATCGAAGGATGGGTCCAGATCTTCGGCAACGCCCTCGATGGTCGTTAGCGCCTTGATCATCAGCACGATGTCGGCCGGGCACCGCAGATGATGCTTGCGAAGACCGTCCGTAAACGTCCGAAGCATGGCGGTCATGTCGATCTGCTCGAACGAGCGACCGGTGAACTGATCAAGGAAGCCCTGAAGGTCGCGACGCAGCGCCCGCCGATCGATGCCCTCTTCTTCTACCTGTCCGAGCGCGATAAAGGCCGAGTAGAACTTGTCAATGTCGCTCGTGGCCACGCCGTGAATGAGGTTCGCCAGATCGGTAACCGTCTCCGGGTCCACCCGGCCTGCCATACCGCAGTCGATGAAGCACAGCCGGCCATCGTCCATGAGGAAGAGATTGCCGGGGTGTGGGTCAGCGTGGAAGAACCCGATGTCGAGTACCTGCCGAAGCACCGTATAGGCGCCATTGCGAACCAATGACTGCCGCTGGTCTTCGGACAATCCTGCCGACTTCCACTTTGAAAGCTGAACACCCGTGATCTCCTCCAGACCGAGCACCCGCTTGCGGGTAACGGACCAGTAGACCTTCGGGAACCATGCCTGCTCCCCCTCTTCCAGGTTGCTCCGAAAGAGATCTGTATTGCGACCCTCGTGCGCAAGATCGAGTTCATGCTCAATGGCTTCGGCAAACTCCTCCACCACGCCCACCGGATCGAACGGCAGTTCTCGCGAGTGCCGAGCCAACCAGGATGCAACCGCTTCCAGAATCTCTACATCCGCATTGACGATGCGGTCGATCCCCGGCCGAAGGATCTTGAGCACGATCGACTGGTTGCCGTCGCGCAACACGGCGCGGTGGGCCTGAGCCATGGACGCGGCGGCCATGGGCTCCTCGTCGATCGATGAGAAGATTGCCTCCAGGTCTCCGAAGTCCTCTTCAAGCTGCGCCTTGATCTTCGGCCATGGCACCGAAGGAACGTCATCCTGCAACTTTTGAAGTTCGACGATGTACTCGGGCGGCAGGATGTCAGGGCGTGTACTGAGAATCTGCCCGAACTTGATGAAGGTGGGTCCCAGTTCCTCAAGCGCCATCCGAAGCCGCGTTGGACGGCTGTCCCCGGCATGGGCGGGCTCGGACTTTCGAGAGAACAGGCGGTGCCCCTTCTCAAGGAGGAGGTCGAGTTTCGCGTCCTCAAAGAACTCCCGAAAGCCGAACTTGACCAGAATCGAGAGCATCTCCCGATACCTGTTGGCGTGTCGAACGAGTTGCAGCACTGACATGGGCGGGATGGTACGCGAGGACTCCGAGTCAGTCGGCGTCGGGGCGGCGCACGCCCTGGCCGGGCTTCTGATCAGGATCGATCGGCCTTGATGCTCGCTTGCGACGCCCGGGGCCCGGGCGTCGTCTTGTCTCGTGCCGCCTGTCAGGATCTCGCCGCCGCCCACCTCGTTTGGCCGGCTCATGGCTGGGCTTGAAACCGGGCACGGAAGCTGGATCGGTATGAACGCCCGCTCCAGGCGCCAGGGTGTACCAGATATCCAGATCCCGCTCACCGAGAAACGTCCACACGTCCGCTGCCTTTCTGGTGCCATGCGATGCGCGGCCGGCGCGATGGACCAGATCCTCCGCTGTGTTGGGCAGGTCGTAGTTGACAACCAATCCGACACCATCAATGTGCAGGCCTCGGCTTCCGACGTCCGTGGCGACCAGAACGTCAAGATCGCCGGACGCAAATGCCTGGAGCGCATGCCTGCGCTGCGACTGCGAGCGATCGCCGTGCAGTTGACCCGTCCGAAGCCCATGCCTGGCAAGCGCAGCGGCAACCCAGCCGGTGCGGCGGCGTGTTCTGCAGAAGACGAGCATTCGGCCAGCGTCCGCTTTCAGATGTACAAGCAGGTCCACGCGATCCCGAGGGTGCACCAGCGTGGCGTGCTGCTGAACATGGCCCACGACCTTGGTATGCGGGTGCGTCTCGATTCGGACCGGCCCCCGCATATGCCTGTCTGCGAGTTTGGAAACCTCACGGGGCATCGTCGCGCTGAACAGGAGCAACTGCCTGCGTGGAATCAACCGGAGGATTCGGCCAACCTGTGGCGCAAACCCCATGTCGAACAGCCGGTCCGCCTCATCAATGACAAGGCACTGCACAGACTCGCCCGAAATCACCCCTGCATCCAGAAACTCAAGCAGGCGGCCGGGGGTCGCCACCAGAATGTCAGTGCCGGCCTCAATGGCTGCCCGCTGCGGACTTGCCCCCACGGTGCCCACCGCCACGCTGGAGGAGAGGACCGTGCCACCGACGAGGTTCGCAGCAAGGGCCCCGGTCTGGTCCGCCAGTTCCCGAGTCGGACACAGGACGATCGCCCGAAGCCGCTCCCGGGCAGACAATCGCTCGCCCTTCGCTGGCCGGTCATCCAGAATCTTTTGAATCACGGGCGCGAGAAAGGCGACCGTCTTGCCACTGCCGGTCTCGGCCAGGGAGATCACATCGCGGCCCGCAAGTGCCTCCGGCGTGACCTGAGCCTGCACGGCGCGGGGGTGCACCATCCCCTGCCGGGCCAATGCATCCGAGAGGAGCCGGCCGATGCCAAGGCTGGCGAACCCCTCCGCGGAGGAAATCGGTCCTTTTTCGGAGGAAGTCTGGTCCGCGGGTCGGTCAGAGGGCATACTGGGGTACTCATGCTCGGGCATACGGATCATTCCGAACGCAGGCGGCACCATTCTATGGACGCCGTGGCTGCGCGCATGGCCGGTGCCCGCAAGGCACACGTCGCCGTCTATCCGATGACCTCCGCCAGAACCCTTACGGCCAAGCTGGCCGGAATGTGTTTCGGCACTGGTACCTGCTGCCGCGTCTGGAACGCGATCAAGGCGGAGCTCGCCAGAGGAGACTGAGGACTCGATTCCAAGGAACCCCCACGCGACGCTCCGCCACCCGGCGGGGCGTCTTTCATTTCATGCCCACACCACTTCAGGAGACACAGATCATGTCACCCGGGCAACACGGCCAAGGACCCATTCCCCCATTCACCCCCGACGACGGCTTCGGCCTTGCGTCAATGCTCTGCAAGCGATCCCTGTCGATGGACACGTCAGGGAACCGCACTCGCGGCATGGTGAGAGGCCTGACCCTGCCCAACCTTCTGCAAGGCATGGAGGGACTCCCCTCCCGCTCCTGGCTTGCTGACGATCTCACCGTGGTCCAGGGCGCCGCGCCGCTTCACTTCGGCGTGACACCGCCGCGGTGGTTGGTTCGTATTGACGGACCAATCGAGTCCCGCGACGGCCGCAGCATCCGGGCAGCCGTCGCGCGGGGCGACGACCCACTCGATCATGAGCTTCGGGCGGACCTCTCTGTTGCAGCCGCCCCGGGCGGCATTGCGTTCTCCGCAAGGGATGAAGATCTCGTCCTTGAGATGGCGGCCACGCTCCTGCAGCAGCATGCGGCTGACGCCATGCGGCGGCGGCTCGTCGATGTGCCGCGGCCCGAGTTGGGCGCGGTCGCCGCCATCATCGGTCCCAACGGGCTGGCTGTCCGTGGCGTCGAGACGCAGGTCTACCCCGGATTCCTCGACATTGGTGTGTCCGAGCCCGATCTTGAAGCAACCCCCGCCATGCGCAGCCTGGTGCTGGATCGCGTCACCGGAGGATGGCACACCGACTGAAACATTCCCCTTTCTGTACCCCTCTCTCCTGCGAGGTTCCGATGGTTCGGAGCCCGCGCACCCCACCCCCGAAGCGGACCGCCCGCTCCGGGGGTGGCGGTCGTTCTGGAGCCGAAGCGGACCCCCCATTTCCGGGGGTGGCGGTCGTTCTGGAGCCAAAGCGGACCCCCTTTTCCGTGGGTGGCGGTCGTTCTGGAGCCGAAGCGGCCCCCCCTGCTCCGGGGGTGGCGGTCGTTGTGGAGCCGCCATGAGTCGACCCTGACCCGATATGTTGGCCGCATGATTCGACGCACAGGCGCCTTGGTCACCGCCGTGTTCAGCCGCATCGTTCCCGATCCGCTCGTCATTGCGATTGCACTGACCCTTCTGGTGTTCGTCGCGGCACTCGTATGGGGACGGTTTCCGGAAGACGTGGACGGAGCCGCCGCCCGAGCCGCGTGGCTTCTCGACTCGTGGCGGAGCGATGCGGGGCTGTGGAAACTCCTCGCATTTGCCATGCAGATGTGCCTGATCCTCCTCGGAGGACACATTCTGGCAGAGGCGCCGCCGGTTCGCCGGGCGTTGCGAAGCGTCGCATCCCTTCCCCGAAGTGCGACAGCGGCGGCAGCAGCCGTCGGGTTTGTCGCCATGGTGCTGGGGCTGCTCAACTGGGGGTTGGGGCTGATCGGCGGTGCCGTTCTGGCCCGAGAGACGGGCCGCTCCCTCCAGGCCCGGGGCGTGACAGCGCACTATCCACTTCTGTGCGCGGCCGGCTACACGGGGCTCCTGGTTTGGCACGGTGGCTTCTCCGGGTCCGCGCCGCTCTCTATGACGACGCCCAGCGGCGCTGCCAAGGTTCTGCCTGAACCACTCGCCGATCACACCGCAACCATTCCCCTGAGCGACACCGTACTGTCGGGAGAGAACCTGCTGATCACCGGAGGTCTGCTCCTCATTGTGCCGGTGATTCTTGCCCTCATGAGTCCCCGGCCTGAAGACTGCACCTCCATGCACGCGTTCGCTCCAGAGCCCGACGCGCAAGAGGAAGAACGCGGATCGGCCGAGACGGTCCCCGAGATGCTCAACAGCACCTGGTTTGCGACGGGGCTTCTTGGCTTGGCACTGATGGCGGCCGCCGTGACGTCGACGGTGTCCACCGGTGTGGACCGCATCGGCCTCAACACGGTCATCATGTACCTGCTGGCCGCCGCACTTCTGCTGCACCGATCCCCTGCATCGTTCATGGATGCCGCGGCCCGCGCTGCAGCCGGATGCGCCGGCATCATTGTGCAGTTCCCTCTCTATGCCGGCATCATGGGGCTCATGGTGACGGCAGGGCTGGTGGAACAACTGACCGGCGCGATGCTCTCGCTCGCAACCGCCGGCACACTTGAGGTCTGGACGATGGTGTCTGCGGGAATCGTCAACATCCTGGTTCCCAGTGGTGGCGGTCAATGGGCTGTACAGGGGCCGATCGCGCTGGAAGCAGCGGCCGAGGCAGGAGTCGAATCAGGCGCGATGGTGATGGCGGTCGCCTATGGTGACGAACTCACCAACATGCTTCAGCCGTTCTGGGCATTACCGCTTCTGGCCGTCACAGGTGTCCGCGCGCGAGATATTGTCGGGTACACCGCCATCGTGATGGTGGCAGCCGGCGCCTGGATGACACTCTGGCTGCTTGTGGCATGAGTCAGGCAGTACGCGTCACTGACCAGGAGAGCGTCCGCGTCGTCTCGCTGACGGCGCCGGATCGCCGCAACGCGCTGGATGTGCAGATGCTTGAAGCCATTGCAGACGCGGCGTCCACGGCCGATGCTGCCTCTGTCATCCTGCTGCAGGGCGAAGGGGATGCATTCTGCGCAGGCTTTGACGTCGGCCTGATGACGACGCAGCCGAGTGTCGTGGATACGCTGATCGCCCGATTGAGCGAAGCCTGTCGGGCGCTGAGGCGATGCCCCGCCACGGTCGTTGCCGATGTGCAGGGCGCGGCGATCGCCGGGGGATGCGCTCTGGCGGTCTCAGCAGACGTGCTGGTCGCGAGGCGGGGCGCCAAACTTGGCTACCCGGTGCACCGTCTGGGAATCTCACCGGCCGTCACCATTCCGGTGCTCCACCCTGCTGCAGGGGGCAAAGCCCGGTCCATGCTGATGAGTGGGCAGGTGTACAGGGCTGAAGCGCTCGCCGCGGCGGGCATGGTGCACCAACTGCTTGAGCCTTCCGAACCCATCGCTCCGTTGATCACTCACCTGTTGGACCGATCAACCGAAGCTGCCCATGCAACCAAAGCGTGGCTCAATGCGTTGGAACAGGCTGACGACGACAATCGGTTCGATGGCCCCGTGGCAGCCTCACGCGGCCTGCGACTTCGACCGGATCAGCGGTGAGGCTCCATGTCCGGGGCTTCCTCGCCGTCCTTGCAGGTCGGACGCGCCATGCCCCGGCGTGAGGCCGGATGCATGCCGAGCTGCACATAGTCCTTGGTGCAGAACGCGTTGACGATCCAGTCCACCAGAACCCGCAGCCTTCTGCCGAATCGCGGCGTCTTCATCAGGTAGATGGCCCGCCACATGGCCCAGGCGGCGAAGCCGTGAACCCGAAGTCCCTTGATGCTCGCAACGCCCCTGTGCCGACCGAGCGGAACCAGAACACCCTGCAGCTGCACATGACCCGGCTGGGTCCGCCGGCCCTGCTCGACCGCCGCGATGTTGGCGGCCACCTGCGGCGCCTGGCGAATCGCGATCTGCGCGAGCGGTGGCATCGGCTTTCCGTCCGGTCCTGGCACCGATGCGCAATCGCCCAGGCCCCACACGTTGTCCAGCCCGCTCGCCCGGTAGTCAGACTCGCACTGCAGACCGCCAAACTTGTTGAGCGGAAGGCCGCCCAACTGGGCCAGCACCGGCGAGGGCGCAATGCCCGCCGTCCAGATGACCGTCGAGCAGGGCACACTGACTCCGTTACTGTCAACGATCCGGGTTGAATGCACTTCCTTGACGGATGTCCCGGTGTGTACACGAATGCCCCGCCGCTTCAGAAGGCGAGTCCCCCAATTCGAGAGGTTCTCGGGAAGGACTGCCAGCAGTCGATCATTCAACTCATACACCGAAAACGTGATGTCCTCCGGCGTGATGTTGCGATACTGCGACGAGGCCTCCCGCACGAACACTTCCAGTTCGCCCACGACTTCGATGCCGGTCACATTGCCCCCGACCACGACGATGTGGAGCAGTCTTCGCCGCTCTTCAGGATCGTCAATGGCGTTGGCCAGTTCGAGCAACTCGACGGCCCGGTCCCGGATCGCCACGGCGTCCGACATGTGCTTCATAAAGAACGCATGCTCGCGAACACCCGAGACGATGTGATCCGGAAGCACTCTGGTCACGCTTCCAAGCGCGACAACCAGATGGTCCCACGCGATCGACCTGCACTGGTCGTCGCCGACCAATTGAAAGTGAACACGCTTGCGTTCCAGATCCAGCCCCGAGACCTCCGCCATCAGAAGCTCCGCCTTCGGCGCGAACTCTCGAATCGGCACCGTGCAGTGCCGAGGCTCAATGGACCCGCATCCGGCCTCGACCAGGAGCGGCGAGAAGATGAAGTAGTTGTTGCGATCGATGACGACGACCTCGGCATCGAGCCCATACTTTCGCCTGGTCAACTCCTTGGCGAGATATGAACCGCCGAATCCCCCTCCGAGCACGACGATGCGTTTGCGATTGGGCCGCTCGACCATCAGATCCCTTCCGACGCCCGCTCGCAAGGCTTGTTCATATCGGCACGGTTCATACCAACATGGCACATGTCGACACGGCGGGCAAACTCGAGCGACATGTCGGCAGGGTACTCGACTCGTACGGACCAACCCCCCTTCGGCTTTGGCTCCGTCTCGATCGGCGGCGTTTCGCCGCTGATGATCAGGCCGCAGATCAGAACGCTCGACCACACCACGGGAAACGAGGAGATTGCAACGGCAAAGATGGCCAGTGCCCGCGCCTGCTTCCATCGTATGCGGCCGACGATTTCACACACGACGATGACGAATGCCACCAGGGAGTACTTGAAGATGCTCATGCCCGGAACGCCGAACGTCGAAATCACCATCGCGGCGACTGGATTGATCTCCGAGCCGCTGAAAAAGAGAATCAGGCGTGTCAGAACTATGTCAATCGAGGCGACGAAGACCAGCCACAGATAGAGATTCGGAAAGAGAACGACACGCCGAATCATCGCGGGCTGGCCAGACTTGTCCATCGCCATCACGTCTGCATTCTCAAATCAGCGGATCATGGTCCGGGATTCCGGTCACTTCCTGCGTTCCCATCTGCACCAACGTCACACCTCGATCTTCCTGCATGGCCCGTGCCTCGGGCGAATCAGTCACCTCACTGTGGCACGCAGCGCGACCCCCATCCGCCCCCACACGCTTCCGCGTCTTGGCGGCCAAGCGGTGCACTTCGCCGGGATCCAGAACGCCTCGCTGCTCCAGCGTCGCTCTCTGCTCCTCCGTCAGCGCGTCGCTCACCCGGGGCTTGTCCCAAGCGTACTGCGCATCCTTGCCCGACGCGAACTCCTGAATCTCCTTGCTGATCCGCACCGAGCACCAGTCGTGTCCGCACATGGCGCAGAAGTCCGTGTCGACGTCCAGATCTTCGTCGTGCATGGCGCGTGCGAAGTCGGGGTCGAAGGAGAGGTCAAAGTGTCGCTGCCAATTGAGCGCCGCGCGGGCCTTGGTCAGTTCGTCATCCCTGTCACGGGACCCGGGAATTCCCAAGGCGACATCAGCCGCATGCGCTGCGATGCGATACGCAATGCACCCCTGCTTGACATCGTCCTTCTTGGGAAGACCAAGGTGCTCCTTGGGGGTGACGTAGCACAGCATCGCCGCGCCATGCCAGGCCGCCGCAGTGGCGCCGATACAGGACGTGATGTGGTCGTACCCGGGGAAGATGTCGGTCACAAGCGGCCCAAGCACGTAGAAAGGCGCGCCGTGACATCGACGCCGCTGCAACTTCATGTTGAACTCGATCTGATCAAACGGCACGTGCCCGGGGCCTTCGACCATGACCTGAACACCATGACGCCAGGCTCGCTCGGTCAATTCGCCGATCGTTTCCAATTCGCCGAGTTGAGCCTGGTCGGTCGCGTCTGCGAGCCCACCCGGTCGCAAGCCATCGCCGATACTGAACGTGACGTCATGAGCCCGAAGAATCTCGCAAATGTCATCCCACGCCTCGTACATCGGATTCTCGGCTTCGTGGGTGATCATCCACTTCGCCAGCAGCGATCCGCCACGCGACACAATGCCGATGAGCCGGTCTCTGACCAGGGGCACGTGTGCCCGCCGGAGACCGGCATGCACAGTCATGTAGTCGACACCCTGCGCAGCCTGGTGCTGGATGCTCCTGAGAATCGTCTCACGATCCAACGCTTCCAGCTTCCGATCGAGAATCATGGCGTAGATGGGAACAGTTCCAATGGGCGCGGTCGATGCGCCGATGATCGCTCCCCGGCACGCGTCGACATCCCCGCCTGTGGAGAGGTCCATCACCGTGTCTGCGCCCCACCGAACCGCCCAGTCGAGCTTCTCCAGTTCTTCGTCCGTCCCGCTGCTGACCGGCGACGCGCCCATGTTGGCATTGACTTTGGTCAGAGAGGCCCTGCCGATCGCCATCGGGTCGAGTGATCCGGCAAGGTGGTGAATGTTGGCCGGAATCACCATTCGGCCGGCTGCGATCTCGTCGCGGATCTGCTCCGCTGTCAGGTGCGTCTCGCGTTCAGCGACCCGCCGCATGGCGTCGGTGATCGTGCCGAGCCGAGCATGCTCCAGTTGCGTCACAGGCTCAAACCCCGCGGGCGGCACGGCCACGATGGCCGCCGGCCCTTGATTGTGCCCGCGACAGCCGCCGGACGCTTCTCGAATCTGCCACCCGTCGGGAAGGAAGTCCCACGCGGTCATGGTGCTTGGCGGAGGCATGCCCGGTGTGTCGGGGCTTGCATACGCCAGAGGTCCACCAAGGTCGGCACCGCAGGCGAAGCTCCCCGGCGTCGTACCACAACCCGTACTGGATGGATCCGAGGCGCCGTACAGCGGCAAGGCTGCCATGTACTGGTCCGAAGTCGCGCTTGTCAGATTGATGTCAGAAGCGTGCGTGTCGTTGTTCATATAGCCTTCCCTCCGCCGGTACGAACCGGATCAGGTGCGACGGGTGCGTCTCAGCCGCGTCCGCGCGGCGCCCCGAGGCAGATCTAGGATACCACTGCCCGCTTTCAACCGGCCGTACTCTGGACCGGCGGCTCAGGGAGTCCTGCCCGGCCGCGCGCGGGAGCCTCCCCGGCGTGACGCGCACCGCGCTGGCTGCGCGGCTACCACCCCTCAGGAACAGGCGGCGGTCCGCCGGCCACGGGAGGTCCATCCCGCAGGTCGTCAGCCATCGCGCCGACGTATCCCTGCGCCACGACAAAGATCTCCGTCGACTCCTTGCGTGATGCCTCCGGCTTGAAAGGCTTCACCTTTTCGAATCGAGTTCGCGCGTCGGCCAGGAGTTCGGGCATGGCGGAACCTTCCAGCACCTTCATGACCAGTGATCCGCCGGGCCGAAGCCACCGCGGGCAGAGGTCCATGGCCAACTCGCACACCGCGAGGCTTCGAAAGTGATCCGTATCCCGGCTTCCCGTGGTCGAGGGCATCATGTCCGAGAGGATGACATCAAAGATCAAGCCCTCCGGAACTCCGGCACCGCACGGATCCTGAGCATCTCCCTCCAGCGCCGTCACATTGTCGGGGAGGCCTCCCGGCACCGGTTTGAGGTCAATGCCCCACCCGCGGCCTGACTGGCCGACACGCTGCGAGACAACCTGAAGCCACGATCCTGGCGCGCAGCCGAGGTCGAGCACCTGGTCCCCCCGCTTCAAGACATGCTTCCGCTCGTCAATCTGAATCAGCTTGAAGGCTGCACGCGAGCGATACCCCTTCCGCTTTGCCTCGCGGGACCAATGATCGTGAATCTCCCGCTCGGCCACGGACTCAGGCGAGGCTCAACTGGCCCGCTCGCGCCGTCTCGACAATTCGTTCGGCGACCTGAACAGCCAGCGATCCCGCTTCTGCATCGACCGGCGGTCTGTTTCCGGATCGGACTGCCGAAAGGAAGTCCTCGGCCTGCAGTCGGAGAGGCTCGGCATCGGCGATCTCAAGATCCTCAAACTGCACCAGATCCAGGTAGTTCACGTCGCTCAGGTCTTCGCCGGCAGCCAACCGCGTTCGAAGCGCCTCGATCTGATCGGCATTGGCGGCCTTTCGTATCACCTTCACCGTGCGAGCGACAAAGTCAGCCGACACGTACATGTCTTCCGAGATGAGTCGAAGCGTGCGTTCAGTCTTCATCGCCAGCCGCGATGCGGTCACATTGGCAACGCACGCCGGCCCCTCCTGCGAAGCGGGATAGGTCATTCGAACGTTGCAGACGTCTTCGGCCTCTCCGAGCACCGCCACCGCACTCGCCTGCACATCTTCAGGCGCGCGTCCGACAAGCATGGTGAGGAGATCGAGATCGTGGATCATCATGTCCAGCACCACGCCGACGTCGACGCTCCGGAACGTCATCGGACTGATGCGATGCAACTCGAGGTGGCGAGGTCGCAGATCGCCCAGCGATTTGATCGCCCGCATGACCGGGTCGTACCGAACCACATGTCCGACTTGAAGTGCCACACCAGCGGCATCGGCAGCGGCGGCGATGGCTGCTGCGTCTTCTGCGGTCGGGGCCAGTGGCTTCTCAATGAGGCAGGCAACGCCGGCGCCAAGCAACTGCTCTGCTGCGGGGCGGTGATGAACAGTCGGAGTCGCAATGGTGACCGCGTCGACGCCCGAGGCCACCAAGTCGGCGATGGAGCCGAACGCCTGCCCGCCCCACTCCTCGGTGATGTCGCGTGCCCGATCGGCATCATGATCGACGACGCCCACAAGATCGGCGTCGGGCATCTGCGCATACACGCGGGCGTGGTGCCGGCCCATTCTGCCGACTCCGATGACTGCACAGCGAAGGGTCGTGTTGCTCATGTCTGGGGCTCCCAAGACCGCCCATGGTAGGACTTCCGCCACGCTGCCGTAGTCAATCGTCGTCCCGCTGCATCCGCTGCTTCCAGGCGTCATCGCGGCTGGCCTGGTCCCGATGGGCCACGCCGGCCCATCTGCACTCCGCAGTCATGTCCAACACCGCACGGGCCACCCTCAAGAGCAGCCAAAACCAGGGCACGACGGCGATCAGTAGAAACACGGACTGCACGAGGCCCGCTGGCCCCTCTGAAATCGTGACGGCATCCTCTGGAAACGGCATGATCCAGGTGAAGAGCATGATGGGCAGGAAGAGGACCGCCGACGTCGTCAGCTTCCTGGCGCTGTGCAGCAGTTCCAGTTCCCGCGCAACCGACGCCAGCACTGCGAGCAGCAACACGCCGCCAACCGCCCCGCCCGCCTGCATCCAGATCGCGGGGCCCATGCCAATCGTCGGCTGCCTGGCCTCCCAGAGCCCGACAGCCCAGCAGGCCAGTCCGAGCCGCGCGCCCCACCGGACCAGAATCCACAGAGGTCGCTCGATGTCCAGCGACCGTGGCGAGCAGAACCAGACGGCGATGGATGCCACACCGGCCCACATCGCCAGCACAGCGAAGTACGTCGAATTCGGCAAACCGACCATGGACACGACGCCCGTCCCTCCCACGCCCACAATGCTCCACAAGATGACCAGGAGCGCCGCCCTGAAGTGCCATGAGCGAGCCAGCCTTCCTGAGATGCGAAACGACACCTCCCCCTGAGGCAGCACGGTCCTCCGCACACTTGAGGTCGAGACAACTCCCGCTTTCGTCGGGGTCTCTCCGCACTCGGGACACGGAGCCGTCTGCGATATGCCGCAACGGTCGTAGCCACACTGCCCGCAGTGTGGGTGCGATTCGAACCGTTCCCCCAGTGGTGGCATCGCCTGCGCGCACTGTGGGCACAGCGCCCCCACCGGAAGTCCTGGGGTCGGGGAGCCGCACTTGATGCAACTCGGACCCGTCCAACCTTCGGCCGGGGCACTCCCGGCTTGCTCAACCACCCCACACTCGGGACATGGCCGGCCAGAGGGCAGACCGCGGCGGTCATACCCACATGCCGGACACGGCCGAGGCGACGCTTCGCCTGGTGGCGACCGGTCAAGATGGAACGGGTCGATCGGAGGCACCACTCCTCCTCTATACGGCAAACTCAGGCGGGCGCCGCCGAGTGCTGCAGCACATGCTGCACGGCTCGGCGAAACATCTGAAGACCGGGCGGATCCTCCGCGCACACCACACGCCGCGTCCAGTATGGGTGCTGCGTCCAATGAAGGTAGCGTTCCGGGTGAGGCATCAATCCCAGAATCAGCCCCGTGTCGTCGCAGATGCCTGCGATATGGCCCCTGCTGCCATTCGGATCATCGTCCGCTGCATACCTGACCGCAACGCGGCCTTCCGATTCCAGTCGGGACAACACCGACGCTTCGGCATGAAAGCGGCCCTCGCCATGAGCAATCGGAAGCACCATGGTGGCATCGTCGCCGGTCAGGTCCTGCGTCCAGATGCACTTTGAAGCGGGATACTCGACACGTACCCAGCGGTCGACAAACCGGCCGCCATCATTCTCAAGCAGCGCGGTTTCGGTTCGCGCGGGGCCATCGGGCCACGGGCCCGGCAGGAGCCCGGCTTGCGTGGCGATCTGAAACCCATTGCAGGGAGCAATCATCGGAACGCCCCGGTCAACTGCGCCGCGAAGTCCGTCGATGATCGTTGATTGCAACATGACCGCCAGAATGCGTCCCGCCGCAATCGCGTCGCCGTAGGAGAACCCTCCAGGCAGCCCGATCAGATCAGCCGAGTCCAGCAGGCCCGGGTCTGCAGCAAGCGCATTGACGTGCACCCGCTCCGCCGAAGCGCCGGCAAGCTCAAACGCTTCGGCCAACTCCAGGTCGCAGTTGATTCCGGGCGCCGTCAGCACAATCGCCTTCGGTCGAGTGGACATGGTCTCCATGGTACTCCGGCAGTCGTACATCAAATCTTCAATCCACCTCGCCACGCCGAAGCGAGTGCATCCATCTGAACCACCGTGTTACCTACTGCCAGGTGCGGGCGATCCGTCAGCGTGCCAATGACGCTCGCGTTGTGATCCGCCAGCGTCCTGCAGACGTCCTGCGCCTCACCGGCCGCGACCTCCAGGACATAGCGTGATGGCGTTTCCGCGAAGCAGCCCACGGCGAGCGACCCGCCCGACTCGATCGCGGCAGCATCGAGTGTTGCGCCAAGGCCGCCAGCCATGGCCATCTCCGCAACCGCCACGAGCAGCCCACCCTCACTGCAGTCATGCGCTGCCAGTACCCGGCCTTCTGCAAGCACCGCCGCAACCGCCGAGGCCCGTGCCGGACCGGCTGCCAGATCCACACGCGGAAGGTCGCGGCGTCCGGGCGCATCAGGCGCGACCCGAAGCAGGTGGCTTCCGCCGGTTTCGCAGTGTGTCCCTCCCACCAGCACCAGGGCACTGCCCGCTGACTTGGCGTCCATCGTGATGCACCGCGTGACATCAGGCACGATGCCAAAGCCGCTGATGAGCATGGTCGGTGGAATGCGAATCGTCTCCCCCGATTCCGTCGTGAACTGATTGTTGAGCGAGTCTTTGCCGCTGATGAACGGGGTTCGGTAGGCGAGCCCGCCGTGGAGGCAGGCCACCGAGGCGCGCACCAGTTCGGCCATCCGCTGTGGATCGTCACACCCGGGCCAGCAATAGTTGTCGAGGATCGCAATCTGACTCGGGTCGGCGCCAACGCACACGAGATTGCGAACACACTCGTCAATGGCAGCGAGCACCATCAGATACGGGTCGGCCGCCCATCCCGTTGCCAGCCCGGAACCGATGGCAAGCCCTCTGGTCGATCCACGGACCGGCGTGATCACGGCTGCGTCACCGGGGCCATCGCCTCCCGGCCCGACGAAAGGCTTGAGGATGGTCCGCCCCTGCACTTCGTGGTCGTACTGGCGGACGATGTCCTGCTTGGACGCGATGTTCGGATGCGACAGAAGAGCAACCAGCGTTTCAGCGAGATCCGGCTCCGCCTCGATGTCTGGAGCACGCAGGACCGGACTCGCCCAGGCGGCCTCACGCACCCGATCGGGGAGTCCCCCATGCATGAACTCCATCGACAATCGGCCAACTTCCTCGCCGTCGTAGTTGAGAATCAACTCCGCGTCCGGCGTTCCGAAGTGACCGAGGTCGCACCACTCCACTTCATGCGCCTCGCAGATGGCCGCAACAGCATCCAGATTGGCGGGCGAAACCGCCAACACCATTCGCTCCTGCGCCTCACTGATCCAGATTTCGACCGGGGTCAGTCCGGTGTACTTGAGCGGAGCGCGGTCCAGATGCACCTCGGCCCCCAGCGTTTCACCCATCTCGCCCACCGCGCTGCTGAAGCCTCCAGCACCGCAATCCGTGATCGCTGTGTAGAGACAGCCCGACGCGTGGTCCCTCGCCGCCAGAATGGCGTCGAGCACCTTTTTCTCCGTGATCGGATTCCCGATCTGGACGGCGTGTGAGAACTCGTCGGCATGCGTATCGGTCAGTTCTGCCGAGGAGAACGTCGCACCATGAATGCCGTCCCGGCCGGTCCGGCCGCCCAGGGCGACGATCCGGTCCCCGGGCGCAGGCCCACCGTGCACCTTGTCTCTCGGCATGACGCCAACGCACCCGCAGAACACAAGCGGGTTGCCGACGTGCCCTTCGTCGAACCACACGGTGCCGTCAAGGGTTGGAATGCCCATGCGGTTGCCGTAGTCCCGCACGCCCTGCACAACTCTCGACAGGATGCGGCGAGGATGCAGACATCCTGAAGGCACCTCGGCAATGTCCAGTGGAGCGACGCAGAAGACGTCGGTGGCCGCGACCGGCCTTGCCGCAAGCCCCGTACCGATCACATCTCGAATGCACCCGCCAATGCCCGTCGCCGCCCCACCATACGGTTCGAGCGCTGAGGGATGATTGTGCGTCTCAACCTTGAAGCACACGGCATGGTCATCATCGAATCCGACGACCCCCGCATTGTCCACGAAGACCGACAGGCACCAATCGTCCAGACCTTCATCCATCAACCGGTGCGTGGCCGCCGCGACGGTGGACTTCAAGAGATTGTGAATCCGAACGACACCGCCATCTCGCATCTCGACATCTGGAATGTCGGCGGCACCGGGAAGTTCGCCCTGATAGTCCACGGTGGCCTTGAGCGTCTTGTGCACGCAATGTTCCGACCACGTCTGGGCGAGTGTCTCCAGTTCGATCTCTCTGGGCTCTCGGCCGAGCCCGCGGAAGTGCTCGCGAACCTGTTGCATTTCGTCGAGCGACAGGAACAAGTGCGCGTCCCGGCTGAGTTTCTCCAGCGACGCATCGTCGAGATCCCGCAAGGGGACTTCCCGAACAGTCATCTCGTGCGTATGCCCAGTCGGGAACGACTCCGGGTGAACAGCGCCAATGCACACGTCGTGAATGAGGGGATTCGCCAGACACTTTGATACAAGGCGGTGGCCGGCCTCGGCGTCGACCCCGTGCAGGTCATACCGCACGGCGGTTCGCACGCGAACGTCCCGCCCGACCATGGACTCGATGGCCGCCTCTACGGCCTGCGCGTCCGGGTCCATGACGCCGGGCTGTGGATGCACCTCTATGACAGCCGCGGCCCGCGCGGGGCCCGCGCCAACGACGACCACGTCACTCACCGGGTGCCCGAGCAACTCACGCGTGATGCGGTCTATGGCGTGATCAGCCAGATCGCCTTCGATGAGGTAGACGGCGGCAGTATCGATGCGGTCCAGTGACGCGTCCGCACCAGACTCCTTCACCGTTGCAAGTGCCGCGCGCCCTGCAGGGTCTCCCGCTTCTTCGCGAGGCCGAACTTCCACTCGATGCACGGTCACGTCATGTCTCCAAGTACATCTCGGCCTGCTGCCTGGCCAGTTGATCGCATCGTTCGTTGTCGGGATGGCCAGCGTGCCCTTCCACCCACTCGTAACTCAACTCAAGTCGCGTGCGTTCGCCGTCGAGCGCCTTCCAAAGGTCCACATTCTTCACGGGCTTGCGCGCCGACGTCTTCCATCCTCGACGCTTCCAGTTGTCCATCCACTCACTCAACCCGGTCAGGACGTACTGGCTGTCGGCGAAGATGCCCACAACCGTTCCGTCCTCCAGCGTCTTCAGCCCCTCCAGGACGGCTGTCAACTCCATTCGGTTGTTGGTCGTCGCCGGCTCCCCGCCCGTGAGCACCACATCGTCTCCCCCGGACATCGGCCGGAGAATGCAGGCCCACCCGCCTGGGCCAGGGTTGCCCAGACAGGCGCCATCTGAGTGCAACTCAACTTGAATGAGGGGTTTAGTCACGCTGTCGGGGGCTCCGGCGGGCTGGCAGTCTATTCAGAACAGGCCATGCGTGGGCCTTCGGTTGAAATCGCCCGGCAGGCCCCCTTCAGCGGCGGTTCTGCCAGCGCGACCGGGTCCAGTCCACGGGTTATCCACAGGGCCGACGCGACCCTGACACCCCCACCGGGCCCCCAAAGTCCTATAACAGAACAACTTCCATGCTCGACGCATTCAGGGGTGGCGGCCCCTCGCTGCCGCCGACGGCGGCCTGGAACGCCGCCCGACGCCCTTGCCCCCCTCCCTGGTCCTGATACACTGCTCGGCTCGCCTGTTTGGCGGTTCATTCTGGTGCCCACGGAGTTCCTATGCCCACGATCAATCAACTCGTTCGCAAGCCCCGACGAAGCCCCAAGGCCAAGTCGAATGTCCGCGATCTCGCCGCATGCCCACAAAAGCGTGGCGTGTGCTTGCAGGTCCGTACGGTCACACCCAAGAAGCCCAACTCCGCCCTGCGGAAGGTGGCTCGTGTTCGGCTGTCAAACGGCAAGGAAGTGACCGCGTACATCGGTGGTGAAGGACACAACCTTCAGGAACACTCGATCGTGCTCGTGCGTGGCGGTCGTGTCCGCGACCTTCCGGGCGTTCGATACCACGTCGTTCGCGGAAGCCACGACACCCTCGGTGTTGATGGCCGCGCCAAGGGGCGGTCCAAGTACGGAACCAAACGAGGCAAGAAGTAGCCTCGAACACAATCAACGCCCACGAGCGTGGGCGAAGGCAAGTAATCGGCGACGCTCGACTTCGCGCCGGTGAACAGTAGGCCCGCACAGCGGGCGGATGAGCCAAAGGAGGCCCACCATGGCCGGTCGTATCACCGCTTCTGAAAAGCAACTTCAGCCCGATCCCCGGTACGGGGACAAGGTGCTCGCCAAGTTCATCAACTGCGTCATGGTGGATGGCAAGAAGGCCGTCGCGCAGCGGGTCGTCTACGACGCGCTGGACAAGATGAAGAAGCGGATGGACAAGGACAAGCGAGAGGGCATGCCGGAGTCCGTCATTGACGCATTCAGGCAGGCGATTGAGAACGTCAAGCCCAATGTCGAAGTACGGTCCAAGCGGGTCGGCGGCGCCAACTATCAGGTGCCCATGCCCGTCACCCAGCGGCGACGCCAAAGCCTTGCCTTCCGATGGATCATCACGGCGGTTCGCGGCGAAAAGGGCAAGCCACTGTCCGACCGGCTGGCCAAGGAACTCTACGACGCCGCGAACGGCGAAGGGAAGGCCTGCACGACCCGCGAGCAGACCCACCGTATGGCCGAAGCGAACAAGGCGTTCAGCCACTTCGCGTGGTGAATCCGGACCAGGCACGCCGGAAGAAGGCAGGCGGATCAGGACGGTACGACCGTCAGGTCCTCTTGCCGGATATCGGCAGCGACGGCCAACGGAAACTTGCGGACGCGACCGTCCTCATCGTCGGGTGCGGCGCGCTTGGCTGCGGCGTAGCGGACCAACTCGCACGGGCGGGCGTGGGGACCCTTCGGATTGTTGATCGCGACGTCGTCGAGATCAGCAACCTCCAGCGGCAGACCCTGTACAGCCAGGCGGACGCGGACCGCGCCGCTCCAAAGGCCATGGCGGCAGCAGCGAGGCTGGGAGAGATCAATCCAGACATCCGTGTCGAACCCGTCACCGACGACTTTCGCGCGAGCAACGCCGAATCGCTCGCCGCCGGCGTCGATCTTCTCGTGGATGGACTGGACAACTTCGACACGCGGTACCTGCTGAACGATCTGGCCGTGAAGCACGGCCTTCCGTACGTGTACGCAGGCGCCGTCGGCACCGGAGGGCTGGTCATGCCGATCCTGCCCAAGGGTGGCGGCCAGGGGCAGGCCGTGTCATGGGACGCGCCGACGCCCTGCCTGCGGTGCATCTTCCCGGAGCCTCCCCCCGCAGGCGCTTCACCGACCTGCGACACCGCAGGCGTCCTCGGCCCGACGATTGCCATCGTCACAGGACATCAGGCGGCCGCAGCTCTGTCACTGCTTGTCGGGCGAGTGGCTGACCTCGACCGATCCATGCATTCCATCGACCCCTGGGCGGGCGAGGACCGCCGCATGCGGCCAGGCACGCCTCGCCAGGCCTGCCCATGCTGCGGACAACGCCGCTTTGAGTGGCTGGACGGCGAGCGAGGCGGCGCCGCCGAGTCACTGTGCGGCCGAGACACCACGCAGATCCTGCCCGCTGCCCCCGGGCCCGTCGACCTCGATGCGCTGGCGGCACGATTGAACCCGCATGGCGAGGTCCGACATGACCAGCACGTCCTGCAGGTCGACCTGACAGAAGATCGCGTGCGCGTCACCGTCTTTGCCGACGGTCGCGCGCTGATCGGGGTCGGCGATCCCGCTCGCGCGAGGACGCTGTACGACCGATGGGTGGGTGCCTGACGCGCCTTCGATCTACCATGGTCGTATGAACCCGGTCATCAAACAAATGCACGATCACCGTTCCATCCGGTCCTACGCGGATGCAACGGTTCCCGACGACGACATCCGCGCAGCCTTTGAAGCTGCTCAATGCGCGGCCACCAGCGCCAACATTCAGGTCTACAGCGTGCTCCGTGTGACCAGGACAGAGGCACGCCAACGGCTGGTCGAACTGAGCGGCGGCCAGCAGAAGGTTGCCGACGCCGGCGCGTTTCTGGTGATCTGCGGCGACATTCGTCGGCATCGCCTGCTGGCAGATCGTGCAGGAGAGCCGTGCATCGAGAATCTCGAGTCATTCCTGTTGTGCGCAGTCGATGCATCGCTCTTCGCGCAAAACCTCGTGCTGGCCTTGGAGTCGCTCGGGTGGGGCACGTGTTACATCGGGGGCATTCGCAACGATCTTGCTGGCGTCAGCCAGCTCCTGGAACTTCCCAAGGGCGTGTACCCGCTGTACGGCCTGTGTGTCGGGAAGCCTGATGAGGCCCCCTGGAAACGCCCGCGGCTCCCGATGGAAGCCGTGCTCTTCGACGACAGATATCCAAGCGATGAGGCCATGCTGGAGATCATGGATCGCTACGACGACGACATGGCGGCCTATTACGAAAAGCGTGGCGCGTCAGGCAGACGATGGATCAGCCAGATGGAGTCCTTCTTCGCTTCACCCCGTCGGACCGGGGACCGAACGTACTTTGAGTCCCAGGGCGCATCGCTGAAGTAGCACGTGCATCCTGCGGCGCGCGGCGGTAGGCTCGTGGCGAGGAGATCAGCCCATGCCCATGACCCGCCGCACAGCCCTTCAAGCCGCTGCCGCCAGTCCCCTACTCCTCTCCGCAGCGTCGTGGGCCAGAGTTCCGGGCGCCAACCAACGGCTCAACATGGCGGTCATTGGCACCGGCGGCATGGGCACCAGTCACCTTCAGCGTCTGGTGAACCGCTCCGACGACGACCAGGTGCGCGTGACTCGGGTCTGCGATGTGTACCGGCGGAGGCTTGACCATGCGGCTTCCGTGGCGTCCCTCTCGGGCAACGCCGCGACGATGGAGTACCGGCAGGTCCTCGACGATCCGGACGTGGATGCGGTCGTGATTGCGACGCCCGACCACTGGCACACCAGGATTGCGATCGAAGCCATGGAGGCCGGCAAGGACGTCTACTGCGAGAAGCCGCTCTCGCACACGATTCCGCAGGCGCTTGCGTGCCGCGACGCCGTGCATCGAACCGGGCGGACCCTGCAGGTCGGTCCGCAGGGAACCAGTGATGGCGCCTTCTGGTCGGCCCGGCGGGCCATCGCAGAAGGTCGGATCGGCAAACCAACCTGGAGCCAGGGCGCGTACTGCAGAAACTCACGCGGCGGGCAGTTCAACTGGCGCATCGACCCCGACGCCGGCCCGCACAACGCCCCGGCCGACCCCGGATACGTCTGGTGGGACAGGTGGCTCGGCCACGCCCACGGGCTGGCACCGCAGATCAGTTGGAACCCGGATCACTTCTTCCGCTTTCGCAAGTATCTGGCGTACAACGGCGGCCTGGCGACCGACCTGCTGTACCACAAACTCGCGCCGCTGCTGCTGGCCATTGAAGGGCACCACGGGGCCTATCCGAGCCGAGTTGTCGCAAGCGGCGGCCGCTACCTCGAGAAGGATGAGCGGGACATTCCTGACACCTTCTTCATGATGGTCGACTATCCAGGCGAGCACACCGTCTGCCTCTCAAGCGTCATGACCAACGACGACACCTGGCCGACCGTGATTCGAGGCCAGTACGGAACCATGGCGTTCCATGACGGCCTCACCCTGTCCGAGCAAGCACCCTGGTCGCAGGAATTCCGCGTGGCCAACGGGTTGGAGGCTGACGCCTCCAAACCAGGCCACGCCACGGTCAATCTCCCGCGAGACGAGCGTCGCGATCACATGGGCAACTTCCTCGACGCTGTGCGTGATGGGGCCCCACTGGCCTGTAACGTCGATCTGGGCTGCGCCACGATGGTCGCCATCAAAATGGGGGTGGATGCCTGGCGGGAGGACCGGGTTCTGCGGTGGGATGCCGCCCGAGAGGTCGCCATCCGGGCCTGATTCGGCCAGCGGCGGGGCTTGGGGTACCGCCAGGGCGGGTGGGGCGGCTTGCCGGAAGCGGAGCCGGAATGGGGGTAGGATTGCTGCTGTCAGTCATCGGGGGACTCATCCACCATTGCCCTCAGGAGATACATCATGCGAACAGTTCTCACCCTGACCGCCATCGGCGGGCTCGGAGTCGCCGCGGTCGCGCTGGCCTCGGACTCGATCAGCCCGACCCACGACGGCATCGACCCACGAATCGCCGCCACCAACGGCAAGAGCGGCAAGTCTGAGTTCCCCAAGTTCGACTCGGTCGTCAAGGACTCATACGAAAAGGTCGTCTCAACCGCCGACGGAAAGCGGGGCATGTACACGCTGTACGTCGACGAGAAATCCGGCGACGTCCTGGCGGAACTCCCCCGCAACTTCGCCAAACAGAATGTCTTCTTCGCCTACACGATCTCCGGCGGCATCCCGCAGGCGGGTGTGCAGGCTGGCGACCTCTACGCCTCGTGGAAGCGATTCGGCAAGCGGCTGGCCCTCATTCAGCCGAACTACGCCGTTCGCTCAACCGGCGACAAGCAATCCAGAGCCGGCACCAAGCGTGTCTTCACGGACCGCGTCATTCTCGACGTGCCGATCAAGACCATGGGGCCCGGTGGCGGTCCGGTCATCGACCTGACCGACCTGCTGGTCAAGCAATCGTCCAAGTTCTTCGGCGGTCGCACGAGCGGCGCCAACACGCGCCTCGCCACCATCGAAAAGGCCAAGTCATTCCCGAACAATGTGGAACTCGCCTTCCAGATGCCGCTTCGGGGAGGGCGACTTGGAACGCTCGCCTACTCCATCGCTGAGATTCCCGAGAACACCGGCTACAAGCCGCGGGCGGCCGACGAACGCGTCGGCTACTTCACGACGGCCCATCGTGACATCGGAGATGCGTCCAGGGAGAATCCCTGGGTGCGGTACATCAACCGGTGGAACGTCCAGAAGGCCGACCCCAAACTCAAAATGAGCCCGCCGAAGAAGCCCATTGTCTTCTACGTCGAGCACACCACGCCGGTCCGCTATCGACGATGGGTCCGCGACGGCATTCTCGAATGGAACAAAGCGTTCGAGAACGTCGGAATCGTCAACGCCATCGAGGTGTACCAGCAGGACGCCGACACGGGCGCCCACATGGAGAAGGATCCCGAGGACGCGCGATACAACTTCTTCCTCTGGACCAATGCCGACATGGGCTTCGCCATCGGGCCCAGCCGCGTACACCCGAAGACTGGAGAGATCCTCGACGCTGACATCGTGATGGACGAGGGCTTCATCAACGGTTGGACCCGAACGTGGAAGGACCTCGTCCCCGAAACGGCCCTGGAGGGCTGGGGCCCCGAGTCGCTCGCGTGGCTCGAGACGCATCCCGAATGGCACCCCCGCGTACTGCTGGCAAGCCGCGCCGAGCGTGCGGATGTCATTCAGCAGATCCAGCGGCAAGCCATGCTGCGGGCCTCGGGATCGCTTCCGGGGTTTGCAAATCCGACCGTCTCCACAGACTTGATCGGTGACGAGCAGTACGACGGGCTGATTGGCCGCGTCAGCCAGGTGAATGGCAACTGCCGGCACGCCGCGTGCAAGGCCATGGATGTCGCCATGGTCCGGCTCAGCCCGGACCTCATCATGAATCTGGACAAGCCGGCCATCGCCATGGTCGACCCGAACGATCCAATCTCGGGAACCTGGTACGGAACCATCGAGATGTCCGCACCGGACGGCGAGAGTCACGCGATGGACCTCACGCTCGAACTCTCGCTGGCCAAGGACAACACGGTCGAGGGTTCTGCCGAAATGGGCATGTTCGGTACCGTGGACCTCGTGGGTGACTGGTCACCTTCGGACAGCCGGCTTACGCTCAACCCTGCAGAAGATGGGGGCGACGAAGATCCCCTGATTCTGACCGTCGAAGATGGCTCCATGACTGGCGGCATGTCGGAAGGCGGCATGTCGATGACGCTGATGGCCACGCGGTCTGATAGCGACGACAGTGACGCAGACGATGATTCGGACGCGGACGAGTCTGACGAAGAGGCCGAAGAGGAGGCCGATGACGAAGCCACCGAAGAGGGCGACGACGACGATGCCGGCGATGATGCCGCAGCCTCAGAGACCAGCACCACGCGGGGCGATGAGCAGTTCCTCGATGGTGTGCCCGAAGAGTTCATCGGGCCGCTGCTGAAGGAAGTCGTTATGCACGAGGTCGGCCATACCCTCGGGCTTCGTCATAACTTCAAGGGCAGCACCATCCATACGCTTGCCGAGATCAACTCGGACGAGTTTGGGAACAAGTCCCAATCGGGCTCCGTGATGGACTACCTCCCCGTCAACATCAACTACGAACTGGGTGACACCCAGGGCGACTGGACCCAGATGACCATCGGCCCCTACGACATGTGGGCGATTGAGTACGGCTACATCGGCAAGAAGCCGGAGAAGGTGCTCAAGCGAGCGGGCGAGCCTCAACTCATCTATGCGACCGACGAGGACACGTGGGGGCCCGATCCCCGTGCCCGCCGGTTCGACCATGGTGAGAATCCGCTCAATTACGCCGCTTCGCAGATCGGGCTCGCCCAGCATCTCAGGGAACGCATCCTTGAGGACATGGTCGAGGACGGCGAGAGTTGGGCCGAGGCCCGCAAGGCCTACGACATGCTTCTGTACAAGCATCTCGGGGCCGTGAACATCGCATCCAACTGGATCGGCGGGAGCTATCTCAACCGTGACAAGAAGGGCGATGAGGGCGATCGTGACCCGATCACACCCATCGAAGCCGATCAACAGCGTCGAGCGCTCGAACTTGTGCTTGAGAACACGATGCGGGATGAGGCTTTCGGACTCTCACCCTCGCTTCTTCGCCGCATGACGGTGGACAAGTGGTGGGACGATGGCGGCCAGCGATACATCTTCGAGGACGAGACCTATCCCGTTCACGACAAGATCGCCAGCATCCAGTCGATGGCGCTTTCCAACATCCTTAATCCCGCAACGCTGAACCGCGTCTATGACAACGAGTTCCGCGCTCTGGATGAGGAAGATGTGATCACAGTCCCCGAGGTTCTCACGACGGTCCGGGATGCCGTCTGGACCGAGCTGGACGAAGGGCCGCAAGGCGCCTACAACGCCCGATCTCCCTACATCTCCAGCCTGCGCCGCAACGCGCAGCGATCGCATCTTGAGCGGCTCATCGACCTCAGTATGCCCTCGGGCGGAGGCTTCTATACCGCTCCGGTCACCAACCTGAGCCGCATGCAACTGCGTGAACTCAAGGGATCAATTGACAGCGCCATGCGTCGCAAGGGTGCCGACATTGACCCGTACTCGCGGGCGCACCTTGCGGAAGCAAGTTCCCTGATTGATCGAGCACTCAATGCCCAGTACCTCTACAACACCGACGATATCGCCGGTGGCGGAGGCGGCATGATGTTCCCGTTCATGGGGCAGCCTGCTTCGGAGGTCCAGGAGCACTGACACCCGTCTCCTGACGGTGGATGACGCAACGGGCCCGCCGCAAGGCGGGCCCGTTGTCTTTCAAGAGGTTGTCTCTCAATAGGCCACGGCCAACGCATGGGTGCCGGCTTGGCCGTGCCCTGCCTCGCAGAGCCGCTCGTATGCTTGCTTGGCAAGCGAGAGCCCGGGAAGATCCAGGCCCATGGCGTCGGCTTCCTCCATCGCAATTCGCAGGTCCTTGACGAAGTGTTCGACGAAGAACCCGGGCGCGAAGTCCCCCTTCAGGATTCTGGGCGCAAGATTGGTGATGGTCCATGATCCGGCGGCCCCCGCGGAGACTGAGGCAAGCACGGTCGCGCCGTCGAGCCCCGCAGCGTCCGCATATCGCAACCCTTCGACCGCGCCGATCATCGACGCCGCGACGAGGATCTGATTGACCATCTTGCAGTGCTGGCCCGCGCCCGGTCCGCCCTGCAGGACGACGGTCTGGCCAAGCAGTTCGAAGAGGGGCAGCACGCGATCAAAGACATTGGGCTCGGCGCCGACCATGATGGAGAGCGCGGCGTTCCGGGCACCCACATCGCCGCCACTCACGGGCGCGTCGACCGCCTCCACGCCGCGTGCCCGAGCCTCATCGGCAATCCTCGCCGCGAGGCTGGGGCGGCTGGTCGTCATATCGATGATCACACTCGGAAGCTCATCCGCCCGAAGCGTGCCGCGGCGGCCGAGGTGGACCTCCTCGACGTCCTCGGGGAAGCCCACGATGCTGATCACCACGTCCGCCCCACACGCGGCGTCGGCCGGAGCATCGGCCCACACGGCCCCGGCATCGAGGAGCCGGGATGCTCTGGAACGCGTGCGCGAGTACACCCGGAGGTCATGGCCCGCCGCGAGCAGGTGCCCGGCCATCGGCTCACCCATGACTCCGGCTCCGATCCATCCAATATTCATACCTCTAGCCTATCGAAGCGGTACGCTCCCGACATGACGACGCTCATCGCCGGGATTCCTGCCGCCAACGACACGCTCTTTCACGCCATCCGGTTCAGCGCCGGCGATCCTGCAGCGCTGATCGACTCCGGCTCCGAGCGGTTGCTCATCATTCGGGACATTGAAATGAACCGGGCGGCCACTTCGGCACGCGCCGATCGGATCGCCTGCCCTGCAGACTTCGCACCCGAGGGCGGATTGTCCGGAGATCGCGAAACAGCAACGGCCCAGGCGACCGCTGAAGCCGTCCGCCGCGCAGGACTGACATCGATCACGGCCGACCGCACGCTCCCCCTCTCGTTTGTCGACGCGTTGCGGGGAGTCGGTGTTGCCGTCGAGTACGACCCGGAGTTGGGCGTTGCAGCCCGCAGAAGCAAGGATGAAGAGGAGATCGACGCGCTGCGGGCATGCCAACAGGACACCCAGGCCGCCATCAGGGTGGCCTGTGAACTGATCGCAGGCGCAGAGGCCGGAGAAGGTGGCCTGCTCCAGGTTGACGACGAGGTGCTGACAAGCGAGCGGGTCCGCACCTGCATTGACAGGTATCTCCTTGACCGCGGATATGACAACCCGACCAGCATCGTCGCGGGAGGGCCGCAAGGCGCAGACTGCCACGACCACGGCCGCGGCGCTCTGCGAACAGAGGAGCCGGTCATCATCGATGTCTTCCCCCGATCCAAGGCGAGCCGCTACAACGGCGACTGCACACGAACCGTGGTCCACGGCGAGGTGCCCCCGGCGGTTCTCCGCATGCACGCTGCCGTGCTCGAAGCCAAGCAGGCTGGCGAAGCCCGCGCCCGCGCGGGCGTCACGGGCGAGGAAGTCCATAGCGCAACAACCGACGTCATTACGGCCCATGGCTACGAACTCGGGCTCCCTGAAGAGGCCGCGGACCC
This sequence comes from Phycisphaerales bacterium, assembly GCA_030748575.1. Lineage (GTDB taxonomy): Bacteria > Planctomycetota > Phycisphaerae > Phycisphaerales > SM1A02 > UBA12567. The sequence continues at coordinate 127,770 of JASMLR010000003.1, read as the reverse complement.
GGGCCGCATCGCCATGGTTCACGGCACGGGACACGGGGTCGGCCTTGCGGTGCACGAGCCCCCACTCCTTGACAGCGGCGGGCCTGCGCTGGTCGTCGGAGACGTCGTCACAGTCGAGCCCGGCCTCTACGGCCCCGCGATCGGTGGCTTGCGACTGGAGGACATGGTGGTCGTGACCGACGCTGCCCCTGAGGATCTTGGCGCCGGGTTGCCACTCGGATTGACGTGGGCCTGATTACCCCCGGGCCCATGACGCTGCGGTCAGTTGGTGGTGGGCACGACCATGGGCATGGGCACCGCAAGCACCTCAGCGATCGCCCGAATCATCTCTGCTTCCTCAATCGTCGTTTCCCCGTCATGGTTGACGACAACCATGGACACCTCCAGAAGCCGGCGCCGCTCGGCGAATCGGAGCGTTCGAAGTTCATGGACCGCCGTCGCCAACTCCCGCTGAGAGACGGCCGATCCCTTCGCAACTTCGTCCCACTCGAGCGCAACCAGTCCCTGATTCAGAGCGCGGACGGCATCGCCGCCGTCTTCCGTGCCGGCGGTCGCGATGATGGTCAGAATGACCTCGACAGAGCGAGGCATGGCTTCCAACTTTGCTGACGCCGAATGGCTCGCTTCGCCGCCCCGGTCCAACATCGCATCGACAATCATCGAGACGACCCACTCAAACCGGCTGACGGTCTGATCGGCTGCAACGAGTTGGTCGATCAGGCGGCCAAGATCGCCCCGCTGGCTCGTCGACAGTGACTGCACCGCCGCCGACGTCAGATCCAGGAGTGGCACCCGGGCCACCGTGGGTAGTGCCGCCGCCAGCGGAAGGAGCAGCGACGTACGCTTTGCCTCCTCGGGCGGAAGCAGTTCGGCCACAGCCTGCCGCTGGCGAGTCAGCGCGGCCTCGTCGGTCCCGCCTTCATGCATGAGCATGGCCGCAATGAGCGCTCGAACCGATGAAGGTTCGCGGGCGGCCTGCCTGAGAGGCTCCGGGATGGCCCCCATCACCTGTCCTGTCCAGTCCATGGAAGCCTGGGTCAGTTCCCCAGCGTGCGCCACGGCGGCCTGAAGCCTGCCCAGGGCCACGGTCGCCGCACCCACCTGCGCACGATCCTGTGAAGACGTGGGCGGCGGCGGCGGGGCCGATGGCTCCGGTCGAACCTCGATGCCCTGGCCGCTCGTGATGCGCTCGATTCGAACACTCAATGGCGGGTGCGTTGCAAAGAGCGCCGGAACCGCCTGAGAAAAGAACATGTGATTGAACTGGCTCGCTTCGCCGGACGCCTTGAAGCCACTGGACTCGTGCTGGATACGCGCAAGGGCTCCCCCAATGCCCGAAGGATTGCGGGTGTACTGCACTGCACTTGCGTCAGCAAGAAACTCCCGTTGCCTGGAAACCGCAGCCTGGATGATCCTCGCAACGAGCGTTCCCGTGAATCCGATGGCGGCTACCAGCCACCCCAGAATCATCAGCGCCACCCCCACCGCAATGCCCGCCCCCTTGTCATCCCTCCGGTTTCCGCTCATAAGCAGGGAGAGTCCGACATACCGCGCAAGGATCAGTCCAGCGAGCCCCAACACCATCACGCCGTTGATCACGGCGACGAGCCTGAGGTTGAGCCGCATGTCACCATTGAAAATGTGGCTGAACTCATGGGCCACAACGCCCTGCAGTTCCTCTCGCGGCAGTGCGATGCATCCACGTGTCAAGCCGACGGCAGCCTGATCCACAGTGTGACCTGCAGCGAACGCGTTGATCGAGTCGTCCGGAAGCTCAAAAACGGGAGGCACAGGAACGCCCGAAGCAATCGCCATTTCCTCAACGACATTGAGAGCCCGGCGTTGCGCCGCATCCGGCGTGTCAGGCTCGATGCGAACGCCCCCGAGCATTTCGGCAACAGCCTCCCCGCCGCGGCGAAGTTGCAGGTATCGATACAGGAACCCCCCGCCGACGAGAACAAGTATGACCCCGAAGGTCACGGCAAGCACCTGGGGTGACCACCAGACTCCGATCTCCGACACCGCGAATCGCTCCGCAGCGTCGAGATTCAGATGCTGCCCCTGCTCCGCAGCTCGCTGCTCCTTCGCCTCTTCCCACACGCCAAGCAGTTCGAGGCACAGCATAAAGACGGCGTACAAACCGACGGTCATCGCCACGAGGCCGGCGATGAGCAGCCCGATGAGCATGCCAGTCTTGCGGTGGGCGCGATCCTGCGCTTCGAAGAAGTTCACGGTCGATCTCTCTCAGGCGCGATCAGGTGAACTGCACTTTGGGCGCTTCCTTCTCAGCCGCATCTTCAATCTCGAACGACGACGCCTCTGAGAAGTTAAACATGCCCGCCACGATGTTTGACGGGAAGGACTCCCGCTTGGTGTTGTACACCATGACGGAGTCGTTGTACGCCTGCCGCGAAAACGCCACCTTGTTCTCGGTAGTGGTCAGCTCTTCCTGAACCTGAAGCATGTTCGTGTTCGCCTTGAGGTCCGGGTAGGCCTCCATGGCCACCGTGAGATTCCCAAGTGCGCTGCGCAACGATCCTTCCGCGCCGCCAAGCGAACGTACAGCGCCGCCGTCGGCAGGATTGGACGCCACCGCCTTGGCCGCGGCCATCGCCTGATTCCGAGCGACGGTGACCGCTTCGAGCGTCTCGCGTTCGTGCTTCATGTACCCCTTGGCAGTCTCAACCAGATTGGGGATGAGGTCATATCGACGCTTGAGTTGCACGTCTATCTGCGCCCACGCGTTCTTCACGCGGTTCCGCAACATGACCAGCGCGTTGTACATGCCGATGATGATCACGACCAACAGCAGCAGAATGCTGCAGATCACGATCATGACAATGGCAACCCCTCCAAGTGCAAGTGTGGTCATTTGCCACCCTCCCTATTGTGTTCATGACTCCCGTCACCATAGTGGTCGTGATCGGCGTGCCCATGCGACTCCTTGTCGCGGCTGCGCTCCGTCTTTTCGGCGTGCTCTCGGGCCTTGCGTTCCATCCGTCGGGCTCGATCGCGTGCCTCCTCGACCGCCGGCAATGCCACCCCCGCGGCCATCGCCGCAACCAGAGGCATCATGGCGGACACATTGGCTGCGGCACCAGTGACCAGCACATTCATGCTTGAGTCGGCGGTTCCGCGGTAGATGAGGTCGTCTCCATCAGCCTCCGCGATCACCACGCACGGACGAGCGCCGCTGCTCAGATCGGCATAGGGAGGAAGAAGCATTCTGACGCCGGACGCTGCGTCGGCTCGTGGGGTCGTGTAGTTGGAAATCGCATTCATGAGACCCACAGCAATGCCGTATCCATCAGCAAGCTGGGCAGGCACGTCGGTGAAGTTGACCTGCACGGCGCCGATCGCCTTGGAGCCCACCGCTGCAGCGAATCGTGGGTTGTCCATGATGGAACTGGTCCCATCGACCTGTCGGCAGGCCGCGACAAGCGCCTGGGGCGTCAACGCCGCGAGGAGCCAATCTCCCTTGACAACAAAGGACAGTTCGAAAGGAACGGGAACCCCGGGGAACAACAGCGAAATGACCTCACCGCAGTCCGGCTCGGCCCAAGTGGACAGTTGCACATAGCCCTGACTCATGGGCGCGGCCATGGCGTTGATTCTTGTAGCGAGCGCACCCAGACTGGTCGCCATGGCGTCCGCGTTGGAGAGTTTCAGGCCCATCACGCCGCTCATGAGTCCGCCGCCGCCAGTCGCGTTGGATCGGTACAGAACCATGGCATCGCCCAGATGGTCAATCAGGTCCGTCTTCGGGTCGACGCCGAGCATCATTTTGACCTGCTCGCGCACAAGATCCGAAGCCTTGGCAGGCGTACCATCCGGCCCCTCGCCCATTGGTGGCGACATATCGTCGGCCATCATCAACATCTGGTCCATCGACTTTGCAAGGTCCAAGGAACTGGCCTGCACGTCGAGGGCGTCCTTTGGAACGACTTCCAGAACGTCCGGTCGGATTCCCCCCGAAACCAGGAGGTCGCCGAAGTGCTTGCCGTAGTTGGTGATTCGCCCTCCGACGTGCATCTCCGCACGCCCTCGGCCCATCGCGAACTCCATACGTATCGCGTCGGGCCCCATCAGACCGAATGACGACATCATGCCAGCTGCCTGCGGATTGAACATGGCGGCCATGCCGAGCAGCGGCTGAAGCTGGTCGAAGTCGACAATCAACCCGAAGATGGGGTCGACATTCCACGGAAGCCCACACCCGGACCAATCGATCGGTCCGGTTTCCGGCGGACAATTGAGGCCCAGAACGGCGCGGTCGTCTTCCACCCCAAACGTCGCTGGCGGCGACGAGATGTCTGGCGGAAACGCCCACAAGCCTGGATGGACCTCTGAAGGCACCGCCGTAGGGGCGCCGGTCACGTCCATGACGTGTCGAAGTCGTTTCATGAGTTCATCGGCGGACATGCCGGCATTGCCGCGAGACGTGATGGAGAGGCCGAACGGCATTCCCGCGTGCGCCGCAGCGGGATCCATCTTCATCCGAACGTCGACTTCACTCATCAGCACGCCAGCAATCAGATTCGCCACAGCAGTGTCGCGCGGTGACGTATCAGGAGGCAGGCTCAAGCCGTTCTGCTCCATCCGCACCAACGCGGCATGCAACGCCGCGTCCTTGGGGTTATCGAGCATTCCGTCGATGCCGGCTGAATAGACCACAATCGCGTCGCCAGCAGGTGCATGTCCAGCCATCGCGCCGAGCCCGACGGCTGCTGTGAGGGCCAAGACCGTGTTTCTTGTTCTCATGTGTGCCTCCTTCATCTTCCGGACCGCCCCGTAGGGTACCGGAAGCGTCTGGGGCTGGCCGCGTGGCTGCTCAGGGCGTCCTGCGAAGCACCAGAATGCTCAGATCGTCATCCACCCGACCCCCGTGCCAGGACTCGGCTCGGCCAATACCGCGGATGCACAACTCCCTGGCAGGGCAGTCGGTTGCACGCTGAAGCGCCTCGAGCAGACCGTCGCAGCCCAACATCTGATCTGCGGCGTCTCTCGCCTCGGTGATGCCATCGGTATAGATGGCGAGCCAGTCGCCCGGCTGAAGCGTGCCCGAACGCATCGACCACGCTCCATCGGGAACGATGCCGAGCAGCGGCCCTGTGGAGTCGCCCTCCGACTCGACGGTGCCATTCCGGCAGACAAACGCGGGGAGATGGCCCGCCGAGACGAGTTCATAGGTCCCACAGCCAATCGCGTACCGCACCACGACTCCGGTCACAAACACTTGCCGTTCATTGTCACCACACAACTCGGCGTTGACCTGGGACACAACGTCAACCAGCGGCTTCTCCGCCTCATCGAACTGTCTCAACAGCGTCATCGCGCGAACCATGACCAGCGCGGCCGGAACCCCGGAGCCTGCGACATCGGCCAGCACGAAATTCAGCACGCCGTCACGCACCCAGTAGTCATAGAAGTCTCCCGCCACATGCCGCGCGGGCTCATTGACTGCATGCAGATCGACTTCCGGATGGTCCGGCAGCATCGGATATTCGTGCGGAAGCATCTCGGCCTGAATCTCACGTGCCACATCGAGTTCCTGCTCAACGGCAGCGAACGCCGCCTTCTCGGTGGCGGCCCGCTCCACAGTCGCTTCAAGTTGCCGCGTCATGATGTTGAAGTCGCCTGCCAACTTCCCCAATTCGTCGCGGCGTCGAATTTCATCGACTGTCGCGCCCAGATCGCCGCCGGTGACCCGACCCACAGCCGCCGCCAGACGCCGAACGTCGCCGGTCAATCGGAGCCCTGTCGCCAGCACAATCGCTGCCATCAGGCCTCCGCCAAGCACAATCACCACAACATTCCACCACAACTGGCGATACACGGGCCCCAGAATCTCGTCTTCGGTCAGCGCAGCAGCGAACACCCAGTCGGCCGTCGGGATCGGCTCGAAGGCAACGATGTGCGGTGATCCATTCGGCCAATCCGGTACCCGCTCCAGGGTTCCCGGAGACGCGGCTGCCAGGAGCGAAGGCCCTCCCGCAGCAGTCACGTCCTCCATGATCTTCGCCGGGTCCGGGTTCGAGATGAATCGGTCGTCAGGTCCGACGAGGTAGCCGCTGGCCCGCTCAAACTCCCCCACCGAGAGTCGCTCCTGAAGTGGCACAAGTGGAACATCCAGAGACACGACTGCGATCACCGCGTCACCTCGCGTCACCGGTACCGAGTACGAAACCAGCAGGCCGTCGAACACCGGCCCCTCGTACGGCGGGGTCCATCCCGCCGTTCCATCGGCTGCCGCCTGATACCAGCCGCGGTCCACATACGGCGCAGCCCCCTGCTCCGCATACGCCACGCTGAGGTCCTGATGGTGCATCGTGCCATGACGCCGCCACACGTACGGCGCGGCCGGTCCGCCCGCCGCACCCTGCCCCGGGGCCCATGCGACAGAAGCACCTTCCACGAGCGGGACCCGGTCAACCAAGGTCTCCAGCAGCGGCCACACACGATCTCCTTTGAGTTCATGGGCCTCTGCCAGCGCGGCTGCGCCAGCGTGCGCCACATGAACTGCCTTTGCGAGTTCCGCCTCGATCTCGCGGGCCGTCGCCTGGGTTAGCAGAAGTGCATGCTCCTCGGCGGCGGCGATCGCTGCATCCCGCATCGCGGAGTACTGCATGGTCGCAAGCACCGAAAACACGGCGCCGAGCGGCAGAATCACCAACACACAGAGTTTGGTACGGAGCGTCATGCGGATATCACTTCGCCGTCACCTGGCAATCGGTCATGAGGACTGCGCGGTCCCGGCGAATAGCGCCCGCAGGAATGCGGTCGTCACCATCAACGAGCCGCTGCGCCATGGCAGCCTTGCCAGCACCGACAACGTGCCACAGCACATGCGAGGCGGCGTCGAGCGCGGGGCGGGTCAACGTCATCCGCCTGCGTCCGGCGTGCGCCATCGCCGTCACCGCCACGTCACGATCCGTCACCGACTCGACGGGATCGCCCGGAAAGAGCGAGGCCGTATGACCGTCGGCGCCCAGCCCGAGCGCGGCGGCGGTGATGCCCGCTCCCCCGCTCAAGGACGCCAACATCGCTGCGTACGCCGCGGCAGCTTCGTCGAGATCGTTGGCCGTCACGGGCATGGGATGCAGGTTCTCGGGAGACACGACGCCGCCGAACACATCGGCAACCTGTGTCCAATTGCGATCCGCGTGCCCGTCCTCGGCAATGCGTTCGTCGACCTGTACAACGTGCACCCGCGCCCACGGGACAGCATCGTCGGCCACCAGACACCGGTACATCGGCCAGGGGGACGCGCCGCCGCTGACCGCCAGCACCGCATCGCCACCGGCTTCGATCGCGGCGCACACACACGAACGCAACCACGCCGCGGCAGCCGCCGCCACCGACTCGGCATCGGAATAGTGCTTCACCTGAAGGCCCCCTTTCGCCTGCCACGACGCCACGCTCATGAGACCTCCGGCGGTAGGGGTTTCACCGGGGTCAATGGATCGTGCCACGCACCAAACCCCGCCACGAGTTGTCTCGCCTCTGGTGGACCCCAGGTTCCGGGTTGGTACTCGTGCAATGGCGTCGGCGGCGACAGAATCGGGTCGACGATGCGCCATGCGGTCTCCACCTCGTCCACTCGAGCGAACAGGCCGGGCTGCCCGTGCATGGCATCCTCGATGAGTCGCTCATAGGCGCTCATCTCCTCCGGCTCCTGATGCAGGGCAATCATCTCAATCTGCTCCCCCACCATGGCCTCGCCGGACTTCTTGGCCCGCGCCCCGATGGAGATGGTCGTGAAGGGCTTGAACTGAAATCGAAAGTAGTTCCGCTCGCCCGCACAGGCATCTTCAAACAGTGCCTGCGGTGGAGTGCGGAGGTCCACCAACACCTCGGTCGCTGTCACCGGCATACGCTTGCCGACCCGAACGAGGAACGGCACGCCCGCCCATCTCCAGGAGTCGATGTGAAACCTCGCTGCAGCCCAGGTTTCAGTCAGCGAGTCGGCATGGACGCCCGCCTCTTCCAGGAATCCGCGGTATCGGCCTCGCACGACATCGGGTGCTTCAAGCGGCCGGATCGAACGCAATACGCGGACCTTTGCGTCACGAAGCGCTTCGTCATCCTGCGCCGCGGGTGGGTCCATGGCAAGCAGCGCCACCATCTGAAGCATGTGGTTCTGCACCACATCGCGAATGGCTCCTGCTTCGTCGTAGAACGCGCCACGCCCCTCAACCCCAAAGTCTTCCGCCATGGTGATTTGAACACTTCGCACGTGCTCCCGATTCCAGATCGGCTCCAGAAACCGATTTCCAAAGCGAAAGTAGGTCAGGTTGAGCAGGGGTTCCTTGCCCAGATAGTGGTCAATCCGGTAGATGTGATCTTCAGGAAACACGGCGTGCAGCGCCGCATTGAGCATCTTTGCCGATTCCAGATCGCGGCCGAAGGGCTTCTCGACAACGACCGATGCGCCTTCCGCGCAGCCGCCAGCAGCGAGATTCCTGGTCACCATCGCGAAGACGCTCGGTGGAATGGCGAGATAGTGGAGCGGATGTTTCGACTCTCCAAGCGCCGTTCGCAACTTGCGAAAGCTCTCCAGGTCGGCATAGTCGCCCACAACGTACGAAAGACGATCAACCAGCCTTGAGAACACAACTTCGTCGACTTCGCCGGAAGCGAACCGCTCAATCCCGTCCCGCGCCCGGGCGCAGAGATCCTTGAGTGACATCTCTTTTCTGGCGATGCCCACGATGGGAACGTCCAATGCGCCGCGCCGCTCCATCGCATACAGCGATGGAAAGATCTTCCGATGGGCCAGATCGCCCGTGATGCCGAAGATCACAAGCGCGTCGGCTCGCGGCCGGCTCATTCGGACTTCTCGCTGTGGCCGCCGAATTGAGATCGCATGGCCGACAGCACGCGGCGACCGAACTCGTCCTCGCCACGTGAAGCGAACCGCTGGAACAGCGCCGCAGCAAGGACCGGCGCAGGCGCGCCGGTCTCAACTGCTGCCTGCAGTGTCCACCTGCCCTCTCCCGAATCCGAGACGCGGCCTGCGAACGCATCCAGTTGGGGATCCTCTTGAAGGGCTGCCGCCGTGAGATCGAGCAACCAGGATCCGATCACGCTCCCCCGCCGCCACAACTCGGTGATGGACTGCAGGTCGAGGTCGTATTGAAAGGCCTCCGGCGTGCGAAGCGGCGTGGTCTCGGCGTCATGCTCCTGGTCTGTCCTGCCCGCCCCGGCATGCGCAAGAACGCCCAGCCCCTCGGCATAGGCCGCCATGAGTCCGTACTCGATCCCATTGTGAACCATTTTGACAAAGTGCCCCGCCCCGCTGGGCCCGCAGTGCAGCCAGCCCGACTCCGCGGTCGACGGCGGATCCGAACGCCCGGGCGTCCGCGGCGCCGCTTCGATCCCCGGCGCCAGGGACGCCAGCGCCGGCTTGAGATGGCCAACGGCGTCGTGATCGCCTCCCACCATCAGGCAGTAGCCCCGCTCACGCCCCCACACACCTCCACTCACGCCCGCATCGACATAGCGGATGCCGCGTTCGCCGAGTTCACCGTGCCGACGCAGGTCGTCCCGCCACATGCTGTTGCCGCCGTCCACCAGGACGTCGCCGGACGAGAGGTGCGGTGACACATCGGCAATGACGCGATCGACCAGCCCGGCTGGAACCATCATCCATACGGCCCGGGGCCCGGACATTGCGGCGGCCAGCGACTCCAGAGAGTCAACACCGACCGCCCCTTCGGACGCCAGCGTGGCGACTGCGTCGGCGTTGACGTCCCACACCACACACTCGTGCCCGTCCGCGAGCAGACGCCGGACCATGCCACCGCCCATTCGCCCAAGTCCGATCATCGCAACCTGCATGTGCGTACTCCCGAGACAGCTTCAGTGGGCCGCCAGATTTCCGAGCTTCGTGTCGATCGTCTGCAGCAGGTTGCGCCAGGACTTCACAAAGGCTTCGGCGCCTTCGGCCTGCAACTTCTCTGCCAGACCTCGCACGTCCACGCCCGCCGCCTCACAGCCTGCGATCACACGATCCGCCTCTGCCCAGTCGTCGGCGCCCAGAACATGATCCACCGTTCCGTGATCCGCAAATGCCAGAAGGGTGGCCTCCGGGATTGTGTTGATCGAGTCCCTGGCTGCGAGCGCCTGTACATACAGCGTGTCGGGCAGCGATGGGTCCTTGGTGCTGGTGCTCGCCATGAGCAGCTTCTGGCGGTGGCCGCCTTTCGCTTCAATGGCCTTGAAACGATCGCTCCCGAAAATTTCTTCGCAACTTCGATGGCACTGTGTCGCGCAGGCAATTCCCAGCCGATTCGCGAATGCTTCACCGACCTGGTCCGCCGTCGGCGTGTCCCAGCGAGAAACGAAGACGGACGCAACCGAGAACACGTTGGCATCCAGTCCGGCTTCCAGTCGCCGCTCAATGCCACGGATGTACGCTTCAGCAGCGCGGCGATACTGAACATCATCAAAGAGCAGCGTGATGTTGACGTTGACGCCTCGGAACACCAGTTCTTCGACGGCCTCGGGCGCCTCAGGCGTCCCCGGCACTTTGATCATCAGGTTCGGTCTGCCGGCCCGGGCGAACAACGCAACACCCTGCTCGATGGTGGTCGCGGCATCCGCTGCCAGAAGCGGCGAGACTTCCAGCGAGACACACCCATCCGTTCCATTGCTGACGTCCCAGGCTGTGCGAAGAAGGTCCGCCGCTCGCCCGAGGTCATCGATGGCAAGGTCGAAGAAGATCGACTCGGCGTCGTCGCCCTCGATAGCCTCGTCGTAGAGTTCGCTCCCCGAGATCGCCTTGTCAAAGATCGAGGGATTGCTCGTCAGCCCGGTCACGCAGAGATTGGCGATGTACTTCGCAAGCGTTCCGTCGTCGAGAATGTCCCGGCGAATGTAGTCCAGCCATACGGCCTGGCCGGCCGACGTCAGTTCATGAAGGGGGTTCATCGTTCGGTCCCTTTCGATGTCGATGATCTGCTGGAGCCGCCGGCGATACCGGTCGACCGGCTGAAAGTCAGCGGAAAGGAATGCCCGGACGATCTCGCCGGCAGATTCCGAACCAATGACTCTGGTTCCAAGGGTCAGCACATTGGCCGCATCGTGTTCGACCATCTGGTGTGCCGTATAGGTGTCGTGGGCGGTCGCGGCGCGAATGCCCGGAAAGCGGTTGGCGGCCATGGTCATGCCCGCCCCGGAGCCGCACAGCAGAATGCCCCGATGGGCGCGGCCTGCCATGATCTCGCCGCACAAGGCTTTGGCTGCGATCGGAAAGTCCACCCGCTCGCCCTCAACCGGCCCGACCAGCATGACCTCATGGCCGAGTGACGTCGCAATCGAGGCAAGATGCTGCCGCATCTCCAGGCCCGCATGATCTCCAGCAAGTACAACCCGCATCGGCACCTCCGACGGGCAAGATAGCGTCCCCCCGCCATCGGCTATCGTGGGGGGCGTGCGTACCCTGGTCATCGACGTCGGCGGCTCGAACCTCAAGATTCTTCGGGAGGGCGAGGAGAAGCGTCGCAAGGTCAAGTCGGGCCCTCATCTCTCTGCCGAGGTGATGGTTCAGTCGGTCCACGACGTCTGCAGCGACTGGGATTGGGAGCGGGTTTCGATCGGCTACCCCTCGCCCGTGGTGGGCGGGCGGCCGCTGCTGAACCCCTCCAATCTGGGCGGCGGATGGGTCGGCTTCGACTATCAGGCCGCCTTCGGCTGCCCGGTGCGGATCCTCAATGATGCTGCGATGCAGGCCCTCGGGAGCTACCACGGTGGCCGCATGCTCTTCCTGGGGTTGGGCACGGGGCTCGGCTCGGCCATGATCGAGCACGGCCACTTGGAGCCTCTGGAACTCGGGCACATGCCCTTCCGGGAGGACTGCTTTGAGCACTACACCGGGAAAGCCGGCCTGAAGCGGCAGGGGTTCGAGGCCTGGCGGGACACCGTCTTCGAGGTCGTGGGCCAGTTTGTCGATGCCATCGACCCCGACTATGTCGTGCTCGGTGGCGGCAACGTCAAGAAACTGGATGAACTTCCCGATCGATGCGAGCGAGGGAGCAACTTCAATGCCTTCGTCGGCGGGTTCCGGATGTGGGAGCAGGACGCATGAGCCACGCCTTGGACGCCCTTTCGGACCATCGCGATGCCCTCAACGACGTGTCACTCGCCGCACTGTGTGACGCACCTGGTCGCCGCGACCGATTCGTCCATTCACTGGACGGCATGACCGTGGACCTCTCGCGGCACCTCGCCACCGAAGAAACGCTGGGGCTGCTGGTGGCGCTGGCTCGGGAACGCGATGTCGAGCGTCTCAGGGACGCCATGTTCGCCGGCGAGCCCGTCAATACGACCGAGCATCGGGCGGCCCTGCACGTGGCGCTCCGCAACCAGTCGGACCGGCCGATGCTGGTCGACGGCGTCGACGTGATGCCCGGCGTGCGGGACGTCCTCAGGAGAATGCAGGCCTTCTGCGCGGCTCTTCATGGGGGCGACTGGAGGGGTGCCACAGGCGAGCGGATCACCGATGTTGTCAACATCGGCATCGGCGGATCGGACCTGGGGCCCAGGATGGCTACCGAAGCCCTTCGCCCCTGGTGGACCAGCGGCATCCGAGCCCACTTTGTCTCAAACGTCGACCCGTCGCACCTTGCAGACACGGTCGCGTCCCTTGACCCCGCGCGGACGTTGTTCATCGTGGCATCCAAGACCTTCGGGACGCAGGAAACGCTCGCAAACGCCCATGCGGCGCGATCGTGGATCGTCGATGCGCTGGGTGGGGACGCGGTCGAGCGGCACTTCGTGGCGGTATCGACCGATGCAGGGCGCGTCGCCGCCTTCGGTATCGACACTGCGAACATGTTTGAGTTCTGGGACTGGGTCGGCGGGCGGTACTCCATGTGGTCGGCCATCGGCCTCTCCATTGCCGCGGCCATCGGCTTCGATCGGTTTCTCGACATGCTCGAAGGTGCCCACGGCATGGACGCACACTTTCGCGAGGCCGCGCCCGAGCAGAATGTTCCGATGCTGCTGGGGCTGCTCGACTGCTGGTACCGAAACTGCTGGGGCTGCCAGAGCCGCGCCGTGCTGCCCTACGACCAACATCTCTCCATGCTCCCGGCCTACCTGCAGCAACTTGAGATGGAGAGCAACGGAAAGCGAACCCGGCTGGACGGAACGCCCACGTCGAAGGGCACGTCCATGGTGGTCTGGGGCGCACCTGGCACCAATGGGCAGCACTCCTTCCACCAGATGCTCCATCAAGGCACGACTCTGGTCCCCTGCGACTTCCTCGTGGCCGCGTCCTCATGCGAGCCGAGCCCCGACGCGCGAGGCGACATGCTCATCGCCAACTGCCTTGCCCAGGCCGAAGCCCTCGCTCGCGGAAGATCGCTGGAGGAGGTCATCGAAGACGGAACACCACCAGAGTTGGCCCCGCATAAGGTCATGCCCGGCAACAGGCCGTCGACGACCATCCTCTACCCAAGGCTCGATCCGAAGCGGCTCGGCGCCCTCATCGCCATGTACGAACACCGCGTGTTCACGCAAGGCGCCGTGTGGGGCATCGACTCGTTCGATCAGTGGGGGGTCGAACTTGGAAAGGTGCTCGCTGGTGAGATCCTCCCAGGTCTCACGGGCGAAGGTCCGGTCTCCGGAGACGCAGTGAGCCGAGGGCTCGCCGCAGAAGTGGCGGCCATGCGCGAATCCTGATGATGCACCACGACGCCAGGCCGGAGATGGACCGGGAGTGGCTGCTGACCAATGGCCTGGGCGGCTTCGCGATGGGGACGGCCTGCGGTGTTCCGACCCGCCGGTATCACGGCCTGCTCGTGGGCGCAGCATCACCTCCCGTCCAACGCATCATGGCACTGCACCATGTCATCGATTCAATCACCCTGCCCGGCGACGGGGAGACGCCGTTATCGAACTTCCTCTTTCGAGATGATTCGGACCCCAAACCTGACGGGTGGACGAAACTGCTGCGCTTCGACTGTGACCTCTCATCCGCCGTCTGGCGATGGAGTCTGCCCTCAGGCACCACCATCAGCAGAACACTGACGGTGCAGCAGGGCTTCAACGCCTGCACGGTTCGATGGCAAGTCGACACGCCCCCGCAGTCCGCGACGCTTCGGGTCAGACCCCTGCTCCTGCTCCGGGACTTTCACGCACTCAACAACCTCCCAAGCGGCATCTCACTTACGCGACAAGGCCGCACGCTCCGAGCCGAGCGTGACGGGCACGAACTCGTGCTTCGGTGCAGCCGCGGGCAGTGGTCTGGCGATTCGGATTGGTGGCATGAGTTTGAGTACCCGATCGAACGCGAGCGGGGCTACGACCACCGCGAGTGTTCACTCGCCGCCTCAACCGTCGAGGTGCAACTCACGAAGGGTCAACCCTGGTTCGAATTGACGGCGGAGATGGATGCCTTTGTGCCCCTTCCTCCATCAGCCTCGACCCACCAGATCAAGCAGATCGACCCGCGGCTCGCGGCCGCGGCGGACCAGTTCGTGGTGGCGAGAGCAGGTTCAGATGCCGCTACTCCGGGCGCTTCGATCATTGCCGGGTACCCGTGGTTTGCCGATTGGGGCCGCGACTCCATGATCGCCCTTCCAGGGTTGCTTCTGGCTACCGGCCGACTTGACGAAGCGCGCACCGTGCTGGAGACCTTTGCCGGCCGGATACAGGATGGCCTCATACCGAATCGGTTCGACGATCGGGACGACGAGACGGCGCACTACAACACAGCCGATGCCAGCCTCTGGTTTCTGCACGCCGTCCACGCCTATGTCGATCAGGCCGGCGGTCCTCTGATCGCACCTGGCGCCGATCCCCTACTCGCCGCCTGCCTCGACATCGCCCGCGCGCACCTTGACGGGGCGAGCCCCGGCGTCCGCGTCGCCGCCGACGGACTCATTGAGGCTGGGATTGAGGGAGAAGCATTGACCTGGATGGATGCCCGCATCGATGGCGTCGCCGTGACGCCACGTATCGGCAAGCCCGTGGAACTCTCCGCGCTGTGGCACAGCGGCTTGCGGCTTCTGGCCACGCTGCTTCCGGGCGAATCGAAGTGGATGATTGAAGCAGCCTGCGCGACCAGCGACGCGTTCGACGCATTCTGGAACGAGGACGCCGGGTGCCTCTATGACGTGCTTGCGTTGAAGGACGGCCGCTGGGTCGGAAACCCGCAGATCAGGCCAAACCAACTGTTCGCCGTCTCACTCCCCAGGAGTCCCTTGTCTCCAACCCGACAACGCCGGGTGCTGGAAGTCGTCACCAGAGAATTGTTGACGCCGGTCGGGCTGCGAACACTGGCGCCGTCCGACCCGGCGTACCGAGGGCGGTTTGACGGCGATATGCGTTCCAGAGATACCGCCTATCACAACGGGACCGTCTGGCCGTGGCTCATCGGGCCGTGGTGCGACGCCGTCAGAAGAACCTGGCACGACCCGCGTGAGGCAGAAGACCTGATTCGCCGGAGCACGGCCGGCCTGCTCGCATCCCTGGATCACGGATGCACCGGGCAGATTGCGGAGGTCTACGACGGCGACGCGCCTCATGAGCCGCATGGGTGTCCAGCCCAGGCGTGGTCGGTGGCCGAACTCGTCAGGTCGCTCCAACCGGCGACGCTCCCGAGCGTTCGCGTCATCTGAAAGGTCCAGAACGACACCTCGCCCCGACGAAGCCGGGGCGAGGTGTGATCGTTGGAACCGCTGTGGGTTGGATCAGAAGAGCAACTGCATCTGCGCTCGTAGGAGCCACTGGCCTCCATCGGAGCCGTTGGAGTCGCCACGCCAGCCGTTGCCGGAACTGGTGTAGTCCGCGCTCGGAACGTTGCCGCCGTCATTCAGGAACGAGAAGGCATAGCCGACATCGGCTGTGAGTTTGACGTTCTTGATACCGGAGGGCCAGTAGTTCAGACCCATCGTGAGCGTGCTGTCGTGCCCGTTTCGGTTTCCGACGGCAGCGACGCCACCACCAGAGAGGCCGCTGAAGTTGGTGATGTCGCCAAGCTCGTAGCGGCCGAACAACTGCGCGTTGTCGGCGACATCAAAGCCACCCTGCGCCACCCATCCCCATCCCTCAGCTTCGTCTGGGTTCGCCCCGCCTGCGTTCTTCCCATTGGCGTAGGCGAAGTAGGTGTAGGCGATCCAGCCTTGCCCGCCGAATGTCGCGTCGACGGTGAAGCCGTAGCTGCGTGTTGCATCCGCCCCGCCATACTCAACATCACTGTTCGCGCGATCCTCGCTCATGTTGAACCACTCGAACGCCGCCCCGATGAAGGCGTACGAGTCACTCTTGAGCCCGCGGCCCGTCAACGTCTTCCAGTCCTTCCAATCTCCGGCCAGTTTGTAGTCGACGCGAGCGGTCAGGGCGGCTGTGCTGCTGACACTGCCGACCGCATTCAGAGAATTCGGACCGTCGCCATACCAGACTCGACCCCAGAGGTCATCGGACTTGGATCCGAGTTCAACGCCCTGGGCCCAACCATAGGTGAACTGGTTGTTGATCATGGATCGTTCAACGGCCAGTTGCGCGCCGGAACTGACGAGTTCTTCGCGGAGGTAGGGTGCCTTGAACTGGCCGACCTTGACATACCAACCGTCATCCAGCTTCTTGTTGACCCAGGCGTCTTCAAGATAGGTGTTCCCATTGCCACCGTTCCGCTCACTGACCAGCGTGGTCTTGTAGGTCCAGCTCGGGTCAATTACGTTGCCGCTGAATTTGAGTTTGGCACGGCGGACGTGGAATCCGTATTGATCGCTGACCGGACCACCGCCCACTGCAGCGTCGCCGTCGGGGGCGTGGTTGTAGTTCCACCGGACCTGCAGTTGGCCGTTGACTTTCATCTTCCAGTTTCCATCGGCAGACTGCACAAAGAACCCGCGGTTGTAGCCGCTGGTTGCGCCGCTGCCCTGCAGGGACGCGCGAGTATCGGCGTCGGCAAGCACATCCTGAACGATGCCACGAATCTGCTCGCTTCGCTGCTCATTGAGCCACTGATCCGAGCCCTGAGCACGAAGCACGTCGACTTCGCCCTTCAGCGCTTCGACCATGGATCGCAACTCAGCAACCTCCTGGTCACGGAAGTCCTCGGCGAGAGCAGGAACGACCAGGCCCGCAGCCACAAGACTGGAAATGACACGCGTCTTCATGAGACTGTCTCCTCTGGCAGGTCAATGCGACCCACGTTGAGGAGGGAATGGTCAGGACCTGTTGTTCAGAGTCTGTTCAGGGAGTATTGGCGATCCGCAAGGCCGCCTGGGACCGTTCAGTCCCGTGGCGGGCGTCGCACACCCATCACGCCATTCATCATCTGCCAGTGCGCTGGATAGGTGCAGCTGTAGGGATACCGGCCAGGCCGATCTGGCGCAAAGAACCGCACCGTCCGGGTCTCCCCAGGCAAAACGAGCGGAGTGGCGTGCAGAATGCCGGCATCATCCGGCCGCCGCACCCCACAGACCCGTGTTTTTCGGCATCCCATGGCCTTTGGCAGGGTCTCTCGCGGGACCTCAAGATTTCTCCCAATTCCTGCGCCGCAATGCCCGCGCCGCTGCTGTCTGTACTGGCGGCTACTTGCCCAGTACCACGCAAAGGAGTTCACAATGTCCATGTCTCAGGCGACAGCAGTCGCACTCACTGGGTTCACCCTTCTCAGTAACACCTTCGGGGTTGCAGCGACAACAGCACCTTCGGCCATACATCCTCACGAGAAAGTCAATGCAGCTTCAATTGAGGAACTGGTTTCCAAGGCTCACAACCCCGGTCAACTCATCGTGCGCTTCGACACCTCTCATCGATCAAAGGCCAATGCATCACTTCAGTCAATTCTCTCTCAAACCCGTGGCTCCCTCCGCTGGGAATCACAACTTGTTCCTGGCCTGATGGTCCTCGAGATTCAAGAGAGTGTGACCAAGGGTCTCCAGGCTGCTCGCGGGCGAGATGAAGGCGTTCTCTATTCACATCCCTCATACTTGCTGCAAACCACAGGCAACAGCGAGCCCATGTGGGATGAACTCTGGGGCCTCAAGAACACCGGTCAGGATGTTGAATGCAACGGCGTCTGGAAGTCTGGAACGCCTGGAATTGATGTTCGCGCGGAAGAAGCATGGGACATGCAACCAGATGCCAATGGCGTTGTCGTCGCTGTCATCGACAGTGGCGTTGATGTCAATCATGACGAATTGATGGACATCGTCTGGACCAACCATGATGAAGACCCGTCAAATGGCATCGATGACGACAACAATGGCTACGTCGATGACATCCATGGATGGAATTTCCGGAACAATCAAGCGGACTCCATCCCAATGGATCATGGAACGCATACGGCAGGTACAGTCGCAGCGACTGGGACCAACAACACCGGCATTGCTGGTGTCGCGCCGGGCGCGGCCATCATGCCCGCACAATTCATCGGTGCAGAGACTGGAACGTCCACCGACGCTATGGAAGCTATTGAGTATGTTGTTCTCAATGGCGCGAGAATCTCCAACAACAGTTGGGGAGGTGGCGGATATCACAGTGGCCTCTACGACGTCATGCAAGCTGCGGGGACCAACTTTGACCATCTCTTTGTGTTTGCAGCAGGCAATGACGGTGGAGCATGTGGCTACCCGGCTGCCTTTGACCTGGATTGCATCATCTCGGTTGCCGCACTGCAGCCCGATGGAGCCCTGGCGTCATTCTCGAATCGTGGCGCAGGTGTAGACCTTGCAGCGCCAGGCTGGGGCATCGTCAGTTCTGTCCCAGGCAACCAATATGTGTCATTCAATGGCACCTCAATGGCCAGCCCTCATGTCGCTGGTGTGGCTGCTCTCTTGCTTGCACGCAGCAACGGCACTGCGACAGCATCTGAGATGAAACACGCGATCCTCTCATCTGTCCGTCTGCTCAACAACCTTTCAAGCACAACTGAAACCGGAGGCATGCTCGATGCCGCAGCCGCAATCACCGCATTTGACGCAGGCCCGGGCGAAACGGATGTCTATGGACTTCTGCAGCACTCAGGAAGCAGACCTCAGAACATGTCCACGATCTTTGAACCCAATGGCAGCGATTGGTCTATGTGCAGCGAACACGGTGTGGCCACACTTCCAATTCCCTCTGGTGGTGACGATCTGAATCTCCAGGACGACACATCCGCCTGGGTCGAATTGGACTGGGACTTCGACTACGCCGGCCATACCTATAGCAGTGTGCAGGTGCACAGCAATGGCTGCGTGACCTTCACCAATGCTCCCTGGGCAAACGAGAATCCCTCCGTTGAGAACTTCTCCTCCGCCCCTCGCATCGCGCCGATGTACACCGATCTCGATCCGTCGACTGCAGGGAGCGTTCGCGTCACAAGGCGTTCTGACCGAATCGCGTTCTCGTGGATCGCAGTTCCGGCCTACTCTGCCTGGGATAACCAGCCACAGAACACAATGCAGCTTGAACTCTTCCAAGATGGGCGCATCCGTATGACGTGGCTGGATGTTCCCGCGTTCGACTCGCAAGCTGCCATGACCGGCCTGGGAGGCCACGCCATTCAAGATCGCATGGTTGCTCTGGAAAGCGAAGACGATTGTGATCACGCTGACCCGCCCGACAACTCATGCTCATCAGACGTCGATGGTGACGGAGCCGTTGGGGTGACCGATCTCATCCACGTCCTCGAGTCATGGGGATCCTGCGAATGAACTGATACCGATCACACACGGAGCACGGTCAACATCCCGTCGCAGGCCATCTGGCCTCCGGCGGGGTGTTGCAATGAGGTTCAATCAATCGCCAAGGCCCCGCTCGCAAGCAGATCGCCCCACGGATCAGCAAGGTCTGGTGCCAGTTCAAGCAAAGCGTTGCTGATGACGCCAGCGGGCTGACTTGAAAGCCGTTCGTCGTGATGCGCCGCAGCTGCAGCCATAATGAGGAGATACCACAACAGCCCCCGCAGTCGCTCCTCGCTATTCCTCGCTCCATGGAAACACTGCTTGGCAACGCCATACTGGGTTCGAAGAAACTCCACATCGCCATCGGGTGTGCACAGCAACGCCTCGGCATCTACCGCATTGCCATCACAATCTCTTGCCAATGCCTCACAAAGCCAGTTCAACCCGTCCGCAGCCTTCAGCCGATTCAAGAGCGCAACTGTCGGACGGGTTTCCTGCGATCGGGCAATCTCCAGAAGCGTATGCAGCGCCGGATCATCATCACCACTGGTACTGATCGTCTCATGCTCGTGGCTCATGAAATGACCTCCTGCAAGTGTGCGAGTTCTGCATCGAGTTCCACCTCAGGCACACCGTCCTTCCGAAGTCTCTCTTGCATGGCCTCACGAAACCTGGTGGATGCAGTGCGAACCATCACGGCGCAGCGTTTTGGGTCCACGCCAAACTCTACAGCACACTGTCGATACGAAACACCATCCATATGGTGGCGAAGAAACAGTCGCCAGTGATCCTCCAGGCCATCTGCCTGGCATGTTGCCTGCGCATCACGGCACGCTGCTGACACGACCGACCTCGCCCAAGACCGATCCAACTCTCTGTCAAACACACCCGGAGCATCGTCCACCTCATCGGCTGATGCATTCAAACTCGCGGCATCGTGCCGTTTATCTCTCCGCCACAACTCCTTCAAGTAGAAGTGCAGCGCATTGATGAGCCAATGCCGTAGCCTCTTTCCGCTGCCGCGCCACTTCTCAAAGAACTCCTCGCGATCCAATCGATCAGCAAGAAATCCATTGATGATGTCTTCTGGTTCGCCGAGCGTGCGCCAACTTGTACCGAGCAAGTAGATTCGCAGCGGACCTTCGTACGCTTCCATGACATGTCGATTGACTTCGCCACGCCCCAGCGTGCCATCTCTCAACTTCGCGCCAATCCAGGTGTTCAGCGTCGGAGGAAAGTGTTCGCGTTTCCGTTCAGTCATGTGCGATCCCTACGCCGACCCGCGTCCCTGTCCTCCCGACTGCTTGCACATCATACTCCGTTCATGAACGCCCACTATGCGCGCACCGTTCGAATCCTGTAACCGGAGTCCTGCGGGCAGGACAGCTGTCCCAGCCACCCTGCCGCCACTGAGATCGAAGGAGCGTGCAAAGCCGTTTCCCGAGCAATGTGAGGTCAGTCTTCAGGGATTCTTCTCAACACGCGATTGCTTCACACCCATCACGCCATTCATCATCTGCCAGTGCGCCGGATAGGTGCAGATGTAGGGATACCGGCCAGGCCGATCTGGCGCAAAGAACCGCACCGTCCCGGTCTCCCCAGGCAAAACGAGCGGAGTGGCGTGCAGAATGCCGGCATCATCCGGCACGTACCCTCGTGCTGCGGCATCGCCATCCATGCCCTGAGCGTCGGCGGCGCGGCCAATGCGGCGAAGGGAACCTGGCTTGGCAACAACCAGGTTGTGCGGCATGTCGTCGGCATTGACCAGTTCAATCACAACGAACTGTCCTGCAGTCACATCGAACCGCGTGGTGTCATAGACCATCTTGTGGGGAACCGCCTCGATACGAATGCGGGCCGGCCGGTACCGCACCGCCGAAGCCGGCCAGCGGTCGAGTGCAATCCGGTCCATCGCCTCGACCGCTTCCATCCGCAGATGGTCACGGCCACCTTCTACCCACTTCTGCAGCACCGCAACCGTCTCCGTCGTGGGCGACATCGCCGCAAGCGCATGCATGGCTGCAGCCAGCACCGGATCGTCTGCATCGCCGCCGACCACGATCTCATCGCGATACTCGGGGGCCGGTCGACGCTCGCTCAGCCAGACCTCCTCGCCAGTCTCCGTCAAGACGCGAACCCGATACCCATCCAGCCGCTTGTGATACGGCCGGTCGGTTCGGTTGTGCACCACGATCCGATCGATGGGCGCGGCCGCTCCAAGGTCCACCTCCCACCACGGCGCGGGCGCACCTTCGCGTGTGTGCGTGGACGTGCCGGCGGCCCATGCCCCGGTGGAGTCCCCGTCGACCGCCCTTCCTGCAACCCCGTCCCAGTTCGTGGTCGACTGCGCGCACGGCCGACCGAGGGCGACGTTCTCGCTGCCGCTGAAGACCTCCACCTCGGCCAGCGTGAGCGTGGCCGACCCCTCCAATTCGACGCGTACGCGGCCGCCACGCAGCGTGGGGCGTTCGGGCATCGGGCCGCCCGCAAGCATGCCGGCCACAGCCTGGTCTGCCCCGTCCCTGCCAGCCTGCGGCCAGACAGCCAGGGCTTCCAGCAGGTCCACGCGAGACCTGGTGGAGCGTGGCTCGTGGGCGGCCTCCCACGCGCGATCCCAGCCCCACATGCCCGCGATGGCGGCCCATGCCAACTGCCGCACCGCGCCGCTGGCGTGATCTGCTGCCGCTTCGCTGAGCGCGTCCTCAATCGTGCCCAGTGCTTCGGGATCCATCGAGCAAAGCAGATCCGCGGCCCCTCCGGTCGGCATCGTCCTCGCCGCATCCCAGACCTCGGCGACCACCGAGCGGCCCGACTGGGCCGCAAGCCACGCGGCCGCTTCCATGCGGACCTCCCGATCAAGCGAGCCGCGATGCAGCCGCTCCGCAGCCGAGAAGAATCCGAGGGGCGCAGCCAGAAGCGCCGCGTCATCGAGTTTCCGCAGCCTCCACGCTTCGGTACCCGGGCCGCCTGGCGTCCCCCACGGCTCCAGCATGTGCAGCGATCGCGTCAGGACTGCCCGCATCCCGGCATCCACCGGTTGCCGCATGGCCAGCGCCAGCAGTTCCACCGACCGCGGGTCCTGCACGAAGCCCAAAGCGAGGATGGCTTCGAGCCGAACACCGGCATCTGCATCCAGCACCGCCCGCTGCAACCGCGGCAGCGGATCGACGTCGTCACGCCATGCGCTGAGCACCGCCACGCCCGCGGCCCGGGCCCTCGGGTCCTCCGAGGCAAGAACGCGATCCAGCAGGTCTGGATCGACCACGCCATGTGCCTGATGGAGCCACAGGACCTCGAGCAGGTCGCGTTCTGAACCCGACGCCCACGCCTTCGCCTCTGGAAGCACTTCATCTGACGGACGACGGTGCAACTCCAGTCTGCTGCGGCGAACGGCCCAGGGATCGGTTCCCTTGATCGCTTCCAGAAGCGCGGGGATTTCCAACGTCTTGCGTTGGGCCCAGTCGTTGGGCGGCTGATCGTCCCGCGTGATGCGCCACACACGGCCATGGGTGTGGTCTCGCCGCGGGTCACGCACGCTGAACTGCATGTGACCGACAATCGGGTTGGACCAGTCCAGCATGTAGACCGCGCCATCGGGCCCCACTTCGACATCCACCGGCCGGCACGTCGGGTCCCTGGAGTACACGAAGTCCGGATCGATCGGCTCGGCAGCAAACCCGGAGTCGACTTCGCTCAGGTCGTACCAGTGCAGGCCGTGGTATCCAATGTTCTGCGGAATCACAAGGCGGCCCTGCGCATCACTGCCCACGTGCGCGCCGCCGAGAATCTCGGTACCGCCAC
Organism: Phycisphaerales bacterium; assembly: GCA_030748575.1. Classification (GTDB taxonomy): domain Bacteria; phylum Planctomycetota; class Phycisphaerae; order Phycisphaerales; family SM1A02; genus UBA12567. Next base: position 104,344 of record JASMLR010000003.1, on the reverse strand, counting down.
CCGGCCGACGATTGGCCGGCGTGAATGACGGTACGCCGCGAATCGCCGCATCTCCCTTGAGGTCATCCGGATATTGGTGCGCGCCGGCGATGTGGCTCAGCCGCCGGGAGGTTGCGCTCGTCCCGTCCGTGATGATGCTGCGGCCCCATCGATCGACGACATGCCCCCACGGGTTTGCCCATGGCCAACTCGATGCGACCTCGACGTCTCCCGTGTGCGGATCAAACCGGTACACGGCCGCGTCAGTCGAACGCGCGGGCCCGGCCGGCGACTCGATCTGGCTGTGGTGGAAGGTCCCCTCCTGAAAGTACAGACTCCCTCCAGGCGGCCTGGCGAAGGCCGACATCGCGTGGTGACTGTCCTCCGGCCCGAATCCGTGCAGCACGATCTCACGCGTATCCGACACACCGTCGCCATCCGTATCCGCAACGTGTAGCAGGTTTGGCTGGCTGACCACCCAGGCTTCATCGCCGTTGGTCGCAAAGCCGGTGGGGATGTAGAGCCCATCAGCAAACACCGTGAGCGTGTCAGCACGCCCGTCCCGATCGGTGTCCTCCAGGACAATGAGTTTGTCGTCCGGTGACGCGCCTGGCTGAACGTGCGGATAGGTCGGTGACACGACGACCCAAAGCCTCCCTTCGCCGTCGAAGTTCATGGCGATGGGATTCGCAAGTTCCGGGAAGTCTTCCTCGCTGGCGAAGCAGTTGATCGACCATCCATCGGGCAGCACAAAGTTGTTCACCTGCGCCGCCGCGGCGGGCACAGCGCGGTCCTCCGGAGCCGTCGCGACCTCGTCCCACCCAGCTTCGCCTACCTCAGGAATCCATGGCGGCTCCATGTCCGCGATGATGCGTTCGCCGTCGACACGCTCGCCCGCAAGCAGGGCCGCGTCTGCCTCCAATGCAATACGCTCCAGCCGGTCCATCTCACGCGGGAAGTTGTCGACGCCGAACGGTTCGAATCGCCTGCCGTAGACATACTCCGTATTGATCGGCCGGAATCGCTCAAAGGCGAATCGGTTCTTCTCTCGGATGTCTGCCAGACGCGGCTCGGTCACCGACTCCATGCCGGAGGGATCAATTCCAGAACGAACGAGCATTTCACGAGCGACCAGGCGGTACCCGGCGTCGTTGAGATGAATGCCGTTGATGGTCAGGTCGTCGCGGCCGCCCATGGCCTCCCTGGTCGGCCAGTGAAGATCGATGAACGCGACGCCGCGGCTGGCCGCTTCCTCACGCATCACCTGCGTGTACCGCCCCAGATCAAACGTGTGGGACGTCCCGTCCGGCATGCGTTCGCCCAGCGACTCATGTGCGATGGGCGACACAAGAATGACGCGGTAGCCAGCGTGGGCATCCAGCCAGGCAGCCAGGTCGCTGCGAAACGCAACCAGCCCTTCCTCGCCTCCGAAGGACTCGTTCATTCCAAAGCACGCGATGACGACATCGGTTCCAACGCGTTCCAGATGCGCCTGCATGCCAGCAAAGTTGAGCGGACGAGGCTGCATCGCCACCTCGTCTCCGCTCCACCCGAAGTTCCGCAGGTGCAGGTCGAGCTCCGGTCGAGCGGCCCGCAGGCCGGCCTCAAACCACGGATGGTGCTGCATGCGTTCAGCAAACGTGTTGCCCACGATGCTGATCGTGTCGCCGGACTCCAGTTGCAGCAAGGGCGACGGCGCGGCCATGGCTGCGGCGAGGATCAGCGACTTCAATGCTCGGCTCCTCGGCAGGTGGCAAGGTAGGCCACCATGTCGCGAACTTCGGCGGGCGTCAGCGTCTCTCGCATCTCCGGCATGGCCGACATGGCCCCATACCCCTCCGCGATGACGGCTTGCGGCGACACGATCGACTGCAACAGGTCTGCCCTGGAAAGCCTCGCGCCGACATCCATGAGCGGCGGTCCCGCAATGCCACCTCGGCCCTCAATGACGTGGCATCGAAGACATGACGCCGAGGAGTGATGTTCAGCGAGCGTCCGGCCTCGGCGAGGGTCACCTCCGTGCAGCGCCGCAGCCCAGGCTGCGTCATCGTCCCGGCCTGGAGACTGCGCCAGCAGGAAGTCCAGCCGCGTGGCGTCGGTGACATGTGATTCGAACTGAGCGAGTGCCTGCGGCCCCTCAACGTCTGCAATGACCTCGAAGGCCGCTCGGTGCACCTCCGGAGCCGTGCCGGCCAGGCCTGCACGCGCCAATCTGACGGCGGCATCCGGCCGCGCACGGCGAATGGCCTCGGCGTGGAGCGCCGGACGGCCGCTCCTGATCGCGGCATCCACGGCGGCGTCTTGCAAGGCTTCGATGGCAACGAGGCTGCGCAGGCAGTCCACCCGCGTCGTCACGGGCTGATCAGCCGACTGGAGCGTGTCCATGAGCGCCTGGGGGTCCAGCGACACGCCGAACACGTCGGCCGCCTCCCGCCCTCGCTCCCCCAACTCGCCCGCAGCGGATGCAATCGTCGGCAGGAGCGCTTGAACCGCCGGCCTGCAGCGTTCGGCATCACGCGCGGGCAGGTCCCGGAATCGCCCGGTCACGCGGTCTCGCGGCCCGGGAGCCGCCCAATCCGCAAGCCCTCTGGCCGCTTCCAGCCGCACAATCGGTGCAACGTCGTCCCGGCATGCTGCGCGGGCAAGTGCCTCGGCGTCGGCTGCTGAGCCTCGCCGCACGGCGGCCTCGACCGCGCGGCGGCCGACGCTGCGGGCGGCTCGGCTGTCGCCAGGCGGAAGGCAGGCGGCGGCATCGGCCAGCGCCGGCATGGCTGCCTGAATCTCAGCGTCGTGAATGGCGCGTGCCGCTTCCGCGGCAATGAACGAATCCGGATCGTGGAGCGCCAAAGCGACTGACTCGCTCCGCAGCCGCCTGAGCGCCAGCACCGCGCCCAGACGCACGGCTGGCTGGGCGTCACCGAGCAACAGAACGAGTCGCTCTTCGTCTTTGGTGCCCGCGAGCGCCATCACGCACGCGTGGCGGATCCATGGATCTTCATCGGCGTTGGCCCACAGCACTTCCGCCGCTACATCGATGGCCTGCGCGTCACCAGTCTTCCCCAACGCGATCAACGCGTGATAGGCGACCCGTGGTGATGCATCAAAGGCCAAACTGATGAGATCGTCAACGGCTTCGGCACGCGTCAGGTCCCCAAGCACCTTGGCTGCCTGCACCCGCGTCTCGGCGTCGTCATGCCAGGCCAGGTCCTGAACACGCTCACCGGCACGCGTGCCCCCGCCCATACGGCGGTCAACCATGCCCAGACCCCAGATGGCGTGCAGGCGGGTGAGTTGATGATCGCTTTCGGCCAACTGCTCCAGTGCGGCCAGCCCGGCCTCTTTCCGCGATGCAAGTTCCCACTGGGCGCGAAGTCGAATGCGCATGTCAGCGTGCGAGAAAAGATCTGAAAGCGCCTCAATGGACCGGCCTTCGAGTCCCTCAGCCGCGATGCGGCCCGCCTCGGCGACCACCGGCGCGGCTGCGCGTTCATCGTGGGTGATCCGCCACAGCCTGCCAGTCTGTGAACTCCCCCACCCCTGCACCCAGTCAGACACATACACCGAACCGTCCCAACCCATGTCGACGTCCGTGCACAGAACGCCGTCGACAAACGGGTGAATGTCCACCACTTCAAAGCCCGCCCCCGCCGGCTCGACACCGAACGCCAGCACACTGCTGTGCTGAGGAGTGCCACGAAAGTCGCACAGGAGGAAGCGGTCGTCATATCGATCGTCATGCCCCGGCCCGGGGAGATAGGTGAGCCCGGACGGACCGCTCCCGATGTACGAGATGGGCGGAAGCACCCATGCAGGCCGGCCGTCATGATCCGTTTTCCAGATTCCTTCCTGAACCCATGGACCACGATCGTTATCCCCGACAAGCGTCTGGTACGCCATGTCCCAGCCGGTCTCGCCGCCCTCGGCGACATAGACGACACGGGCGCGATCTTCGCTGTCAGAGTTGTTGTCACCGGTGAAGAGATTGCCCCACCGATCAAATGCGAGTTCCTGTGGATTACGGAGCCCGCGGTGAAAGACCTCCAGGTCCGAGCCGTCGGGTTCGCATCGAAAGACCGCGCCGCTGTGTGGGTCTTCCAGCACGCGGCCGTCCGGCAGTTTGACGTGGTACCCGCGGTCACCAATAGACCAGTAGACCCGCCCGTCCGGGCCCATCACCAGGCCATGCATGTCATGACCGCGGAGAGCGACCCGAACGCCAAATCCATGGTGAAGCGATGTCCGCTCATCGGCGACGCCGTCGCCATCGACATCCCGGAGCCTCCAGAGGTGTGGGATATTCGTGTACCAGATGTCTCCACCCATGGAGAGGAGCCCGGCTCCGCCCCCGTCGAGGACTTCGTTGAACGGGCCCGCAAACCGCGTCCGCTCGTCAAACACGCCGTCACCATCCGTGTCCGTGAGTCGAACGACTTCGTCGGCCCACGCTCGGTAGAAGTCGATCCCGTTCTCGCGTTTGTGCGCCCACTTCTCGAAGACCCGATAGCGGTCATCAACGGTTCGGGAGGCAAGATCGTCCACAAGCCAGAACGGGGAGTTTCGATTGTCCTCGACGCCCCGATCCTGCCGCTGCGTCTCCGCAAGGTAGAGATTGCCCGAAGTGTCAAAGCAGAACGCTGCCGTATCGAGCATGACCGGAGCGTCGGCGGCCATCTCAATCCTGTACCCCGCGGGGACCACAGGTGTCTGGGGATCAGCCTGCATCAGCAGCACTGAGAGCAGCATGATCGCCATGGAACGAACCCTCCTGCCCCGCGGAGATGCCCTAGAACGAGATCGACGTCCGCCAGCCCCAGATGACCGCCGTATCGATCCCGACACCCGGGTCGCGAACCACTTGCACCACGGGGCCGGTGTTGGTCGACTCGGTCATCCGCACCCGCCAGTACCACTCCAACATCAACTGCTCGCCGCCGGGGAGCGGATCGCCCAGCGCCTGAAGGGACCCCAGGCCGTACACGCCTCCGGGCGACGCGGTTGAGCCGGTCGCTCCCGGCTCATAGAACCCCGCCGCCGCGCGGCCGAAGGGCGTGATGTGGGCGTACTCAAAGGCGATCCCGGTCTGACAACTCTTGAGCCCGAACGGGTGGGATACGCCAATGCCGCAGGACACGGCGAAGTTGGAAACGGTCACATCCTGACTACCCCAGCCGACACGGCAGAAGGCGGTCGCATGGTCCGCAACTGCCAGGTCCATATTGAAGGTGACGCCCGGGCCGCCGATGTTGCCGCCGCCCATCGGATTCTCGATTGCGTTGTACCAGCCCATGAAGCGGAGATGGCCTTCACGCTGCGTTCCATTCACCTCCGGAAAAATCCGAATGTCCAGTTCGCAGATCGTGAAGAGGTGGGCGAGCGCAAGTCCGTCAAACCCGCTCGTGTCGCCCGCGCTGGCCGAATTCAAGGTCCCCGCCCGGATGGTCGCGTTGTCACCGAGGTCCGCCGAGAGCGTCATCCCGGCGCCGCGTGAGGGGAACGGATTGGTCAGGCTCTGGTTGAAGTCGAGCGCCATGAATCCCGTCACGGGGTCGTAGGCCACCGCGTTGGCATCGAAGAAGCTCGCGTCGCTGATCTTGCCGATTCGAAGTCGAACCGAGTCCTCAAGGAAGGACTGCTGCCAGTACAACTGAACGGAAGCGCCCGGACCCACGAGGATGTTGTTGACAATGGTCGGATTGCCGACTCCCGGACCCATGTACGGCTCCAGTGGCGTGCCGACGCCGACGTTGTTCTGGAGCAGGCACGAAATCTGACCATAGTCCCCGTGATCCTGCCACAAGGTCCAGGTACTGGACACCGCGGTCCACAGCAACGACTTCGCGTGCGGAGCGCCGGGCTTCACCTTCGTCGAGTGCTGATACGTCCAGACGGCCATGGGTTCCCACGTCAGGCTGAGGGGATCCGAGATCTGCTTTCGAAGCTCACCAATGACATCAGCAATCGGCTGCGCGGGATCGGTTTCGAACAGCGGATCGAGATGCACGGGGTGATCGACGACGGGAAACCGCCCGGTCGGCGTGGGGAATCGGGCGCCCCAGATGCCGAGTTTCTCAGTCTCCCCACTCTCCATGAGCAGACCACCGGGTGGACCGGTCATCCGCTGGAGGCGCATCTCGGCTTCATATGCAGAGTCGTTGGCGCCCATTCCAGGGGTGCCCTGCGCCGACGCCATGGTGGTCGAGAGCAGGAGGGAAACAAAGGCGGTTCGAAGTCGCATGCCGCCACGATATCGCACCTGCCTGCTACGGTGCCACCATGCTGAATGATCAAGTTCTGTGGGCGGCAGGCGGATGACAACACTGGCTTCCCGGCTTCACCGTGGCCACTGGTACGGGTGGGTTTTCTGGGGTGTCGCGGCGACTTTCTTCCTGTATGAGTTCTTTGTACGCGTCATGCCCAGCGTGATTCTGTCGGACCTCTCAACCGAACTCAAGTCCACCCCGGTCGATCTCAGCGGATCGCTCTCGATCTATCTGTGGGTGTACGCCCCTATGCAATTGGTCGTGGGCGGGCTGTTTGATCGGTTCGGCGCCAAGTTTCTTCTGGTTGGCGCTGCGGCCATCGTCGGCGGCGGGTGCCTCATTTTCAGTGGGGCGAGTGGCCTCGAGAGCATTGGCCTGGCCCGGGGCATGGCTGGCTTCGGATCGGCGTTCGCGTTTGTCGGCGCGGTGTATGTCGCCACAGTGTGGTTCCCGCCAAGCCGGCTCGCCCTGATCGCTGGCATCACTACAGCCGTAGGGATGCTCGGTGAGGTCATCGGGCAGACGCCCATGGTGGACGCGGTCGCCACCTGGGGCTGGCGAGATGTCGTGATGGCCGCCGGATGGGCCGGGGTGGGCGTGGCTGTGCTTCTGCTGCTCATCATCCCGCCAAGACCAGACTGGTTCCACGACCGTTTCACAGAAGAGGACGAGACCAACATCGGCATACTCCGGGGCATTGCGACCGTGCTTGGGAACTGGAAAATCTGGGCCGTGGGTGTGATCTCCGCGGTCATCTATCAGCCCCTGAGCGTGGTTGCTGCCATGTGGGGGAACACGTTTATGGAGACGGCAGGCGGATACACCGCAGAGCAAGCCAGTTTCGCAACCATCATGCTCGCCGTCGGCTGGCTGATTGGCTGCCCGCTCGCCGGCATGGTGTCGGACCGAATGGAATCGCGGCGCTGGCCGCTGATCGTCGGAAGCGTCGGCGGTGGCGTCACCATGCTGCTCTTCATGTGGCCTGAGATGCTCGGGTACACGGGCCTCCTTACCGTCATGTTGATCGGAGGCTTGCTGACCAGCACACAAGCGGTCACGTTTGCGGTGGCGATGGAGCTCAGCCCGAAGGCGCTCCGCGGGACGGCGATTGCATGCACGAATTTCATCTGCATGATGCTTGCGGCAGGCGTGCAGGTCATCATCGGCTGGATCCTGACGGCGGAAGCGCTGATGCCAAACGTTCACCGCACCGCGGGGCACGTCGTCAAGACAGCCGACCTGCTCCAGGATGCGTCTCCCGATCAGTTTCGCTGGGCGATCGCGATCGTACCCGCGCTCTTTGGCCTGTCGCTGATTCTCTGCTTCGTGCTGCCCGAGACGGCACCTGGACGCCGCACGAATCAGGCGTGATCCTGAACTGCACCGACCACTGCCTCAGCGAGGCGGCGCATGTCGCCCTCGCCGGCCGTGGGGTGCACTGGCAACAGCATCCCCCGGGCAGCGAGGTCTGCTGCAACCGGGGTCGACCCAAGCCCGTTCACCGCGCACCACGGCGCCGACGTCGGAACGTCGAGCGCGGCGCCACGCTTGATGGGGAATGTCGGGACCAGGGCCGACACCACTGCGTCACGATTGCCTCGCCGGAGCGTACAAGCCAGCATGAATGCAGCGTGCGCCTGCGGATCCGCGGGATAGGGGACATCGATGTCGTCGCATAGGCTGAGTGCATCCAACAGCGCTTGCGCATTCGCACGCCGCTTCTGCGACCACTCCGGGAGTTTTTGCAGTTGCTCCAGCCCGATCGCAGCCTGCAGTCCGAGCATTCGCAGATTGCTTCCCAGCCGACGGTTCGGCCGGTCGATCGGGTGCTGAAGGTTGGCCTTTCCGTGCTCCCTCCAGGACCAGGCTCGATCAAACACCTGCGGGTCGCTGGTACACACGGCGCCACCCTCACCGCCCAGCGACATGATCTTCCCGTGGCTGAAGGAGAACGCTGCAGCGTCCCCAAAGCTGCCAACAAGCCGATCCCCGATCATGCCACCCTGAGCCTGGGCGCAGTCCTCGATGACGCGAATGCCATTGCTGGACGCCCACCCCATGATGGCGGGCATGTCGCACGGCCATCCCGCCACATGCGCCACGATGGCCGCGGTCGTTCGGGGCGTACGAGCACGCTCAAGTGTCTCGACAGTCACGTTGCCGCTCAGCGCATCTGCATCAACAAGCGTCGCTGAGGCGCCGACCAACCCTGGAGCCAGCGCGGTCGCGACGTAGGAGCGGGCGGGCACCAGAACCTCGTCACCAGGCCCGATCTCCAGCGAGCGAAGGCAGACCTCCACCGCAACAGATCCGTTGGACACGGCCAGCGCATGACGCGTCCCGAGCCACCGCGCAAACGTCTCTTCAAAGTGACCAACCTCCGGCCCCGTCCACTGGTTGGTGCGGCCCGACCGCAGCACGCTCGCCGCGGCAAGGACTTCGGCTTCATCGTGTACCGGCCAGGGAGGAAACCCGACCGACGCTCGATCTCGCTCCGGTCTGGCCTCGATCGAGTTCACGCCTTCACGACACGGCCGGCCGTCTCATGCCCATCCATCGCATTGCGCGTATCAACAATGACCGAAGCGTTGTCGGCAATGACCGACCAGTCGATGGCGTCGTGATCCGTGACGATCAACACGACGTCCGCGTCTCGGACCGTGCTCGCATCCAGCGGAACGGATGCGAGATCGATCTCGTACTTACGCATCGACGGAAACCGCGGGCAATGAGGGTCGTGGTAGGACACGTCGCAGCCTTGCGACTGCAGCTGCTCGATAATCGTTGCAGCGGGCGTCTCCCGAGTGTCAGACACATTCGGTTTGTACGCCACGCCGATGACCAGCACACGGCGGTCCCCACTTGGCCCCTGCGCTGCTTCTTCCAGCGTTCGCTCGACGACAAGACTCGGCATGGTCGTGTTGATTTCGCCGGCCAACTCAATGAACTTCGCCTCGGTCCCGCACTGCCTGGCCCGCCAGGAGAGGTAGAAGGGGTCGATGGGAATGCAGTGCCCCCCGAGACCCGGCCCGGGCCAGAATGGCTGAAACCCGAACGGCTTGGTGGCGGACGCCTTGATCACGTCCCACACGTCGATGCCCATCTTCTCGAAGACGACCTTGAGTTCGTTCACGAGCGCAATGTTCACGCACCGATACACGTTCTCGACGATCTTCGACGCCTCGGCGACTTCCGCAGTAGCCACCGGGACCACTTCACAGACGATCGACCCGTACAAGGAGGCCGCTAGGTTGGTCGCCGTGTCGTCGACGCCCCCAACGACCTTTGGAATCGAGGCCGTCTCAAAGTGCGCATCGGCCGGGTTCTCGCGTTCGGGGCTGTAGGCAAGAAAGAAGTCCTCGCCGCACCGAAGACCGGTCGCTTCGAGAATCGGCTGCATGACCTCTCGCGTCGTCCCTGGCCACGTCGTCGACTCCAGGACGACGAGCATGCCAGGGCGGAGGACGGAGGCCACCGACTGCGTGGAGGCTGTCACAAACGACAGATCCGGCTCGCCCGCTGCATCGAGCGGGGTCGGCACGCACAGAATGAGTACATCACATTCGGCCAGGTCCTCCACCGAAGAGGTGGCCTTGAACCGCTCCGATGCCGCCAACGCTGCAAACGGCTCGTCCGTCATGTGCCCCAGGTAGGTGTTGCCGGACGTCAACCGCTCGACCTTGCTCGGGTCGACGTCGAACCCTCGCACGTGATACCCCGCCTTGTCCACGGCGCACGCGAGCGGGAACCCGACATAGCCCATGCCGAGGATTCCAACGGTTGCCGTCCTGGCCTGAAATGCCTCAGCCAGCGCGGCCGCTTGATCAGCAGCGAATTGTCGAGTCTGCATCAGTCTTCGCCTTCCAGGCCGCCTGGGGTCACGCGCCGGCCAGCCAGACGTGCAGGATACCCAGTTCGACGCTCAGGATCCCCGTGCCGCGTGCGCGTGCAGCGCCCGCGTGTAGACATCGACCAGCGGCTCGGTGACGGCCTTCCAGGACCGCTCCTTCGCGACATACGTGTGGGCTGCGTCCGCCAATCGTCGCCGCATGTCGGCATCGCAGACGAGGGATCGCACGCCCTCAAAGAGGGCCGCGTCATCGTCGGGGGGTACGAGCACGCCGGTCCGACCGGAGTCGATCGTCTCTCGAATGCAAGGGAGGTCCCCGGCCACCACACAGCATCGGCTTGCCATGGCATGGACGATCTTGAGGGGCGGAATGACCCTGCTCACCGGGTCCGACCCCCGTGTCAGCAGAAACACGTCAGCCCGCCCCAGCACCCACGATGCCTCATGCACGGGCAAGTGATCGTGATACAGCATCGCGGCCGAAGCCGGAGACGATTCCATTCGGCAGCGAATGTCCTTCGCAGCGGAGCCCTGGCCGACGATCACCAGTGAGACGCAGCACCCGGCATCGACCAACTGTTCGGTCAGGGCGATGGTCCGCTCAAGACGCTCAAGGTGCCTGATGGACCCTGCGTGACACAGCACACATGACGACTCACGCCGCGCAAGCCACGCTTCAATCTGCGGTGGCGGGCTCGGGTCGGGCGTGGACCCGGCTGGGCCGGCTCCATTGGGCACGACACAGAACGGGCCCCCCATACCGCGGCTGCCGAGTTCTTCCTGCATGGCTCGGGAGGGCAGGATGGTACGCGCCGCGGCTGCGGACGCTCGCTTCTCAAAGGCCCGGTAGGCTCGCCAGGGCAGCGAGCCCCTTCTGGCCCGCCCCTCGGTCACGGCCGTTTCCTCCCAAACGCCCCGCATCTCGTACACCGCGGGAATCCCCAGCGTGGCTGCGGCCCTCGCCGCCGCGAGCCCGTTGTAGAACGGCGAGTGCGCGTGAATGAGGTCGGCACCCGCCGACCTGGCAGCCTTCACGATGTCCTTCGCGAGACCCACGCTCAGGCGGTTCCAAAGCGAAAGCCGCTGCTCCCGGAAGTCCCGCGTCGCGCATGAGGCCGACTCAATCCCATGGCAGGCCAGCCCCTCCATGAGCCCGCTTGTGCGAAGGTCGTAGCCCCCTCGGGACTCCGGAGGCCAGGCCACAACATGCAGAACCCGCACGTCAGGGCTCCGAGGAGATGGACGAGAGGAGGTCCATGAACTTCGACGCGACGGCAACCGTGTCGCACGACTTCAGCAGACCGCGGCACCGCTCCGCCGCCTCTGAACGCTGCTCAGAAGGCTCGTCCAGACAGGCGACGACTTCATCGGCAGCAAGCGGAATGTCCCCGTGATCGAACAAGGCGCCGAAGCCGCTTCCGTCGGTCATCTCCTCGATCGCCCCGACGGGCGTCGAAACGATTGGAAGTCCACACGCAAGCGCTTCGGCGGCGCACATGCCGAACGACTCCGCAATGCTCGTGATCAGCATGCACCCACCGGACGCGGCGGCCGTGCGGTACAGGTAGGGCATGTGGTGGTACTCAACCTGTGGCCACCAGTGAAACCGCCCGAGCAAGTCGTGCCGCCGCGCGGCTCCAATCAGTTCCCGCATGGGCTGTGGAGGCGCCGTCACCCCGCCGACGACCCAACACTGCACGTCCCGGGTCGCCGCGACCCGGCCCATGACGTCCACGGCGTCTCGCCAGTTCTTGTGTTCATCCAGTTTGCCGACCCAGACGATGGGAGGCGACTCCAGCCGGCGCGCATCCCCGTCGGGCATGAACATCGCCGTATCCAGACAATTCGGGAGCAGTTCGAGCCGCTCATCTTCCTTGATGAAGCCCCGCCGCCGAACCATGTCACGTGAGAACTCGGACGGAACCAGCCAGAGGTCTGCAGTCCAGTCGCGGTCTGCAAAGTGAGCCAGACCTCGCTCGACCGTTGTGTGCACTTCAAAGCACACCGGAATCCCCCGCCTCCTTGAAGGTGCGACAAACTCCGGAGAGTCAATGATCGACACGACGTCCGGGCCAAGCTCGTCAAGGAGTGAACCAAACGCTCCGCCCTTTGCGATCCGAACGTCACACAACCCGTCGAAGGCTGGTGAAGCGCCGTGCTCCTCTCCGAACACAATGGTGACCTGCGATCGCGCCTCTGGTGTCATGCCTCGAAGCCGCTGTACCAGTTGCGATGCGCATCCACCGAGAATGCCATAGCGGTAACAGATGAAGATCTTCATGGCGTCGGCCCCAACAAGTCGGCATACCACGGCGATTCATCGATGGCACTGCGGCCGCGGTCAACGAGCCACATGGCCCGGTCAATCCACCGCCTCGTCGACAGGAACGCCTCGGCCTCCGACGCAGGAAACGGCGTTTCCACGGCACGCTCGAGCGCAGCGGCAAACGCGTCGACGGTCTCCACGGTCTCCGTGGCGGGGTAGTCCGCAATCTGAGGCATTCGAAACGACACGGTCGGAAGACCGAGCGCCAGATACTCGTAGATCTTGATCGGATCGACGGCGTCGGCCAGAGCCCCCGGCTTGAAGGGGATGATGGAAGCGGACCACTTGGCTGCGTACCTGCAGATGTCATGGGGTTCCATGGCACCCGGAAGCCAGATGTTCTCGGGCAGGCCTTCGGGCGTTTCGTTTGCGTGGCCGATGATCTCAAACCGCCACTGCGGGTATCGCTTTGCAAGCGTCTGCACCGCATCCCAGTCGAACCACTTGGGCGTGAGATGGCCGAAGTATCCGATGCGGACGGTGTCGGAGTCGCCGGTGTGCGTGTATCCGGGCGCCACGAATGCGGGGTCAAGCCCATTCGGCAGCACGTCGATCTCACACTCGCCGTATCGCTCAAGCACGGCATCGCGAAGGGGCCTCGATACGGTGCACACCGTGTCGGTGGTATGCACAAACCACGCTTCAATGTCCGGATCGAACCACCGTGCGGCGCCGACCTTGTGAAACTCCAGCCAGTCGTCCCGGATTTCATAGGCCGTCGACCAGCCAGCTGCCTTGGCCAGTCCCACAACCGGCAGAAAGGCTGGATGGGGGTAACTGACAATGAGGTGCGTGCGGCAGTCGTGTCGATCCTCGCGAGCGAGCCGGCGAATCAGCGATGGCGACAGGTCGGTCGGTGACTGAAGAATGCGATCTCCAGGAGTCCACGGAGGAATCGGATCAGTCGGCCGCCAGCGATGAAAGTTGAAGAGTACCGGCACGCCCACATCCGCCAGCGCAAGCGACATACGGATGGGGCGGTTGAGCCTGGTCCCTTGAATGGGTGCGGTACCGCCAAGAATCATCACGATGTCGCGAGCGTCCGACGCTCTGGCCTCCGCCTTCCAGGCATGCATCGATTCGGTCAGCGTGGCCGAACCATCATCGCCGCCGGGCCGCCGGGCCGCCGGGGCCCCAGCACCGGGCTCCAGTTCGACGCGATCCCGGCCCTTCCAGGAGGCGCCGAGCCTTGCCAGCCGCACGGGGAGACGAATCGCGGCAGACGGCGACCGCGCGGCCTCCGCCAGCATGGCCCCGAGCCGATACCGATGTGACTGCCAGACAGCTCGCATCTGCATGCCATGCTGGTGTTGCAGCGAGGTCACCTGATCCTTGAGTCGCTTGATCATGGCGGCAGACTTCGTTGCGGCCGATTGAGCTGCGGCTTCTCCATCACATCGGCTGGACCATTCGGCCTGACTGCTTCTGGCAAAGCACGTGGCCAGCGATCCGAGATCTCCCTCACCGCGCCGCAGAACAATCCAACATCGATCGCCGGCCCAGTGCACCGCAGTTGCATGCAGGCCGTCGCCGAGGGCGGGGGCGATCCCGCTCGGATTAACGTCATGTACACCGAGCCCTAACCAGACCTCGCCGGCATCACGCAGCGCGCCAGCCAGTGACGCGAGGCTCGGAAGGGCGCGGGAGGTCCGGGTGCGACGAATCCGGCGGTCGATCTCACCGCAGACAATGATCAGATCAAAGGGGCCGTCGCCCGCTCCAACGAGTCCCTCATACACCGCAATCTCGTGATCTTCCCCGTCGCAGCAATCATCCGTGGCGGCGCACAGCACGCAGGCGGTCCCGCCGACCGGGTATCCATCATCAAAGGGCCCGAAGGCCGCGGCCTGCAATGCACTGACTTCGGGAATCACCGCGCGGCCTCCCCCACTGCCTGAGATCTGGCCCACGTCGTGTATGCCGATAGCACTTCATCAGGCGAGCCGACCTGCCGCACACGCCCACCGTCAAGCCACAGGACACGGTCGCAGATGTTCGCCAGACTCTTGGCACTGTGGGACACGATGATGATGGCCTTGGCCTCCGACCGCATCTCCTCGAGGCGGCCCTCGCATTGTCTCCGAAACGCCAGATCGCCGACGCTCATCACTTCATCCAGCACGAGAATCTCGGGGCGTACCCGTGAGGCGATCGCAAACCCAAGCCGGGACCGCATCCCGCTGGAATAGGTCTTGGTCGGCCGCTCGAAGGCCGGGCCAAGCCCCGAGAAGGCCCGAACTTCCTCGAGCGCGCCGACCGCGTCGGCATGCGGCACACCGAGCAGCATGGACACAAGGACAGCATTCTCTCGTCCCGAGAGGTCTCCTCGGAGCCCCCGACCGAGCCCGAGCAACGCGCCGACCCCAGCCGCCATGTCCACGCGGCCTTCGTCGGGCACGATGATCCCCGTCAGAACGCGGCACAAGGTGGTCTTGCCGGAGCCGTTGGGCCCCATGATGCCAAGCACTTCATGCTCCCTGACCGAGAAACTGACCTCCCGCAGGGCCCAGTGCCTCGTCGCCGGCCGCCACAATCGGGATCGGGATCGGTAGCAGACGCCAACGCCCGCAACATCGACAGCCACGCCATGCTTCATGCCGACTTCACCAGGGCGCGATCAAGCGTTCGAAAGACGGTGTAGCCGCAAGCAAAGAACAGCACCGACCACCCCGCCAACATGGCCCACTGGCTCGCGGCGATCCAGTCCGGATCCCAGAGACAATCCCGGTAGGCCGTAAAGAGGATGGCTACAGGGCTCGCCGAGTAGATCTCAAACAGGAGCGAGTCGGCCCCGAGTCGCTCTGCCACCAGGTCGATGCCGTACAGGCTCGGACTCAGATAGAACAGCAACCGAAGCACGTGTGGAAGGGCCACCGCCATGTCCGGAAGCAGCCCGCCGATCGCTGCAATCCCGAAGCCCGCCCCGGCGAGAAGCACGAACTGCAACGCCATCAAGGGAATCACCTGCAGCGTCGGCCACCCCAGTGACACGCCGAAGAGTGCAGACGCCGCCGTCAGGGCTGCCATGCCGCACACGAACAGCACCCCCTCGGCCAGGACAATGGACATGGGCAATGAGGCGGTCGGAAAGGCGACGCCCTGTATGAGCGATCGATAGGAGCGGTAGACCTTGGCGGATCGGGAGATCGACCTGACTGCGCATCGCCACGGCACAACGGCGCACCCGACGAACACGGGATACGGGGCATAGCCGTCACCCCGCCCGGTGATGATGGAGAAGAGCAGCCAGTACACGCAAATGAGCATGATTGGATCGAGCAGCCACCAGACGACTCCCAGATAGGTTGTCGACATGGTTGTCTTCAGGTCGCTCCAGGCCAGCCACCTGACCAGGTGCCACCGCGGTCTCATGTTCGCCATCGTCGACTGCACGGTCGGCGGATGATATCAGCGTCCCCACCTGCGATCCCCGTGCCCGTGTCGCACCTTCGAGTATCGTGCACCGACCGTGTCGAACACCGCACCCCTCTTCATCGTTGGAACCGGCCGGAGCGGCACAACCATGCTCGTTCGCATGCTTGGTGGGCATCCGGACGTCGCCGCTATCAAGTGGGAAACGCAGTTTCTGGTGGCCACCAACGGGCTTCTCGATCTGGTGGACGCAGGGCGTGGGGATCGCGCGGTCGTTCGAACCCGCCAGATGCTGCGACGATTTCTGGAGCGAATGAATGCGCATTGGTGGGCGCGAACCATGCGGGGCGGAACGTCCCGTGAGTACGAGGCAGGCCTGTGCGCCGACCTGGATCGTGACACGCTCGACGCCGCGCTTGCGGATCTCGGCACATCCATTGAGCGTGACACGGTCCTCACCACTGACGCCGCCCGCCAGTTCACGTCCTCGTTGTTCGACGACATCGTCCAGACGCAGCAGGCAAAGTTCTGGTGCGAAAAGACGCCGGCCAATCTCATCAACGTCACTCGGCTTCACGAGTTGTACCCCCAGGCACGTTTCATTCACATTGTTCGCGACGGCCGCGATGTCGCCTCCAGCATGTGCGATAATCAGTTCTGGCCGATCGCCGCATCCAACCGAGTGACTGAGACTGAGCCATTCAGGGGGCACATCACGTTTGAGAAGGCCCTCGCCTACTGGGCCACGCTCCTGAAGATCGGTGAGCAGCAACTGGCGACACTTCCCAAGGACCTGAGGCTCGACGTACGTCTCGAGGACATCGTAAACGACGAAGAGGCGACCTCAAGCCACATCCAGCGTTTCTTGAAACTGGACCCGGCGACTCCCCTTGCGCGGCCCAAGGGCAAGAGCAACATCGGCCGCGCCGCTGACGACTCCGCCGCGACCGAGTCATACCCCCCTCTGGTTGCCGATATGCTCGCTCGTTGGGGATACTGCAACGCACATGCCCAATGACGACCATGTCGCCGAGGTGTACCTTGGATCCAGATCTGACCCACTCACGCAGTCGCGGTGCCGCAGCCGCGTCGATTGGATGGTGGCTGAAACAGTCGGGCCCAATGTGCTCGACATCGGCTGTAGTCAGGGAATCACGTCCATCTTGTGCGCCCGCCGTGGGTTGACCGTCACCGGTCTCGATCGCGAAGAGAGGCCACTTGAGTACGCAAAGCAACTGGCATCACGAGAGCCCGAGGACGTTGCCTCGAGAGTTCAGTTTGAACAGACTGACGTCTTGGTGGATCCACTCCCAGAGGGCACATTCAACACAGTGCTTCTCGGCGAGATCTTGGAACATCAGGCCGACCCAGAATCGCTGATTGAACGAGCCGTGGCGGCGGCTGGAGATGCTGGCCGCATCGTGATCACCACGCCGATCGGCATTCATCCGCATCCGGACCACCGCACGTACTTCGATATGCGACGCTTCCTTCAGATCGTGGATGGACTGTGCAAGATGCACCTCTCGATCGCGGACCTCTACATTCGCTGCATAGTCACACCCAAGGCTGGCGACGGGGGTTGTATTGAACTCAGCGACAGCGACCTGCTCGCCATGAGCGAAGACGCCATGATGCAGCGGCAGGAAGAGATGGCCGAGAGGATCACACACTTCCGAGGTCGGTGCGACACGTTGATGGATCGGACGAAACTGCTGCAAGCGCGGATCGACCGCTTCAAGGCCGCTCCGCGGCCCGCCGACCCCGCCGAGGAATGCTGAAGTGAGCATTCACCAATGCCGGTTTGTGCTGATCGCCGGCATGCCACGAGCCGGCACGTCCATGATCGCCACAGTGTTGTCCCGCATATCTGGCGTACACATCGCCAATGAGGCCATTCCCGGAGCCCTCGCGGGGCTCATGGCGAGTGACCGCGCCGCAGCAACCTACAGGATGTCACATCCATCCCGCCAAGCCCCCAACGGATTTGACCGGGCTGGGTCTGTTCTTCGGACACTTCACGACATACAAAAGTTCACGCTTACGGTTCCAGGTCCCACAGCGGACGAGTTTCTCGAGTCGTACACCGTACATGGACTCAAACATCCCGGCGCAGAGCAGCACATCGAGTGGTTTCGAGAAGTGTTTCAATCGCCCCACTTCCTTGTATTGCTGTACTGCCTGCGCGACTTTGAGCCATTCGCCTTGTCACTGCAACACATGCCTTGGAACCAGCGGTCGATGACCGAGTTGTATGACTTCTGGACTCAACGTGTCAACACGCTCAGCGACTTGATCGAAGGTTTGCCCGCGACAGAACGCAACCAGATCGTCCCCATGCACCTGGATGCGAAAGCGCTCGCGCAGTCTGAACTCGACTGGCTTGAGAAAGACGTCCTTCAGCCACTCAGCTCGGCGCTCGATCTTGAGATGGACGTCCTTCGACACGACGACACTGGCCTTCCGATTGTTCATGGCCGCGAAGAGCGCACCGCGGTCCCCCGACGATCTTCGCTCTCGGAGGACGAACTAGCATCCCTCCGCGCGGATGACGACCGATATGGCCGTGCAATTCGAGCCACGGATCGGCTTCGGGACCTGTGTGGCGTCACACTTCATCCCGCATGTGATCGCGAACCATGACACCGGACCCTCTCAAGATTCTCGTCGTATCGGAGTCCTGGCGGCCGGCTCCCGACTCGGCCGCGACCCACCTCGCGGAACGCGTGGACATCTGGTCAGATGCAGGGCACGACGTCACGGTCGTCACAGGACCTGGACCGGCCCTTGACGCCCCCTACGAGTTGAGGCGAACAGGGCCGACCGACGGTGGTCGCCGCGGCAACCTTGTGTCGAGACTCAGGCAGGTATCGGCTTTCGAACAACTCGCTGGCGCTGTGGAGGTTGAACGCCCCGATGTCGTACTGTCCTCCTCGCCCCCAATCCACGCAGGTACTGCCGGAATGCGTCTGGCTGCTCGGCACGGGGTTCCGCACGTCCTTGAAGTCCGCGATCTCTGGCCTGAGTCGGTGCGTGACCTCACACCACTCGGAGGGTGGCCGCTCATTCGCGGTATCGCCCACAAGACCGCCGCTGCGCTGAGCAGCGCCGACCTCATCATCGCCGTCACGGATGCAATTGCAGCTCATACGAAGGCAAACCCTTGTTGCACCTGTGAAGTCGTCACAATTCCAACAGGGGCGTCGGCCATGTTCAGCCAGCAAACGCCCAGCGACTCGTTTCGCGCAGCACTTGGCCTGAGGAACGGTCCTGTTGTTGGCTATCTGGGAACACTCGGTCGGGCGCAGGATGTAGACGCCATCGCGCAGGCCGCGCGACGGCTCGATGCCATGGGAGTGGGGTTCTTAGTAGTGGGCGGTGGACGGCGGGCAGCGCGGCTGCGCAAACGCCTTCAAGGCTCCGGCGTGGTCATCGAGCGTCAACGCTCGCGTGACGCAATGCCGCAATACTGGGCGCTCTGTGATGTCGCCATCGTTGCCCTTCGTTCAGTGCCTTCGCTCGCAACCGCGATACCGATGAAGATGTATGAAGGCATGGCAATGGGAATCCCCCTCGTCGTCTCCGCGCCGGACGGAGAGGCGACGAAGCTCGCTGCCCAGTCGGGCTGCGGGGTTGCAGTCGATCCAGGGGACGGCATCGCCATTGCCAACGCAACCATCAAACTGCTGGAAGACGCAGAGTCAAGGCAGGCGTGCGCTGCGGCGGGCCGCATGGCTGCATCGGGTCTCACACGGACAATGCAGGCGAGGGCCTGCCTGCAGGCACTCCGTACAGCACTCGACGCAAGTCACTGACCTTGCGTCGACACCAGCCTCTACCTACCCTAGGCACTTGACTGTCATCATCAGGTAGCCCGCCCACAGACAACCCGGGGCGCTGCTTGGCCGCCGCAGGAGAACACCAATCGTGACTAAAATCACCGCCCCGAAATATGACGAGTTCTACGCTGCTGGCGGTTGGAAGTACCGACCGGACTTTGAGATGAAGTTTCTTGGCGAGATGACCGCGGCAGCTGGACTGGCTGAGGGGAGTGAGATTGTCGAAATCGGCTGTGGCCAGGGCTTCCACGCCAAGATCCTGCATGATCTTGGCTTCACCGTCACTGCCAATGACCTCTCGCAAGAAGGGATCGCCTTCGCCAAGACGAACTACGAAGGCCCGGACTACCACGCTGGCGACGCCGCTGACTTTCTCTCGGGCATCGAGCCGGAGAGTGTGGATGCGGTGTTCATCCGTGGCATGAGCTGGTTCCACTACAAGTTCACTGACGACCGCCCACTCGCGGCCAAACGCATGATGCCCCGAATCGCCCGCATCGTAAAACCCGGCGGCGCCATTCTCTTGATGATCAAGACGGACTACACGGGCACCGAAACGGCGGGTGGCGTGTACAACCATCTCTGGACGGACTTCCCGGCGCTTCTGGGTGACTATGGCACAATCACCAGAATGACCGATTGGCGGGGAATGGTCCTGAATTCGGAAGAGGATGGCCGGGCTTCAGGCCACGGTATGTCGGTCGTCGTCAAGACTGAGGGCGCATCCGGCGGATAAGGTGGCTACGCCTGGGACATGTGTCCCTAGGGACGTGCTCCAATGGACGCGTTCCGATAGACAGGTCAGGAGACGCCGACAAACTGGTTGGTGACCTGAGGCGCCGACGGAATCTCCACACGGACGGTTTCAGTCCCGCCCTGAGCGGCCACCCCGAGTGAAAGTACCTGCATGCCCGCTGCAAGGAAAGCCGTGTCGTTCAGGACGCCACGCCCATCGGCGATCCACTGACCCCGCATCGGAACGTCGTCCGGCGTGAGAGATCGATAGCACGCGTGGTCTGTCATGATGATGACCGCATCTGCGCCATTGACGGCCAGTTTCAGATTCCGAGTCACTGGAACGCCGGCAATCCCATCCGTCTCGACGAGTGGATCGTGCACATGGGCCGTCAACCCCCGCCGGGTGCACTCCCTGATCAGAGCGAGCGTTGGGCTGTCCCTTGGATCGTCGATGTCACCCTTGTACGCGAGACCCAGGATCGCCACATGGTGTCCTTTGTTCAGCCCGCTCGCGGCCTGCAGCCGATCAAGAAGCCGAACGGCCTGAGTATCATTGATGGCACGAGCTTCCGCCAGCAAATCCGTGCAGGCGGGGAATCCCTCGATGAGGAACCACGGATCGACCGGAATACAGTGGCCTCCGACTCCTGGGCCTGGGCTCAGAATGTCCACGCGAGGGTGCATGTTGGCTAACCGGATCGCCTCGTGGGCGTCGACCCCGGCTTCTTCACCAATACGAGCGAAGACATTCGCAATCGCGATGTTGACGTCGCGATAGGTGTTCTCCATCAACTTGCAGAGCTCGGCGACACGGTCGGTTGTCCGGCACATTTCGCCACTGCAGAACGACTTGTACATCCCTGCAGCCCGCTCCGCCGCTTCGGGAGTCACACCACCGATGATTCGACTGTTTCGCACAAGCTCACCCACCGTGTCTCCGGGGAGCACACGCTCAGGGCAGTAGCACACGTGCACGCCTGTCTGCACATCGTGCCCATGGGCCTCCAGTGCGGCGCCGATGACGTTGCGGGTCGTGCCCGCGGGGGAGGTCGACTCGAGGATCACGAGGCTGCCAGTTTCAACACACGGCGCCATGGCTTCCGCCGCGGAGGTCACCGCGGAAAGATCCGCGCGGTGATCCGCGGTGATCGGCGTCGGGACACAGATGATGAAGATGTCTGCAGCCTCCGGGGTGGCTGCGGCGCGGAGACGCCCCGACGAGACTGCATCCGCGAGGATGGTGCGAAGTCCCTCCTCCTGAAGAGAGGTCGTGCCGCGATTGACATCCGCCACGACTTGCTCGTCGATATCCACTCCGAGAACGTCGTAGCCCGATCGCGCCAGCAAGGCCGCGGTCGGCAGGCCGACATATCCAAGACCGATAACGCAAATGGTCCGGTCCACGTGCTTGCCAGACGTCATAGACATGAGCTCCTTCTCCCGGAGGTAGGGCTGATCGGGTGATCGCTGGTGTGCGGCCAAATCCGGCCCTCAGACCAAGCAGTGTACAGGTGTATCATTCGCAGTCAAGATCCAGTCTGAAGCACCGCACCGGGTGCCAACACTTCCGCTGGTCGAATCACTTTGAGACTCTCAATCAGGACTCCCATGCGAATCCTCTCCATTTTCGGAACACGGCCCGAGGCCATCAAAATGTGCCCGGTCGTTCAGGCCGTGTCAGACGTCCCTGGGTGGGAGTCCCTCGTGTGCGTCACTGCGCAACACCGAGAGATGTTGGATCAGGTCCTGGAGGTGTTCGACGTGGTTCCGAACCACGATCTGGACATCATGCAACCAGGCCAATCGCTCCCCGACTTGACGGCACGGCTACTCACGGCCCTTCGGGATGTGCTCCGGCAAGTACGACCGGATCGCGTACTTGTTCACGGAGATACCACGACAACCATGGCCGCCACGTTGGCGGCCTACTACGAGCAGATCCCGGTGGGGCATGTGGAGGCTGGCCTCCGCACCCACGACATCTATTCACCGTGGCCGGAGGAAGTGAACAGGCGAATGACAAGCGTCATCGCGGACCTTCACTTCGCTCCGACACCACGGGCCCAGCAAAATCTGCTCGACGAAGGTGTCCCCCAGAACCAGATCGCGGTGACCGGCAATACCGTCATAGACGCACTGCTCCAAGTTGTGAATCACCTGGAGGATGACTTGGCGGCCAAAGCGAAGGCTGGGGCGGCCCTTCCCACGCTCTCTCCGGACAAGCCCGTGGTCCTTGTGACTGGGCACCGGCGTGAGAACTTCGGCGAGGGCTTCGCCAACATCTGCACGGCGATTCGTGACGTTGCGGAGGCCGGGGCCGCCCAGTTCGTATATCCGGTGCACCTCAATCCGAACGTCCAGGGTCCCGTTCGCGCGTCGCTGGGCGAGTGTGAGGACATCCACCTCATTGAACCGCTGAGCTACCTGCCCTTCGTGGCCCTCATGCAGCGGTCGGACATTGTCCTGACGGACTCCGGGGGCATTCAGGAAGAAGCCCCCGCCCTCCGAAAGCCAGTGCTGGTCATGCGAAACACGTCGGAGCGACCGGAGTCGATCGAGGCCGGCTGCGCGATGCTGGTCGGCACGGAGTCCGACGCCATTCGGGACGCCCTCACCCGGTTGCTTGGATGCAGCGCGACCCGCGATCGAATGACCGCCGGAGGCAGCCCCTACGGCGATGGAGCCGCTGCAAGACAGATCTGCGCGTTCATCGCGGAATCCACCGAAGCCCCAACGCAAACGCTCCGCGCCAACTAGTTGACGCGGAGCGGATGGAATCGGAAAGGTGTGAAACGCCGGTCAGGGAACCACTTCACCGCTGGGTGCAAGTACGCCCCAATCGCTGTAGCCCGAACCTGAGTGCAGGGTTTGGGCAGCGCCAATCGACACGTTGGCATCCCCACTGGTTGGCCAGAGGTAGAAGCGATTCGACGGCGTGCGCATCACCATGTCTTCTGAACCGTCGCCGGTGAAGTCGCCCAGACCGACCACCGTCCAGTCAATCTGACCGTTAGATCCGTTGTAGATCATGTCATTGCTCTTGACAATATTGGACGGCGAGGCGTTGGTGAGTTTGAACGCCAAGAAGTCACTGGCGCCATCTCCGACAGGCGAACGCAGAATGACGTCGGTGCTGCCATCTCCATTGACATCGGCGAGCGACGAGAAGTCCCATGTCTGATAGCCGCCACCAGCATGAAGGGTGTCGAGCGACGTCGACACGTTGGTGTCGGTGATGATATTGGTGCGGAAGCAGTAGAACCGATTGGCCGGAGTTCGCCAGAACATGTCGGCCACACCGTCGGCGTTGCCGTCCCCGACACCGAGAAACTCGAATGAGGAGAGTTGGGATGAACCGTTGTAGATGTTGTCAGCAGCGGCCTTGGTGATGTTGGAGGGATTCGCCGCATTCATGAACCAGACGACAAGGTCGCTTCCGCCATCATCGATGGGGTTTCGGAGCAGGACATCGGCCAACCCGTCCCCATTGAAGTCGCCGGTCCCCAGAGCGGTCCATGTGGCGTAACCGCCACCACTGTGCACAGTGTCCAACCCGACGGTGATGTTGCCAGCACCGTCGTATGACGCATTGAGCACATAGAACCTGTTCGCGGGTGTCCGGAACATCGGCTCGTCAATGCCGTCGCCATTGAAGTCGTCGACAGCAACAAACTCCCAGGTCTGCAACTGAGCAGATCCGTTGTAGATGTAATCGGTGTAGGCCCGCGTCACAGCGCTCGGATTACTACCGTCGTAGAGCCATGCCAACAGGTCACTGCCGCCGTCGGCATTCGGGTTCCGGAGGAGTAGGTCGGAGTACCCATCGCCGTTGAGGTCGTTCCGCACATCGGCGGTCGCCGTCTCAACAGCCGACACGTTGAACGCAGTCGCGAGCTCACGGGTGGTGTCGCCGGCGTCATTGTTCCACTGGATGTTGACCGAGCCGCTGACGCTCTCGCCCTCTGCGACGGCAAACTGCCCGATGAGCACCTTGTGCCCTGTGTAGTTGCCTGCAAGCGTCTGATCGTCGCTCGGTGTGCAGAAGAAGGTGCCGTTGTCTGAATCGATTGTCCAGGTTGGGACCCCGGTATTGAAACCATCGAAGTCGATGCCAATGTCCTGGATGGCATTGTCAGTATTGGTGGTCAGGCCGATCGTGACGAAGGAGTCGGAGGCCTGCGAGGGGTAGGCCGCCATGAGCGCTGCGCTGATTCCGGAGCTCGTATTGCACAGCGACGCATCCTGCGACCCGTCGGCGTCAAACTGCCAGAAACCATCGTCGTCTGACGTGGTAATGGTCATGGGATCCGTCGCGTCGCCGTAGACGGCAATCAGCCGGTCGGTCGCTGCATCGAACTCGGCGTAGAGCGATACCAGCACAAGCGTTCTTGCATCTGGGGCCTGCCAGCCTTCCTGCGATACGAGGGCCCCAGATCCGGACAGGCCGACGAAGTCCGCGTGAGCGGTGGCCGCCAGGAACCCAAGTCCTGCTGTGGCAGCGAGCCCGCCAGAAATCGATCGAGAAATGGACGTGCGTGACATGCGATACCTCAAAAAAACTGCTTCATCTCAACGTGGGGAGTGTGGCCCGAATTCGGTTGGCACTCCCTACACAATACTGCAAGAACCATGGATGGATCCAATTCAGGGTCAAATCAGGCTGGTCTGGATCCACCCTGCCCGACGAATTCACACTTTCGCGGGCACACCCCCCTATGCGGGTGTTCGACCGCTGTGTGAAGGCCTAAAACAGTGTACAGGGGCCCGTGGGCCCCACTCCGCCTCCAGATGGCGCAGCAGGAATGCACAGGGCACCCTACGACCGGCGTTTCCGGCGTGTTCGGGGCCGCCCCCCCCATTTCAGGCCTGTGGAGCCAGATCCCTGTTGAAAGGGGTGCAGCGGCTCATAGAGCGCCGCGACCGGTCACAACGACCCCGATTGACCGAATGAGGATGGTGAAGTCCAGAAGGAACGACCGGTGCTTGATGTAGTAGAGGTCGTACTCCAGTTTCTCGCTGCTCTCCTGAGCGTCTGCCGCATACCCGTAATGCACCTGCGACCACCCGGTCAGGCCCGGCCGCACGATGTGCCGGACGCCATACGCTGGGATTTCGGCCGTATAGGTGTCAACGATCGCTCGCTGCTCGGGCCTGGGGCCCACGATGCTCATCTCGCCCCGCAGGACGTTGAGCAACTGCGGCAACTCGTCCAGACGGAATCTCCGTAGGAACCGGCCGATCCGCGTCGGCGTGCCTCCGATGTGCGCGGCGTCTGCGGGTCCCTCGCCCGTCATCGTCCGCAACTTGAAGATCCGAAACGTCCGGCCACCCAGACCCACTCGTCGCTGGGTGAAGAAGATGGGCCCGCCATCATCCAGCTTGATCGCCACGGCGGACCCCAGAACCAGAATGACGGCGAGGGGGGCCACAAGCAGCGTGCAGAGGTAGTCCAGGGCAAGCTTCAACGAAAACCGCCTTCTGGCGCCGCAGGCCGAGAGCAGCTCGCTCTCTGAGACCCACTCACTCCGCACCCGCCCGGTCGCCGCTTCATACACGGCGGAGGCATCCAGCACCGGCACCCTCGCCAGACGACAGTCGGTCAGGAATCGGCTCCAGGCCTCGGAGTGTGGCCGCCTCATGTCCGCAACAATCGCGCCGAACCCAGCCACCTGATCGGGCACCTCGGGAAGATCGACCCAGACCACCCGTTCGACCTCGTGCAGGGGCTCGACACATCCCACCGCCGCAAGTCCCCACTTCGGAGGCCCGATCAGTCGGCTTCTCAGCCAGAGCCCGGCACTGACCCACGCGATGGTCCATCCGAAAGCGATCAGGACATAGCTCTCGCTGAAGTAGGACCGGGTCACCAGCAGCGCGGCGGTGAGCACCCCGAACGAAAGGACGGCGGACACCATCACCGCCCGAGGGACACTTCCGAGCGGCACCTTGGTGGCCCGGCTGGCCATCAGCGATACCAAGGCCATGCACGCGATACTGCCCGCCACCATGGCCACACTGGAGGGGAAGCCCGCCGCTACGACCGCATTCCAGTTGAGCGCCGCCGAAACCGGCATCAGCAACGCAATGCCGGCGAGCGGCCACGCTGGCCTGAAACGCCAGTCTCGCCATCCTCGATCTGACCGAAGGAGTGTGTTCATGACTTCGCCCCGCGCGACCCTCCGCAGCTCCACCGAACTCCATGGACCGCGGCCCCATTCTACGATGACACGGCCCCCCTAGACTGCCCGGAAGAACCGCCCTGCCGCCCCACCGTACAGGACACGCAGTGGCCCCCTTCAACACCCGAACTCAGCGTGGCATCATGAAGCAGCATCTCCGTATCGGGATCTTGACACTACCGGCCCTGATCATGCCGCTGGCCCATCCGGCAGCGGCGCGTGGCGACTCCCCCCTCGCGCCGGACTTCCTGCTGCAGGACGCTGCGATCATCATCGAGTCGGCCGGGGTGAGCGAGCCCGATCAGCAGGAGGTCATCCTCCAACTGCTCCACGACTACGACGCGCAGTGTGAGGCCCGCCGAGACATGTTGGACCAGGCCATCCGCGCAGCGCCCCAGCAGGGAAGCGAAGCAGGTGTGGTCCTCGGCCCGCTGGCCGCCACGCGCGCGTATCTGGCCCAGAAGGCAGAAGACACGCAGTGGTTGACTGACAGCCTGCAGCTGATCCTGACCGAAGCGCAACTCGAGGGCTTCGAGCAGGCCCTGCGCACCATCAGTCGCCGGCGCGGTCTTCCGCAGGTCGAGCCACCCATCGGACAGATTGATCTGGCCGAACTCCTCCGGTCGCGATGGCAGGAAGACCGTGACCGATGGACGCCGCAGGTCCGTGAGATTCTGGCCCGCTGGGAACTGGACATCGCCAAATCGCTGGCCGATCTGGAATCGTTCGATGTAAGCAAAGGCGTGCCCTTCCGCGTCATGGTGCAGCAGGAAGACTGGGAAGGCGCGCTTGCATGGCGAGAGACCTGGTTGAAGCACCACCTGGGCATTCGAGACCTGACGCGAGCGGCCGCCATGAATCTCCTGCCCCATCTCTCCGACGCGGATGCCGCGTTCATCGAGCAGGAGGTCGTGTACGGCGGGCGGACGTTCAACTCCAGAACGGCCCGGCTCGCGGGCGAGGCCATTGAGCGGGCCGCGACCTCGGCCGACGCCCAGCAGGCCCGCGACATCCTCCGTCAATTCCAGGCCGAAGCCGAGCCGACGCGACGGGCCTTGATCGAAGCTCAACTCGCCGCAGAGGGCCTTCAGCACCTCGCTCCCCTCCAGCGAAGGCTGGGTCGCCCGAGCAAGTGGGAGCAGATGCAGCAGCGGCAGGTCGAGTTGCTGACCACCCTCCGGGCCATTGACGACCGCTGGGCCGACCAGCTCAAGCCTGCGGGCTGAGCGCCGAGCCGCGAGCCATTCGAAGCGGCTCCATGAGCTGCTCCAGCCGGGCTGCGGCAGCCGGCGGCTCCTCTTCGCGGCAGATTTCCTCCAAGGCGCGGACCGCCTCGGTAAGCGCCGCCGGGCTGCATCGGGGTTCCCGGGACACCAGGAGCGACGTCTGCCCGAGCCTGTCGCCACGCGGCGGGTGCTCGTGCGTTCGCTCGCCGCGCCGCCTGCCAACGACCTCCGCGCAGGCCGCGGCCCGCGAAGCGGTTGACGCGTCAACGCATTCAAGAAAGCGATCGGCGAGCGTTCCGATCGCCACCGGAGCGCCGAGGTCGATCGAGCAGAGGTCACCCCCGTCTGCAAACGCCAACGCGAGCACAATGGTGTACGCGGCCTCTGTTGGGGTCATGAAGTACCGCGTCATCTGCGGGTCGGTGATCAGCAATGGATCCCCCGCTGCCACCTGCTCCTGAAACCGCTGCAGCACGGACCCACTGGAGCCCAGCACATTGCCGAAGCGCACGGCCGCGCAGGTGAATGCCTCCGTCGACGCCGCAAGCACAAGCCGCTCCGCGATCCACTTCGTCCTTCCCATGACACCGCTCGGCCGCGCCGCCTTGTCGGTGGAGACGAGCAGAAACTGCGAAGCACCTGCGTCCTGCGCCGCTTCAAGAATCACCTGAGTCCCGAAAACGTTGTTTCGGATGTACTCAACCGGCTGGCTTTCAGCCATCGGCACATGCTTGTGCGCCGCGACGTGAATGACGGCGTCCACCCGCGAGCGGCCAAGGATGCGCCGCATGGAGGCAGGGTCTCGCACATCCGCAAGCGTCGCGGACACGCTGCACCCGCGGGCCGCCCCGTGCGCCACGCGGTCCAAGGCAGCTTCGCACCGATCCACGAGCACCAGATGCGCGGGATCTCCACGGCCCACCAGTCGGGTCGTCGCCATCCCGACCGACCCACCCGCACCTGTAATCATCAGGACGCGGCCCTGAACGGCGCGCCGAACGTGAGCCTCGTCGACAGGTTCGGGGACTCTTCCGGTGAGCCTCGAAAACGTGCAGTCGGAGATGCCTTCTCCGGGCTGATCAAACATGCCGCGATGGTACTGCCCGCGGACTTCGTCACGCCCCTCCCCCGAATCACCGGCTCAGAGCGAAAGCGACCTGAGAACCTTCGCCGCCACGTCGTCGGCGTCGAAGTTCTGCTCGGCGTACGTTCGGCCCGCAGCCCCCATACGCGCTCTCGCGGCTGCATCGGATGCGAGCGACTGCATGGCGCGGGCGAGGCTTGCGGGATCGCGAACGGCCGCAAGCAGGCCGGTCTGCCCTGGGCGGACCGTCTCCCGGCACCCACGAACGTCGGTGGTGATCACCGGACGGCCCATGGCCATCGCTTCAAGCAGCGTGTGGGACGTCCCCTCGTGCCATGAGGGAAGCACGCACACGCTGCACGTAGCCATGAGCGCGGGCACGTCTTCCACAAACCCCAGGTACTCCAGCAGGCCCGCATCGTGCGCAGCCCGCACCTCCCTCATCGGGACGCCATCCGTGCCCGGATCCTCCGGCCCGGCAAGCAGAATGCGGGCTGAACTGCCCTGCGCTCGCAGCATCTGAGCCGCCTGGATGTACTCCCGAACGCCCTTCGAGACCAGAAGCCGTGAGAGCATGAGAAAGACGGGCGCCGCAGGAAGCGGCGCGACGGTCCACGCCGCCAGATCGATCCCCTCGCCTGCCGTCAGAACAAACCTGGACGGATCCCTGACGACGCCCATCGCCGTGAGGTCGGACTGGTCATCCGCGTTCTGCACGAACACGACATCGTGGTGATCGCACGCCCGGGCAAGCATGCGACGAGCCACCCACCGTCGCCACCCCGGCCGCATGAAGACCGTCCCAAGGCCGGTCACCATGGCCGCCGACGGAACACCTTCAGTTCGCGCAGCCCATCCCCCATAAATATTCGGCTTCAATGTCGCGCAGATCAGACGGTCCGGGCGCGTTTCACGCAGAAGGCCGCGAATCTCCCGGAGGAACCTGAGATCACGAAGCGGTCGAACGCGGTTTCGGTCAAACTCGATGGGCCGCCACCCGACGCCCAGTTCATGAAGCACGGGCGGAACCCGCTCATCCTCCGCCGGCGCGGCTGCCGTCACCGTATGGCCCGCGGCAACCAGCGCTCGAAGGAGAGGCTGGCGAAAGTAGATGAGCCCTGGGGCGAAGCCGGTCAGCATGAGAACGTCGCTCATGGCGCTGCGCCTGCCCAGAGGTGTTCGTACCGTCGAGCGGTGCGAGCAATGTCGTACCGCGCTCGCGCCCGGCCGCGGCCCAGTTCGCCCGCCCGCCGCCGCTCCTGCGGCGGGAGGCGGAGCACACGATGCACGGCGCGACTCAACCGCTCGATGTCGCCCGGAGGCACCACGTCCCCGCAGCCTTCGAGTATCTCGGCCGAACCGCCCAGGTCCGTTGCCACGCAGGGGACGCCGCTCGCCATGGCTTCGATGAGCGCATTCGGGCAGGACTCGCCCCACAGTGAGGGCGTTACAAACACATCAAGCCCGGGATAGACGGCATCGGGGTTGGCCACCTCGCCCAGGAAGTGGGTCCTTTGGCGGAGCGCCGGCGACTGGGCCACCAGCCGCCAGGCCGGCCCGGACGGTTCGCAGCCCCGGCCGCACAAGACGAGATGAAGGTCGACATTGCGATTGACCAGCGGTTCCAACGAAGACACCAGGGCCGCGTGCCCCTTCATCGGGTGGAATCTGGCAACCGATCCCACCACGAGCGCCCCGTCGGGTACGCCCCAGGACCAGCGCGCCCGCGCGGCGGCCGACTGCTCCAAGGCGCACGCGTCGAGCGAGATTCCGTTTTCAACAACATGATGTGCCCGACCTCGAAAGCCCATCGCCTCGTGCTGTGACCTGCTTCGACTCGAGTTCCAGACGATGTGGTCGGCATGTTCACTGGCCATGCCGCACCACCTGATGACCTGCCTCGTCAGCGGCTTCTCAGGGCGAAGCGAAGTCAACGAGTGCCTGATGCACCAGATCACCCTTGCGTGATGCGACAAGCCCGCGGACGCCATCGTTGCGGCGAGGCAGCCGTGATACATCCAACCTTGAATCACGTCCGGTCGATACCGAACCATCAGGTCTCTCAGCCGGCGCAGGCCCATGACCCCGCCGGCTGCGCCCTGGATTCCAATCGCCGTCACCGGAATGCCAACCGCCCTGATGTACCCGCCGACCGGGTCCGATCCACGCAGCGACACGACATGGTGCTCGGCGTCCGCCTGCTGCGAGGCTTCCAACAGGCGGTGCAGCGATCGCTCAGCGCCGCCCATTTGCAGGTCCGTAATGACATGAAGCACCTTTGTCATCAGGTCCGAGGATACACAGTGGCGGGTTCGCGGCCCCGCGCCGCTTCGACCAGCGCGCGCACAGTGTGATCGGCGCACTGCTCCAGGGTGAAGTGGTCCAGTACGCGGCGGCGGCATGGCTCCTCGCCGCGATCCGGGAGGGTCAGCGCCTTCGCCAGCGCCTGCGGCGTTCGCTCCTTCAAGACGTACTGCCTCTCACCGACGATGTCGGCCGCAGCGCCAACGTCCGCGACAACACAGGTGGTCCCGCAGGCCATAGCCTCCATGACCACATTGGGGCAGCCCTCGGACCGGGACGGCAGCGCAAGAACATCACAGGCGGTGTACACCGCGGGAAGATCCTGCCGCCGAGACCACCAGGTCACCCGATCCGAAACACCGAGTTGCTCAGCCAGCCGTTTGAGGGCGTCGGCGTAGGCACCCTCGCCAGATCCAACACACAGAAGGTGCGTCTGCGGGTGCATCCGCGCGAAGCCGCGGAGCAACAAGTGGTGATCTTTGACCGGGTGCAGGCGGCCGACGTGCCCGACCAGACGCGTCTGCTCAGAAATGCCGAGTTCACCGCGAATGCGACGCCCGCCGGGCCGGTCGGGTTTGTATTCATCGGGATCAACACCTGCATGGATGACCCGCATGAAGCCGCCTTGCAGACCACGGGCCGACGCCGCCGCCAAGCCTCGCTGTGAATTGGCAATCACGCCGGCCGCCGGTCGACTGCGGCAGAGTCTGCCCTCGGGAAAGCGGCGGGCGGCACCGCGATGGTGCATGCAATTGGCAAGTCCGATCACCACAGGAGGGGCTTCCGCCATGGCGTGGGAGGCCCGAACAGCCAGCCAGTTCGCCCAATCAAGCACCGCGTAGACAACGTCCGGGCGGGCCTCCTGCAACAGGCGGCGAAGCCCTCGCCACGCGCCGGCCAGTTGCCAGAGCCGCATCGGCCCCGGGGCGCGGCGGCCCAGAACCCGCTTGACCGGAACCTCGCCCAGCAGGGCGCGAATCTCAGGGGCATCCTTGTGGGCGTCGATCGTCAGGAAGATCACCTCATGGCCGCGGGCTGCGCACGCAGCCGCCATGAGCGCGTGCATCCGCTCTGCGCCTCCAACCTGCAGTGATCCGGTAAAGAACGCGATGCGCATTGGACGTCTCGTCAGCCTTCTCCGACCGGTCGGTACCCGAGGCGTTGCATGGCTCGCTTGCATGACCGCTCGATCACGATCCGGTCATCACGGCCGAGCCGCCCCTTCCACTCATCCTCTTGAAACACCGGTGTGCTCGGGTGCATGCGCATCCTGTTTCCAGATGCGACGTGGGCCCGCCGCCAAGCCGAAGTTTCATCATCCTCGACCGCCCCATCTCGTCCCAGATGCCGGGCGATCGCGCGCATGGCGTCATTCGGCCGCCGCAGCAGCGTCTCGTACCGCATCCGCAGCGTCGCGCCGGCGCCCAGACGGCCTGCTGCCCAGGTGGCAAGGGCATGGGCTCGCTTCCAGTCCCGGGCGGCGCGCCCTGCTGATACTCCGTCGGTCGGCCGAGCGACGCCCGCCGCCGGGTCGGCCGCCACGTCCTTCATGAGCGAACATCCAACGCCCCGCGGATCGCGGACGACATGCACCGCCTTGAACCGCAGGCGCTGCGATCGCGCCAATTGAAGGGCCCGCACCGGAGACTTTGAACTGTCGACAATCCAGTCAGCGCCCGCCACCTCGGCCACGGCACGAACGAGCGAGACATGCACACGCTCCCACCGTGGGTGGGGCCTCCCCCAGAGTTGCGCGTGCATGATCGCTCTGGGAATCTGGCGTTGGCGGCCCAGGCGGGCGTCTGCCCACCGGTAGTCGGCCGCCAGAGACTTCCCGGACGCGCGAGACCAGGCGTCCATCACGCCCGACCACAGCGCGCACTGCGTCAGTTTCGCGCCGCAGCCGCATGGCGCCGGGTCGCCATCGGGTTGCAGGCCCGCCAGTTCGCCGGCTGCGAAGACGCCCCGGACCCTGCTCGCCAACATGGCGCACAGCGTCGTGCCGCTTCGCGCACTGCCAAGGATGTAGAGCAGACCTGGTTTTTCGGGCGATGCCACGTTCGCAGGCTAGCACGGGACCGAGGGGGGGCCGCCCTGCGGGCGAGTACGATGGTCGGGCAGGGAGCAGAGATGCGAGTACTGATTACGGGCATTGCAGGGTTCATTGGCGCGCACACCGCCATTCGCCTTTTGGCGCGAGGCGATTCGGTGATCGGTGTGGACGCATTGGATCCGCCTGAGACTCGCCTGCTCAAGCGTCATCGCCTTCGACACATACGATCCACCGCAGGTGACACAGCGTTCCAGTTCCACAAGGCGGACCTGGGTGACACGGGCGTCGTCGAGGACCTCTTCCGGCGGAATCACATCGACCGAGTCGTCCACCTGGCTGCCGCCGCCGGGAATCGGGAATCGGCAGAGGACCCGCACACGTACGCCCGCTCGAATCTCCTCGGAACACTCAACATTCTGGAGGGGTGCAGGCATCACGGCGTCGCTCACCTCGTCTACGCATCATCGTCGTCCGTGTACGGAAGCAATGGGCCCCTGCCGTTCTCTCCTCACGTCGGCGGTGATCACCCTCTGACCTTCTACGCTGCATCGAAGCGGTCCACTGAGTTGATGACGCACTCGTACGCCCACCTGTTTGGTCTTCCGTGCACCGGCCTCCGATTCTTCACCGTGTACGGCCCGTGGGGACGACCCGACATGGCGCTCTGCCGGTTTACAAAGGCCATCCTCGAAGACAGGCCGATCGACGTCTTCAACTACGGCCGCCACAGCCGTGACTTCACGTACATCGACGACATCGTCGATGGCATTGTCCTGGCGCTGGATCAGATTCCGGTGGCCGATCCGTCCTTCGACCCATGCCATCCGGACCCATGTACCAGTGGTGCTCCCTGGAGGGTCTACAACATCGGGAGCGGCGATCCGGTCGATCTGATGCGCTTCATCAAGCTCATCGAGGCTCGGCTCGGCAGGAAGGCGATCTGCAACATGCTGCCGATGCAGCCAGGAGATCTCGCAGCGACCTGCGCCGACACCACCGATCTGGAGCGGGACTTCGGGTGGAAGCCGAAGACGCGTATCGAGGACGGCATTGTCCGGTTCGTGGATTGGTATCTGGACTACCACGGGCTCGAGCCTGCGGTTGGTGCGATCACCGCTCAGGCAGCGACTTGACCCGCCACAACGCCCTGAGCGACCCCGACGTTGACACCAGCAGGTCAGACCAGGCGTCGATGTCGAAATCAATCACAGCGACGGCGGCCGTCGGCATGGACTCATAGGCACCTGTGAATTCGAGAATCGCGTCGGAGACGCCGGGATTGTGGCAAACGATGAGCACGCTGGCATGGCCCGCCCCGCGCATCGCCAGAACATCAAGAATGTCCTGCGGATCGGGCAAGTACAACGCCTCATCGGTGAACAGTTCGGGCCGCACGTCCATGGCGTCCACGACGAGTTCCGCCGTCGCGTGTGCGCGTGCTGCGGTCGATGCCAGTATCACGCTTGGCCGCTCGTTCTGCGCAACGAGCCACCGGCCCATGCGAGGAGCTGCATCACGGCCTCTGGGGGCCAACGGACGATCGTGGTCGGAATCCCCCTGCCCCCACGCCGACTTTGCATGCCGCATCAGAAGCAGCGTGTGCCTGCTCACTCTTCCGCCTCGATATCGGTCTGCTTCAGCATCGGGCCCAGGGCGTGCACGGTCGTCCGCTTTCGGTCCGATGGCGAGAAGTCTGCTCGAGCATCGCGAAACGCGCTCACCACGTCGTTGGTGGAACCCACCGCGTGTAGGTGGGACCAATCGTCGCACATGGCTTCTCGAAACGCCTTGGCCGCACCCCGCCGCTCGGACCGGATGATCCATCCGTCCCTTCCGCCATCGCTGGACTCGGCGACGGCGCTGCATCCGGTTGCCCCCCCTCGGGTCACCTTCCAACCGCTGATCCGCAGCCACCTGACAATCCTGCGGATCAACCACGCCGCGTCCGGGTCACGGCCCGGACTCATGGTCAACGGGCCGCCGAGCGCGTCAGCCAGCGATGGTGTGCCCAGCCAGATGCGATGACGACCGAGCGATCGCACATCGATCAGCCCGTCCGCTGCGAGCCTTCGCCCCGCTGCTGCCGCGAGCGCCGGCGAAATGTTGACGCGCCTCGCAATCTCTGCAGCCGTTCGCCAGGGCGACTCAAGCAGTGCCATCCCGACAATCCGCTCCACGCCGCCGAGCACTGCGGCGGCTTCGGGCGGCGTCTCGGGTTCGAGCCGCTCCTCCTTGATGGCCGAAGCGCGGACCTTTGCGTCGGACATGGCCTCCACTTTGGCTCGCATGGCATCTCGGCGGAGCGTGTCGAACGTACCCAGCCGTTCCGGGCTGTCATCTGCCGCTGTCTCGCTGGGGCTGCACTGCTCCCACACGCCGCCCCGGAGTACCCACGCGTCGTGGCAGTCGTTCAGGTTGACGGTCAGCACCCGGTGAAGCCGCTTTCTCGCTTCGGCGTCCTCCACCGGCGCCACAACCTCCACACGCTGGCCCAGGTTGCGGTGCATCCAATCCGCTGAGCCTATGTACCACTCGCCCTCACGCGGATGCTCGCGACCAGCCGCGAAGTGAAAGATTCTGGAGTGTTCAAGAAAGTCGCCAACGATGGATCGGACCCTGAGATTCTCAGTGAGGCCCGGCACGCCCGCCTTGAGGCAGCAGAACCCGCGAACCACGAGGTCGCAGGACACACCTGCAGTGGACGCCTCTACCAAGGCCTGCATCATCAACGGGTCTTCCAGTTGATTCATCTTCGCGATGATGCGGGCGGGCCGACCGGCCAGCGCGTTCTCGGTCTCTCGCCGAATCTTCGCAAGCAACTGGTCACGCATCGTCAACGGCGCCACGAGGAGTTTCTCGTAGTCGGCGTGACGCGACCGACCCGTGAGGTAGTTGAACACCTGAATGACGTCACCTGTGATGTCGTCATCACAGGTCAGAAGGCCGCAATCGGAATACGACGACGCGGTGCCGGGGTGGTAGTTCCCGGTACCGATATGCGCATAAGCCCGGAACCCCCGGCCTTCCTTTCGAATCACCAGCGAGCACTTGGCGTGCGTCTTCATCCCCACCACGCCGTAGGCAACATGCACGCCATGTTTCTCCAGCGTCCTGGTCAGTTGGAGGTTGCGGTGCTCGTCAAAGCGAGCTCGCAATTCCACCAGACAGGTCACCTGCTTTCCCGACTCAGCCGCCTGAAGCAGGCTGTGAATGAAGGGCGAGTCGGGCGCGGTTCGATAGAGGCACTGCTTGATCGCCACAACCTGCGGGTCCGCAGCCGCCTCCGCAATGAACCGCTCGACCGACGCGTGAAACGAGTCGTATGGGTGAATCACCAGAATGTCAGCGCGGCGAATGGCGTCGAAGATCGGCTCGTCGGGGTCCGCGAGCCGCTTCGGCACGATCGGCTGCCACTTTGGCGAGGAGAGGTCTGACCGATCAAACCTGGCAAGATCCAGCAAGCCGCCCCACTCAAGGGGTGTGCCCCGCTGATAGTGCGATTCGGGTTCGAGATCGAGTTCCTCCAGAAGCACCTGCACCAGTGATGGCGATGGGTCGGCTGCAGTTTCCAGCCGCACAGCCTCGGCAAATCGACGGTGCCGAAGGGACGCCCGCACCCATTCCGCAAGGTCTTGAACATCATCGTCGTCGTCTTCAAGGCCAACGCCGCGAGTGACGCGAAACTCAAGCACTTCGAGCATACGCATCCCCGGGAAGATCGCTTCGAGATTGCGGCGGACGATGTCTGCGACACGAACGACGCGACATGGAGTCGTGTCCTGCACGGCGCCAACGGGACCGTGGACCGGCACACGTATCCAGGACGGGATGGCGTCCGGGATCTTGACCCGAGCGAAGCGAGCCTCGTCCTCCCCCGGCTCCGCCAACAACACGCCGAAGTTGCTGGACAGGTTGGAGATGAACGGAAATGGGTGGCCCGGGTCAACTGCGAGCGGAGTGAGCAGCGGAAATACATGCCTGTGAAACCACTCGTCCACGCGGTCCTGATGCCGCCGAGGCAGGTCCTCGACCGCCGTCACCTTGATCCCCTCGGCCAGAAGTGACGGGAGGAGCGACGCTCGCCAGACAGTTCGCTGCCGCTCGAGCATGGTGTCAACCCGCTTCCTGGTCTCGGTCAACTGCTGCCTGACGGAGAGCCCGTCGTGGGTCGACTTCTCCAGACCCAGTTCAATGCGCCGCCTCAGCAGGGCAACCCGCTTCATAAAGAACTCATCAAGATTGCTCTCGCAGATCGCCAGAAAACGGAGTCGATCGAAGAGTGGCCGCGCCTCGTCCTCCGCCTGCGCGAGCACACGCTCGTTGAAATCGAGCCAGGCCAGATCTCGACCGATGTACAGGTCCGGATCCGGCGGCAATGGTGCAGACTGCCGCGGGGTCGATTCGGTCTGGTTGGTCAAGTCCGTCATGGTGATCACCCGGGAGGACCCATGATAGAGCGCGGGGAGGCCTGCTCGGCCGCGGGCGGCGAGCGCCCGAAAAAGTGGTTGACCGCCGTGAGCGTTTCTGCGGCGAGCGTGCTCGCCGAGCCTTTCAAGAAAGCGCGGGGGGCCGCTGGCGGCTAGAGTCCGAGGAGGCGTTGGGCCACCGTGAGCGCTTCTGCGGTGTGCGTGCTCGCCGGGCCTTCCAACTTCCCGAGCCGAATGCGGCGGGGTACCGAGAGCATGATCGAAACGAAGTAGTCGCACGCCCGCTCGTGCGACAGCGGGGCGATCGCGGCCGCATCAACATGGGTTTCGAGCCACGCCTTGAGGAGTGCACTCTGCACGCCATACGACGGGTCCGACCGCCATGTGGCCGTGCCCTCGCTCAGGAACACGTAATGAAATGCTGCAGGGTCCTGATCGAAATGGCGGTATGAAATCTCGATCCACGATCGGAGCGTGTCCACAGCCGACGATTCAGCGGCCGCGAGCAGTTGCCGCTTCTCCTCGACCATGGGCGCCAGGGTGGAGTCCCAGACCTCCCTGAACATGGCGTCCTTGTTCGGGAAGTACCTGTACAGGACGGCCTCGGTCACTCCGGCCCTTCGCGCGATTGAACGGACGCTGGCTGCGACCGGCATGCCTCCCTCGCTCACCAGTTGCAACATGGCTTCGATGAGACGCCTGCGAGTGCGGCTTCCTCGTTCCCCGAATGTTGTCGGATCCGTCACGGATACTCCTGACTCATCGCTTTCGCATGGAGCCAGTGTACCGGTGGCCATCAGTTTCAGATGCCAATACCGGATCCCCCTGACTCCAGGGCCCAGCCGCGATACATGCCCTGGCTCGTATACGGCAGCGCCACCCGCCCGGCTTGATCGACGACGATGAGGCCCCCAGACGCCTCGGGCATGGCATCCAGAACCGCCCGCGAAGCGGCCTGACACGAGGCTCCGGAGAGTTCCATGTGTGCGGACACCATTCTGGCACTGCCCGACCGCAGAAAGCACTCCCCGATGCCAGTCGCTGACACGGCGACCCGCTGGTCAGCCCAGGTTCCTGCCCCGATGACCGGCGCGTCCCCGATTCGACCGGGAAGTTTGCCAGTTGTTCCCCCTGTTGAAGTGGCCGCCGCGAGGCGGCCCTTCCGATCACATGCCACCGCGCCGACCGTGGCCGGGTGCGGGCGGCCCGAGTTGGGATCCGCGAGGTGGGCGCGGAGCTGGTCAAGCCGGCGCTGCGTGGTGAACCAGGCGTTTGGAACGCGGTCCAGTTCCCACGCGCGGGCAAGATCCTCGGCGCCTGAGCCTCCAACGAACACGTGCGTCGTACGCTCCATGACCTGCCGAGCGAGGCGGATGGGATTGCGAACCGTCTGGAGGCCGCACGCTGCGCCGGCCCCGCCTGTGTGGCCGTCCATGATCGAGGCTTCCAACTCATGCGCGCCGGCGGCAGACAGCACCGCGCCCCGCCCGGCTTGAAAGAGCTCGCACTCCTCGAGCGCGACGACGGCCTCCTCAACGGCGTCGATGGCGGCGGCGCCGTCCCGGAGCATTCGAGCGGCCACCTCGGTCAGTTCCGGGAGCGCGGCCTCGACATCGGCGCGGTGCGTCGATGTGAGCGACTCCAGAATCGCGCCGGCCCCGCCATGAATCGCAACGGCCCAACCCATACCACCCCTATCGACCACACCAGCCCCAACTGACCGCCGGTCAGTTTATGTTGTTGCAGGACAAGGGGTTACAAAATCGCCAAATTGCAACCCCTTGTCGCACAAGGAGATAAAGTGACCGGCGGTCAGTTCTGTGGGGAGAGGGGGAGGGTGCGGGTCAGTTTCAGCCACGCCCGTGTGGGGCTGGCCTGGAAGAGTGGGCTTGTTGGGGCTGAGATCTGCCATCCCGGGGCCTGATCCGCTGATGCCACGATGCCCACCGCCGTCGGCCGCATCACCACCAACTCAACCCGCCGCCCCGCGGCTGCCGCGAGGGCCTGGCGAGCGGTCCGCTCGTCGACGATGTCCGTGCCGTCGACCGAAAGAAGTACATCGCTCCACCGCAGCCCGATCGCTTCGGCGGGCGAGTCCGGGAGGACCACACTGATCTCCGCCCCCGCCGGAGGCTGCGGCTCCCCTGGATGCGACAGACGCCACCGGTCGGCCGCGGACTTCATGACTGGCCAGTGAGGTTGATCCGCGTAGCCCCGAAATGCCCGCATCTCTTCGGAGAAGTACACACCGAGGGCCGGAGGCCATGCACGCTCCGCCCACAGCCGGCAATCGATGAAGTACGGATCCACCTGAATGGTGGTCGTCCCCGGCGCCCAACCGATGCGGGTCACATCACCCTCAAACCGAGCGGTTCCATCAATCCACACGGACTCGGTCATCAGGGTGGGGACCCGCGTCTCGACCTCCTTGTCGTACGGGGGAGGGTCCCGAATCTCGACGACCACGATGGCCGCACCATGACTCGCTCCGAGCAGTGCAGCCTGCGGCTCTCCTTGGCCGCGATTGGTTGAGCTGGCCTCCCCGATCGGCACCAGTCCGTCAGCCATATAGGCCAGAAACCGCGCCCTTGAGACATCAAATACATCCGAACCTGATACGCCCGTTGTGTCCAGAACGACCGTCCTGGCCTCAGGGGCGCGGCGCACGCCAAACATGGCTCGCCCAGCGGCGTCTCCCCCTGGAAGCGTGCATGTGTACTGCTGGGCAAGGGTGGGCGCGCATCCTGCCATGCACACTGCGCCAAACACACCAACCAGCAGCCACTTCAATCCCCGCATGTGCAGAGCCTACACGCTCATACGCACGCCCGGTATCTGCCGCAGGACACAAGATGGTCATTCACCATGCCAACCGCCTGCATGAACGCGTAGCACACAGTTGGCCCGGTCCACTTGAACCCGAGAGACTTGAGTTCGGCCGACATGGTGTCACCCTCAGCACTGGTTGCTGGCACCTGATCGTCACGTGACCACGCGTTGACGATGGACGTCCCGCCCACATGGGACCACAGCAGATCACCGAACCCGCGGCCCGCGTCGCGCAATTCGCAGAACCGGCGTGCGTTGTTGACTGCTGCTTCGACCTTGGCTCGATTCCGAATGATTCTTGCATCCTCCAGCACTGCACTGACCTGCCGATCCGACCACTGAGCCAGATCCTGAGGCTCGTTCAGCGAGAGCAATCGAACCATGTCGTCCCGCTTCCGGAGGACGACAAGCCACGACAACCCCGACTGAAACGTGTCAAGCGTGAGCTTGTTGAAGAGCGCAATGTCGTCGCGGACGGGCACACCCCATTCTTCATCGTGGTAGGCGACGTATTGGGGGTCATCTCCACACCATGGGCAGCGATCATTCATGGTCATGCAAGCAAGGTACGGCAGCCTCTGCCACGGCATGGCCGCCCGAAAGGCAGGCCAGCGGATGGCAGACTTCCTCGTGCCCCGACCCGTCTCACGAAGGCGGATTCTGTTCACATGCCACGCGGTGGCGTGCCTGCTCGTTCTCCGCGCGGTCGTCTTGTCCTCGGGTTCGATCGCCCGGCTCAGCCCTGCCGTGGGAGAGCACATGGGTTGGCCGCTTCTGATGGCAGCCACGCTCTCCATGTGCCTATCTCTCTGGACGCTCATCTGTCTGCTTACCGTGACTTGATGCTCGTCCAACCATCAACTCACTACGGGGCGGGGTAGTTGTGGGCGTGTCACCGATCGACGTCCGTGTGTTCATGACACTGCGGGATGGCATCTGGCCGTGGTGACAGACCATCACCTTTGCGCCGACTGACCTCGCCATGCTTCTGGCCGGCGACAGGCGGCTGTAGATACGGGACTTCTGAGAACCCCGTATTCTGATCCCATGAGAGCATTGCTTGGCAGCGGTGGCATCCGAACGGATGAGCGGATTACGCTCTATCAGGAGGAGATGCAACGGCACTTTGGCGACGTGGAGCAAGTGCTCTTTATTCCCTGGGCACTCGACGACCACGACGCCTACCTCAAGGCGATGATGGATCGAGGCCTCAACGCCGGATATGAACTGGTCGGCATCCACACGTTCGATGACCCGATCGCTGCAATCAAGCAGGCCCAGGCCATTTCCATCGGCGGTGGCAATACGTTTCGGCTGACATGGGAGTTGCACAGGACCGGGGCCATGAAGGCGATTCACACTCGCGTCGTCGGGGAAGGCATCCCCTACATGGGCGTCAGCGCCGGGACGAACGTGGCGTGCCCGACGATGCAGACCACGAACGACATGCCGATCGTCCGGCCCGAGTCTTTCCGAACACTCGGCCTCGTCCCGTTCCAGATCAACGCCCACTACTTCGGCGGCTCCACATGGGTTCGGCTCGAAGATGACTCGTACATCGAGCACTTCGGAGAGACCCGTGACGATCGACTCCGGGAGTACCACGAGATCAACGATCTTCCAGTCATCGGGCTCCGCGAGGGCACCTATCTCCGATGTGACAGCGAGTCCGTTGAACTCGTCGGCGGCACCGGACGCGTCTTTCGCATTGACAGGGACCCTGTCGATATCGCACCGGGGGAAGATCTGGCCGAGTTGATCGCCTGACATTCCGGACGGCGCAGTCGGTTGCACATAGGCCTCATGTCTGGTCCTATACGCGAATGGGAAGGCGTCTCAGATGCATCGCAGCCGCCGGGCAGGCCACATCGGCCTGCCTTGTCATGGGCTGCCTCGTCACCGGCTGCAAGGTCGGCCCCGACTACGTCCCCCCGGATCAACCGATCCCCGACGAGTACGCGTGGGCAGATCCGCAGCAGGAGGCACCCCCCGCCGAGCCGGAAACGTGGTGGCATCGGTTCGACGATCCCACGCTGGACACGCTGATTGCCAAGGCAACGTTTGACAACTTTGACCTGCGGATCGCAGCAGAGCGGATCGATGAGTACCGCGCGATCTACGGCATCGCCGCATCCGAGTTGTACCCGGACATCGGGGCCATTGCCTCCTACAGCCGTGAACGCACACCTGGAACAGACTTCACCGTCTCCGGATTCACGCTCGGCGGCTCGCCCTACAACTCATATACCGTCGGGCTGGACGCTAGTTGGGAGATCGATCTCTTCGGCCGCATCGCGCGTTCGATCGAAGCAGCTCAAGGTGATCTGCAGGCTGTCGTTGAAGACTGGCGATATGCCATGGTCAGCATTCGGGCGGAAGTTGCGACAAGCTACATCGCCATGAGAACGCTGCAGGCCCGGCTTGCAGTCGTGGAGTCGAATGTTGCCTCACAGCGACGCTTTGTGGAACTGCTCGAACTCCAACTCGCAGCAGGAACGACTACAGAAGCGCAAGTCGCCCAGGCCCGGGCTCAACTCGCTCAGGACGAAGCATTGATTCCCGAGTACGCCTCGGCGCTCACCGAACAACTCACGAGCCTTGCCATACTGCTGGGCACAACGCCCGGCGTATTGGCTGATTCTCTTCCAAGTGGAGGGGGCATCCCGGTCCCGCCAGGAGACGTAGCGGTCGGCATTCCCGCCGATCTGATCCGACGCCGCCCCGACATTCGAGCGGCCGAACGCACGCTTGCTGCGGCCACGGCACGGGTTGGCCAGGCGACGGCAGATTTGTACCCAAAGCTCAGCCTGTCCGGCCAGTTTGGATTCGGCGCCTCGTCGTTTCATGACCTGTTCCAGTGGAGCAGCCGCGCCTACGCGGCGGGCCCCGCGTTCACCTGGGACATCTTCAACGGTGACCGACTCAAGTCGGTTGTGAAGGAGCAGGAGTCGGTGACCAGGCAGGCGCTGCTCTCGTATGAGCAGACCGTCATTCAGGCGATTGGCGAGGTGGAGGGCAGCCTGCTCGGATTCGTGCTGGCGATCCGGCAGCGGGACGACCTCCGAACCGCCGCGCGAGCGGCCGAGCAGTCCTACCAGTTGACCCTGGACCAGTACGAGCATGGCGTCACGGACTTTCTCAATGTCATCACCGCGCAGCAGACGATGCTTTCCGCGCAGGATGCACTCGCCCAGGCTCGGGGACTTGCGGCAGAGTCGCTGGTCGCCGTGTATCGCTCCATCGGGGGCGGCTGGACCCCCGACGTGCTTCCCGATCTCGCCTCTGATTCCAAGGAGTCGCCCTCATGAAGTGCCGATGTCTAGCGACAACGCTCGGCCTGCCCCTCGTGCTCCTCCTCCATGGATGCAACGAGCAGGCGGCACCCGCATCACCGGCGTCACAAGCCGTACCGGTTACAACCACCCAAGCGAAGGTGAGCAGCTTCCCGGTCAAACGCACCTACCCTGCCATTGCCTCGTCCCCGTGGATTGTGGACATCATCGGTCGGGTGGAAGGATGGCTCGAGACACGGAACTTCAAACAGGGTGACTTCGTCGAAGAGGGCGACCTGCTCTTTGTC
This sequence comes from Phycisphaerales bacterium, assembly GCA_030748575.1. GTDB lineage: Bacteria > Planctomycetota > Phycisphaerae > Phycisphaerales > SM1A02 > UBA12567. Next base: position 60,298 of record JASMLR010000003.1, on the reverse strand, counting down.
ATTGAGCAAGCGCCGTATGAAGCCTCATTGCTCGCAGCGATGGCAGCCCTCGCCGAAGCCGAGGCTCAGGAGGTGCTGGCTCAGGTGATTGTGGATCGCAATGCGCCTCTGGTGGCAACCGGAGCCGTTGCCGCCGAGGAGTTCGATCAGTATGAGGCAAACCTCGCCATTGCCGCAGCTCAAGTCAAGTCGGCCGAAGCGCAGGTCGTTCAGGCCAAGCTGAATCTGTCGTACACAGAGATTCGCGCCCCCATCGATGGCCGGATTGGCGCGACTTCAATTGATCCCGGAACGCTCGTCGTTCCCGGTTCAGAGAGCGCGACCCTCTGCACCATCGTCGCTGCGGATCCGATTCGCATCAACTTCGCCCCCAGCGCCAATGAGTTCCCTGAGTATCTCGCCAGTTGGACGGCCAAAAGGCCATTGCATGCTGAAGTAACGATCCCGCGTGAAAAGGCATGGAAGCGGAATGGACAGATCACATTTGTCGACAACACCGCTAACCCGGACACAAGCCTCATTCGCATGTGGACCGATGTCGACAACACGGGGTACGAACTGCTCCCTGGTCAGTACTGCGAAGCCACCGTCACCATGAAGGTGCTTGAAAACGCCGTGACGATACCGGCGGAGGCGCTGGTTCAAGTTGCAAGCGACGTGTACGTCTGGAAGGTCGGCAAGGATGACACCGTCACTGAGACAAAGGTCGAGGTGAGCCTGCAGCAGGATGGCACAGCCGTGCTGTCGTCGGGGCTCAAGGAAGGCGACACGGTCGTGCAGACTGGCGTCGAGAAGATCAGGTTCAACGGCACGAAGATCACCAAGGCGCCGCCCGCCAGATCGCCGGGAACGCCGCCACCTGACATGAACAAGGCGGCGGACCAGCGCGATAACGGAACCAAGAAGAGCGACGGATGATCGACTTTTTCATCAAGCGGCCGATCTTTGCCACGGTCATTTCGCTGATCATCACAATTGCCGGTGGCGTGGCCATGGGTGTACTGCCCATCGCGCAGTACCCGCAGGTGGCGCCCCCTCAGGTCACAGTGACCTCCAACTACAGCGGCGCCTCAGCCGAGACGGTCTCTTCGGTCATTACCAGGCTCATCGAAGAGCAGGTCAATGGCGTCGAGGGCATGATCTACATGTCCTCGTCAAGCACGAACGACGGCGTCTCAAGCATCGTCGTGACGTTCGAAGTCGGTTATGACCAGAACATTGGCGCTGTAGACGTCCAGAACCGCGTGCAGCAGGCTGAAGCCAGGCTCCCCGAGGAGGTTCAACGGACGGGCGTCACCGTCACCAAGCAGTCAACTCAGATGACCGCGGTCGTCTCGCTGCTCTCTCCGGACGGCCGCTATGACAGCGCCTATCTGAGCAACTACGCCGACATCCACATCACCGATCCACTCAAACGCGTCGCGGGCGTCGGCGGCGTGACGAACTTCGGCCTTCGCCAGTACGCCATGCGAATCTGGCTCAACATCGACCTGATGTCGACCTACCGGATTTCGACCGAAGACATCGTCTCGGCCATCAGTGATCAGAACCAGCAGGTCGCGGCTGGATCCGTAGGCGTACCTCCTCTTGAGAGCAGCCCGGCTTTCAAGATGCAGATCAACACGCTGGGTCGGCTCGTGACCGCTGAGCAGTTTGGTGACATCATTCTTCGAGCGTCGCCTGGCGAGGTCGTTCGGCTGAAGGACATTGCGAGAGTTGAACTGGGGGCAGCGTCCTACGTCAGCGACAGCATGCAGAACGGGCAACCCGCCGCGCAGCTCGGCGTGTTTCAGCTCACAACAGCCAACGCACTCAATGTTGCATCCGGAATCGAAGAGACGATGGCGTCGCTCGAGAAGAACCTCCCTGAGGGGATGACCTGGAAGCTGAGTTACAACGCCACCGACTTCGTCACCGCGGCCATCTCTGACCTGATCTGGACGATTCTCGAAGCCGTCGGCCTCGTTGTCCTGGTCATCTTCATCTTTCTTCAGTCGTTCCGGGCAACGCTCATTCCAATCATCGCCATTCCGGTTTCCATCATTGGCGCCTTCGCCATCATGCTCGCGTTTGACTTCAGCATCAATATGCTGACGCTCCTCGGCCTGGTGCTGGCCGTCGGGCTGGTGGTCGATGACGCCATTGTCGTCGTTGAGAACGTCGAACGGGGGATGGAAGAAGCCGACGAGAACGTCTCGATGGTGGACATCACGTCCAAGGCGATGCGAGAAGTGCGGGGACCCATTGTCGCCACAACACTGGTACTCCTTGCGGTCTTCGTTCCCGCCGCACTCATGCCCGGAATCACCGGTCAGCTGTACAACCAGTTCGCGTTGACGATCGCCTTCTCTGTGATTCTCTCGAGCATCGTCTCGCTGACGCTCACGCCTGCCATGTGCGCACTCATTCTGAAGCGGCGAACTGGCGAAGGCTTGATCAAGCGACTGTTCACACCCGTCAATGTCGCCATCCATTGGATGACGCAGACGTATGGATCGATCGTGAAGGGCTTCAGCAAAGTTGCATGGCTGGCGGTTGTCATTCTCGCTGGAATCCTGACCGCCACATTTGGACTGCTCCTGGCTTCGCCAACGGGGTTTGTCCCGGACGAGGACCAGGGATATCTCTTCATCGCGATTCAACTGCCCTCAGGCGCCACACTGGAGAGGACGCTGGCTGTCGAGAAGCAGGTCTATGAGATCTGCAAGGACGTTCCTGAGATCACCGAAGTCATCGAGATCGCCGGCTATGACTTCATCGCAAGCATCAGTCAGGTCAACTCTGGATTCATGGTGCCCATCCTCAAGCCTTGGGACGAACGAACTGAAGCTGGGCAAAGTGCCGCTGATATCGAAGCGAGGTTGAACGAGCAATTCGCGACCATTCCAGGGGCCTCGGTGTTTGCAGTCAATCCGCCGGCCATTCAAGGGCTCGGGTCCGTCGGCGGGTTCGACCTTCGACTGCAGGATCTCAACGACCTCGGCATAGATGCCCTCCATGACGCCGCGATGAAGGTGCTCTACACCGCGAACACCAAAGAGCCTGCCAGCACATATCTGTCGCGGGTGTATACGACCTTCAGAAACGACGTGCCCCAACTCTGGCTCGATATCGACCGGACGAAGGCTGAGGCGTCGAACGTTGACATCGGGTCGCTCTTCACGGCTATGCAGGCAGCACTTGGGTCGTACTACATCAACGACTTCAACAGGTTTGGGCGTGTGTATCAGGTCATGATCCAGGCCGAGTCCAGGTATCGCACCGAACCAGAGGATGTCCTGACAGTCCGCATTCCAACACGGGACGGATCGATGGTGCCGTTGGGGTCCTTTGCGACCGTCAGCCGCATCACCGGCGCCAACAACATCCCCCACTACAACATCTACGACTCCATCCCGATCAATGGCAGCGCCGCAGAGGGGTACAGCAGCGGCACCGCAATCAAGGTGATGGAGCGGGTTCTTGAGAAAACGCTTCCGCAGGGCATCGGCTACGAGTGGTCCGGGCTCACGTATCAGGAGATCAAGGCAGGGAATCTGGCGCCGTATGTTTTCGCGCTCGCGTTGATCGCCGTCTTCCTTTTCCTCGCTGCGCAGTACGAGAGTTGGTCGCTGCCCATTCTCATTCTCATGGCCGTCCCGCCTGGCATTCTTGGCGCGCTCGGATTCCTCATGATTCGCGGGTACGCGCTGGATGTGTACGGACAGATTGGACTGGTCATGCTGATCGGCCTGGCTGCGAAGAATTCGATCCTCCTGGTTGAGTTTGCCAAGCAGCACCGAGAAGCGGGCGGCGGCATCGTCGAATCCGCTGTCACAGCGGCAACGCTGCGACTGAGGCCGATTCTGATGACGGCGCTTGCGTTCGGCATCGGTGTGCTTCCGCTGGTGCTGGCGCAGGGGGCTGGCGGCATGAGCAATCGGTCGATCGGCACAACGGTGTTCGGCGGGATTCTGGTGGCGACGTTCGTGACGCTGCTCATCGTCCCCACCCTCTACGTGGTCGTGGAAACGCTGCGACACAAGTTCGGCTTCGGTCGCACCAGCCCCGAGCCCTGACCCGACCGCCGGTCACTTTATCTCGTTCTCTGACAACATCTTACAGATCCGTGGATCTGTAAGTGCCTGTGTCACAAGGGGATAAAGTGACCGGCGGTCAGTGTGGCTTTTTGGCAGCAGTTGGGCAAGTTGGGATCAGGGGCCGCCATGGTGGTGGCATGACGCGTAAGCGACCCAACTTTGGCGGCCTCAACGTTCACGTCTTCAACCGGCGGGTGGACAAGCAGCAGATGTTCCTGTCAGACGAGGACTATCTGGAGTTTGTAGACCTCCTGGAGTCCGCCCGCCGAAAGGTCCACATTGAACTCCTTGAGTGGTGCCTCATGCCAAACCACTGGCACCTGGACGTCGAGCCGGAAGGCCGCGGCGACCTTCCCCGCTTCATGGAGCTGCTGTGCGGCACACACGCCAAACGCTGGCGCACGCGGCACGAGTCTCTGGGGCAGGGCTCCCTGTATCAACGCGCCTACAAGGCGGTTCCCGTGCAGGGCGGGGCGCATCTGGAACGGCTGATCCACTACATCCACTGGAACCCGGTGAAGGCCAACCTGTGCGCACACCCGGCCGAGTGGAGGTGGGGCAGCGCCAGACGTCAGATCGACCCGACCGTGGGCCACATGCCGCGGCTCAAGCGGCTCGCGCCTCCAGTCATTGAGCCGATGTGCATGGAGTCCATGCGGTCCGTGACCGAGTCCATGCGGCGATGCAGGCCACTGGGTGACCCCACATGGACCCGAGAGATGGCGGAGCGAATCGGACTGACGCACACGCTCCGCCCACCCCGCCGACCGCCGGTCACTTGAACCCTTTGTGCGACAACGACTTACAAAAACGTGGTTTTGTAAGTGGTTGTGAGAACAGGGGATAAAGTGACCGGCGGTCAGTTGTGCAGATGGTGGAGGAGGAAGGCGTCTTCCCAGGCGATTTCGCGGTAGCGGTCGTATCGGCCGCTGGCGCCTCCGTGGCCGGCGCCCATGTTGGTTCGCTGAATGATCGGTGCGTCTGAGGTTGTGTAGTCACGCAGCCGCGCAACCCATTTGGTGGGCTCCCAATACTGCACCCTTGGGTCGTTCAGACCTGCGGTCACCAGCGTGGTCGGGTACGGCCTCGCGGCCACGTTGTCGTACGGCGAGTACCCGAGCATCGTCTTGTAGAAGGCTTCGTCTGCTGGATTGCCCCACTCCTCATACTCCCCCACCGTCAGGGGAATCGTCGGGTCGAGCATCGTGTTGATCACATCCACAAAGGGAACGGATGCGTGCGCAACGCGCCAAAGGTCAGGCCGCATGTTGAGTACCGCGCCGATCAGCATCCCTCCGGCGCTGCCACCCTCAATGGCGATCCGATCCGGATCGGCCCACCCAAGATCGATCAGCCCTTCAGCTACATCGATGAAGTCCGTGAACGTGTTGGTCTTCTCATGAAACTTGCCACCCTCATACCAGCCCCGCCCCATCTCACCGCCACCCCGAACGTGCGCCACGGCGTACACAACCCCCCGGTCAATCAGTGACGGTCGAGTCGTCGAGAAGTAGGGATTCATGGACGACCCGTAGGCTCCATACCCATAGAGAAGCATCGGATGCGATCCATCCGGCTTCTGACCTGCCAGATGCATCATGGACACCGGGACCTGCGTTCCATCCCGCGCCGGCACCACCACACGCGTCACCACGTATCTGGATGGATCCCAACCAGGAACCTCCTGCTGCTTTCGCACGTTCCACGACAGATCTTCAAAGTCAATATCCACCGTCTGAGGAGGGGTCACCGGCGACATGTACGAGACCCGCACCGAGGCCGCGTCGTACACCTCGTTTCCCCCAGCCACACCGATCGTCGATACAAGTTCGGGCACTGGCACGAGGCGCCGCTCGCCGCCACTGGGGCCCAATACCTCCAGCGCGGCGTATCCACCGCGTCGCTCTGAGAGCACGATCGCATCCTCGAATGCAGTCACACCGGTGAGATACACCTCATCGTCATGGGGAACAAGTTCCCGCCGGGTCTGCCCGATCGCCTCGTCCGCCACTTCCACCAACCGAAAGTTTTTCCCCGTGTCATTGATGCGAACAAGAAACCGATCTCCCTGATGCTCCACGTCATACTCGACGCCGTCCTGCCGCGGGAGCACGGGCTTCGGAGCACCAGCCTCGCTCCCGGCAGGAACAAACAGCACCTCACTGGTCATGGTCGACCCGATTGGAATCACAACGCCTGCGCCGTCTCGAAGTCTCGAGACCCCGACCCAGAATCGCCCGTCATCCTCGCGGGCGACTTCGACATCGGAGGCCACCGGTGACCCGATCTCATGCCTGTACACGCTGTCCGGCCTGCTCGATGCGTCATACCTCGTGTAGAACAACGAATGATCATCGAGCCATGCCAGATCGAACGCGCCGACCTGCTCGATCGGCTCGTCGACCGCATCGCCGGTCTCAATGTCCCGAATGTGCAACGTCGCATGCTCGTACCCGGTCGTGTCCTCAAGCCACGCGATCATGTCACCCCCGGGGCTCACTGCCCACGCCGTCACACTGAAGTAATCGCGCCCCTCCGACATCTGGTTCTCATCAAGAACGACCTGCTCAATCTCACCCTTTCGCCGCATGAGCACCGGGTAGTTCATTCCCGTCTCGGTCCTGCTCCAATACAACCACCCATCCTCTCCCAACCATGGCACGCTCTCATCGTCCTCGACGATCCGGCCAAGGAACTCCGCGTAGAGGTCTTCACGCAGCGCTTCGAGATCAGCGGTCATCGCATCGGCATAGGCATTCTCTGCATTGAGATGCGCCAGAATCTCGGGCGTGTCCCGATCTCGCATCCACGCATAGGGGTCGACCCGCGTCACGCCATGCTCAATCGTGACCACCGGAGCAACCCTCGGCTCCGGTGGAACCAGCCCGCTCATCAGCACTGCCGCAAGCACTCCGTATGTCATGGCCTCTGCCCTCCTGTTCGGGAAGTGTAAGAACCACAGACCACGACCGCCGCCGATAGCATTCCCTCCCCAATGAGACTTCTGACCTGGAACGTCAACGGGCTCCGAGCCGCCATCCGCAAGGGCCTGGCCGACTGGATCGACGCGATCGATCCCGACGTCGTCATGCTTCAGGAGATTCGATGCAGGCCGGACCAACTCGACGACACCAACCCCTTTCGCGACTGGCACGCCGCCTGGAACCCGGCCGAGCGTCCCGGATACGCCGGCACTGCCGTATTCTCGAAACTCCCGCTGAAGGTCATCGGCACCGGGATCAACGGCGAGCCCGATGCTGAAGGCCGCGTCATGCGAGTCGACATCAACGGCGCCGACCTGCTGAGCGTGTATCTCCCAAGCGGGTCTTCAAGCGAGGCAGCTCAAGCACGCAAGGACCGCTGGATGCAGGCGTTCTTGCCCTGGCTCTCCACCCTCCGCCGGAGACGGCGGCCCGTCATCATCGGCGGCGACCTCAACATCGCCCGGGACCAGCGGGACATCTACCACTGGAAGTCGAACCAGAACACCAGTGGCTTTCTCCCGCATGAGCGAACCTGGCTCAACGGCATCGTCGAGAACGGCTGGGATGATCTCGTCCGCTCCCATGCCGGCGACGTGGACGGCCCCTACTCATGGTGGTCGAATCGCGGCCAGGCACGTGCCCTGAACCGTGGCTGGAGAATCGACTACCTGCTGGCCAATCGAGCCGCAGCGCGAGCCACAGGCACGCCCTCCATCCACCGCCCCGCCGGCCTGGCGTGCAGCGACCATGCCCCGGTCATCGTCGATCTCGACTGAGGTAGGCGCCGATACCATGTCGCGATGCCACAACTCGTCTGCATCCGACACGGCCAAAGCCAATGGAATCTCGAGAACCGGTTCACCGGATGGATCGACCAGGACCTCTCTCCCCGCGGTGAATCAGAGGCCCGGGCCGCCGGCGAACTGCTTCGCAACGAGGGCTTCACATTCGACGCGGCCTACACCAGCGTCCTGAAGCGGGCCATCCGCACGCTCTGGCATGTGCTGCAAGGGACCGATCAGTGCTGGATACCGGTCACCAGAGCATGGCAACTCAACGAGCGACACTACGGCGCGCTGCAGGGGCTCGACAAGGCCGAGACCGCGGCGAAGCACGGAGAGGAACAGGTGCATGTGTGGCGCCGCTCCTACGACACACCGCCGCCGCCACTCTCCCGAGACGACCCGTCCTTCCCAGGACATGATCGACGCTATACAGCGATCCCCCGCGATCAGTTACCCACAGGCGAGTGCCTCAAGGACACCGTGGCCCGCGTGGTCCCATACTGGTCTGACGTGATCGCGCCGCGGGTCGCTGCAGGCCAGCGCATCGTCATCTCGGCGCACGGCAATTCGCTTCGATCGCTCGTCAAGCACCTCGACGGCATCTCGGACGACGACATCACCTCGCTGAACATCCCGACCGGCGTGCCCATGGTGTACGAGTTTGCCGATGACATGACGGTCCTCGGCCGCCGCTATCTGGGCGACGCCGAAGCGATTGCCAGGGCCGAAGCCGCCGTCGCCGCCCAGGGCAGCGCCAAGAAGTGACTCAGTCGAAGAGCATGTCCGTGTAGGTCGGAAGCGGCCAGATGTCCGCCGGCACACTCGATTCGATCGAGTCGCAGCATTCCCGGGCCTTCTCCATGAGCGGAATGATCCTGTCCTGAATGCAGCGGGCGTGCACATCGGGCGTCTCGCCTTCGTGTGCGATCGCGTCACGAATCTCGCCGATGGTCGTCTCAAGCCTGGTCGCGGTGTCCACCAGATCATGCAGGCGCCCGCCGGTCGCGGGGCACTGCACGCCCACCGCCTCCGTCGCAGCCAGTGACGATGCCAACTCGGTCTGATAGCGAACAGCCGCCGGCAGCACGAGCGTCTCCACCATCTGCAAGAGCGTTCTAGCCTCGATCCCCATGACGTGGTTGTACGTCTCAAACAGGACATCAACCCGCGCATCCACTTCGGTAGCGCTCAGGACCCCGTACTTCTGGAACATCTGCCGCACGTCGTCGCTCCGGAATGCCAGCAGCGCGTCCGCGGTTCCACGAAGGATCGGCAGGCACCGTCGAGCCGCCTCCTCGTGCCAGTCCGCTGAGTAGTTGTCGCCGTTGAAGATGACCCTGCGATGTTCTCGCACAACGTCCCCAAGCACCTCGACCGCGGCAGCTTCGATGGAGCCATTGGCATCGACATGCCCCTCCATCTCACTGGCGATCCAATCGAGCGACTCGGCAATGATGGTATTGATGACCGCATTGGGCCAGGCTACACACGCGGTACCGCCCACAGCCCGGAACTCAAAGCGATTCCCGATGAAGGCAAACGGACTGGTTCGATTGCGATCGCCCGCATGCCGCTGGAGATGGGGAACCGCGGTCGTGCCCAGATCAATTCTCGACTTCGCTTCAAAGTCCGAAGTCTCACCCGCTGCCAACTTGTCGAGCACGCGGCCGAGTTCGTCGCCCGTGTAGACGCTCAGGATGGCCGGCGGCGCCTCGTTGGCGCCCAGCCTGTGATCGTTGCCCGCGTTGGCGACGGAGGCACGCATGATGTCCGCGTGCAAATCGATAGCCCGTATGACAGCGCACACAAACGTCAGGAACTGAAGGTTGCTCTCGCCCGACTTACCCGGGCTCAACAAGTTGTGCCCGGTATCGGTGGTCATAGACCAGTTGTTGTGCTTTCCTGTGCCGTTGATGCCCCTGAACGGCTTCTCGTGCAGCAGGCACCGCATGCCATGGCGCCGCGCCACCTTCTCAAGCACACTCATGGTGAGCATCTGGTGGTCGCTGGCAACGTTGGAGCGTTCAAAGAGCGGCGCGATCTCAAACTGACGCGGTGCCACTTCATTGTGCCGCGTCTTGGCGGGAATCCCGAGTTCAAAGAGCCGCTGCTCGACATCGGCCATGTAGGCCTGAACGTGCTGGGGAATCGACCCAAAGTAGTGGTCGTCGAGTTGGTGGCCCTTGGGAGAATCTGCGCCGATGATCGTTCGCCCACAGAGCAGCAGGTCGGGACGCATCGCCGCCAGATCTTCATCAATCAGGAAGTACTCCTGTTCCACGCCAAGGGTCGTCGTCACGTTGACCACGCCGTCGGCGCTTCCGAAGAGGCGGAGTACACGCATGGCCTGCCGGCTGAGCGCCTCGTCGCTTCGAAGCAGCGGCGTCTTCTGATCGAGTGATTCCCCGGTCCAGGAGACAAAGCACGTCGGAATGCAGAGCGTCCGCTCCACGCCATTGCGAACGATGAAGGCTGGGCTCGTGGGATCCCAGGCTGTATACCCGCGAGCCTCCCACGTGTCACGAATGCCGCCGCTTGGGAACGAACTGGCATCGGGTTCAGCCTGAATCAACTGATCACCGGAGAACTCGGTGATGGGCTGGCCGTTGGAGTCGATGCTCAGAAATGAATCATGCTTCTCTGCAGTCGATCCGGTGAGTGGCTGGAACCAGTGGCAGTAGTGGGTGCAGCCGTTGTCGATCGCCCAGTCTTTCATGGCGTTGGCGACTTCGTCGGCAATGCGAGGATCGAGACGTTCTCCCTGCTGCAGGGTGCTCTCCAGCCGCTGAACCGCGGAGGGCGACAACCGCCGCCGAACGTTCTCGCCTGTGAAGGTCAGGATGCCGTACCGGTCACCAAACTGTGAGGCGGCATCGCGAACCCATCGCTCCGCGCTGTTGTCAGGCATGCGGGTGGACTCCGTGTGGTTCGAAGAAAGTTCGATGAACGACGAGGGGGGGCTCACAAGTCTGCTCATGGAAGAGCAGGATACCACCTGAGCAGCGCCGCTCCTCCCCAGAGCGGGATGCAGGTTCGGCGGTGGACAACCCCCCCCTGGCCTCGCCCTATCATGGCGCAGCGCCCGTGATCTCCAGAGCCAACAGAGAGGGAGCCAACCAATGCTCGTCCGCCTGACAGCCACGCTCGCGATCGTCCTGAGTGCTTCACTGGCCACCGCGCAGGGCATGTTCGATCAGTTCGTCAAGCCGGTGACGTGGCAGGAAATGAAAGATCGACTGGTCCTGATTTCCCCATCCGCCGCCCAGATGGACCGCATCGCCGAAGCGCACGACGCCTACCTGGCGGAGTTCGAGGCCCTCCACAGCAGCGACATCGCCGAATTCCTCGAAGAAACCAAGGGCTTGGGCCCCCTCGCGGCCGACGACCCCGACGCCGGGCGAAGGGCGACGGCCCGCGCAGCAGCCATCCGCAGGGACATCGAGCGGATCGACGAGGCTTTCTACGACCAGATCAAACTGCTGCTCGGCGAAGGTCAGCACGCCGGGCTCGACCGAATCCGGAAACGCCGCGAGCGGGACCGACTCCGCACCCGTGCCAACCCGCTGGTCAACGACACCCGCGCGCCTGCCCATGAGCCTGGCGACGCCGTCCCCTGGGCTGAATTGAGCGAGGGCGAGCGTGATCGCCTGGGCCCACAGATCGCCCAATGGGAAAACCGGTACACGCGGCTCATGGATGGATGGGCCAGCGCGAGTGACCGCTCGCAGACTGCCTTCAACGAGGCTGTCGCCCAATTGAACGCTCGCCAGAAGGACTTTTCGCCGGAGGCGCCGCCGAGCCCGGAGGAGATCAGCGAACTGATGAGCATCTTTCGGGAGGCGCAGACCAACGTCCACCAGCAGGTGCAACCACACGTCGGCAAGCTTCGATCGCACCTCGTGACCGGGATTCGCGAATTGGCTGTGATGATGCCGTCTCCCTACGACTTCGAGTTCGTCCAGGAGGCAACCGGCGGAGCGCATCTCAGGAACGCGGTCTCCGCCTTTGTCACCTCCGCCCGCCGGCAGGGTGTGGACACCGGCACGATCGAGACGTTGGAACGCGCTCGCACTGACTGGCAGGCCCAGGCCATTCCACTCATGATCGAGATGCTCGAGGCTTCCTGGAAGGACGAGCGTGCGATGCTTGCGGCCATGACAGAGGTGACCGATGAAGGGGGAATATCCATCGACATTCCGACACCAGAGTTCGCCGAGGCCGTACGAACGCGGTGGAACGATCGTCACGACGAGACGCTTGAGCAGATGCGCGGACTGCTCCCCGCGGAAGTGGCGGATGCCATGCGTGAGTCCATCGACGAACATTCATCGCAGAATCCGTCCAGCGAAACACGCACAACGACCGCCGTCGTCGTGTCCGGTGGATCCGACGATGGCGACGTAGATGGCGCCGTCGTGGTCAACACGACGGTTTCGTCTTCGGACGAGGGGCCGGCCGGCGAATTCGACCACCTGCTCACCATTCCGCGAATTCGAACGCAGGTCGTCGACGGTATCGCCCGGGATCTGGAACTCTCCGCTTCAGACAGGGAGGCCTTGCAGGCGCTCCACGCCGAGCACGAGGCGGCCAGACTCGCCATGGAAACGACCCGCGCCGACGCCCGCAGGGCCGAGCGAAAACGCCTGCGGCAGTCGATTTCGGAAGGCGGCGAGCCCACGCAGATGGCGATGATGGAGATCGCCATGGCCATGATGCAGCCGATCTCACGCGAGGGGCTCGAGGCACTCGACGCGGCATTCTTCGGCGGCGCAGCCCAACTCACGGACGCCCCCGAACGGCTGGACGTCTGGAGGCAGGCTCGCGTGCGTGAACTCGCTACGGGCGGATCGGGCATGATGATGGCAGGCCTGCAGACCATCGGCGTCCCGGATGACCGATGGAAGGTTGACCTCTTCACGATGGTCCACGACAGCGACCTCAGTCACGACGACCGAGCCGCCGCGCTCGCCGCCATGGAGCCATGGCACGACGCCGCGACAGCGGCGCTGCTGGACATCCGAGGCGCCGAACGCCGCCTCGAAGAGGCCATGCACGCCATGATGAACACATCGGCAGACACTGGGAAAGTCGAAGTCGACGTGCAGGCAGCCATGCAGGTTGATCAACTGAATGCGGAGGTGCAGCGAGATCGACTGAAGCTCTCCGAACTGACGCAAGCGACTTTGGACGAGATTGCTTCAACTGTCGATGACGGCCACACGCTTCGACGCGTCTGGGTGAGCGCGGCCTTTCCCGACATTGCGGGCCAGGACGCGTTCATGACGCTCTACGCCCGCGCGGCCAACCTCGACGAACTCACGGACGACCAACGCGCCGCGATCGCCATCCTGCGAGCCGAACACGATGACGCATGGTGGACCACCACCGAGGAAGCCGTCGCGATGCTCGCCGAAGATCGCGACCCGCCAGCCAACCAGCAGGAGGCATTCTTCGAAGGACAGCGGATCCGGCAGGAGATCGATCGGCGCACCTTCTCGCGGCGGGAGGCAGCGCTCAAGCGGATCGAGCAACTTCGCACGCTCCTGAGCCAGCAGCAATTGGCGGCCGCGGACGGTCTTGCGGACCCGCCTGAACCACAGACGCTGGCCATGCCATTCTGATCCGCTCGATCAGGCAGGCGCGACCCACACACCTGCGGGGGACCCGGACCAGCCGCCGGCCCCTGCATCGCGGTGGTCGATCCGAGCCTGCCGGCCCGATGATCGCGCGGCCAACCCTTCTGGAAGCCACCGCGAGGCGTCGAATGCGGCAAACGGCTTGAACACCGCCCCGTGCCCGACGATACTCCTCGAATGGCCACGAACGCCCCAAAGTCGATCACGCTCAGGACGCTCCAGCAGTTCGCCGAACGCGGCGAGCGATTCGCGTGCCTCACGGCCTACGACGCCACGACCGCCAGACATCTTGAGCGGGCGGGCATACCGCTTCTGCTGGTTGGCGACACGGCGGCCGAGATGGTGCTCGGCCTCCAGGGAACCATTCACGCCCCACTCGACTTCCTGCTGACGCTGACGGCAGCCGTCAAGCGGGGCGCACCGCGGACGTTTGTGATGGGCGACATGCCGTTCATGTCGTATCAGGCGGATGAGGCAGAGGGCATTCGCAATGCCGGTCGATTCCTCACGGAAGGAACCGCCGACGCGGTGAAAGTGGAGGTCGACGGGACGTTCACCGGCCTGGTGTCCCAGATGGACCGCGCAGGGATCCCCGTTTGCGCACACATCGGCTCACGCCCACAACGAGCCAAGCACGAAGGCGGATACCGCGCTGCCGGCAGGACGCCCGATGCCGCCACCAGGATCGTCGAGGATGCGTTGCGACTTGAAGACGCCGGCGCGTGCCTGCTGCTCATCGAGGCGACCCCGGCTGAAGTTGCCGAGCGGATTGTCCAGCGGGTGGGTGTTCCGGTCATCGGGTGCGGCGCCGGGCCGGCCTGCCACGGACAGATCGTTGTCACACAGGACATCCTGGGTCTGACGGATTGGCAACCCGCCTTCGCCAAGCCCGTTGCCGACGTTGCCGCCGCGGTGCAGGCTGCCGCGGTTCGATGGAAGTCCAAGGTTGCCGCGTGCGACCTCGGGGAGCACCCCTATCAGATGATCGATGAGTCACAGGCAAAGCCGTGACGCCCCACAGGCACCCGGTTCGCACGCTTCTTCCAACGCTGCTTCTCCTGATCAGCGCGGTCATCCTCGTCCTGGTCGTCCTCTGGGGCCACCGAGAGCTGGAGTTTCAACGTACCCGCGTCCAGGTGGAGGAAGCCGCCGCACGTCTGGCCGATCCATACGGCGACGCGGCCATTCTTGCGAAGCTCAGCAGAGCCCAGCGTGATGTCGCGGCCTTCGTCCAGCCGTCCGTCGTTCACCTCGCGTGCCGGGACACCGCCCATCGCGGCCCGCACCCCACCCGCCAGAGCACGGGCAGTGGTTGGATCTGGGATGACAGCGGCCACATCGTGACGGCCTGGCACGTCGTTCGAGGCATGGACGAGATCGACGTGCAGATGCACGACGGAGCCCGCCGCGACGCCACGCTGGTTGCAGGCGATCCGCTCACCGACATAGCCGTGTTGGAGTTTCAAGCCGATCGAACGATTGCGGCAACCCGCAGCGACGTCGCTGCGCACCAGGGCGACCTGGTGTTCGCCTTCGGATCTCCACTGGACTTCCGGTTCTCGGTGTCCAGCGGCGTCGTGTCCGGGCTCGGCCGTGACACGCGGGATGCCTCTGTACGTTCGCACGGCGGCTTTGAGAACTTCATTCAAATCGATGCGCCCATCAACCCCGGAAGCAGCGGCGGCCCTGTCACCGACCACCGCGGCCACGTAATCGGCATGAGCACCGCGATCGCGGCCGACGTCCACACGACGACCGAAGACCGGTTCAGCGGCGTGGCACTGGCTGTTCCAATGACCATGATCGAGGCGGTTGTGCCGCAATTGCTCTCCGAGGGCCAGGTGCGGCGTGGATACCTCGGCGTGAGCATCCTCGACACGCATCGGCCCGTCACAGCCATGATCGGCCCCGTGCCCATGCCCGGCGGCGTCTTGCTCTCGCAGGTCCATCCGGGCAGCAACCTGGATTCAGCCGGGCTGCGGGCGGGCGACCTCATCTGGACCATCGACGGCGAGCCCGCCACGCTTGAGTTGATGGAGGGATGGCTTCGATCGGGCGTGGGCGCCCTGTCGGCAACCCACCTTCTGGATGGCAATCCTCTGGAGCCTCGCGAGATCTCGGCCCCGCCCTCACCGGCCGGCGAGGCGACCGTGGTCTCCCTGTCGTCCCCGCTTCACCGGGTTCTGGCCGGCGCGGGCTCACCTCCAGCCGGGGTGATCGTGTCGACGCCTGTCGCCGGCGGGCCTGCTGATCTCGCAGGCCTTCGACGAGGCGATGTGATCACCAGCATTGACGAGCGGCCGACCAGGTCGGTCGATCAGCTTCGCGCCATCGTGTCATCGCTGCCGCCCGGCACGACCGTGACCGTCTCGCTGTGGCGGCCCGATCTGACGCGGGGCGCCGGACTCGCCCTTGATGTGGACATCACCCTCGCCGACCGGTCCGAGCGATTCGATCCATGACCGCCGCCCTGCGACTGCGTGGCCTGGAAGTTCGCCTGCCGCGGGCCGCCGCCGGCACCATGCGGACCGTCCTTCGAGGGCTTGATCTGGAGATCGCTCCAGGTGAAGCATTGGGGCTGGTGGGCGGGTCGGGGTGCGGGAAAACGACGTGCGCCCGAGCCTCGCTCGGCCTGATCCCTCCGTCGGCTGGAACCGTCGAAGTCGCAGGCCGCGACCTTGCCACCATGGCTCGCAGGGACCTCCGGTCCTTCCGCAGGCACATGCAGATGGTGTTTCAGGACCCCGGCGGATCGCTCAATGGTCGTATGCGCGCGGGCGATCTGGTGGCCGAGCCGATGCTGGTTCATGGGCTGGCCTCGCCAAAGCAGGCCGAAGCAGCCGCCATCGCCCTGCTTGAGCAGTGCGGCCTGGACGGGTCCGATGCCGGCAAATGGCCTCACCAGTTCTCGGGCGGGCAGCGTCAGCGGATTGGGATTGCGCGGGCCCTCGCCAGCAATCCCTCCCTGCTCGTCTGTGACGAGCCCACATCCTCCCTCGACGTATCGGTGCAGGCGAGGATTCTGAATCTCCTCGATCGGCTCCGCGCCGAACGCGGGCTGGCCATGCTGCTGATCACACACGACCTCGCCGTTGCCCGGCACGTATGCGATCGAATCGCGGTGATGGACGACGGGCGAATCGTCGAAGAGGGAGACGCAGCCACGGTCGTTGACCGGCCTGTACACGCCGTAACGCAGCGGCTGGTGGAGGCGCTCGCCGTCTGAACAACCTCGCCGGCCGACGGTCCCGCATCCGGTACATTGGGGCGCATGCAGCAGTATCTCGATCTCCTGCGTGACGTCCGCACAAACGGCGTCACACGGCCGGACCGAACCGGCACGGGGACCATCGGCCTCTTCGGGCGGCAACTCCGGTTTCGGCTGGAGGACGGCTTCCCCTTGGTCACAACCAAGAAGATCCATCTCCGATCCATCATCGCTGAACTTCTCTGGTTCCTGCGAGGCGACACGAACGTCGGATGGCTGCATGAGCGAAACGTCACAATCTGGGATGAGTGGGCAGACGAGCGAGGTGATCTCGGGCCCGTCTACGGCGCGCAGTGGCGATCGTGGCGAGGCGCCGATGGAAAGACGCATGACCAGATCGCCCGCGTGCTCGATGGCATTCGTACGGATCCCTACAGCCGCAGACTGATCGTCTCGGCGTGGAATGTGGGGGAACTCGAGCACATGGCGCTGGCGCCGTGCCATGCGCTGTTCCAGTTCCACGTCGCGGATGGGCGTCTCTCATGCCAGTTGTACCAGCGAAGCGCCGATCTATTCCTCGGCGTGCCCTTCAACATCGCCTCATACGCACTGCTCACATGCATGATCGCCCAGGTCACCGGCCTGAAACCAGGCGAATTCGTGCATTCCTTCGGCGACGTTCACATCTACAGCAACCACCTCGAACAGGTGGACACGCAGTTGCAGCGATCGCCTCGCAGGCTCCCGACCCTGCATCTCGACCCAACCGTGACGGATCTGCTGGCGTTTACGGAGGCGCACATCTCTGTCGAAGACTACGAGCCACACCCACGCATTTCCGCTCCGGTCGCCGTCTGATCCATGGCGACTCGCCCGACCATCGTGCTAATTGCAGCCGTTTCCGACAATGGCGTCATCGGCCGCGACGGGGACATGCCATGGCATCTTCCCGCCGATCTCAAGCACTTCAAGCGCGTCACGATGGGCCACCCCGTACTGATGGGCAGGCGAACATGGGAGTCGATCGGCCGACCACTCCCAGGCCGATCCAACATCGTCCTGACGCGAGATCTGTCGTACCGCGCGGAAGGCGCCACCGTCGTTCACTCGCTGGACGATTCCTTTGCTGCGGCCGAGGGCGACGTGCTGATGGTGATCGGGGGCGGCGAGATTTATCGCGCCGTTTTTGATGCGGCCGCCGTCATCGAGTTGACGCGGGTACATGCCGACATCGATGGTGACACAACCTTTCCGCCGCTCCCCGAGGGTGCGTGGTCATGCGTGTCCCGCGAGCATCATGACGCAGACAGCCGGCACGCCCACGCATTCACCTTCGAGCGATGGGAGCGTGTCCCGATCGGTCATTGATGTTCGGTCTGGCGAATGGCGATGATGCCAACGAGTGGTTGATCCGCCGCCCCCTGCAACTCGACAAGACGCACAGGCATGGATCGACGCGTCGCCCACATGCCGCCGGCGGGAAATGACTCGCCGATGTCGTCTCGGAAGGCGGACAGTTCCATCTGCAGCGTCTGGCCGGCCCGAAGCGAGGGGAGCGGCGCGCTGAACCGCTGATTGATCCAGATGATCGCGTCGTGCCATCCTGACGCTGTGGAGTTGACGATGGAAATCGTCGTGCCGTCCCGAAACACCTCGATCGGAATCGTGTCCGTTGAATGGAGGTCGTACGGGTAGGCGGCTCTGGCCAGCGCCGGGTTGAAATCGGGCCGATGGCACCCCGCCGCCGTCACTACCGTCGCCGCAGCCAGCACTTTCCACATGGGCCGCATGCTACCCCCGGGCATCGTTGCCTGCCGGCCGCTTGAGTGCGACAATGTCTCGCCATGTCGACGCACACGCCTTCCACCGAGCGACCTCGAACAGACTGCTCTGCCGCGATTCGCCGATTCGCGGCAGCGGTTGTGCTCGACGAGCGGATCCCTGCCACGGTGCCCGGCTTCGACGCCCCATTCTTTCAGGCAGGGCTCGCGGGATACTCAGACGCGGCCATGCGGCTGGTGGCGAGGCGGCACGGCTGCCCCTACTGCGTCACCGAGGCACTCCTTGACCGCACGCTGCTCAGCGGCGGAAAGGGACGCACACGCGAAGACCCCGACATTCTCAGGGAGGAGTGCGGGCTGGGCGATCCGGCATCCAACCGACTCGCGGGGCTTGAAGATCATCCGGTTGCGGGGCAGGTCATGGGAACGGACCCGGACGAGATGGGCCGGGCCGCTGCCTTGTTGGTTGAACTCGGCCATGACGTCGTGGACGTCAACCTCGCCTGCCCCGTCAAGAAGATTCGGCGCCGAAAGCGCGGCGGCCACTTTCTGACGGCCCCGGACGAGGCCATCGCGGTCCTTCGGGCGGTTCGCACCGCCGTTCCATCCGACGTCCCTTGCACGGTCAAGCTCCGCCGCGCATGGGATGACACGACCGATATGGCGGACGCATTCGAGCGGATTTTCGACGGCGCCTATCAGGCCGGCTTCGCCTGGGCGACCGTGCACGGCCGCACGGTGCAACAGAAGTACGTGGGGCCATCGCACTGGCCGTTTCTGGAGTACCTCACAAACAAGTACGATGACCGAGTCGTGTTCGGCAGCGGCGACATCTTCGAAGTCGCCGACATCTTCCGCATGATGAACGAGACGGGCGTACACGCCGTGTCGGTTGCCCGCGGGTGCATCGGCAATCCTTGGATCTTCCGCCAGGCAAGAATGCTGCTCGCAGGCGAGGAGCCGCTTGCGCCGACCGTGGCCGAACAACGCGAGGCGCTGCTGGATCACTTTCGGCTGTGCGTGGCGCTCCACGGTGAAGCGGGCGGCGCACGCATGATGCGGAAGTTCGGTATCCGTTTCTCGGTCCACCACGCCAATGGGGAGGCCGTTCGGAAGGAGTTCATCGCGGTGAAGTGCGCTTCCGACTGGCAAGCCGTGCTCGATCGGTGGTACCTCAGCGGCCCATCAGAAGCACCCGCCGAACAGCTGCCCGCTGACCATCCGTAAGAGGTTGCAGCACGCAGTCCAGCATGTCCTCCTCCAACACGGACCGCTCTCCGCTGTTTCGCAGATATCGCATCCTGAGTGGCGTTGCATCAGCAACCAGCGCAGCGGCTTCGTGGTCAAGGTCGACGCCGGCCGCTCGGCCCTCTCGAAGGATCTCCACGGCTTCAGCCCGCAGCGTCGAGAGTCGATCGGACGCAGCCGCAACGCACTCCGCAGCCGTCTCGGCCACCGACGCATCAGCATGGTCTGATACCCACGCCGCCGCCCGCGCTGCATCAGCCGGTCGGCAGATCGACGGGAACAATGCCGCGTCGGCTGCCATACGCCACCCAGCTGCTGCATCCGGGCTCAACATGGCTGCGACGGCCTGAACCGCAGCATCCTGCAGTTGCATACGGGACACCCATCGGGCGGCCCCGTCCCTTTGAATCGTCACGCGTTCGGGCGAATTGCCCTGCAGGGCGGCCAGGTCATCCTGAATGCGGCTGTCCCTGACGTGCTGTGAATCGGTCCGCGCGATCACGGCAAGCGCGTCGCCGTATTCGCTCAGGGCAGCGGACAGCGAGGACGCGTCGAGTTCATCGCCGATCGCGCGGCTTGCCAGCGCTTCCACATCGACAAGTCCGTCCCGATTCCCTTCGGGAAGACAGATGGTCCGGTAGAAGTTCCCAGTCGCCGCTGCCTTGGCCTGAGCATCTGCGGGAGACAGGAGCGTCGCCCACTCGACCATTTCATCCAACCTGATGTCAGCGGTGCGGCACGCATCCGCGACGATGGTCCGAAGCGAGACGCGGACTTGCCGAAGCGCCGCCGCGTCCAGACGAATACGCCCATCAAGCGCCGCGTCGAGTTGCGCCCGGTCGGCCTCCTGACGACCGCGGGTGTCCTCTAGAAGTTGCCGCATCTCCGACGCGTAGTCGTCCAGCAGCAGATTGGCGGCCTCTCGCTCAGCGTCTCCCAACTGGAGATCAACGGTAAACCGACGAAACGCGTCTGGCGAAACGATGGGCTCAATGCCAATCGCCCGGAATGCGGTCGACTCAGCGCTACGGGACAACGGCACCTGTCCACTTGCCAGCGCCACCACACACATGCATATCTCCAACATGGGGGCAATGATAGCCCCCGCCCGGAAGGTCAGGCTGACCGCTTGGGTCTTGGAAGGCACCGCTGGACAACATCCCGCAGCGCACTTCGATCGATGTGCGTGTAGATCTGCGTCGTACCGATGTCGGCGTGCCCAAGAAGCTCCTGAACAACCCGCAGATCCGCGCCGCCAGCGAGCAGATGCGTCGCGAAACTGTGCCGAAGCATGTGCGGGTGGACGTCCTGCAACCCTGCACGCTTGGCAAGCCGCCGAATGATCTGCCACACGGCCACCCGCTCCAGTGGGCGACCGGAGTGCGACAACAGCAATCGGCCGTCGCATCGACCATCCTGATATCTCGACAGGTGCACGCGGAGGTCGGCCGTCCACACCGTCAGTGCGTCCGTCGCGGGCTCGCCAATGGGCACCAGACGCTGCTTGTCGCCCTTGCCGGTCACCAACACCACCTGCAGATCACGCTTCCAGTCGGCAAGCGACAGCGTGCAGACTTCACTGGCCCGCAGCCCCGCCGCGTACATCAACTCCACCAGGGCGCGGTCTCGCTGCCACAACCGGCCGCTCTCCGGTGACGCCGCCTCCACCAATGACTTCATCTGCTTCGGCGACAACACGCCCGGCAGGCGTTTCCATCGCGTGGGCGGCACGAGTGGGCCGGCGGGGCTGCGTTCGATGAGCCGCTCGGATTCCATCCATCGAAAGAACATGCGAATGGTCGAGAGGTGCCGCGCAATACTGCTCGGCTGCATGCCCCGGTCACGATGAAGCGTCTGCACGTGGCCGGCAAGATCACGCGGGCCGACGGCACTGGGCGTGGTGATTCCTTTGCTGCGGAGATCTGACGAGAGGTCTCGCAGGTCCGACCCATACGCTGACAGCGTCGCCGCGGACAAGCCACCCTCGACGCGAAGCCAGGTCAGGAAGTCACGAACCGGTCGGGAGAAGCCGTTTGGAGCGGCCATATGTAGACACCGTGATCACAACCGGGATGGGTGGCGGCCCGACTGACCCGAACCGACGGGTGAGCGCCGCGTGGGCCGGGCACTGCGTGTAGGCGTCCGAGAAACACGTCTCCAACGCTTCGTTGAGACTGTCCAGACGAAAGCGATCGCCACAGCGGGCATGTCCCAGATCCACGAACGGGCAGCAGTCTCTCTCGGGGGCATCCATGCCGAAGGGAGGTATCGGTCATCCGGGCCCCCGGGCCGCAATAGTCCGGGAGGGCCAGGGGCGTGCTGCGAACGTCAGATGGAGATGGTCCGAGGAAAAAACCCGGTTCCAGCGGCCTGCTTGGCCATTGCAAGCGTTTCTTCCGTCGCCTCGATGGCGCGGGCCGTCCCCTCCCGGAGCACCTTCAGCACCACCGCGTCGTCTTCGTAAGCGGTTCGCCTCGCTCGCATCGGGTCCAGCAGCGTGTTGATCGCATCCGCCACGAGCATCTTGACTTCCCCGTCGCCGATGTTGTCTCCCCGCTGGTAGCGATCTCGAATGTCCGCTTTCGTGGCTTCATCCTCAACGAACACGTCCAGGTACTGAAAAAGCGGATTCTTCTCCGGGTCAATGATTCCCGGGTCCGTTGGTTGCCGGCTGTCCTGACCGGTGTAGATCTTCCCGATCTTCTTCTTCACCTGCTTGGGCGTGTCGATCACATGAATCGCATTGCCAAGCGACTTGCTCATCTTGTTCTGCCCGTCGGTTCCAACAAGCCTGCCGACGGTGCCAACGTCGGCGACCGGGACGGGGAACACGCCGCCGAGTTGCTCGTGATCCTCATCTTCCGCCTTGTCGGCCACACCGCAGTACATCTTGTTGAATCGCCTCGCAACTTCCCGTGTGAGTTCCAGGTGCGGCACCTGATCCTCACCGACCGGCACACTGTGAGCGCGAAAGGCGAGGATGTCAGCGGTCTGCCCAACTGTGTACAGCGGAAATCCAAACGAGTACGTATCGGCAAGACCCTTGACCTGAAGCTCATCCTTGAGCGTCGGATTCCGCATGACCCGGTTGAACGGGAGCAGCATTGCAAACAGGTACGTGAGTTCCGCCAGCGCTGGAACTTCGCTCTGCACGAAGATTGCAGCCTTTGATGGATCGACACCCATCGCCAGCGCATCTCGCGCGACTTCTATGCAGTCCTGATGGACTGCCTCGGGGTCACCCGCCCGCGTCGTATAGGCATGCAGGTTCGCGATGAGGAAAAAGCAGTCGTGCTGCGATTGCAACTCCACGCGGCGCTTCACCGAACCAACCCAGTGGCCGATGTGAAGATTGCCGGTGGGCGTGTCGCCCGTCAGAATGCGTTGCCGCGTCATGGGACGCAGAGGATACCGAGGGAGCGCAGCGGAGGCTCAAACCCAGAACACTGCCAGCAGGATGTTCCCGGCATTGAACGCCATGTGCATGGTGATCGATGCAGTGAGCCTACCTGTTCGCGCGTAGGCCCACCCGAAGCCCAACGAGAGCACAAACAGGCCTGCCAGCGCATGGGGTTCCACTGCCCCGACGTGCATCGCCGTGAAGATGAGGCTCGCCAGCACGATGGAGTGCCACGGGTTCCCACTGCTGAAGAGTTTGGCTCGGCGGAACGACTCCTGTAGCAGGCCGCGATAGAGCACCTCTTCGACGATCGCCGGAAGAACGACCAGCGCAGCCGAGGTTGCAATCGTGGCCGCCGTCGGACCCTCGGCCGCCAGTTGGGCAAGGACCGTGTGCGCAATCTCCGAGGGTGCATGCCCGGTCAGTGACTGCCACAACAGGCCCGCGATCATCGCGACCGCAAGCGTCATGGGCCAGAAGAGTGCCAGCCCGACCACGCCCAGAACACCCGCAGCCCAACGGGGCCGCCGCCTGTCCGGGCAGACCGAACCTCGTCTGGGCATGCGGCCGTCGCCGCTGTGGTGATCGGGTTCCACGAAACCCCGGACCCATGGAAGGCACGCGGCGGTCGCCAACTGCGCTACCCAGGCCACCAGCATGATGGGAAGCAGCATTGAAACAGGGCCCGATGGGTCCGGCTCCGCACCCATCACGGCCTCGGCCACGGACGCCGCGATGGCGCCGACCAGCACGGCCAACGCAAAGGTGGCCAGCCCCGTTCCCGGGCCGAATCGCCACGGCCGCACCGGCACACGTCGAATGCGCCACCAGCCCGACCCTGCGAACACCGCTGCAGCGAGGCCGCCGACAATCACGGGGATCCACGAAGGGCCGGACGCCACCGAGTCCCCCGCGGTCGGCGCGGCGGCTACCCTGCCTGCTGCCGGGGCCGCCACAAAGCCAACCACCATGACGACTCCACCCACTCTCAAGGCCATTGTCGAGCACAAGCGTGCCGAGATTGAGACTCGCCGCGGCGCCTGCCCGCTTGAGGAACTCCGCGAGCGGGTGGCGGAAACATCGTTGCCGCGGAACTTCTTCGCAGCTGTCGCAACGGGCAGCGGGCCCGGCGGCGTCAACGTCATCGCCGAAGTCAAACGCCGAAGCCCTTCGGCCGGTGAGATTCGCGCGGACTTCGACCCTGTGGACATCGCTCTACAGTACGAAAACGCGGGGGCGGTCGCGATCTCCTGCCTGACCGATGAGCGGTTCTTCGGTGGATCGCTCGAAACGATCGGCAGGATCAAGGAAGCCGTCAGGATCCCGGTACTCCGCAAGGACTTTCTGGTCGATACCTGGCAGATCTGGGAATCCCGCGCAGCCGGTGCAGACGCGATTCTGCTCATCTCCGAGTGCCTCTCCGAAGGCCAACTCATGGACATGCTGATCCTCGCCCATGAACTGGACATGACCGCACTGGTGGAGGTGCACGACATCGAGAACCTCCTGAGGGTTCGCCGGCATGTCGGGTTTCCTCACCCCGGCTACATGCTGCTCGGCATCAACAATCGAAATCTCAAGACGATGACGACGGACCTCAGCCACACCACTCGGATGCTGGAACTGGTTGAGGATCACCGCGACATTCTCGTCACCGAGTCGGGGATCGCCTCTTCAGCGGATGTCGAACGCATGGTGCGGCACGGTGTGCGGCGGTTCCTTATTGGCGAGAGTCTGCTGCGGCATGACCGACCGGGAGACGCGCTTCGGACGCTGCTTGGGACGCCCTGGTCGTGAGTGCTCCCCGGCGGGGCCACGCCGGACGTATCCTTCCGCCATGTCCTTGATCGAAACCACACGGCACGAAGGCATCGTCACGCTGGAGTTGAACCGGCCGGAGAAGCGGAACGCCCTCTCAGCGGCGTTGATCGAGGCGATGCATGGGTCTCTGGACGCGCTGGAGTCCGATGACACAATGCGGGTACTGATCATCGCCGGTCGGGGCCCCTGCTTCTGCGCAGGCATGGACCTCCGCGGTGTTCTTGATGACGCCGAGGCCATGGGCGGAATGCTCCGCCGCCTGGCCACCGCGACAGGACGCATACGCCAGTTGGCTGTACCCACGATCGCCCGGATCCACGGCGCTGCAATCGGCGGCGGGTGCGGTCTCGCCGCCGTGACGGACTTCGCCGTGACGCACCCGGAGGCCAAGCTCGGATATCCGGAGGTCACACTCGGCGTGTGTCCGGCAGTCGTGGCGCCGTGGCTCATTCGGAAAATTGGTGCTGGACCGGCCCGCGCGATGCTCCTCCAGGGCGGAACGGTGACTGGTGAAGCGGCCCTGGCCATGGGGCTGGTCGACGCGCTGCATGAGCCGAACGACCTGACGGAGCAGACGGTCGCCATGGCGGCGAAACTGGCCACGGGCGGACGCGACGCCATCGCCGTCACCAAGCAGTGGCTCAACGCGCTGGACGGCTCGCTTGACCCGGAGATGCTTGAGCGGGGCGCCGAACACTCAGCCCGGATCATCGCCGGAGACGAAGCCCAGGCCCGGTTGCGGCCGCTGTACGGGGGCTGATGCCCTCCCCGGCGTCATTCGACCACCGCCACCCCGCAACCGCTTGCCACACAGCAGTTTTCTCCGCTCCGGGCTCCGCTCAGGGCAGAGGGGACCGGCAGTGGATGACCCCCAATCGGGGGCATTCGTGCTACCATGGGTGGCCGAAGTCAAATAGGGCCCTGGAGGTCCCTGTTATGGCTGAGGAGAGAGGCGCCAAGCCTCTTTCAGGCCGCTGGACGGGTCGTCCGCCCCCGGAAGCGACTGACACAATGCAGCCCCCTGTTTCCTGGAAGCGCGGCCCTCTGCTTCTGAGTGTTTCAGCCATCGGCCCCTCTCGGAGTATTCGACACATGACCACCGCATCACCCACCGCCGCCTTTGCCCTGGATCGAAGGCCAGACGGCGCCGCGGTCGTGTGGCTGGAGGCCCCGCACCAGAGCGTCGTCGTCATGGACCGCGTCATGCTGGCGCGGCTGGACGCAACCATCGACGCGCTCGAGGCCTCGCCTCCCTCAATGGTGATCATTCGAAGCCGGGACCAGCGGGTCTGGGTGGCAGGCGCCGACCTCAAGGAGATCGACAGCCTGTCTGATGACGAACTCGAGGCCTACCTGGCTGAGGGCCAACGGGTCTTCGGCCGGATCGCCTCGCTGCCTTTCCCTGTCATCGCAGCCGTCTGCGGCGCCACACTCGGGGGAGGACTGGAGCTGGCGATGCACTGCCACGGCGTGGTCGCCTGCGTGACATCCATGCGTGGCAAGCCGTACCCGATCGGGCTTCCCGAAGCCTCGCTGGGACTCGTGCCCGGCTGGGGAGGCACCCAACTGATGCCGGCACGGGTGCCGCCCGACGTCAGCCTCCCCGCCATGGCAGCAGGCAAACCGTTTCTCAGTTCCGAGCTGCCGGAGGATCTCGTGGACGCCACGGTGGATGACCCCGACGCGCTTGAGCAAGCGTGTGTGGACCTGGCCGCCACCCTCGACCCCACCGACCTTCCCCGAACCATCGCTTCCTGCGACGAGGAGATGCTCCTCGCGGCGGTCGACCACATTCGCCACGATCCCGCCGCCACCGAGGCGGGGAAGATCGTCGCCCACTGCGTCGCCACCGGCGTCAAGGACGGCCTTCCCGAAGGGCTGGAGATGGAGCGGGAGGGGCTCGTCTCACTCCGGAACACCGAACACACACGCGGGCTGCTGCACGCGTTTCTCAACCCCGCTCAATGACCATCGATCATCGCCGCACTGGAGCCTGATATGACAACGAAACCTTCGCTTGCAGACAGTCTCAAGAACGTCTCCGAGAAGGACAAGAAGCAGATCAAGGCAGCCGAGGAGATGCTCGGCCCTGACCCGGAAACCATGGGGTTCATCAAGAACCTCTTCTGGGGAAACTACCGGGAAGAGAGCATCTTTCCGTTCCCGGAGGTCTCTGCCGAGGAAACGGCGCGGTGCGACCAACTCCTGGCCGAACTCGACGAGTACCTCAAAACAGAGCACCCCTCGACCGAAGTTGATCGCGACCAGGAGATCCCGCACTGGGCGATCAAGCGGCTCTTCGAGATCGGCGTCATGGGCATGATCGTCCCTCAGGAGTACGG
This sequence comes from Phycisphaerales bacterium, assembly GCA_030748575.1. GTDB lineage: Bacteria > Planctomycetota > Phycisphaerae > Phycisphaerales > SM1A02 > UBA12567. The sequence goes on along the minus strand of JASMLR010000003.1, from coordinate 33,014 downwards.
AGGGGGTGGCTTTGGCATCACGTCCTACAACCGCGTGCTCGACCGCATCGGCCGAACGTGCGGATCCACGGCGGTCATGGTCTCGGCGCACCAGTCGATCGGATGCGGGGCTATCAACCTGTTTGGAACGGAGGAGCAGAAGCAGTACTGGCTCCCACGGATCTCCAAGGACATGTTGAGCGCGTTCTGCCTGTCCGAGCCCAATGTCGGCTGCGACGCCGGAGGCCAGGAGGCGCGGTGTGAAGTGACCGAGGATGGAGAGCACTACATCCTCAACGGCGAAAAGAAGTGGGCTACGTCGGGCGCACTCTCCGGCATGTTCACTGTCATGGCCAAGCAGCGGATTGTCGATCCTCGAACGGGCAAGGAGAAGGACAAGATCACCGCCGTCATCGTCACGCCGGACATGGAAGGCATCGACATCTTCAGCCGCAACCGAGCCAAGTGTGGCATCAGGGGAACGTGGCAGGCGAGGATCCGCTTCACCAACGTCAAAGTGCCTCGCGCCAACCTGCTTCACAAGGAAGGTCTGGGGCTCAATGTGGCGCTCACCTGCCTGAATTACGGGCGATGCACGCTCTCCGCCGGCATGGTCGGCGCCGGCTGGTCGGCCTACAAGCAGGCACTCAAGTGGGCGCAGACCCGGTATCAGTTTGATCGCGCCATTGGGGAGTTTGACCTCGTCCGGGATCGACTCGCCACGATGGCCACCTATTGCTATGCGATGGACGCCATGTTGTACATGACCACCGGCATCGTCGACCGCGGTGACGAGGACATCATGCTCGAAACGGCGATCTGCAAGATCTTCTGTTCCGAACTCGGCTTCCGCACGTGCGACCATGCCTTGCAGATCATGGGCGGCGAGGGGTACATGACGGAGAACGTCGTCGAACGACTGTGGCGTGATTCACGCATCAATGTGATCGTCGAAGGCGCCAACGAAGTGATGCACTCGTTTGTGTTCGCCTACGGCTCCAAGCAGTTGGGCGAGTGGATGCTCGGCATCAAGGCTTCGCCCATGAAGCACATGGGCGACGCCTTCAAGATCGGCATGCAGCTCTTTGCGGGCATACGGCCTGCGGCGCCGACGATCTCTGCCATGCATCCGTCACTTCGCGCTCATGCCGACGAGCTTGAGGCACTGACGCGAGAGTTCAGCCACCAGGTCAAGATGGCCTTCAAGGAGCATGACGAGCAGTTGGTGACCCGCCAGATGATCCAGCGGCGGCTCAGCTGGTCGGTCATCTGGCTGCACGCAATGTCCTGCGTCCTCTCGAAGTTCGATCGCGATCTCCGCAACGGTCTGGACGGGGCCGCACTTGAACACGACGAGGCCATCGTGGACCACTGCATCGCGATGGGCGCCCATGAGATCCGTAACGAGCTTCGTGCGCTCCGCGAGAACACGGACGACACGATGCAGAAGTGCGCCGACGCCGCCTGGAGCGAACTGCCCTCCATGCCTCACGGCGAGTACTTCATTCCCGAGAAGACTCCGGTGGATGAAGCCAGAGGACGCGGCAGGGCCACTGATGACGAGTACATTCCCCAGTTCGGATCTGGATCGCTGGCGAGAGAGTTCCAGTCCGTCTTTGGAGAAAGCAGCTGACGCTGGCACGTCAGGAGGAAGGATCGCCATGAACACCTTTGGCCAGATGATTGAGCGTGGTCACGAACGCGTCTGTTTCCATCAGGACGCTGACACGGGCCTGCGCGCCATCATCGCCATCCACTCCACCAGACGCGGCTCTGCGCTTGGAGGCACGCGGCGGTGGCACTACGCCACCGAAGAAGAAGCCCTGTTTGATGTCCTTCGACTCTCCGAGGGCATGTCCTACAAGGCCGCGTGCGCCAACCTGCCGATGGGCGGCGCCAAGAGTGTCATTCTGCTCCCGGAGTCGGGTCTCCCCCGAACTCAGGCCGAAGCGAGAGCCATGGGACGCTTCGTCGACACGCTGTCGGGCGACTACATCGCCGCCGAAGACGTCGGCATCGACCCACAGTTCATCGACTGGATGGCGTTGGAGACCAATCACGTCATGGGCGGCGAGACTGTCGCATCCGGCGGTGACCCCTCGCCATTCACAGCCAAGGGCACGTTCAACGGAATGAAGGCGTGCCTGCAACATCTCGGGCGGCAGGCGGACTTCGACGGCATGACGGTTGCCGTCCAGGGACTGGGCCACGTCGGCATGGATCTCTGCCGCATTCTCCATACGGCCGGCGCCAAACTCATCGTCGCGGACATCAATGCGGATCGGGTGCGAGACGCCGTCGACGCCTTTGGCGCAGAAGTCTCCGACCCGTCGTCAATTCTGCAAGCCCAGTGCGACATGCTCGCGCCTTGCGCCCTTGGAGCCGTCATCGGCCCCGACGAGATCAGGCGACTTCGTGCGTCCATCGTCTGCGGCGCCGCGAACAACATCCTCGTCGACCCCGAGCGCGACGCGGCGGCCCTGGCGGAACGGGGCATCCTGTACGCACCCGACTTCGTCGTCAACGCGGGAGGGCTCATCTGGCTCGCCGGGCTGTGGCTGGGCATGAGTCGCGAGGAACTCGATCGCCGCAACGACGGCATCGAAGACACAACTATTGAGATTCTTGAGCGTGCGAGATCTGCCGCGTCTCCGCACCATGCGGCTATTGAGATCGCGCGGCAGCGCATCGCGGAAGATCCCGCGAGCAAAGAGGAGACGGTCCATGCCGGTTGACTGCGCCTTTGAGACCACGATCGAGCGCGTTTCAATCCTCGACGAACACGGCGTGTTCGATGAGTCGATGGGAGAGGGGCTGATCCCCGACGCGGACGTCGTTGCCTTGTACCGGCACATGACCATGTGCCGACACTTCGATGAGATTGCCTTCAAGCTGCAGCGGTCGGGACGCATGGGCACGTATCCGGAGAATCGCGGCCAGGAGGCCACGTCGCTCGGCGCCGCATACGCGCTGGAGGACTCAGACTGGCTCGTCACCTGCTACCGCGAGAATGCCGGCCTCTTCTGGCGCGGCGTGGATCCCGAGAAGATCCTGCTGCACTGGATGGGCGATGAGCGAGGCAACCACATTCCGGTGAAGGCCACGCCGCTGGCTATTCCGATCGGCACACAGATGTTGCACGCGGCGGGTCTCGCCTGGGCGAGCAAGTACCGCGGCGACGGCGGCATTGCCTGCACGTTCTTCGGCGACGGAGCGACGAGCGAAGGCGACTTCCATGAGGCCATGAACTTCTCGGCCAATCTTGATCTCCCGGTCGTCTTCGTGTGCCAGAACAACTCCTGGGCCATTTCGGTTCCCACCAAGATCCAGTGCTCCGCGCCGACGATCGCGCAGCGGGGCCTGGCCTACGGAATGCACAGCGTGCAGGTCGACGGCAACGATCTCTTCGCCATGGTGAAGGTGGTTCGCGATGCCGCCGATCGAGCGCGTACCGAGAACCGCCCGACCTTCATTGAAGCCATCACCTACAGACTCGGCGACCACACCACAGCGGACGATGCACGCCGGTATCGCGATCAGGCGGAAGTCGACGCATGGAAGGGCCGCGATCCGATGATTCGGCTTCGCAACTGGCTCGAACACCGCGACCTGTGGGATGAGAATCAGGAGCAGGCCCAACGGGCGGAGAATGAAGCGACCGTGTCGTCCATCGTGAAGCGAGCCGAAGGCATCGAACCCCCCACGACCGATGACATCTTCAACTGGATGTACGCAGACACACCGCCCGTTCTCGAAGCACAGCGTCAAAGCATGCGTACGAGCAGCCTCGGGCAGGGCATCACGGGCGCCTGAGGCGAAGGACACACTCGATATGGCAAATCTCACACTGGTACAGGCCATCAATCTGGCGCTCGCTCAGGAGTTGGAGAAGGACGACCGTGTCCTCATCCTTGGCGAGGACGTCGGCGCAAACGGCGGGGTCTTTCGTGCAACCGAAGGTCTGCACGAGCGATTCGGCGGTGACCGTGTCGTAGACACACCACTGGCGGAGTCGGGCATCATTGGCACCGCCATCGGGCTGGCCATGGGCGGCCTTCGGCCCGTGCCCGAAATCCAGTTCGAAGGGTTTCTCGGTCCTGCATACGACCAGTTGTGTACGCACGCCGGACGAATGCGTTCCCGCACCCGGGCAGGCCTGACCGTGCCGATGACCGTTCGCGTTCCGGTCGGCGGTGGCATTCATGCCCCCGAACTGCACAGCGACAGCCCCGAGGCCATCTACAGTCACAACCCGGGCATCAAAGTCGTCATGCCGTCGTCCCCCTACGACGCGAAGGGTCTCCTGATCAGCGCGATCCGAGACCCGGACCCCGTCATCTTCTTCGAGCCGAAGCGCATCTACCGAGCCTTCCGAGAGGAAGTGCCCGAGGATGAATACACCGTGCCCATCGGCAAGGCCAGAGTTGTCCGCGAAGGTGGCGACATGACCATGGTGTCGTGGGGCGCAACCGTCCTGCAGTGCATGAACGCCATCGAGGCGTCCGGAAGCGACATTGAACTCATCGACTTGCGCACGATCAACCCACTCGACATGGACACCGTGGCCACCTCGGTTCGCAAGACCGGCCGTGCCGTCATCGTGCACGAGGCACCCATGACGTGTGGCGTGGGCGCCGAACTCTCGGCCCGCATCATGGAGCAGTGCTTCCTGCATCTCCAGGCGCCGGTGCAGCGCGTCACCGGGTTCGATACGCTCATGCCGTACTACAAGCTTGAACTTGAGTACCTGCCCGATGCCGAACGTATCGGAAAGGCCATCGCCGAAACTGCGGCATACTGATCCCAGGAGCACTCAGCACATGGCCATGAAGCAGCCTGATGATCGATCGCACTTCCTTCTTCCGGACCTGGGAGAGGGTGTTGCCGAAGCGGAACTCATCACCTGGAAGGTCAAACCGGGCGAAGCGGTTGCCGAACACCAGACGTTGGCTGAGATGGAAACGGACAAGGCCCTGGTCGAAGTGCCGAGCCCCTGGTCCGGCACCATCAAGGACCTCAACGGCTCCGCCGGAGACATCATCCAGGTCGGCGCCATTCTGGTGACCTATGACATCGGTTCAGGCGACCCGGCACCCCAGCCGGCAGCCGATACCCAGTCGTCCGCGGCCCCGCCTGCAGAGCGTGAAGACGCAGGCACTGTTGTGGGCAATGTCAGCGAATCGCTCAGCATGCCGGAGAGCTTCTCGCGGGCCAGAGAAACCCCCACGACCGATGCCTCGGCCAGCCGAGCATTGGCCACGCCCGCCGTGCGCAGAATCGCCAGAGATCTGGAGATTGACATCAACACCGTGTCTGGGTCCGGGCGAGGTGGCCGCGTCACGGCCTCCGATGTCCAGGCGCACGCCGACAAGCCGGCTGCCCCGGCTCCAGCCACCCGGCCGCAGACGCCCGCCGCGCCGGCGAGCGACCCGGACGTCGCCATCGCAACGCGAGTTGCGATGCCCATTGAAGGCGTCGCGGAACGAATTCCGTTCCGGGGAATTCGCCGCAAGACGGCGCAGGCCCTCCAGCACTCTGTCCAGACGACGGTCCACTTCACGGTCGTTGACGAAGCGGATGTCACGGAGCTTGAGCGGAGACGATCGGGGTACGAAGAGCTTCTCGGGCGGCGGATGAGCCTGTTGCCGTTCATTATGTCGGCCGTATGCAAGGCACTGCGTGCCCACCCGGCGATCAACTCGACCGTGGACGACTTTGTCGAAGAGATTCAGATTCGCAGCGTCGTCAACCTCGGATGCGCCGTCGATACCGACCACGGACTGATGGTCCCGGTCATCAAAGACGCGGACGAACTGAGTGTTGTCCAGATGGGCGAGCAGATCGCTGAGCTCGCCCGTGGCTGCAAGGACCGCTCCATCGATCGCGAACTCCTCTCGGGGGGCACATTCACCGTGTCCAATGTCGGCAGCTACGGCGGCATGTTTGCGACGCCGATCATCAACTATCCGGAGGTCGCCATTCTGGGCGTGGGCCGCGCCAAGGAACGCGTCCTGACGCGAAACGGCGCGTTCTACGCTGGCATGGTGCTTCCGCTGAGCCTGTCATGCGACCATCGCATCGTGGATGGTGCCGAGGGCGCACGCTTCCTCAACACCATCGTGTCGCACCTCGAGGCGCCCGAGAAGTTCCTTCCAGCCGTGTGATCAGCGGCATTCGTCCAACTGGAACCAGTCCCCGTCCTTCCGCACAGTGAACGAGGCGTGGCCCGGCTCATGATCCAGAACGAGCGTCCACCGCTCTTCCTCTGCTCGCTCCAGCAGCGTGCGTTTGGAACACATGTTCTGATACGGCAACATGTCATACCCCATGCTGTACGCAGCACCGAGGTGATGCCGTGTCGGCATGACATCACCAGGAAAGCACACCGTGCCTGCTTGGGTTCGCACAAGCACGGCCTGCTGGCCCCAGGTGTGCCCTGGCATCGGGATTGACTCAATCCCAGGGAGAATCGCCACACCTTCATCAAGAAGCCTCACGCGGTCAGCGATCGGATCAAGATGATTGCGAAGGTAGGTCCCTGTCATCGTCGAGCGATTGGCCAGCGCATCCTCCCACTCGCGGCCCTGCACATGCACGCGGGCGCTTCCGAAAACGGGCACCGCACGATCATCCTGGAGCCGGGTCAACCCCCCTGCATGGTCGAAGTGGAGGTGGGTGAGCACAACATCCGTGACATCGCCTGGATCCACACCACGCTCCGCGAGCGCATCGACCACCGTACGCCGTTCGATCGAGAACCTTGCTCGGGCCTTGTCGCTCCACTTGTCACCACATCCGGTTTCAACGAGCACCGTTCGGTCTTGTGACTGCAGCAGCAGGCAGTTCGCCTGAAGCGGTATTCGATTCTGCTCGTCAGGCTCGGTCAGACGCGACCACACTGCCTTGGGCACAACACCGAACATGCCGCCGCCGTCGAGCCGCAGCGAACCGGCTTGAAGCACAGTGCATGTCCAGGCGGCGTCAGACACTGGCCGTCGCGTGGGTCTTGACGAACGACAGGATCGTCTCGGCCACTCGGCTGCGTTGATCGGACGTCAGTTCGGCGTAGATGGGAATCGCGATGCTCTCCGCAGCCGCCTGCTCACTCACCGGAAGCGATGCCTCTCCAAGCGACCGGAAGCACTCCTGACGATGCAGGGGGACGGGGTAATACACGTCGTGCCCGATTTTTTCTTCGACGAGGTGTGCTCGAAGATCGTCTCGAATGGCCGCCGGAACCCGCAGCACGTACTGATTGAAGATGTGCACCGCAGGAGTCTGTGGTCTTTCCGGCACCAGCAGCGGTAGCGACGTGTCGTCCATGGTCTGCGCCGTGGTGCCTCCGCCCGCCTCCAGGAACATCCGATCGTAGTCGTCTGCATTGGCTGCACGCGCCTCGGACCAGGTGTCCAGGTGGGGAAGTTTGGCACCCAGCACGGCCGCTTGCATGGCGTCCAGCCGGCTATTGACGCCAACTTCGGCGTGGTAGTACTTCGGATCCATGCCATGGTTGCGAAGCCGGCGCAGATGCGCTGCAACCGACGCGTCATTCGTGCTGATGATGCCCCCGTCTCCGAATCCACCGAGATTCTTCGACGGAAAGAAACTGAAGCAGCCCGTCCAGCCACGGGATCCGGCGCGGGCACCCGTCGCGTCACGCGAACCGATCGCCTGGGCAGCATCCTCGATGATCGGTACGCCGGCGTCGGCGGCCACCGCCAGCATCCCGTCCATGTCGAGTGCCTGCCCGAAGAGATGCACCGGCATGATCGCCTTCAGTGACGCGCATCGCTCCACGGCCTCCTGAACGCCGTCTGCCGTGCAGTTGTAGGTCACCGGATCGATGTCCACCCACACAGGCCGCGCGCCGAGCCGCCAAATGGCCCCGGCGGTTGCGAAAAATGTGTACGAGGGGCAGATGACTTCATCGCCTGCACCAACCCCCGCGGCCATGAGCGACAGCAGGAGTGCGTCGGAGCCGCTGGCGCAGCCCACCGCGTCGGTGGTCCCGCAGTAGGCGGCAATCGCCTTCTCGAATGCATCGAGATGTGGTCCGCCGATGAACCACTGGCTCTCGGAAATCTCCCGGAGCAGCGGCTCGATCTCATCTCGGATCGACGCGTACTGAGCCTTCAAGTCGAGCAGCGGAACGGGGGCATGGTCCATGGGTCGGCCTCCTGAGGAAGGGGCCCATTGTACTCACTGAGCCACGGCCGCTCGTGCCTACTGCGGGTTGTTGATCAGCCACTCCAGCAGTTCCTCGAAGGTATCCACACCGTCCGGCCAGGTCGTGGGATCGTTCGGATCGAAGTTGTCAGGCAGGCCTCCGCTGTCGCCGCCCCCACTGCCGCCGCCGTCGCCGCTTCCTCCACCGATATCGCCACCGCCGCCACCGGAGCCGTCCCCGCCACCACTGCCCGATCCGGACCCGTCGCCGCCGCCACTGCCGCCGGCACCGCCGCCGCCGCCGCCGGAACTGTCAGAGCCCCCATCCTCGGGTTCGGGCTGGAGCCGCGGGACAGCCCGCTCAATCCGCCCGCTGGAATCTGCGAGGCGGTAGGTGTCGATCGCGTAGGTACTCGTGGTGTCGATCACCGTGCTGCGGTCCGCCAGTTCCGCGACGCCTGCCTCAATCTCATGGCGGGCGTAGTCAGTCAGGTCTCCGAGCACCTGCGCCGCATGAAATGGGTTGCGAAGGTAGTCAACCAACGCCGGCGTTCGATCAAGCAGGTCCAGGATGTCCGCCACGATCAACTGCGTCTGGGCCGCCGAAGCGTCTTCCAGAGAGTCGACGAGCACCAACAAATCGGTGAGTTCCGAATCCGTCGGCTCCAGGGGGCTTGACGTCGTCACATTGGTCGTCGTCAAGCTTCCATCGGAGCCCGCAAGCGACACAGATCCCTGCTCGCCATGCGTAGCAAGACCCCGTGGCAATCCGCGTGAGCGGATCTCTTCCCCGCTCCACGTCAGATACCCGCCGTGCACGACCACGGTGTCGTCCATCTGCCAGACACCAAGACGCTTGGTGGCCCGATCAACTCCAAGAATGTCACGGTCGTCACCGTCGCCATTGAGATTGCCAATGATCCATGGCTCCCATGACTTCGCCGTCACCACGACGTCACCCTGCGAGTCGGTGACGGGAGACCATGATGCCGTCACGCCCGGATCAAGTTCGGCGTAGTCGGCCACCGCCATATAGGTCGGCCTGGTTCGCCTCCAGAGGATGCGATCATTCTCGCCCACCATGCCCGGCATGACGACGTATGGACGCCATCGTCGATCGTGCGTGTCGCTCTGCGCCACCCAACTCCCGGCTCCCACGCCGCCAACCGCTTCGGAGTCGAGCTCCCAGGCGGCGATGTCGGCCGTGGTCGGGTCCCACCAGATCAGTTCCTTACGCCGGTCACCATTGAGGTCGGCCAGTTTCCAGGGCTTCCAGTCTTCGCCCGGATACTGAAGGTCAAAGGACTCGGTGACCTGCCCACCGTCCATGAACCAGACCTTGGCCCAGCCATCATCCCGCACCCCCCACGTCTGACGCCACATGATGTCCTGGTCGAAGTCGCCGTCGAGATCCCCGACATAGGCTCGCCACTTGCGACCTTCAAGTTCCATCGGCTGTCCATCCGGCCCCGTGATGACCACACGGCCGGTTCGATCGCCCATCGGCCGCTCGTCCGCGGGGAGGTCCTCCCACAGCACGGCCGAGAAGAGCCCGCCCATGTCATCGAGATCGATCCCCAGCACTGGTGGTACGACATACTTCCCGCCGGGGTTGGTCACCGTGACATCCGTAATCGGGCCGCGGCGTGTCATCCGATACGCAAAGGCATCGGCGTCGCCATCGCCCAGCGGCGTCAGGATCGGGTTACTGGTGTAGCCGGAGCCTCCTGGCTCCGGATTGTTCGGGTTCAGATACACCTGACTGATCGCCCCTGCGAGAAAGGCGGTGAACTCAGCACCGCTCCCCTGCGAAGGCGCCGGAAAGATCGATACGGGCGGCGTCTCCGTGAAGCCGGATCCGCCCTCGACCAGATCGACCCGGTCGATGACACCATCTTCATTCACATAGGCGATGCCCGCCAGCGGATCGCCGCTGTGCGAAATGAAGTCTGAGTTGAGCACTGCCAGTTCCGCCCCCGGCTCATAGCCGTACCCGCCGTCAAGAACATCGACTCGCTGCACCTCGCCCTCGATCCCGCCGAGCGCCGTGAAGAAGATGTCCAATCCGGATCCACCCGTTCCCGACTCGTCGATGTCGAAGTAACCAAGTTCGCTGCTGTCAAACCCGGAACCCCCGTCCAGAACCTGGATCTCGACCACGGAACCTGAGACGTTGTAGGAACCTTCCAGCCCCTCGCCGCCGCTGCCCCAGTTGTCAACAACCAGCGCGCCAACATCGTCGCTTGTGGTCAGTTCGACATCGGGGTCCATCACATCAATGGCGCCAATGGTCCCCGGCCCGTAGAACTCTCCGCCGAGCGCGTTGAGATCGGCTGGCTCCAGACACCGATCAAGATCCTGATGCATGTAGAGGATGACGACTTGATCGTTCGCCAGATCGTGAAAGAGCAGATCCGGCGTCCCATCTGCCGAGGCATCCCACTGTGACGGGCCAAAATCGCCCATGAACTCAAGGTTGGCGGAGGCGACGCCCGTCACCAGCATGGCCAGAACACCAAGGTGCATCTGAACGGTCCGAGGACGCCGAAATGGGTACATCATGGGGAATACCATCCTTCAGGGGCACAGGCTGCGGTTCGCAGGAGTCGAATCGACTCCGATTCTACCCCTGCTCGGGGCCTTGGGGCACCCACATTCATGCTGATCGGCTCGTCCCGCCGTGGACCTGACTACCATTCGCCCCCCAGAGTGGCATTCGCCCCCCGGAAAGGCATGTGCATGGCGGAATGCACCACAATCCTCGTGACCGGAGGCGCCGGCTTCATCGGTTCCACCTACGTCCACGGGGCCCTCCGGGATCACGCCAATTGGACAATCCGAGTGCTCGATCTGCTCACCTACTGTGGAAACAGGGCGAATCTGGACGGTGTCGATGGCCGTGTGGAGTTCCATCAGGGGGGATATTGCCGATCCGGACATGGTGGATCGGGTCATGCCGGGGTGCGCAGCCGTGCTGAATTTCGCGGCGGAAAGCCACGTCGACCGCAGCCTGCTGGACAGCAGGCCGTTCGTCCACACGAATGTGGTCGGCACGCAGGTCCTGCTCGACGCGGCCAGACGGCACGGCGTGCAGCGATTCCTGCATGTCTCCACGGACGAGGTCTACGGCGACCTCGTCGGCACGGATCACCGGTCCGTCGAGTCCGACGCCATGCAGCCTCGCAGCCCGTACGCCGCATCCAAGGCCGCCGCCGAACATCTCGTCCAGGCCGCGCACGTCTCGGGTGGCTTGGACACGGTGGTGACGCGAGGGTCCAACACCTATGGGCCGCGGCAGTTTCCGGAGAAGATCGTCCCGCTCTTCATCACCAATGCGCTGCAAGACAAACCGCTTCCAATCTATGGAGACGGCGGCGCCGTTCGCGACTACATGCACGTTGACGATCACTGCGCCGGCATCGACCTGGTCCTTCGGAAGGGCCGGCCCGGTGGCGTCTACAACCTGGGCGCTCAGTTGGAACGCACCGGTCTGCAGGTCGCCGAGTCGGTGCTTCGGACGGTCGACAAGCCACAGTCACTGATGCAGTTTGTGGAAGATCGGCCCGGTCATGATCTTCGGTATGCGATTGACCCGTCCGCCGCCGAATCGCTCGGGTGGCGAGCGACCATCGACTTCGACGCCGGGCTCGCGCAAACCGTCGACTGGTACACCAACAATCCACGGTGGTGGCAGGCCATTCGATCTGACGAACGCTATCTCGCCCACGAGTCGCGTTGGTATGGGCCGGACCGGTCTACCTGATGCCGCCCGAAACGCCCCCGCGTTCGGAGATCAGCGCGCGGAGATAGTCGCCGTAGGTGCCGGCACCCATCGCGGTGGCGAGCGACGCAAAGCTCGCGTCATCAATCCAGCCCTGTCTCCACGCGATCTCCTCCGGGCACGCAATCTTCAGCCCCTGCCTGGTTTCGATGGTCTCAACGAACATGGACGCCTGCAGAAGGCTCTCGTGTGTTCCGGTGTCAAGCCAGGCGTCGCCGCGACCGAGCTGCTCAACGCTCAACATGCCTTCGGAGAGGTAGGCTTGATTGACATCGGAGATCTCGACTTCTCCCCGAGCCGACGGTGCCGTTGCGGCCGCAATGCTCGGCGCCCGCTCGTCGTAGAAGTAGAGCCCCGTGACCGCCAGATTCGACTCCGGGGTCTCTGGTTTTTCGATGATGGAGACCGGTCGACCGTCTCCATCCAACCGAATGACGCCGAAGTCAGACGGGTTTGCCACCGGGTATGCAAACACGGTGGCGCCTTCCGATCGCTCGCTCGCCCGAGCGAGCCGCCCGCGGAGGCCGTTGCCGAAGAACACATTGTCTCCCAGCACGAGCGCCGAAGGACTCCCGCCAAGAAATGGTTCGGCAATCACCAGTGCCCGGGCCACGCCATCCGGTTTGGTCTGCACGGCATACTCGATGGTTAGTCCCCAGTCGGAGCCGTCACCAAGCAGCGTTTGAAAGCGAGCAGCATCGGTCGGCGTCGTAATGACGAGAATCTCGCGAATGCCGGCCAGCATGAGCACGGAGAGCGGGTAGTAGATCATCGGCTTGTCGTACACCGGAAGCAGATGCTTGCTGACTGCACGCGTCACTGGGTGCAGACGCGAACCCGATCCACCAGCGAGGATGATCCCCTTGCGTGTGCTCATGGAGATCCAGTGTACGCCGCATCCCCCGAAAGCAGCGCGCGAATCGGCTTCGCCAGCTGCGCCAGATGCGGCCCGGGGATCTCAATGCCTTCAAACGGGAGAATCCGGATTCGATCGGCCCCGACGGCCACTTCAAGCTGAGAAACATCCGGGTCCGGGCCCTCGCTCGGAACCAACAGCACGTCCACGTCAAGTCGGGCAATGTCCTCCAGCGTCAACGTCCGCCACACTCGCCCCTTGATCGGGTTGTTGGCGCCGGTCGCCGCGACAAGTTGCCCCAAGTAGGTGTCGTCGCCCCATGCCAGTGGTGCGGGCCCGCCGCCCACAATCAGGACCCGGAGCGTTGCCGCGGCTGCCACAGGACGCCGAGCCTCACGCAAACGGGTCCGCAGCGCATCGCACGCGGGCCCGATATGGACATCCGGGAACGCCTCAGGCAACCGCTCCAGCAGCGACTCCACGTCGTCTAGGCTCACGATTGGATGGGCCACCACCGTCCATCCCTGTTGGGCCGCCAGCTTCGCCAGCAGCGGTTCGACATCCGCCTCGGTGCGTTGCACCATGACGTGGGTGGGTTGCAGACGCACCAGCCGCTCCGCGTCCAGGTGTTGGAGGTCACCCACGACCGGCAACGAATCGACTCCGCTGCAGAATGCGGACCGGCCAATCAGGTGCCCGCCGATACCGACCTGCACGATCGTCCGAGTCATGGCGGGGCTGAGGCTCACAATGCGAACCTCACCAGCCGGATCCGGCTGAGGTTCAGCGCACCCGATGGCCGCAGCGCAGACTGCAATGCCGATCAACCACTTCACGCGCCGTACAACCGATCGCTGGACGCATAGTCGGCCCGAAGGTTGCTGCAGTGGTAGACGCCTGCCGGGGGGATGTTGCGAACGACGAGTTGGAACTCGACGTCCTGAAACGCCTGCCGGTACATCCGCCGGTAGTACCAGGGGATCTGCGTGATCTGGGTGAAGACCTCAGAAGTGCATCGCCGAGACCAGAACTCCAGCACCGACTGATTGACTTCCTTAGGCAGGCTCGGCGTCGGCAGGCACGAGAGCACGCAGTCCACCGAGTCCAGACCTCGCTCATCCAGTATGCCATCAAGATCGGCGGCACTCCCGAGCACCACGTCCACATCCGGGCATCGTCTCGCGGTGATCGCGTGCAATTCGGGTTCGATCTCAAGTGCAATCAACGTGCTCTTCGGGTGCATGCTTCGTCGAATAACGTCTGTGACCGGCCCCATGCCTGCGCCAAGTTCAAGGATGACCTGCGGGCGACTCGCATCGATGTCTCGACACATGGCCCGGGAGAGCCACCGGCTGGACGGCGTCAGGCTGGCGATCTTGCGGCCGTGCGTGAAGAACTTGGACGCCCACCGCACGCGTTCACCGATGCTGGAAGTTCTGCTCATGACGCGTCCGTCTCAGGTGCCGCCGCGAGCATGTCCACGAGCGCAGGCTCCATGGCTTCGGCCCACCGCCGATACCCCTCTTCGGAAAGATGCAGGGCGTCCGGCATGACCGCCGGGTCGATCGATCCGTCCGACTCGATGAAGGCTGCGCCGATCGGGAGAAAGACGACATGATCACCGTCATGCATTCTGGAAAGCGCCTGGTTGATCTGCAGGATGCGGCCACGCCCGGCATTGAATGATCGCCCGCGAGGAAAGATGTCCAGCAGCAGTACGCGTGTTTCGGGCGAGATGGCCCTGATGCGTTCCACCACCTGGCGAACACCCGCAAGCACTTCGGACGTCTCGTGTGTCCCGTGGCCGATGTTGTTGGTGCCAATCATGACAACGGCGACCCGCGGCGTGATGCCCGCCAGATTGCCATGGTCAAGCCGCCAGAGCACGTGCTCGGTCCGATCCCCACTGATGCCAAGGTTGACGGCACGGCGATCACCGTAGTACCGGTCCCAGACGGACTTGCCCGCCCCTTCCCACCCCTGCGTGATGGAATCTCCGACAAACACAAGATCAACCTCGCCTCGCTGCGCGGCAACGACGGCGTTGATGTGATCGTGCCGCTCAGCGTGCCATCCATCGCGAGGCTGAGCGGTGGTAGCGGGACCCGAAGACGTGCAGGTAAGCGTTGCAATGAGCATGGCTGAGATCATGTCGCCTCCAAACGGCGGGCCGTATGAGTTTCCGGGGTTGCGCGATCATACGGGGCTCTGCGGTCCCCCAAGGCCGTTTGGTGGCTCCGAACGCTGCAGGATCAACAATGAGCCAAGATCTATGAACCCGAGCCGGCCAGAAGATCGTAGACCTCCCTTTGGCCATCCTCGGCCCATCGTGGGCGAGTTTCGCCTCAAGGAGGTCCACCGCATGTTGCCCCCCATTGCTTGTCGTCGGATATCGCTCTTTCTGGCCGCAGCCGTCGGGCCCGCCCTCGCCGGCCCTCAGATCGACATTGCGATGTCATCCGGCTGGTCCGGCGGGTACACCGCGGCCCTGACCATCTCCAATCCTGAACCCGATGCCCCCATCGATGGCTGGACCCTCTCCTGGACCTCAGGCCCCGACATCGAGAGCGTATGGAACGGCACCATGACGGTGCTGGACGGGGTCACCACGATTTCAAACGCGTCCTGGAACGGCAACATTGAACCCGGTGCATCCTGCGAGATCGGGCTGACCGCCTCGGGCGGGTGGCCTCCCGCATTCGGCGGCGTGCTGTTCAATGGCGTCGCTGCCGAGATCGAGGCGGCGGATGGCAGCAGTGGGGATGGTGGTTCCGGAGGTGACAACTCGGGCGGGGCTGCATTTGGCGGCATTGCCTCGGGCGTCGAGTCGATCGTTGTCTCGGTGGGCGGAGTCGAGATCCCGCTTGAAAACGTCCAAGCGAGTTCCGCATCTGCTGCCAGTAGCGCCCCGGAGGTGGCACATGCCGACATCGTCGGCGGGAGCCTGCATATTGAGGCGACCGCGCCCGGCTTCGCATCCATCCGGGTGGAGGATGCTTCATCCGGCGAGCGGATCTGGCTCGGCATCGCCGTGCTCCATGAGGACGGGTCCATGCCGGGGCTTCCCGATCATCTTGCAGTGGGCAGCGTGAGTGAAGACGCCGCGTCGCACCTTGCATTCTTTCGCGACTTTGGCGACGAAGACGAGAACCGCCGCGTTGACGTCAGATACATCTACATCAATGGCGGCCCGTACACCGGGTGGCGTACGTGGTCGGACGAGCCGGGAGGCCGTGTTCGTTCCTACATCCGCAACAGTCGACAGTTGGGCATGATTCCGTGCTTCGTCTGGTACAACGTTCCGGACGGCGGCGAGTCCTATTGGACCAATAGTGAGCATTTGTTTGACCCCGAGTACATGGCCGCGTACTGGCGCGATCTCGATCTGATGCTCGACATTGCCCGCGAAGAGACTGCCGATGGGTGGCCCGTCATGATCGTGATTGAGCCCGACCTGCTCGGCTACTTCGCGCAGGCCGGCCTGTCACCGACGCAGTCCGAGTGGTCCGTCGGTGTAACTGGATCGCCTCAAGTCGACTCGGCCTATTCAGCCACGGGATTTGACGGCAGCGCCATCCTGACTCAGGGGGAAGACCCGGCCTTTTCCAATTCGATCGATGGATTCGTGGAAGCAGTGAACTACATCATTCAGCGCGATCTTTCCAATGCCATCTTCGGCTGGCAGTTCAATCTGTGGGCCTCGCCGCCAGGCGGGCACACGGGCATCGGCATTCCCGGGACCGGGCTGGTGCATCTCAGTGACTCCATGGGCATCGACGCTGGCCGCGCTGCCATCGAAGCCGAGGCCGCAGCGATGGCCCAGTGGTACGTCGACGCAGGTGTGATGCGGCACGGAGCCGATTTCATCTCGCTCGACAAGTATGGACTTGATGCCGGAGGAACGTCTGCCTCGGCCGCAACCGATCCTGCCTCATCCGCGTGGTTCTGGAACAACGACCACTGGCTGAACTACCTGGCCGTCACTCAGGCTGTCGGCGAGGCTGGCAGTTGTCCAACGGTGCTGTGGCAGATTCCCGTCGGCCACATCAATGAAAGCCATGCCGTCGATTCGAGCGGATCGCCCTTCCCCATCCTGGACAACACGCACCAGCACTATGAGGACTCGGCCGGGACGTTCTTTCTGGGCGACACATTCGATGTCTCCGGCGATCGTCTGGCGCACTTCGCCGCCAATGCATCCAACGACGCTGGCGTACAGGTCGACGGGAACTCTGTGACCTGGGCATCGCACATGCAGGACGTCGCGGACGCAGGCGTGCTTGCGGTCCTGTTCGGTGCGGGTGTCGGCTCAAGTACGCAGGGAACACCACGGAGCGACACCTCTGCCGGCGAACCGACCGATGGAGGATGGTGGATCACGAAGGTCCAACGCTACCTCCAGGATCCGGTCATGCGATCGGGCGGCAACGACGCCGGTGACGCCGTGTGCGATCAGGACCTCTCCGGGAATGGGATCGTCGACATCGACGATGTGCTGGCGCTGGTCTCCCTCTGGGGTCCATGCCCGGCAGGTCAGGCCTGCCCGGCTGACTTTGACGCCAACGGCGAGGTCGATGCCAATGACCTGATGCGCATCCTTGAGTTCTGGGGCCCATGCGCCGACGGTAGCGGCGGTGGCGACGGCGGCGGCGGTGACGGCGGTGGCGACGGCGGCGACGGCGGCGGCGGTGACGGCGGCGACGGCGGTGGCGACGGCGGCGACGGCGGTGGTGGTGACGGCGGCGGCGACGGCGGCGGCGACGGCGGCGGCGGTCCCGTCGATCCTGACGATCGCATCGTCGCCTACTACATTGAGTGGGGCATCTACGGACGGGACTACCAACCGGCAGATATTCCCGCTGACAAGATCACGCACCTGAACTACGCCTTTGCGAACATTGGCGAAGACGGCACCATTGCCATCGGCGACCCATATGCCGCCATCGACAAGTACTACGAAGGCGACAGTTGGGATCAGCCCTACCGCGGCACCTACAACCAGATCAACAACGTGCTGAAGGCTGCCCACCCCCATCTGAAGACGCTTATCTCGGTGGGCGGATGGACGTGGTCCGGCCGCTTCAGCGATGTCGCGGCCACCGAGGCCGCACGATTCGTCTTTGCACAGTCCTGCGTCGACTTCATTCGAACGTACAACTTTGACGGCGTCGATCTCGACTGGGAGTACCCGGTGTGTTGCGGCCTCTCGAGCAACACATACCGCCCGGAGGATCGTGAGAACTACACCTTGTTGCTCCAGGAACTCCGGACCCAACTCGACGCGGCCGCGGCTGCCGACGGACGGGACTATCTGCTGACCATCGCGGCCGCCGGCGGCGTGGACAAACTCGAGAACTATGAGCTCGCCGAAATCGCTGAGGTCTGCGACTGGGTCAACACCATGTCGTACGACTTCATGGGCGCCTGGGACCTCTCCATTACGGGTCATCACTCAGGCCTGCACGCCAATCCAAACAACCCATCATCCAATGAGGACGTCAGGCTTCGATACAACGCCGCCGCCTCTGTTCAGGCTTGGCTGGATGCGGGCGTGGACAGCGACAAGATCGTGATGGGTGTGCCCTTCTATGGCCGCGGCTGGGGTGGCGTCTCCGCTTCAGGCGGCGGCCTCTTCCAGTCGGCCTCAAGCGTCCCTCCGGGAACGTGGGACGACTGGTCCAGCGGCGCGACGGGCGTCAACGACTTCACCGAACTCGAGCAGTTCGTTTCGAGTGGCGCCTATGTCCGCCACTGGGACAACGTCGCCAAGGTGCCCTGGCTCTACAGCGCGACCGAACACGGCGGACACTTCATCTCCTACGACGATGCCGAGTCGATGGGGCACAAGATTGATCACGTCCAGTCGCTCGACCTCGGCGGCGTGATGTTCTGGGAGATCACCGCCGACCGCAATGAGACGCTGCTCGACGTCATCCACACGGGCTTGACTCAGCCCTGACCCGACGCCGGCATGCCGCCACCGGCCTCCTCGCCATCGGGGCGAGGAGGCCGCGTGCGGTACCATCCCCGCTCCCCGCCAGGAGCACCCATGAGCGAACCGATTCCCGTCAGTGTCGTGGTTCCGGTTAAGAACGAGGCGAAGAATCTTCCTCGTTGCCTCGAACGCCTCTCCCGATTTGCGAAGGTCTACGTTGTCGACTCAGGAAGCGATGACGGTACCGATCAGGTGGCTGCGGATTGTGGTGCCGAAGTCGTGCAGTTCCGCTGGAATGGCAAGTTCCCCAAGAAGCGCAACTGGTTTCTCGACAACCACACGCTTGAAACGGATTGGGTTCTCTTCCTCGACGCCGATGAGTTCATCACGGACGCCTTCTGTGACGAAGTTGACAAGGCCGTCCGGTCGACGACGAATCTCGGGTACTGGTTGACGTTCCACAATTGGTTTCAGGGACGCTTCCTCCGCCACGGAGACCCATTTGCCAAACTGGCCCTGTTCAGGCCGGATGCCGGGCGATACGAACGAATCGATGAGGATCGGTGGAGCCACCTCGACATGGAGATCCATGAGCACCCCGTGCTCGACGGGCCAGTCGGAACGATCCACGCCCCGATCGACCATGACGATCGGCGGGGCCTTGAGTCCTACCTTGGAAAGCACAACGACTATTCGTCGTGGGAGGCTCGCCGCTACCTCGCACTCGGGCCACAGGGAAGTCCTGCCTGGTCGGCGCTCACGAGCCGTCAACGATCAAAGTATCGGCGCATCGAGAAGCGATGGTTTCCCGCCGCGTACTTCATCCTCTCCTACTTTCTCAAGAAGGGGTTTCTGGATGGACGGGCAGGCTTCGTCTTTGCGAAACTGAAGGCGCAGTACTACTGGCACATCCAACTCAAGATTCAGGAAGCACGCCGGGTCGATCAGTGAATCAGAGCGAACCAGCCTTGGTGGCCAGATAGTCGGCTACGCCTTCGGCATTCGGTGTCATGGCGTCTTCGCCCTGTGTCCAGCCGGCAGGACACACCTCTCCATTAGCCTCGAAGAAGGCCAGCGCATCCACCATTCGAAGTGCCTCGTCGACGTTGCGACCGAGCGGGAGATCGTTGACGACCTGATGCCTGACCACGCCGTCCTTGTCCAGGAGAAACGTCCCACGAAGCGCCGGGCCATTGGCGTGCTGGATCCCCCACGCAGCGCAGATCTCCTGCTTGAGATCCGACACCATGGGGAAGCCGACCGGCCCGATGCCGCCGTCCTCCACCGCCGTGTTACGCCATGCGATGTGTGAGAAGACGGAGTCGATACTCACGCCAACGACATCACAACCCCTCTCCTTGAACTTCTCAAGGCGATTATGGAACGCGATGATCTCCGTGGGGCAGACAAACGTGTTGTCCAGTGGCCAGAAGAAGACGACAACATACTTGCCCCGAAGCGCCGACAACGTCAGTTCGCCAATGGAGCCATCAGCCATGACGGCCTGGGCCGTGAAGTCCGGAGCTTCGCGGGTGACGAGCACATTGAGGCCAGTGTTACAGCAGTCGGTCATTCGACGGGATCCTCTTTCGACTCCCCCCACTCCGGGAGCGGGCGGGGATCATATCAGCAATACGGAGCGAACTGGACGCTGTACACCGGCGGAAGGATTCCTGGGACACGCAGTCGCCGCCCCCTGAGGAGAAGATCCACCTCAGGGTGACTCCATGGCCTGCGCAGGCCACACAGCGACATAGACATTGCGATCGGTCGTGACGGCGGGCTCTTCGACCTCTCCCGCCTCTACAAGCCCGTCAATCCACTTTGTGCGCCACTCTGGAAAGGTGGCGATCAACAAGACCGGATCCTCAAGGGTGGCCGCCCTCGCAACCGCGGCGAACTCGTCCTTCTCTATGTGCGCCTCTGCGTGCTCTTCAAACGTCTCGACGCCCCACCGCAACTCACCCGGCTCGCCGAAGAGTCGAATCTCGGCTTCAGGCCACGTCCAGTGAGCAACGTGAATGAAGTCGCGACCAGCAAGCACGGTTGATCGTTCCGCAAGTGAACGCCAGGGCTTCATCCAGTCCACCGGTGACTTGGCGATGGTCATCCAGCCCGTCGGCATGAGCGCCGACATGATGGCAAGGAATCCGGCAGAGCCGAGACCGCCGATCAGAACGCGAGACCTCCCGTCGTCCGTTCGCTGCGAGACCCAGTCAGCGCCGCCCCAGAATATGAGCATGGCGCCGAGTACCGGAAGCCGCCACACCCCACCATCCTGCCATGGGCCACCATCGAGTGGATCCACCGGCACCACGAACACCGCAGCGACTGCAAGCCCGCCAAGCACAATGAGCACACCCCCAGGAAGCATCTCCTTGAAGCCGCGGCGCGGCCCGGTCTGACTGAATCGATCCACCAGCCCAACCGCCATGAGGGCAGCCGCGGGCGGGAAGCACGGAAGAATGTAGGTCGGAAGCTTCCCCGAAGAGATTGAGAAGAATGCCAGGGGAAGGATGAGCCAGCAGATGAGCAGGCGGCTCTCGTCTGACGCCATGCCTCGCCGCACCAGGCCAAGTACCGCCAAGGGCGCTGCGAACACCCATGGAATGAAGCCGACGCAGATAATCGGCAGGAAGAACCACCATGGTTCCGGATGTTGCGCTTCTCCGCCGGCCGTGAACCGATGGACATGCTCAACCCAGAAGAAGTAGTTCCAGTACTCGTCTGATCGCTCATGAACCGCAAGTGCCCAGGGAACCGCTGTAAGCGTGGCGACAATGGCCGGTATCCAGGGCAGCGTCACCAATTCCTTCCACTTGCCGGACCACGCCAGCCAGGGCGCCAGCACCAGGCCGGGCAACGCAACAGCAAGGAAGCCCTTGATGAGAAAGGCCGCCCCGCACGCAAGGCCTGCTGCAACCAGCCAGCCGAATCTGGGGCCACCCCGCGCTCGAGTCGCGAGATAGAAGAACACCACTGTGGCGGTCACACAGGCCGAAAACGGCGCGTCCAGCACGGCGGTCGTTCCGAGTACGACCGGCTCCAGAGATGTCGCAAGAACCACCCCGGACAGGGCCGCAAGGTCCCACCTCCCGGTCCACCTGCGAGTGAACAACGTAATGCACACGATTGCAACGCCCGACATCAACGCTGCCGGAAGGCGGAGCGCAAAGGCGTTCTCCCCGAAGCACAGAAAGGACACCGCGGTCATCCAGTAGCCCAGCACAGGCTTCTCGAAGTATCTGATCCCGGCAAGATGCGGCACGATCCACTCGCCCGTATCAATCATCTCGACCGGAATCACGCCGTACCGAGCCTCGTCCGGAACAACCAGCGGGCGGATTGAAAGCGGTATCAGGTAGATCGCAATGAACATGAGCGCCAGGCACCAGAACGCTGTCTTGGCGAACGTCCTCTGGTGCGCCAGGGTGGGCGTCTGCATCCGGTTCATGCCGCCACCTCCCGCACCGCAACCCAACCCTCGCGTCCCGCGACGCGGCCTTGCACCATGGCGCCGGGATCGATCGTGCTCGGAAGCAGGTCCGAAAGTGCCACGCATTCGATCCCCTCGGCCACAGCACGATCCAGGAAGTCCTCAAAGAGCGGCCGCAGCCTGCCGCCTTCGGTCTCGGTGTGAACGGTGAGCACATCCATGTCATCTCGATTCATACAGTTGAACAGATGCGTGTTGAAGGTTGCATTGGTGACGCCATCTCGGCCGACCGCCTCATCCCAGGTCGGAAGGTTGACGCAGATCTGCGGCGGACCATGGTCCGGCTGAAACACACCCTGACCACGACAGTCACTCGCGTAGGTGTAGCCGAGTCCCTCGCGAGACGCGAGCATGTCGGGCGTGCATCGCCACCCGGGCGCCGCTGCGCAGGTCGGTGCCCGGCCAACTGCATCCGCAATCGCGTCGTGGGCCCGCTGCATTTCCTGCTGAAGACGATCCTTGCCTGCCACATGGGCCGCAACCTGCCACCAGTGGTGATCCCACGCGTGGGTCCCGATCTCATGCCCATCCCGACCGAGTTCTGAGAGTTGGGCGTTGAGTCGTTTGTGGATGAGTGGGCCGGAGCCCAGAGTGCCCCGAAGCAGAATGTCCCATCCGTAGATGTTCGGCGCCCCGCTCCGCAGCATCTTCATCAGAAATGACGGCCGAAGAAGACGCCAGATGTGTCGGCCCATGTTGTCCGGGCCGACGGTGAGAAAGAAGCTTGCCCGGATGCCTCGGGAATCGAGCAACCGTCGCAGTGCCGGGAGCCCGTCACGCGTACCTCGAAATGTATCGACATCGATACGTAGGCCGAGTTTCATGCGCCCGTCGGCGCCTCCGTGCAGGCGGGCGATGCGGCAAGCGTCCGAACGTGGTCCTCGATGAACCAGTCCACCGTGCGTGCGACAGAATCCTCGGTGGAAATCGTCGGAACCCAATCCAACACCCGCTTGGCGTTTCGAATGGATGGGCGGCGGTGCTGCACATCCTGATATCCCTTCCCGTAGTACCGGCCGCTCTCGACGACTCGGTAGCCGGCAAATGGTGGGAATCGGTGCCGCAGCGGATGTTGATCGAACCTTGCAACGATCATCTCCGCAAGCGCCTTGATGCTCGCCTCATTGACGGGGTTGCCTACATTGATGATCTTGCCGCTGCTTCGGCCCGTTGTGTCGTCGATCATCCGGAACAGACAATCGACGCCTTCCGTCACATCAGTGAAGCACCGCTTCTGCTCGCCGCCATCGACAAGCTGAATGGGCGTGCCCTCGACCAGATTGAGGATGAGTTGCGTAATCGCTCGAGAAGACCCGACCCTGGCAGCGTCCAGCGTGTCCAGGCGGGGACCGATCCAGTTGAATGGGCGGAAGAGCGTGAAATCAAGTTCGCCCTTGGCGCCGTAGGCCCAGATCACACGGTCGAGCAGTTGCTTGGAGCAGGAGTAGATCCACCGCTGCTTGCTGATTGGTCCGGTGATCAGATTGGACGTGTCTTCATCGAACGACTCGTCGGTGCACATTCCGTACACCTCACTGGTCGACGGGAAGATGATTCGCTTGCCGTACTTCACGCAATCGCGAACGATCCGAAGATTCTGCTCGAAGTCCAGCTCGAACACACGAAGTGGATTCCGCACATATTCAATGGGCGTCGCAATGGCGACGAGTGGAAGGATCACATCGCACTTGCGCACGTGATACTCGACCCACTCGCGATTGATCGAAATGTCGCCCTCGACAAAGTGGAACCCCTCCCGGTCGACCAGGTGGGCAATGTTGGTCGCGCGAAGGTCCATGCCGAAGACTTCGTAGTCGGCGGCAAGAAGCTGCTCAGAGAGATGGCTCCCAATGAACCCGTTCACGCCCAGAATGAGCACCGATCGCTTGCGGGGGGCCGCCACCGGCGCAGACCGGCCGAGCCGCATGCCTTCGCACAGGTTGAGTTCCGAAGCAAGGTTGGCGCCGGTCGACCACACGCCGTCTGCAGTCTGGCCCGCGTCGATCCGCACAGCGCCTTCACTGCACGCAACCGTCAGCGGATCAACCGACAGGATGGTCCCCGCTGCTACCCCCGGCGCGCCCGGCATGACGACCGAGTCCCAGACCATGACCTTGCGGTCCCCGGCCCATGTGAACGCGCCAGGCCACGGATGGGTTACGGCGCGTACGAGGTTTCGGATCGACTCTGCTGAGTTGGCCCAGTCAATGAGCCCATCGTCTGGACATCGGCCCGGCCACGTGGTTGCTTCAGAATCGTCCTGGGGGGTCGAAGCAGCCGTGCCATCAGCGAGCGAGGGCAACGCCGAATCAAGCAGCCGGCCCGTCGCTTCAACGAGGCGGGAGGTCAGCGTCGCCGCTGTGTCATCCGCGTCGATCTCCACCCGCTCCTGCGCGATGATGCCACCGGCATCGGCGCGTTCGGTCATTTCATGCAGCGTGACGCCTGTACACGATTCGCCGTTGACCAGGACCCAGTTGATGGGGCATCGGCCTCGGTACTTCGGGAGCAGCGACGCGTGGAGATTCCAGCACTTCCCCGGCGCCACCGCCAACATGTCCGGTCCCACCATGCTTCGATAGTGGGCCGACAGAATGCCATCCGGGGCCATGTCGCGAACACGCTCGACCCAGATGGGGTGGTTCGGGTCATCGGGTGCATGCACGGGAACCCCGTGTTCCGCTGCAATCCTCGCCACCGAGCGGAACCACCCGCCCTCGCCTGGATCGTCACGGTGCGTGAAGACAGCGGCCACATCCGCGTCGCTTCGGAGCAAGGCTTCAAGGGCCGCTGCACCAATCTCGTGATATGCAAAGAGGACGACTCTCATGCCTGAACCTGCCTTTCGAGCGCGGCCGCTCTGGCCGTCTCCTTTGCCTCGGCCCCATCGAGCATCGACGTTCCGGCGATGTGGTCGATGAAGTAACGCGGCCTTCCACGGACATCGTGATAGACGCGGCCAAGATATTCACCCAGAAGTCCCATCGCGACGAACTGCGCCCCGACAAAGATGAACAGAATTGCGAACAACGTAAATACACCCTCGGCCGCCCACTCCGCTCCGAACAGCAGACGGCCAACGAGAAGCAGAATCCCGAACAAGAATCCCCCTGCAGCAATGGCGACCCCAAACCAGGACAGCAGCCTGAGCGGCGTCGTCGTCATGCTGGTCAGAAGGTCGAACTGAAGATTGACAAGCTTCCACAGGCTGTACTTTGACTCCCCGGCAGCTCGCTCGGCATGCGTCACCTCAATCTCTGCAGCTCGCTTCGCAAAGCTGTTCGCCAGAACCGGGATGAACGTGCTTCGTTCGCGGCACTGGAGCATGGCCTCGACCACGGGACGCCGATACGCCCTGAGCATGCATCCGTAGTCGCTCATGCCGACGCCGGTCGACTTCTTCACCATCCAGTTGATTCTTGCTGAGGCAAATCGACGAAAGAACGAGTCCTGCCTGTTCATTCTGATCGTGCCGACAACATCGTTGCCTTGCTCGATCTCCTCGACCAGCCGGGGGATCTCTTCTGGTGGATTCTGAAGGTCGGCATCGAGCGTAATCACCATGTCGCCCCGCGCGTGGCGGAAGCCACACATGATGGCAGCGTGCTGGCCGTAGTTTCGATTCAGCACAATGGCACGAATACGTCCATCATGCCGTACCGACGCGGCCTCCAGTTTCTCCGTCGAGCCGTCACGACTCCCGTCGTCCACCAGCACAAGTTCCCACTCGTTCTCAAGCGGTTCGGCGGCCGTCACGACTCGCTGCACGAGTTGGTCGATGTTTTCGTTTTCGTTGAACACGGGAACAACGATGGAGACGGACATACTCATGATGCAACCTCCGCAACCGTATCGCATACGGCCGCCACGACCTCATCGACATCCAATTCCGTCATCCCGGGGAAGAGTGGAAGAGAGCAGATCTGCTGGCCCACCCGCTCGGTGTTCTCGAGGCTTCCGTGTGCTCGCCATCGACCACTGTTCTCGGCGTACCAGGCCTGCGTGTGCGTCGGCCTGAAGTGGACGCCGCTCCCAATGTTCCGCTGTTTCAGGGCGTTCATGAACGACTCCCGATCCATGTCTTCACGGGCGACCCGCACGATGAACAAGTGCCACGAATGGCGCTGGGTTGCTGCTGCGTCGCCGAGCGGCTCAATCCCCGGCACTTCAGCAAGCAACTCGCGGTACCGATTGGCCAGCGAGGTCCGTTGAGCAATGAATTCGTCCAGCCGCGCGAACTGACGGAGGCCAAGAACGGCGTTCATATCCGGGAGGTTGTACTTGAACCCTGGCTCGAGGACTTCCGCCTGGGGTGACCGCCCCTGCTGCCCCCGGCTCCACGCATCAACCCCGAGGCCATGAAACCGCAGTCTCTTGATGCGGCTGCCGAACTCCGAGTCGTCGGTGACCAGCACGCCACCCTCACCGCTTGTGATGGTCTTGATGGGATGCAGGCTGAAAATCGCCGTCCCCATCGACCCGACTTCCTCCCCACCCTGCCGAATGGTCCCGATGGCGTGCGCCGCATCCTCAACCAGCGCAACACCCTGATCTGCGGCCACGGAACGCAAGGGCGCCATGTCCACAGCGGCCCCTGCGAAGTCGACCGGGATGACCGCCCTGGTCCGATCCGTCACCGCCGCGGCCACGGCATCCGGCGACACCATGAGCGTCTCCGGGTCGACGTCTACGAACACAGGTGTCGCTCCGGCCATGGTGATGAGATTGGGTGTGGAAACCCACGTCATCGAAGGCGTGATGACTTCGTCTCCAGGACCGATGCCGCTGGCATACAGGGCGAGATGCATGGCTGCCGTCCCGCTGGTCACGGCGACGGCGTGGTGGCATCCGAGCCGGTTTCGGAAGGCGTCCTCCAACTCGGCGCACTTCGCCCCCGTCGTGATCCAGCCGCTACGGAGTGTGTCCGCGACTGCCGCCACGTCCTCCTCGCTGATCGAGGGCTGGGCAAAGGGCAGGAATTCCGATCTCACTGGGGGGCGCTCCTGACCGCGCATGGTACCGGGAACACCTACTGGGCAGTGGTTTCGACAGGAGGATGCAGTGTGATGCCGCCCCCTGCCATCAAGAGAGCCCCTACGCCACCCCAGACGAATTCGAAAGCGCGGTAGAGCAGAAGAAACCCAACAACCTGATTCACACTCGCCACCTCGGGCGCGGCGAGCAGCGCAATGCCAGCCGCCTCCATCACGCCAGCGCCTTGCCAGAAAAGCGGCACTGCCGCAACCAGAAACAGCACCGGCACGACCGCGAGAATCACGGTGATGTCGTGCGTCACGCCCAGAGACCAGGCAGCACAGCCCGCGGCGGACGCCAGAAGTATCTGCACGCACACCGACACGCCTGTCGCGCCCGCCACAGCGGCTGGATGGTTCGCATAGGCGGACGCGGCCTCGAAAAGCCGCACCGGGAGACCTCCGGAAAACCTCCGCGCGATGTCCGGCATCCGCAGCCAACCCCGCGTGGCGATAACGAACGCCGCAACGGCGGCACCACCAACCCCAAGGGCGGCCCAGCCAACCCACTGCCCGATCTGCCGGGCCGCATCGGATTCGGCCACGAACAGTCCCACTATGGCTGCCAGAATCACCAGCCCTGCAAGCCCGGTGATGCGGTCGAAGACAACACTGACAACCGCTTCCACACGACGGTCTGAATCTCTGGCGGCGCCCCACGCCTTCACAACATCTCCGCCCTCGGTGCCGGGAAGCGCGAAGTTGCAAAAGGCGCCAACCAGGACGAGACGCAGCGTCCGCGGCCACGACCCGCCAAGCCCGCGGCACCGCATCAGAATCCACCATCTGGTCGTCTGCAGGGGGTACACACACCCAACGAGGCCCAGTCCGATCAGGAGCCACCACGGATCAGCCCCGCCGAGCACGTCAAACATTCCCATGCTGACGGTGTCCAGCGGCACCTCACCCGTGAGCCCTGAGGCGGTCGTCACCATGACCTCGCCCGGGCCCGCCGCCGTCATGGCAGTCACGACGTGCGTCGTCTCTGTGTTTGATGCGGCACCCGTGAGTGCTGTGTCACCCGCAGGAAGCGTGACGATCGTGCGCCAGTTCACCGCGTACACAACGACCGCGACTCCGACGGCCACGAGCAGAATGCGTACCGCAGTGAAGATGCGCCGCTGCATGCGCAGAGGATAGGTCAGCCGGGGCGGGGCCGAGTCAGGCTGGAGCGCCCTCCCTGGTCGAACGCTCAATCCGCTCATCCAGCGTCTGGATGAGGAAGTCAACAAGCTTGATCGCCTCCGGCGGCGCCATGCCCCGTTGCTGCATCATCTGATCACGGATGAGGGGCAGTTGTTCGACAGGAACCTGTTCGAACTGTTCCAGCACCATCTGGACCTGCTGCTGCTCCTCGGGCGAGAGGTCTTCAAATGCCACGTGCTGGACCGGCGCGGGCTCATCCTCACCTGCGGCCGGCACATACGTGTCCACGGCAAGCGCAAGCCCGCCCTTGTCGCGAACCTGCGCCGTCGAGTCGGCAAGGTCATCGCCGACCGGTTCGGCGCGGCCACCAAGATGCTCTGCGAGGAACTGCTCGGTGACGGCATTGAATGCCATGGTGTTCTTCGGTTTGTGGAATCCGTGGCCTTCATCAGGAAACACGACATACGTCACGGGCAATCCGCTCGCTGTCATGGCCTCGGCAATCTGGTCGCTCTCGGCAATCTTGACACGCGGGTCATTGGCGCCCTGCCCGATCAGCAGCGGCTTGTTGATGTTCTTCACGTGCGTCAGCGGCGAGATTGAATCGAGGAAGGTGGGATCGTCCAGGCTGCCGACCCGCTGCTCGAACATCGTCATCATGGGCTTCCAATAGGGTGGCACCGACTCAATCAATGTCCGCACATGAGAGGGGCCGACGATGTCAACACCGGCAGCGAATCTGTCCGGATCCCGAGTCAGGCCCGCAAGCGTCGCATAACCGCCGTAGGACCCACCCATGATCGCCACTCGCTTGGGGTCCGCGATCCCCTGCTCGATGGCCCAATCGGTGGCATCGTTGAGATCGTCCTGCATGGCTCCGTACCACTCACGGTCCCCGGCGTTGACGAACGCCTTGCCAAATCCGGTCGAACCTCGGAAGTTGGGGCTGAGCACCGCATAGCCACGATTGGCCAGCCACTGGTGGTACGGGTTGTACCCCCAGCCATCGCGGGCCCACGGGCCACCATGGACGAAAAGCACCATCGGCAGGTTCTTCCCGTCGGAACCCTCCGGCACCGTGAGGTAAGAGGGCATGACCAGGCCGTCCCGCGTCGGAATCTCAACAGCCTGCATGCTGGCCAGTTGCTTGTCTTCAAGCGCTGGCCAGGTTGTGAAGAGGAATCGGCCCTTCTGCGCATCTCGATCCCACATCCAGTATCGCGGCGGGCCGTTGTCGCGGTTGTAGGCGACGATCCAGGTGCGGTTGTCCTTTGTGCGGCTCGTGACGCCGAAATCGCCCTGATCCAGCGCCTTGAGCGCTTCGACGTCGGCGGCAATAGCATCGCTGAGGACGTGCCACTCGGGACGCAGGTAATTGACGACGACGGCTTCGGGTTCGTAGGTATCCGGGTTGCCGATACTGCCGGAGACGTCGGCCTTGTCAGATTCGAACACGACGGTGGGGCTTTCGGCGCCGCCCTGTGTGGGCTCCCACCAGACGAGCGCGGCCTTGTCGCGGCCGAGTGATGAGGTTCCATAGAGCCGATCGCCGGCCTTGTTGAAGCCTGCGATCGACGTCGTCATCATTTCATCGGAGGGGATGGTCATGAACTCGTACCACTCCTCGCCACCGAGGTCACGAAGCTCGGCCACAAGGTCGCCGTCTTCGGTCATCTTCGCCCGCCCACGAACATTCCACTTGTCATCAAGCGTGTAGCCGAGATACCCATCGTTCTCTTGAATCAGGGTCCGATCACCGGTACGCGTGTTAACACGGTAGACGTTCATGAACTGCGGGTTCGTGTCGTTCATGTTGATGACGATCTCGTCCGGCCGCTCTCGCGAGGCATCAGTGATGTCGGCCCGCACGCCGTCGATCGGCGTCAGGTCACGTGGTTCACCTCCGGCAACGTCGATGGCATACACGTGAAAGTTCTCATCGCCACCGGCGTCCTTCATGAACAGCAACTGTTCACCATTCCATGACCAGGAGAGGCCGCTGATCGGCCGATCTGTGAAGCTGGTCAGGGCGCGGGCTTCTCCGCCATCGACGGGCTGCACCCACGCGTTCATCACACCATCCACTGGAGCGCGAAACGCGAGCATTGATCCGTCGGGACTGATGGAAACGCTTGACCGCTCGGGGTTGCCAAAGAGGACTTCACGAGGGATGAGTTCTCCGGCAGGGGCTGCATCTTGCGCAGCAGCGGCACCCGCCACAATCATGGCTTCAAGCATCATTGGATCTGACTCCTCTTCCTGGGGATGGGGCATTTTCGGCGGCTCGCCATCGCGGCACATCGGTACGTCAACGAACAATCACGAGCGGCGTATTCTGACCGAAATGCGGTGTTCGCGTCGGATCTGGCCCGTCGGGGGGAGTGAGACAGTGATTTGCAGCCGTCAATGGCTGACCGGGCACTCCCCGGTCTTCGCTGGCTGCGACCGGTCGCCATAGGGCGCGATCCAGAGTTGACTCCCATCACCACCCTGCTGGCTCGTCCAGATCATGAGGTGACCGGTCGGGTCAAAGGCCGGCAGGCCATCGAATCCGGCGACATCGGTCACCCGCCGCTTGCCGGTGCCGTATCGCGCCGGCTTGCCGACGCCTCCGCCGCGAGCCGCCTCAATCTCATAGACCTCGTAGTTGTCGTGGCCGGCCTCGCTGGTGGCGTACGCGAGGTGGGCGTCGTCCGGATGCCAGAAGGGTGCCCAGTTGACGTGTTCATTGTTCGTGAGCTGAATCTCTTCCTCAAGGCCAACCATGGTGCCATGCTCATCGAAGGCAAGCTCCCCGACGAAGACCTGCAGGAGGTTGTCCTTGTTGCGATCGCTTCGGTACGTGATGCGGGTTCCGTCGGGCGAGAAGAACGGCCCGCCGTCATAGCCCGGCGCGCCAACAATCAAGTGCCTCTTGCCGGTCTTGAGATCTCGGATGTAGATGTCGCCGTCGCCTGTTTCGTGAGAGGTGTACAGCAGATGTCGCCCGTCCGGGCTGATGGAACACTCTGCCTGGTAGGCGGACTCATCACCCTCCAGAAGCATGATCGGCGGCGGAAACTCGCCGTCGATGCGTGCTTCAACGATGCGCATCCGAGGAGGATACGACCACTTGTACTTGCGGCTGCCCCGCTGATACCCGGGCACGTCACCCCCACCAGGTTCGGTCACAGTACTTGCGAAGATGACCCTGTTCGGATCGGTCGGGTGGAACCAGCCGCAGGTGTTTGCAGAGCCCTCCGGCGTCAGAATGCGAATGTTGTCGAGCCGCCAGGATCCGGAGTCATGTGTGAGATCTCCGAGGTACATGGCATAGTGCTCGTCCGGCTCGCCACCGTCGGTGGGGACTGCCACGGCCTGGAAGATCACCTTGGTTCCATCCGGCGAGATGTACGACTCGCCGGCCTTGACGAACTGTTCGCCGAACGTCAGTTGGGTCGCCCCGCCCAGAACGCCGGTCCCGGAATCTGCTGCGGCCACATGCGTCGCCTCAGCCCCGGAGGCCCCCGACGCGCCGGTGTGCGGACACTCCTGCTGCGTAGGTTCGGGGCATTGAAGGGCAAGGAAGGTCACGGAAAGGCTCAACAGCGTCATAGACAACTCCATCAAAGGACGTCCGCATCAGGAAAGCCCCGCAGGATACCCCAAACACGCACACCCGACCGCCGGTCACTTTATCTCTTTACAGGACAACAGGTTACAAAACCGTGATTTCATAACTCGTTGCAAGGCAAGGAGATAAAGTGACCGGCGGTCAGTTGGCGCTGTGTTGGGGCCAGCCGGGGAACTGGGTGGGCGGGGCGTTGACGCCGCGTTCGGGCCGCTGCCAGCACTCGAAGGTTGCCCGGCCCGACGCTCGGTCGAAGCGGATGATCCCGTACCCCGGCATGCGGTCGTGAAGGGCGGCTGGATGGCGGCCCGATCGGGCTGGATTGGCAACGGCATGCACCCGCATCCGGTTTCCAAAGCCGTCGAGGAACTCACCCGTGTATCGCGGCGCGGCGGAGGGGCGATTGGCGCCGGGCTCAGGCGGGAACCACCGCCGCGGCCACGTGTTCGACACGGCCGGAACCGAGAAGGCCCACGCCCCGTCGTCGAAAGACTCCACCCCGTACTCCACCACCGCCGCCAGGTGCTGGTCACCGCAGATGTGTACCGCATCGGCATCGGATATCAACCGTACCGCGCGGTTGCGGGCCGTCTGAGGCCACCCATTCGAGTCTGCATCCGCCGCCAACGTATATCCCTCTGGATACACACCCCTCTCAGGAATCGCCGCGCGGGCGAGCCCGCTGCCGGAGGTGGCAGCCGGCGGAAGTGTGGCGAGGTTGCACAGCGGCGTCTGACTCAACACCGCGGCGGCAAAGCGACCGTCCCGGCGAGCAGACCACGCCTCCAGAAACTGCTCCTGCCTCTTGCCAAGCAGTTCGGCACCAGCGACGTCCGCCTGCGCAGCCGCATCGAAGCCCTCGGCCTGCGGCCAGCCATTCCGGAACGCCCCTTCGGGAACCGCGATGGTTGGTGATGACTTGAACATGCGGTCGGCAAGAATCGCGCAGGACACACCACCCCAATCCAGATCCGTGAAGTACACGGTGATCCCCTGCCCGATCACCTCTGGA
>JASMLR010000039.1:382-728 GCA_030748575.1 Phycisphaerales bacterium | reverse complement strand
CCGCGTGTTCTGGAACTCGCCACCGCCGAACTGAATCGTCTTCCCACTGTCACCGGTACGCAGCCCCAAGCCTCTTCCGCGTTCACCGCCGTCCTCGCCGATGCGCAGGAGCGGGCGAAATCGATGGGCGACTCCTACACGACGCTTGAACATCTCCTGCTCGCCATTTCCGACTCCTCCGGCAAGGCAACAGACGCCCTTGAACTTGGCGGCATCAAGACAGCGGAGCTGCAACGAGCGGTCGAATCCATGCGCCGCGATTCCGGCGTTGACACTGTGGTGGACCCGGGTGCAGAGTCAACATTCGAGGCATTGAAGAAGTACGGCATCGACCTGAATGAACGGG
>JASMLR010000039.1:0-372 GCA_030748575.1 Phycisphaerales bacterium | reverse complement strand
CGACGAGGAGATTCGGCGGTGCATGCAGGTGCTGAGCCGCCGCACCAAGAACAACCCCGTGTTGATCGGTGAACCCGGCGTAGGAAAGACGGCGATTGCGGAGGGGCTCGCCCAACGCATCGTCAATGGCGACTGCCCGTCCAGCATGCGGCAGTCACGCATCGTCGCGCTCGATGTTGGGCAACTGCTCGCAGGAGCAAAGTTTCGAGGCGAATTCGAGGAGCGGCTGAAGGCGGTGCTGCGCGAAGTCACCTCCAGTGAAGGCCGCATCATCCTGTTCATCGATGAACTCCATACGATCGTCGGCGCAGGTGCGGCGGAGGGCGCGGTCAGTGCCGGCAACCTCCTGAAACCCGCGTTGGCCCGAGGCGA
>JASMLR010000038.1 GCA_030748575.1 Phycisphaerales bacterium | reverse complement strand
ACATTGACGGCGTCCCTCAGGGCGCGGTGTGGCCCTTCGTGGATCGTGTTGGCTCGGTCGCCCGCGTGGCATTCGCGCCGGACGGCTCGCTCATTTGTGGGCTGACCAATCGAGGGTGGGGAGGGTTGGCACCCAGCCACGGCGTGCGGCGTATTCGCTTCACCGGCGAGATACCAATGGAGATGCAGCATGTGCATCTTGTGCCGGGCGGATTCGACATCGTGTTCACGCATCCCGTGATGGGTACTGTCGAGCCTTCGCAGATCCACATCGACACCTATGACTACAACTGGTGGTGGAAGTACGGCTCGCCTGAGCAGCGGCGGAGCGAATTGCCAGTTGGTGAGACATCCTTATCGGCGGATCGCAGGACGCTGCATGTGTCCGTGCCGAGGCTTCGTGCTGGTCGCGTCGCGCGGCTTCGACTCGGGGGCATCGTCGGTGAAGGCGATCGGCCGCTCCTACATGAAGAGGTGGCCTACACCATCAACCGCCTGCCTGGTGGTCCGTCGGGGCAGGTTGCGAAGAAGGTCGCCGCGCCGAAAGCCTCGGAGTCGGTCGAGGAAGAATCCGGATGGCTCCGGCTGACATGGGGCGACGCGAGCGACCTGTGGGAGGGTAATTGGAGACTCAGCAAGGCAACACTGGACCACACGAACCGCCGCCAATTCGTCCGGACTTCGGGGCAGGATGTGTTGGTGAACGACTCGTCCATGGATGATTACTGGCTT
>JASMLR010000037.1 GCA_030748575.1 Phycisphaerales bacterium | reverse complement strand
TTGAACAGCTTCCTTTCATCGGGACTTCTCGTCCGTTGCAGGCCACCGGAACAACCGATTCGCCATTCTGCGACCCCGACAGTAGCCACGACAGTAGCAGTGCGAACACACGCTTCTCAGCGCACGAGAGTGCGAGGGACACGGCTGGCATTGGTGTGGTGCAGGGTGACGTAAGTCGTTCCCACGTGCCGTCCAATGCGACTGCAAGCAGCCAAGAACAACACCATGCGCCAAAGCGGGCGAAGGGACTCGAACCCTCAACATTCAGCTTGGAAGGCTGACGCTCTACCATTGAGCTACGCCCGCGTGGTCTCTGCCGGGTGTGATAGTCTACCGGACCCGTCTTTGGCGATGGGGCGTGTCCTGGGGCGCGAACTGGACTTTGGCTCTGACAATCCCCCCTACCGCCCCTCCCCCCTCTTCCGCCATGAGCATCCTGACCGCCTTCCTTGCATCCCACCTTCGGACGCCGCATCTGATCCCTCGGAACATCCGGTGGCGGATGCCTCGCACCGTAAGCGATCTGCAACTTGTGTTTGTTGTGGGCGCGCCGCGAAGCGGGACGACCCTCATGCAGCGCGTGCTCGCATCCCACAGTGAACTGTTCAGTATCGAAGGTGAGACAGGGATCTTCTCAGCACGAAGTCTCTTCGGACGAAACCACTTCATGCTGTCCAGTGAGGACAGCAAACGCTTGCTGTCCGAGTCGTGCGACATTGTGGACTTCTTCTCCC
>JASMLR010000036.1 GCA_030748575.1 Phycisphaerales bacterium | reverse complement strand
TGTATCACCGACTAGCCCCTTTCCTCCGGGCGATTGAAGGTTCGAATGGCGCTTATCCTGCGAGGGTCGTTGCTTCAGGCGGGACATTCCTGGAAAAGGACGAGCGAGATATTCCGGACACCTTCATGATGGTGGCGGATTACCCGAATGAGCACTCGATCGTGCTTGCGAGCGTCATGACCAACGATGTTGGACTCCCAACGATCATCCGCGGCCAGTACGGAACGATGTACCTCGAAGAAGGGCCGCGCCTCGTAGGGCAAGACACATGGGAACAGGAATTCCGCGGAGCAAATGGCGGCGAGATGGAGGTAACGCTCAACTCACCCGATCGCCGCGACCACATGGGCAATTTTCTCGATGCCATTCGGAATGGTGACGAACTTGCATGCAATGTCGATCTCGGCTGCGCCACGATGGTCGCCATCAAGATGGCTGTCGATGCGCTGCAGCAGGATAAAGTGCTGCGATGGGATGCCGGGCAGGAGCGGGTAGTGACATCCTTTGAGTCAGCGATCGATGTTCTGGCAGCCCATCCCCGGCTGGGATTGATTGCGAAGGCATAATCTGCTCAGGGTATCGCCGGGAGTTGTCCACCGAGCCCCGTCACGATTTCGTCAAGCAGACGCTCGTCACGATCACCGGTGATCTCCCAGAACATGATGCCGCCGAGCGATCGGGATTTGGAGTACGCGGTCTTGGCTGCGATCGAGATCGGGTCATCGAACGAGATG
>JASMLR010000035.1:493-742 GCA_030748575.1 Phycisphaerales bacterium | reverse complement strand
GCAGGCGTCCACCAGTCCGTTGGCGTTGCAGTCATCCGTCAACAGATCGCAAACATCAAGGATGCCGTTGGCATCACAATCATCGCCGATGGTGTAAGCGTCGATGGCCGTCTGCCAGACATCGGAGAACTCGTCCTTGCCCTGAAGCAGCAGGGACACGTCGAGCGTGGCGTCCGCGCCCAGCAACGTGAACTGGCCGATGACGATGCCGTCAAGCGGCGTGCCGCAGGCGTCGTCGAAAGGCACCGG
>JASMLR010000035.1:0-483 GCA_030748575.1 Phycisphaerales bacterium | reverse complement strand
GAGTTGACGTTGTTGGCGACGTTCGTCACGGCACCGATCGTGAGGAAGCTGTCCCATTCCAGATCCGGCGCGAGGTCGAAGAACGCCGGGTTGATCGACGTGCTCGTCGGCCCCCCCCAGTCATGCTGAAAGAATGAGCCTCCACTCACCGACAACTGAAGCGCCATGGTGCTGTTCCCGGCCACGGCATCCAGCGTCCAGTCGGCTGGAAGCTCCGCCCACACGCGGAAGGTCGTGTTGTCCCCGACACCGGACACCAGATTCTGGCCCACCAGTTGGACCCTCAGTTGCACCTCATCCACAACGCCACCATGGGCAGCCGTGGAGGCGGCCAGCAACGCGGGCAGGCTGAGGAATCGGGCATTCATGCTGGGGGGTGCCCAAAGGGGCTTCTGAGGTTCTCCATCGGCCGATTTCAGGTCCGGCTTCAGCCCGAAACAGGCAACTGGATGGTGCGGTCAAACTCTGCTTCCGGCCGCACCA
>JASMLR010000034.1 GCA_030748575.1 Phycisphaerales bacterium | reverse complement strand
GTTTGTGTTTCATCTTGGGTAGCGAGGACAGGCGGGGTCGCCCAATGAAGGCTGATGCATAGAAGAGCTGTTGTAAGAATGGACTGTGTCAGGATTCTCATCGATTGAAGGTCCTTTCTTTCAGCTCGGGTGTGAAGGGGATCGAACCCTCGACAATCAGCCCGGGAAGCAGGGACTACTTTGACCAGGGTAGTTTGTGGACTACGGTCATCGTGAGGATCAAGGTAACACCGAAGATCCACCAGAAAGAACTCAGGCCGGTCGTGTACTCGAGCAGCTCTGCCAGGACGATCGTGGGTATCAGAACGCACAGGGCGATGAGCACGTTTCTCCAGGTCCACTTGAGTCGCCCCGTTGCCATCTCTTGTTCTCCTGAAAGCGGGTGAAGGGGATCGAACCCTCGACATTCAGCTTGGGAAGCTGACGCTCTACCGCTGAGCTACACCCGCGAGAAGGACGCACAGGGTAGCATTGTCGAGCTGATTACAACAAGGGACTACTGTCATACTTGCCCAATGGAGCGAATGAACACATGCTAGAACTCGCCATGGCTACAGTTTTCACTGTGTCCCCGCCAGTGACACCAGACGCCCGTCTTGATTGGTGGCGAGATGCACGGTTCGGCATGTTTATCCACTGGGGCCTGTACTCGGTACCAGCGGGCACCTGGGGTGAAGAAACGGGACACGCTGAGTGGATTCGCACTACCGCAGAAATCCCTCGCGAAACTTATGACGGATTTGTCGACCAGTTCAACCCCGTCAACTTCGACGCCGATGCATGGTGCGACATGGCC
>JASMLR010000033.1 GCA_030748575.1 Phycisphaerales bacterium | reverse complement strand
TTTTGCGAGTACTACGCTCGGATGGCTGTCGGACTGTTCGAACCCCACCGGCTCGGGAAGTTCATCGGAGAGTTGGATCAGCAGTTCCATCAGCCGCGGGGTGTCGTCGCGGTGATCAGCCCGTGGAACTTCCCCGCCGCCATTTGCATGGGCATGACCGTCGCTGCATTGGTGACGGGCAATAGCGTCATGGTCAAGCCCGCAGGGCAGACAACCGGAATCGCGAAACTGTTGTGCGAGATTCTCTGGGAGGCTGGAGCCCCGCGGGATGTCCTTCAATTCACGCCCGGGCCGGGGTCGATCATTGGTGCGGCCATGGTTCGTGACCCGCGGGTAGCCGTCATTGCGTTCACCGGTTCAAAGCCCGTCGGTCTGGATATCATTGAAGCTGCCGGACATACACCGCCCGAGCAGAGGCATGTCAAGAAGGTGGTGTGCGAAATGGGTGGCAAGAACGCCATCATCATCGATGCCTCAGCCGATCTGGACGAGGCGGTGCTCGGGGTGCGATACAGCGCATTCGGTTACCAGGGGCAGAAGTGCTCTGCGTGCAGCCGAGCCATCGTCGTGGATTCCGCTCATGACCTCTTTCTGGAGCGGTTGGTCGAATCGACCCGGACGTTGGTCGTCGGCGACCCACTCGATCCCGCAACGGACATGGGACCGATCATCGACCAGGGTGCGGCCGGCGACATTCGCGCATACATCGACATTGGCATGCAGGAAGGCAACCTTGCCTTTGCCGGGGCGACCCCAGAAGGCTTGGAGGAGCAGATCGGAAAACCATTTGTCCCGCCGCACATCTTCTCCGGCATTACCGAGCGCGACCGGCTAGCGCAGGAGGAAGTCTTCGGGCCTGTGCTTGCGGTCATGCGTGTGCG
>JASMLR010000032.1 GCA_030748575.1 Phycisphaerales bacterium | reverse complement strand
GCGACCGGACCAGTGTGATCAGGACACACTGCCGCCCTACGAAACACTCGATGCGATTGTCCGGGCGTACATCGAGGAGGAACGAGGCGTCGAAGATACGGCCGACCACACTGGATTGGACCTCGCGTTTGTGCGAAATATCATCGCGTCGATCGATCGTGCCCAGTTCAAACGAGATCAGGCGTCCGTCATTCCCAAGATCAGTCCACGGACATTCGGGAGAGGGCGGCCGATGCCCATCGTCATGCGACGGTCCGGAAGCAACGTGCGACAGGCCGCGGAAGGCGAATCGCCATGATCCGCCGCCTCTCAACGATCGTCATCAATCAGATCGCGGCGGGGGAGGTGGTCGAACGACCAGCGAGTATTGTCAAGGAACTGGTTGAAAACAGCCTCGATGCAGGAGCGCACCGCATCGACATCACGCTGGAGCGTGGCGGCCGCGACATGGTTCGCGTCAGCGACGATGGGTGTGGAATCGATGCGTCGGAACTCGAACTGGCGGTGGCTCCGCATGCAACAAGCAAGATCGAAAACGAAGCCGACCTCGCCGCAATTGCTTCTCTGGGATTTCGAGGTGAGGCACTTGCGTCCATCGCTTCGGTAAGCCGGTTTTCCATCACCAGTCGTCTGCCCGCGAGCGACGCCGGCGCACGTCTGGAGGTGGAAGGCGGCGATGGTGGGTTGCCGCAGCCCATTGCCGCCCCGCCCGGCACGACCGTGGAGATCAAACGGCTGTTCTTCAATACACCTGCCCGCCGCAAGTTTCTCAAGTCCGATGCGGCGGAGACCGGTCGCGCAAGAGAAGTCGTGCAACGGCTTGCCGCTGCGCAT
Source organism: Phycisphaerales bacterium (assembly GCA_030748575.1). Taxonomy (GTDB): domain Bacteria; phylum Planctomycetota; class Phycisphaerae; order Phycisphaerales; family SM1A02; genus UBA12567. The sequence continues at coordinate 63 of JASMLR010000032.1, read as the reverse complement.
TGGCAGGTGTCATTCACCTTCCAAAGTGGCGAACGAACGCTGCTTGAGTTGCCTGCCGCAAGT
>JASMLR010000031.1 GCA_030748575.1 Phycisphaerales bacterium | reverse complement strand
CTTCACCGACAATATGAGATCGGTGCCAACACGGTCATGCGTCTTGAGCCCATGGAACGCCAGCAGGATGTGCTGGTTGAACTCTCGCTCCTGACCCGGGTTGGTGGCATCGGCACGGTTCCCTCCCGTTGGCGGCTGACGATTGCGGAGGACGCGGGAGGGGAGTGGAAAATCTTCATCATTGATGCGATTGAGGTGGCCGGGCGATCATTTCGGTAGTCAACACGGTCGGCGGCTCTCCTTTACAATCTCCGGGATGTCGGTTGTTTGGCTCAATGGCGAATTGGTAGACCGCGAGACAGCGTCCGTCAGTGTCTTTGACCACGGTCTTCTGTACGGCGACGGGTGCTTCGAGGGTATTCGCGTGTACAACGGCCGGGTCTTCAAGTTGCGATCACATCTTGAGAGGATGTATGCCTCGGCCGAGTACATCAGCCTGAAGCCGAAATACACAATTGATGAGATCTCCGACGCCGTCCACGAGACGGTCCGCCGCAACGACTGCGGAAACGGCTACATTCGGCTCGTATTCACACGCGGTGTAGGCACGCTCGGGCTCAACCCGTTCCTCTGTCCGGAATCGACAGCCTTCGTCATTGCAGAGGACATCACGCTCTACCCGGAGGACATGTACGAGCAGGGGCTGCCGATCATCGTCGCACACCGCCGAAGAATTCCGATGGACTGCCTCGACCCAGAGATCAAGAGCCTCAACTACCTCAACAACATTCTCGCAAAGGTCGAGTCGATCAATGCTGGCGTGCTGGAGGCTCTGATGCTCAACATGGACGGGCATGTCGCTGAATGCACCGGCGACAATATCTTCGTGATCAAGGATGGCCGCATTTCCACCCCATCGACGGCCGCGGGCATCCTCCACGGCATCACCCGCCAGTTTGTGATGGAAGAAATCGCCCCGGCCCTTGGGTATGAA
>JASMLR010000030.1:361-1019 GCA_030748575.1 Phycisphaerales bacterium | reverse complement strand
GCCCTACGATTGCTGGCACGCTCGGCACAGGGGCCACCATCACCGTCGATGAGGCCATGCCCGCCGCCGAGGATGTCACCGCTTGGATGGCCGATGTTGATGGCGGGCCGAGTGCGCTTCTCGTCGGACCGGATGCGATCGCGGGTCACGCCGAGCGGATTGCTCGCGCCGACGACACCCTCACCATCGAGGATGGTGCGTTCACCGTGGCCGGTACACGTTGGGATGGCGAAGGTCAATCGGTGCTGCACACCATGCACGATCCAGATGCACCCGGGCACTACATCACTGTCTTCTACTCAAACGGCGAACCCGGTTGGGATCGGCTGCGATTCATCTGGTACTACGGCAAGGACACGACCGTCGTATGGGACGGCGACGAAACCGTGCTTCGTCGGGCTCACGAGCCCGACGCTCGCATCGACAGGTAAGCGAAACCCCGTTGCAGCGTGCGAACGATTCATGCCGAGTTGATCGCCGAATTCAGCGTATCTGGTCGGGATATTTCAAAAACCCGAGGCTTGAGGCGTGGCGGCCTCGTTGAGGCAGCAGAATTGCCGACAGCCTGCAGAAGCAGCTCTTTACCACATTTTTTTGAGTGGTTTCTGAGGGATTGAAGAGACACAATGGGCGTACTGCGGTGCATGGGGGACACTGT
>JASMLR010000030.1:0-351 GCA_030748575.1 Phycisphaerales bacterium | reverse complement strand
ACCTGCAGGGTCTCGTGGGCTCCCGGGACACCGCCAGCCAGACCTGGGATCTCGACAACAGCGGGCTCGTCGATGTGTTCGATCTGCTCACGCTGCTCGCGGACTGGGGCATGTGTCCCTGATTCACGCCCCCCCCCAACCGCCTGCCTGAAGTCAGCCCCGTAGCGGACCGGGCATGACTACACCGTCCAATTATCCAGCAGTATCAGAAGGTCTCCCATATCGATGACTCCACTGTCATCGATGTCATGGAAGTTGCAGTCCTGATCCACGCCGTCGCAGACTTCAGCCCAATTGCCAATCAGCGACATCAGATCATCGATGCCTACCACCTCATCAAAGTCAAAATCG